>DASYPQ010000010.1:0-307661 GCA_036006425.1 Planctomycetota bacterium
GCAGAACATGCACTTCTGGTAGTCGAGCGTGAACGAGATCCACTCGAGCTCCTTGCCGTGCCGCACCGCGTCCATCTCGATGCAGTCGATCGGGCACGCGCGCGCGCAGGCGAGGCAGTCGATGCACTTCTCCTGCTCGAGATAGTGGATGCCGCGGTAGCGCTCGGGGATCGGCAGGCGCTCGTCGGGGTACTGGACCGTGATCGGCTTCTGGAGCAGGTACTTCCCGGTGATCTTCATCCCGATGAGCGTCGTCGCCACCGAGTCCCAGACGTTCTTGAAGTAGCTCTTGGCGGCGTTCATGGCGTAGCGCCCGGGAAGATCGCCTCCCAGATCCCGGCGCCGAGGACGCACAGGAGCGCGAGCGGCGTCAGGTACTTGTACCCCATGCTCATCACCTGGTCGATGCGCACGCGCGGCAGCGTCCAGCGGATCCACATCATCAGGAAGACGCCGAACATCGCCTTCGTCATCAGCGTGCCGCCGGCGACGACCTGGTAGGCGACGCTGTCGGAGCCGAACGACTCGCGCGCGATGTGCGTGAACGGGCTCTCGAAGCCGCCGAAGAAGAAGACCGCGCCGACGACGGACATCAGGAACATCGCGGCGTACTCCTCGAGGAAGAAGAACGACCAGCGGATGCCCGAGTACTCGGTCATGAAGCCGGCGACGAGCTCCGATTCGGACTCGGGCAGGTCGAACGGCGCGCGCTTCGTCTCCGCGAGCGCCGCGGTGAAGAAGAGGATCGACGCGGGGAGAACGAACGGGTTCTGGAAGAGGATCCAGTGCATGCCGAACCAGCCGGCCTGGCGCGCGCTCGCCTCGCCGAGGTTGAGCGTCCCGATCACCATGAGCGGCACGAGCAGCGAGATGCCGAGGGGGATCTCGTACGCGACGACCTGCGCTGCTTCGCGCATCGCGCCGTACAGAGCCCACTTCGAGTTCGACGCCCAGCCGGCCATGACGACGCCGATCGTCGTCATCGAGGACATCGCCAGGATGGCGAACAGGCCGAGGTTCAGGTTCGCGAAGTAGACGCCCGGCGCGAGCGGCATCGCCGCCATGGCGCCGAAGATCGCGGCCAGCATGATCGCCGGCGCGAGGACGAAGAGCGCCGCATCGGCTCCGAGCGGGATCAGGTCCTCCTTCGCGAGGAGCTTGATGCCGTCCGCGAGCGACTGCGCCCAGCCGTGCCAGCCGCCCGCGTACATCGGGCCGAAGCGGCACTGGATGTGGCCGGAGACCTTGCGCTCGAGCCAGACCGCGAACATCACGAGCACGGAGACCAGTCCGACGAGGATCCCGATGCCGATGAGGCACGCGGAGAGCACGAGCACCCAGCTCGGAACGCCCGCGGGGGCGATCTTCTGGAGCAGCGTCAGGAAGACGTTCCCGCCGTCCATCGCGCTAGCGGTCCGTCTCCCCGATGACGACGTCGGTCGAGCCGATGATGGCGATCGCGTCGGCGATCAGCGCGCCGGGGAGCAGGTCCTCGAGCACGGAGACGTTCGTGAACGACGGCCCGCGCACGCGCACGCGCGTCGCGACCTTGCCCCCGTCCGATGCGACGTAGTGGCCGAGCTCGCCGCGCGGGTTCTCGATGCCGACGTAGGCCTCGCCGGGCGGGATGCGCAGCACCTTCGGGATGTCGCCGAGCACCGGGCCCGGCTCGATGCGCTCGAGGCACCAGCGCACGATCTTGATCGACTCCATCATCTCGTAGACGCGGCAGTAGGTGCGGTCCCAGCAGTCCCCGAGCGTCCCCTTCTCGCCCTTGCCGACGATCACGTCGAAGGCATTGTCCTTCAGCATCTCGCCGTAGAGGGAGTACGGCATGTCGCGGCGCAGATCGAAGTCGACGCCCGACCCGCGCAGCATCGGACCGGTCAGGCCGAAGTCGAGCGCCATCTCCTTCGGGATCACGCCGACGTCCGCCGTGCGCTTCACGAAGATCTGGTTCATCACCAGGAGGTCGACGTATTCCTTCCACTTCTCTTCGAACACGTCGCAGAACCGCCCGACTTCCTCGAGCCAGCCCGGAGGAGCGTCGTTGAACACGCCGCCGATGCGGATGTAGCTGTACGTCAGGCGCGCGCCGCAGATCTTCTCGAACAGCGCCATCATCCATTCGCGCTCGCGGAACGCGTAGAAGAACGGCGTGAACGCGCCGATGTCGAGGCCGTACGTCCCGAAGGCGATCAGGTGGCTGCCGATGCGATTGAGCTCGGCGCAGATCGTGCGGATCATGTGCGCGCGGCGCGGGAGCTCGAGCCCCGGCATCAGCGCTTCCACGGCCATGCTGTAGCCGAGGTTGTTGTTCATCGCCGCCAGGTAGTCGTAGCGGTCGGTGTACGGCAGGTACTGGAGCCACTCGACGTTCTCGCCGATCTTCTCGGCGCAACGGTGCAGGTAACCGAGGTGCGGCTGCGCGCCCGTGATCACCTCGCCGTCCGCGCGCATCAGGATGCGCATCACGCCGTGCGTCGCCGGGTGCTGCGGACCGAAGTTCACCTCGAGGTCCGTCGTGTGGACGTCGAGGAAGAATTCGCGCTCGCCCGTAGGCAGGACCCGCGCCTGCTCCTCGAGCGTCATGCTCCCTTGCGGTTCGGCGGACATGGTTCCAGCGTCTTCTCGCGCGCTACTCGCACGAGATGCCGTGGTACTCCTTCGGGAACACGTAGTCCTTGCGCAGCGGGTAGCCGACCCAGTCGTCGGGCAGCAGAACGTGCCGCGGGTCGGGGTGGCCGACGAACGTGATGCCGAACATCTCCGCGCACTCGCGCTCGTGCCACTGCGCGGCGCGGTAGATCGCAGTCGACGACGGCATCTTCAAGTCGGCCTTCGGCAGCAGCGCCTTGATGGCGAGCCGCTGCCGGCGCTCGACCGAGAGCAGGTTGATGTTGATCCAGAGGTTCGGGTCCTCCGCCTTCGGATCGGTCGCGGAGAGATCGACGAGCACGTCGAACCGCAGCCGGTCCTCGTCGCGGCACACGTGGAGGAACGGCACGATCTTCTGCGGATCGACGAGCACGAACGCGTCGCCTCCGCGTCCCGCGTCCTTCGACTCGCCGTGCTTCGCGCCGGGGATCGCGGCGCGCGGCAGGTCGGCGCCGAGCAGACCGGGAGCCTGGATCACGCGCAGGCGGTCGTGGATTCCGTCGAAGTTCATGGGCGGTGCGGCGCGCGCGTGCGCGTCATGCCATCCGCGCCGGCCGGCGCACCACGGACGAGCGGCGGATCTTCTCCTGCAGCTTCATTAGTCCCTCGAGCAGGGCTTCGGGCCTCGGCGGACAGCCGGCGATGTACACGTCGACGGGCACGCAGCGATCGACGCCCTTCATCACCGTGTAGCCGAACTTGAAGTACGGCCCGCCGCCGGTCGCGCACGCGCCCATCGCGATCACGTACTTCGGCGACGGCATCTGGTCGTACAGGCGCTTCACGCGCTCGCCCATCTTGAAGTTCACCGTGCCCGCCACGATCATCAGGTCCGCCTGCCGCGGACTCGCGCGGAACGCTCCCGCGCCGAAGCGGTCGATGTCGTGGTGCGCGGCGCCGACGGCCATCATCTCGATCGCGCAGCACGCGAGGCCGAAAGTCATCGGCCAGATGCTGTTGAGCCGCGCCCAGTTGAGGAGCCAGTCGACGCGCGTCGTGAGGACGTTCTCCTCGAATTGATGTTCGATCAGGCCCATCAGGCCGCCTCCCCGGGCTTGGCGCCGGCCGCGGCCGCGGCCGCCGGCGCAGGCGCGGGCGTCTGGATCGCCGTGATCTCTTCGACGCTCGGGATCGTGATGCGCACGCGCGGCTGCCGCGGCTCGTACCGCGTCCGCTGCCAGGTGAGCACCCAGTCGAGGTCGCCCTTCGCCCACACGTACGCGAGACCGATGAAGAGGACGACGATGAAGGCGACGCCCTCGACGAGGGCGAACGCGCCGATCCCCTCGCCGGCCGCCGCACCCGTCTCCGCGAGCGACTCCTTGAGCACGAGGGCCCAGGGGAAGAGGAACGCGATCTCGACCGCGAAGATCACGTAGACGAGCGCGACCGTGTAGTAGCGGATGTCGAACTGGATCCAGGCCTCGCCGATCGTGGGCTCGCCGCACTCGTAGACCTCGCGCCCCTCGGTCGTCTTGCGCTTCGGGCGGATCAACGACCCCGCGATCATGTTCGCGAAGACGAACACGAGGCCGACGCCGGAGAAGATGAGGACGTTGAGGTAGTCGAAGTACATCGCTCGCGACCGATCCCCTGCGGGGCCGTCCCGGGCCCCCCGGGGGTCCGGAGAACGGGCGGGAACGGACTCGGCCACCGCGCCGCGGGGTCCTGGCTCCCCGTCGAGCGCCCCCGCGTCGGGGGCCGGCTCGGCCGCGTCCAGGCCACCCGGCAAGGCCACCGAGCCCCAGGGTACCCCTCCTCGAAGCCTCCCTCGGAGGGTACTCCGTCGATTGGGTCGCGCAGAGTCTAGGGCCGGCCCGGAAAGGGTGTCAAGGCGACCTGGAATCTCCGAGCAATCGGCAACCGAGGCCGCGCGACGGGCGTCGGCCGGAAGGAGCCTACCGAAGACCATGCGCGACGAAGAAGCCCGGTCCGCCGAATCCCGCCGGCCGCACTTGGGGTGGGCGCCCGTGGTCCTCGGAGTCGTCGGCGCGTTCGCGGTCGTCGTCGTGTGCGACTCGATCGACCCTTCCGCGGGTGAAACGGCAATCCTTCGCTGGCTCCGCGTCTGCGCCGACCATCCGATCCGAGGCGGCGCCGCGATCGCCCTCTTCTCGTTCGCGCTGCGCCCGCGGTCGCGAGCGGACACGAGAAGCCTAGGAACCGGGCACGACACGCTCTATCATGCGCGCCACATCGGTCGGCCAGAGGGCCGGTAGACCGACGCGCGTGCACGACCCCGCAGCCAAATTCGAGAGGCCCCCGATCCCGGCGGCGGATCTCGCCTCGCCGATCCTGCGCGGGCCGCTGAAGAGCGAGCGACTCGGCGCCGCTCTCGGGATCGACTTCGGGTACTCCGAGAACGCGCTGTCCGTCAGCCGCGACAACCGCATGCCGCGGGCTTCCGTGGTCATCACGACCGCCGCCCGGACGATCATCCGCCTCTCGAAGGGCGGCGAGAAGATCGAGAGCATCGCCGCCGTCGGATCCGAAGTCGACCCGACGATGCACCCCGATTTCAGGGAAATCACCACGAACTTGAGGGACCTTCGGAACAAGTGGTTCCCGAAGGCCAAGCTCTGGCTCCAGTCCGACGACCCGCACTTCGAGACCCCGAACGTGCGCCACAACCTGGCCGTGTTCGACCGCGTCCTCGCGCGGTTCGAGTGGGGCACGCTGAAGACCTTCACCGCGATGACCGGCAAGAAGGGCGCGGACCTGACGAGCCTCCAGACGAACCTGACGCACCTCGAGTCCTTGATCGTCCAGGCGCGCTTCGGCAAGGGCGAGGGCTTCGACAACTCGAGCGACGCCGAGGTCAAGGCCTGGGTGAAGCGCATGGGCGAGATCCGCCCGCGCGAGATCCACATCCTCGCGCACGACGCGAAGGTCGCGAACAAGAAGCTCAAGCTCGCGTCCAAGTCCCGCCTCGCGGAGATCGCGGCCGAGGTCACCGAGAAGGCCGGGATCCCCTCCGAGTACTGCGACTCGGAATCGCTGCTCTGAGACTCGCGCCCGCATGGCGCTCGTCCAGTTCGACGGCGTGACGCGGAGCTTCGAGGGTCGCGAGGCCCTGTGCGAGCTCCGCCTCGACGTCCGCGAAGGAGAAGTGCTCGGCCTCATCGGACCGAACGGCGCGGGCAAGACGACGGCGCTCCGCATCCTGTGCGGGCTCCTCGAGCCGAGCTCGGGCCACGCGTCGATCGGCGGCCACGACACGCACCGCGAGCCGCTGCTCGCGCGGAAGCTCCTGTCGTTCGTGCCCGAGGGCGCGCCTCTCTACGCGAACCTGAGTCCGCGCCAGCATCTCGCGCTCGTCGGACGCCTCCACGGGCTCGCCGAGGAGCGCATCGCGAGCGAGGGCGAGAGGTTGATCGCCGCGCTCGATCTCGCCGATCGGATCGACGATCCGATCGGCGCGTTCTCGCGCGGCATGCGCCAGAAGGTCGCGCTCGCATGCGCGATCCTGCCGCGACCGAAGCTCCTCGTGCTCGACGAGCCGCTGAACGGGCTCGACGCGCCGACGACGGCGGTGTTCAAGGAGGTGCTCCGGACGTGGGCCTCGCGCGGCGGTTCGGTGCTCTACACCTCGCACGTGCTCGACGTCGCGGAACGCTTGTGCGATCGGATCGCGGTGCTCGACCACGGACGGCTCGTCGGCATCGGCACGATGGACGAGCTGCGCGCGCTCGCCGGCCGCGACGGGACGCTCGAGCAGGTGTTCGGCACGCTGACGAAGAGCGAGGATCCGCGCGTCCAGGCCGCGCGGCTCTTGAGTCAGGAGAACACGCGGTAGCCGACCTGGTTGTGGACGCCGTCCGCGATCCGCACCCAGATCATCACGTACACCTGCAGCCCGGCGACCGTCACCGCGACGATCTCGGGCGAGTGGTCCGCGATGCCGAGCGCCGGATCGAGCGTGTGCGCCGACACCGGGTACAGCGCGCGCTCGCTCACCGGGACCTCCACGATGTCCGCGGCCGGATCGCCGAATCCGATTGTCGCCCACGCGAGGTGCGCCGCACTGGCGTGGTCGAAGAAGAGCGTCGGCGTGATGTCGTTGACGTCGTCGGGCGCGTCGTTCGTGACCTGGTCGACCGTCCAGAGATCGCCGTCGCTCGACTCCGCGTAGAAGACGTCGGACGAAGGGTCGAACAGGTCGAGCGTCGTCCCGAGGTCCCAGCGGTCGAGCGTCGCCGCGTACGTGCCGTTCGCGAGCTTGACGACCGTCGGGAACTGGGACTGCTCGCCCGGCGTGTTCAACGTGGCGACGGCCGCGGGCGTGCTCCAGCTCGCTCCGTCGTCGGACGAGCTCGTGACGAAGATGTCGTTCACGGCCGGCGTGCCGCGCGTGCTCGACCCGAAGTAGATCCGCAGGTCGTCCGCGGCGAAACGCACGATGTGCGGGAACCGATCGAAGTTCGCGCCCACCGTCACATCGACGGGGACGGCGCTCGCCCAGCCCGCGGGCGTCCCGTCGCTGCGCTCGAACAGGATGTGGCACTCGTTCGAGAGGTTCCAGCGGAACCAAGCCACATTGATCGTCCCGTCCGCGTCGACCGCGATCGAAGGGAAGTTGTCGCCTTGCGTCGGCGGCGGGAACTGCACCGGATCGAGGTCCGTGATCTGCACGGGCGGAGTCCACGCGATCGTCGTCGTGTGGAGATCGATGCCGGTCGACCTCACGTAGTAGAGGTCCTTCGTCCCGTCGCGGTCCGAGAACCACACGACGTGGAGATTCCCCGCCGCGTCGACGGCGACCGCGGGATCGTCGTCCTCCCCGTTCGGGTTGTCCGTGGTCAGGAAGGTGAACGGGCCGTCGATCGCGTGGCTCCCGCCGCCATTCTTCGGACAACCGAGGAGGAGAAGGAGGACCGCGGCGATTCCGATCCTGGAGGTGCGCACGCGCCGCCTACCGCCGGAGGATGGGCGTCGGGCGGAACTGGTCGTCGACCGCGACCATCGTCACGTCCGCTTCGGTCACGTGGACGAACTCGCCGCCGCCGAAACGGCGCTGCGCCCACACGGAGACGTGCGCGGTGATCGACGTCCTCCCGATCCGCACGGTGTCCGTGAAGAACGAGACGAGGTCGCCGACGAACACCGGCTGCTTGAACACGACCTTGTCCATCGAGACGGTCACGATGCGGCTCGGATGCGACTTGTGCGCCTCGATCGCCGCCGCGAGGTCGACCTGGGCGAGGATCACGCCGCCGAAGATCGTCCCGAGCGCGTTCGTGTCGCGCGGCATCATCACCTGCCGGATCGAGGGCACCCTGTCGGCGGGATAGTCGGGAGCGGACGGATCGGGGGTCATGCAGGCCTCTCGAGCGCGCGCTCGGCGTAGGCGCGCACGCGGCTCTGCAGCTCGCTGGTCGCGCCGTGGAAGTAGTGGTTCACGTCGGGGATCTCGTCGGTCACGAGACCAGGGTACAGATCCGGGAAGCGCATCTTGAGCTGCTCGAGCGTCCCGTATTCGTCCTTTCCGGCCATCAGGATCAGGCCGGGCTTCGCTAGCGCGGTCACGAACGAGAGGTCGAACGCCCCGACCGGGAACGCGACGAGGATCACCCGCGCGACGCGCGCATCGCTGAGCGCGTGCGACGCGGCCGTGCGCGAGCCGAAGGAGAAGCCTCCCGCCCAGAGCTCGACTCCGGGGAACGTGCGCTCGAGGTGGTCGAGGGCGGCCTTCAGGTCCCCTTCCTCGCCCCCGCGCCCGTCGTGGTCGCCGCCGCTCTGCCCGACGCCGCGGAAGTTGAACCGCAGGACCGCGAGCCCGGCCTGCTGCAGCCCGCGCGAGGCCCGGAAGACGACCGTGTTGTTCATCGTCCCGCCGTGGAGCGGGTGCGGATGACAGAAGGCGCAAGCCGCGCGCGGCTTCTCGCGATCCTTGGGCAACCACAACGTCGCCTCGAGATCGCCGACCGGACCGGGGATCAGGAGATCCACCAAGCTACGGTACCGTACCGGCGTGTGGCGTCGCGTGCACAGCGTCTTCCGGGCCGGCTTCGCGGCGCAGTGGGGAGCCGGTGCGTGGCCCGCGGCTCCCTTGATCGTCCACGGCGGCGCCGCCGCGGTCCTGTGCGGACTCACGAGCGACGTGCTGCCGCCGTTCGCGTACGGAGTCTTCGCGCTCGCGGTGTGCGGGGCGCTCATCGTCCTCCCGCTGCTCGGGGACTTCGGGCCGCTCCTGCGCGCCGACGCAGCCGCCGAGTGGGTGGAGGCCTTGCCCGTCACGCGCACGGAGCTCCGTCTCGCGCGCACGATGCTCGTCCTGTTCGCCCTCGCGGTGCTCTCGCTCGCGGCCCTCGTGCCCGCGGCCTGGTTCGCGCCGGTCCACGGGCTCGGACCCAGGCTCGGGTTCGTCGCCGCGGGCCTCGCGCAGTCGCTCTTCCTCGCCGCGATCCTCCTCGGAATCCAGTCGATCCTCGGCGAGCGCGCGGAGGCGCTCCTCGTCCTCCTCCAGACCGTGCTCGTCGTCGGTGTCGTCCTCGGATTCGCCGTCGGCCTGCGCTTCGTGCCGAGGATGATCCATCTCACGTCGCCGGTCGACGCCGGGCTCGGCTGGCTCCCGCCGGCCTGGTTCGCGACGTCGATCGCTCCCGCGGGAGTCGACCTGCCCGCGCTCTGGCGCGCGGCCCCTTGGCTCGCCGGTCTCGCCGCGCTCCTCGTCCTCGCGATCGCGCCCCTGCCGCGCGCGCCGCGCGCGCGGACGAGCGGCGGATGGATCGCTCTCCTCCTCTCGCCCTTGCGCGCGCTCGCGACGCGCGTCTGGGTCCGGCGCGCGGAGCGGCCCGCGTTCGACCTCGTGTTCGACGCGCTGCCGCTCGAGCGGGAGTTCGTCGTGCGCACGTATCCGATGATCGGCATCCCCCTCGCGTTCCTGATCGCCGGCTCGCGCGGCGAAGCGGGCGCGATGCGCGAGGGCCTCCTCGCCGTGCTCCTCTTCACGCCCGCCGCGTACCTGCCGATCCTCCTCGTCCACGTGCCGGCGACCGCGAGCCACGAGGCGCGGTGGATCCTCGAGACGTCGCCGCTCCCCCGCGGCGCGCACGACCGCGGCGCGATCAAGGCCGTCGCGCTGCGGTTCCTGCTCCCGCTCTACGCGCTGCTCTTCGTCCTCGCCTGGAGCCAGGCGAGCTTCGCGTTCGCGCTGCGACTCTCGCTGCCCGCGGCGCTCGTCTCCCTGATCCTCCTCCGGACGCTGTACGGGAAGTTCGTGCACGAACCGCCGCTCTCCGTCGCCCCGGATGCGATCGAGGCGCAGCTCGACTGGACCGGCGTCCTCGCCGGACTCGGCGTCGGGCTGACGCTCGTCGCGATCCTGGCCGCGAACTTCGTGACGACGGTCGCCGTGGGTCTCGCGGTCACGGCCGCGCTGATCGTCGTCGAGCGCGCGCTCGATGCAGGTGCCGCGAAGGCCGCCTGACCCCGCTCACCGCGCCTGCGCTTCGAGGAACGCCGCCATGTCCGGCGGCAGCGGGCTCCGCACCTCGACGCGCTCTCCGGTCGCGGGCGAACGGAACGCGACGCGGTGATTGTGGAGCGCGTGCCGCGGCATCCCGAGCTCCGCGAGGTCCGCGCGCGTGAGCCGGCCGTCGAGGCTCTTCTCGAACACGTCGGCGTCCGCGCCGTACAGCTTGTCCCCGACGACCGGATGTCCGATCGCCTCCAGGTGCACGCGGATCTGGTGCTGCCGCCCCGTGTGCGGCGAGCACGAGAGCAGCGCGCAGCCCGCGCGGCGCTCGAGGACGCGCCACTCGGTCCGCGACGGCTGTCCGTCCGAGATCACGGCCATCTTGAGCTCGACCTTGCTCGTGCGCGCGCCCGCGATCGGGAAGTCGATGACCCCGCCGTCGACCTCCGGCGATCCGCGCACGATCGCGAAGTACTCCTTCTCCACTTGCCGGCGCTCGAACTGCACCATCACGTCGCTGTGCGCGGCCGGATTCTTGCCCACGAGCACGATGCCGCTCGTCTCGCGGTCGAGCCGGTGGCAGAGCCTCGGCGCGCCGCCGCGCTCGAGCTCGAAACCCGCTCCGTAGCGCGCGTGCACCCGCTGGATCAGCGTGTCGACGAGGTGCCTTCCGCCGGGGTGCACCGCGACGAAGGGAGGCTTGTCGACGGCGAGGATCCCCTCATCCTCGTACAGGATCGAGAGCTCGTCGGAGCACGGACCGGTCGTCGGCAGACGCAGGTGCTCGGGGATGAGCACGACGACGCGCGAACCGTTGCGCAGCCGGCGGCCGGGCCGGCGCTCGACCGTCACCGAGCCCGTGCCGCGCGGTTGATCCGGTGTCGTCGCGTCGACGAGGACCTGGCCGCTGCGGATGAGCTCCTGGATCGAGTTGCGCGACCTCCACGTGAGATGGAGGACGAGGAAGGCGTCGAGTCGCAGCTCGACGGCCTCGGCGCGCTGTCGCAGATCGCTCGCGTCGACGCGGAGCTCGACCTCCTTCGGAGCCTGCGTGAGGTCGCGGTCTTTGGCGAAAAGGCCCATCGCTGGAGCCGCGGTCGCGGCCTATCCGGCGCGGGCGCGCGCGGTCAGGCCGCGCTCGGACGGGCTTCGCGCGAGTCGCGACCCATCCGCGGCGAGCGCATGCTGCGCTTGCGGCCGCGCTTGCGCTTCGGATCGTTCTTGCGCGTCGCCTTCTGGATCGTGCGGAGGCGTTCGCGGCGTTCGCGGCGGCGCTTGTCGGAGCGCTTCTCGTGCCACGAATTGGCCTTGGCCATGCGGAAGACCCCGCCGTAGTTGCACTGGCGCTTGAAACGGCGCAGTGCTGCCTCGAGGGACTCGTTCGGACGGACAAGGACTTTGATCAAGCGCAGGCTTTCCGGGTGATGGTGGGGCGCAAGTGGGGCGAACAGGCTAGCTCGGCTTTCGGCGACCGCCAAGGCCCTTCTGGAATCGGGACGGCGCGGCTGCGATGCTCGCCGCCGTGGTCGACGCGCCGCGCGGCTCGGAGGAAGTGCTCCAGGGAACGGTGGAGCGGGTCACCTACGCCGACGCGGGCACGCTCTACTGCGTCCTAAGGGTCTCCCCGGAAAAGGGTTACGAGCCACCTCTCGGTGCGCGCGGCGCGAGCCCCTTCCGCGCCACCCTCGCGACCGCTGTCGGGCGTTCCGACGCACCCGCCGAGGGCTCGCGCGTGCGGCTCTCCGGCCGCTGGGGCGAGCACAAGTCGCACGGATTGCAATTCGAGTTCGATCTCCTCGAGGTGCTCATCCCCGCCGATCGCGCGGGCCTCGTGAAGTACCTCGCGTCGGACCGGTTCGAGGGGATCGGACCGAAGCTCGCGGAGCGCATCGTCGACGCGCTCGGCGACAACGCGCTCGACGCGATGCTCGAGCATCCGGAGAAGCTCGACGCCGTGCGCGGTCTGCGCCCCGCGGTGCGCGACGTCCTCATCGCGTCGGTGATGGCGGAGCAGGGGCAGCACCGCGCGCAGGTGTTCCTGCGCGGTCTCGGACTCGGGCCGTGGCAGGCGAACGCCGCGATGCGCGCGCTCGGTCCGGAGACCGAGCGCCGCGTACGCGACGACCCGTACGTCCTCGCGTCCGGGATCCGCGGGATGGGCTTCGCGACGGCGGACAAGCTCGCCGCGGCGCTCGGGTTCGCGCCGGACGATCCGCGGCGCGCGCGCGCGGCGCTCGTCCACGCGCTCAAGCTCGCCTCCGACGAGGGACACTCGCTGCTCGCGCGCGGTCGCCTCGTGCAGGAGAGCGCCGAGCTGCTCGCGGGCTCGATGCCCGAGGCCGTGTTGAGGACGGCGCTCGCGCAGGCGCAGGAGCTCCGCGAGGTCGTCGTCGACGGCGAAGGCGGCGACCTGGACCGCGTCTACCTCCCGCACCTCGCGCACTGCGAGACGGAGCTCGCGAGGAATCTCGCGCACCTCCTGCGCTCGGGCCCAGTGCGGCCGTGGGCGGACGCCGCGAGCCTGCGCGAGGCCGAGCGGCGTTCGGGCATCGAATTGCACGAGAAACAGCGCGACGCCGTGCTCGGGCTCCTGGCGCATCCGCTCGCGCTCCTGACCGGCGGACCGGGCGTCGGCAAGACGACGATCGTCCGCCTCGTGGTCGAGCTCGCCGCCGCGGCGCAAGCGCGCGTCGCGCTCGCGTCGCCGACGGGGCGCGCGGCGAAGCGCCTCTCCGAAGCGACCGGTCGCGACGCGCAGACGATCCACCGCCTGCTCGGTTGGGATCCGCAAGCGGAGAGTTTCGTGCACGACGCCCGCAATCCGCTCGAAGCCGATCTCGTGGTCGTCGACGAGATCTCGATGCTCGACGTCGCGCTCGCGCACCATCTCGCGAAAGCGATCCAGCCGCCGACGCGCGCGATCCTCGTCGGCGATCCGAACCAGCTGCCGTCGGTGGGACCCGGCAACGTGCTGCACGACCTGATCGAGTCCGGCGTCGTGCCGGTGTACCGCTTGACGCAGATCTACCGGCAGGCGGAGGACAGCCTGATCGTGGAGAACGCGCACCGGATCCTCGAGGGAGAGCAACCGCGGCTGCCGGAGCGCGGCGACAAGGACTCCGATTTCTACTTCTTCCCCGCGGAGGATCCCGCGAAGTGCGCGGAGCTGCTCGTCGACGTCGTGACGCGGCGGATCGGCGAGACGTTCGGGATGAAGTGGATCGACGACGTGCAGGTGATCGCGCCGATGTACCGGGGCGAGTGCGGAGTGGACGCGCTGAACGAGCGCTTGCGCGAGAAGCTGGCGACGGGCGGCCCGGAGATCCGCCAGGGTTCGCGGACGTGGCGCGAAGGCGACCGGGTGATCCACACGCGGAACGACTACGAGAAGGAGGTCTTCAACGGCGACATGGGCCGGATCGAGCGCGTGTTCGACAGCCGCAGCCTGCTCGTGCGCTTCCCGGAGCGCGAGGTGACGTACGCCGACGGAGAGATGTCGGACCTGCAGCCTGCGTTCGCGATCACCGTGCACCGATCACAAGGCGGCGAGTTCCCCGCGGTGGTGATCCCGCTCGTCACGCAGCACTGGATGATGCTGCAGAGACAGCTGCTCTACACCGCGGTGACGCGCGCGAAGCGACTCGTGGTGCTCGTCGGCTCGCCGCGCGCGCTGCGGATGGCGATCGAGAACGCGGAGCAGAGCCGGAGAGAGAGCGCGTTGGCGGAGAGACTCGAGCGCTTGCTCGGATAGCGCATGGCGGGCGGTACCTCGTCAGCGGTCGCGTAGGTAGCGCTTCCCTGAGAGCGACGGCGGCAAGCACTTCATCTCGTCCTTCGCCTCCGGGTCGTCGTGCGCGTAGCGGTAGCCCTCGCCGTAGCCGACTTCCTTCATCAATGAGGTCGCCGCATTGCGCAGGTGCAGCGGCACGGGCTCGGCGGCGGTCTTCGCCACGTCTTCCTCCGCTTCACCGAGCGCCACGTACACCGCGTTGCTCTTCGGCGCGCGCGCGAGGTACACGGCGGCTTGCGCGAGCACGATCTTTCCTTCCGGGTAGCCGAGCATCTCGAACGCGCGCGCGGCGTCCATCGTGATCCCGAGCGCCTGCGGATCCGCGAGCCCGATGTCCTCGCTCGCCATCCGCACGAGCCGCCGCGCGATGTACGTCCCGTCCTCGCCGGCTTCCATCATCCGCGAGATCCAGTAGAGCGCCGCGTCCGCGTCGGAGTTGCGCACGCTCTTGTGCAGCGCGGAGATCACGTTGTAGTGCTCCTCGCCCGACTTGTCGTAGAGGAGCGTCTTCCTCTGGAGCGCCTCGCGCACCGTCTCCTCGTCGATCTCGCCGCCTCTCGCGAGCTCCGCGGCGGACTCGAGCGCGGTCAATGCGCGCCGCGCGTCGCCGTCCGACGCGTTCGCGATCCGCTCGAGCACCGCCGCGCTGGCGCCCGCGTTTCCGCCGAGCCCGCGCTCCGGATCCGCGAGCGCCCGCTCGAGGATCCGCACGATCTGCGGCACGTCGAGCACCTTCAGCACGAGCGTCTTCATCCGCGACAGGAGCGCCCCGTTGATCTCGAACGAGGGGTTCTCCGTCGTCGCGCCGATCAAGAGGATGTCCCCGCGCTCGACGTACGGGAGGAACGCGTCCTGCTGCGCCTTGTTGAAGCGGTGGATCTCGTCGACGAAGAGGAGCGTCCGCCTTCCTTTCCGGGCGCGCTCGCTCTCCGCCGCGACCATCACGCTCTTGATCTCCTTGATCCCCGACAGCACCGCCGAGAACGGCACGAAGCGCATCCCGCTCCGCGCCGCGATCAACCGCGCGAGCGTCGTCTTGCCCGTCCCCGGCGGGCCCCACAGGATCAGGCTCTGCCGCGCGTCGCCGGCGAGCGCGCGCTCGAGCACGTGGCCGCGACCGACGAGGTGCTCCTGTCCGACGAATTCCTCGACGGAGCGCGGCCGCATGCGCTCCGCGAGCGGCGCGCCGGGCGGCGGCGGTCGCGTCGGATCGTCCGCGACGGGATCGGTCTCGCCGAAGAACGTCTCAGCCACGCTTCCTCGCTTTCGTCGATCGTCCGCTCGCGTAGAGCAGCAACGACGCCGCGACGGCGACGTTGAGCGACTCCACCTCGCCGGTCATCGAGATCGTCACGCGCTCGAACTTCTTCGCGCGCTCGGGCAAGGCGCCCGTCTCCGAGCCCATCCACAGCGCGATCGGACCGCGCCAGTCGAACGCGCGCGCGTCCTTCCCTCCGCGCGTCGACGCCCCGACCTGGCGGAAACCGAGCTTCTCGAGCCCCTGCGCGAGGATCTCGGGATCCTCGCCGAATCCGACCGGCACGCGCAGGAGGCTCCCCATCGATCCGCGCAGCGCCTTGTCGCTCCAGGGGCTCGCGCCGCCGCGCGCGACGAGGACAGCGCACGCGCCGAACGCCTCCGCGGATCGCGCCAGCGCGCCGAGATTGCCGGGATCGGCGACGCCGGAGGCGACGAGGACGAGCGTGCTCTCGTCGAGGTCGAGCTTCGCGAGATCGACGGGCTCCGGTGTCGGAGCGAGCGCGAGGATGCCCGGCGAGGTCTTCAGCCGGCTGACGCGGCCGAGGAGCTCTGTCTCGACGAGCCGGACCTGCACGCCGCGCGCGACGAGCTCCTCCGCGCGGTCCGTGCGCTCCTCGGCGACGAGCACGATCTCGAGCGCGACGCCGGCGCGCAGCGCGTCGTCGACCAGCCGGTCCCCTTCGAGCGGGATCGTCCCGGCTTCCTGTCCCGCGAGCACTCCCGCGGCCCGCTTCAGCAGCGGGTTCGCACGCGATCGGATCGTTTCGTTCGCGCTCGCCACGTCGTCGCCTAGCATACTGGCCCTCCGTGGATTCATGAGCGAGCTGAAGACAGGCCGGGTGATCCGAACCGATGCCAAGGTCTGCCACGTCGAGGTCGACGGGAAAGTCATCCAGGCGGCGCCGCGCGGGATCCTGTACGCGACCGGCGCCGAGCGCACCGGCGACGAACCGAAGAATCCCGTCGCGGTCGGGGACCTCGTCGAGGTCGACGTCTCGAGCTCGCCCGCGGGCCTCGAACGCGTGCTACCGCGCAAGAAATGGCTTTCGCGCGTCGCCTCGTCGCACGACCCGCGCGAGCAGATCCTCGCCGCGAATGTCGACCAGCTCTTCGTGATCGGGTCGATGAAGACGCCGCTCTTCAGCTCGAACCGCACGGACCGGATCCTCGCCGCGTGCGCCTGGCACGAGATCCCGACGACGCTCGTCCTGAACAAGGTCGACCTCGTCGACGAGGAAGACGTCGCGCGCATCCGCGAGACGTACGAGCGCGTGCCGATCGCCGTGATCACGACGTGCGCCATCGACGGGCGCGGCGTCGAGGAGATGCGGGCGAAGCTCGCGGGCCAGGTGACCGTGCTCTACGGAGCGTCGGGCGCCGGGAAGTCGAGCCTGCTGAACCGTCTTCATCCCGGATTGAAGCTCAAGGAAGGTCGCATCAGCCGCTTCTGGGACGCGGGCCGGCACACGACGAACTTCTCGCAGCTCTACCGCCTCGAAGGCGACACGTACGTGATCGACACGCCGGGGATCCGCGTCTTCCGGCTGCACGGCGTGACGGTCGCGAACCTCCCCGACCTCTTCCCGGAGTTCGCGCCGTACCACGGGAAGTGCAAGTTCAGCGGCTGCCTGCACGACCACGAGCCGGATTGCGCCGTGTTCGACGCGGTCGACTCGGGCGAGCTCGCCGCCTCCCGCTACGCGAGCTACGTCGAGATGCTGGACGAGATGCGGAACCAGCCGGCGCCCGACGACGACGCCGAACCTCAGGAAGAGGAAGGCTGACGCGGTCTCCAGCGCGGGTGCTCAAGCTGCCGCGCCCAGCGAGCCGAACTCCCTCCCGGCGGTCCTTCGAGGATCCAGGGCCGCAGAGGAGGGGTTTCCGCGTGGCAAGAGTCGTCCATCTCGTCGCCTGTGCGGCGTTCGTCGCGAGCTGTGGCAGCTCGAACGACGGCGCCGCGGTCCGCACCGTCGAGAGGTCGCGCGTCGTCGGCGACCGGGCCGTCGATTTCCACCGCGGCGATTCGACCGCCGATCGCTTCGGGCTCGGCGCGTCTCCGCACGGCTCGGCCGCGGGCAAGGCGCCGGCAACGGTGCCCGATGGATCCTCGGGGTCGAAGTCGCCGATCGCGTGGACCGTGCCCGCGGGCTGGACCGAGCTCCCGCCGACCGCGATGCGCACCGCGAACTTCCATCCGGGCGGCGATCCGCACACGGACTGCTACCTGACGCTGCTCGGCGGCGACGCCGGCGGACTGGGCGCCAACGTCAATCGCTGGCGCGCGCAGCTCTCGCTCCCGGCGCTCAGCCCGAGCGAGATCGACGCGCTGCCGCGGAGCCCGTTCGTCGGCGGCGACGCCGTCCTCGTCGAGGCGAACGGCACGTGGCGCGGGATGAACGGAACCGACTCGAACGTCGGCTGGGCGCTCACGGGACTCCTCCACGTCGATCCGAACGGCTCCGCCTTCCTCAAGATGACGGGCCCGGCGGACGTCGTGGCCGCGCAGCACGACGCGTTCCTGCAGCTCGCGCGCTCGTTCCGCTCCGCGAAGGCCGAAGTCCACGGCGACGAGGTCCGCTTCGCTCCGGCCGGCGACGACCACGCCGCCCGGTCGAGCACCGGCGAGTTCTCGTTCGAGATCCCCGCGGGCTGGCGCAAGGCTCCCGAACGGCCGATGCGCAACGCGAGCTTCTACGCCGGACCCGGCGAGGACCTCGAGTGCTACGTGACCGTGTTCCCGGGCGAAGCGGGCGGGATCCTCGCGAACGTGAACCGCTGGCGCGGTCAGCTCGGCGAGCCGGCGATCGCGGATGCCGATCTCGCGGCGCTCCATCGGATCCCGATGCTGGGGCGCGAGGCCGTGCTCGTCGAATGCACGGGCAAGGGCTCGCAGCTCGTCGGCGCCGCGTGTGCCGGCGCGGATCGCTCGGTGTTCGTCAAGATGAGCGGGCCGCCCGAGCGCGTGCAGCAGCAGCGTTCGGCGTTCCTCCAGTTCTGCGCGTCGATCCGAAGCGGGAACTAGCGCACCGTGCGCGCATCCCTGGAACGCGCGCTCCGCGCGCTGTCGTCGCTGCGCCTCGCGTGCGTCCTGCTGCTCTTCCTCGGGCTCCTGACCTGGCTCGGGACGCTCGAGCAGGTGACGAGCGGGTTGTACGACGTGCAGAAGAAGTACTTCGAGTCGTTCGTGCTCGTCCATCACGCCGGACCGGTGCCGATCCCGCTGCCGGGCGCGAATCTCGTCCTCTCGCTCCTGTTCGTGAATCTCCTCGTCGGCGGGATGCTCCGGCTGCGCAAGGGCGTCGCGACACTCGGCGTCCTCGTCGCGCACGTCGGCATCGCGGTGCTGCTCGTCGGCGCGTTCGTGAAGCATCGCTTCTCGGACGAGGGCCACGTCACGCTCTACGAGGGTCAGCGCTCGGCGACGTTCCAGAGCTACTTCCTGTGGGAGATCGCGATCCTGGAGGACCTCGGATCCGGGCGCGTGCGCGAGCACCTGATCCCGAACGGGCGCCTCGAGGAGGCACTCGGCTCGGGCCGCGTGCGCATCGCGCCGTCGGGACTGCCGTTCGACGTCGAGGTGTCGAGGTTCCTGCGCAACTGCGCGCCGCGGCGCGAGGGCGCGGATGCGAACGCGGTCGACGGCGTCGTGCTCGAGGAGCGCCCGGCGCACACCGAAGCGGAGCAGAACATCGCCGGCGTCGCGATCGAGATCGTCGACGAGAAGGACGGCATGCGCCGCCAGGCGCTGCTCTGGGGAGCCGAGTCGCGACCGCTCGTCGTGACGGTCGCCGGCAAGCCGTGGGCGATCACGCTCCGGCACGAGGAGTATCCGATGCCGTTCAGCGTCGCGCTCGACCGGTTCACGAAGGAGGACCACCCGCGGATCGACATGCCGAAGTCGTTCGCGAGCGACGTCACCGTGACCGAGAACGGATCGTCGCGGCCGGTGCGCATCTCGATGAACGCTCCGCTGCGCTCGCAGGGATTCGTCGTGTACCAGGCCTCGTGGGGCCCCGCGGGCGCCGGACCGGGCACGCCGCTCTACTCGACGCTCGCGGTCGTCCGGAACCCCGCCGATCGCCTGCCGCTCGCGGGCTGCATCGTCATCGCGATCGGCCTCGTCGCGCACTTCGCGCGCAAGCTCTTCCGCTACGTCCGCGTCGAAGGGAGGACCGCGTGAGCGTCCTCGCCTGCGCGCTCTCGCTCGCGATCGCGATCGCGCCCCGCGGAGAAGGCGACGCGCCTTCCCGCGCACAGCCCTGGTCTCCGCGGACGATCGAGCTCGCCGGGAGCCTCGCGGTGCAGGAAGGCGGCCGCGTGAAGCCGGCGTCGACGTTCGCCCGTTTCGCACTGCTGCGGATCTCCGGCGGCCAGAGCCTGGAGTCGGTGCGCGGCGAGTCGTTGTCGCCCGTCGAGTGGTTGCTCGACGTGATGCTCTACCCCGAGGATGCGGCGCGCGAGAAGGTCTTCCTCGTTCAGGACTCCGACGCCGTCGCCGCGATCGGCCTCGACGTCCGCGACAAGAAGAAGCGCGACCGCTGGTCCTACGAGGAGCTGCAGCCCGGGATGCCGCGGCTCTTCACGCTCGCGCACGACTACGACGCGATCCCCGAGAAGGAGCGCGGAAGCGTGCAGGGCCAGGTCGTGCTGCTCGCCGGCAACGTGATGACGTTCCTGCGCCTCGCGCGCGAGCTCGATCCCGTGCGCGAGGGCGCCGCCGCGCCGATCGACACCGGCGTGTTCGCGTGCATCCCGCCCGACGTGCCGATCGCCCGGGCCGAGGCGTGGGCGACGACGACGGAGCTCGCGACGAAGGCGCAGCGCTCGCCCGAGGACACGGCGATCCTCGCGTCGCTCGCCGCGCTCGTCTCACGCCGCGCGGACCCCGCCGCGTTCGAGACGGAGCTCTCGGCTTTCTCGGGGCGTCTCGCGGCCCGCGCGCACGCGCGCGGCGAAGGCGCGAAGATCGCGCTCGAGCGCTTCTACTACGCCTCGCACGTCATCGGGTGGAGCCTAGCCGCGTTCCTCGCGTCGTTCCTCGTCGCCTGCGTCCTGTGGCTGCGGCCGACGAGCCGCAGCATCCACGCCGCGCTGTTCGCGCTCGTCGCCGCGGGCGTGCTGCTGCTCGTCGGCGCGATCGCCGTCCGCTGCGTGATCCGCGGCCGTCCTCCGGTTTCGACGCTCTACGAGAGCGTCCTGTTCGTGACCGCGGTCGGCGGGATCCTCGCCTTGTTCCTCGAGTCGATCCACCGGAACCGCATCGCCGTCTCCGCCGCTTCCGTCCTCGGCGTGATCGGCCTGTTCATCGCGAACGGGTACGAGACGCTCGACAAGCAGGACACGATGCCGAGCCTCGTCGCCGTGCTCGACACGAACTTCTGGCTCGCGACGCACGTCACCGCGATCACGATCGGGTATTCCGCGGGACTGCTCGCGGCGCTCCTCGCGAGCGTCTACCTCGTCGCGAAGCTCGTCGGATTCCGGCGCGCCGATCCGTCGTTCGGCCGTTCGCTCGCGAGGATGGTGTACGGCGTCCTGTGCTTCGCGGTGATCTTCTCGACCGTCGGGACGATCCTCGGCGGGATCTGGGCGAACGAGAGCTGGGGCCGCTTCTGGGGCTGGGATCCGAAGGAAAACGGCGCGCTGCTCATCGTGATCTCGCAGCTCGCGATCCTCCACGCGCGGATGTCGGGCTGGCTGCGCGAGCACGGCATCTGCACGGCGGCCGCGCTCGGCGGCACGGTGATCGCGTTCTCGTGGTGGGGCGTCAATCTCCTCGGCGTCGGCCTGCACAGCTACGGATTCACGAGCGGGGTCCACACGGCTCTGTGGAGCTACTACTGGACGCAATGGAGCGTCGTCGCGCTCGGCGGCATCGCGTGGAGACGAGCGATCGCGAGGCGGGAACCGGTTGCGACTCAAGCCGCCCGCTTACGGCAGCCGAACAGGACGGAAAGCGGCCAGGCCGCGTGATCCCAAGGTCTGCATGGAGATGAAGACGATGCGCCATTCCTCCGCCTCAAGCTCCCGACTCGCTCCCGTCCTCGCGCTGCTCGCGACGGCCGCGTGCGCGAGCCCGACCGAGCGCGCCGAGACCGTCCAGCGGGTCGACGACCTGCTGGCGCGCATCGAGCGCGTGCAAGTCGACTCCGTCGTGTCGAAGGAAGCCGCCCAGGCGTCGCTCGACGAGCTCGCGGCCCTGTGCGCGTCCGACTTCTCCGGCAATGCGAAGCAGTCCTACTCCAAGCTGCTCGAGAAGATGGACCTCTCCGAGAAGCAGGCGCACAGGCTGCGCGACAGCGTCGAGCCGATGCGCCAGTCCGCGGAAGCCGTCTTCCGGCAGTGGACCACCGATCTGCAGGCCTTCGGCAGCTCGCGCATGCGCCAGCGGAGCCAGACGCGGCTCGACGAGACGCAGTCGCGCTACCAGGCGGTGTTCGCCTCGTCGCAATCGGCCTTGATCGCCTACGAGGCGTTCAACAACGACATGCGCGACCGCGCGCTCTTCCTCGGGCACGACTTGAACGCGTCCGCGGTCGCGGAGCTCTCCGGGGACATCCAGTCGCTCCAGGAAGAGGTGCACGCGCTCGACGTGCGGCTCGACGCGATCGCCACGGCGGCGCGGTCCTACGTCGAGTCCGCGGCGCTGTACGGACAGAACGAGGCCGAGAAGGCCGAGGCGCCGGCCGCGGATCCGAAGGCGAAGCCCGCGGAGACGACCCCGCCGACGGCGAAGAAGAAGTACTCGACGCTCCGCAAGCGGACGAGCACGTCGGGTCAGCCGACGAGCGCGCCGGAGACCGAACCCGCTCCCGAGAGCGCGCCGGTCACCACCGAGCCGTCGCCGACGACGAATCCCCCGCCGCCGCCCACCGGCGGCGGCCAGCACCCGGGCTAGGCCCGGAACGCTCCGACGTGCGGCGCCCGACGGCGCCGCATCCCGGGCCGAACTCGCGGCGAGGAGGAGAGGCCAGGAGATGGAAGTGGTGAGCGACGAGCGGCCGACCGACGGCGAGGGGCGTCCGTGAGCTGGACGGTCCTCGTCGGCATGGTGATCGTCCTCGGCCTCGCGCTGCTCGCCACGCTGTCGCGCCGCACGGAACTGCGGCGCATGCAGCATCAGATCCAGGAGCGCGACCGCGCGGTGCGCGCCGGGAGCGCGAAGGCGCAGCTCCAGCACCCCGTCATCGATCTCTCGCGCTGTCTCGGCTGCGGTGCGTGCGTGCGCGCGTGTCCGGAGGATGGCGTGCTCGAGCTCGTCCACGGCCAGGCGGTCGTCGTCAACGGCTCGCGATGCGCGGGCGTGTCCGCGTGCGCGCGCGAGTGTCCAGTGGGCGCGATCACGGTGACGCTCACCGATCTCGAGCAGCGTCGGGACATCCCCGTGCTCACCGAGGAGCTCGAGGCGGTCGGATCGCCCGGGCTCTTCCTCGCCGGCGAAGTCACCGCGCACGCCTTGATCAAGACGGCAATCGAGCACGGCATGGCTGTCGCGTCGGAGGTCGCGCGACGCCGCGGCGCGGGAGCCCGCGCTCCCGCCGGCGCGGTCGATCTCTGCATCGTCGGCGCGGGCCCCGCCGGACTCGCCTGCGCGCTCGAGGCGAAACGCCTCGGGCTCTCCTCCGTCGTCCTCGACCAGGCCTCCGAGCCCGGCGGCACGATCGCGAAGTACCCGCGCCGGAAGCTCGTGCTCACGCGGCCGGTCGAGCTGCCGCTCGCGGGGAAGCTCGCGCGCGAGAGCTACTCGAAGGAGGAGCTCATGGAGCTCTGGCAGCGGATCGCGCGCGACGAGGACCTCCCGCTGCGCTTCGGCGAAGTCTTCCAGACCGTCGACCGCGAGGCCGACGGGTCGTTCGTCGTGCGCACGGCGACCAGGGAGTACCGCGCGCGGCACGTGTGCCTCGCGCTCGGTCGCCGCGGCACGCCACGGAAGCTCGACGTCCCGGGCGAGGAGCTGCCGAAGGTCGCGTACAGCCTGATGGACGCCGGCTCGTTCCGCGATCGACGCGTGCTCGTCGTCGGCGGAGGAGACAGCGCCGTGGAGGCGGCGATCGGGCTCGCCGAGCAGCCCGGCAACGACGTCACGCTCTCCTACCGCCAGGAGAGCTTCTTCCGCCTGCGCTCGCGCAACGAAGCGAAGCTCCTCGCGGCGGTCGAGCACAAGAAGCTCACGGTCCTCCTGAGGAGCCGCGTCACGTCGATCCGCGCGGACGCGGTCGATCTCGAGGTCGCGAACGCCTCCGGCAGCGGGCTCGCGACGCTCCCGAACGACGACGTGTTCGTGATGGCGGGAGGCATCCTCCCGCTCGAGGTCCTCGAGAAGTCGGGCGTGTCGTTCGACCCGGCGCTGCGGCCCGCGGCGGATCCGATCGTCGAGCAGGGCTCGGGTTTCGTCCGCGCGCTCGCGACGGGCTTCTTCCTCGCTCTCTCGGCGCTCGCGTGGGCGCTCTGGAACGCCGACTACTACGCGCTCCCCGCGGACGCGCGGCCGGTGCACGCGAAGCACCTCGCGCTCCGGCCCGGGCAAGGCCTCGGCCTCGCCCTCGGGACGGCAGCCTGCGTCCTGATCCTCTTCAACCTCGCCTACCTCGTCCGTCGCGAGAGGAAGCTCGGGGTGACGTTCGGATCCCTGCAGGGATGGATGACGCTCCACGTCGCCACGGGGATCCTGGCGCTCCTCTGCGCGACGCTCCATTCGGGCATGGACGCGCGCAACACGGTCGGCGGACACGCTCTCTGGGCGCTCGTCGCGCTCCTCGTGACCGGCGCGATCGGGCGCTACTTCTACGCCTACGTTCCGCGCGCGGCGAACGGCCGCGAGCTCGACGTCGGCGAGGTGAAGCACCGCGTCGCGCGGCTCGTCGACACGCTCGACGCGAGCCAGCGCGCCTTCGTCGAGCGCGTGCAGACCGCGGTCCACGACCTGATCGAGGCGCGGCAGTGGCGCAGCTCGTTCCTCGGACGCGTCGCCGGACTCTTCGTCGGGCAGCGCGAGCTCCGGCGCGTCCTCGTCGGGCTCGAGCGGGAGGGTCGCGTCCAGCACGTCCCCGAGGAGCGGCTCCAGGAGACGATCGCGCTCGCGCGCCAGGCGCACCGCGCCGCGCTGATGGCCGCTCACTACGAGGACCTGCGCGCGCTCCTCAACGCGTGGCGGTACCTGCACCGCTGGGTCGCGGCGCTGATGATCCTCCTGATCGTCCTCCACCTCGTCTTCGCGTTCAGCTACGGCTCGACGCCGCGTCTCGGAGGAATCCGGTGAGGATCTCGAGCCCGAAGCTCTGGATCTCGCTCGTCTCGATGACCGCGGTCGTCGTCGCCGCCGTCGTCGACACCGACCGCGCTTCGCCCGGTCCGCTCTCGACGGTCCACGCTCTCGTCAAGGGACTCGACGGCGGCAGCAGCTGCTCCAAGTGCCACGGCGGATGGTTCTCGGACATGACCGAGTCGTGCTTGAAGTGCCACGCGCCGATCGGCGTGCAGATCCAGGAGAAGAAGGGCCTCCACGGAGCCGTCGACAAGGCGCTGGCGACGAACTGCGCGACCTGCCACGGCGAGCACCACGGCGAGAGCTTCGCCGTCGTCAACTCGAAGAGCTTCTCGTTCGCGGGCGTCGCCGACCCGAAGGCGTTCGACCACCTGCTCGTGGGGTTCGAGATGAACGGCCGCCACTCCGAGCTCGGTTGCGCCCAGTGCCACGAGAACGCGGACAAGGTCGTGCTCACCGAGGGCAAGTCGCGATTCCTCGGCCTCGACCAGGACTGCGCGTCGTGCCACGTCGATCCCCACAAGGGCCGGATGCGCGTCGCGTGCGTCGAGTGTCACGGCCAGACAACGTGGAACGAGCTCCACTCGTTCGGCCACGATCGCCAGCTCCCGCTCGTCGGCGGACACGGAGACGTCGCCTGCCGCAAGTGCCACGCGGACGGCGACGCGCACGGGCTCGAGGCGCTCGGCGAGAGCGCGAAGCCGCCGACTCCGCGCGAGTGCGCGGATTGCCACGTGTCCCCGCACAAGACGGAGTTCGCGCGCGGCGTCGCGCAGCTCGCCGGGCAGACGCTCGGTGCGGGTTGCGTGACCTGCCACCTCGCGGAGCACACGGACTTCGGCGAGGCCTCGCTGTCGGTCACGCCCGTCCAGCACGCGGTCTCCGGGTTCCCGCTGGACGTCCCCCACGACCAGGTCGAGTGCAAAGGCTGCCATGCGCCGAACCTCGACGGGTTCCGCGCGCGCTACCCCGGTCGGACGAGCGAGGCGTGCAGCGTCTGCCACGCCGATCCGCACGGCGGCCAGTTCGCGAAGGGCCCGTTCGCCCGCCAGGAGTGCACCGCGTGCCACGCGCGCGAGCACTTCGAGCCGCACACGTTCGACGTCGAGAAGCACGCGCTCGCATCGATGCCACTGACCGGCAAGCACGTCGACACGGCGTGCGACGACTGCCACAAGGCGCCGAGCGAGATGGCCCCGCGCGTCTTCCGCGGCACTCCGGCGCGCTGCGAGCTCTGCCACAAGGACGCGCACCTCGGCGGATTCGACGACTCGGCCGTGGAGCTGCGCTCGGACCGCCGCGGGACGTGCGCGGCCTGCCACCTCACGACGCTGTTCTCCGAGATCCCGCCGCCCGGGTTCGACCACGAGCGCTGGACCGGATTCGCCGTGCTCGGCGCGCACGCCGAGAGCGCCTGCGCCGCGTGCCACGCCGCGAGCCCGCAACCCGACGACACGGGCCGCCGCTTCGGCCGCGTCGAGCAGCGCTTCGGACCCTACGAAGGCTGCGTCACGTGCCACGAGGACGTGCACGAAGGGGTCTTCGATCGGAACGGGCTGCCCGCGGAGGTCGCCGGGAACACGGACTGCGCGCGCTGCCACGACGAGACGTCGTTCCGCTCGTTCCCCCACGGCTTCGACCACGGCCTCTGGACGGGGTTCGCGCTCATCGAGGACCACGCGCGAGTGGACTGCTCCGCATGCCACGAGCCGCGGCGCGCGAGCGAGAACGAAGGCCGCACGTGGGCGCCCGCCGCGGGCGCCGCGTGCATCGACTGCCACATCGATCCGCACGCCGCGCAGTTCGCGGTCAAGGGCTCGACCGACTGCGCGCACTGCCACACCTCGGCGCGCAAGAACTACCTCGCGTTCAATCACGACCGCGACTCGCGGTTCAAGCTCGGCGACCAGCACCGCGACCTCGCGTGCGAGGCCTGCCACAAGCCGTACGCGACGCCGGAAGGACGCGACGTCGTGCGCTACCGCCCGCTCGGCACGGAGTGCATCGACTGCCACGGCATGAACGAGGACGTGCTCATGCCGCGCAAGAGGAGAGGTGACAAATGATGGCGCTGGCATTCCTGGCCCCGATCGTGCTCCTCGGTGCGCAGGCGCAGGTCGCCCAGGACGAGACATTCGAGACCCTCGAGCTGCGCGTCACCGCCGTCCGACCTCGCCAGGCCGTCGTCGACCGCGGCACGGTCGACGGGCTCGCGCTGAAGGATCGAGTGACGTTCAGGCCGCGCACCGGTCGCGTCTACGGAGGCATCGTCACGGAAATCGGCGAGCGCGTCGCCGTCGTCGACCTCGACGATCCGTCGATCGTGCCCGCGCTCGGGACGAAAGGCGACGCGCGCGTCCCGCGCTCGCGTCGGGCTCCGCCGCCCGCGATCCCGCCCGCCGCGGACGAAGCGACGCCGGGAGCCCCCGCGGCTCCGGAGCACCCTCCCTGGGAGCGGAAGGAGGACGAGTGGAAGTCCGGCGACGCACTGCTCGCGCACGTGCGCCCGTTCCGTCCCGACGAGCGCGAGCCGAGCGTCAGCGGCCGCGCCTATTCGATCTTCGACTTCGCGCACAGCAGCGAAGGCGACCACTCGGACACGTTCGCGCGCACGGGCGCGTCGCTGCTGTTCGAGAACCCGTTCCGTCGCGGCGGCGAGCTCCACGTCGACGTCGAGGCGAACTACCGCAACACCGACGTGCCCGACGCCGACGGCGAGGAGCTGACGCGGCTCCGTCTCGACCGCCTCTCGTACTCGTGGGGCGGCAATCGTTTCGCACCCGATCGCTACGAGATCGGCCGGTTCCTCCAGCACGAGATGCCGGAGTTCGGCGTGCTCGACGGCGGGCAGTGGAGCCACCGCCTCCCGGGCGGGAACAGCTTCGGCGCGAGCGTCGGCTTCATCCCGGACCAGGTGCTCGAGCAGCACACCGGGGACGATCTCCAGTTCGCCGGCTACTACCGCTGGGTCGCCGACGAGAGCGAGCAGCTCTCGCTCGCGGCCGGATACCAGAAGACGTTCCACTACCTCGACGCCGACCGCGACCTCCTCGTCGGGAAGATCGTGTATCTCCCCGGACACGACTGGGACTTCACGGGCACTGCGTGGGTCGATCTGTACACCGCGGGCGACGAGGCGAAGGGACGCGGGCTCGGCCTCACGCAGGCCTACCTCAGCACGGGCAAGCACTGGGACGGCGGGAGCACGGTGCGATTCACGTACACGCACCTCGAGTTCCCGGAGAACGAGCTCGACGCGTTCACGCCGGTCACGTTCGATCAGCTCGCGCACGATCACGCCGATCGCGTCGCCGCCACGACGCGGCAAGCGGTCGGTCGCCACTTCGGCGTGTTCGCGCAGGGCGGCGCTTGGGCCGACCAGGACGACGCGGGAGGCGACGGCGAGGTCGGTCTCGACTTCGAGGACGTCGGGTTCGAAGGCTCGACGGTGGAGCTCGCGGGCTTCTACACCGGAGGTCGTTTCAGCACGACCGTCGGGGGCAGGAGCGCGATCAGCGGGACGACTTCGACCGGAGCCTGGCACCTCGCCTACGAATTCACGTACGACGACATCGTGGGCTTCGATTCGGACAACAACAGTCTCCCGCAGCATCGCGCGCGAGCGAGCTGGGACTTCAACACGAACTCGCGCTGGAGCCTCTCCATGTACGCCGAAGCGCTCCTGTTCGACCAGGAGACGTCGGTCCTCGCGGGCCTCTTCCTCCAGAGGAGCTTCTGATGTCCAAGATCACTCACCTGCGGCGACTCGTTCCCCTCGCGGCCGCGCTCGCGTGCCTCGCCGCGGCGTGCGCGCTCCACGAGCGCGACATGGCGCAGCAGCGCCTGTGGTGGGCCGGCTTCGGTCCGGTGCTGCCGCACGACACGTTCCCGGCGGAGTGCTCGCTCTGCCACGCGGGCAACGACTGGCAGAAGCTCGTCGCCGACTTCGACTTCGACCACGAAGTCGAGACCGGAGTCCCGCTGCCCGGCGCGCACGCGAAGGCCGCCTGCCTCCTCTGCCACAACGACCGCGGTCCCGTCGCGATCTTCCAGGCGCGCGGCTGCGCCGGCTGCCACGAGGACCCGCACCAGGGTCAACTCGGCACGACGTGCACGACGTGCCACACGCAGGAAACGTGGCAGCCGTTCGGCATGTACGAGATGCACCGCCACACGCGCTTCCCGCTGATCGGGATCCACGCCGCGACCGCCTGCCACCGCTGCCACCCCGGCGCCGAAGTCGGCCGCTTCGTCCCGACGAGCGTCGAGTGCGTCTCGTGCCACGCGAGCGATCTCGCGCAGGCGACGAATCCCAACCACGTCGGCCTCGGCTGGGTCGATCGCTGCGACCGTTGCCATCTGCCGCGCACGTGGCAGCACGCGGAGATCCATCAGTAGGCCTGCGAGGCGCTCGCTCGGTTTAGTTCAAGGATCGTATGTCGATCCCTCGATAGTTCGCTCAGGGGACGCAGGCCGGCGGCGATCGCCGCGCGGCTTGCGGTGGCAAGCGATGCAGGGACGGATCCACGAAACGCGGGCGAGATTCGGCGACGTCGGGCGGTTCTTGGGCGGGTTCGCCCTGATCGCGCTCGCTGCCTGCAGCGGGGACACGGGTTCGCTCACGAACTCGACCGTCAGCTCCTGCATGCAGTGCCACAACGGCTCGCTGACGAACGACTACGGCGGCCCCGGCATCGAGAACCCGCACCCGTTCGTCGGCGCGGACACGATCCAGTGCACGGTGTGCCACGGCGGAAACGGCAACGGCACGGACCAGGTCACGAGCCACGTGCCGCCTCCGCCCGAGGTCGGCGACGAGCTGAACCAGACGAACGACGCGAAGGCGTACTTCAACCGGTTGACGCTGGCGGGCCTCGACAGGTACCCGAACTACACGGTCGGCGGGAGGACCTACACGGCGCTCGACTACCTCCAGTTCGTGAACCCGGGCGACCTCCGCGTCGTGACTCGCGGACGCAGCTGCGGCACCTGTCACGCGAACCACGCGGAAGCCGTCGGAAACAGCCTCCTCGCGACAGAAGTCGGCATCTTCTCGGGCGCGAGCTACGCGAGCGGCCTCGAGAACCAGGTCCCGGAGAACCAGGGCCTCCACCACGACACGGCCGGCGACTTCGGCTTCCGCGCCGCCACCGATCCGCACTTCAACGCGGCGACGGCCGTCGTCGGAGCGGTTTCGCGCCTGATCGAGGTGCCGATCTACAGCGTGTTCGGCGCCACCGGACCCGACGACATCTTCAACAACCCCGCGTACAGCGCCGCCGCGATCGCGGACGACCGGAATGCCGACAACAGCGTCGTCACCGGATCGCCGCTCGCGCACCTCCTCGCGGAGCAGGTCATCTTCACCTGCGGCGACTGCCACCTCGGGAGCGCCGGTCAGAACAACCGCGCCGGCGACTTCCGCTCGTCGGGCTGCTCGGCGTGCCACATGCCGTACAGCCTGGGCGGCCGGAGCGGCAGCACGGACCCGAACGTGAACAAGGTCGAGCCGCTCGATCCGGACGCGATCCACGCGCCGGAGCGGTCGCACTTGCGCTCGCACAAGATCGCGAACATCGCGAAGACGCTTCCGAGCGGCGTGCGCGTGCCCGGCATCGACGACGCGACGTGCGCGGGCTGCCACCAGGGATCGAACCGCACCGTGATGCAGTACTGGGGCATCCGGCTCGACCAGAACGCCGACGTGCACAACAACCGGCAGTATCCGGCGAACCCGGCGAGCTTCCAGACGACGCACAACGACACGCGCCTCTTCCCGCCGGCCGTCGGGAACAACACGTTCAACGGGCGGAACGGGAACCAGTACCTCCTCTTCGAAGACTACGACAACGACGGGCGCGACGACACGCCGGCGGACGTGCACTACGAGGCGGGCCTCGGCTGCATCGACTGCCACGGCAGCAACGACATGCACGGCGGCAACGTCGACGATCCGAACCGCCCGATCCTGAGCCGCATGGAGCAGAACGTGTCCATCCGCTGCGAGAACTGCCACGGCACGATCGAGAGCTACGCGGCGACGCAGGCCGGCACGACGTACGACGGGGCCGCGGCACAGGTCGCGGTCGACGGCAAGGGCAACCCGCTGCGCCACGTGTACAAGAACGGGAGCGGCCAGTACTTCCTGAAGAGCCGCCTGACCGGTGCGGTGCACTACATCCCGCAGACGAAGGACACGGTCGGGAACAACGGCACCGTGAATCCGCTGACGAGCCAGCCGGTCTACGACCCGCTCGCCTCCTACGCGATGGGCCGCGTCGACGCGGATCCCACGAACGGCGTCGGGCCGATGCAGACGGGCGGCGTCACGGCGGGCTTCAGCCACACCGACCGCATGGACTGCGTCGCGTGCCACGGCTCGTGGACGAACACGTGCATGGGTTGCCACTTGTCGGGCGAATACAACACCGGCAACAACTTCAGCAACATCACCGGCGACCGGATCGTCTACAAGCAGCTCACCGCGGACTTCACGTACCAGTCGCCGCTGTTCTTCCAGCTCGGCGTGAACACGCGCGGGCGGATCACGCAGTTCAGCTCGAACACGAAGGTGTTCTACCGCTGGCAGGACCAGAACGACGTGCTGTCGAGGCGCTTCGCGTTCACCGACCGCAACGGCGAAGGCAACGACTCGGCGTCGGGATACTCGTCCTTGAGCCACAACTCGATCATGGCGCACTCGATCCGCGGCAGGGTCGCGCCGACGAAGGAAGGTCCGCGCTACTGCGTGGCCTGCCACTTGACGAACACGGGGCTCGCGAACTACGCGACGCAGTACGACGCGTTCCGGACGGCGCTCGAGAACCACGACTTCGGGTCGCTGAACTTCAACCTGCTCAGGACGCAGTTCGGCCAGAACACAGGCAACCAGCTGAACTCGCCGTTCTTCGCGCACATGGCCGCGGGGCTCGGCACGGGGATGTTCCTCTTCGACGAGGAGGGTTGTCCGGCGAATCCGCTCGACACCGATCCGAACCGCAAGGGCTGCGACGGACTCGATCCCGCGGGGCACTTCTCCGCGTCGCACGTGTACTTCGATCTCGACCGGATCGTCGAGCCGAACGGCGTGTCGAACGGCTCGAGCAACCACGTGTGGCTCGATCCGAACGTCGGACCGAGCATGCGCGACGGCGCGGCCGACCTGGACTTCGCCGGGCCGCTGGGCGCGACGTTGATCCGGAAGCTCTGCGATCCCGCGACGGGCATCGTGCTCGACTCGTGGCTGGACGCGAACAGCACGCCTCAGGGCGACGCGCCGAACTTCATCGTGCCGTGAAACGCGGCGCGAGGACGCTGACGAGCTTGTAGATCCACGAGAGCGCGAGGGCACCGCCGATCACCCACAGCCAGGGCGCGAGGCGCACGGCGTTCAGATCGCGGTACAGGTCGCGTCCGCGGAAGTGGCCGAGGAGCGCCCAGAGCGCCGCGAGCGGGATCGCGATCGCGACGACGACGCCGAAGGGCTGCGTGCGCACGGCGTCGAGGACGCGCCCGTGCGCCGCGAGGGTGACGGAGGTCGTGACGCCGCACCCCGGACAGGGCACGTGCAGCCACTTCATCATCGCGCACGCAGGCAGCCCGAGCTTCTCGTGCGTGCCGTAGCCGCGCGGGTCGGGAGCGACGAACCAGGCGAGCACGAGGAAGAGCGCGAGACCGAGGAAGGCGCCCGCGAGGACGATCCAGTGCTCGAAGGAGCGCTTCGTGCGGGCGGCGGCGTCCACGACGCCATTCTGCCCTAATTGAAGTCGTAGATGTACGACAGCCGTAGCTTGTTCAGGATCGCGTACGGCAGCTTCGTGATCAGCTTGAGGTCCGGGTCGTTGCGCTCGTTGAACCCGCGCACGACGGGGCTGCGCATCGTGAAGAACCGCCGCGTCGAGCGGTCGTCGGCCTCGTAGCATCCGGGGCGCACGTCCCCGGCGAATTCGATGTTCAGCGAGCCCGTGTAGAACACGCGCACGCGGATCAGCTTCTGGTTCTGCGCCATGTCGCGCATGTGCTGATCGCCGCCGCCGTCCAGGAATTCGTGCGCGAGGAGGATCTCGTCGACGTTCACGTGGACCATTGGCGTCTGGATGCGCTCGCACGAGTTCAAGTCGACCAGGGTCGCGTCGTGGACCTTCAGGAAGTACTTCCTCTGCTCGTCGAGGATCTGCGAAAGCCGGGTGTACTTGCCCTCCACGTTCCCCTTGATCAGGAACGAGTCGGTCAGCAAGAGGTCCGAGACGATCGTCGGTGCGGGGGTTCCTGCGCTGCGGCTCATGCTGGGGGCTGGGGAGGCTCTGCGCGGATCAGTGCTCGAACGGCGCCGGCGAGGTAGAAGGACCCGATGACGAGCACCCACCGTCCGTCCGCCGCTAACTCCAGCGCCCTGGCGTAGGCCTCGTGCGGATCGGCTGCCGTTTCAGCCCCGACTCCCGCGATCTCAGCCTCCGCCGCCAGGGTCTCCGCTGCCGACAACGGCCCGGACGTGACGGTAGTGCAGATCACGGTATCGGTCCTGGCGGCCAGGACCTTGAGGATCTCCCGCGCGTTCTTGTCGCGGCCGAGGGCGAGGATCGCGATCGGCCGGCCGGGCAGGTCCGGGTCGCCCGCGAGCTCGTCGAGGACCATGCGCACGCTGGAGGCGACGTGGGCTCCGTCGACGACGAGCGGGATCCCTCTCGCACGGTGCTTCTCGAGGCGCCCGGGGAGCCGCGCGGCCTCGATCGCAGCCGCGTCGAGCAGTTTCCGGTCGATCGGCCAGCCGTCGCGATCGCGCATGCCGCGCGCGCCGAGCTCGTCGAGCGCAAGGCACGCGAGGTCGACGTTCCGCCCGAGCATCGTCGGCGCGAGGACCTCCGGGCGCAGCACGGGACAGCGCAGCGCTTCCGCGATCTCGTCGAGGATCGCGCCGGGATCGTCGGCGGGCGCGAGCGTCGGATCGCGGAGCACGCCCGTCACGAGCGTCGAACCGCGCTTCAGGATGCCGCCTTTTTCCCGGGCGATCGCGGCGAGCGTCCCGCCGAGGACCGCGGTGTGCTCGAGGTCGATGTTCGTGACGATGCAGACCTCGCCGGCGACGACGTTGGTCGAGTCCAACCGGCCTCCCAGGCCGCACTCGATGATCGCCCAATCGATGCGCGCCTCGGCGAAGACGACGAATGCGGCCGCGGTGAGCAGATCGAACCAGGTGGCGCCCGCTCCCGCGGTACCTTCGGCGATCGCGGATTCGCGCGCGGCGAGCGTCCGTTCGAGCGCCGAGGCGAGCGCCGCGTCCTCGACGTCGCGGCCGTCGATGCGCACGCGCTCGTGGACTCGATCGACGTGCGGCGACGTGTAGAGGCCCGTGCGCAGTCCCGCGCGCGCGAGCGCTGCGGCGACGAGAGCGCTCGTCGTCCCCTTGCCCTTCGTGCCGGCGACGTGGACGCAGCGAAAGGCGCGCTCGGGCGACCCGAGGCGCTCGAGCACGTCGGCGATCGGCTCCAGCCCGCGCCGCATCGCCGCATCGCGATCCCGTCGCTCCCAGTTCACGAGCGCATCGAGGTGGGCGAGCGCTTGCTCGAGTCGACGTTCGCTCATGCCAGGGCGTCACTCGCGCCCGCGAGCGACCTAGGGACAGGGTAGGATAAGAAAGATTGAAGCGTGCGACGTTCGGTACCCGATGGCGTACCGGCTGCCGCGCCGCACACCGCGGGAACCGCTGACAGAGGCCGATGGTCGAGCTACTCCACAGGATCAAGGTGTTCGTGTTCGAGCAGAAGGGGCCGGAGCCCCACTATCTGCTCCTGCGCTCGAACCAGGGCATGGAGGGGACCTGGGGGCCGATCCAGGGCGGCATCCGCTACGGCGAGAAGCTCGAATCCGCGATCCGTCGCGAAGTGCTCGACGACATCGGCGTCCTGCGGCCGCTCGACCTGATCGATCTCGAGATGCCGAGCCGGACGACCCTCGGCGACGAGGAGGTCGTCGAGTGGAACTTCGGCTTCAAGACCCAGCCGCTGCTCGCGCCCCTGCGCCTCGATCCGCGCTGGGCCGAGTTCCGCTGGGCCGAGTTCTCGGAAGGCTACCCGATGCTCGAGTTCGACGCCGACCGCGCCGCCTTCCTGCGCCTGCACGCGCTGCTGCGGTAGTACCGAACCAGGTACGTTTTCTCGCACTTCGATCCGGGTCGTGCGAACGCCGCTGCGCCGCGCGAAGTGCGAGAAAACGTACCTGGTTCGGTACTACACGATCGCGAGGCGCGGGTAGCGCGCGTCGAGCACCTTGCTCGAGTCGACGCCGAGCCACTCGTCGATCAGCGTTCCGTACACCGACCGGAAATCGGTCGTGTGCACGAGGTCGCCGTCCTTCAGGTCGGTCATCGACGGGTGCTTCCCGTGCAGGCCGCCGTGCACCTTCGTTCCGGCGACGAACATCGGAGCCGCGACGCCGTGGTCGGTGCCGCCGGAACCGTTCTCCTTGACGCGCCGGCCGAACTCGGAGAATGCGACGACGACGACGTGATCGCCCGCGGACGTGCCGCGGAGGTCCTCGAGGAACGCGCCGAGTCCGGCGTCGAGGCGCCGCATGCGGTCGTCGTGCTGGTTCCGCTGGTTGTTGTGCGAGTCGAACCCGCCGAGCTCGATCGAGAGCACGCGCGTCCCGATGCGCGCATCGATGACGGCGGCGGCCGCGCGCAGCGAGTTCCCGAATTCGTCCTGCGGGTACTCGGCCTTCGGCTTGTAGCCCGCCGCCGCGCGCCGGATCTTGATCGAGGACTCCTGCGCCTCCGCGAGCACGCCGCGGAGCCGGTCGAGCACCGCGCGACCGTCGTGCGAGCCCTCGCTCTTCTCGCTCGACGCGCGGTACGCCTTCAGGTCGTCGCGGTCCGTCGAGACCCAGCGGTAGCCTTCCGGAGTCGCGAACGCGATCGCGGGGTGCGACACCGAGTACACGGAGTACGGCGCGCTCGCGCCGATGTGCACGACGAACTCCGCCGTGCTCTCCTTGCCGTACGCCGCGTCGCAGAGCTTGCCGATCCAGCCTTCACCCGCGCTGCGCCCGCGCGCCTGCGCGGTGTGCCACACTTCCATCGAGCGGAAGTGCGAGCGGATCGGCTCGGGGTAGCCGCAACCCTCGACGATCGCGAGCTGGCCCTGGTCGTAGACGGACTTCAGCTTCTTGAGCTCGGGGTGCAGGCCGCGATAGCCGTCGATGCGCAGGACGTCCTTGCCGTCGATGCGCGTCGCCGTGCGGCTGCGGTTGTAGACGTCGTCGCCGTAGGGAACGACCGTCGAGAGACCGTCGTTGCCGCCCGAGAGCTGCAGCACGACCAGCGTGCGCGGAGTCGGATCCCCGGCTGGGCCGGTGGCCGGCAGGAACAAGCGCAGACCCGTGCGCGCGTCCGACGCCGAGAGCGAGAAGCAGCCGAACACGGCCGAAGCGCCCGCGAGGACCTGCCTTCGATCGAGCTGGCTCATTCGAGCTGCGCCTCCGGGAGCGAAAGCACGAGGTGCGCGAGCCGCCGCAGGATGCGCTCCGACTCGCCGCCCGCGTCGAGCAGCTTCCCTTCCACGATCTTCGCGTCCTCGCGTTCGTGGGCGAGGAACTCGCGCATGCGCGCGCGCGTGTCGTCGGGCGCGCGGATCGCGAGCAGGTCGTCGACCATCCGGTCCGCGATCTCGGCGTCCGTGCGCGCGCCGGCCTTCGCCATCCGCGCGCTGAAGTTGAGCGGGACGACCCAGCCGGACGATTCGATGCGGCGCAGCTCCTTGAGCACCTGGCTCCCCTGCTGCCCTCCGCCCTTCCCCTTGCCGTCCTTCGGCTTCGCGGCGGGCGGCTTCGCGTCCGGCGGTTTCGCCGCGGGCGGTTTCGCGTCGTCGCCGCCCATCGGGTGGCCGTCGTCCATCCCTCCGGGCTCGCCCGGCGCCATCGGGGTGTCGGGCGCGCCGGAGACGTCGAGGTCGGATCCGGACATCACGTCGTCGACCTTGACGACGCCGAGAACGAGCCCGGCGAGGTTCCCGCGCTGCATGAGCGTCGCCGTCGTGATCCAGGGCTCGCCTTCCTCCCAGCCCTTGACGCTCGGCGGAGCGAACAGCCGCTGCCCCAGGAGCGCGGAGCCCCCGCCGAGCACGATCGGAGGAACGCGGACGCCGAGGCGCCGCGAGAGTCCGACCATGAAGTCGACCGGTCCTTGCACGCGCGCGCCGACGACTTCGTCGCGATAGAACGCGGGATCGAGGAAGAGGCGCTTCAGGAACGGCTGGAGCTGGTAGTCGTGCTCGCGCAGGAAAGTCGCGTACGCGGCGACGCGGTCCGGGCTCGGCGCTACGCCTTCGAAGTACGCGATCAGGCGCCTCGACACCCACTTCGAGCACGCCTCCTGCTTCAGGAGGATCGCGACGAGATCGTCCCCGTCGAACTTGCCGCTCTTGCCGAGGATCGTCTTCTTCCCGTCGTCGTGCTGTCGCGGATGGAGCTCGTACTCGCCGTCGCGATTGATCCCGCGGCCGGTGAGAGCGCGCGCGGCCTCCTTGACGTCCTCCTCGGTGTAGTTGCCGACTCCGAGGCTGAAGAGCTCCATGAGCTCGCGCGCGAGGTTCTCGTTGGGATTCCCCTTCCGGTTCACCTGGTTGTCGAGGTAGGTGAGCATCGCGGGGTCGCGGAGCATCGCCGAGAGGAGCTCGGCGTAGCTCCCGAGCGCGTGATCGCGCACGAGCTGGTTCTGCTGGATCAGCAGCCAATTGCGCTTCACGTCCTCGACCGAGCTCGTGAAGAACCCGTGCCAGAAGAGGACCATGCGCTCGCGCAGCGGGTCCTCGCCGCTCGCGAGACGGTCGTACCACCAGCCGGTGTACTCGAGGAGCTGGCGGCGGTCCTTCTCGCGGAACTCGCGCTGCTTCTCGCGCTGCTCGTCGGCGGGGAGCTCGCGCAGCGACTTCGGATCGGGGATCTCGATCCGCTCCCAGAAGAAGGGCTCGACCTCGACGCGCTTCGTGACGAGGTTCTCGACGAGCGCCGCCTTCCCCATCGCGACGCCGGCCTCGATCTCGCTCGGCCGCGCGCCGAATCCGGCGCGGTTGTAGAGGTGCTCGACCGCGCGGGCGTCCCAGCTCGCCGGATGGGACTGGACGGGATGCGCAGACGCGAGAGGAACGAGGACGCCGAGCGTCGCGAGCGTCGTCATCCAACCCGGTTTCATGCCTTCCTCGTACCCGCGCCGCAGCGTCTTGAGCTCCGGACGATCGTCGCTCAACCCCGGAGTCCTGTCCAGGTTGCGCGTTGGGGCCGGATCGTTCGACTCCGTACGATGCCCCGAAGCGAAAGCGCATGACCCAGCCGCCCAGGACGCCCCTTTCCGCGCGCGAGGCCCCGCGGGATCTGCAAGTTTTTCTGGCGCGCCTGCGCGACGCCGGGGAGCTCGCGGAGGTCGCCGCGGAGGTCGATCCGGACCTCGAGATCGCCGAGATCCATCGCCGCGTCATCGCCGCGAGCGGCCCGGCGCTCCTCTTCCGCCGCGTCAAGGGCTCCGCCTTCCCGGTCGCGACGAACCTCTTCGGGACGAAGCGGCGCGTCGAGCTCGCGTTCGGGCGGGAGCCCGAGGAGTTCGTGCGCGCGATCGCGAGCCTTCCGCGGGAGCTCATGCCGCCGACGTTCGCGAGTCTGTGGAAGCGCCGCGGCCTCCTCGCCTCGCTCTCGCGCATCGGCCTCGCGCGCCGTCCGGGCGGAGCGGTGACGCAGGTCGCGCAGGATCCCGCGCGGCTCACGGACCTCCCGGCGCTCAAGACCTGGCCGCGCGACGGCGGGCGGTTCCTGACGCTCGGTCTCGTCCACACCGAGCATCCGGAGACCGGCCTCTCGAACCTCGGCGTCTACCGCATCCAGGTGTACGGCGACCGCGAAGCCGGGATGCACATGCAGATCGGCAAGGGCGGCGGCTTCCACCTCGCGGCGGCGGAGCGACTCGGGAAGCCGCTCCCGCTCAACGTCTACATCGGCGGTCCGCCCGCGCTGATGCTCTCCGCGATCGCTCCGCTCCCCGAGAACACTCCGGAGCTCCTCCTCGCGAGCTTGATGCTCGGGCGGAAGCTCGCGGTCGCGGATCATCCGGCGAGCCCCTTGCCCGTCGTCGCCGACGCGGAGTTCGCCGTGCTCGGCGAGATCCCGCCCGGAGTGCGGCGACCTGAGGGCCCGTTCGGCGACCACTACGGCTACTACTCGGAGACGCACGACTACCCGGTGTTGCGGGCGAAGACGATCCTCCGCCGTCGCGACGCCGTGTTCGCGGCGACGGTCGTCGGCAAGCCGCGGCAGGAGGACTTCTTCCTCGGCGACTACGTGCAGGAGTTGCTCTCGCCCCTCTTCCCGGTCGTGATGCCGTCCGTGCGGGCGCTGTGGAGCTACGGCGAAACGGGCTACCACTCGCTCTCGGCCGCCGTCGTCGAGGAGCGCTACAAGCGCGAGGCGATGATGAGCGCGTTCCGGATCCTCGGCGAAGGCCAGCTCTCGCTTACGAAGTTCCTGCTGCTCGTCGACCGCCCGATCGAGTTGAAGGACTTCAAGGCGGTGCTGACGCACGTGCTCGAGCGCGCGGACTTCCGCACGGATCTCTTCGTGTTCTCGCGCCTCTCGATGGACTCGCTCGACTACGCCGGCCCGCGGATCAACGAGGGCAGCAAGGGCGTCCTCCTCGGCGTCGGCGCGGCGATGCGGAAGCTCCCGACGGAGTTCCGGGGCACGCCCGGGGCGATCGCGCGGAAGGTCGAGGTGTTCTCGCCCGGCTGTCTCGTCGTCGAGGCGCCGAGCTATTCCGAGGACCGCGACGCGGCGGCGGGCATCGCGGGCGATCCGGCGTTCGCGGAATGGCCGCTCGTCGTCGTCAGCGACGACGCCGCGCGCCACGTGAAGAGCACGATGAACTTCCTGTGGGCGACGTTCACGCGCTTCGACCCGGCGAGCGACGTCCACGCGGCGAAGATCGAGCTCGTCGGAAACCACCCGTCGTACACGCCGCCGATCGCGATCGACGCCCGGATGAAACCCGGCTACCCCGAGGAGCTCTTCTGCGACGAGGGGACCGCGCGCACCGTCGATCGGCGCTGGAGCGAGTACTTCCCGGACGGGAAGGTCGAGATGGGAGACTCCGATCGGGCGAGCCTCGCCTGAGGCCTATACTGCCGCCATGCTCCTCGTCGCGGCCGCGATCGCCCTCTCCGCGTTCGACCACTCCCACGCTCTCTGGACCGAGGTCGTCGAAGCGCACGCGCGCGCCGACGGCGTCGACTACAAGAAGCTGAAGGACGACCGCGCGAAGCTCGACGCGTACCTCGCCTCGCTCGAGACCGTCATGCCCGAGGAGTTCGCGGCCTGGAAACGCGAGCAGCAGTGCGCATTCTGGATCGACGCGTACAACGCCTACGCCCTGAGGCGCGTCGTCGACGCCTACCCGATCGCGAGCGTCCGCGACGTCGGCGACGGAACGAAGGAGGTGTTCGACGAGGAGTTCGTCCCGCTCGGCCGGCTCTTCCCGGAAGCGGCGGACCGCAAGCTCTCGCTGAACGACGTCGCGAACAAGATCCTCCGTCCGAAGTTCAAGGACGCACGCGTCCTCGCCGCGCTCCACGCGCCGGCGCGCGGCGCTCCGCGGCTCGCTCGCCGTGCGTTCGTCGCGGAGCATCTCGACGACCAGCTGGACGCGCAAGTCGCGGACTGGCTCGCCGATCCCGAGCGCAATCGCTTCGACGAGAAGAACGGGACGATCCGCGTCTCGAAGATCTTCGACTGGAACAAGGGCGATTTCGTCCGCGACGCGGGCGGCGTCCAGGCCTGGATCACAGCGCGCGCGCCGGCATCCGAGCGGAAGTGGCTCGCGTCGGCGAAGGAGTTGAAGGTCGAGTTCCTCGACTACTCCTGGAAGCTCGACGAAGCGAGGTAGACCGGTGGCCGAGACGCCTTCGCCGACTCGAGCGCGCATCCTCGCGATCGGCATCGGTTGTGTCCTCGCGGGAGCCGGCGTGTGGGCGTGGACGCGCACCGCGACGAAGCACGAGGCGACGGTGTACGAGCAGAAGTCGCGCGCCGTCCGCGAGCTCATCGCGCGGCACGCGCACGAGCCGGCCAGTCCGGCCCCGGCTCGGCGCTACGAGCTCCCGAACGAGGTCGCCTCGATCCTCTTCCCCTACGGAGCGACCGAGGAGTACGACCCGTGGTCGTACTACCGTCACAAGGGGAACCAGCGCATCCGGCTGCCGCTCGCCGAGCGCCCGGGCGCGAGCTTCGAATGCGTGACGAACTCGCTCGGCATGCGCGAGGACACCGAGGTCGCCGCGGAACACCCGGGCCTGCGCGTCCTCGTCACCGGCGATTCGCACACCGACGGCGTGTGCGAGAACCGCGAGTCGTACGCGAACCGGCTCGAAGCCGCGCTCGCGCTCGACCGGCCTGGGACGACCGTGGAAGTCCTGAACGCCGCGAACGGCGGTTTCTCGCTCTACAACTACCTCGGAGTCCTCGAGAAGTTCGTCGACCTCCAGCCGGACGCGTTCGTCGTCGGCGTGTACGGAGGAAACGACTTCCGCGAGGTGCTGTTCCCGCTCGCGTACTTCAGCCGCACCGAGATCGAGAACGACACACCGAAGGAGCTCGCCGAGCTCGAGCGCGGGAGGCAGCTCGACGCACGCGCGATGAACCAGGCTTTCCGCTCGATCGTCAGCGGGAGAGCGCACCCCGAGCAGCGCGAGCGAGCCGTCCGCGCGGCGATCGACCTGACGGTCGAGATGCAGGCGATCTGTCGAGACCACTCGATCCGGATGCTGTGCGTGTACATCCCCTCGCCGACGGAAGTCGCGTGGAAGGACCACGCCGAGGTGTTCGATCGCTTCAAGACCGACCTGTCGCTCTCCGACACCGACCTGGGACGCGAATCCGAGATGGCGGGCGAGTACCTCGCGGGCCTCCGCGCCGCGGACATCGAGACGCTCGACGCGCGCGACGTGCTCGTCCCCGGCGAAGGCCCGTACTTCTGGAAGGGCGAGTACCACCTCAACCTGCGCGGGCACGAACGGATCGCCGACGCTCTCCACGCGCGCTTCGCGACGTGGAAGGACTCCCCGCCGCGCCGCGAGCCGCGCTGATTTCAGCCGCTGCGGAAGGCGTAGAACTCCGGATGCCGGAGCGCGGGCGCCGCGGCGCGACGGATCTGCAGCGTCCGGATCGCCCACAGGTCGCGGAAGATGCGGTACTTCGCCGTCGCGTCGAGGTAGTCGACGCCGCTGCTCCCGCCCGTGCCCGTCCGACGCCCGATCACGCGCTCGACCATGCGCGCGTGGCGCTGGCGGAAGATCACGAACAGCTCCTCGAGCCCGACGAGGCCGTCGAGCACCTCGCGCGGCCAGGCGAGGAGCGGGAGCTCGCGGTAGGTCTCGATGAAGAGCATCGCCGCGCGGATCCGCGCCCGGCGCGCGCCGCCCTCGGCCTCGCTCGGCGCGAAGAACGCCTCGACCGAGACCTTCTCGGCCTCGTACCGCGCGCGGATCGCCTGCGCGTCGGCCGGGCTCCGCGCGATCGAGACCGCGCGCTCCGCGGTCGCGTCCGTCTCCTGCGCGTGCGCGGCCAGGAACGCCGCGAGGAATTCCGCGAGCCGTTCGCCCGCATCCTGGCGGTGCGGATCGCAGCCGTCGATCGGCGTGCGGTAGAGCCACTCGTCGATCGCCTCGCGCAGCGTCGGCCGGTCGGCGAGCTCGGTCTCGACGCGCGCGAGCGCCGGGGACTTCGCGGCGTCCGCACCGCGCAAGGCCTTCTTCCAGCCTTCCTCGAGGCCCGCGTGAGCGCGCTCGGAGTCGTCGAGACCGAGCAGGATCTCGACTTGTCGCAGTTGAGCGCTCTGGAATCCGCTCGCGGGCAGCAGCTTGTCGCGGAAGGCCAGGAACTCGCGCGTCGGCAGCGTCTCCATCACGTCCCAGTGCGCGATCGCGACGCGGAAGATCGTCGCCGCGCGCTCCAGGCTCCGCACCGCGCCGGACAGCTCCTGCTCTGCGACGGAGTCGGCCATGAAGAGATTCCGCGCCGCGCGCAACTCGCGCAGGATCAGCTTGAACCAGAGCTCGTAGACCTGGTGGACGGTGACGAAGAGCACTTCGTCGTTCGAGAGGGCCTTCTCGTCGCGCTCGACGCCGCCCTGCAGCGCGAGTAGCTCCTCGAGTCGGAGATAGTCCCAATAGCTGACGGGTCGCACGTGCGTGGAGGGTACAGGCGGCGGTTCGGAACGATCAAGCTCGCGCGCGCGCGACGAACGCGAACGCGATCCAGCCGGCGATCAAGGAGAGCCCACCGATGGGTGCCGCGTGGAGGACGGCCGTCGGCGCTCCGAGCCCGTGTGCGTACAGCGGACTGCTGAAGACGACGCTGCCGAAGAGGAACAGCCAGCCGGGTGCGGGATGCGCCGCGCGTCCGTCGCGCCTCCTTCCTTCGACGAAGAGACCGAACAGGACGAGCGCCAGGGCGTGGATCGTCTGGTACAGCACGCCGGTCTTCCATCCCTCGAAGTCGCCGTCCGACATGTGGCTCTTCAAACCGTGCGTGCCCGCGGCGCCCAACAGGACGGCGATCGCCGCCGAACACGCCCCGATCGCGACCCAGTTCGGCTTCATCGTCCGCTTCCTTCCGCGCTCGCCTTCGAGAGCGCCTGCCAGATCTCGCCGGCGAATCCGCCTGCGGGCGGCAGCGCGGGCGTCGCGCTCGCCTGGAACATCGACTGGATCTCGCGCTGTCGCTGCAGGCGCGCGGACGCGAGCGCTTCGATGCGCTTCATGAGCCGCCTCTCCGAGAGACCGTGCAGCCCGAGCGCCTGCCACTCGTCCTCGGGCAGCAGTCGCTCGACGAGGCGAGCGAGCGTCGGCGGCAGGGTCTGGATCAGGTCGTGGATGCGGTCGTTCTCGTGCTCGATCGCTCCGCTCTGCGCGAGCGCGATCCCGCCGGCGGCGAGGCAGAATCCGACCGCCCACATCGTCATCGAGACCGCGAACGAGAGCCCCGCGGGCGGGAAGCCGAGCTCGAGCGGCGTGAACGAACCGAGCGAGACGCGCTTGATCGGATCGAGGAACTCGAACGGGAGCCACGAGAGCACCGGGATCCCGAGCGACAGGACCTGCCAGCGGTGCTCGCTGCCCTGGTAGCTCACCCACAGGCGGAAGAGCAGCATCAGACCGAGCGCGACGAGCGTCGCGCCGCCGATCCCGCGGCCGCCCGAGTCGCTCGTGCGCCGGCGCGACGCGACAAAGGCGAACAGCAGGAACACCTCGAAGAACATCCACGGCCCGCCCGGAGCGAGCGCTCCGGCGACGACGAACGCGAACCCGAGGAAGGCGGCGACGAGAGCGAACGCGCCGATCGCGTCGCGCGGAAGCCCGCTCGCGCGCACCTGCGCGAAGCTCGCGACGAGCGCGAGGAGCGCTCCGATGCCGAGCGTCGTGAGGCCCGTGCCGGAGAAACGGCCGTCGGCGTCGACCTGGAGCCCGAGCAGGACGCCGCCGGCGCCGACGAGCAGGCCGGCGATCGCGACGTGCCAGCTCGAGGGGCGAGCGCGTTCGGTCACGGGCAGCTCCCGTCGAGATCCGGGAAGAGGCTCGCCGCCTCCTCCTCGAGACCGATCAGCGGGTCGCTCCCTCCCGCGAGCTTCTCTGCAGCGCGCGCGTACCGCGCCCGGAGCGCTTCGCCGAAATCCGTGCGCCGTCCGGAGGAGATCCCCGTGAGCTCGCCGAGGAACGCGACCGCGCGCTCGTGCGGGGCGCGGTTGTTCGAGAGCAGCGGCGCCTTGAACGCGGTCCGCATCGCGCGGCCGTAGAGGACCGCCGCGGCGAGCGCGGGATCCGCGAGCAGCGGATCCTTCGCCGACTTCTCGCCCCAGACGCGCAGCCAGTCCTGGAGCAGGCCTCCGAGGCGTTCCGCGTGGTCGGCGCGCCGCGCGACGATGCCGGGCGCCCACTCGCAGGCGCGCGCGATGCGGAACACGAGGGTCAAAGACGCGAGAGCGTCCTCGCGCGAGCCCGCGCGCAGCGACGCGATCAGGCGCTCGACGGGCTGGCCCTCCGCGCCGTCGATCCATTCGACGAGCGGCGGACAAGCAGAGAGAGCGAAGACGGTCTGCCGCGCCGCTCTGAAGCCCGGCCGCTGCGGCTCGGAGACCCAGCGATCGAGCTCCGCCGCGCGCAGCTGCGCACCGCGCGAGAGGAGCTGCATCGGCTCCGCGATGTGCGGGCGCTCCTCGACCCGGTCCTTCGGGAGCGTCGCGCGCGCCGGAGCGATCGCGCGCACGCCGATCGACGCCGCGAACAGCGCACAGCCCAGGGCGACGACCGTCCAGAGCCCCGTCCTCCCGCGCGAACCCGCATCGGCCTCGATCACGAGGCCCAGGATACGGGTGCGGGTCGGCTACTTCACGCGCTCCTCCAGCTTGCGGCGCAGCAGCTCCTTGATCTGCTTCTCGAACTCGGCGTTCTGCTTCTCGAGATCGACGGCGAGCTTGCCGTCGACCTCCTTCGCGAGCATCTCATGCTCGCAGCGGAGGAGTGAGTTGCGGCGCACGGCCTCGATCGTCCGGCACAGGTCGTCGCAGTCGGGCAGCGCGCGCCGGATGAGCTCCTTGCTCTTGTGGAGCAGCACGACGAGCTCGCCGACTTCCGGGTCGTGCGTCTCCTTCTCGAGCTTCTCGGTCTCCGCGATCAGGTCGTCGAGGTTGTCGCCGCGCGCGTGGACGCTGCGGCGCAGGAATTCCGCGAACTGCGCGACGATCACCGCGCGGCGGTAGCCGGGCCCGGCGCCTTCGAAGCTCGTCTGCTGGCGCGCGAGCACGGGCTGCTCGATCTCGGTCGCCTCCTCGTCCGCGGCGGGAGCGTGGACCCTGCGCGGCGCCTTCCAGCGCAGCCGGACCGTCGCGAGAGGCTTCTCGGAGGCGCCCGTCGCGCGCTCGATCTCGTAGAGCGCGGTCACCTGGTGTCCCGCGCCGACTTCACCGGCGTCGATCTTGTCGTTGCGGAAGTCCTTGTCGGCGATCGCGCGGTTCTCGTAGCCGAGCAGGCGGTAGCGCTCGACCTGCGCGGGATCGAACTCGACCTGCACCTTGACGTCGCGGGCGATCGTCTCGAACGCCCCGGTGAAACCGTCGACGATGACCTTCTTCGCCTCGGACGGCGAATCGATGTAGCTGCAGACGCCGTCGCCCTTGTCCGCGAGCTGCTCGAGCAGGACGTCGTTGTGGTTGTTCATGCCGACGCCGATCGTGTTCAGGTAGATCCCCTTCTCACGGATCGGCTTGACGCTCTCGCTGAGCTTCGCGGGATCCGTCTCGCCGACGTTCGCGACTCCGTCCGAGAGGAAGACGACGCGGTTCTGCGCCTCGGGGTTGATGTTCGCGAGGGCGATGGAGTACCCGAGCTTCAACCCCGCCTCGGAATTGGTGCTGTTCTCGGGCTCGAGCGTCTCGAGCGCCGATTCGATCGCGCTGCGGTTCTTGACCGAGGTCATCGGGAGGACCGTGCGCGCGTCGGTGCTGAACGCGACGAGCGCGAGGTTGTCGCCGGAACCGAGCTCGCCGACGAGCAGGCGCACGGCGTGCTTCACCATCTCGAGGCGGTTCTGCTCGCGCATGGAGCCCGAGACGTCGAGGACGAAGGTGAGGTTCAGGGGCTGGCGCTCCTGCTTCGCGACTTCGCGGCCGCGGACGACGACGCGCAGCATCGAGCGCTGCTTGTCCGAGCTGAAACGGCTCGGCGCGAGGTCGGTGTGGATCGCGAAGGTGCCCCGCGTCGGCGCGGGGACGTCGGCCTTGAAGTAGTTGACGAACTCCTCGGTGCGGACCTGCGCCTTCTCGGGGATGCGGCCCTCGTTGAGGTAGCGCCGCGCGAGGGCGTAGCTCGCCGTGTCGACGTCGACGGAGAAGGTGGAGAGCGGATCGAGCGCCGCGAACTCGAACGCGTTGTCGCCGTAGAAGCGGAAGAACATGTCGCGCGGCCGCTCGCTCGGCCGTCGCTGGCACCCGCGCAGGATCCGCGCGCACTCGCTGTCGATCCACTGATCGCGATCGGAGGGATCGAGCTGGCGCAGCTTGTCGAGCGTCGAGAGATCGCCACCGACGAGCTCGTCGCGATCGTCCCCGGCGTAGCCAAGCCCGGCGAGTGCCTTGCGGCTGCCCAGGAAGAAGTCGTCGGAGTGATCGGCCGGGCCGTCCTGCGCCGGCGCCGGGCCGAGTTGATTCAGCAAGGACTGCGGGGGAGTACTGGAGGGCGCACCCGTCGCCGGCCCCGCACGCCCCTTTCTTGGACCGGACCCCAAGTGCCTTGCGGCGAACGGCGGGGAGCCCACTCCGATGGCGCTGCCGGATACCGTCGGTTCATTCACGCTCGGCAGGGCCTCCGTCGCCTTCGATCGATCGACGACCGCACCGGCATCCTTCTCGCCCACGTAGCCGAGCTTCTGCTGGAGTTGGTCCAGATGATCGAGCGTCGTCGAGTCGACGATGCGCTGACCCGCTTCGCCGCCCGCGACGAGCGGCGCGTTGGCCGGAGGCGGGGCCTCGTTCTCCTTCTCCTCGAACGCGAGCAGCTGCGGCTCTTCCGCGGCCTTCGCCGCCGGCACCTCGAGCTTGGCTGCGGCGCGTTCGCGTTGCGCCGGAACGCCCATCGCAACGATCGGATCGCGCCGTTCGAGATCCTTGCGCGACGTCCTGAAGCCGACGATCCCGATCAACGCGGCCGCTGCGATGCCCGCCGCGATCCGCACGGACGGCAGCGCGTACCAGGGGCGCTTCCGCAACGCGCGCGCGTCGGCGAGGATCTCGCTCGCCGCGTCCGTCGGCAGTGCCTCCCCGCTCGCCATCGCCGTCTGCACGAGGCCGATCGTCGCTTCGATCCGCTCGCGCTCGGCGCGCAGCCCGGCGCTCGCTTCGAGCGCCTTCTCCACTTCCGCGCGGACCTCTTCGCTCGCTTCGCCAAGAATGAAGGCGCACAGCTTCTCGTGCAGCCCTTGTTCGATTTCGTTCGTCATGACAGTTCTCCTCGGATCACGTCCAGACGAAGAGACGCCGCGGTCGCCTCGCTTCTTGTGACGCGCACCGGCTGCGCCTCGAGCACTGGCGCGAGCCCCGCTCCGAGCGCCTTCAGCCCGATGCTCACGAGCCACCCCACCGTCCCGATCGGCCGCCCCGTGATCTCGGCGATCTCCTTGTAGCTGCGCTCGCCGAGCAGCCTCAGCACGAGCACCTCGCGCTGCTCGACCGGGAGCTTCCCGATCTCGCGCTCGACCGCCTCGCGCGTGTCCCGCTCGTCGACGGTTCCCATCCCGCCGCCGTGCGACTCCTCCGCCGCGACTTCCTGCTCGCGCCGCCTGCGCCGCTTCTCCGCCCGCATCGTGTCCATACAGCCGTTCCTCGTCACCTTGTGCAGCCACGAGAGGAGGTGCACACGCTCCAGGCGCGGATCGCCGACGGCTTCGCTCGGAAGCTCGGGCGGCGTCTGCGCCAATTTGAGGAAGACGTCCTGCACCACGTCCTCGTAGAGGCTGCCCGGTCCGAGCAACGCCCGCGCGTGTCGCAGGAGCGCCGCCTGGTGGAGGTTCACGAGCTCGGTGAACGCCGTCGCGTCACCGCGCTGGAACGACCTCAGCAGTTGGCCGTCGGATGGGCTGGTCATGGGCGGTAGGGTCTTCGGCGCCTCGAACGGCGCTCCGATGGAGGTTCTTGGCTGGATTTCGACTGCCGGGCGATCCTGGCCTCTCGAAGGCGCCGGAGATAGCGGTTGTGCCCCAACGGGTTACCGCCGTACAAATCGGCGCGCAGAGGCCCGTTCGTGAGCACGCAGTTCGATCCCGACGCCGCCGCCCAACCCGGGAGCGGCATCTTCGGCCTCTCCGACGATCCGGCGCGCGCCCGCGTCCACGTCCTCCCCGTGCCCTTCGACGCCACGACCTCGTACCGGAAGGGAGCCGCGCGCGGTCCGGCGGCGCTCCTCCAGGCGAGCCGCCAGGTCGAGCTCTTCGACGCCGGCTCGACGGGCTCGGCGAAGCCCTACCTCCAGGGCATCTGCATGCTCGCCGCGGATCCGCGGATCGCGAAGCTCAACGACGAAGCGACGACGATGGCGGACCGGATCATCGCGGTCGGCGGATCGATCGGGAAGGACAAGGCGCTCGCGCGCGATCTCGAGCGCGTGAACGCGATCGGCGCCGAGGTGAACGCGATCGTGCGCGCGGCGACGGAGAAGATCCTCGACCTCGGCAAGCTGCCCGCGCTCGTCGGAGGCGACCACTCGACTCCGTTCGGCGCGATGGAGGCGCTGAGCGAGCGCTTCCCCGGACTCGGGATCCTGCACTTCGACGCGCACGCCGACCTGCGCGAAGCGTTCGAGGGCTTCCAGTGGTCGCACGCATCGATCATGCACAACGTGACGACGCGCCTCCCCGGCGTCGGGCTCCTCGTCCAAGTCGGGATCCGCGACGTCGGCGAGCGCGAGCACGAGCGGATCCTGGGCTCGAAGGGCCGGATCCGGACGCTGTTCGACGCCGAGTGGGCGCGCGCGCGGCTCGAAGGCTTCAACCTGCGCGAGCTCGTGAAGAAGCGGCTCGAGCTGCTGCCCGAACGCGTGTACGTCTCGTTCGACGTCGATGCACTCGACCCGACGCTGTGTCCGAACACCGGCACGCCGGTTCCAGGCGGGCTCGGCTGGCACGAGACCTTGCTCTGGATCGAGGAGCTGGCGAGGTCCGGGCGCACGATCGTCGGCCTCGACCTGAACGAGGTCAGCCCCGGCTCGACCGACCCGGAAGAGGACAGCTGGGATGCGATCGTCGGCGCGCGGCTCCTCTACCGGCTGATCGGCGCCGCGACCGCGACCGGATAGATGCGGAAATGTCGGCTGCGAGGCCTCGTACGGCGCGCCCCCCACGAGGCGCCCACGAGATGGAAGAGCACGCTCCGCAAGAGATCCCCCCGACGGCTCCTCCTCCTTCCATCATCGAAGTCGAAGCGATCCCCCTCTCCCCCGCCGAAGGCGCGGGACCGACGATCGACGCGCCGCCGCCTCCTCCTCCGCCCGAACCGCCGCCTTTCGTCGATCCGGTGCCACCCCCGAAGCTGCGGCCCACGTGGCGCGAGCACGCCTGGTCGGTCCTCTGCCACCTGATGCTCTTCCTCGCGATCCCGACGGTGTTCCTCGGCGGGGTGATCACGTTCTTCCTCTGGCAGATCAAGGGCGGCAAGGATCCCGAGGTCGAGGACCAGGGCCGCGAAGCCCTGAACTTCCAGATCAACGTGGCCGCGCTCACGGCGCTCCTCTCGATCACGTTCTTCGGGATGCCGCTCGTGCCGATCGTCTGGCTCGTCGCGGGGATCTTCTGCGTGATCGCGGCGCGCCGGGCCGCGGGCGGCGAGCGCTACCGCTATCCCTGGATCCTGCGCGTCGTGACCCACTGAGCCGGGCCGCGCCGGGCGTAGAATCGCCCGGCATGTCCGGCAGCCGCCCCCTGATCGGCATCGACGGCGTGCTTTCGCTCGCGGAGAGCCCCCGGCTCGTGCTCGCGGCGCGCTACGCCGACTCGATCCTCAAGGCCGGCGGCATCCCGGTCGCGATTCCGCCCGTCGGAGGTCCGAGCGACATCGAGCGCCTCCTCGATCGCCTCGACGGCGTGCTCTTCTCGGGCGGAGACGACTTCGACACGGAGCGACTGTCTCTCGGACCGGTGCACCCCGCGGCGACCCCGGTCCCGACCGCGAAGCAGGATTTCGACTTCGAGCTCGCGCACGCGGTGATCGCGAAGCGGATCCCCGTGCTCGGGATCTGCTACGGGATGCAGCTCCTCGGCCTCGCCGAGGGCGCGGGACTCTGGCAGCACCTGCCCGACGACCGACCTGGAGGCGCGCCGCACAGCGGAGGCGTCGTGCACGCGGTCGCGATCGCGCCGGACTCGATCGTCGGGAGGCTCCTCGGCGAGAGCACGGTCGACGTCGTCTCGCGGCACCATCAGGCGCTCGCGCGCGTCGCCGCTCCCTGGCGCGTCTCTGGCACGGATCCCGAGGGACTGATCGAGGCGATCGAGCGCGCGGATCATCCGTTCGCGGTCGGAGTGCAGTGGCACCCGGAGCTCGCGCCGGAGGGGAGCGCGCACGACCGGCTCTTCCGCGGTCTCGTCGGCGCCGCCGCGCTGCGGGCGCGCAGGCAGTTCGCGACGCCGACGGCCCCGGGCGCGGTGCGCGCGTGAACAGCGTCCGCGTCGCGACGGATCCGCCGTACGAAGTCCGGATCGGGCGCGGGCTGCTGCGCGAGGTCGTTTCGCAGACGGCGCGTTTTTCGGCGCGCGCCGTGCTCACCGACGAGGTCGTCGGGCCGCTCTACCTCGCGCGGCTCGAGGGACTGACGGCGCGTGCGCACGCGGTCCCCGCCGGCGAGGGGAGCAAGCGCTTCGCGGTGCTCGAGCGCGTCCTCGATTTCATGGCCGCGAGCGATCTCGACCGCGGCGCGTGCCTCGTCGCGCTCGGCGGCGGCGTCGTCGGCGACCTCGGCGGGCTCGCCGCTTCGCTCTACATGCGCGGCATCGCGTTCGCGCAGGTGCCGACGACGCTGCTCGCGCAGGTCGACGCGTCAGTCGGAGGCAAGACGGCAGTCGATCTGGCGGCGGGCAAGAACCTCGCCGGGACGTTCCACCAGCCCGCGGTCGTGCTCGCGGACACCGACACGCTCGCGACGCTCCCCGATGTCGAGTTCCGTTCGGGCCTCGGCGAAGTCGTGAAATCCGCGCTCCTCGACGGCGACGCCGCTCTCGCCGCGCTCGAAGGCGCGGTCCCGGCGCTCCTCGCGCGCGACCCGGACGTGCTCGCGGACGTCGTCGCGCGCTGCGTCCGCACGAAGGCCGCGATCGTCGCGCGCGATCCGGGCGAGCACGGCGAGCGCAAGATCCTGAATCTCGGCCACACGTTCGCGCACGCGATCGAGCGCGCGGCGGGCTACGGTGCCGTCCCGCACGGGCTCGCGGTCGCGACGGGCCTCGCGCTGGCGCTGCGCGCGAGCGAGCGCGCCGGGATCCTCGCCGACGCGGCGCTCCCCGGCCGGATCGATCGCCTGCTCCGGGGTCTGGCCCTGCCGCACGATCTCGTCGCGTTGCGCGCGGCGTATCCCGCCGTGCCCGACGAGGCGCGGATCGCGGCGGCGATGCGCCACGACAAGAAGGGCGTCGCCGGGAGGCCGCGCTTCGTGCTGCCGAAGCGCGCCGGAGCGATCGAGATCGACGTCGAGCTCGCTAGCCCTTGGACTTGATCGTCTGGAGCTGGAACTTGGCGCGTTCCGCGGCCTTCGTCCCCTCGTACTTCTTGACGAACTCCTCGATCTTCGGCTTCGCCTTGTCGCGCTTCAGCGGCCGGATCTGATCCTTGAGCCGCTCGAGCGCCTTCGCGGCGTCGATCTCGGCCTTCATCTTCGGATCCGCGTTGATCTCGTCGATCCGCTTCTTCGCCTTGGCGCCCGCTTCCGACGAGGGGAGCTCCTTCGCGACGCCGTCGAGCACCCGGATCGCGCGGTCGGGATCGCGCGCCTTGACGAGGCGCTCCGCCTGGTCGGTCAGGGCCTTCACGTGCTTCTCGATCGCGTCCTTGAGCCCGGTCGCGTCCTTCTTCTGCGCTTCCGTGGCCTTGTCGTCGGCGAGGACCGCGTCGGCCTCCTTGAGGGCCGCGGCGAGCTCCCCGTCGCCTGCGAGCTCGACGGACTTCGACACCCGCGCGTCGACTTCCGCCGCGTAGTGCAGGGCCAGGAAATCGGTCTTCGGGCGCTTCGCGCCCTTGAGGGCCTTCTTGATGACGGCCTTCGAGAGCTCGTACGGCGAGCCCTGCCAGGCGACGTTCCCTTGCGCGTCGATCAGGACCGAGTGCGGGATCCCCGTGACGCCGTAGGCGCCGGACGAATGCGATCCGGCCGCGACGGTGAAGTTCAGGTCGAGCTGCTCGACGTACGGCTCGACGAGATCGACGGCTTCATCGCTGAGAGCGAGGACCTTGAGCCCCTGGCTCGCGAACTCGGCGTCGACTTCCTTGAGGTGAGGCCACGCCCCACGGCAGGGCACTCACCAAGTGGCCCAGAACTCGATCAGCACGGCCTGCCCGCGCAGGGCGACGAGGTTCGGGTCGGTGCCCAGGTTGTTGAGCCAGGTCTTGCCGTTGATCTCGGGCGCCGGCTTGCCGACTTCCGGCTCTTCGGCGGAGGGGAGTGCGCTCTTGAACGCCAGTCCGAGCGCGGCGAGCGCGACAGCGGCGAACGCGAGGGTCAGCTTCATCGGTCTCAGTCTCCCGGGGCGATCTTCCGACGCCCCCATCGTCAGATCCAGATTACCAGTTCCCGGGTCGACGGTGCATCGACAACCGCGTCTGGCTTTGGTTCAATCTTGCGCCTTCGCCGGCCGCAATGGCTGCGGACGCGTGGAGGCGACCCGGAGCGCCCTCCCCGTCCCCCCTCGATGCCCCGCCGCGACGACCTGAAGTCCATCCTGATCATCGGGAGCGGACCGATCGTGATCGGCCAGGCGTGCGAGTTCGACTACTCGGGCACGCAGGCCTGCAAGGCGCTCCGCGAAGAGGGCTATCGGGTCGTCCTCGTCAACTCGAATCCGGCGACGATCATGACGGATCCGGAGACCGCCGATGCGACCTACATCGAGCCGGTCACCGTCGATGCCGTGACGAAGGTGCTCGAGAAGGAGCGGCCGGACGCGCTGCTCCCGACGCTCGGCGGGCAGACCGGGCTGAACACGGCACTCGCGCTGCACGACGCCGGCGTCCTCGACCGGCTCGGCGTCGAGATGATCGGTGCCCGGGCGGAGGTGATCCGCAAGGCCGAGGACCGCAACCTCTTCCGCAGCGCGATGGCGAGCTGCGGCCTCGAGTGCGCGCGGTCGGGCGTCGCGCACACGATGGAGGACGCGCGCCGCGCGCTCGCCGAGATCGGGCTCCCGTGCGTCATCCGACCCGGGTTCACGCTCGGCGGCACGGGCGGCGGAATCGCCTACAACGTCGACGAATTCGAGGAGATCGTCGCGCGCGGGCTCGCGGCCTCGATGAACACCGAGGTCCTGATCGAGGAGAGCCTGATCGGTTGGAAGGAATTCGAGATGGAGGTGATGCGCGACAAGGCCGACAACGTCGTCATCATCTGCTCGATCGAGAACTTCGATCCGATGGGCGTCCACACCGGCGATTCGATCACGGTCGCGCCGTCCCAGACCTTGACGGACCGCGAGTACCAGAACATGCGCAACGCGTCGATCCGCATCATGCGCGAGATCGGCATCGAGTGCGGAGGCTCGAACGTGCAGTTCGCGATCGACCCGAAGACCGGGCGCATGATCGTAATCGAGATGAACCCGCGCGTCTCGCGGTCCTCGGCGCTCGCCTCGAAGGCGACCGGGTTCCCGATCGCCAAGTTCGCGGCGAAGCTCGCGGTCGGGTACACGCTCGACGAGCTGCAGAACGACATCACGCGCGAGACGCCGGCCTGCTTCGAGCCGACGATCGACTACTGCGTCGTGAAGATCCCGCGCTTCGCCTTCGAGAAGTTCCGCGGCGCCGATCGCACGCTGACGACGCAGATGAAGAGCGTCGGCGAGACGATGGCGATCGGCCGGACGTTCAAGGAGGCTCTTCAGAAGGCCTTGCGCGGACTCGAGACGGGCCGTCCCGGCCTCGGGCTCGACCCGCGGGACCCGGCGGAGATCCTGGCGCAGGACGAATCCGCGCTCACGCGCACGCTGCGCGTCCCGAACGAGAATCGCCTGCTCGCGATCCGCGTCGCCTACCGCGCCGGATGGAGCACGCAGGACATCCACGAGGCGACGAGGATCGACCCGTGGTTCCTCGAGAACATCCGCGAGCTCTGCGAGTTCGAGCAGGAGCTCGCGGGAGCGGTGCTGACGAAGGAGCTGCTCTCCGAGGCGAAGAAGCTCGGGTACAGCGACCGCCAGATCGCGCTCGCCGCCGGCACGACCGAGAGGGACGTTACGGCGTTGCGCGAGGAGTTCGGGATCCGCCCCGTCTACAAGCTCGTCGACACGTGCGCGGCCGAGTTCCAGGCGGCGACGCCGTACTACTACTCGAGCTGGGAGGACGAGGGCGAGCTGCGTCCCTCGAAGAAGAAGAAGATCATGATCCTCGGCGGCGGTCCGAATCGCATCGGACAGGGGATCGAGTTCGACTACTGCTGCGTCCACGCGGCGTTCGCGGTCCAGGAGATCGGTTGCGAAGCGGTCATGGTGAACTCGAACCCGGAGACGGTCTCGACGGACTACGACACGTCGGACGACCTCTTCTTCGAGCCGCTGACGCACGAGGACGTGATGAACATCGTCCACGCGATCCGGCCGGCGGGGATCATCGTCCAGTTCGGCGGACAGACGCCGCTGAACCTCGCGACCGGACTCAAGAAGGCGGGAGCACCGCTGATCGGCACGTCCGTCGAGTCGATCGACCGCGCCGAGGACCGCGACCTCTTCAATCGCTGCATCAAGAAGCTCGGGCTGCTCCAGCCCGACAGCGGCATGGCCTCGAACGCCGCGCAAGCCTTCGAGGTCGCGCGCAAGATCGGCTACCCGGTCCTCGTCCGCCCGAGCTACGTGCTCGGCGGGCGCGCGATGGAGATCGTGTACGACGACGAATCGCTCGACCGCTACATGGAGAACGCCGTCCAGGCGACGCCGGACCGGCCGATCCTCGTCGATCGGTTCCTCGAGGAGGCGATCGAGGTCGACGTCGACGCGATCTCCGACGGCAAGCGCGTCGTCATCGGCGGCGTCATGGAGCACATCGAGGAGGCCGGGATCCACTCGGGCGACTCGACCTGCGTGCTGCCGGCCCACACGCTCGCTCCGGGCACGCTCGACGAGATCCGGCGCGCGACGATCGCTCTCGCGACGGAGCTCGAGGTCATCGGCCTCATGAACGTGCAGTTCGCGGTCAAGGACGACCGCGTCTACGTGCTCGAGGTGAACCCGCGCGCGTCGCGCACCGTGCCGTTCGTCAGCAAGGCGATCGGCGTCCCCCTCGCGAAGCTCGCCGCGAAGGTGATGTGCGGGATGACGCTCGAGGAGCTCGGCTTCACCGAGGAGATCCTGCCGCCGTACTTCTCGGTCAAGGTCCCGGTGTTCCCGTTCAACAAGTTCCCGGGCGTCGACGTGCTGCTCGGACCCGAGATGCGCTCGACGGGTGAGGTCATGGGCATCGACGCGGATCTCGGGCGCGCGTTCGTCAAGGCCTACCAGGCCGCGGGGCTGAAGCTCCCGAAGTCGGGCCGCGTGTTCGTGTCGGTCAAGAACAACGACAAGCGCGCGATCATCCCCGAGGCGAGGACGCTCGCGGCGCTCGGCTACGAGATCATCGCGACCGACGGCACGTGGCGCGCGCTCAAGGCGAACGGGATCGCCGTCTCACGCGTGAACAAGGTCCACGAGGGACGCCCGCACGTCGTCGACATGATCAAGAACCGCGACGTCGACCTCGTCCTGAACACGCCGTACGGGAAGCAGCAGCGCGTCGACGACAGCTCGATCCGGGCCGCCGCCGTCTCCGCGGGCATCGGCTGCGTGACCACGCGCGCGGGCATCTCGGCCGTCGTCAGCGCGCTCGCCGCGATCCACCGCGGCGACTACGAAGTGCGCTCCGTCCAGGAGCACTTGTCGTTCCGGGTGCCGGTCGTCGCAGGCTCGACGAGCGTCAAGGCTCGGAGCGCTGGCGCGACGTGATCTCGGCCTCGAACGTCCACTGATCCTTCGGGATCTCCTGCGGCTTCACGCGTCGGTCGGCGTTCTCGATCTTGACCATCGTGACCTTCACGCGCCGGCTCTGCGCCTCGATCGTGTAGAGGAAGTTCGCGATCGTCGTGCGCGCGAACGCGCGGTCGCGGTTGTCGGGGCGGATGTTGATCGCCTTGTCGACGACACCCTTCGCGATGGGATCCGGCTTGGAAGGCACGAGATCGAGGTTGCCCACCTCGACGCGGTCCATCGTGCCGACCTTGTAGATGTACTCCTGGAGATTGGCCTCGCCTTGCAGGCTCTCGCCCTTGAGGCCTTCGGTCAGCTGCGAGTGCTTGCGCGCGAGCTGCGCGAGCTGGGGCGCGATCTTCGCGACGTCCTCCGAGTAGTTCTGCTTCATCTCCGAGAGGCGCGACGCGTGCCGCAACCCGATCCACAGGAGGACGACGGATCCGAGCAGCGCGGCGAGGATGATGCCGCGCGCGAGATTCATCGACTTGAAGAAGGCTTTCATTGCGGTGTCTGGGCGAGCGGCGCCTTCGAGACGTCGACGGTGACCCCGAGCCCGGCCATGAAGATCCCCTTGCCGTCCTCGAGCGCCTGGTTCGGGCGTTCCTCAAGGTTCACGAACCAGGGCTTGCTGCGCAGCTCGCGCGCGAAGGACTCGTAGAAGTTCGTCGCGATCGCCGGGCTGTCGGCGAAGAACGTGACGTCGAGACTGACCTTGACCGTGTCCGCCTTGTTCGACGACGTGCGCGCGCGCTGGTACACGGAGGTGACCTTGCGCAGCGAGGGCCGCGTCGTCTCGGTTCCGAGCTTCTCGAGCACGTCGAGGACGAGCGTCAGTCCCGCGAGCGCCGACTGCGGCTGGGCGACCTCCGTGTCCTGTCCGAGATCCTTCTCGAGCTTCTTGACCTCGCCCTGGAGAAGACCGCGCAGGCGCTCCATCTGCTCGTACTTCGTCAGATCGGTCGGCGCGTCCATGTTCGTCAGGAAGCGCTTGACGTCCTCCGACGGACTCTTGAGCGCGCCGGGCCGGCCCTTCTTGAGATCGCCGAGGAGGTAGGCCCGCGTGTAGTCGCGCCACGTCCCGAGGTTCGCGTCGACGAAGGTGATGTCCTTGTAGAGGAAGATGTTCCAGACGCCGAGCAGGGTGACGAGGAGCAGAGCGACGACCGCGAACGGAAGCTCGAGGCGCTCGAGCGCGCCGGTGTAGCGCAGCTCCTCGCGGCGCAACGAAGGCCTGAACACGCCGCCGCCGAGCTGCCGCAACGCGGCGCCGTACGCGACCACGAGCTCGCCCGCGTTCTCCTGTGGTTGGCCGCCCTCGCCGCCGAAGACGTCGAGCGGCCGGACCGGCACGTCGAGGACGGTGCTCTCGAGGAGACCGGGCACCTCGATGCCGCAGACGTACACGCCTTCGACGGGGTGTGCCGTCCGCGCGGCGGAGACCGTGCGTCCGAGCTCGCGCCGGATGCGGCGGATCACCTGGTCGAGGCGTCGCTCCGCGTCGGCGGGGTCGACGACGACGGGCGCGGGCTCTGCGCTCGGCTCCGCGCCCTCGACGGGTGCCGGCGGTGCGGCGCCGGCTTCGGGTTCGACGACCGCGGCGGCGGCGGGCAGATCGTGGCTCATCGCGCCGAGGTGGATCGCGCGCATCTCGCGCAGCCGGCCGCCGTCCATGATCACGACCGACGTCGAGAGCTCGCCGATGTGCACGAGGATCTGCGCGGTGTCGACCGGGCAGACGCCGGCCGCGAGAGCGGCGTTCACCATCGCGGTCGCTTCGAGCTCGGCCTCCTGCGGCTCGATTCCCGCTCGCGTGCAGACGTCGAGCGCGCGGCGGAGATCGGCCTTCTGGACGGCCGTGATCAGGAGCTCGCTCGAATCCGCGGTCGCCTCCAGCGTGTGGAAGTCGACGACGACGTCGTCGATGCTCCATTGCGGGAGCAGGCTCTCGACTTCGAACTTGAGCACCGCCTCGATCTTCGCCCGGTCGGCGAACGGCATCTTCAGCGGGCGGAACGCCGCGAGACCCGTGTCGATCGCGAGGCCGATGTTGTCCGTCGGGACCGCGTGCTGCTTGATCGCGCGCGCGATGATCGCGGCGGATTCCTCGGCGGCTTCGTCGCTGCCCTCCGTGCCGGGCGCTCCGACGCGCGGCAGGTCACCGACGGCCGACGCGACGACCCGACTTTTCTTCGGGCTGCCGTCGAGCACGACGAGCTCGAAGCGCCGCGAGCCGAGTCGAAGTCCGCAGGAACGGGCCATGGAGATCCCTCAGCGCGGCGGGGTCCAGGTCGACACGAAACTGGGGCTGTCGAACTCTGCCCGGCGAGCGGGGGGCAAGACCTTATCCCGGATCTGTTCGCCGTACCACCGTCCGAGGTCCGCGAGCTCGGGCTCCATCGCGGACAGCGTGTGCGCCATGTGGCTCGACTTGACGCGCTCGATGTCCCGCTCGTACCCCGCGATCAGGACGTGCAGCAGCGCCGTCCTCTCGGGCGAGAGCTGGAACGTGTGCGCGAGCTCGCGCTCGTACTCCGTGAACGGGCCGGCCTCCGGAGCGGGGCGGAACATCTTCACCGCCGCCAGCGCGCCGGCAGCACCTCCGGCCGCGAAACTCAACAGAGCGAGCAGGCCGATCCAGAGGCGCAGACTCTTCATCACGGGCGCTGGATCTCGACGGTCGTCGACGTCGCCGGGGGCGCCTTGGCCGCCTCTTCCCGGTTCATGCGGTCGAGTCGCTCGATCGCCTTCTGGACGCCGATCTCGGCGCGCCCGTCGGTGGCGCTCAGGCTCGTGCCCGAAGGCAGGCTCAGGCCGCGCAGTCCGAGCGAGAGGGCGATCACGATCAAGGCCGCGGCGGCGGTCACCTGGAGGACGAAGCGGAGAGCGCGGTCCTCGGACGCCTCGGTCGCGGCGCCCGGGAGCGCGGCGGCGACGGCCGGGACGAACGTGAGGCTGGGCTCGAGACGCGGCTCGCCCGTGTCGCCGGCGAAGGCTCGGCGCGCGACGCGCGACGCGAAGCCCTTCGGAACGGCGACCGCGTTGGTCGCGGAGAACCAGCGCTTCATGTTCTTCTCGCTCTGCGCTCCCGCGCGGCACGGCTGGCAGTCGAGCAGGTGACGGCGCAGCGGTGCCGCTTGCGCTTCGGAGAGCTCCCCGTCGAGGTAGCTCGGGATCAGCGGTTGGGCCTGGTTGCATTCCATGGTGGTGCTCCTCACTCCTCGCCGAACTCCGGGTGTCTCTGGAGCAGCTTGTCCTTGAATCGGGCGCGCGCGCGGAACAGCCTCGACTCGACCGTGCCGATCGAGATCCCGAGCACATCCGCGATCTGCTGGTACGAAAGGTCCTCGAACTCGCGCATCACGAGCACGGCGCGGAAGATCTCCGGCAGCTCGCCGAGCACGGCGTGCGTGATCCGCGCGATCTCGTCGCGCTCCATCCCGGCGCTCGGACCCGAGACGCGGGTCGAACCGGGCGCCGCGACGGCTTCGGGGTCCTCGACGATGTTCACCGGCGAACGCCCGCGGCGCTTGATCCCGTCGAGGATCGTGTTCACCGCGATGCGGTACAGCCAGGTGAAGAAGGAGGACTGTCCCTGGAACGTGTCGAGGCGGCTGAAGGCCTTCAGGAACGTGTCCTGGACGAGGTCCTCGACGTCGACCGCGTTGCGCGTGTAGTGGCGCGCGAGGGAGAAGATCCGCTCCTGGTAGCGCTCGACGAGGAGCTGGAACGAGGCTTGGCTCCCGGCCAGGGTCTCCCGGACGAGGCTCTCGTCCTCGACCTGGGCCGCTTCCATCAAGGTGGCTTCCACGCGGGGCCCTCGGACGCCTTCGGGAGGGGTTCTATTCCCGGCGTCCATGGCGTGTGCGCGGGTCGTCGACGTCGTGGAGGGTGTGCCCCAGCTTGTCGCGCTTCGTGCGCAAGTACTTGAGGTTGTTGGAGTTGGCCGGGGTGGTCAGCGGGGCCTGGTCGACGACATCGAGGCCGTAGCCGTGGAGCCCGGCGATCTTCTTCGGGTTGTTCGTCAGGATCCGCATCTTCCGGACGCCCAGGTAATGGAGGATCTGGGCCCCGAGACCGTACTCCCGCAGGTCGGCCGGGAAACCGAGGGCCTCGTTCGCCTCGACGGTGTCGAGACCCTCGTCCTGAAGCCGGTAGGCCTTGAGCTTGTTCTCGAGGCCGATGCCGCGGCCCTCCTGGCGCATGTACACGAGGACCCCGCGCGGCTGCTTGCCGAGGATCTCGAGCGCCTTGTCGAGCTGGGGGCCGCAGTCGCAGCGCAGCGAATGGAGGACGTCTCCCGTGAGGCACTCCGAGTGCACGCGGACGGTCACGGGATCCTCGACCGGACCCCGCGGGCCGTCGAGACCGGGTCCGGGCATCCCGATCGTCAGCGCCAGGTGGTCCTTCCCGTCGATCTTCGAGCGGAAGAGGTGCGCCATGAACGAGCCGAAGCGGGTCGGCATCGGGACGTCCATCTCGATCGGCTCGATCAGGCGTTCGTTCTGGCGCCGCCAGGCGATCAGGCCCTCGATCGTGCAGATCTTGAGCCGGTGCCGCTCGGCGAAGACCTCGAGGTCGGGCATCCGCGCCATCGACCCGTCGTCCTTCATGATCTCGCAGATCACGCCGGCGGGGGCGGAGCCCGCGAGACGGGCGAGGTCGACGATCCCCTCGGTCTGGCCGCCGCGGACGAGGACGCCCCCCTCGCGCGCGCGCAGCGGGAAGACGTGGCCCGGGCGGGCGAGGTCCTCGGGGCGCGAGCCCGGGGCGCTCGCGACGCGGATCGTGTGGGCGCGGTCCTTCGCGCTGATGCCCGTCGTGACGCCGTGCGCGGCCTCGATCGAGACCGTGAAGCCGGTGCCCATCTTGCTCGTGTTGCGCTGGACCTGGGGCTCGAGGTGGAGCCGGTCGCAGAGCTCCGGCGCCATCGGCATGCAGACGAGGCCGCGGCCCTCGCGCGCCATGAAGTTGATCGCTTCGGGCGTCACGTGCTCGGCGAGCATCGCGAGGTCGCCTTCGTTCTCCCGACCCGGATCGTCGACGAGGATGACCATGCGCCCGGCGCGGAGGTCTTCGAGGATTTCGGGGATCGAGGCGATCGGCATCGTGGCGCGCTCCGGGCGACGCTTCATAGTATCGGGCCTCGTCGAAGCCGGCCAATTCCCGCGCACACTTCACCAGCACCATGAGAACCCGCCTTTTCGTACTCGCCGCCGCGTCCCTCGTCGCGGGATCGCTCGCAGCCTCGTGCCGGGAACTCGGCGGTGTCTCCGACACCCCCGCGCGTCCGGGCGGGGATCCGCAGCACGCGCAAGCGGTCCCGACGTCCAAGTCGAGCCCGTCGACCCCGCAGGATCCGCGCGCGATGATCGCGCTGTACGAGGACTCGCGCAGCGACGGCGACGGATTGCTCGAGACGTTCGCCGCCGACGGCGCGGAGTCGACGCGCGTCCGCGCCGTGTTCGCGCTCGGCAGGATGCCCTTTCCCGAGGAAGGCGCCACCGTCACGCGCGCTCTCTGCGCTGCGGCGAAGGGCACCTCCGAGCGCGTCCGCGCGGCCGCCTTATTCGGCCTCGGGCTCCGCGGCGATCCCGCGGCGGCCGACACGCTCGTCGAGGGACGCAACGATCCGATCCCGGACGTCCGCGCGCGCGCCGTCGAAGCCGCGAGCCGCATCGACGAGCCGAGGATGCACGGGCTCGTCCTCGGTGCGCTGAGCGACGAGGCGGAGATCGTGCGCGCGGAAGCGGCCGTCGGGCCGAGCCGCTGGAAGCGCGACGCAGCCGACTCGGACGCCGTCGACACGGCGCTCGTCGCCGCGGCGAGTGCGACGAAGGACGTCGACGTCGCCTGGCGCGCGCTTTCCTCGCTCGCACGGCGGCGCAGCGCGAAGGGAGCCGCGGTCTTCGCGGCTTCGATCACGCACGTCGACGCGCGCATGCGGATCTTCTCGGCGCAGGGCTTGAAGGTCGTTCCCGTCGACGCCGGAGCCCAGGAGAAGCTGCGCGCCGCCCTCGCCGATCCGGACTGGCGCGTCGCCTGCGAAGCCGCGCTCGCGATCGGCGAGCATCCCGACGCCGCGGCGCTGCCCGCTCTCGAGAAGGCGCTCGCGCATTCCTCGTCGCACGTGCGCCGCTGCGCGGCGGAGGCGCTGGCTCATTTCGTCGACGCGAAGGAGGCCGTGCGGCCGATCCTCGCGCGCGCGAAGGACGACGCCTCGGTCGACGTCCGCTGCTCCGTGCTCGTCGCGCGCGCGCAGCTCGACGGCGACGCGTTGGCGGGCGAGGTCGAAAAGGCCGCCGTGAGCAAAGAGGCGCTCTGGCGCGCGGGTGCCGCGGGAGCGGCCGGATCCCTGAGCCACGGGAAGGCGATCCCGCTGCTCCTGAAGCTCACGCACGACTCCGATCCGCACGTCGTCGACGTCGCGGCGCACGCGTTGAAGGGGCACGCGACGCCCGAAGTGCACGCGCGGCTCGTGGAGATGCTCGGCGACGCCGACAACGGCGTGCGCCTCGCGGCGGTCGACGTGCTCAAGGAGACCGGCGGGGCCGGCGACCTCGACGCGTTCGCGAAGTGCCTCTCGACGAGCCGCGGGGACATCTCCGGTGAGATCGCCTCCGGCGTCGTCGATGCCGCGGCGCGCATCGGAGGCGAGCCCGCCCGGCCGATCCTCGAGCGCGGCGCCTTCCACACGAGCGCGTTCGTGCGCCAGAAGTCGCGCGCGGCGCTCGCGAAGGATTTTCCGGGCACCAAGTTCGAAGGATCGAACGACCGGCCCGCGAGTCCGCCGATGGTGCCGCTCCCGGACACCGACTACCCGACTTCCGGTCCGAATCCGCGCGTCGAGGTCGTGACGAACCGCGGCACGATGGTGTTCGAGCTCTTGCGCAACGAGTGCCCCGTCCACGTCTTCAACTTCATGACGCTCGCGCGGCGCGGCTTCTACGACGGGACGACTTTCCACCGCGTGGTCCCCGACTTCGTGATCCAGGGCGGCGATCGGCGCGGCGACGGCAACGGGGGAGCGACGTGGCGCGGCGATCCGCTGCGCGGGGAGTTCACGCCGCGCAAGTTCGCGCGCGGGTCGCTCGGGATGCCGCGCAACGACGACCCCGACAGCGGCGGCAGCCAGATCTTCGTGACGCACCGCGAGACGCCGCATCTCGACGGGCGCTACACGCTGTTCGGCGAGCTCCGCGACGGCTTCGAGGTCCTGGACTCGATCGAACTCGGGGACACGATCCGCACCGTGCGGGTCGTCGGGGACCCGTCGCGCTGAGCTGAACCAAGGTTCGAAGCCCGTTTGGGGCCTCCAGGAGGGGGATGGGCTTCATTCTCCCCCGGGGGTGGGCCGATGAGATCTCGCGCAGGCGAGGTTCCTTCGAGACATCCACCTCGCGCGCACCCAAACCATGAGCCAGACCAAGACGCGCATCGGGATCCTCGTCGTCGCCGGATCGACCGCCATTTTCGCCGCACTGCGCATTCACGACGTCGAATCCCGGGTATCGCGCGTGGAGCGCGCGCCGCGGGCAGACCCCGCGCAGGTCGAGCGTCTCGCGAGCTCGATGCGCGAAGCCGAGGAGAAGATCGCGGGTTCGCTGCGCGAGATCGCCGAGCTCGAGCACAAGAGCGCGCACGTCACCGAGGTCGATCGGCGCATCGAAGAGCTGCGCAGCGGGCTCGAGAAGGCGGCCGGCACGCTCGCCGATCAGCACAAGCGGATCGCGGCGTGGGACGACATCGAGAAGCAGATCGGTCCGCGCGCGCTCGATGCGCGGATGGAGGAGTACCGGCAGAAGGTGGAGGAGCAATGGCGCCGCGTCGACGAGGACGCGCGCACCGCTCGCCAGCTCGCCGAGTCGGCGCGCAGCGACCTCGGGCACATCGAGAAGGACCTGGCGCGCGACGAAGAGCGCATGTGGCGGGATCTCGTCGCGCCGAGCGTGCAGATCATGGGCGAGGACTCGGTCGGCAGCGGAGTGCTGTTCCCGTCGGAGCCCGTGGAGGGCACGAAGGACTTCCGCACGTACGTGCTGACGGCCTGGCACGTGATCCGCGACCTGCAGAGCGCGCCCGAGGATCTCTCGTTCACCGTGCCGGTGACGATCTACGGCGAGGACCGCCACGCGTCGCCCGAGAGCGCGACGGTGATCAAGTACGACGCGGCGGTGGACGTCGCGATCCTGAGGCTGCACACGAAGCGGCAAGTGGAATCGGGCGCGAAGCTCGCGCCGCGGTCGCGGCTGACGCACGTGCACACGTTCGACCGCGTGTACGCCGTCGGGTGCCCGCTGGGGAACGAGCCGATCCCGACGTTCGGAGAGATCGCGGACACGCACCACGTCGTCGACGGGACGGCCTACTGGATGATCAGCGCGCCGACGTACATCGGGAACTCGGGCGGCGGGATCTTCGACGCGCAGACGCACGAGCTGCTCGGGATCTTCTCAAAGATCTACACGCACGGGACGCTGCGCCCGACGGTGATCCCGCACATGGGGCTCGTCACGTCGCTGTCGACGATCTACGACTGGCTCGACAAGGTCGGGCTGGCGGAGCTCGAAGCACACGACGAGGTCGCGACGACAGCGCAGTCGGCGGCGGCGCCGGCAGCGAAGCACTGAGCCGAGTCGATCGGCGCGTCGCTTGACGCGAATGGGTGTCGCGCGATCGCGCGTTCCGCCGACGCGCGAGAGCGTCGGATCAGCGACGAGCCGTCACGGACCGAACGCGACGCCGACTCCGTTGGAGAAGTTCGCGAACCCGCCGCACGGACCCGGAGGATCGCGGTACCAAACTTGGAAGTACCAGGTCTGTCCGGCTTGGATCCGGCCAGGAAGATGGAAGAGCTGGCTCCTCGCGACGAGACCCGGACCTCGCGCGGCGAAGCCATCCGCATCCGACTGGATGATGCCGTAGCGGAAGATGCCCGGCGCACCTCCACCGACGACGCGGATGCCGTCACCGTATGTTGCGTGAGCTTGCGCGCCTCCCATGAAGAGGAGCGTCGACTTGTTCGGTGGGCAGTGCGTGACCTGAATCTCGAGGTCGTCGGTCACGACGCTGCCCGATCCGCAGGCGGCGAGGATCGCACCTTGACCGATCGAGTTGCGGCATCCGCCGTGCGAGTCGGGATTGTTGCAGGGAGACCCACTCGGGCAGTGACCGTATTGCGTCGCGGTCGGGGCGAGCTGGTGCACGTAGGCCGCGCCCTTCTGGCATTCAGGAATGTTCGGAGGGCAACCGGTGTGGTCGATCGGGGCGCCCGCAAACACGGTGTCTCCCGAGATTGCGAGCGCGTATCCGAACAGAGGAGTGTAGAGACCGAGGACCTCGTCGTTTGCAACGAGCTTGCCTGCCTGTTCCCACGTCGAGCCAGACAAGCGGAAGTCCCAGGCAGAACCATAGGCATCGACGTTGGAGTTCACGATGAGATGGTCGGCAGAGCAGGCCAGAACCGAACCAAACGCATCCCCACTGGCGGTGTCGTCGGCCCAGAACTCCTGTGTCTGCACCCAGCCGGAGGCTTGCTTCTGAAACGCGTAGACAGTTCCCGAGCCCGACGCCGGTGTATTGCGGGCGCACGCGCCGACAGCGGCAAGATCACCGGTCAGAGCGACCGCGACACCGAAGTAGTCGCCGGGCGCTCCGACACTTGCGAGCAGCTTCTGGGTCTGCTGCCAGCCACCCGCTCCATTCTCGAAGACGTAGGCGGCTCCCGGACCTAGGCCTGCACCCCAGTACGGAGCTCCGAGAATGACGCGATCGCCCGCCAAGGCAACGGAGAGACCGATCCCGTCATCGGACGCGACATCGCTTCCCACCAACTTGGCCGTCTGCGTCCATGTCCCGCCGACCCGGTCGAAGACGTAGGCGGCGCCGCTGTCGACTCCCGGGCCGTCGTCGTACCTCGCCCCGATTAGAAGCCGGTCGCCCTCCATCGCCATCGGATTTCCGAAGGAGTCGTCACTCAGCACGGCATCACCCGCGTGAAGCTTCACGGTTTCAGACCAGGTGGAGCCCGTCAAGTCGAACACGTAGACGGCGCCCGCGGACATGACTCCCTGATAGTTATCGCCAGGCGCGCCGACGGCCAGGGCGCCTCCATCGAGCGCGACGGAACTGCCGAAGGCAGCGCCGAACGCCGCGTCGCTGGCTTTCAGTTTTTGCGTCTCGATCCAGCCCGTCGCCTCATGGTGGAACATGTACACCGCACCTGAGACGGCTGCGATGTCCCCCTCCTCGTAGGCTCCGACCGCGGCCCAATCTCCCGAAATCGCAACCGACCATCCGAAGCGGTCGTACGTCTCTCCATCCGAGGCCAGGAGTTTTTGTCGTTGGCACTGCGCCAAGCTCGAGGACTCGAGGAGTGCGGTCGCGAACCCGATCGCCAGCCAGAACTTGATCTGCCTTGTCTTCATGGCTTGCCTCATTATTATCGCCTACGGCTGGTGATAGCGCACCATGCAGTGCGCGGGTTGTGTGTGCTTGTAGCCCCCGAAGTAGCGGTAGGTCCCGGAACCTCCGGCCAAGCCCGAGATTCCCTGGATGTGCGTGTCGGTCTGGGTCTTCTGGAACTCGGTCCAGGCGCCGCTCGACGTGCACTTCCATACCCTCCCGCACTGACCGCCGACCCACAGATCCCCGCCGTCCACCTCGGCCTCGATCAGCACGGGGATGTCAGCCAAGTCGAATGGATCGTTGGTCATGGCCAAAGGAAATGTCGGCATCCCAGCGACGACCGCGAACGGCTGGAACTCTCCGCCCGAGAGATCGGACCGCAGCACGATGCCTGTCCGGACCCCTGCGCAGGTGCGCTCCCCGACAGCGAATGCCGTGTTCCCGGAAATGACGACGTCACTCAGCATCGAAGCCTCGCAGCCGGAAAAACTCGGACTGATGTTTGCCCAGGTCTGGATCCCGTTGCGGTGGTACTGCCAAGCCAGTGCATGGGACGCACCGTCGCTTCCGACGAGGATGCCCTGGAGGCTGTCCTTGAAAGCGACGCCATCGAGGGTGACGGCGACGTCTTGTCCTCCATTGCGCAGAATCTGGGCCCAATTCTGTCCGCTGTCGGTGGACTTCAGAATGAAGTCTTTTTGGCCGACTGACCAGTAGATCGCTTCCGAACCAGACACGCCGGCGGAGCACACGTCGAGGAGCCCTCCCGGATTCGCGAACGAGAGCGAGGAGGGTGCGGTCCATAGCGCCCCGGTGTTTATCGTCCTTAGGATGGTGGGCTTTGGTCCCGTACCAGTGGACGCGGTGAAGAGGTCGCCCACCGCGACTCCCTTCGCCGTGCCGGCGAAGATAATGGACCGCAGAGTGCCGGTCACCGGATCGGCGACAGTGTCCCAGTGGGCTCCGCTGTTCGCAGTCCTGCCGATCCGCGCGAACTGACCGGCTTGGAAGCCGTCTGCCGAAGTCGTGAACTCCAGGTCGTAGATTCGGAACTCAGCGCAGTGTTCGGTCGTAATCGCGTCGGCCCAGCTCTGCCCCGCGTTCGCCGTCTCCCGGATCGTCCCACCGAAGCCGACTAGCACGGCGGCCGTCCCGCTCCCCGCCTGCGCTGCGATGCCATTCAAGGGCATTGTCACAGCAGTCGGCACGTCATGGATCCGGGTATTGAACTGCGAGCGATCCTCCCACACGCCAGTCGCCGGATTGCGCACGTGAACTCCGCCGCTGTATGCCGTCCCGATCACCGTGTTGTCTCCACTCAGGATCGCGGCGTTGTAGACGGTGAAGTACTCCTTGTGGCGGTACAGGTGCGTGGTGTTCGGAGGGATCGTCGGCGGAACATCGTTGTAGAGGTAGGTCGGATCCGCCGCCAAGGAGCAGTCCTTGACACTCTGGCACTCGTGCGCCTCCTTTGTCCAATGCACGCCATCGTCGATCGACGTGAAGATCATTCCGCATCCGGTGCCGACGCCTCCTGTCGCGACCGCGAGCTTCAGGGTCGGATGTCGGCTGATCTCGACGTCCCACATCTCGAACGGCGTCGAGTCGGCGTCGCAGATGGATAGCTCGCAGGCCAGGCCCTGCGGATCACCTGGCGCCGTCGGGGCCGCGAGACATCCGTCGATTGCCGGAAGGCTGGTGCAGTCGTAGCAGGACGTACACAGTGGGAAGTTGTTGCAGTTCTGCGTCGAGAGCTTGCACAGGCAGCGGACATCGAGCACGACTTTCCAGGTCACCCCGTCGGTCGTCTTGAACACCAGTCCGGGCTCGGCCGAAGCCATCCCGACGAGCTCAGTGCCTGCCTCGCTGGGTCGTTCGACAACATCGAGCGCGTAGAGCTCGGTCTCCTGCAGCAGATTCTGATCGCTCGTGCCGCTGATTGGGTGGTTGTCCTGCATCAGGAGCGTGCACGCTGTCCACGTGGTTCCGCCATTCGTCGTCCTCCAGATTCCGTGCAATCCGCACAACCAGCCTCGTTGCTCGTCAAGGAAATGCACGTCGTAGAGCTGTTCGAACGGAGGCGCGTACTTCGGCAAGTGCTGTGCATCGAGCACGGCCGGCATCTGCGATCCGAGGACAGACCAGCTCGTGCCGCCGTTCGTGGTCTTGATCACCCAGCCGAAATCGCCGACAGCCCAGCCCGTCGGTCCGTCATTCTGTGGACTCTCCGGCACGAAGTGGATGCGGCGGAGCGCCTTGTTCACTTGCGTGGGAACGTCTTGGAAAGTCCACGCTCCGTTCGCCACGCTGCGGTGACGAATCCGTCCGCCGTCCTCTACGGTCCAAACTTCAGTGCCGTTGAACGTGAAGGCATCCTCGACGAGTCCGCCCCACACGTATTCGAAGGGCGTTGACTGCGCGTGGGCAACGTGCGTCGGACTGCACAGGAATAGAGCCAGTGCGACGAGTGCCGTTCTGCAGGAGAAGAAAAAACGAGCACGAACGTTGGATGAGAACGAGAGCATTGGGGCATCTCCACGATTGCGAGCCGGGAGGTCGTAGAGCGAATCCCGACAAGTGCCCCTCACTCGTCGGAAGTCCTCGATCGAGGACGGGCCCCATCCTACTCAGCTCGCTCAGTCCGGGGGAGAGCCCTTGGTTATCGTTGAGGGGCTCTGTCGTGCCCCATGCTGGTTCCTTCTCGGAACCCCCCGTGTCGCCAAGGTTGGGACCCGTCTGCTTTCGGTCACGAAGTGAGTCGGGTTGTTGTCACAGGCCAGCCGCGAGACGGTCTCTAAGCATGACTTGGGCCCTCACAACGGAACTGCGCCGGTAGCTAACCGTGCCCCTCACGGAGAGTCATGGGCGGAGTCCGTTGAAGGCGCCCGAGTCGCCTAGCAAACCCAAACAGCGCGGGAGGGCGGGACGCGGCCTGGAACGACTTGAGTTCAGGTCGGAGCTAGTTCGTGTCCGCACGAAACGGCGAGCCACAGCGACTCGACGAGGTTCGATCCATCTCGTAGCCGCTGTGCCGGCTTTCGATGAGGTCGCGTGCTTCGGTGCGTCACCGTACGGCCGCGTCTCAGGCGTTAGTGCCGGAAGTGGCGGATCCCGGTGAACACCATCGCGGCTCCGCGGGCGTCGCAGGCGGCGATCGTTTCGGCGTCGCGGACCGAGCCGCCGGGCTGCAGGATCGCGGTTGCGCCGGCGTCCAGTGCGGCGATCACGCCGTCGGGGAACGGGAAGAAGGCGTCGGAGCCCACGACCGATCCCTTCGCGCGCTCGCCGGCTTTCGTCACGGCGAGGCGCACCGAATCCACGCGGCTCATCTGACCGGCGCCCACGCCGAGCACCCGCGTTCCGTTCGCGAGCACGATCGCGTTCGACTTCACGTGCTTCGCGACCTTGTTCGCGAACACGAGGCCCTCCAACTCCGCCGGCGTCGGCGCGCGCTTCGTCACCGGTTTGCACTCTGCCGGCCCCGCTGCGGCGAGGTCGCGGTCCTGCACAAGGAATCCGCCGACGACCTTCTTCACCTCGACGTCGCGCGCGTCGCGGCCCTTCGCCGAGAACTCGCCGCTCTCGAGCAGGCGTACGTTCTTCCCCCACTTCGGCTTCTGCGTCAGGAGCTCCAGCGCGGCCGGATCGAACGCGGGAGCGATGATCGCTTCCACGAACCGGTTGCCCGACACGAGGTACTCCGCGCTCGCGGCGTCGAGCACGCGCGTGAACGCGAGCACCGATCCGAACGCGGACACGGGATCGCCCTCCCAGGCCTGCTCGAGCGCCTGCGCGATCGATTTCGCCTCCGCGGCGCCGCACGGGTTGTTGTGCTTCACGACGCACACGAACGCGCCGCTGAATTCCTTCGCGAGCGCGAGCGCCGCGTCGAGGTCGACCAGGTTGTTGTACGAGAGCGTCTTGCCGTTCAGGATCCGCGCGTTCGCGACGCCGGCTTCGTTCGTCCCGCTCGAGCGGTAGAACGCCGCCACCTGGTGCGGGTTCTCGCCGTAGCGCAGGTCCGCGACCTTGACGCCCGCGAGCGAGAACGAGCCCGGGAACGGCGACGACGACTTGCCGTCCTTCTTCTCCTGATCGAAGAGCCAGCGCGAGATCGCGGCGTCGTACCGCGCCGTCGCGCCGAAGGCCTTCACGGCGAGCTCCCGCTTGAGATCGTCCGAGATCGATCCGTCCAGCTTCTGCATCTCGTCGAGCACGCGCCCGTAGTCGTCGGGATCCGTCACGACGCCCACGAAGCGGTGGTTCTTCGCCGCCGAACGAAGCATCGAAGGCCCGCCGATGTCGATCTGCTCGATCGCTTCCGCGCGCGCGACGCCTTCCTTCGCGACCGTCGCCTCGAACGGATACAGATTCACGACGACGAGATCGATCGGCCGGATGTCGTGCTCCGTCATCGCGCCGCGATGGGATTCGACGTCGCGCAGCGCGAGGATCCCCCCGTGCACCTTCGGGTGCAGCGTCTTCACCCGCCCGTCCATCATCTCGGGGAACCCGGTGTAATCGGAAACCTCGCGGACCGGGATTCCGGCCTTGCGCAGCGCGGCGAACGTGCCGCCGGTCGAGAGGATCTCGACCCCCATCTGAGACAGGGCGCGTGCGAAGTTCTCGACGCCGGACTTGTCCGACACGCTGATCAGCGCGCGTTCGATGCGGTGAGCCACTCTCTCTCCTCTACTTCCTGGTCAGGTTCTCGAGCGTCGCCTTGAAGTTCGTCGGGTTCACGAAGCCCGACGATCCGGTCAGGAACTTCCCGTCCGCGTCGGTGAAGATCACGAACGGGAGCATCATCGCGTCCTGGAGGTTGTACGCGAGCTTCAGGACGTCGTCCTCCGTGTCGTCCGCGTCCGAGGAGAGCGCGACGAAGCCTTGCTGCAGGAGCGGAGCGATCTCGGGCCGCGGAACGACACCCTGCACGAGGGTGCGACACTGGCCTCAGGCCTCCCGCCCCATCTCGATGAAGACGAGCTTCTTCTCGGCCTTCGCCTGTGCGAGCGCGTCGGCGAAGCGCGTGTGCCAGGAGAGTGTGCCTCGGTCGTCGAAGTGCGGATGTTTTTTCGTCGCGGTCATGTGTCAACTCTTCTTCGCCGGCTTGTGCGAACGCAAGTACGCCTCGATGAACCCGTCGATCTCGCCGTCGAGCACGGCCTGGATGTTCCCGGTCTCGTGCTCGGTGCGGTGATCCTTGACCATCTGGTACGGGTGCATCACGTAGGAGCGGATCTGGCTGCCGAAGGCGATCTCGCCCTTCTGGCCGTAGAGCTTCGCGAGCTCCGCGTCGCGCTCCGCCTCCTTCATCTGGTTCAGCTTCCCCTGCAGGAGCTTGAACGCCATCTCGCGGTTCTTGTGCTGGCTCCGCTGGCTCTGGCAGCGCACGACGATCCCCGTCGGGATGTGCGTCATGCGCACTGCCGACTCGACCTTGTTCACGTTCTGCCCGCCGGCGCCGCCCGCGCGCATCGTGTCGACGCGGACGTCGGCTTCGTTGATCTCGATCTCCCCGACGTCCTCGATCTCGGGCGTCACGTCGACCGAAGCGAACGCCGTGTGCCGGCGCGCCTGCGCGTCGAAGGGACTGATGCGCACGAGCCGGTGCACGCCAGTCTCGGCCTTCAGGCGCCCGAACGCGTATTCCCCTTCGATCTGCAGCGTCGCCGAGCGGATCCCGCCCTCGGGTTCCTCGACGCGCTCGATCTCGGTGACCTTGTACCCCTTGCGCTCGGCCCAGCGCGCGATCATGCGCACGAGCATCGCGGCCCAGTCGCACGAGTCGACGCCGCCCGCGCCCGGAGTGAACTGCACGAACGCGCCGCTGCGGTCGTTGTGCCCCCCGAGCATGACGCGGAAATCGAGGTCCTCGATCGCCGCTTCGATCCTCGGCACGAGCCCCTCGAGGTCCGCGATCACGTGCTCCTGGCCTTCTTCCTCCCCCATCTGCCGCAGGAGGTCGTACTCGTCGAGCATGGTGGCCAGCGCCTTCACCGGCTCGACGACGCCGCGCGCGAGCTTCATCTCGGCGACGACCTTCTGCGCGCGCTCCGGATTGCCCCAGAAGTCGGGTTGGGACTGGAGCTCCTCGATCTCCTTCAGGCGCCTCTCGTGGGAAGCGAAGTCAAAGACTCTCCTTGAGCTGGTCGAAGCGGCTGCGGAGGGAGGCGACGCGGTCGTGGAGGTCCTTGATCGATGCCATGGGCGCGGATTCTAGGGGATCGCCGCGGCGATGGAACGCCCGATTCAGTGCTTCTCGCGGTCGAGCAACCCCTCCGACGCGATGAGCTCGAGGACCGTCTTCTTGTCCTTCGGGACGCCGGAGCTCAGGACCTCGCACCCGTCGGCCGTGACGAGCACGACATCCTCGATCCGGACGCCGATGCCGCTCGCGGTTTCGTAGACGCCGGGCTCGACCGTCACGACGACACCGGGCTCGAAGGGCTTCATGAAGGAACCGACGTCGTGCACCTCCATGCCGACGTAGTGCCCGGCGCCGTGCGTCATCAACTTGCCCATGTCGTGGGCCTTGAGGACCTTGCGACAGGCCGACTCCATCGTCATGAACGTCGCGCCGGGCTTCACCGAGGCGATCCCGGCGAGCTGGGCCTCGAGGACGACGTCGTAGATCTCCTCCATCCTCGCGGTGAACTTGCCGTCGACCGGCCAGCTGCGCGTGATGTCGCTCGTGTAGTGGTCGTACTCCGGCGCGTAGTCGATCAGCACGACGTCGCCGGCCTGCATCGTCCGGGTGCACGCCGAGTAGTGCAGCGAGAGGGAGTTCTTGCCCGAGCCGACGATCGCCTCGTACGCCGGACCGTCGGCGCCCTCGCGCCGGTGGATGAAGGTCATCAAGGACTCGAGGTCCCATTCGCCGATGCCGGGGCGCGTCGAACGCATCGCCTCCGTCATCGCGACCGCGCCGGCGCGCGAGGCGTTGCGCAGGGCTTCGATCTCCTCGGGCATCTTGACCCGGCGCAGCTCCCCGAGGACCTTCTGCGTGTCGCGCACTTCGACGCCGAACTGCTTCTCGAGCGCGGCCTTGAGCGCCTTCTCCCGGCTGAGCCGGCCGTCGAGCGGATCGCCCTCGACGTCGTGGTTGTACTGCTCCGCCTGGTCCGAGGACGAGCCGAGGCCGACGTACGGCTCCATCGAGATCCAGGCGATCTTCGTCGAGGCCGTCATCTCCTTGAGCGTCGGCACGAGCGCGGTGATCGAGCGGATGTCCTCGAACCCGGTGAGCTCCTTCACCCAAGCGTCGCCCGTGTCCCAGCGCTCGCCGTTCCACATCTCCGCCATCGGATTCGCGTCGGGGAGGAAGAGGATCTGCTTCTTCGTCTTCACGTCCATCACGAGCGCCGCGTCGGGGCTCTCGACGCCGGTCAGGTACCAGAAGGTCTTGTCCTGGTGGAACGGCACGTACTCGCGCGGCGGCGGGAGCCCGCGGACGACGACGACGCCGTCCTCGAGCTTCGCGAGCAGCGCGGCGCGCCGCCCGGCGTGGAAGGCGGCGCCGAGGCCGCACTTCCGGGTGCGATCGGCAGCGTGCGCGTCGACGCCCGACACGGAAAGGGCGAGCAGGCATCCAAGGAAAACCGTCGGCATCTTCGACATCGTCGCGAAGCTCCTCGTCTAGAGAGACATCCCGTACTCGTCCCCGCCGAGCGGATAGCGCGGACCGCCTTCGGGTCCGATGCTCGCACGCCACGGGTCCGGCCGCGAGATCGGTCGCACGACTTCGCGGCTGACCTGGATCGCGGCGTGGTACCGGGCCCCGCGGAGGACGACGCGCCACAGGAGCGCGATCTGACCGAGCGCGAGGAGGATCCCGACGCCCGCGAAGGCCGAGCCGCTCGCGACCGCGCCCTCGACGGCGCGCGCCAGCATCCCGGCGCCGACGAGGAGCGCCGCCTCGAGGAGGAAGAGCGCGATGAAGGGTCGCAGCGTCTTCACCGGGTGGCGCAGCATCGTGAACGCGGTGCAGATCCCCGCCCAGACGGCGGAGGCGGTGTCGTGGAGCGCGAGCCGCGTGCGCGTGTAGTCGCCCCAGACGAGGAGGAGCCCGACCGCGAGGGCGTAGACCGCCTGCTGGATCCCGCGCACGAGGAACGCGGTCCACTCGGACGTGAACGTCTCGAGGCGATCGACGTCGTTCGCCGGCACGCGGCACACGCCCTTGAGGACGATCGTCTTCCACGCCGGCCCGTGCACGAGCCAGCTCAGGAACGCGAGGACGACGACGGTGAGCACCGTGAGCCTCGCGAAGCGCCAGAAGTAGCGCGCTCCGCCGAGGAAGAAGCGACGCAGCGAATGACCCTCGGTGCGCTCGAGGAACACCTGCAGCCAACCGCCCGCGCTGAACGTGCCGAAGAGGATCGCGAGGACCGCGAGCACGGCTCCGATCGCGCCGGTCGCGTCGTCGAGGCGCTCGATCTCGTGCCGGTGATCGAACCGGAAGTACGGACCCAGGTTGCCGAAGAGACTCCCGGGCTCGTAGCGGTGCCCGATCGCCCCTGTGAGCCAGCCGTGGAGCATCAGCGCCGGCGCGAGCGCGAGCAGGGCCTCGAGCGCCCACACGACGAGCCACAGCGGCGGCCGACCGAGCGCGGCGCGGAGCGCCGTGAACGAGATCGGTTGGCCCGACGAGCGCGCGTCAGCCACCGAGACCTCCGTACCAGTGGAGCACGTGCGCGCACTGCTCGAACGCGCGCTCCGCCCAGCGGATCGGCGTGCGCTCGTCGACCGCGTCGAACCACTGGTTGTCGGAGAGGTCCTTGTCGAAGTCGTAGACGCGATCGGGGTCGAGCACGGCGGAGACGAGCTTCTTCGCGGAGACCTCGCGGCCCTCGAGAGGCTTCCACCAGGTCGTGCGCGCCTGCTCTTCGCGCGACCAGAAGAGGCTCTCGCCCGTGCCGTCGGCGTACTTCAGCGCGAGCTTCAACGGGAGGAGCAGGGTCCCCTTCCTCCGCACGAGGAGGTTCACGCGCCAAGGGCCGTCCTCCGCCGCGGGTTTCTCGGTCGCGGCATCCAGGGCCTTCCATTCGCCCGCGGCGTCGAGGAACCAGCCGCTCGGCTTCGACTCGGCCTTCTGCGCGACCTCGATGCCCCAGTCGACGGTGGCCGTCCCCCGGAACACCGAGTCGAAGAACCAGGAGATGTCGCCCGTCTGCGCTCCCTCCGCGAACGCCTCGAAGAAGTCCTGCGGGTACGGATGCCCGTAGCGCCAGCGCTCCGAGTACAGACGCATCCCGCGCACGAAGCCCTCCCACCCGACCATGTTCGCGAGCGATCGCAGAGCGCTCGCCGTCCTCCGGTAGCTGTTCGTGCGGTAGCTCGCGCGGTCGGCGTAGCGCCACCCCGGCGTGTCGACGGGATCCGTGTCGGGATCCTGGAGGTAGCCGCTGCGATCGCTCGCGCGCGGCTCCTCGATCTCCGTCCCGAACGAGAGCATCGGCTGGTTCCTCCACCAGTCGAGGTAGCCCGAGCCGCGGATCGGGTCGACGACGTGGCCGTGAGGGAAGGACCAGCGGCGCAAGGCGAGAGCGTCGGCGACGACGCCGCCGCCCGGCTCGCGCGCGGCGTCGATGCCGACGAACGGGAACCCGCCGAAGTCGTGCGTGCGCCTCGACACGTGGTACTCGCGCGCGAGCGCCTCGTTCTGCGTGAAGGTGTTGAAGCCCTCGTCGAGCCACGCCGCCTCGAACTCGTTGTTGCCGACGAGCCCGTACCAGAACTGGTGGCCGCACTCGTGCACGGTCACGCTCTCGGGCGTCAGCGCGTCGACGGTCGCGAGCACGCGCGAGCCCGCCGTGAAGAGCGTCGGGTACTCCATTCCGCCCGCGGCGCCGGCGCCGTACGCGGGATCGACGACCGTGACGTGCTCGTACGGGTACGGGCCGAACCACAGGCCGTAGAAGAAGAGCGCCGTGGAGGCCGCGTGGAAGTGGCGCTCGGCCTGGTCCGCGTGCTCGGGATGGAGGAGGACCGTGACGCGGACGTCGCGCGCCCGGATCTCCTCGAGCCCTCGGCCGAGCGCGAGCGCCGTGTTCGCGACGTCGTCGGGATAGCGCGCGGCCCAATCGTCGTACCGGAAGTCCCGCTCGAAGACCTCGTACCGCGGATCCGCCGTCCACGCGAAATCGTGGACGACCGGATGCTTGCCGGTCGAGTCCGTCAGGAGCTGGTCCTTCTCGGTCGGCGCGACGAAGCGCGCGACGACGCGGCCGTTCTCGACGCGCTCCTCCTCCGCGGGAGCTCCCGATGCGCCGATCTTGCCCGCGTACTCGGCGGGAAGGTCGAGCGTCACGTCGTACGTGCCGTAGTCGGAGAAGAACTCCGTGTTGGCGTGGAACTGGTGGCAGTTCCAGCCGTTGGACGACTCGTACACGCCGAGCTTCGGGAACCACTGGACGATGAAGAGGAAGCCGTCCTTCTGCCCCGTCCGCCGGCGCACGCGCGGGATGCGCGCGTCCCAGTGGATCGTGACGGAAGCGGTCTCGCCCGGATGGACGGGCTTCGGCAGCTGGACGCTGAAGACCGTGTGGTCGTCCTCGTTGTGGTCGTCGGCGGTGCGCCAGCGCATCGTGCCGAGCACGTCGACGCCGTCGACCTGCACGGCGGAGACGTGCTGCCAACCCCACTCGTCGCTGTTCTCCGCCGCGCCCAGATCGCCGCCGGCCTCGCGCAGGTGCGTCGACTGGTTGTTCGCGAACGCGTTCCAGTAGAGGTGGAACCAGAGGTCGGGGACGTCGTCGCGGCTCTCGTTGCGCCAGAGGATCGTCTCCTCGCCGAGGAGCGCGTGCGCGGGCACGTCGGCGCGCGCCTGGATCCGGTAGTCGACGCGGCAGGATCGGTCCTCGCCCGCCTGGCCCGCGGCAGACGTTGCGAGCAGAAGGACGGCGATGAGGCCACGCACGGCGGCGTGGATGATGAAGGGACCCCTGGAGGCCGGCAAGGGCGCAGGGTTCCGACCCCGGGGAATGCAGCGCCCGGGCCGGAAAGAACTGGCGGAATCGGCTTCCGCGCCATCAAGGGCCGCCCGCCGCGAGGACGAAAGGACTTCTGTCCAAGGGCCTTGGACCGAAAAGGCTTTCCGACTCATGCAGGCCGCGCGTCCCCAGAACAACCACTTCTCCGCCGACTCGCAGATCTCGTCCGCGGCAGCGCACGGCGTCCGGGCTCCCCTCGCCGCTCTGCGCGCCTCGATGGAAGCGCTCGCCCACGGCCTCGACTCGACCGATCCGCGCTCCACGACCGTGCGCGGCGCCCTCGACGAGGTCGTCCGCCTCGGACACGAGATGCAGACGCTGCTCGACTACGCGCTGCCGCTCGCGCTCCAGCCGATGTCGTGCTCCCTGCGCGAGATCGTCTGCTCGGCCGTCGACGGCGTCGGTCCCGCACGCCGTGCTTCGGTCTGGGTCGCGGTCGAGAACCGGAGGGCGCGCCTCGAGGTCGACGGCCCGCTCCTCTCGCGCACGCTCTCGCGCCTGATCGACTGCGCCGTGGCGGACGCGCACGGCCCGGTGCTCCTGCGAGCGCGCGTCGACGGCGCGGACGCCGTCTTCGCGGTCGTCCAGGGCGAAGTCCGCGCGTCGAGCGGCGCCGACTCCTGCCTGAAATCGACCTCGGTCACTTCGATGCTCGGCCTTGTCCTCGCTCGCCGCGATGCCGAGCGCATGGGAGGGAGCTTCACGTTCCGTCGCGGAGAGAACGGCCGCATCGTCTCCGAGATCCGCTTCCAAGGCTCCGCGACCGGCACGGCGGCCTGATCCTCGATGTCCCTCACGGTCCTCATCGTCGAAGGCGGAGAGCCGATCACGGAGGCGCTGGCGCGCACCCTCGCGCGCCGCGGCCACCGCGTCGCGACCGCCGGGAGCGCCGAGAAGGCGCTCCAGCTCCCCGTGCCGGACGTCTTCGTGTGCGCCTCCCAGCTCCCCGGCGCCGGCGGCCTCGACCTGCTCGCGGCGATCCAGCAGCGCGGGGACGCGGCGCGCGTCGTCCTCCTGCTCGGCGAGCCCACCGTCGACGAGTGCCTGCACGCGCTCCGCTTGGGCGCGACCGAGCTTCTCGCGAGGCCCTTCCGGCTCTCCGAGCTCGTCCGCGCCGTCGAAGGCAGGCGGCATCCGCCTCTGCCGCGGCCCGCCGAGCCTCCCCGCACCCTGGAGCATGGCTATCCGAGGTCGCAGGAGAGCGTCGTCCGCTGTGCGCGCGATCTCGCGGCTTTCGCGCTCTCCCACGGCGTCCCGCCCTCGACCCGGGCGCGCATCGCGGGCGCCGCCGTCGAGATCGTCGACAACGCGGTCCGCCACGGGCAGCTCCCCCTCCACGCCGCGATCCACGTCCAGGCCGAGATCGAGCGACGCTCGTTCCAGCTGCGGATCCGCGACTCCGGAGCCGGCTTCGACGCGGCGCTCGCGCTCGCCGCGGGACGACCGGGTCCGGCGCAGACAGGGCTCGCCCGCGCGGCGGCTCTCAGCGAGACCATCCGTATCCGCACCGCTCCCGGCGCCGGGACCGAAGTGGATCTCTCGTTTTCAACGTTCGGTGCGAGCCTCGCAGGCGGCCTGCGCGATCTCTCCGAGGTCGACTTCCTGTTCCCGGGAGAGGTCCGGGGTTTCGTGAAGACTCTCCTCGAGGGCAGCACTCCTGATGTCGACGGAATCTCCCCCGCTGTCGCCGTCGTCATCGGCCGCCTGCTCGCCGGACCCGACCCCTGCGCTGACGCGACAGCGCGCGCCGGGATAGGATCTCCCCGTTCCTGAGATGAGCTCGCGCAATTACAATTTCCTGTCTCGCGCTGTGGGCACCGCCGAACGCTCCACGTCGGGCCCCGACCTCCGCACGCACCCCCGCCACGCCGCCCTGCGAGTCCGACCATGCTGACCGAGCGCATCCTCGTCGTCGATCCGAACCCCGTCAGCCGCAAACTCCTCGTCGAGGCGGTGACGGAGCTCGGCTACGAAGTCCTGCAGGCCGCGACCGCGAGCGAAGCGCTCGAGTGCAGCGGCACCGCCTGTCCCGATCTCGTGCTCGTCGACATCCACAGGAACGGCGCGGGGGTGGAGGGGCTCGATCTCGTGCGCGACCTGCGCTCGCGTCACCCCGAGCTCGCTTCGATCGCGGTCGCCGCGGAGGACGCGGTCGACACCGCCGTCCAGGCGATGCGCTCCGGAGCGAACGACGTCCTCCAGAAGCCCTGGACTCCGGACGGGATCGAGTTCGTGATCGATCGCCTGGATCACGTGTCCCGGCTCGAGCGCGAAAACCAGTATCTCCGCCAGGAAATCGCGGGTGGCGCGCCGCCGGACATGATCGCAAAGAGCCCGGCGATGCTGCTCGCTCTGCGCGCGGCCGCGCGCCTCGCGCGTTCGCGCGGCGTCGTGCTGATCAGCGGCGAGCCGGGATCGGGCAAGGACCGCCTGGCGCAATTCATCCATCAGAACAGCTCGCGCAGTGCGCGTCCGTTCATCCGCATCAAGTGCGCGCAGTTCCCGGGTCCGCTGCTCGAGGCCGAGCTGTTCGGCCGCGAGCAAGGCCCGTTCGCCGGTCCGTACCGTCTGCGCACCGGGCGGTTCGAGCTCGCCGACGGCGGGACGATCCTGCTCGAAGGCATCTCGGAGCTCTCGCTCGAGCTCCAGGCTCGCCTCCTCGACGTCCTCGACCGCCAGGAGATCAAGCGCGTCGGCGGGAGCCGGCCGATCGCGATCGACGTGCGCATCCTCGCGTCGTCGAGCCGCGACCTCCTCGATCTCGGACGGGAGAACCGGTTCCGCGGGGATCTGTGCGAGCGCTTCAAGGCCATGGAAGTGCGCGTGCCGACGCTGCGCGAGCGCGTCGAGGACATCATCCCGCTCGCGCGCCACTTCGCCGATCACTACGGCCGCGTCAGCGGACTCGGCTCGCCGCGCTTCACGCAGGAAGCGCTCGACCGCATGGCGAGCTGGAGCTGGCCCGGCAACGTCAGCGAGATGGAGACCGCGGTGGAACGCGCCGTCGTCGCGTTGCGCAAGACGACGATCCATTCCGCCGACCTCGGCCTGAGCGGGAGCTCGACCGCCGGCCCGAGCTCCACCGGTCCGTCGTCCTCGCCCGTTCCGATCGCCGATCTCGCGCCCTCGCTCGCGAACCGTCCGATGGAAGAGATCGAGCGCGTGGCGATCCTCGCGACGCTGCAAGCGACCGGCGGCAACAAGACCGAAGCGGCTCGCCGCCTCGGCCTCACCGCGCGCACGCTCAGCAACAAGATGAAGATCTGGCGCGCCGCGGGACTCGTCGCGTAGGCGCCGCGCGCCGCGCGTTCAGAGCCCGAACGCCCGCCCGGAAGGCGCGCTCGCGCCGCTCCGGAAGCGGTCGGGCGCGAAGAAGTCGGCGTCGAACGCGCTGACGGGATCGCCGGCGAGGAGCTGCGCGACACCTTCCCCGACCGAAGGCGCGAGCTTGAAGCCGTGCCCGGAGAAGCCGCTGACGACGACGAGCCCCGGGACGCCCGCCACCGGTCCGATCAGCGCCTGTGCGTCGGGCGAGAGCGTGTACATGCCGACGCTCCCGCCCGCGTCGGGAAGATCGTGGTAGACCGGCAGACGGCTCTCGAGCCGGGTGCGGGCCCACGCGCGGAACTCCGCTCCGACCGTTTCGTCGATCGCGTCCGGATCGTCGATCTCGCGATCCTCCGCGTAGTCCATCCGACCGACGCGCGTCCGCGGCGTCGGGAGCCCGGTGCGCGAGGCGTGCGACTCGCAGCGCGTGTAGAAACCGTGCTCGACGTCGAGGAGGACCGGGTGCGCTGCGGGCTCGAGCTCTCCGGGCTCCTCGAGCTTCGCGGCGCCGCGCTCCCCCATGGCGCGCGGCATCGCGAAGAACTGCTGTTCCGGGCGCACCGTGCGCAGAGGGAAATCGACTCCGGCGGCGAGGAGCAGCCGGCGACTCCACGGCCCCGCGGCGACGACCACCGTCTCGGCTTCGATCGGCCCATCGTTCGTCTGCACGCCGACGACGCTCCCGCCGCGCCGCAGGAGATCCGTCGCGGCGACGCCGATGCGCGTGATGGCGCCCTTCTCGCGGGCGACGGCCGCGAACGCCTCGACCGTCGCGACGGGATCGACGCCGCCTCCGCCGGGCTCGAACGCGCCGACGGATCCGTCGCGGACGACGATCCCGGGCACCAGACGACGGATCTCGCTCGCCGTGACGAGCCGCGTCTCGATCCCGATCTCGATCTGCATCGCGACGTTGCGCTCGACGAGCGCGACGTCCTCGGGCCGCTCGGGCCCCGCGAGTGTCAGCACGCCGGTCCGCTGGAAGCCGATCGAGCGCCCGGTCCTGCCCGCGAACTCCGCGTAGACGCGGAGGGAGTCGCGCGCCATCGCCGCGACCTCGCGCTGCGAGTAGTGCTGCCTCAGGATCGCGCCGGATCGGCCCGAGGATCCGGCCGCGAGCGCGGTCTTCTCGAGGAGCACGACGGGGTCCGCGACCGGATCTCCGCGGGCGGCGAGGTGCCAGGCGATCGAGACGCCCATGACGCCGCCGCCGACGATGACGCATCGTGCCTTCACTGGAGTGCCCGGGCCGAGAGGTGCCGGCCGGGGATCGAGCATCCTAGAAGACAGCCTCGCCGGTCCAGGATGCGGACCGGCGAGGCCGAGCGGATGGGGAGTCCATCACACCGTCAGAACCCGAGCACACGCTGTGAGGGGAACGCGTGGGCGACCGTGCTCCGCCAGCTTGTGGTCGACTCCCCAGGGCGAGTCCGCCGGGGGAGCGCGCTCTCGGGTGGGGAAACCGTCGAAAACGTATGATCGGACGCTCGTCGCCATGATTCCCGCCCGCAAGACGCGCACGATCCACATCCGCGGCCTCCCCGTCGGGGGCACGGCCCCGATCGCGGTCCAGAGCATGGCCGCGACGAGCACGAGCGACCTCGAGGCGACCGGCCGGCAGATCCGGATCCTGGAAGCGGCCGGGGCCGACCTGATCCGGATCGCGGTCGACAGCCGGGCGGACGTCGCGGCCCTGGCGAAGCTCCGGGAGACGACGGGCGCGCGCCTCTCGGTCGACCTCCAGGAGAGCTACCGGCTCGCCGCGGACGTGGCGCCGTTCGTCGACAAGATCCGCTACAACCCGGGCCACCTGCACCACCACGAGAAGGAGCGCAGCGTCGAGCAGAAGGTCGCTTTCATCGCCGACACGGCGCGGAAGCACGGGTGCGCGATCCGCGTCGGCATCAACGCGGGCTCGATCGCGCCCGAGTACAAGGATCGGTACGGGAAGGACCACATCGCGGCGATCGTCGCGTGCGCGGTCGACCACTGCGCGATCCTCGATCGGCTCGGGTTCGAGGACTACCTCGTCTCGATCAAGGATTCGGACCCGCGCCTCGTCGTCGACGCGAACGTCCGGTTCGCCGGCGAACGCCCCGACGTCCCGATCCACCTGGGCGTGACGGAGGCGGGCATGCCGCCCGAGGGCATCATCAAGACGCGCATCGCGTTCGAGCAGTGCCTCTCGCGCGGAGTCGGCGACACGATCCGCGTCTCGCTCACGGTTCCGTTCGACGACAAGGGCAAGGAGATCGCGGTCGGTCGCGAGATCCTGCACGACATCGAGAACGGACGCTTCCGCTCGGTGCCGCCGAACTTCTTCGACGGGTTGAACATCATCGCGTGCCCGTCGTGCTCGCGCGTGGAGAACGAGAAGTTCATCGAGCTCGCCGAGGACGTGAAGCGCATCACCGCCTACGCGAAGGAGCACGACCTCACGATCGCGGTGATGGGCTGCCGCGTGAACGGCCCGGGCGAGACCGACGACGCCGACCTCGGGCTCTGGTGCGGACCGAAGACGGTGAACCTGAAGCGCGGGAGCGAGGAGCTCGGGGCTTTCGGCTACGACGAGATCCTGGGGCGATTGCGCCAGGAGCTCGATCTGCTCATCAAGAGCGCGGCCCCGCCGCGAGCGCCTTCCGCGTAGCTTCCCGCATCGCCTCGGCGACCGTCACGCGGAAGTACGTCGAGCTCGGGAACTCCTCCATGTACGTGCGCATGCACGCGCCGCCGCCGCCGGCGCCCCGGTTGGCGATATGCGCGATCTCTGCGAGCACGGGGCGCCACTCGATCCCCGCGCCCTCGGCTGCGACGAGGAGTCGTCCGAGCACGGCGTCGATCAGGTGCAGCTCCGTGCGCATGTCGTCGATCGCGACCGCGACGAGACCCCTGCGGAACTCGCGCTCGTCCCCGGGCCTTCGCACGCGCGACGGCCCCGCTTCGACGTAGCTCCAGAAGAGGTCGAATACTTCCTCGTCCGCGCCGATCCGTGCCCGGATCGTCGCGCGCTCCTGCGGGAGCGCAACCGGGTACCGATCGCAGAGCTCGTCGAAGAGCGTCGAGAGCTCCGCGAGCACCTGCGTTCCGGCGCGCCGCTGCGCTTCCTCCTCGGCCGCTCGCAGATCTTCCGGGCGCGGCTTCTTGAACCATCCGCGGAGCCCGCGCTCGCGGCGGACGTCCTCGAGCGCGGTCTCGAAGGACACCCGCCACGCGCGCAGGCGTCGATGGAGCTCGGAGAGGCGTGCCTCCCACGTGGGGGCGGTGACAGGGTCTGCAGCGTCGGCCATGCGATGATGATTCCAGGAACCGCGCGGAATCCAAGTCCCTCAATCGCGCGACCGGCGCCCGGAAGCGCGCAGTCTCGCTCCCGCGAGCACGATCGCGAGCCCGGCGAGTCCGAGGGCGAACGTGACGGGAATGGCCTCGTGCGCCGCGGTTTTCACCTGGTTGTAGGCGCGGCGCTCGCGGAACTCGTGGATCGGGCCGCCGATCGTCGCGCTCGTCAGGTGCAGGACGCCCGCGAGGATCACGAGGAGCCCGAGTACCGTGAGAACCCAGCCCCAACGCTCGCGCGGGGACAATCCGTGCAGCGCGTCGCGCACGATGCGAGCCATCGTGCCCGGACGCGGACCGGGCTCCGGATCGGACTCGTTCGCCACGCCGGCAGTGTAGGGCGCCCCGGCCGATCGTGTGTAGACTGCGAGACCGGGTTCTTCCGGGAACGTCATGGCTTCGGACCTCTCTTCGCGCGAGCGATTCCTGAAGGCCTGCGCTCGAGAAAAGCAGGTCGCGCCTCCGGCGTGGGTCATGCGCCAGGCGGGACGCTACCTGCCCGAATACCGCGAGCTGCGCGCGCGCCACGACTTCCTGTCGATGGTGCGCACGCCCGAGATCGCCGCCGAAGTCACGTGCCAGCCCGTGCGCCGCTTCGACATGGACGTCGCGGTGATCTTCTCGGACATCCTCGTTCCGCCGGCGGCGATGGGGCTCGACGTCCAGTTCAAGGACGGCGAAGGGCCTTCGCTCGCGCCGCCGGTGCGGACCATGCAGGACGTGGAGCGGCTCCACGACTTCGTCGCATCGGAGAAGACGGCCTTCGTCAGCGACGCGATCCGCCGCGTGCGCGCGGAGCTCGGTGATTCGAAGGCAATCCTCGGTTTCTGCGGAGCACCGTGGACGACCGCGAGCTATGCGATCGAAGGCGGATCGAGCCGCGACTTCCAGAATGCGAAGCGACTCCTCCACTCCGAGCCCGAGACCTTCGATCGGCTCTGCACGCGCCTCGTGGACAACCTCGTGCCGTACCTCGCGATGCAAGTCGAAGCCGGCGCCGACGCCGTGCAGATCTTCGACTCGTGGGGCGGCGCGCTCGACGCCGCGACGTGGCGTCACGCGGTCCTGCCGCACACGAGCCGCCTCGTCGCCGGCGCGCGCAAGCTCGGGGTGCCCGTGATCCTGTACGTCAACGGCGCCGCGCACCTCCTCCAGGCGATGGCAGGCGCCGGCGCGGACGTGATCGGGATCGATTGGCGCGTCAGCGCGGCGGAGGCGATCAAGCACGTCGGCGCGCGGCACGCGATCCAGGGGAACCTCGATCCCGCGCTGCTCTTCGCTTCGCCGGACGTCGTCGAGCGGGAGACGAACCGCGTCCTCGACGAGTTCGCGGCGCAGGAGGGGTACGTCTTCAATCTCGGCAGCGGGATCCTGCCGGGGACTCCGCTGGAGAGCATGGAGGCCGTCTTCCACGCGATCGCGGCGCGCAGGGCGCGGGCGACGGCATGAGCGCGACACCGCAGATCTCCCGCGCGCTCCTCGAGAAGTACGCGACGTCCGCGCCGCGCTACACGTCGTACCCGACCGCGGTCGACTGGTCGAAGAGGTTCGAGCCGTCGCGCTATCCGAGCCTGCTCGAGCAGGCCGCGAAGGCGACGGGCCCGCTCTCGGTCTACGTGCACCTTCCGTTCTGCCGCGAGCTGTGCCTCTTCTGCGGTTGCAACGTCGTGATCTCGCGGAACACGGGGCGGTACGACGCCTACCTCGACGCGCTGGAGAAGGAGTTCGCGGCGGTGCGCGCGAGCGGGATCGGCGCGCGGCACGTGCGGCAGTACCACTGGGGCGGCGGCACGCCGACGCAGTTCGACCTCGCGCGGCTCGAGCGCGTGCAAGCGGCGTTCGAGAGGACGTTCACGCTCGATGCGGACGCCGAAGTGGCGATCGAGGTCGATCCGCGCGTGACGAGCCGCGAGCAGATCGCGTTCCTCGCCGCGCACGGCTTCAACCGCGTGTCGATGGGCGTGCAGGATTTCAATGCTGCCGTCCAGGAGGCGATCAAGCGCGTGCAGAGCGAGAGCGAGACGCGCGACGTCGTGGACGCCGCGCGCGAGCACGGGATCGCGTCGGTGAACATCGACCTGATCTACGGGCTGCCGCTGCAGACGCCGAAGAGCTTCGAGACGACCGTGGAACGCGTGCTCGACATCCGGCCGGAGCGGGTGGCGCTCTTCCACTACGCGCACGTGCCGTGGCTGAAGAAGCACCAGACGGCGCTCGAGATCGATGCGACGCCCCCGATCGACGTGAAGTTCGCGATGCTGCAGCGATCGATCGAGCAGTTCGAGTCGGCGGGCTACGTGTACATCGGCCTCGATCATTTCGCGCTGCCGCAGGACGAGCTCGCCGTGGCGCTGAAAGAAGAGAAGCTCCAGCGCAACTTCATGGGCTACACGACGCGACGCGGCGACGATCTCGTGGCGCTCGGCGTGTCGAGCATCGGCGACGTGGCGGGCTGCTACGTGCAGAACCAACCGAAGGAGTTCGACTACGCGGCCGCGGTGCGGACGAAGGGCCTGGCGGCGTTCCGGGGCCACGAGCTCTCGCCGGACGACAAGCTGCGCCGCGACGTGATCCTGGGCCTGATGTGCAACGGCATCCTGAGGAAGCCGGCGATCGAGTCGCGCCACGGGATCGTGTTCGACACGACGTTCGCGACGGAGCTCGCCGAGCTCCGCCCGCTCGAGGACGACGGCCTGGTGCGCCTCGAGAAGGACGCGATCCGCCTGACGACGCTCGGCCAGATGTTCATGCGCAACGTCGCGCTGCCGTTCGACCGCTACTTCCGCGAGCGCAAGGCGAGCGGCGGCGGCGAGAAGCTGACGTTCTCGAAGACCTTGTAGCGGTCAGGGCCGGAGCACCTTCAGCTCTCCCGGAACGAGTGTGATCGGCAATCGCGCGACTTCCTTGCCGCCCTTCGCGAGCACGACCGTCTTTGCGTCCTCGGTCACGGCGACGACGGGCGACGTGCCGTTGTCGATCGGAACGTTCTCGTGCACCTGGACCATCGGCCCCTGGTACTCGAGCGTCTCGATCTTCTCGCCATCCTTCCCGACCACCGTGAATGTCTCCGCGAACTCCTTCCGGTCTCCGAGCTCCACCTGCAGGTGGCAACGCAGGGCGACCACGATCTCCAGTTCCGCGAGGCGCGCTCCGTCCGGGGGCGACCAGTGCGTCACGAGCAAGCTCGGCGACAGGAGCTGGAAACTGAGACCCTCCGGCGAGAGGCGCGCGAACGAGAAATGCCCCTCCGCGTCCGTCGTCGTCGATCCTCCGGACATCGGGAAGGGCGGATCGTCGCCGAACGGCCAGCGCGCCAGCTTCTTTCCGGCGTAGAGCATCACGCCCTCGACCGGCTTTCCGCCGCGCGACACGACGCGGCCCGCGATGCGCGTGCACTTCGCGCTCCCCTGCAGCACGAGCTTCGCGCTGCTGCTCCCCGCGGCGACGTGCTCCGCGTGCGCGGCGAGCAGCGTCGATCGCTGCATGCACGCGAGACGGTAGTCCCCCGCCTCGAGTCCCCCGAGCACGAACGCGCCGTCGCGTCCTGTCGTCACCCACTCGGCGCCGCCGCGCAGGAGACTCTCGATGCTCTGTTGGCGCCCGGTCTGGTTCACTTCCTCCATCACGATCCCGAAGCCGTGCTCGTCGATCGCCCAGACCTTCACGTCCTCCATGCCCGCGCCGGACTCGTCGACGACCTGCCCGCGGATCGCGAGCGGCTCGCCGTCGAGTCGCAGCGTGACGGACGCCGGCCAGCCCTCGGGTGGCTTCGCGAAACGCGCCGGCAGGAAGCCTTCCTTGAGCGCGACGATCTCGTTCTCCGTGCCGGCCATCGGGACCAGGAACTTGACGCTGTCGATTTCGATCGCGAAGCGCCCCTGCGCGTCCGTGCGCGTCGTCAGGTGATTGCACGCGACGAGCGCGCCGGGCACGGGGCGACCGAGAGCGTCGACGACTTCGCCTCGAGGAATCGTCTTCTCGGAGCGACCGAGGACGATGCGCAGGTCGAACGTCGGCCGCTCGGGTGCGGGCTGCGCTGCGGGCGACCACCCCGACGCGGACGCGTGGAGCACGGCCCCCGTCATCATCGGCGCGTCCGCGAGCTCGAACTTGCCGAGGTCGTCGGAGGTCGCGCGCCACGGGATCTCGAAGGACTGGTCGGCGATCCCCGCGAGTCCGCCGAGGATCGATCGATCGACGCGGATCTCGAGCGTCGCGTTCGGGATCGGCCGCCCGTCCGACTCGACGACGACGCCGGCCAGAGCGCCACGCGGCGCGACGACCACGACGAGGTTGTCGTAGTTCTGGGCCTGCCACATGTCGGCTCCGAACGCGGTCGTGAACTGCGAGCTGCGCGCGAGCAGCGTCCCCCCGCGACCCGGGGAATTCAGCTCGAAGGTCCCGTCCGCACGGCTCGTCGCGACGGGCTCCGCGGAGCTCAGCTCGGCCGCCCGGAACGCACTGAGCGCTTCGCCGACCGAGTGGTCCCTCAGGATCAGCGGCACGGCGGCGACCGGCCGGCCTTCGACGTCGATCACGCGGCCGCGCGCGATCGTCGGGCGGGACGGCTCGATCGGCGAATGGACGAAGGCCTTCGAGTGCGGAGGCGGCGCGGGCACTCCCTCGCGCTCGGAGGGCAGAGCGGCCGGTGTCAGATCGCCGCGCAGCTCCTCGGCGCGCTCGAGCTCCGCCTTCGGTGCGGTGACCGCCAGCGGAGGATTCGGCGCGGGGATGGAACCCGGCATCACGTTCCAGACGACGGCGAGCGCTCCCGCGAGAGCGACGACGCCGGCGGCGATCTTGATCTTCGTGTTCACGAGAAGGGTCCCCAGGGTCGAGGCCGGGAGCACCGGCCAGCCGGCGAGCGGAAGCAGAGCGGGGAGCCAAGCGTCTCGATGTCCGCCGTGACGCCGGTCTAGCGCCGCGCGGAGCCTCTCGAGACCGCGTGCGAGGCGCGTCTTCACGGTCTTCACCGGCACGCGCTGCCGTTTCGCGATCTCGCGCGGCGGCAGACCCTCGTAGTAGCGCTGGAGGATCGACGAGCGGTACGGCTCGTCGAGCGCCAGCACGGCTTCGAAGAGAGCGCGCTGGACCTGGACGGCCTCGACGGTCTCGTGCGCCGACGCGGTCGCTTCCGGTCGCGCCGACGCGGACTCGCGGTGGACGCGACGGCGATCCGCGCGGTGGTCCTGGCGCGCGAAATTGCGGACGACGGCGCCGAGCCAGCTCTTGATCGGCGTCGACGGCTCGGGCGGATGCTCGAGCGCGGCGACGAAGGTCTGCTGGACGAGATCGTCGGCGCGATGGCGGTCCGCGACGAGGCTCCGGGCGAGCGAACGGATCCAGCCCGCGTGGGCGAGGAGCGCTTCGAGGTCCGGAAGAACGGGCGGAGACATGGCTCACCCGGTCCGATGCCGCCGGCCCGGGATCGACCTCATGTTGCCACGGTTTTCCGTGGCCGCCCTGGGATCAGGCCGGACGGTCTCCCTCGCACACCGCGCGGTACACGACGCCCGCAGCCGCAGCGGCGAGGATGGGTGCCACCCAGAAGAGCCAGAGCTGCTGGATCGCCCACCCGCCGACGAGCAACGCCGGACCGGTGCTCCGCGCCGGATTCACGGAGGTGTTCGTGACCGGGATGCTGATCAGGTGGATCAAAGTCAACCCGAGGCCGATCGCGATCGGCGCGAACCCCTTCGGAGCGCGCGCGTCGGTCGCGCCGAGGATGATCATGACGAACATGAAGGTCATGACGAGCTCGGTGACGAGTCCCGCAGCGAGCGAGTAGCCGCCCGGCGAGTGCTCCCCGTAGCCGTTGGAAGCGAGACCGCCCGCGAGATCGAAGTCCGGCTTGCCGCTCGCGATGAAGTACAGGGTCCACGCCGCCGCGATGGCGCCGAGCACCTGCGCGAGGACGTACGGGACGAGATCGGACGCCTTGAAGCGCCCGCCGACGAGGAGACCGACCGAGACGGCCGGATTCAGGTGGCACCCGGAGACGTGTCCGATCGCGTAGGCCATCGTGAGCACGGTGAGGCCGAAGGCGAACGAGACTCCGAGGAGACCGATGCCCACGTGCGGAAACGCCGCGGCGAGGACAGCGCTCCCGCATCCTCCGAGGACCAGCCAGAACGTTCCGATGAACTCCGCTGCGACACGCTTCGATAGAGGCATGCTCTGCTCCGTTAGAGGGGGCGGTTGATGCGTTGCTCGCGGCGGAGCCTATCGAGCGCGCATGCCGTCTGCGAGGACGGCCTCGCGCGTGCGTGTAGGGCGCGAAGACCCCGTGAAAAAAGAGCGCGGGGCCGGCCGAAGCCGACCCCGCGCGTTGCTTCAGGATGGATCCGTCAGCTAGCCGCTGACGAGTCCCTCGAGATCAGGGCGCCCAAACGACCTTGTAGGCGTTCGACGAGTTGAAGGTCGCCGGAACTCCGCAGCCGTAGACGCTGGGATCGCGGTAGGCCAGGAAGTATCCCTTGACCGTGCCGGGCGTGGTGATTCCACCCGCGACAACGATCGGGGGAGTCGACGGCGTGCTCATCGGATCGGGCATGGTGCCGACGGCGAAGTGCACCGTGTAGAGGCGCACCAGCGGGTTGCCGACGCAACGGAGACCGTCGCCGTAGGCAACCGAGCCGGCCATGACGTCGCCCTGGAACCAGACACACAGCGTCGAGAGCTGGTGACCAGTCGAGGTGAAGCCCAGGTCAGCGCTCGTGATCGAAGCGCTGCCCGTCGGGGTGATGATGGCGCCGCTCGCGTGCAGGCCGTTCGAGCAGCCGTGACCAGGAGATCCTGCCGGGCTGCCGCACGGGCAGGGATCGCCGGTGCCGTCGCCGAAGCAGTAGCTGGTCATCGTGCCCTTGTCCTTGCAATCGCCGCGGATCAGCCAGACGCCCGGGAGGACGGTGTCCTCGTCGGTCGGCGGGACGGGTGCGGCGTTCAGGTTGGTGAAGTCGATCGATCCGGAACCGGCGGTGAAGTCTCCGACGATCCAGCAACGACCGCCGCCCGCGACGCTCGTGTCGAGCGGCGCCGGGAACGTGCCTTCGGATGCGGCACCGATCCAGTACTGGCCCGTGACGTACACGGGCGGGATCAGATCGAACGTCTGTCCCGGTGCGAAGTCCGTCTCCGTGTTGACGACGGAAGCCGACGCGGTCGCCAGCAGCACGAGGCCGGTGGTCGGGTCGCCACCGTCCGTGTCGGCCCAGATCCCGACGCGACCGATCGTCCCGTTCGGCGGTCCGGAGCCCGGACCGGTGGGGGTACCCCACGCGGTCTGGATCGAATTGATCACCGTCGAAACGCCCGTTCCACCTTGCTTCGTCATCCAGAGGATTTCGGAGCCCGGCGACGCGATACCGAAGCCGATGGCGTCCTCGGACACGCCGTCCGAGAGGTCTTCGCACGACAGCGGCGGAGGCGGCGGACCGGCACACGCGAGCAAGGCCGTGTAGCTGTTGTTCACGCCGCAGGTGATGATCGGGCCGCCGAAGTCGGCAGCGACGATCGCCGTGTAGGTGCCGGCCGGGAGGGTGGCCGACACGGTGTAGGGAGTGCAAGCCGGGCCCGAGTTGAACGCGAACACAGTCGTCGGGCAGAGGTTGTCGGAGATGAACGCGTCCGAGAGGAACTCGGCGGTGACCGTCAGCGTGACGGTGTCCGGAGCCGACAGGGTGAACGCGTACCAGTCGAGGTCACGCGTGGAGCCGTTCCAGCCGCCCGTGCCGCAGATCGACTGACCGCAAGCGAGCGAACCGTAGAGGAACGGAGGACCGTAGTTGCAGCCGCCGTTCACGGTGTCGGTCGGGATGCCGCAGTTCGTCTCGCCTTCTTGGTCCACGCAGCTGCACCCGCCGACGGATTGGCAGGCCAGGGTGGCCGTGTAGCGCTCGCCCTGACCTTGACCGCACGCGATGACCGCGGCCCCGAAGTCGGGGGCGACGATCGCCGTGTAGGTACCGGCCGGGAGGTTCGCCGTGGCAGTCAGCGGCGTGCACGCCGGGCCGAAGTTGAACGCGAAGACCGACGTCGGGCACAGGTTGTCCGCGAGGAAGATGTTCGAGGTGAACTCGGCATTGACGGTCAACGTGACGGTGCTCTGAGTGCCGATCGTGAAGGAGTACCAGTCGAGGTCGCGCGTGGAGCCGTTGAAGGCGCACGTGCCGCAGACGCCGCCGCCGCAAGAGATCGAGCCGTAGAGGAACGGAGGCCCGTAGTTGCAGCCGCCGTTGACGGTGTCGGTCGGGATGCCGCAAGCTTCGCCCTCCGGCGGGAAGCCCGAACACGGGCAATTCGGCGGGGGCGGCGGCGGGGTGATCGACAGGGTGTAGTTGCCAGTCGAGCCGGCGAATCCGCCGACTTGCACCTTGTACACCTGGCCGTTGACGACCGAGACGGTGACTTGCGACTGGAGTCCGCAAGACGAGTCGTCGTCGCATGCGAGGAGCGGGCCGACGCAACCCGCGCCGTCATACACCGAGATCACGGTGTCGTAGCCGCTGCCGCAGAGGCTGAAGAGCGCGCTGCCCGTGGCGCCGGCCGTCCAGTTGTACCAGACGTCGTTCGACATGGCGCCGCAGTTGGAGGGGCCGTCCGAGTTGGATCCGAACGTGTCACCGTTGAACGGGCCGGGGCCGGCGATCGGCGTCGCAGTCCCGCAGTTGTCGCTGCCGCCGCTGACGAGGCTGTGGTGGCTGCCGCGCTCGCTCGTCGGGTGCGTCTTCGGAAGAGCTTGCGTCGAAGGCGACGGGGTCTCGTGGACCGCCGACTTCAGAAGGGGGGCGACCGCCTGCTGGCTCTGCTTCTGAGTGCGAGCTTCCTTGGTGGGGGCGGGATGTGTACTGGGTTGTTGCGCGCTGGCAGCACTGAGTGCTGATCCGAGCAGCGCAACAGCCGCGATGCGAAGACTTCTCATGGGGAACATCCTTAGTTGTGTGGAAAAAAAGGGTATGTCTCCGCGACTCGCCTCGGGATAGGCAACCAGGGAGACCTCCGATTTCGTCTTCAGATGCAGGCGCGACGATCGTCGGCCGGCCATCTCGACGTCCGGAGGAGCGAGCTCCGATTCTGTCGTACCCTCACTCGCTCGCGAGTGTACTTCACATCAGGAATCCGTGGTGATTCGGTTGCTTTAAGCCCCCCCGACCCCCGTGCACTCCTCCGCTGGGGCGCTGCGAGCCCTTGGAGGGGTCGGCGCGAGCGTCAGATCAACTCGCCGCGCAACACGGTCACCGCCCGGCCCGCGAGCACGATCCGATCCCCGGCGATCCTCACGTGCACTTCGCCGCCTCGCGCGGACGCCTGCCAGCCGACCATCTCGTCCTTCTTCAGGCGTTCCTTCCAGTACGGAGCGAGGCAGCAGTGCGCCGAACCGGTCACCGGATCCTCGTCGATGCCGAAAGCCGGCGCGAAGAACCGGCTGACGAAATCGAAAGCCTTCTCTCCGCGGCTCGTCACGATCACGCCGCGCGCCTTCACTCTCTTGAGGAGACCGAAGTCCGGCGCGACCGCGCGCACTTCCGCCTCGCTCGCGAGCTCGACGAGCCAGTCGAACCTGCTCCGCGCCGTGTTGCGGGCCTTCGCGTGCAACGCCTCGAGCAGCCCCTCCGGCGGCGGCTCGTCCTTCGACGGCGTGCTCGGGAAGTCCATCTCGATCCTCGAGTCACGGCGACGGCACGTGAGGACCCCGCTCTTCGTCCGGAACCGGGCCGGCGAATCGCTCGCGAGGCGCTCGGTTTCCCACAGCGCGTGCGCGGCCGCGAGCGTCGCGTGTCCGCACAAGTCGACTTCCGCCGTCGGTGTGAACCAGCGCAGGTCGTAGCCGTCGCCGTCCGGAGAGACGAACGCGGTCTCCGAGAGGTTCATCTCGCGCGCGACGTTCTGCATCCAGCGCTCGTCGCGCTTCGCCTCGAGAAGGCAGACGGCGGCCGGGTTGCCGCAGAACGGCTTGTCCGTGAACGCATCGACTTGGATCAGCGGTGTCGGCATGGCGACCGAGTGTAGCGGAAACGCCGGCCGCGCCGCGCGAGCTCAGGGCTTGACGAGGTTGAGCTCGTGCGGGACGAGATGGAGTGCCACGCGCTTCACCTCGACGCCCTTCGCGACGAGCACGAGCGTCTGCGCGTCCTCGGCGACGACCAGCGCGTCCGACTTCCCGTCCTTCAGCTGCACCGTGTCGCTGGAATACCGCGAATTGCCCATGAAAACGTTGATCGCCACGGGTTGGCCCTTGCCGTCGAGGATGCGGATCGAGTCGGCGCTCGCGGCCTCGTTCGCGGGCATCTCGACCTGCATGTGGTAGCGCAGCTCGACGCGCAGCTCGATCTTCTCGACCTCGCCGTGCGTCGGGCCCGCGATCCCCCGGGCGTCGCCACGGCCGTACTCGAGCGGAAGGACGTCCTCGCCGTCGAGCCGCAGGTACACGCGCTCCTTGGGCACCTTGGTCAAGACGAACCGCCCCTCGGCGTCCGTCGTCGTGCGCTTGCCCTGCCTGTGGAACACGGAAGTCGCGTTCTCGCTTTCGTGGATCGTCATCACGTCGCACATCGCGGAGATCGCGACGCCCTGGACCGGCGCGCCCGAAGCCGACACGACGCGGCCCGCGACGCGTTCGTACAGGGCGGCGGTGTCGAGTCGGATCTCGACGTCGCGGTTTCCCGCGAGCACGGGGTCGGATTCGACGCGCAGCAGCGTCTCGTTGTCCATCGCGGCGATGCGGTACTCGCGGTCGAGCAGTCCCTCGATGCGGAATCGCCCCGCGTCGTCGGTCTTCACGAACGGCCAGAAGACGGTCGCCGTCTCGGAGAGAACCGACTGCGGGTCGGCCGCGGGCCCGAGGCTGGTCAGGATCTTCTCGATGTCCGACCGCGTCGCCGCGCCGGAGAGGATCCCCTCGACTTGCGTGGGCGTGTCGTCGACCTTCCCGAAGAACGTCGGATCGACGGTCCAGACCTTGACGTCGCCGAGCGGCTCCCCGTGACCATCCACGACGCGTCCCTCGATGGCGCGCGGCGGAGGTCCGAGCTTCAACACCACGAACTCGGAGCCGTCCGCCTGTCCCGCTTGCAGCGCGGGACTCGCGATTTCGATCGCGGGCAGGTAGCCGCGCTTGACCGCCATCCACGGCGCCTTCGTGCCCCCCTCCGGCACGGAGAGCGTGAATGCGCCCTGCTCGTCGCTCGTCGCGGAGCTCGTGCCCAGCGAAACGCGCGCCTCTGCCACGAGTGCACCGCGGTCGTCGACGACCTGGCCGCTGACGGAACCCGGCGCGGCGTGCGGCCGGCGCAGCACGATCTCGATGCCGCGCGCGGACGCTTGCGGCGCGGGTTCCTGATAGCCGAGCCAGCCTTCGAGGTGCGCCTGGATGCGTGCTCCGTCGATCTGCGGGACGTCGGCGAGCTCGAAGAGGCCGCGCGCGTCGGTGTGCGTGAACCAACCCTGTTCTTCCGACGAATCGAGTACCTCGGGGAACTTCTTGCGGAAGTGCTCGGGCAGCGCGAAGGCGACGCGGACGTCGACGAGCGGACGTCCGTCCTCGGCGACGACGCGACCGGCGAGCTCGAGCCGCGGAGCGACGATCAGGATCACTTCGGACTTCGTCGAGGCGGGGCCGCAGAGGCCGGCGAGCACGGTCGCGAGCTTCGGGTCCGCGGAAAGGATCCGCCCCGGCGTCAGTGGAGCGACGAGCTCGAACCGGCCGTTCGCTTCGCTCTGCGTCGACGGAGCGTCGGGAGCAGGCGTCTCCGCGCGCACGGAGAATTCCTTCGACGACGCCGCGCCGGCGCCGGCCTGGAACCAGACGCGGACGGCCGAGAGCGGTCGAGCCTGGAGATCGAGAACGCGTCCGCGGACGAGCGCGAGCGGTTCGGCCGCCTTCGCAGCGATCGCCGGCGGAGCAGCGCTCGGCAGCGGTTGCTCGGCCTCGCGGCTGGAGGCCGGCGTCCCCGTCGAGAGTCGTTCGACGGGCGCAGCCTCCGCCGCGGCAGACGCACTCGACGAATCGGCCGCGCGCGTCGCCGTATCCGCGTCGCTCGCGCGGTTCGAGATCCACAGGAAGGACGCGCCGCAGACGACGGCGACGGCGGCGATTGCGATCTTGAGGTTCGTGCTCACGAGAAGTGTCCCCACTGTGGCGGCGATCGGCCCGCCTGGATTCCGGACGAGCGGCGTCAACGCGAGGAGCCACGACGTGCCGTCGCCGCCGTGATCGCGGTCGAGCTTCGCGCGCAGCCGCTCGAGCCCGCGCGCGAGACGCGCCTTCACCGTGGCGACGGGGACTCGGCACTCGCGCGCGATCGCGCTCGGCGCGAGGTTCTCGAAGAAGCGCAGCAGGATCGTCGTGCGGTAGGGCTCGTCGAGCCCGAGCACCGCTTCGACGACCTCGCGGTGCGCCGAAACCTTCTCGACGACGTCCAGCGTCGACGGGGCGGCCTCGTCGCGAGCCGCGCCGGCCTCGCGCGTCTCGCGCCGCACCTCTCCGCGACGGCGCTGCAGCGCGAGGTTCCGGACGACGGTCGCGAGCCATCCGGAGAGAGGGCGCTTCGTGTCCGGACGGTGCTCGAGCGCCGCCAGGCACGCGTCCTGCGCCAGGTCCTCCGCCGTATGCGCGTCTCGCGGAACGAGATCACGAGCGAGCGCTCGCACCCACGCGACGTGGGAGAGGAGGACACGCGCATCGAAGGATTCGAGAGGAGGGGTCATGGCTCCAGCGCAGATCCATGCCGCGGAGGTCGGGGAGGATGCAGCCTTCGCGGATTCTCCCTCGCGCTACGCACGCCGAGCGCGGGCTTCGTGTGCGTCGCTCGAGGACATGGTGAAAAAAGAGCGCGGGGCCGGCCGAAGCCGACCCCGCGCATGATTTCCAGTGGATCCGTCAGCTAGACGCCGACGTTTCCAACCAGATCAGGGGCCCCACGTGACTTGCAGCGCGTTGGACGCGTTGAAGGTCGCCGGCACACCACAGCCGAAGGGGGCCGGGTCGCGGTACGCGAGGAAGTAACCCTTGACCGTGCCCGGGGTGGTGATGCCACCAGCGGCGACGATCGACGGGCTCGACGGCGTGTTCAGCGGATCCACGTTCGCCGGTTGCACCGTGTAGAGGCGGATCAGCGGGTTGCCGACGCAACGGAGACCGTCACCGTAAGCCGGTTGGCTGGTGAGGACGGTGCCTTGGAACCACACGGCCAGCGAGGACAGGTGGTGACCAGTCGAGGTGAGGCGGAGGTCCGCTGCACCGATCGACGGGGTACCGCTGAGAACGCTGATGATCGCGCCACTCGGGTGGTCCGAGTTGGAGCAGCCGTGTCCAGGAGCGCCAGACGGGACGCCGCACGGGCACGGGTTGCCCGTGCCGTCGCCGAAGCAGAAGCTCGAAACCCCGCCACCCGAGGCGCACGTGAGCGTCGCGGTGTAGCTGTTGTTCACGCCGCACGTGATGATCGGTCCGCCGAAGTCCGGAGCGACGATCGCGGTGTACGTGCCGGCCCCGAGGCTCGCGGACACGGTGTAGGCGATGCAGCCCGGTCCCGTGTTGAACGCGATGACCGTCGTCGGGCACAGGTTGTCGGTGATGAACGCATCCGAGAGGAACTCGGCGTTGACCGTCAGGGTGACGGTGTCCGGCGCCGCGAGGGTGAACGCGTACCAGTCGAGGTCACGCGTCGAGCCGTTCCAGCCGGCCGTGCCGCAGATCGACTGACCGCAGGTCAGCGAACCGTAGAGGAACGGAGGACCGTAGTTGCAGCCGCCGTTCTGGTTGTCGGTCGGGAGACCGCAGTTGGTTTCGCCTTCTTGGTCGACGCAGTTGCAGGGAACCGCGACTTGGCAAGACAGTTGCGCCGTGTAGTTTTCGCCCTGACCTTGACCGCACGTGATGACCGTGGCCCCGAAGTCGGGAGCGACGATCGCCGTGTACGTGCCGGCCGCGAGGTTCGCCTGGACGGTCAGCGGCGTGCACGCCGGGCCGAAGTTGAACGCGATCACCGACGTCGGGCACAGGTTGTCCGCGATGAAGATGTTCGAGGTGAACTCGGCGTTGACCGTCAGGGTGACGAGGGTTTGACCGGTCGTCGTGAAGGCGTACCAGTCGAGGTCGCGGGTGGAGCCGTTGTAGGCGCACTTGCCGCAGATGCCCGCGCCGCAGGGGAGCGAGCCGTAGAGGAACGGAGGACCGTAGTTGCAGCCGCCGTTGAGGGTGTCGGTCGGGACGCCGCAGCCGACTTCGTTTTCAGCCGGGAAGCCCGAGCACGGACAGTTCGGCGGGGGCGGCGGCGGGGTGACCATGAAGGTATACGTGCCCGTCGAGCCGGCGAAGCCGCCGACTTGGAGCTTGTAGACCTGGCCGTTGACGACCGGGACGATCAGCTGGGACTGGAGTCCGCAAGCAGCGGAGTCGTCGTCGCAGCCGAGGAGCGCGCCCACGCAGAGGTTGCCGTCGTACACCGAGATCGCGGTGTCGTAGCTGCTGCCGCAGAAGTCGAAGAGCGCGTTGCCGGTGAAGCCGGCGGTCCAGTTGTACCAGACGTCCGTCGAGAGGGCGCCGCAGTTGGAGGGGCCGTCCGTTGTGGCTCCGATGTTGTCACCGTTGAACGGGCCGGGTCCGGAGATCGCAGTCGCGCTCGCGCACGTGTCGCTGCCGCCGCTCACGAGGCTGTGGTGGCTGCCGCGCTCGTTCGTCTGGTGAGTCTTCGGAATGGCTTGCGCTCCCGTCGTCAGGGAGCCAGTCGTGTTGGTGTGTTGGGTGGCCGGTTGTTGCGCGTAAGCAGCGCTCAGCGCTGTTCCGAGCAACGCAACAGCGGCGATGCGGAGACTTCTCATTTGGGGGATCCTTGTTGTGTGGGATGAAGACATGTCGTCGCCACGACCCACCCTGGGATGGGGGAGCACATGGAGACCTCCTGAACCGCCTTCAGGTCCGAACGCGACGATCGTCGGCCGGCCTTCTCGACGGGCGGGGGAGCGAGCTCTGATTTTCTCGCGCCCTCACTCTCTTGCGAGTCTACTTCGCTGTGGGGATTCTTGGTGATTCAGATGGGGTAAATCCCGCGACTTCCGTGGAAGAACCCCAACGCGCGATGCCCCACCTCGGCGCCCCGTCCTCCCCCTGGCGCAGGTCCACCCGACGAGCCTCCGCCCCTTGGGCCGTCTACGTGGTCCTCGCCACCACCGGCTGTGGTCGGCCGGGTCCGACCCCGGCGGCGCGGGCGAGTGCACCCGACGTGGTCCTGATCTCGATCGACTCGTTGCGCCCCGACCACCTCGGCTCCTACGGGTACCCGAAACCGACCAGCCCGACGATCGACCGGGTCGCGCGCGAGGGCGTGCGCTGCGAGACGGCGATCAGCACGACGTCGTGGACGCTGCCCGCGCACGCGGCGATGTTCACGGGCCTCGTCGATTCGACGCACGGAGTCGTCGACAACGGACTGCGGCTCGCGGATGCGGCGCGCACGCTCCCCGAAATCCTGCGCGATGCGGGATGGCGCACGGCCGGATTCTTCGGCGGGCCGTATCTCGATCCGACGTACGGCTTCGCGCAAGGCTTCGACGTCTACGAGAACTGCATGAACCCCGCGGCGGAGAACGCGCACCGTGACGTGACTGGTCCGCGCACCGTCGAGGCCGTGACACGTTGGCTCGAGTCCGACGCGACGACGAGCGATGCGAAACCGCTCTTCCTCTTCGTGCACCTCTGGGACGTCCACTACGACTACATCCCGCCCGCGGGCTACGCGGAACGCTTCGACCCGGACTACACGGGACATCTCGACGCGCGCGATCTCCCGAACAATCCGGCGGTCGAGCCGCGGATGTCGCCCGCGGACTTCCAGCATCTCGTCGCACTCTACGACGGCGAGATCCGGTTCACGGACGACAATCTCGCTCGGATCCTCGAGCAGCTCGAGCTCCACGGACGGCTGCGCGACGCGCTCGTCGTCGTCACCGCCGACCACGGCGAGGAATTCTTCGAGCACGGCGGGAAGGGCCACCAGAAGACGCTCTTCGACGAGGTCGTCCGCGTCCCGTTGATCGTGCGCTGGCCCGGGCATCTGCCCGCGGGACGCGTGGTGAAGGAGCAGGTGCGCCTCGTCGATCTCGTGCCGACCGTGCTCGCGCTCGCGGGAGCCGCGGAGCGGCCGCCCACCGAAGGCCGGGATCTCGGGTCGCTCCTGCGCGGCGACGGAGCGACGGCGATCCCTGCTCCGCCGGCGCTGATCGAGCTCCTCGTCGACAAGAACGACGTGCGCGCGCTGCGCACGGCCGAGACGAAGGTGATCTCGTGGCGCCACGCGGGCGTCAGCTACCTCTACGATCTCGTCCAGGATCCGCGCGAGGAGCATCCGCTCGGGCCCGGGTCGCCGGATTTCGCCCGCGCACTGCGCGAGCTCGACCGCGCCGTCGCCGAAGCCGCCGCGTTCCGCGGCGCGGGCCGAGCCGAGCCGACGGTGGTCGATCCGGACCTCGCGCGCCGCCTCGGAGTCCTCGGATACACCTCGGGCGACGCGGAGGCCTCGCGACCGAAGAAGCAGTGACTCGCGCGTCGGATTGTCGCGCCCCTCGCGCACTCCTACGCTGCCCCGCGTGAACGCGTCGAAGGTGATCGTCGCCGGAGGCGGGCTGTCCGGTCTCGCGTGCGCATTCGACCTCGCGCGCGCGGGCGCCGACGTCGTCCTCCTCGAGGCGGACGATCGAGTGGGCGGAGTCGTCGGGACGATCGAACGCGACGGTTTCCAGTTCGAGACGGGACCGAACACGATCCAAGCGAGCTCCGCGGCGTTCCGACGCCTGTGCGGCGATCTGGCGATCGCCGATCGATTGATCGCATCGTCGCCGGCGGCAGACCGGCGCTACGTCTTCCTCGAAGGTCGGCTGCGCGCGCTGCCGTCGACCCCGCGTGCGTTCCTCACCTCCGACGTGCTCTCGCTCGGCGCGCGCGTCCGCGTGTGCAGCGAGCTCGTGCGCCGCTGGAAGCCTCCCGCGCCGGGCGCGCCGGAGCCCGACCTCCAGACGTTCTTCACCGAGCGTCTCGGCGCGGAGGCGACGCGCGTCCTCGCCGGAGCGTTCGTCCGCGGCGTGTACGCGTCGGAGCTCGCGGACCTCGGCGCCCGGAGCGCGTTCCCGCGCATGTGGAGAGCGTGCGCCGAGCACGGCGGGCTCGTCCGCGGTCTGCGCGCCGCCGCGCGGCGGCCGAAGGAGCGCCTTCCGGGCCCAGACGTTCCGCCGAGCGCACTCCTCTCGTTCCCGCGCGGTCTGCGGGAAATCGTCGATGCGCTCGCGGGTTCGCTCGGCGACCGCGTGAGGACGAGAACCCGCGTCGAAAAGCTCGAGCGGACCGGTGCGGGCTACGCGGTGCGCACGGACGCGGGCGAGCGAATCGAAACGGCGCGGCTCGTCCTCGCCGTGCCGGCGCCCGCCGCGGCGGCGCTCCTCGCCCCGCTGTCCGACGGCGTGCCGATCGACCACTTGCGCGCCGTCCGGCACGCGAGCGTGACGCTCGTCCACCTGGGCCTCGCCGCGAGCGAGGCCCCGCGGCTCCCCGACGGGTTCGGCTACCTCGTCCCTCCGGAGCGCGCGGCGCGCGCGAGCGCGAGCCCGAAGCGGCCGCGCGCGCTTGGTACGATCTTCGTGTCCAACTTGTTCTCCGGTCGCGCGCCCGAAGGATGCGCAGCGGTGTCGAGCTTCTACACGAGCAGCGAAGTGATGAGCCTGGACGAGCGCGGTCTCGTCGCGCTCGCGTGCGACGACCTCGCGCTCGTGACCGGCGAGCTGTGGAAACCGCGCGCGCGGGTCTCGGACATCCGACGCTGGAAGGACGCGATCCCCTGCTACGCGCCCGGACACGCGGACCGGATGGCCGAGCTCGATCGCGCCGTCTCCGCGCGGCTGCCGAGTCTCCACCTCGCCGGCAGCTACCTCGCCGGGGTGTCGGTCGATCAGGTCATCACCCGCGGCCGCGCCACGGCCGAAGAGATCCTCCGATGAGAACGGCGATCCAGGCGCTCACCGTCCTGCTGCCGTCGGCCTACTTGCTCGCGGCGATCCTCCACGGAATGGCCTTCGGCGGCGATCGGGCCCCGCAGGTCGACCGCCCGCGTCGGATCGTGCTGAGCGTGACGCTGCTCCTGCATCTCGTCTGCTTCCTGCTGCGCGCGCTCGTCCTCGGGCACTTCCCCGTGAGCGACGTCTGGTCGACGCTCTCTGCGGTCGCGATGTGCGCGGCGGGACTGTTCCTCGTCGTCGCGAGGAGATCGTCGGGCGAACGCGGCGTCGCCTACGCGGGGACGGGCGGCGTCGTCCTCGGGCTCGTCTCGGTCCTGCAGCTCATCGCTTCCGCCTTCGGGCCGACGCAACTCGTCGCGCGTGCGGGCGGCATGGGGACGTACCAGGTGTTGCACGTGGCGACGAGCGTGCTCGCCGCCGCGGCGCTCATCCTCTCCGGCGTGCACGGAATCCTGTACCTCCTCCTCTACCGCCAGATGCGCGCGCGCCGCTTCGGGGTGTTGTTCGCGCACCTCCCTGACCTCGACGTCCTGGCGCGGATGACGCGGTCCTCGGCCCTGTCCGGATTCCTGTTCCTCACGGTCGGCGTGAACGTGGGGATCGCGATGGCGCACGCGGAGAAGTCGGAAGGGTTCCGCTACGCCCAGCCGGAGGTGCTCCTCTCGATCGTCCTGTGGATCCACTTCGGGGTGATCGCGTTCAGCCGGCACATCCGCGGCTTCAGCGCGCGGCGCGCTTCCTTCGCCGCGGCGGGCGGACTCGTCGCTCTGCTCCTGTCGCTCATGCTGATCCTGTTCCCCGGCATCTCGTTCCACTCGAGGCTCTGACGCGATGGATCTCGCGTTGACACTCGTCGGTCTCTCGCACCGCACGGCGCCGCTCGAGGTGCGCGAGCGCTACGTCGTCAGCCCCGCCGATCTCACCGCCTGCCTCGCCGCGATCACGGGGATCCCGGGCGTGCAGGAAGCGTTCGTCCTCTCGACGTGCAACCGCACCGAAGTCCTCGTCGTCGGCGAACCGGGCACCGACGTCGCGCCGGCGCTGCGGGCGCATCTCTTCCGCAATCTCGAGGACGAGGTCTACGTCTGGAGCGGCGTGCAGGCGCTCATCCACGTGTTCCGCGTCGCCTCCGGCCTCGACAGCATGGTCGTCGGCGAGAGCGAGGTCCTCGGGCAGATGCGGCGCGGGTTCGAGGCGGCGCAGCAGGCCCGCACGCTCGGCCGGACTCTGCGCCCCCTGCTCCAGCAGGCGCTGCACGTCGGCAAGCGCGTCCGCACGGAGACGGACGTCGGACAGGGGACGCTCTCGGTGGCGCGCGTCGCCGTCGACGTCGCGGCGCGCGTGTTCGGACGCTTCGAAGGTTGTCGCGCGCTGATCGTGGGAGCCGGCGAGACCGGCCTCCTCGTCGCGCGCCATCTCGTCGACCGGGGACTCGTCAACCCGACGTTCGCGAGCCGGACCCAGGAGCGCGCGCGCGAGGCCGCCGCCGAGTTCGGCGGCCGTGCGTTCGGGCTGGAGGATCTCGCGACGCTCGCCGGCGAAGCGGACGTCGTCATCGCCTGCATCGACGGCACGGGCGTCCAGCTCGGGCCGGACACGTTCGATGCGCGCGCTCTGCGGACGCGCGACCGCCCCGTGCTCGCGATCGACCTCTCGGTTCCGCGCGCGATCGATCGGGCGATCGTCAAGAAGAAGAACGTCCTGCTCTACGACCTCGACGACCTGCAGCAGGTCGTCCAGGAAAACCGCGTCGGTCGCGGCGCCGCGATCGAAGGCTCGACCGAGATCCTCGTCGCCGAGCTGCACAAGTTCCTGGCGTTGCGTGCGTACGCGTCGTTCTCGCCCGTGATCGCCGCGATGCGCGAGCGCTTCGAGCGGGTGCGCGACGACGTGCTCGACTCGGTCGCCGGCGCGAGCACCGACAAGAGGGACATCGAGCTCGCGCACGAGCTCTCGCGCAAGCTGCTCGACGTCGCGCTCGACCACATGAAGGAAGGCGCGCGCACGACGAGCTCGGAAGAGGCCCTCGACCACGAGTACCGGCGCTTCCTCGAGAGGCTCGGCGCCGAGGATCCCCCGTGAGGATCGTGCTCGCCACGCGCGGCAGCCCGCTCGCGCTCTGGCAAGCGGAGGAGGCGCGCAGACTCCTCGGAGTCGCACACCCGACGGCTGAGATCGAGCTCTCGATCGTGCGGTCGACCGGCGACGACGACGCGCGCCTCGATCTCGCGAGCATCGGTCGCACCGGCGTGTTCACCGCGGAGATCGATCGAGCGGTCCGGGAAGGGACCGCGGACGTCGGAGTGCACAGCCTGAAGGACATGACGACGACCCTCGACGAGGGCTTTGTCCTCGGTGGGACGTTGGCCCGCGCGGCGGCGGAGGACGCGCTCGTGTCGCGGACGGGCGAGCGCCTCGCCGATCTGCGCGCGGGCGCGCGCGTCGCCACGGGCTCGGTCCGTCGCATCGCGATGCTGAAGCGCGCCCGTCACGATCTCGAGGTCGTCGGGATGCGCGGCAACGTCGACACGCGCCTCGAGAAGCTCGCCCGCGGCGAGGCCGACGCGCTCCTCGTCGCCTGCGCCGGGCTCGTGCGCCTCGGCCTCGGGCATCGGATCACCGAGGTGCTCGCGGCGCCGGCGTTCCTGCCCGCGGTCGGACAGGGCATCGTCGGCTTGACGTGCCGCGCGGACGATCAGCGGACCGTCGCGACGCTCGCGTCGATCTCGGATCGCGAGGCCTGGGCCGAGGCCCTCGCCGAGCGCGCGCTGCTGCGCGGCCTCCACGGCGGGTGCAACGCGCCGGTCGGCGCGCGCGCGCGCGCCGTCGAGAACGGGATCTCGATCCGGGCCAGCGTCCTGTCCGTCGACGGCACGCGGCACCTCGAAGGCGAGCGCTCCGGCTCGATCGGCGAGGCCGAGCGGATCGGGACGCGCCTCGCGGAGGAACTGGCCGCGCGCGGCGCGAAGCAGTTGATCGAAGCGGCGCGTGCGAGATGAAGCGCGTGCTCGTGACCGGACCGGTCGACCGACTCGCGGAGTACGCCGCGTCGGCGCGCGCGGCCGGCTGGGAAGCGGTCGAAACGCCGTTGCTGCGGATCGAAGCGCGACGCTTCCAGAGCTCCGATCTCGCGCACGCGCAGTACGACTGGATCTGTGTCACGAGCGCGAGCGCGCTCCCCTGGCTCGCAGCGGCGATCGAAGCGCGGCCGGACCTGCGCGCGTCGCCGGTCGCGGCGGTCGGCGAGCGGACGGCGGAACGCGTGCGCGCCCTCGGACTCGCGCTCGGCTCCCCGCCGGCTCTCGACGCCGAGGCTCTCGCCGCCGGGCTCGCGGCGCGCGCCCGTGCCGGCGCGCGCGTGCTGTGGCCCCGCGGATCCGTCTCGAGTGACCTCGCTTCGGCCTTGCGCGCGGCGCGCGTCGACGTCGACGTCGACGACCCGATCGCCTACGAGACGCGCGCGCTCGAACGCCCGGATCCGTTCCCGCCGAGCGCTGCTATCTTCTTCGCGAGCCCCTCGGCCGTCCGCGCGTGGCACGAGCGGGACGCGGAAAGCGATCCGCGCCTCGCGATCGCGATCGGACGCACGACGTTCGACGCGCTGCTCCACGAGACACAGGCGCGCTTCTTCGATACGATTTCACTTCCGCAGCCGACGCCCGAGGCCTTCGCCGCGGTCCTCGCGCACCTCGATCCCGAGAAATCCAGATGAGCTACTCCCCCATTTCCGGCCTCGGCCACGGCATGGGCCAGCCGATCAGTCCGGGTCCGGGCGAAGAGGCGCCGCCGCTCCCGCCCGAGTACCTCGTCCAGCGCCCGCGACGGCTGCGTTCGCACCCCGCGCTGAGGCGCCTCGTGCGCGAGACGCACGTCACGAAGGACGATCTCGTCCTCCCGCTCTTCGTCGTCGAGGGCAAGGGCGTCCGCCAGGCCGTGCCGTCGATGCCGGGCGTCTTCCGCGAATCGCTCGATCGACTGGCCGAGACGTGCCGCGACGCCGAACAGCTCGGGATTCCCGCGGTCATCCTGTTCGGCATCCCCGACAAGAAGGATCCCGAGGGTCGGCTCGCGTGGTCGCCCGAGGGGATCGTCCAGCGCGCGCTCGAGCGCATCGCGAACGCGGCGCCCTCGCTCCTGCGCATCGCGGACGTCTGCTTCTGCGAGTACACCGACCACGGCCACTGCGGCGTGCTCACGCCCGAAGGCGACGTCGACAACGACGCGACGCTCGAGAACCTCGAGCTCCAGTCGGCCGCGCTCGCCGACGCGGGCGCCCAGGTGATCGCCCCGAGCGGGATGATGGACGGACAAGTGGGCTCGATCCGCGCCGCGCTCGACGAGGCCGGTCACCTGAACGTCGCCGTGCTGTCGTACTCCGCGAAGTACGCGAGCGGTTTCTACGGCCCGTTCCGGGACGCGGCGGACTCCGCGCCGGCGTTCGGCGACCGGAACACGTACCAGATGGATCCCGCGAACAGCGACGAGGCGATCCGCGAGGTCGAGCTCGATCTGAAGCAGGGCGCGGACATGATCATGGTCAAGCCGGCGATGCCGTGTCTCGACATCGTGCGGCGCGTGCGCGAGCGCTTCGACGTCCCGCTGTGCGCCTACCAGGTCAGCGGCGAGTACGCGATGATCAAGGCCGCCGCCGCGAAGAAGTGGATCGACGAGCCGCGCGTGATGGTCGAGTCGCTGACGTGCATCAAGCGCGCGGGCGCGGACTTCATCCTCACGTACTACGCCCGGGAGATGGCGAAGCTCCTGAAGTGATCACTCGACGCGGTCGAGCGAGTTGCCGAGCTCGGTGACCTTGCCGAAGCGATCCAGCGCGGGCCGGCGCGCCGGGTAGGAGTAGACGTAGAAGCTCGGCTCCGCGGGCTCGAAGCTCCGCGACGAGACGTAGCGCACCCGGATATCGGCGCGGATGCGACCGTCGCGCTCGAAGACGCCCTGCTGCGCGTCGCCGTAGTACACGACGTCGAGCATGTAGAGGAGGGCGCCCGCGGGAACCTCGCGATCGATGGTGTCGAGCACCGCCTGCTGGTCGAGGTGGAGCCGCATGCGCAGATTGTCGAGGAGGCTGAGCGGCGTCCCGATCCAGTTCACCGTCAGGTCGGGGAGGCTCGGCTCCGCCGCGCGGTACGCCGGAGCGAAGTTGAAGACGACGACCAGTGCCGCCGCGAGGACGGCGTGCGCCGCGTACAGCACGGCGCGCGTTCCCTGCCCGAACGCGGCCGCGCCGCGGACGAGGACGAGCGCGACCAGCGGAAACAGCGGCAGGAAGTACCGCATGTTGTAGAAGGTCGTCGGGAAGGGCATCAGGCCCGCGATGTAGACGCCGCCGAAGCACGCGAGCGGCGCGATCACCGCGCGACCCCACGCCGCGCGGCGCAGCGCGAAGAAGAGCGCGACGTGGAACTGGACGAGGACCGCGATCCCGACCTGCACCCACGTCCCGCGCGCGCTCATCCACAGGACGCCGTTCGCGTACTGGCCGACGCCTCCGCCTTCGCCCTCGAGTCGCGACAGCGGATGGTGCCCGGTCCAGGCGAGCACGACGAGCACCCCGATGACGGAAAAGATAGCGAGCGAGGCGCCGAGGATCGCGCGGAACTCCGCGCCCGGGGCGCGCAACGCGCGCACGTTCCACAATAGATAGAGAGGCACGGAGAGCAGGAGCACGAGGCCGTAGTTCTTGAGCAGGATCGCGAAGTAGATCACGACGCCGGCGAGCAGGATCCGGCGGACCGCGCCTCGACCGGGCTCGAGGACCACGCGGTGCGCGAGCGACCACGCGGTGATCACGAGAGCCGCGAACCACCCGTCCGGGTGCGCGGACCAGAACTGGTAGACGACGCACGGACCGACGCTCGCGAGCCACAGGAGCGCGCTCTCGCCTCCTTCCGGCAACGCCGCGCGGAACGTGCGCGCGAAGTAGAAGAGCGCGAGCAAGTACGCGACCGTCCCGAGGAACGACGTGATCCGCAGTCCGTCATGGCTCCCGAGAGCCCGGACGAGCGGCGCGGAGACCCACGCGTAGAGGATCGGCTTGTCGTACGAGAGCTTCGAGTCCGCGACGACCGCACGCGGGTCGTAGCCGTGCTCGATCACGTGCTGGCTCGCGCTCGCGTACACGAGGCTGTTGCGCACGAGCGGCCAGCGCCGGTTCGCGAGCACGACCGCCGCGCCGAGGACGACGAGGAGCGCGAGCAGCGGAATCGGCCGGATGGAAAAGCGCATTCGAGGCCTCGATCGGGCTCTGCAGCGGCTTCTTCAGTCCGCCGGTTCCTCGCGACGATAGAGAACGCGAACCCAACGAGCCATGTCCGACGAGCCGATCAACCCCGGGCGGCCTTCCCGATCCATCGACTGCCCCGAATGCGGGGAGTCCTTCGCGCCACGCGGAATCGCTTCGCACCGACGCATGCGCCACGGGATCACCCCGGAAGCCGCCGTGGAGCTCTCCGGAACACTGTCGCGGATCGCGACCGTCCTCGAGCGTCTCGACGCCAGGCTGTCGGACGTCAAGGTCGCCGACGCGACGAGTCGCGACGTCGCGGAGGAAGTGGCCGCGCCGTTCCCGTCCCGGAAACCGGTCGAGCCGCCGGGTAAGCTCCTGCAGGAAGGCCTGCGCGAGGTCCTCGCCGAGATCGCGCGCGTCAAGCAGGAGACCGAGGCGCAGCTCGGTTCACTCGGCCAGCGCACGCTCTCGGACGAGCAGCGCCGGCTCGAAAGGACGACTTTCGAGACGCTGAGCTCCTTGCGCCGCCGTCAGGCCGAGCTCTTGTACCGGTTGCAGACCGAAGGCAGCGTGAACGGCGCTTCGATCGACCCGCTGACGACGCTGTAGCGCGGCGCGCGCTCCGCCCGCCCGCTACACTCCGGGCCGCGTGAACCTCGAGCGGTCGAAGAGCGTCTTCGAGAAGGCGCAACGCCTGATCCCGGGCGGCGTGAACAGTCCCGTGCGCGCGTACCGCGGCGTCGGAGGCACGCCGGTGCACGTCGCTCACGGCCGCGGGGCGATCGTCACGGACGTCGACGGGAACGAATACGTCGATCTCGTGATGAGCTACGGCCCGCTCATCCTCGGGCACGCGGATCCGCGGATCACCGCGGCGCTCGCTCGCGCGATCCCGCGCGGCACGACGTTCGGAGCGCCGACCGAGGGCGAGCTCGCCCTCGCGGCGCAGATCGTCGAGCGCATGCGGCCCGCGGTCGAGATGGTCCGGCTCGTGAACTCCGGGACCGAGGCGACGATGAGCGCGCTGCGCCTCGCGCGCGCCGCGACCGGCCGCGATCTCGTGATCAAGTTCAACGGCGGCTACCACGGGCACGGCGACAGCTTCCTCGTGAAGGCCGGCTCCGGAGCGCTCACGCACGGCGCGCCGGACTCGCCGGGCGTCCCGCGCGCGCTCGCGGAGCTCACGCTCGTGCCCGAGTACAACGATCTCGCGGGGACACGCGCGCTCTTCGAGAAGCGGCGCGGCGAAGTGGCGTGCGTGTTCGTCGAGCCGGTCGCGGGCAACATGGGCTGCGTCCTTCCCGCCGCGGGCTTCCTCGAGGGCCTGCGCGCGCTCTGCGACGAGCACGGCGCGCTCCTCGTCTTCGACGAGGTGATGACGGGCTTCCGCGTCGCGCGCGGAGGCTACCAGGAGCTCTGCGGCGTCCGCCCCGACCTCGTGACGCTCGGCAAGGTGATCGGCGGCGGCCTGCCGATCGGCGCGTACGGCGGACGAGCCGAACTCATGCGACGCATCTCCCCCGCCGGCGACGTGTACCAGGCCGGGACGCTGTCGGGGAATCCGCTCGCCGTCGCGGCGGGCATCGCCACGCTCGCGGCGACGGACGCCCCGGGGTTCTACGCGGATCTCGAAGCGCGCTCCGCGGAGCTCGCCGCCGGACTCGAGCGCGCCGCACGCGACGCGCGCGTCCCGATGTGGATCGGGAGACAGGGCTCGATGCTCTGCCCGTACCTCTCGGCGGAACCCGTGACGAGCTTCGAGCGCGTGCTCGCGACGGATCGCGAGCGCTGGAAGCTCTTCTTCCACGCGATGCTCGAGCGCGGAGTCCTGCTCCCGCCCTCGCCGTTCGAAGCGTGGTTCGTGTCGAGCGCCCACGACGCCGCGACGATCGAGCGCGTCGCGCGCGCGGCCTCCGACAGCCTGCGGAAGACCTGAGCCGCTACGGCGCGAGCTTCGGCTCGTACTTGTCGAACCGCAGCGCGGAGACGAAGGCCGTCGGATCGGAGCCCTTCAGCATCACGACCTCGGCGACGCCGCGCTCGAAGTTGACGGCGGCGTCGACGAGCCCGGGCGTCTCCTTCAGGCGGTCGTACACCCGTCCGGTGCAGCCGAGGCAGCACATGCCCTTGACCTCGATCGTCCGCACGACGCAGTCGGCCGGCAGATCGCCGTGGAGGTTCTGCGGCGCCGGACGGTGCGCCTCGAGCTCGGCGATCGACGGCGCGACGTAGTCGCGGGGCGGCGCGCGCAGGGCGACGGTCGCGAGGACGACTCCGGCGATGCCCAGGCCGACGAGAGGGAGGATCTTCATCAGGTGCGCGAGCGGACGGAGAGCATAACCGACGCGCGCCGGTCGGAGAGGAGCGCAAGGTTGTGGCGCTCCCCCCACGCGGCCACAATCGGCGGCATGAACCCGAAGGATCCGATCCAGGGGTCGTTCGAGGAGGCCGCCGGCGTCCTGGCCGCCTTCCTCGCCGATCCGGCGTGCCTGGAGAACGTCCGGCGCTTCGTGCAGGCCGCCGCGAAGACGCTCCGAGGGGGCGGGCTCCTCATGTCGTGCGGCAACGGCGGCAGCATGTGCGACGCGATGCACTTCGCCGAGGAGTGGACCGGAAGGTTCCGGAAGGACCGTTCTGCGCTCCCCGCGATCGCGTTCTCCGATCCGAGCCAGCTCACGTGCATCGCGAACGACTTCGGCTACGACGAGGTGTTCGCGCGCTCGGTCGAGGCGTACGGCAAGAAGGGCGATCTCCTCGTCGCGATCTCCACGAGCGGCGGTTCGAGGAACATCCTGCGCGCGCTCGAAGTCGCAAAGGCGAAGGGCATCGGGACCGTCGGGCTGCTCGGGAAAGGCGGCGGCGACGCCCGGCGTCTCGTCGACATCCCGATCGTCGTGCCGCTCGCGACCACCTCGGACCGGATCCAGGAGATCCACATCAAGGTCCTTCACATCGCGATCGAGGCCGTGGAGCGCGAGATGTTCCCCGCGAACTACACCGCGCGCTGAGTCGCGCGCGCTTCCCGCGGCTCCGCCCCTGGGCAAGGTCGGCCGCGCCGGGTTATTCTCGATGCCTTCGGCCCCGTCCAGTGCTCGGGCAGGGGACGCTCCAGGGTTCTTCCGCGAGATCCACCATGAAACTCCGCTCTCTCGGCTCCGCGCTGGCGGCGGCGGCGCTGATCGCGCCGTTCGCCCGGGCTCAGAACGCCCAGGTCTCCTCGGTCGCCGTGGATCCGGCCAATCCGGACCGCGTCTGGGTGTGCAATCTCGACAACGGAACCGTGTCGCTGATCGACGTCGCGCACGGCACCATCGCGGCGGAGATCCCGGTCGGCATCCATCCGCGCTCGCTCGCGCTGAGCGCCGACGGATCGCGCCTCTTCGTCGCGAACCAGCGCGGGACCGTCGCGCTCGACGTCAACTTCGTGACGCCGTTCAACGGATCGGAGCTGCGCGGGTCGTTGAGCGTGATCGACACGAGCTCGCTCGCGGTGACGACGACGCTGACGAACGTCGGAGTCGAGCCCTACGGCGTCGCCGTGGCGCCGAACGGGAAGTACTTCGCCGTCACCGGTTTCCGGTCGGCGACGGTGAAGCTGTACGACACGACGAGCCTCGCGTCCCTCGCGTCGCTCCAGCTCCTGCGCAACGTCAACGACATCCCGGCGCCGTTCACGATCGCGGACGTCGACTCGAACCGGGACGGCATGGCCGACCTCGACCAGCCGCGTGGCTTCGTGATCCGCTCCGACAGCCAGCGCATCTACGTGACGCACGGCAAGTCGCCGTTCGTCTCGTACCTCGACGTCACCCTGGACGTGCACGGCGTGCCGACCGGGATCGCGCTCGGCGGCAAGATCCGGATCGACGACTACCCGTACGATCCCGTCTTCCAGCCCACGCCCGTCCAGGTGATCCAGAGCCAGGGGAAGCCGCGCTTCCTCGAGGACATCTCTCTCTCGCCGGACGGCAGCCGCGCGCTCGTCCCGCACGTGCTGCACAACGTCAACCACGACGTGAACTTCAACTTCGGCCCGGCTTTGCCGGGCGATTTCGCGAACCGCGTCTACCCCGCGCTCACGATCGTCGACACGACGCTCGACTCGTACGGCTCGCCCGGCGACGCGTCGGGACGGCTCCAGAACGAGCTCTCGGATCCGGCGCATCCCGCTGAGTACGTGCCGTTCGGTCGCGCGGCGCGGACGCCGGCCGGGAACTTCCTCACGCTCGGAGGAGTCGGCTCGCCGCTCGTCGGCGGCCAGGCGTCCTTCGTCGTCGACGGCATGGAAGCCGGTGACACGGCCGTGCTCCTCGTCGGCCAGGTGCAGGCGACGGGATCCGGGACGCCCGCGGCGGGGATCCTCCTCCGACCGCGCTTCGTCATCCCGTTCCAGGGCAACACGGCGACCTTCGCGATCCCGAACTCGCCGACCTACGACGGCTTCGTCGGATTGGCGCAGGCGATGATCACGCATTCGGTCGCGGGGCCGAAGCTATTCAGCACCGGGCTGCGCTTCGTCGTCGGGACGCAGGGTTTCGGCGTCGGCAAGATGGGCTACCGCGCCGGCCATCCCTCGCGCGTCCTGTACAGCCCGGCCGGCGACCACGCCGTGCTCCTGAACCGCGGGTCCGAGGACGTGTTCCTCTACAAGGTCGCGGGGAGCGCGTTCGAGCTCGAGTGCGTGTTCCCGCCGCGCCACGACTTCGCGCCGCGCGCGGCGCTCGACACGACGACGCCCCTCGGCGACCTTCCGCTCGGCATGGCGCTCGTGCCCGATCTCACGACGCCGAACAACGACGACGCGCGGCTCTACGTGATCAACGAGACGACGCGCACGCTCTCCGTGCTGCGCATCGACTGGGCGACCGGGACGATCCACCACAACCGGGCCCAGATCCCGACCCACGCCGGCCCGGACGCGTTCACGCTGTCGCAGCGTCGCGGCGAGGAGCTCTTCGAGGACGCCTCGCGGCCGCAGACAGCCGGGAACTTCAACAACTCCTGCGGTTCCTGCCACTTCGAGGGCGGCGACGATGCGAACGTCTGGCAGCGCCCGGTCGGTCCGCGTTCGACGATGCCGCTGTACGGCGGCACGCTCGGCACCGGCCTGATCCTGTGGAAGGGCGTGCGGCTGAACCTCGGCGAGACGGGTCCCATGTTCGCCGGCGAGAACGGCGGCACCGGGATCCTGTCGGACGCGGAGCAGCAGGGGCTCATCGACTACCACGAGAAGCTCGCGGTCCCGCTCAACCCGAACCTCGATCCGGTGACGGCGCAGTACAGCGCGACGGCGGCGTTCGGCCGGGATCTCTTCTTCGGCACGAACCGGACCGGGTTGAACCCGAACCTCCGCTTCGCGGGATGCGCCACGTGCCACCCGGACGCGGAGACGAACTCGGGAAGCTTCCCGGGGCCGCGCTTCTACACCGCCGACTTCGTCAATCCGACGTTGACGAGCGGCGACAACATCGCGACGTTCGATCCGAGCTGCTTCTCGCTGCGCGAGAACATCGTCGCGCTGAACCTGCGCAACGTGAACACCGGGACGGACGTCGATCTCGACGGAGACGGCCTTCCCGATTCCGACCGCAACCTGGACGGCTACGACGATCGCGAGACATACGCGATCATGAACGCCGACAAGCAAGCCGACTTCGAGCGCGACGACCCGAACGGGTACGACTGCCCGTGCGACCCGACCATCGACCCGAACTGCGATGCGGTCACGCACAAGCGCATCTTCACGCGCGCGCCGCAGCAGTTCTCGATCCCGACCAAGCTCGGCGTGTTCGCGAGTGGACCGTACTTCCACGACCAGGCGGCCTACTCGCTGCGCGGGCTCGTCGATCCGGACGTGCAGGCGCTCGATCCCGTGTACGGAAGCCCGGCATTTCCAGGGCAAACACCGTATCCCGGGCTCAACAAGATCTTCAACGACGTGCACGACTGCCGCGGGCACGAGCAGTTCGCGCCGGGAGCTTCCAAGGTCCAGCAGACCTTGCTCAGCACGCCGGCGACGATCGACGGCGACATCGAAGCCATCCTCGCCTACATCCAGGCGCTCTAGGGAGCTGCTCTAGGACTTCCGGCGGACTTCGCAGGTCCCCTCGGCGCGCCCGATGAAGACGGCGTGCGCGAGGCCGACGAAGAGTCCGCTCTCGACGACCCCGGGGATCGCATCGATGCGATGCTCCAGCGCGGCCGCGTCCGCGATCCCGTCCGGGAAGCGGCAGTCGAGGATCCAGTTCCCGTTGTCGGTCACGAAGGGACGACCTTCGATCTGACGCAGCGCGGGCTCGCAGCCGAAACGCGAGAGAGCGCGCGCCACGGACGGGCGCGCGAACGAGACGATCTCGACGGGGAGCGCGAAGGTGGTCCCCAATCGCTCGACCAACTTGCTCGCGCCGATCACGATCACTTCCTCGCGCGTGATCGATGCGACCACCTTCTCGCGCAGCAACGCGCCTCCGCCGCCCTTGATCATGTCGAAGTGCGTGTCGATCTCGTCGGCGCCGTCGATCGTGAGGTCGAGGGCCTCGACGACGTCGAGACCGACGAGCGGGATCCCGAGCGCGCGCGCCTTCGTCTCGGTGTCGAGCGACGTCGGGACGCAGCGCACGCTCAAGCGCTCGTCGCGGATCCGGTCCGCCAGGCGGAGGATCGAGTAGTGGACCGTCGAACCCGTGCCGAGTCCGACGCGCATCCCGTCCTGGACGAGATCGGCGGCGAGGCGGCCTGCGATTTCCTTGGGGTCGTGCATCCGGGGACGCCGGGACATGGTAGAGGCGCAAACCCGTTCTGCGACCGGGATTCCAGGCCCCGCGGGGCGTCCGGGCGGGAGGGCGCGGGTCGCCGGAAGCGACTTCGAACGTGGTATACTTGAGATTCGATCTCATCTAGAGATCGCCCGTGATCGCCCTCAAAGATCTTTCCGCCGGCCAATGCGCGTGCCTCGTCGAGGTCGGCGGCGACCGCTCGTTCCGCCGCCGCCTCATGGAGCTCGGCCTCCTCCCCGGGACGAAGGTCCGGATGGTCCGCCGCGTCGACATCGGGGACCTCGTCGAGATCGAGGTGCGCGGGTCGCACCTCAGCCTCAGGCGCTCCGAGGCCGGCGCGGTGTTCCTCGAGGCGACCGAATGAGCGCTCCCGCAGCCCCGGCGGGGATCTCCACCAAAAGACCGCTCGTAGTCGTCGCCGGGAATCCGAACACCGGGAAGACGACGCTCTTCAACCGGCTGACGGGCACGGACCACAAGGTCGCGAACTATCCCGGGGTCACGGTCGAGCGGCACAGCGCGACGTTCGGCCTCTCCGACGGGCGCGTGGTCGACGTCGTCGACGTGCCCGGCGCGTACAGCCTCTCGGCGCGCAGCCGCGAGGAGGAGCTCGCGATCCAGGCGATCGGCGGCATCGCCCCGTCGCCACGGCCCGATCTCGTCGTGCTCGTCGCGGATGCGACGCAGCTCTCGCGCAACCTCTACATGGTGTTGCAAGTCCTCGAGCTCGGCGTGCCGGTCGTGGTCGCGATGAACATGGCCGACCTGCTCGCGGAGCGCGGACAAACGCTCGCCGTGGAGAAGCTCCGGCGCGAGCTCGGCGTCCCGGTCGTGATGACGGCGGCCTCGCGCGGTCGCGGACTGGAGGAGCTCCGGCGCCAGATCGAGGCGACCCTCGCCGATCCCGATGCGGCCCGCCCCGGCAGCCGCTGGATCCCGGACGATCCCGCGCTCCTCGCCGACATCGCGGCGGTCGCGCCGGTGCTCCCGCCGGACTGGACGCGCGGTGACCCTGCGCGCGCGCGCGCGATCGCGCTGTGGGCGCTCCTCTCGCTCGACGAGCTCGACGAGCTCGAAGCCGTGCCGGACGCCGTGCGCGACGCCGTCGCTCGACGCCGCGCGGCGGCCGCCGCGGCGGGGCGCGCGATCGACGCCGACGTCATCCGCGGGCGGTACGCGTGGATCGACGCGCGCATGGAGAGCTTCCTGCCCGCGCCCGCGGAGGCTCGAACGCCGGCGCAGGCGCGATCTTCGCGCACGGAGAGGATCGACGCCGTCCTCCTGCATCCCGTGGCGGGCTTCGCGATCTTCCTCCTCGTGATGGGGATCGTGTTCCAGTCGCTGTTCAGCTGGGCCGAACCCGGGATCCATGCGATCGAGAGCCTCTTCTCGTACCTCGCCGGGATTTCGCGCGCCTGGCTGCCGGCCGGCCTCGCGCAGGAGTTCGTCGAGGGCGGCCTCATCTCCGGAGTCGGCAGCGTCGTCGTGTTCCTGCCCCAGATCCTGCTCCTCTTCTTCTTCATCGGGCTGATGGAGGACTCGGGCTACATGGCGCGCGTCGCGTTCCTGATGGATCGCATCATGCGCGCGATGGGTCTGCACGGACGCGCGTTCGTCCCGATGCTCTCCGGCTACGCCTGCGCAGTGCCGGCGATCCTCGCGACGCGCACGATGGAGCGCCAGCGCGACCGGACCTTGACGATGATGGTCATTCCGCTGATGACGTGCTCGGCGCGGCTGCCGGTGTACACGTTGATCATCGCCACGCTCTTCCCGCCGTCGCACGTCTTCGGTCTCGTTCCCGTGCAAGGCCTCCTCATGGTGGCGATGTACGTGTTCAGCACGCTCACCGCTCTCGTCGCGGCGACGGTCCTCTCTCGCACGCTCTTCAAGGCGCCCGCGGTGCCGTTGATCCTCGAGATGCCGCCGTACCGGTTGCCGCACTGGCCTTCCGTGCTCCGCATGATGTGGCAGCGCACGCGCAGCTTCCTCGAGGGCGCGGGCACGGTGATCCTCGCGTGCACCGTCGCGCTCTGGCTCCTGCTCTCCTTCCCGCGCAACGCCGCGGCGAACGAGGGCTTCGAGGCGCAGCGCGCGTCGATCCGGGCGCAATCGATCGAGCCCGCCGAGCGCGACGCGCGCCTCGCGTCGATCGACTCCGAGGAGAAGAGCGCGCGGCTCCGCGGAAGCTACGGCGCGAGGCTCGGGCACGCGCTCGAGCCCGCGATCGAGCCGCTCGGCTTCGACTGGAAGATCGGAGTCGGCCTCATCGGGGCGTTCGCGGCCCGCGAAGTCTTCGTGAGCACGATGGGCGTCGTCTACGGCGCGGAAGCGGAGAACGGCGCCACGTCGCCGACGCTGCGCGAGAAGATCAAGGCGGAGACGCGCGCGGACGGACGACCGGTGTACACGCCGCTCGTCGGTCTCTCGCTGATGATCTTCTTCGCGCTCGCCTGCCAGTGCATGAGCACGCTCGCGGCCGTCCGGCGCGAGACGCGCAGCTGGGCCTGGCCGGTCTTCCTGTTCGCCTACATGAGCGCCCTGGCGTGGATCACGAGCTTCGTCGTGTACCAGGCCGGCCGCTGGATCGGGTTCGCGTAGGCGCTACTCGAGCGCCTTGCCGCGCAGGAACTCGACGAAGGTCGACTCGCCCGTGTACCCCGCGCGCTGGCGCAGCGTCGCACCGGTCTTCGGATCCACGACGACGTAGACCGGCGTGGCGAACGATCCCGCCATCTCCTTCTGCCGTGCGCGCGTGTCGTCCTTCTTGGGGCCGCCGTCGTTGTGGAGACGCGCCTCGATGAACTCCTTCTGCAGCACGCCGGCGACCGCCGGACGGGGGAAGACGTCCTCTTCCATCTGGCGGCAGACGACTCACGTGAAGCCCGTGAAGTTCACGAGCAGGAGCTTCCCTTCTTGCTTCGCCTGTGCGAGCGCGCCTTCGTAGTCGTCCTTGATGATCGTGTGGGCCGCGGCCGAGACCTTGCCTCCGTGGCCGGATCCGCCTCCGATCTGACCCGAGTAGTTCGGGATGATCGCGGTCATGAGCGGATCCATCCGGTTCCCGAGGGCGCCGTACGCGCAGTAGAAGGCGAAGAGGGCGAAGAACAGGCCGGCGACCATGCGGCCCGGCGAGATCTCCTGGATGGATTCGCCGACGAGCCGGATGAGCCCGAAGAGGTAGATCGCGGCCACCGCGAAGATCGCCATCCAGAGGAACAGGAACAGCTCGCGCGACAGGAACTGCCAGTTCCAGACGAGATCGACGTTCGAGATGAACTTGAGCGCCGCGGCGATCTCGACGAAGCCGAGGGTCACCTTGAGCGTGTGCATCCACTCTCCGCTCCGGGGAAGGGCCTTCACCTTCTGCGGCACCATGGAGAGGAACATGAACGGGACGGCCATCGTCAGGCCGAAGACGCCCATTCCGAGCGCCACGCGGCCGAGGTCGCCGCTGCTCGCTCCCGTCGAAAGGAGGCTTCCGACGAACGGCGCGGTGCACGTGAAGGAGGTGACGACGAGCGTCGCCCCCATCAGGAAGACGCCGAGAAACCCGCCCTTCGACGACGCCTGGCCGGCCAGGCTCAGGAGGAAGCCCGGCGGCTGCAGATCGACGACTCCGAAGAGGGAGAGCGCGAACAGGATGAAGAACCCCCCGATGACGATGTTCGTGACCGGGTGCGCCGCGAACGGGATCACGATCGGGCCGACCAGAACGCCGATCAGCACGAACACGAGCACGATCCCGGCGCCGTACGCGAGCGAGAGCGAGAGCGTCCCCGTCTCGCGCTGCGTCGCCTGCTTCGTGAAGTAGGAGATCGTGATCGGGATCATCGGGTAGGTGCAGGGCATCAAGAGCGTGAAGAGGCCCCACCCGACAGCGGAGAGGAGGAAGATCCAGAGACCGGTGTCGCCCTTCGCAGGAGGCGCGGGCGTCGGTGCGGATACGGGCGTCGTGGTCGGTGCGGGCGTCGGCGCGGCGGTCGATCCGGCAGTCGGCACTGCGGCGCCATCGCCCGGCACGACGAGGTCGGCGGGAAACGCCTGGAAGAGCGCGTCCGAGCCTCTTCCCGCGACCGTCACCTTCTCGTCGTAGGGAAAGCACTGGCCGCCGGCACCGTCCTCGCACGTCGACCCGCTGAGATCGGCCGAGAGCGCGGCGAGGTTCGCGCCCGGCGCGAGGCGGCCGCGGACGTACAGGACGAGCGTCCCGTGGTGCTCACCGATGTGCGTCGGCGTCTCGTCGTCGCTGATCTTCTGCTCGACGAACTCGGCCTTCGGAAAGCGCACGGCGCTCCACTGGAACCCCTCACCGCCGAGGTCGGCGGTCGTCGGCTTGCCGAGAGCGCCGTCCGGCGACATCTCCTCCACCGTCGGTCCGTGGTAGAGGTGCAAGCCGCGGTCGATCTTGATCTCGATCGCGACCTTGACGTCGGTGCCCTCGGCGCGGGCGTAGAGCGTCCCGCGAGCCCGATTCTGGGCGCTGGCGGCGCCCGAGAGCCACAGGCAGAGACTCAGCCAGATGAGGATTGCGCGCTTCATGCCTCGAATCGGTAAAGGCCGGATCCTAGCACGCGGCCTACGGAGCCCCCTATTCTTGTGACAGTCGACGTCCGGTAAAGGACGTTCAGAACGAGGCACGACCATGCAGCGATTCTCCTCCATCTTGCTCGCGAGCGCTTTCCTCCTGTCGCTCCCGCCGCTCCAGGACCCCAAGGTCCGCGTGGACCCGCGACCCCTCCAATCGAAAGCGGTGCGCCTCGCGAACAAGAAGACGGTCGCCGCGATGCAGGGCGCCTGGAGGCTCACCGACATGCGCCTCGTCGAGCAGGACGCTGCCGGGATGAGCGAAGAAGGTTTCGAGCGCGTCGGGTTCTGTCTCGTCAGCGGCAACCACCTCTCGATCGAGTTCCACGTGCGCGTCGTCGGGGTGGGCGGAGAGGACAAGGGGCGCAGCTTCGTGACGGGATTGCACCGCTTCGAGATCGACGACGAAGGTCAGCTGGAGACGACCACCGTGTTGGGCTCGCGCATGAGCGACAAGGGACTGCCGGAGTTCGAGGCGCCCGGAACGACTCGGCACTACGCGGTCGAGCTCTCGGGCAACTCGATGATCCTGACGCGCGACGACGGTCACACGCTGCTGTTCGATCGCCTCATCGACGATCCGTCGCACTTCGATTTCTTCGGGAACCCCGTCACCGAGAAGGAAGCGGACGAGAGCGAAGGCACGGGCGACGAAGAGAAGGAGAAGAAGGACGACGGCGACGACGAGGGCGGACGCTAGCCGCGCCTCCAGTGAATGCCCGAAGGGCGGCGCCATGCGCCGCCCTTCGTCGTTTCAACTGATTCGTGTCGCGGTCAGCATTGGCTGAAGCCGCACGCGTGGCACTTGACGCAGCCCTCCTCGAAGGAGAGCGACGACGCGCACGCCGGGCACTTCAGCTTGTACTGCGAGACGTTCCGCGGCTGCCCGGCCTTCGCCCCCGCGGCTGCGAGTTGCGGCGGCCGTTGGACGAAGTCGGTCTTCGCGAGATCCGGTTCCGCGCCGCCGAGGAGCAGCGTGTGCAGTCCCACGGCGTCCTTCGCGTCCATGTAGCGTTGCAGCGCGGTCGCGAGACCGTCCGCGAGCGACATGATGCGGCCGTCCTTCGTCGGGACGGAGAGGCTCGAACCGATGCCGTCGAGCTGCTTGACCGCCATCTTGAGGCTGCCGTTCGCGCGCAGCCACAGCGAAAGGATGCGGCAGATCGCCTCGAGATCGGAGTTGGCGACGTCACCGCCCTTGCCGAGCTGCGCGAACACCTCCCGCTCGCGTCCGGAGATCGGATCGACCGAGACCTTCACGTGCATGTTGCCGAACGGCGTCATCTGACGGATCCGCAGGCAGCTCATGATCTCGGGCAGCTTGATCGGGTTGAGCTCGTCCCCGAGCTCGCCGCGCTTCGTCCGCAGCCCCGGCGCCGGTGCGGCGGCGTCCGACGGGTTGCTCGCCGGAACTTCCGCGGCCGGCGCCGCGGCGTCCGTCGCGCTCTTGTTCGAGTGCTTCAGCGCCATCGGCTGCAGATCGCGGCAACCGTCCCGGTACACCGTGACGCCCTTCACGTCCTCGTCGATCGCGAGCTCGAAGATCTGCCGCACGTCGTCGGCCGTCGCCTCATGCGGGAAATTGATCGTCTTGCTGATCGAGGAGTCGCAGTGCCGCTGGAACGCCGACTGCATCTTCATGTGCCAGTACGGCGTGATGTCGTGCGCGGTCACGAGCACGCGCTTGACGTCATCGGGAATCTCCGCGCGGTGTTGCAGGGATCCAGCCTCGACGATGTTGTCGACCAGCTCGTCCGAGTAGAAACCGCGCCTGCGCGCGATCTGCTCGAAGACGTAGTTCACCTCGCGCATGATCGTCGGGCGACCGCGGTTGTCCTTCATCACCTGGCGGATGAACGCGAGGCTGAACATCGGCTCGATGCCGCCGGAGCAGTTGGCGATGATCGAGATCGTGCCCGTCGGCGCGACGGTGGTCGTGTAGGAGTTGCGCATCCGGCGACCCTCCTTCTCCCAGTCCGAGCCTTCCCACGCCGGGAACACGCCGCGTTCCTCGGCGAGGAGCTCCGACGCGAGGTGCGACTCGTCGTCGAGGACCTGCATCACGCGCTCGCCCCACGCACAGCCCTCCTGCGAGTTGTACGGGATGTTGAGCTTGTACAGCGCGTCCGCGAAGCCCATCACGCCGAGACCGATCCGGCGCGTGGTCTTCGACATGTTCTCGATCTGGGGCAGCGGGTACTTGTTCGCCTCGATCACGTTGTCGAGGAAGCGCGTCGTCGTGTGGATGATCGCCTTGTACTCGTCCCAGTCGAAGCGCGCGGCGGCCCCGTCGCCCTTGACGAGCGTGCCGAGGTTGATCGACCCGAGGTTGCACGAATCGAACGGGTGCAGCGGCTGCTCGCCGCAGGGATTCGTCGCTTCGATGAGGCCGACGTTCTTGATCGGGTTCCGCTCGTTGATGCGGTCGATGAACACGACCCCCGGCTCTCCCGTGCGCCAGGCGTGCTCGACGACGAGGTCCCAGATCTCGCCGACGGTCCAGAAGGCGTCCATGTCCTTGCCTTCCGCGTCGCGCTTCTTGAGCGACGACCACTGCTTCGTGCGCGGATTCTGGACCTGGTGGATCGTCTCCGGCTTCGTGCGCAACTCGTGCACGAACCGGTTCGTCACCGTCACGGAGATGTTGTAGTTCGTCAACATCCCGAGGTTGTCCTTGAACGTGATGAACTGGACGATGTCCGGGTGATCGACGCGCAGGATGCCCATGTTGGCACCGCGGCGGAACGCGCCCTGCTGGATCGCGTCGGTCGCCTTCGAGAACACCTGGATGAAGGAGAGCGGACCCTCGGTCGTGCCGCCCGAGCTCCGGACGAGGTCGCCTTGCGGGCGCAGGCGCGAGAAGCTGAACCCCGTGCCCCCGCCCGCCTTCTGGATCAGAGCCGTCGCCTTGATCGAATCGAAGATCCCTTCGATCGAGTCCTCGACGGGCAACACGAAGCAGGCGGAGAGCATCCCCATCTCGCGACCCGCGTTCATGAGCGTCGGGCTGTTCGGCATGAACAGGCGCTTCGCCATCAGGAGGTAGAACTCCCGCGCCACAGCGAGCGCGCGCTCGGCCGAGCCGTTCGGGAAGTCGATCTCAGGGCGTGCGATGTTCGACGCGACCCGCCAGAAGAGCTCGCGGGGTGTCTCGCACACCTTGCCCGTGTTCGGGTCCTTCTTGAGGTAACGGCGCTCGAGGACCGTGACCGCGTTCTCGGTCAGGTCCGGGTCGGGGAGATCTTGGGGAGGCGCGATGGCCTCGAGCTCGGCGAGTACATCCACGGAAGTGCGGGCTTCGGTCGGATGGGAGGCTCTCAGGAGTGAGGAGGCGGTGGGCTTCAAAGGCGTGTTCCGAAGGATGAGGGTTGCTTGGGGGCTTCGGTGTGCTCGAACATCTCCCCGCTGCGGGCAGACGGTCGACGCGCGAGCGATACAGATCGATAAGTCTTTGCCTTACAAGTACTTAGATGCGGACTCGGACACGGGCCCGACCCTAGTCTTCGATCGGGGCAAAGGCCGAGTATGAACTCTCCAAAAGAGGGCTTCTCCAAAAAACTGCGCCGCTCAAACTCTACCTGTTGTGGGGAACGAGCTTAGGGCGACACCAGGAATTGCGCACCGGTGGGAGCTCGGGACGCGGCCCTACCGACCGCCGCGGAGACGCCCGACGAGGTGCTCCCATTCGGGGATGCGGAGGAGGTGCGCAAGCCCCGCAAAAAGCCCCACGGACGCGCCGATCGAGGCGAGGAGCGGCAGCGCCGGCGAGCCTTCGCCGCGGAGGATCTCGAAGAGCCCGCGCGCGACGAGGGTGCTCGCCCCGGCGGCGGCCAGCACGCGCAGGAGCCGCGGGAGGTAGGCCGCATCCGCTGGCGGCAGCCCGAGCCTCCCGCGCAGTCCGGGCACGAGCAGCCACAGATTCCCCCACGCGGTGATCGCGGTCGAGAGGGCCAGCCCGTCGATGTCCATGCCGAGCACGCCGACGAAGAGAAGGTTCAGCGCGATGTTGGCGCCGAGCATCGCGACCGAGACGCGCACGGGCGTCTTGAACTCGCCGAGCGCGTAGAAGGTGCGCGCGACGAGGCCCGCGGCACCCGCGGGGAGGATCGCGAGCGTGAGGCAGCGCAGGCCGGCCGCGGCACGGTGCACGCCCTCGATCCCGAACGCCCCGTGCCGGTAGACGACGGTGATGATCGGCTCCGCGAAGACGAGGAGACCGACGGTCGCCGGGATCGCGACGAAGGCGATCGCGTGCTGCGTCCGATCGTGCAGCGCGCGCACGCTGCCGAGCGCCTTCTGGTGACCCAGCGCCGTCAACGCGGGGAACACCGCGCTCGTCGCGGCGATCGAGATCAGCGACATCGGGAACTGCTGGATCCGCGTCGCGTAGTACAGCACGGACGCTCCGCCGCGATCGGCGAGCCCCATCGCCATCAGGCCGTCGACCATCACGTTGATCTGGTACACGGCGGCGCCGAGGGCGAGCGGCGCGCTCGCCCAGAGGATGGCGAGGACCTCGCGCGTCGGGACCGCGATCGACGGAGCTCCTGAGGAGGCAGTCGGACCCCGGATCAGTCCTTTCGAGAAGAGCGCCGGAACCTGGACTGCGAGGAGGACAGCGCCGGCGACGAGGACGAAACTCGCGAGCCACCGCGCCATGCCGGCCTGTCGCTGGAACTCCGCGGCCTCGTCGCCGCCCGAGTGCGTCCACCCGAAGTGGATCGCCACGATGATCAACGCCGTGATCCACCACACGTTCATCACCACGGGCGCGAGGCTCGGCGACAGGAAGTGTCCGCGGACGTTGAGGGCGCCGCTGCACACCGCCGAGAGGCACACGAGGATCACGAACGGCAGCATGCGCACCGTGAGCTCGCGCACGAGCGCGGGGTGATCCCCGAGCCACGCGAAGTCGGTGAACGGCATCCGGTCGGGCAGCCAGTACACGACGAGCATCAGCACCCCGCAGAGGACGATCAGCAGGGATCCGACGATGCGCGCGATCGCGAGGAAGAGGCGCCGGCCGGCCTCGTCGCTGCCCTCGGCGTCGGCCTTCGTGAGCGCCGTCTGCAGCGCGGTCGACATCGCTCCTTCGCCGAGAAGGCTCCGGAAGAGGTTCGGCACGCGCCACGCCGTGACGAACGCGTCGTTGACCGCGGATGCGTCACCGAAGAGGAACGCCGAGAACGCCTCGCGCGCGAAACCGATCAGGCGGCTCGAGAGCGTCAGCGCGGAGATCAGCGCCGTCCGGCCGACGAGGCCGCGGTGGCGTGCGACGACGTCGGCCGCGCGCGCGGACTTCTCGCTCGCCTCCATGCCGGCTGCGCCTAGGTCAGAAGTTCCCCGAGGATCTTCTGAGCGAGCTTGCCGTCGACCCGGTTCTTGTTCCGCGCCATCAGGGCCTTCATCGCGACCCCGAGGTCCTTCTTCGACTGGATCCCGAGCTCCTTCAGGATGTCGCGCAGCGCCGCGCGCACCTCGTCCTCGGACATCGACTGCGGCAGGTAGCCCTGGAGCACGGCGAGCTCCGCGCGTTCCCGCGCGACCAGATCCTCCCGTCCGCCCTGCTGGAACTGCGCGATGCTCTCGTTGCGCATCTTGACCGCGCGCTGGCAGACGGCGAGCTCCTCGTCGACCGTCGGCTCGCGGCCGAGCTCGATCTCCTTGTTCTTCAGCTCGGAGAGGAGCATGCGCAGCGTGTCCCGCGCGACCTCGGCGCGGTCGCGCATCGCCTTCTTCATGTCTCCCTCGACGCGCTTGCGGATCTCCATGGGTGTGTCGCTAGCTCTCGTCCGAGGCTTCGTCGGCGTCGGGTGATTCCTCGGCGTCGGCCGGATCGCCGGCGTCGTCGTCGTTCCCGTTCACGAGCTCGGCCGGGCTCCGCGCCGCGACGGGGAGCACCGCGGGGGCGGCCTCCGCGTACTTCTCGAGATCCTGCTCGGACACGATCTCGAGCGCGACCAACCGGTCGGCGTCCTTCAGGTTCACGAGCCGCACTCCCTGCGTGTTGCGGCCCATCGTGCTGATCTCGGCGACCGGCGTGCGCACGAGCATCCCCGTCTGCGTGATGAAGAGGCACTCGTCCCCGTCGCGCGCGAGGCCGACGCCGACGACGTCGCCGTTCCTGCCTTCCGTGCGGATGTTGATGACGCCCTGGCCGCCGCGGCCTTGCACCGGATAGTCCTCGACGGGAGTGCGCTTGCCGAAGCCCGCCTCGCATCCGGTGATCAGCGTCGCGGTCGGGTCGGCGACGACGACTCCGACGAGTCGATCGCCCGAGCGCAGACGGATGCCGCGCACGCCCTGGGCCGTGCGACCCATCTGCCTCGCAGCCGCTTCGTCGAAGCGGATCGCCTGCCCCTTCTGCGTGCACAGCACGATCGTGTCCCCGGTGCGCGCGAGGCGGACGCCGACGACCTCGTCGCCCTCGTCGAGCACGATCGCGCGGATGCCGCCCTTCTTCGGGCGCGAGAACGCCTCGAGCGCCGTCTTCTTCACGGTCCCGTTGCGCGTCGCGAAGAAGACGGAGCCGCCGCCGTCGAATTGCGGCACGCGCAGGACGTTCGTGATGTCCTCGCCGTCCTCGAGCGTGATCAGGTTGCGGATCGCGCGGCCCTTCGACGTCCGCGCGGCTTCGGGGAGGTTGTAGACCTTGAGCCAGTACACCTTGCCCCGGTTCGAGAAGCACAAGAGGAAGTCGTGCGTCACCGCGGCGAAGACGGTCTTGAGGACGTCGCCTTCCTTCGCTTCCGAGCCGCGGATCCCGCGGCCGCCGCGCCCTTGCGCGCGGTAGATGTCGAGCGGGACGCGCTTGATGTAGCCGTCCTGGGAGACGGTGACGACCATCATCTCCTCGGCGATCAACGCCTCGATGTCGAAGTTGCCCTCGATCTCCTCTTCCGAGATCTCGGTGCGCCGATCGTCCCCGTAGCGCTTCTCGATGTCGTCGAGGTCCGCGCGGATGATCTCGATCACGCGCGCCTCGCGCGCGAGGATGTCGGTGAGGTCCGCGATCTCGGCGACGAGGGCCGCGAACTCGGCCTCGAGCTTCTCGCGCTCGAGCCCGGTCAGGCTGCCGAGGCGCATGTCGACGATCGCCTGCGCTTGCCGGGACGACAAGCCGAACGCCGCCGACAGCTTCTCCTTCGCGTCGTCGCGGCTCGAGCTCGCACGGATGATCCGCACGACCTCGTCGATGTTCCCGACCGCGATCCGGAGGCCTTCGACGATGTGCTTGCGCTCTTCCGCACGAGCGAGGAGGAAGCGCGTGCGCCGCCGGATCACTTCCTTGCGGTGGTCGAGGTAGCTCTGGAGGAGCCCGCGCAGGTCGAGCGTGCGCGGCTGGCGACGGTCGATCGCCAGATTGATGATGCTGAAGCTCGTCTGGAGCGGCGTGTACTGGAAGAGCTGGTTGACGATGACCTGCGGGTCCTCGCCCTTCTTCAGCTCGATGACTAGGCGCAGCCCCTCCCGGTCGGACTCGTCGCGCACGTCGGAGATGCCCGTGATGCGGGCTTCCTTCACGACCTCGACGATCTTCTCGATGATCGCGAGCTTGCGGACCTGGTACGGGATCTCGGTGATGACGATCTGCTGCTTCGTCCGCGTGTCTTCGATCGTGTGACGCGCGCGCACGCGCACGAGACCGCGGCCGGTCGCGTAGGCCTGCACGATCCCGTTGCGACCCATGATGATGCCGCCGGTCGGGAAGTCGGGTCCCTTGACGATCGCGCACAGGTCGACGATCGACACGCGCGGGTCGTCGAGCACGGCGCGCAACGCCGCGCACACCTCGCGCAGGTTGTGCGGCGGCAGGCTCGTCGCCATGCCCACCGCGATCCCGTCCGAGCCGTTGCAGAGGAGGTTCGGGAACCGGCTCGGGAGCACGGTCGGCTGCGTGCGGCTCTCGTCGTAGTTCGGCTCGAGGTCGACGGTGTCCTTGTCGAGATCGGCCATCATCTCGACGGACACGCCGTCCATGCGCGCTTCCGTGTACCGCATCGCCGCCGGCGGATCGCCGTCGATCGAACCGAAGTTGCCCTGGCCGTCGATCAGCGGATACCGCAGCGAGAACGTCTGCGCCATCCGCACGAGCGTGGGATAGATCACCGCTTCGCCGTGCGGGTGGTAGTTGCCCGACGTGTCGCCCGCGATCTTGGCGCACTTCCTGTACTTCGCGCGCGGGCCGAGGTTCAGGTCGTTCATCGCGACGAGGATCCGCCGCTGGGACGGCTTGAGGCCGTCGCGTACGTCCGGGAGAGCGCGCGAGTGGATGACGGAGAGCGCGTAGGTGAGGTAGCTCTCCTTCATCTCGCGCTCGATCATGCGCGCGGTCGTGCGGTTGTCGGGCGCGGGAGTCTGCGTCGGTTCCATTCCGCTCATGTCCGTTCGTGAGGGCTCAAGTCGTCAACGCGCGAACGCGGTTCGACACGGTGTCGCACGGCGGCGCGGCCTCGACACGCAGCGCGCGCAGGTGCAGGGGGGCGACAGCTTCCGGGCCGCGCTCGGTGAACAGTCCGCCGACGAGCTCGAGGAGGTCGAGCGGGACGAACTCGAACATCTGGGACTCGAGTCGGACGCCTTCCGGAGCGTCGTCCCAGAGCAGCCAGCTCTCGCGCTCGCTCCAGGCCGGGAGGCGCAGCGCACCTCCGGGGACGAGCTTGTCGCTCGTCGCGAGCACGCGGACCGGCACGTCGCGCCGCGCGCACTCCTCGACGAGGGTGCGCGTGCCGCTCCGCGCGAGGAAGAGTCCCGCGCCGATCGCCTCGCTCGCGAGCCACACGCGGTCGGCGCGCGGCACGAGACCGAGGACCGCGCTGTCGTACGCGAGCGTCACGCGGATTCCCGAACGCGAGAGACGCTGCGCGACGCGACGACCGTCGAGGTCCGGCGCGCCCTCGCCGAGGAGCACCTCGGGGCGCTGTCCGGCGCGCCAGGCGGCCTCGAGCGCAGCGACGACGGTCTCCGAGTACGAGGTGACGAGCACGCGATCGCCCGGCGCGATCTCGGTCGCGGCCTTCTCGGCGAGCTGGAGGCGGCTCGGGAGCCTGCGTCCGGGAGCCAGGGGCTCGCCGTTCCAGGGACCGCGCGCGGGCGATCCGGAACGGCGGTTCGGCCGTTCGCGCAGCTCGCCGCGCCCGTCGCGTTCGTCCTCGTCGAGCCAGCCGGACAGTTCCTCGGCGAGCGCCTCGGCGGCCGCGCGCGGACCGCGGACCGAGCCGACGTGCCAGGTCCTCCGCAGCGTGTCCAGCAGGAGCGCGCACGGACCGCGCCAACCCTGTTCCTCCGCCCAGGGGCCGAGCCCCGCTTCGATCATCGACCCCGTCAGCGGCGATCCGTCGGCGTGCTCGTGGACCCAGCGGCGCACGATGCCGGCCGTCTCGAGCACGAGGCGCGCGGCCGATGAAGCGCGGTCACCGGCGATCGCGGACAAGCGGGGCCCCAGTCCGTGGGCGTCCTCGTGGGGCTCGGTCGAGGGGTGTCCGGTGGTCGTCATCGGGCACATCATGCGGGTCGCGAACGGGCGCATTATCCCGGCCTCGACGGCTCGATTCCAGAAGCCTTCTACTGTTTAATGCACCGCCTCGCATGCTCGAGCCGGCGAACTCCCCGATCGCGCGCGCGCTCGGACGCATTCCGTCCGGCCTCTTCATCGTCACGACCGAGCGCGACGGGCAGCCGGTCGGCTTCCTCGGCTCGTTCGTGATCCAGAACGGGTTCGAGCCGCCGACCGTCTCCGTGGCCGTCGCACGGGATCGCCCGCACCTCGCCGACATCCGCACGTGCGGCCGCTTCGCCCTGTCGGTCCTCGACGCGGCGAGCCGCGGGCTGATGACGCCGTTCCTGCGGCGCCTCCCGGACGGGAAGAGCCCGTTCGAGGGCCTCGATCTCCACCGGACGGCCTCGGGCTCGGTGGTCCTCGCCGGGGCGCTCGCCTGGGTCGACTGCAAGACGACGGGTGAGTTCGAGACCGGCGACCACACGGTCGTCTTCGGGGAAGTGCTCGAGGGCGCGCTCCAGCGCGAGTCGGACCCCTGGATGCACGTCCGGAAGAACGGGCTCGGCTACTGAGGCCGACAGGCTTCGAGCTCGGCCTGCCAGCTCGCGCCCAGCCGGGGGTCGAGAACCTTGGCGGGGTCGGCCCGCTGCTCGGCGACCTCCCGCAGCGCACCGGCGACTTCGTCGAGATCGGCACTGCCCCGCAGCCCCGCGAGATCGAGCCAGCCCAGCGCCGCCGCGACGTCCGCGCGCTGCATCGCCGCTCGCGCGCGCTTCTCGAGCTCCTGGAGCGGAGGCTCGTCGGACCCGAGTGACGCCGCGCGCGCGACGAGATCGGCGAGGTGCGGATCGAGGTGGTCGATCGAGGCCGCGCGCGCGTGCGCCGACGCGTAGTGACCGAGGCGCAGGTCCGCGCGCAGGCGGTCCTCGGGGAACGAGTGCGCGAGCGACGAAGCCTGGAGGGTGCACGCGACGAGGAGGAGGAGGACGCCGACGCGCGTCCAGCGCCGCAGCCCGCGGCGCAACGCCTCGCCGATCCGGGGATCGACGGCGGCCCCCTCGAGGAACCGCACGCGCTCGGCGGTGCTGAAGTGGCGCCAGCTCGCCACGTCGCGGAAGCGCCCGCCGACCTTCTCGAGCGCGCGGATGAGAGCGCTCGCGTCGCCGAGGAGCTCCAGACAATAGAGGTCGGCCTCGAGCTCGAACCGACGCGAAGCGAAACCGAAGGCGAAGATCCACGCGACGACCGCCGCGAGGACGAAGCCGCCGGCGAGCCACGGATCGCCGGGGAAGAGGAAGTTCGCGGCGAGATCCGCGAGCAGGAAGAACCCCGCGGCCCAGGCCACGAAGATCAGCACGTGACGCCGCACGGCGTGCCCGATCTCGTGCGCGAAGACCGCTGCGAGCTCGGGTCCGTCGAGCTGTGCGAGCAGCGCATCCGAGAAGAAGACGACGCGCGTGCGCGGCCCGATGCCCACGATCGCGGCATTGGCCATCAAGTCGCCCGTGTTCCACGCGAGGAGAGCGCTCGCGCGGAACCGCGCGCGCTCGGCGACCGCACCGAGCAGCTCGCGCTCGCGCCCGGGCGGGAACGGGACCGTGTCCCACACGTTGCGCAGCAGGGACGGAAGGGCGAGCACGAGGATCGCGAGCAACGCCGCGGCGAACGCCGCGCCGAACGCGGGCACCTCCTCGATCTGGACGCGCAGGGTCTCGTTCGCGCCGACCGCCGCGGAGACGATCACGTAGCCGGCGATCGGGATCAGGCCCGAGAGCAGCATCCGCGCCTGGAACGAGGTCCACGCGCGCCGATCGGCCTGCGACGGCATCGTGACCCGCGCGCGCGCTTCGATCGACGCGATCTCGTACACGACGAACGGGAGCAGGCTCAGGAGCAGGCCGAGCCGCGGCCAACCGGAGAGCTCGATCCCGGCGCCGAACCAGCCGTACAGCGTCCGCGTCCAGCCGAGCACGCACACGGCGACGACGTGCAACGCGGGCCCGGACACGGTCAAGGCGCGCATCATCGCCGCGCCGGATCGGAACCGTCCGCGCAGGTAGAGCCGCCGCGCGCTCCACGCGAGCAGCCGCGGGACGCCGACGAGGAGGAGGAGCACCCAAGGAATGCGCCAGCCCGTGTTCCAGCCCGCCTCGGCCAGTCCTTGCCCGAGGAGCGCGACGAGGAGGTGCAGCAGGTAGCCCATGCGCGCGCGTGAACGGTTGCCGTGCGCGGACTAGGCCCGCGAGAAGAGTTCTTCGACGGGGCCGCGCAGGAGGAGCTCGCCGTCTGGCTCGCGATCGACCTCGAGCGTCCCGCCCGGGAGCTCGAGCAGCACCGGCCAGCGCGCGAGGCCGCGGCTCTCGGCGACGACGGCGGCGGCGCAGGCCCCGCTGCCGCACGCGCGCGTCTCGCCGACGCCACGCTCCCAGACCCGCAGGTGCAGCGCGCCGGAGCGCGGCGCGAGGAATTCGACGTTCGTGCCGGCGGGGAAGCGCGCGTGGCGCGCGAGCTCCGGGCCCCACGTCTCGACCGGGGCCTCGCGCTCGTCCTCGACGAGCAGCACGCAGTGCGGATTCCCGACGTCGACGGTCGTCGCGCGGACCGAATCCGACGCGAGGACGATCTCCTCGTCGGTCGCCTCGACCCTCGCGCGTCCCATGCCGACCTGCGCGCTCACGACGCGCGCGTCCCGCCGTTCGACGCGGACGCGCCGGATCCCCGCATCGGTCTCCACGGTGAACACGTCGCGGTCGACGTGGCCGTGATCGCGAGCGAGCTTCGCGGCGCACCGCAGTCCATTGCCGCAGGTCTCCGGTCGGCTGCCGTCGGCGTTGTAGATCTCCATCGCGCAGTCGGCTCCGCGGGTCGACGCTCGAACGACGATCAGGCCGTCGCATCGCGGCTCGACCTCTCCGCCCGCGCACATCGTGCGCGCGAGACCGGCGCGGTCCGCGGTCACCTGCTCGCGGAACCCGTCGAGGACGACGAACAGGTTTCCGGCACCCGACATGAGCGAGTAGCGCATGGCCGTTCAGAGCCTCTGCGTGTTCTTGAAGTGCAGCTTCGCGACGTGGACGAGTGCCTCCCGTCCATGCAGCGAGACGAAACGCCGCGCCGCACGGTCGACGGGATCGCCGGCGCCCTTGTGCAGGTCGACGGCGTAGCGATCGGAGAGCTCCTTCAACGCGAGGAGGAACTCCTCGCGCGCGAGGACGCTCGCCGCCGCGACCGCGGGGATCGCCTCGGCGCGCGGCCGCTGCTCGAGGGCGATGTCGAGGTCGGCCAGGCGGGTGCGCATCAGCGCCTCGGGACCGAACTGGTCGATCACGACGCGGATCCCGGGCCGCTGCAGTTTCCGGATCGCCTGCGCATGGAGGTCTGCCAGCATTGCATTCAATTGTCCCGGACGGCTGTGCGTCCGATTGTATTCCTCCGGATCGATGCGGGCGATCGCGTGAACGCAGACGCTGCGCAGCGCGCCGCCGAGACGCAGCGCCGCCTCGTCCGAGAGCGTCTTGCTGTCGCGCACTCCGCTCGCGCGCATCTTCCGCGCGTCACCGGGCTCGAGGCGCACCGCGGCGACGACGAGCGGGCCGAAGTAGTCCCCCTTCCCGACCTCGTCGCTGCCGATCGTCGCGCGGTCGTCGCGGTCGTCGGTTTCCTTCGCCGGCCCGGACGTCGCGGCCGCGGCGGGCGCCTCGAGACCGAGGAAGCGCTCGACGAAGATCGTCGGGTCCTCGCCTTGGACGACGAGCTTTCCGGAGACGTACAGCGTGGCGACAGCACCCTCGCCCTTCACGCTGAAGACCGCGTGCGGCACGCTGCGGTGCTCGAAGATGCCGCGCTCGAGGCGTGCTCGGAGGCGCTCGCGATCGGCCGGCGGAACCTGGACGACGAGGGTCTTCTGCGCCACGCTAGGATCCTCGCACGCGCGGCGCTGCCGAGGAAGCGCGCATGGCCGGCCCAGACGAAGCCTTCGACACCGGTCTTTTCCCCTCCGACATCGACCCGCGACGCCCGCGGCCGATCGACACGCCGTGGGGATCCTTCGCGATCTTCGCGTGCGCGGAGCGACTGCACGCGGTGCAGAGTTTCTGCCCGCATCTCCTCGGTCCGCTGTTCCAGGGGACCGTGTCGGGCGAGACGGTGACCTGCCCCTGGCACCAGTGGAGATTCTCGCTCGTGACCGGACGGCGCGTCGATCTCGCCGGAGCGCTGTGGTCGACCGGCGAAAAGCTCGAGGTGCTCGACGTGCTCGTCGGGCCGCGCGGAACGCTCCTGCTCAAGAACGAGTGGCGTCGCCGCGGCGTCGACGAACCCTAGAATGCAGCGCCCAGTCCCCAACCTCCCACCCCTCGCAGGTGACCTCGTGCCCAAGATCCTCGACTCCATCCTCGACGCCATCGGCTCCACTCCCATGGTCCGATTGCGCAACATCGGGCGCGAGACCGGCTGCGAGCTGCTCGCCAAGTGCGAATACCTGAACGCCGGCGGGTCGGTGAAGGACCGGATCGGCAAGCGCATGGTCGAGGAAGCGCAGAAGAAGGGGCGCATCCATCCGGGCGACACGCTGATCGAGCCGACGAGCGGCAACACGGGGATCGGGATGGCGCTCGCCGCGGCCGTGTACGGCTATCGGATGGTCATCACGATGCCCGAGAAGATGAGCCGCGAGAAACAGGTCGTGCTCGAAGCGCTCGGCGCCGAGATCATCCGCACGCCGACGGAAGCCGCGTGGGACGCGCCCGAGAGCCACATCGGCGTCGCGAAGCAGCTGAAGGGCATCCTGCCGAACGCGCACATCCTCGATCAGTACGGGAACCCCGACAATCCGCTCGCGCACTACCACGGCACGGGCCAGGAGATCCTGGATCAGACGGACGGGAAGCTCGACGCGTGCGTCATGACCGCGGGAACCGGCGGCACGATCAGCGGCGTCGCGCGGAAGCTGAAGGAGAACGTCAAGGGCGTGCGCATCGTCGGCGTCGATCCCGTCGGCTCGATCCTCGCCGGACCCGGTCCGATCGCTTCGTACAAGGTGGAGGGCATCGGCTACGACTTCATCCCCGACGTGCTCGATCTGAAGCTCGTCGACGAGTGGATCAAGACCGAGGACCGCGAGTCGTTCCTGATGGCGCGGCGGCTCATCCGGCAGGAGGGCATGCTCTGCGGCGGCAGCTCCGGCTCCGCCGTGTGGGCCGCGAAGAAGGTCGCGGAGAAGATGGGGCCGGGCAAGCGCATCGTCGTGCTCCTTCCCGACTCCGTCCGCAACTACATGACGAAGTTCCTCGACGAGCGGTGGATGAAGGAGAACGGCTTCACCGAGAGCCGCTGGGAGACGAACAGCGTCGGCGACATGCTGCTGAGCCTCCCGCGTCGCAACGTCGTCACGGCGGCGAGCGCGGACACGGTCGCGGACTCCGTGATGGCGATGAAGGAGCACGGCGTGAGCCAGCTGCCGGTGCTCGACGACGGTCGCCTCGTCGGCATCGTGACCGAGTCGGATCTCCTGGCGAAGCTCGTCGACGGCCGCGCGTCGCTCGCCAGCGCCGTCGCCGAGGTCATGTTCCGCAACGTGAAGACGATCCGCGCGCGCGACGACGCCTCGCGCCTGCTCGAGATCTTCGCGGAGGGCATGGTCGGCCTCGTCGTCGACGAGAAGGACAAGCTCCTCGGCATCATCACGAAGATGGACCTCGTCGACGTGCTGACCGCGCGCTCGTCCCGTCAGGAGACGCCGAGCTGACGCGCTTCAGCCGCGCGCCCACTGGCGCAGCGACAGCGATCCGACCCAGAGGAAGCTGACGAAGAAGAGCAGCAGGAACGGGATCGAGCCCCAGACCTCGGCGCGGGCGGCGGCGTAGACGCCCCACGCGAACCAGCCGGCGAACAGGAGCTCGACGCCGGGGAGGCCTTTGAGCACCGCGCGGTACCGCCGCGCTCCGGCCGTGTCCCCGCGCTTCGGTGTGCGCACGAACACGCCGGTTCCAGGCAGGAGGCCTTCGAACACGGCGCGCGTCTGGCTGACGCACATGCCGATCCCGAGCAGGACGGCGATCAGCGTGTCGTGCAGGCGCGCCCCGAGCGCGCGCCCGACGGCCCTCTGGCTCCGGTCGTAGAACGCGAGCACCGAGAGCGTGCACAGCGCGAACACGAACGGATGCATCCAGGGAGGGATGGTGCTCCGTTCGCGGACGGACAGCGGCAAGAGCAACGAGAGGATCAACACGCACGGATATCCGACGTTGCCGGAGAGGTGCGCCAGCGCCTCGAGCTTGATCTTGAGCGGCTCGGGCGAGAGGAGGATCTTCCAGCCGAGCTTGCGGAAGACCTGCACGCTGCCTTTCGCCCAACGGTGCTGCTGCGACTTGAACGCGGCGATGTCCGGAGGAACCTCCGCGGGCGCGACGACGAACGGCGCGTACACGAAACGCCAGCCCGCGAGCTGCGCGCGGTAGGAGAGATCGAGGTCTTCCGTCAGCGTGTCGTGCTGCCATCCGCCGGCCGAGTCGATCGCGGCGCGTCGCCAGATGCCCGCCGTCCCGTTGAAATTGAAGAACAGGCCGTCGTCGAAGCGCACCTTGTGCTCGATCACGAAGTGCCCGTCGAGGAGCGTCGACTCGGCGCGCGTCAGCAGGCTGTCGTCGCGATTGCGGTGCCCCCATCGCGCCTGGACCATGCCGACTTTCGGGTCTCCGAACGGACCGACCATGCGCTCGAGGAAGTCCGGGCCCGGGACGAAGTCCGCGTCGAAGATGCAGATGAGCTCGCCGCGCGCGGTCTTGAGCCCGAGGTCGAGCGCGCCCGCCTTGAAGCCCTTGCGATCGCTGCGGCGCACCACCTGGACGTCGAGCCCGCGCGCGCGCAACGCGCGAGCTTCCTGGTCGACGATCTCGACGGTCTCGTCGTTCGAATCGTCGAGCACCTGGATCTCGAGCAGCTCGCGCGGGTAATGGAGATCCCCCGCGGCGCGGATGAGGCGCGCCGCGACGGTGCGCTCGTTGTAGATGGGAAGTTGGACGGTGATGTGCGGACGCGCGGTGGATGCGGCCGCGTCCGGCGCGACTTCCCGGGCCCAGCGGAAGCGCAGCAGCAGCCAGACCCGGTGCGCCCCGTAGATACCGAGGAGGCACATCGTGGCGAGGTAGGCCGACGTGATGAACGAGTCCAATGGCAAAGGGCGTCCGGATTGGCTGGGCAGGGGAAGGCTGCGAAGGCCCGATTCTGGGTTTCCGGGGGGGCACATCCTAGCGACGAGTCGCCGCAGGCCCCAGAGCCCGAGGGCCGGAGCGCCCGTCCATCTATCCCACGAGCTCCAGGATCCGTGCGAGCGTGGCCTGCGCGGTCGCCTCCCAGGCGCCGGTCGACGCGGTCATGGGATGGCGAATTCCGAACGTGTGGCCCGCGCCCTGCATCCGGAGGAACGCGCTCCGGGAGGGATCGAGGCACGCGAAGAGCAGCTCGGACTCCTCCACCGGCACCGACTCGTCCGCGGTTCCGTGGACGAGCAGCGCCGGCGCGTCGAGCCGACGGCACGCGGAAGGGACGTCGAAGCGGTCGCGATGGCGCTCGAGATCCTCGAGCGCCGCGAGACCGAGGCGCATCTCCTGTCCCGTGCGCGCGTTCTGGACGGGGAGGAAGCCCTGGCGGCGCCACATCTCCTTCTCGAGCTCGTCGAATCGGTCGAAGGTCGCGACCGACGCCCACGTGACGACGCCGCGGTACGCGCGGCTCTCCGCCGCGTGCACGAGGGCGAGTCCGCCGCCGCGGCTGTGCCCGACGACGACCGCGCGCTCGGAATCGATCTCCGGCACGCCGCCGTCGTCGATCCATTCGCGGACCGACTCGATGTCCTCGATCTCGCGCGTGAGCGTGTTCCGCTCGAACGCGTCGAGCTCGGTGAAGGTCTCCAGATCCTCCCCGACGCCGCTGCCCGACGCGTTGAAGCGCACGGACGCGACGCCGTGCGACGCGAGACGGCGCGCCATGTCGGGGAAGAATCCCCAGTCCATGAAGCCCTTGAACCCGTGCAGGAGGATCGCGCACGGCGCGCGACCGGAGGCGGCGAGCGCGCCGCTCGGCACGTCGACCCTCCCGCGGATCACGCGCCCGGACTCCGTCGGATGGCGGAGCGCGAACGTGCGACTCTCGAACGATGCCATGGGACGCGCGGTTCAGAACAGCGGTTGCTGTCCGGCGATGCGCACGCTGCCGCGCAGGTGAGGGAACGCCTCGACGATCTCTCCCGGAGCATCCGCAGGCTCGCGTCGGAGCAACGCGAGGATCTCGAGCGCATTCGCGACCGCCTTGCCCCCGAAGTGGTTGTTCGTCACGACGCTCGTCTCCTCGTGCTCGCTCGCGATCCGCTCCGCCTGGCGCGCGAGCGCTTCGACCTCGCGCCGGTCGTACAGATAGTCGTACTTGTCGTCGCGCTCCGCACCCTGACGGAACCATTGTGCGCTGTTGCGTCCGTGCACACGGAAGTAGCCGATCGGGCCCGTCGGCGCGTGCCAGTCGGGCGGGTGATTCCACGCCGGCGGCAGGTCGACGTAGGCGAGCGAGTACGAGAGGCCGCGGATCGTGTCGAGCGCGGGCGGCGTGAACCACGAAGCGTGGCGCGTCTCGAGGACCATCTGGACGTCGGGGAACAGCCCGCGCACTCGTCCGAGATGGCGCACCTCCGCGGCGCCGAAACGGAAACTCGCGGGGAATTGCGCGAGAATCGCCGCGAGCCTGCGCGTGCGCACGAGCGGCTCGATCCCCTCGCGGAACTCCTTCGCGAGCGCGGCGTCGGCGGGCGCGGCCGCGTCGTGCGCCGTGCTCGCATGCGTGAACTCGCGGTTCAATTTGACGAGGAACTGGAAGCGCGGGCGGTCCGCGACGAGCCGCGCCCAACGCTCCGCGTGCTCCGCGCGCGGCAGCGCGTAGAACGAGCTGTTCACCTCGATCGTGTCGAAGTAGTGCGCGAGGAACGCCAGCGGATGGAATCCCGGAGGATGAGGCACGGGGTACACGCGACCCTCCCAGTCCGGATACGACCAGCCCGCGGGACCGACGCGGATCACCAGTCGGGATCCCGTTGGAGAATCTCGAACCCGCGCGTCTCGGCGCGCACGATGCTCGCGCGGATGCGATCCGTCGCGGCGACGAGATCCGCGTCGTCAGCCGTCCGCTGCACGAGAACCGGATCCTCGTAGATCATCACGACGCGCGCCCACGGTCGCGGGATGGTGAAGCGGTCCCAGCTGCGCGCGTACCACGCGCGGTCGCACGCGAATCCGATCGGCACGATCGGATACCCCGTCGCGCGCCCGAGCCACGCGAGACTTGGTGCGACCGTGCGCGCCGGACCGCGCGGACCATCGGGCGTGATGATCACCGCGCCGCCGACTTCGAGGACCGCCAACATCTGTCGCACCGCGCCGACGCCTCCGCGTCCCGTCGATCCGACGATCGAGCGGTAGCCGAAGCGCGCGAGGAGCGCGCGGAAGATCGCGCCGTCCGGGCTCCCCGACACGAGCGCGTGCCACTCGCGCGAGCGGTGGTACGAGAGACCGAAGAGCATCCGACCGTGCCACAGCGCGAGGATCCGTCCGTGACCCTCCCCCACCGAGCGCGCCAGGTTCTCCTCGCCGACCACCGTCATCCGCCACGTGCGCGCCAGTGCGCGCAGCAACCACGGCGCGAGCCAGTAGACGACGACGCGCGAGAACCGACGGCGCGCGTGCTTCACACGACGCCGGAACGAGAGCCGCCGCGGCGGGACGCGTGCCGCCGGGATCGTCGCATCGCCGGCGGGGGTCGTGGATTCTTCCGGCGCACTCATCCTGGGAGCGCCGCGGCCCACCGTCCGCTCGCGGTCCCCGCTCCTCCGACCGAGTCTATGGATTCCACGGGGGCGTCTCTATAATGCGCGCCCCACCACGCGCCGCGCGCTGTGTGCGAGAGCCGTGGGGAGTTCTGCGCCGCCCGCGGCGATGTTATCCCTGTTATTGGATGTTTGGCATCCTTCTGTCCATCAGATAGACGCCAGACAACCCGAGGACTGCTAGACCGATGCGTCAACACAAGGCCGCAACCGCCGTCACGATCGCCGCGACGACCGAGAAGTCCGGGCTCGCACTCTGGGTCGATCGGTACTGGAAGGTCGGCGCGGTCACGGTCCTCGCGATCGTCGGTTGGATCGTGTACCAGGCGCAGGCGAGGAGCTCGCGACATGCCGTCGGCGAGCAAGGTTGGGCGAAGCTCCTCGCGGTGGCGCCCCAGGATCCGCAGACCGGGCTTCTCGGCGGCGTCCCGGACGATTTGAAGCGCGTCGCGGGTGAAATCGAGGCGACTCCGGCCGGTCCCTGGGCTCTCTACCTCGTCGCGACGACCGCGGTCGCCAACCGCGAGTTCGACAAGGCGAGCGAGGCCATCGCGGAGCTCAAGCGGAAGTACCCGACCCATCCGACGGTCGCCCTCGCGCTCTCGCCGGGGGACACAGGGTCCGCCCAGACCGCCGTAGCGCGCCTCGAGGCGACGATCCAAGCGCAGCGGAAGTTCGAACAGGATCGCCCCGACATCTTCGGCAATCCGGAGCTGCCGGCCGACGCACCCAAGGTCCGACTGACCACGGACCACGGCGTGATCGTCGTCGGGCTGTACTCGAATCTCGCTCCGAAGCTCGCCGAGAACTTCCTCAAAGAGGTCCGAGCTGGTGCATATCTGAACACTAAGTTCCATGCAGTTGTCAACGGACAGTACATCCGCGGCGGCGACCCGAACACCGCCTCGGGCGAGAGCTCGACATGGGGCAAGGGCGGGCCGGGATACACCCTCGAGCAGGAGCCGACCAAGCTGCGCAACTTCGTCGGCACGCTCTCCGCGGCGCCGGACGCGACCGACACGAAGAAGCTCTCCGGATCTCAGTTCCTGATCACCTCCGCGGATGCGCACGGTCTCGACGACACGTACGTGCCCTTCGGGCGCGTGATCGAGGGGCTCGACGTCGTGCGCACGATCGGAAAGCTGCCGCTCGTCGAGAAGAGCTTCACCCAGCCGCAGAATCCTGCGGTCGTGGTGAACGCCGAGGTGCTCTAGCCGGCGTGTTCCACGTGGAACACCCGCGCATGCAGCCGCGCTAGTCGAGCGCCTGCGCCGGCGCGAGCGTCCGGTACAGGCGTTCGAGCCCAGCCCGGTCGAAGTACTCGATGACGATCCGGCCGCGATAGCCGCGCGCATTCTGGATCGCGACTTTCGTCCCGAGGGCCTCGCGGAGCCGGCCCTCGATCTCGCCGATCCAGGGCTGGTGCGGAACGATCGACTTCGTCGCGCGCGAAGGCTCCGCAGCTGCTCCTGCGCTCGCATTCCGCGCGAGACCCTCGAGCTGCCGCACGGAGAGTCCCTCGCGCACGGCGCGCTCGAGCGCTTGGAGCTGCTCCCGCGGGGACCGCAGCGCCAAGATCGCGCGCGCGTGCCCCATCGAGAGCAATCCCTTCGACACGGCGTCCTGGACCTCCTGGGGAAGATCGAGGAGGCGCAGATGGTTCGCGACCGTGGCGCGCTGGAGTCCGACCTTCTTCGCGACTTCCTCCTGGGTGATCTTGAGGGTCGCCATCATCGATCGAAAACCGTGCGCGCGCTCGATCGCGTCGAGGTCCTCGCGCTGCACGTTCTCGACGAGCGCGAGCTCGAGCATCTCCTGGTCCGAGACGTCCGGACGGATCAGAGCGGGGATCGCCGTGAGTCCGGCGAGCTTGGCCGCGCGCCAGCGGCGTTCGCCCGAGATGAGCTCGAACCCCGGCGGGGAGTCGCGCACGACGATCGGTTGGAGCACGCCGTGCGTCCGGAGGCTCTGCGCGAGCTCCGATAGCGCCGCGTCATCGAAGTGCTTCCGCGGTTGGAAACGGTTCGCCCGGATCCGATCCACCGGGAGCGTAAGTGCATCCTTCTGGGATTCGACTGCCTCTGATTGACCCAACAAAGAGCCGAGGCCGCGCCCGAGTCGTCGCTCCATCATCGCAATCTCTCCGGATGTTCTGACGTTCGCACGTGAGGACAGGCCAAGGCTAGAGACAACTTGTGGTGTGTCAAGAGTTCTGTCACACAATGGATGGAGGTCGAGAGCACGACGCCGGGTCGGCCGCGGGGATTCGGACAGTTCGACGCTGGACTCGAGGCCACTCGCGTGCGTACGAACTTCCTCATGGCAACGGCATCCGTCGTCCGCATCGTGCTCGCGCGCGTGACCCTCACGCCGCCGGGGCTCGTCCTCTGCATCGGACTCGTGTGCGCGTGGCCGGTCGTCCTCGTCCTCGCGCCGATCGGGATCAGCTCGAACAACATCGCGTCTTCCGAGTGGGTTTACGAACTTGCATTGATCGGCTCGGCGGTCGGAGCCATCTTGGCGGCGGGGGCCGTCGAGGAGCTGAGACCGATCCTCCAGCGCCAGTCCGCGGGTGAGCGGCTGCTCGGCGAGTCGAGCGCCGTCGGCGCGAGCGCGCTCGTCTGCGCTGCGCTCGCGGGACTTCCCGCGGTCGCCGGCGCGCGCCCACAGCTCGGGAGCCTGGTCGGCGAGGCGCCTGGTCGCGTGCTCCCGATGATCCTCGCCGCGGTCGCGGCGAGTGCCGTGCTCGGGCGACTCCGGCTCCCGCGCACGCTCGCGCCGTGGCTCCTCGCCTGCGGGCTGTTGCTCGCACCCGTCGTTCTGCCGACCCCCGTCCGCGCAACGAGCCTTCTCGCGCTCGCCGCGGCCTTCGGGCTCGGGGCGTGGCTCCTCGATCACCCGCCCGGGAGCGTGCGATGAGGTACGGCATCCTCGGCGACATCCACTCGAACCTTTCCGCGCTCGAGGCGGTGCTCGAGCGGTTCGAGGCCGAAGGCGTCGAGCAGATCCTCAGCGTGGGGGACATCGTCGGCTACGGCGCCCAGCCGTCGGCCTGCATCCGTCTCGTGCGCTCCGTCGGGGCGACGGTCGTCAAGGGAAACCACGACGCCGCCTGCGTGGGAGACCTCGACCTGCGGTACTTCAATGCGCACGCGCGCGCGGCCGTCGAGTGGACCCGGACCGTGCTCGACGCGGAGGAGATGGCGTGGCTCGCGTCGCTGCCGTACACGATCGACCTCGACGAGTGTTGCGTCGGACACGGGACGTACTTCAAGCCCGAGCTCTTCGACTACATCCAGAGCACCTCCGACGCGGATCCTTCGCTCGACGCGATGTGGAAGCCCGTCTGCTTCGTCGGACACACGCACGTTCCCGTCGCGCTCTTGCGTCTCGAGGACGACCCGACGAACACGGCGTACACGCTCGACACCGAGATCGATCTCGCGGAAGCGCGGCGCGCGCTGCTCAACGTCGGCAGCGTCGGCCAGCCGCGCGACGAAGATCCGCGCGCGGCCTACTGCATCTACGACTCCACCGAGAAGAGAGCGTGGATCCGCCGCGTCGCGTACGACATCGGACACGAAGCCGAGCTGATCAAGGGCGCCGGACTGCCGCGCATCCTGGCCGAGCGTCTGTTCCTCGGCGTGTAGCGCGCGTCGGCGCGCGAGACTCAGGGCGAGCTGCGCAGGTACGCGAGCTCGGGAGGAAGTCCGTCCATGCCTCGCTCTCCGAGACCGCTGCGGAAGAGGAGTTCGATGTCGCGCAGCGGCTTCTCGTCTCCGCGGAACCGGAAGCGTCGCGCTTGCGGATGCGATCCCACCGCGACCATGAGCTCGAGGATCGACGCCGCGTTGCACTTGCGACCCTCGATCTCCATCTCGACCGGCGTCCCGTGGCGATTCACGATGCCGACGATCAGCGCCGCGGGACGCGCGTGCAGGCTGAGATCCTCGCCCAACGTGACTTCGAGGAGCTGGACATTCGTGTAGCTCGGGAGCAGATCCTCGGCCAACGGCCGTCCGCGCCGCACGATCTGCGTCGCCCAGAACAGGAGATGGTTCAGCGTGACGTCGCGCACCTGCGCGCGGTCGACGAGCGCCGAGAGGCGACCCTCGATCACCTCGTTGCGCAGGCCGCTCTCGTGCCGCTCGACGAAGTGCACGAGGTGGGTCACCGCTTCGAGCAGATGGAGGGCGGCCGACGCGTGCCCGCGCAGCCGCGACAGCCGCGGGTCGCCGGCTTCGATCACCGTGTTCTTGACCCACGTGTCGTACGCCGACTGGAGGTTGTGGACCGTCGCTTCGTAGACGCGCGCCTGCTCTTCGCTGCAGACGCTGCGCAGGTACGCCTCGCGCTCGGCCTCGTGGACGATGCGGCGCACGCCGATGTCGTCGAACATGCCGCAGACCTGGAGGAACTTCGCGGCCACCTCGGCGATCTTCTGCTGATCGTCGTCGAGGTCCTCCTGATCCATGTTGCGCGGGAGCTTGTGCAGCGGTCCCTCGCGCGCGTTGCGCGTCTCGGCGTACGTCTCGTCCGACACGCGCACGCCGCGCGCCGTGCACTCCTCGCGCACGGCGACGAGGAGCGTCCGGACCGACCCGAGGAGGAACGCGCGCGCCTTGCGGATCGACGCCGCCGCGGACTCGGCTTCGCGCGGGCTCAGGATCGTCCCGTAGCCGCCGAACCGGCGCTCGAGATGCACGACGCTGAAACCGGCGAGCGCGATGCCGCGCGTCGAAGCGACGAGCTCCCGGATCGTGCTGAACGTCCGGTTGTGGCGCGCGCCGTAGTCGTCGAGCAGCGCCTCGAGCGTGTCGGCCTCGCTGATCAGCTCGTAGAGGTGCGCGCGCGTCCAGTCCTCGTCCGAGCGCGGGACCAACGTGTTCGTGAGCCTGAAGAAGAGCTCCGCGTGGCTCTCCAGGATCGCGGCAAAGGCCTTCTCGGAGATGACTTCTTCGAGCGAGGTCTCGGTCATGCAGGGTGCTCGCCGGGCCTCGGCCGGACGGCGGGCGCCTGAATCCTACCTCATGGACAAGTCGAGACCTTCGGTCGGAACGGAACGTCGGCTGCACGGCTCAAGAAGCCGGACACGTGCGGTCGATGGGTGGGGGTCGGCGCCCCCCTTGCCGTTGGAGCCGCGCCCACCCCCCCGGAGGCCGCCATTTCCGCCGAACGCTGTCTCGAGACCTATCTCCTCGAAATCAACGAGGTTCCGCTCCTGTCCGCCGAGGAAGAGCGCGAGCTCGGGCGCAGGATCCAGTCCGGCGATCTCGCGGCGCGCGAGCGGATGATCCGCGCCAACCTGCGCCTCGTCGTGTCCGTCGCGAAGACCTACTCCGACCGCGGACTCGCGCTCCAGGATCTGATCGCGGAAGGAAACATCGGCCTGATGAAGGCCGCCGAGAAGTTCGACCCGGGCGCCGGCTGCAGGTTCTCGACCTACGGCACGTGGTGGATCAAGCAGTCGATCCGCCGCGCGCTCACGAACACCGTCAAGCAGGTGCGCGTCCCGAGCTACATGTCGGAGCTCATCTCGCGCTGGCGCGTGGTGAGCCTCGAGCTCACGTACCTGCTCGGTCGCGCGCCGACCGTCGAGGAGGTCGCGGCCGAGCTCGAGATCCCGGAAGAGAGCTGGCCGCTGCTCAAGCGCACGATCCACACGTCCGGACTCGCGCAGCAGATCTCGCTCGACGCGCTCACGGTGAATCAGGACACGGTCGAGGACGTCACGGCACAGGCACCCGACGAACAGATGCTGAACGCCGACATGGTCGCTAAGCTGGGGGAGATCCTGAAGGTGATCGACGAGCGCGAAGCCAGGATCCTGCGCCTGCGCTACGGGCTCGGGACCGAGAACGGCCAGACGATGACCTTGAAGGAGATCGGCAAGGTCGTGGGACTGACCCGGGAGCGCGTGCGCCAGATCGAACAAGAGGCGCTCCGCAAGCTCTACGGAGTCATGGGCGACCACTGAAGTAGAGGGAGAGGATGATCCAGCCTGGAGCGGGAAGTCCTCCTGCTCCGGCCGGACCCGAGGTCGCCGGGCTCGAGGTCGGTGAGCGCGAGTCGGCGGCGGGCGATGGCCGAGCCCCCGCGGGAACCGCGCTCTACGTGCACTTCCCGTTCTGCGCGGCGAAGTGCCACTACTGCGACTTCTTCTCCGTCCCCGCCGAAGGCCAGGATCGCGCCGGGATGGTCTCGGCGATCCTGCGCGAAGCGGAGCTGCGCGCGCCCCTCCGCCCGCGGACCGTGTACCTCGGCGGCGGCACGCCGTCGCTCCTCTCCGCCCCGGAGCTTGCGACGCTGCTCGACGGACTGGATCGGGTGTGCTCGTTCCGCGATTCCGCGGTCGAGGTGACCGCGGAGTGCAATCCGGAGAGTCTCGACCGCGACAAGGCCCGCGCGCTGCTCGACCTCGGAGTCGGCCGGCTCTCGATCGGCGTGCAGAGCCTCCACGACGAGGTGCTCGCGCTCTTCGGTCGCGTGCACTCCGCGAGCGCCGGGTTGCGCGCGTTCGAGTCCGCGCGCGACGCGGGCGCGCGGAACGTGAACGTGGATCTGATCTACGCGGTCCCGGGTCAGACGCCGGAGACCTGGCGCTCCGATCTCGCGCGCGTGCTCGACCTCGGTCCGGACCACGTCAGCGCCTACAACCTGACCTTCGAGGAGGAGACTCCCTTCCGTCGCTGGCTCGAGGAGGGTCGCCTCGCGAAGGCGGAGGAGGAAGTCGAGCTCGAGCTCTTCTGGATCACGCGCGACGCGCTCGCGGCGCGCGGGTACGAGGCCTACGAGATCTCGAACTTCGCCCGCGAGGCCCGGCGCTGCGCGCACAACGTCAACTACTGGAGGAACGGCGCCTACGTCGGCATCGGGCCGTCCGCGGTCAGCAAGGTCGGCGCCGTGCGCGCGGGCAACATGAAGGGCACGGGCTCCTACGTGCGCAGCGTGCACACGAAGCACAGCGCGCGCGTCTGGGACGAGACGCCGGAACCCGATCACCGTCTTGCGGAAACGTGGTGGCTCGGACTGCGCCTGCGCGAAGGTCTCTCCGCGGAGGAAGCGCGCGCCGCGGCCGGGTTCGAGGGCGCGGGCGATCCCGCTCTTCCCGTCGCAGAAGCGCTCGAGGCGCAGGGCCTCCTCGAATCGATCGACGGACGCTTCCGCCTGACCGCGCGCGGACTGCCCCTCGCCGACTGGGTCGCGAAGCGATTCCTCGAACGCGTGCGGTAGGATCCTCCGCCGCATGAGCTCGAACTTCGCCGACCGTCTCGACGAGGCCATCGCGCGCGCGGGCAATCCCTGCCTCGTCGGCCTGGATCCGCACGTCGACCTCCTGCCCGAGGAGTTCGCGGCCGCGCGGTCCGGGGCGACGCGCAAGGAACGCGCGAACGCCGTGGCGGAGTTCCTGTGCGAGATCATCGACCTCGTCGCAGGAAGGATCCCGGCGGTCAAGCCGCAGTCGGCGCTCTTCGAGCTCCACGGCGCGGACGGCGCCGCGGCCTGGGAGCGCGTCGTGCGCCGCGCGCGCGCCGCGGGTCTCCTCGTGATCGGCGACGTGAAGCGCGGCGACATCGACAGCACGGCGCGCGCGTACGCGCGAGCGTTCCTCGAAGGCGACCCCGCGGATCCCGAGAGTCGCTGCGACGCGATCACGGTGAATCCGTACCTCGGCAAGGACTCGGTGACTCCGTTCCTCGAGGCCTGCGCCCGGACCGGAGGAGGGATCTACGTCCTCGTCCGCACGTCGAATCCAGGCGGCGCGATGTTCCAGGGACACGGCTCGCCGCCCCTCTACGAGCGCGTCGCCGACGCCGTCGTCGAGTGGGGGAGGGACCTCGTCGGGAAGCGCGGGCTCTCGAGCGTCGGCGCCGTGGTCGGCGCGACGCATCCGACCGAGCTCGCGAGCCTGCGCGCGCGCATGCCCGGCGTGCCGTTCCTGATCCCGGGCTACGGCGCGCAGGGCGCGGGCGCCGGCGAAGTGGCGGGAGGATTCCTCGCCGACGGCCGCGGCGCGGTCGTGAACTCCTCGCGCGCCATCCTCTTCGCCTGGCGCGAGCCGCGCTTCCGCGGCGTGCACTGGAAGGACGCGTCGCGCACGGCACTCGACGAGATGATCGCGGCGCTCTCGGCGGTCAGCGCCTCGAGCCGCGCATGATCCGCGTCGAACACCTGCGCGAGGGCGTCCCGCCGATCCCCGCGACGGCGGTCGTCGTGCCGCGGCGCGCGGAGGAGATCGCGAGGCCCGCGGACCGGTTCGGAGCCGACGAGCGCACGGCGCTCGCGCGACAGATCGAGGAACAGCTCGCGCAGAGGACTCCGCACGTCGCGGTGATCGACGCGGTGCGATCGCTCTCGGAGCCCGGCGCCTGCGCCGTCGTCACCGGCCAGCAGCCGGGCCTCCTCGCCGCTCCGCTCTACTCCCTCTACAAGGCGCTCCACGCGATCGCGCTCGCGCGCCACCTGCGACGGCTCTGGAGCACGCCGGTCGTCGCGCTGTTCTGGAACCACGCGGACGACCACGACATCGCCGAGGTCCACCATGCGAACCTCGTGAACCGAAACCTCGACGTGCAGAAGATCACGCTCGCCGGCGTCTCGTCGGGACGGCAGCCCTTCTCGCGCATCGTGCTCGACGAGCCGACGCACCATCTCGCGGCGATCCGCGCCTTGCTCGCGCAGATCGTCGAGGGGACACCGTTCGCCGAGCGCGCGGTCGACCTGTTCGCGGCGCGGCCGGGCGAGACCCTCGCGAGCGCGTTCACGCGAAGCCTCACCGATCTGCTCGGGCGCGCGGGGCTCGTCGTCCTCGAGCCGGACTGGATCCGGCCGCAGATGTCGGCGCATCTCGCGCGGCTCGCCGCCTGCGATCCCCTCGGTGCGCTCGAGAAGGGCGCCGCACGGCTCAAGGCGCAGGGCCAGGAACCCGCGATCGAGCCCGCCGGAGCGGCGCTCTTCTATCTCCTGGACACGAACGGGCGGCGCGCGTTGCGCGCGGGAGGCGACGGGTTCCGGTTCGACGGCGAAGCCGGCTCTCGCACCGGGCCGGAGCTCGCCGCGGAGATCGTGCAGGATCCGGCGGCCTGGTCCCCGGGCGCACTGCTGCGACCCGTCGTCCAGGATCTCTGTCTGCCCGTCGCGGCCTACGTCGGCGGGATGGGCGAGCTTGCGTACCACGTTGAGCTCCCCGAGCTGCGCGCGAGCGTCGGGGCCCCGGCGACTCCGTTCGTGCCGCGCGTCTCGTGCACGCTCGTCGATCCGGAGTGCCGCGTTTCGCTCGGCCGCGTCGGGACGACCGTCGCGGAGATCCTGCGCGCGCGCGGCGTCGGCGAACCGGAGGGGGACGGAGCGCAAGGCGCGTCCACGGAGCCCGCGGTGATCGCCCGCATGCGCGCGATCGCCGACGCCGGCGCGCGCGAGCTCGAAGCGCTGCGCGACGACCTCGCCGCACTCGATGCTGGCCTCCTCTCGCAGCTCAAGCGCGCCGCCGGCCAGATGCGGTCCGCGGGCGAGTGGGTCGCCGAGAAGGCCGAGCGCGTGCACCAGAACAAGAGCGGCAAGGGCCGACGGCACCTGCGCCGGCTCGCGAGCTCCCTCTTCCCGCTCGGCGAGCCGCAGGAACGAATCCTCGGGCCGCTCCCGTTCGTCGCGCGCTTCGGCGAGGACTGGCCGATCGAGCTCCTCAAGTCGATCGACCCCTTCGCGCCCGAGCACCTCGTCGTGAACCTCGGCTCGGATCTGGAAGGAGACGCAACGTGAAGCTCGATGTCCTGGTGGTCGCGGCGCACCCCGACGACGCGGAGATCTGTGTCGGGGGCGCGATGCTGCTGCTCGCCCGCGCCGGGCGGCGCGTCGGGATCGTCGATCTCACCCGTGGCGAGCTCGGGACGCGCGGCAGCGCGGCCGACCGCACGCGCGAGACCGAAGCGGCGAACAAGATCCTCGGGCTCGCTGTGCGCCACAACCTCGAGCTCCCCGACGGGCGCGTCGAGCCGACGGTCGAGGCCCGCGAACGCCTCGCCGCGATCGTGCGCGAGCACGAGCCCGATGTGATCCTCGCCCACCACGTCGACGATCTGCACCCCGACCACCGCGCCGCGGGGGAGATCGCGCGCGCGGCCTGGTACTTGTCGGGCCTCGCGCGCCTCGCGGATCCGGCGGCGCAGCGCCCCGGGCGCCGGCCGCGGCGCCTCTACCATTTCATGGGGCACGTGCCGTTCGAGCCCACCTTCGTGGTCGACATCGGAACGGTCTGGGAGGAGAAGGTCCGCCTCGTCCGCTGCTACGCGACGCAGCTCGCGCCGAGCGGCGCCGAGGACCGCGGGCAGCACCTCCTGTTCGGTGCCGACATCCTGGCGCGGATGGAGACGAGGGCGCGCACCTACGGCGAGCGGATCGGCGTGCGCGTCGGCGAGCCGTTGCTCCACCGGGGACCGCTCCCTTGCTTCGATCCGTTACTCGCCGATGGTGGTGGCCGGGGCTAGACTCCGCCTCGTCCATGCGGCGCATCGCGGTCATCAATCAGAAGGGTGGGGTCGGCAAGACCACGACCTGCGCCAACCTCGGCGCGGCGCTCGCGCTCGCCGGCCGCCGTGCCGTCCTCGTCGACATGGACGCGCAGGCGAACCTCACCCTCTCGCTGAACACCGAAGCCCCGCAGGGGACGCCTTCGACCTACACCGTCCTGCTCGGCGAATCGACCTTCGGCGAGTCGCTCCTCGAGACCTCGACGCCGGGGCTCCGCCTGCTCGCGGCGAACATCGACCTCTCGGGCGCCGAGCTCGAGCTCGCGGCCGCGATGGGGCGCGAGAACCTGATGCGCGAAGCGATCGCGGAGTGGGAACGTGCCGCGCGCGAGAAGGACGGGGGTCGCGCGCCGGCGGACTACGTGATCTTCGACTGCCCTCCGAGCCTCGGGCTCCTGTCCGTGAACGCCCTCGCCGCGGCGAGCGAGGTGCTCGTCGCGATCCAGACGGAGTTCCTCGCGCTGCAGGGGATGAGCAAGCTCGTCGAGATCCTGCAGCTCCTCCGGAAGCGCCTGAACCCGAAGCTCGAGATCACCGGCATCCTGCCGTGCCTGTACGACAGCCGCCTGAAGCTCGCGCGCGAGGTGCTCGCGGAGATCCGCAAGTTCTTCCCGGGGCAGGTCCTGCCCTGTCCCGTGCGCAGCAACGTGAAGCTCGCGGAAGCGCCGAGCTTCGGCAAGACGATCTTCCAGTACGCGCCCGACTCCAACGGGGCGCAGGACTACCTCGCCCTCGCCCGCGAGATCGCGCGCGGCGAGAGTCGCGATCCCGATCTCGCGGCCTTCGCGCCGATCCAGGAGCTCCCGCAGGCGCCGGTCGTCCGCGCCGCGCCCGCTCCGGAGCTCGGAACGATCGTGCTGACGCCCGCGGCGCCGCCGGCGAAGCCCGCGCTCGGCGCGGACGGCCTGCCCGCGCTGCCGTCGGATGCGTTCGAGATCCTGGAGAGCTACGTCGCGCCGCAGTGAAGTCGCGGACGGTGCCCGACATGGATCGCACCCTCAAGATCGGGATCCTCTGCCATCCGACCTACGGCGGATCCGGTGTCGTCGCGAGCGAGCTCGCGCTGACGCTCGCCGCGCGCGGACACGAGGTGCACCTCTTCTCGAACGACGTGCCGCCGCGCCTCGCGCGCTCGGCCGGCCCCGTGCAGATGCACGTGTCCCAGGGGATCCCGTACCCCCTGTTCCACTCGACGCCCCACGACCTCGCGATCACGTCGTCGGTGCTCAACGTCCACCGCGCCGACGGGCTCGACATCCTGCACGCGCACTACGCGCTGCCACACGCGGTCTCGGCGTATCTCGCGCGCTCCGCGGCGCGCGCCGACCACGGCCGTCCGGCGCCGTCGATGGTGACGACGTTGCACGGCACGGACATCACCCTCGTCGGGACGGATCCCTCGTACGCGCCGCTGACCGAGTTCGTGATCCGCGAGAGCGACGCCGTGACCACCGTGTCGGCGGACCTCGCGCGGCGGACGCGCGAGAGCTTCTGCGCCGCGCTCCGCGACGCGCCCTGCGAGATCGTGGTGATCCCGAACTTCGTCGACACGGACCTCTTCCATCCGTCCGCTGCGCCGGACCGGCGACGCGGGGGCGGTCGGGCCGTCCACGTGTCCAACTTCCGGCCGGTGAAGCGCGTGCCGTGGCTCCTGCGCGCGTTCGATCTCGCGACGCGCGGGACCGCCGCGACGTTGACGCTCGTCGGCGACGGCCCCGACCAGCGCGTGTGCCGCGAGCTCGCACGCGATCTCGCGATCGGCGATCGCGTGCGGTTCCTCGGCGAGCGCGACGCGCTGCCCGAGCTGCTCGCGTCCGCGGACGTGTTCGCGCTCTCGAGCTTCGAGGAGTCGTTCGGCCTCTCCGCGCTCGAAGCGATGTCGTGCGGCACGCCCGTCGTCGCGACGCGCGTCGGCGGCGTGTCCGAGGTGGTCGATGACGGGGTCTCGGGCCTGCTCGCCGGCGTGGACGACATGGAAGGGTTCGCTGGCAAGTTGCGGGAGCTCCTGTTCGACGCGGCGCGCGGTGAACGGATGGGCGCCGCGGCGCGGCGCGCGGCGGAAGAGCGGTTCGGTCGGGACAAGGTCGTCGCGCTGTACGAGGACCTCTACCGACGGCTGGTCGCCGCGGACCCCGCCCGAGCTTCATGACGCGCGTCCATCTCGACCACAACGCGACGACGCCGATGCGCCCGGAGGTGCGCGCGCACCTCCTCCACGTGCTCGACACGCTCGGCGGCAACCCTTCGAGCGTCCACCGCGCGGGCCGCGCCGCGCGGGCGATCCTCGACGAAGCGCGGGCCCGGGCAGCGGCGGCCCTCCGCGTGCACGAGGACGAGATCGTGTTCACGTCGGGCGGGACGGAATCCGTCAATCTTGCGCTGCTCGGTGCCGCGCGGGCGCGCCGTGAACACGGCGCGATGATCACCAACGCGGCGGAGCACTCGGCCGTCCTCGGCGCCGCCGACGAGATCGCCGCGCGCGGCTGGACCGTGACCCGCGTCGGCGTCGACCGCGCCTGCCGCGTCGATCCCGACGAGATCGCGGGGCTCGTTGCGGCGGGAGGCGTGGACCTCGTGTCCGTGATGACGGCGAACAACGAGGTCGGGACGCTGCAGCCGATCGCCGCGATCGGTGCCGGGCTCGCACGCCGCGGGCGCGAGCGACCTCTGTTCCACACCGACGCGGCGCAGGCCCTCGGACGCGTCCAGCTCGATCTCGCCGCGTGGCACGTCGACCTCGCGTCGTTCTCGGTGCACAAGGTCGGTGGCCCGCTCGGCGTCGGGATCCTCACCAAGCGGAAGGGCGTCGCGCTGCGCGGCCCGCTGTTCGGCGGCGGCCAGGAGGGCGGTGTGCGTCCCGGTACAGAGAACGTGCCCGCGATCAGCGCCGCGGCGCTGGCGCTCGAAGCGGCGGTCCGCGAGCAGGCTGCGTTCGCCGTGACATCGCGCGCGCTATCCCTCCAATTGTGGAGCGAGGTGCAACAGTCTCTAGATGATGTGGAGCTCCTCGGTCCTCCGATCGATTCGGACGAGCGTCTCCCGAACACGCTCAACCTCTCGTTCGGCGGCGTCGACGGGCGCATGCTGGTCGCGCGACTCGACCTCGAAGGGCTCGAAGCGAGCGCGGGCTCGGCGTGCGCGAGCGGATCGCTCGAGCCGTCGCACGTGCTCCTCGCCATGGGGCTCGCTCCCGAGCGCGCGCGCTCGGGATTGCGGCTCTCGCTCGGCCGGGCGACGACTCCACAAGATGTCCACATGGCCGTGGACATCTTGCGGAGATCCGTGAGCGCGCTGCGCTGAGCGTCGCCCGTGTGTGCGTCACGCGAAGAACACGCGAAGAGATTGTCGCTTCGTCGTTGATCGCGTGATCGAGCGCGCATGTAATGGGCGCGCGTCGGCGGAATGGTGTTCCGAGACATCGCCGACCGCGGAAGAGAGCCCCCCCGACCTGCGGCGAGCACGCGACGCCGCTTCCCCCCTTTCCCGGATCGCCGCCAACTCGCACATGTCTTCGCACGACGCGAATGCTGCTCCCGAGTCTTGCCCTGACGATCCGCAAGCAACGGGTTGGCTCTCGCGAGCGAGCGCGGCTCCGCAGTCGCAGCTCGACGACGCCGCCAACGCGAAATCGCTCGAGGCGTTGTGGCGCGCGCTGCAAGCGTCCGTGCGTTCGCGGATCCAACCGGGACAGTTCGAGACGTGGTTCCGTCGCGCCGCGTTGCTGCACGCCGACGACGGTGTCGTGCGCATCGCGCTGCAGGACAAGTTCTCGCGCGGTTGGCTCGAGAGCCACTACCGCGAGGTGATCGAGATCGCCGCGAAGGAAGTGTTCGGCTCCCCGCGCCGGGCGGAATTCCTCGTCGATCCCGAGGCGGTCGCGCGTCCTCTCGCCTCCACGGCCGAGAGCCGCTCCGAAGGCTCGGACGTCGCGGCGCCGGCGCCGGCGGCTCCCGCCGTCGATGTCGGGCTCCTCTTCGCGAGCGATCTCGGCCTCAACCCGAAGTACACGTTCGACAACTTCGTCGTCGGACCGTGCAACCGGTTCGCGTGGGCGGCTGCCGTCGGCACCGCCGAGGCTCCCGGGAAGGCGTACAACCCGTTCTTCCTGCACGGCAGCGTCGGACTCGGGAAGACGCACCTTCTCCAGTCGCTGTGCTTCGCCCTGCTCGCGCGCGATCCGAAGACGCGGATCCTCTATCTCTCCTGCGAGACGTTCGTCAACCACTTCATCAACGCGCTCGAGGATGGCGACCTCCAGAAGTTCCGGCACAAGTACCGGAACGTCGACGTGATCGTCGTCGACGACATCCACCTCCTCGCGAACAAGGAACGCACGCAGGAGGAGTTCTTCCACACGTTCAACGCGCTCCACCAGATGGGGAAGCAGATCGTGCTCTCCTCGGACAGTCCTCCGCGCGACATCCCCACGCTGCAGGAGCGGCTCGTCTCGCGCTTCAAGTGGGGGCTCGTCACGGAGATCGAGCCGCCTTGCTACGAGACGCGCATGGCGATCCTGAAGCGCAAGAGCCGCGAGCGCGGCCGCGAGGTCCCCGACGACGTCGCGCGTCTCCTCGCCGAGCGGATCGACAGCAACATCCGCGAGCTCGAAGGGGCCGTGACGAAGCTCCTCTCGTACGCGAACCTCTCGGATCGGCCCGTGACCGCCGAGCTCGCGCGCGAAGCCCTGCGCGACCTCTTCGCCGCCCGTCAGGGACAGCCCTCGATGGAGGACATCCTGAACGTCGTGACGGAGCGCTTCGGGGTCAAGCTCTCCGAGCTCCAGTCGAAGCGGCGCACGAACACGATCGCGTATCCGCGCCAGATCGCGATGTACCTCGCGCGCCAGATCACGCGGCATTCGCTCGAGGAGATCGGCGGCTTCTTCGGCGGTCGCGACCATTCGACGGTGATCTACGCGGTCGAGAAGATCGCGCAGCTCGCGTCCGAGAACGCCGAGTGCCGTCAGGCGCTCGATGCGCTCCTCGGCAAGCTCAAGGTGCCGCCGGCGTGAGCGCGCGGAGCCTCCACGCTCCCTCGTTCCCCGGTCCCGCCACGCCTCCCGACTCCATCTGGAGAACCTGGGGATCCGACGTGGACAGTCCGTCCGTTCTGCACGAGCTCCCTCGCCCTCGCTCCTCGACTTGCGGAGTGGCGTGGGAAGGTTCGCGCGACTCCACGCCGCGTGCACACCGCGTCCACAGCGTCGGGATCCGCGCGGACGAGCGGAAGGTCCACGCGGGCGCGGTGTTAGAGACGCGTCGCCCGAGGTTCTCCACGCCTCGTGAGGGTCCCTTCTGAGACTGTGATCCGTTCTAATGAATGAATCAGAAGAGAGTCCTCTCTCCACGTTCCCCGTCGAAGTCCCTCCCCACCCCAGCACACGGAAGCCCTCGGCATGAAGGTCATCTGCGATCGCGAGAAGCTCGGCGAAGGCCTGGCCGTCGTGAACAACGTCATCCCCGGGAAGAGCACGAAACCGGCTCTCGAGAACGTCTGCCTCGTCGCGACCGACGACGCGCTCGAGCTCGTCGGCACGGACCTCGAGTGCGCCGTGCGCTACCGCATCGACGACGTCAAGGTCGGGGAGCCGGGACCCGCAGTCGTCCCCGCGCGCGTCACGCTCGACTTCGTGCGCGACCTGTCGTCGGAGGAGGTCAGCCTCCAGACGCGCGAGAACGCGTGCCGGATCGCGGGCGGCGAGGACGCCTGCGAGCTCGTGACGAGCGACCCCGACGAGTTCCCGGTGATCTCGCGCTTCGGGGACAGCGAGACGTTCTCGATCCAGGGCGGCGAGTTCGTGAAGCTCGTGAACCGGACCGTGTTCGCCGCGGCGAGGGAAGCCGGGCGGTACGCGATGCACGCGGTGCTCGCGGAGGTCGAGGACGGCGCGCTGAAGCTCGTCGCGACGGACGGGCGCCGGCTCGCGCTGTCGAGCGCGCGGATCGAGACCCGTGGCGCGAAGCCGAAACCGGCGCTGATCCCGGCGAAGGCCCTGAATCTCTTCTGCCGCGTGATCCACGACCCGCTCGAGCAGGTGCAATTCAGCTTCGGCGAGAACCAGGTCGGGATGCGCACGAAGAACGCGGAGATCTTCTCGCGACTCGTCGACGGCGAGTTCCCGCGCTACGCCGCGGTGATCCCGAAGGAATCGCAAAACCTGATGGAAGCCGACGCGGCGACGCTGGCGAAGAAGCTGCACCTCGTCGCGAACGTGACCGGCGTCGAGGCGCGGGCCGTGCGCCTCAAGCTCTCGAAAGGCGAGCTCGAGCTGTTCGGCCAGTCCGCCGGGCGCGGCGAAGCGCGCGCCCGGATGGAAGTCGAATTCAAGGGGAACGCAGCCGAGATCGCGTTCAACCCGGACTTCGTCCTCGACGGACTGAAGAGCTGCGAGGGAGGCCAGGTCCGCCTGCAGTTCAACGAGCGCACGAGCCCCGGCAAGTTCACGCTCGGCGAGAACTACATGTACGTCGTCATGCCCATCACGGTCGACGCTTGAGGAAAGCCGGCACGAGACCGGAGGCCGTGTCGATGCAGGACGCCGTCGGCGGCTTCCTCCGCGCCAGCGGTCTGGGCTCGCGCCTGCGTCACTGGCCGGTGTTCGAGGCGTGGATCCAGGCCCTCGGGAAGGACCTCGCGCACCGTGCGAAGCCGGTCCGGTTCGAACGCGGAGAGCTCGTCGTCGAGGTGGACTCCGCGAGTCACTTCCAGGAGCTCGCGTCGTTCACGGGCGAGGGCTACAGAGAACGCGCGAACGCGCGCTTGGCCAAACCCGTCATCCGTCGCGTCGTCTTCCGACTGAAGCGCTGAACATGGCACAGGACACACAAGTACCCACGTACGACGCCGGCTCGATCACCGTCCTCGAAGGTCTCGAGGCGGTCCGCATCCGTCCCGCGATGTACATCGGCGACACCGATGTGCGCGGCCTCCACCACCTGATCTGGGAGGTCGTCGACAACTCGATGGACGAGGCTCTCGCGGGCTACGCGCGCCGCTGCGAGGTGGTGATCCGCCTCGACGGCTCGGTCAGCGTCACCGACGACGGGCGCGGCATTCCGGTGGGGATCCACCCGACCGAGGGGATCCCCGCGGTCGAGGTGGCGCTGACGCGCATCCACGCGGGCGGGAAGTTCGACAAGAGCGCGTACAAGGTCTCGGGCGGTCTCCACGGCGTGGGCGTCTCGTGCGTCAACGCGCTCTCCGAGTGGCTCGAGGTCACGGTCCACCGCGAAGGCGCGATCCACCAGATGAGCTTTCGGCGCGGCGACCGCGAAAAAGCGCTCGCGGTGATCGGCAAGTCGGACCGGACCGGCACCCAGGTCGTGTTCAAGCCCGACGCGGAGATCTTCAGCACGACGGAGATCCAGTACGAGATCGTCGCGAAGCGGCTGCGCGAGATGGCCTACCTCATGGGCACGCGCGGGATCGTCATCGATCTCGAGGACGAGCGGACCGGCGCGAAGGAGCACTTCGAGTTCCCCGAGGGCGTGCGCACGTTCGTCCAGCACGTCAACAAGAACAAGGTCGTGCTGCACCCGGACATCATCCACTTCGCGAAGATCGTCCCCGTGCCGGAAGTGGCGGACCGCGAGTACGAGATCGAGCTCGCGATGCAGTACACGGACACCTACCAGGAGACCGTCTACTGCTTCGTCAACAACATCAACACGCCGGGAGGCGGCACGCACCTCGCGGGGTTCAAGGCCGCGCTCACGCGGTCGCTGAACAACTACGCGAAGGCCGGCAAGCTCGTGCGCGACGCGAACGAGATGCCGAGCGGCGACGACCTGCGCGAGGGCGTGACGGCGATCCTCGCGCTGAAGGTGCCCGAGCCGCAGTTCGAAGGCCAGACGAAGGACAAGCTCGGCAATCGCGAGGTCCAGGGCATCGTCGAGTCCGCGGTGAGCGAACAGCTCTCGACGTACCTCGAGGAGCATCCGGCGGCGGCGAAGTCGATCATCCAGAAGGCGATGCTCGCGCAGGCCGCGCGCGAAGCGGCGCGCAAGGCGCGCGACCTCGTGCGCAGGAAGTCGGCGCTCGCGAGCGGGAACCTGCCCGGAAAGCTCGCCGATTGCCAATCGAGCAACCTCGACGAGTCCGAGCTCTTCCTCGTGGAAGGCGATTCGGCCGGCGGCTCGGCGAAGATGGGCCGCGACCGGCGCTTCCAGGCGGTCCTGCCGCTCAAGGGAAAGATCCTGAACGTCGAGCGCGCGCGGCTCGACAAGATGCTGTCGCACTCGGAAATCCAGCTGATCATCTCGGCGCTCGGAACGGGCATCGCCGACGAGTTCGCGCTCGAGAAGCTGCGCTACGGCAAGACGATCATCATGACGGACGCGGACGTCGACGGATCGCACATCCGGACGCTGCTCCTCACGTTCTTCTTCCGCCACATGCGCGACCTGATCGAAGCCGGTCGCCTCTACATCGCCCAACCGCCGCTCTACAAGCTCTCGTGGAAGAACGGACAGCGGTACGTGACGACCGAGGCCGAGCTCCGGACCGTGCTGACGGAGCGCGGTGTCGAGGCGCTGTCCGTCGTGGATCCGCGCTCGAATCGCACGTGGAAGGGCGCAGCGCTGCGGGACCTCTCCGACGAGCTGCGCCGTCTCGAGGACGTCGCGGCCGAAGCCGCGCCTCCCTGGGCGGGCGTCCCCATGCGCGAGCTCGTGCGCGCGTTCGACGGCACGCGACTCCCTTCGCACTGGGCGCTCGCGCAGCACAAGGGCCGGTTCTTCGCGACGCTGGGAGAGCTGAACGACTTCCTCGAGCTCGCGAAGGTCGGCTTGCGTCCGGGCGAAGCGCTGCGCGTGTACGACGGTCCCGAGCGGGGTTTCTCGCGCGAGGAGGCGCACGTCGTCGTGTGCCACATCTCCCACGTCGAGGAGCTCGTACGGATCCTCGGCAATCTCGAGAAGAAGGGTCTCGTGCTCCGCGGCGGCGGCGAGTGGCGCGTCGAGGGCGCGAAGGAGCCGCAGTCCTGCACCGACCCGCTCGCGCTCGCGGCCGCCCTGCGCAAGGGCGCGCAGTCGGAGATCGACGTCCAGCGCTACAAGGGACTCGGCGAGATGGACGCGGATCAGCTGTGGGAGTCGACGCTCGATCCGGCGCGGCGCACGCTCTACCAGGTGCACATCGAGGACGCGATGGGCGCCGACGAGATCTTCACGATCCTGATGTCGGAGCAGGTCGAGCAGCGCCGGGAGTACATCGAACGGCACGCTCTCGAGGTCACGAACCTCGACGTGTAGGCCCCGGCCGCCGGCCCTCCGCGGGCCGGAATCGAGGGGGAGTCCGGAGCGGGCGGGGAGGACTCCAGCGCCGCGCCCCGCCGGCCGATACAGGGAAGCCGGACCGCATTCGCGGGCCGACCCCGCAGGTCACCTCGATCCACTTCGCTCCCCCGTGAAGAGCCGCCAGCGCCTCGACTACGGACGTCTCGCCGAAGTTCTCGCCGAACGCGGGATCGTCGACGCGCGCGCCATTCAGGATGCGCTCCAGTTCAGCCTGCGCGGCGGACCGTCCTTCCCCGAGGCGCTCGTCACCGCGAACCTCGTGGCCGACTGGGAGCTCTCGCGCCTCGTCTGCGAGATCTACGGTCTCGCGTTCCTGACGGTCGAGCTCGCCGATCCCGATCCGAAGGCCGGTCAGGGTCTCGACACCGCGTTCCTCCTGAAGGAGTGCATCGTTCCGCTGTCGCGACACGGCACGGTCCTGACGGTGCTCATGCCGTCGCTCTCGACGACGGAGATCCTCGATGCGCTGGCGACGAAGAGCGGTCTCTCGATCCTGCCGATCTGCGGCACGGTGCGCTCGAACCGGCAATGGCTCGAGTCGAAGCTCAGCTCGCCGGCGTCGGCGCTGCCGTCGGGGCTGCCGTCGGAGCTCACCGGCGCGGAAGCGTCCGACTGGTCGAACCTCTTCGACGAAGCGGACGCCGCGGTGCTGCTCGATCTGAAGGCCGTCCCGCTCGACGAACAGACCGACGTGCTGTGAGCGCGTCTCAGCTCCGGCGCAAGCGCGCCGCGTAGCCGCCGTCGACGGGCCCCGCGGGTCCGCGCGGATCGGGCAGGGCGTGGATCTCTTCCTCGAGCGCGAAGTCCGCATGACTCGCGAGGAAGGTCGCGACGCGCTGGTGGTTCTCGTCGGGCTCCAGGCTGCACGTCGAGTAGACGAGACGGCCGCCGGGCCGGACGCGCGCGGCGCCTTCGCGCAGGATCCGCTCCTGGAGAGCCTGGAGGGAGCGGGACGACGCGGGACCGAAGCGCCAGCGCGCCTCCGGACGCTGCGCGAGGACGCCCGTGTTGCTGCAGGGGACGTCGAGGAGGACGCCGTCGAATGCGTTCTCCGCGAGCGCAGTGGCGGCGTCGCACGCGACGAGGCTGGCGTTGCTCGCGAGCGCGAGGCGCGCGAGGCCGTTGCGGACGCGCAGGAGGCGCTCGAAGCTCGAGTCGCAGGCGAGGACGCGCGCGCTGGTGCCGGCGAGCACGCTGGTCTTGCTTCCGGGCGCCGCGCAGGCGTCGAGCAGCCGCTCGCCCGCGCGGGCGCCGAGCAGCTCGGCGGAACGGAGTGCCGTCTCGCCCTGGACCTGGAACGCGCCGCGCGCGAAGAGCTCCGACGCGAGCGCCCGCTCGGTGTGCTCGGCGGCGAGGAGCAGGATCGCGGGATGTTCGCCGTTGCGCGGGGCCAGGCCGAGCTCCTCGAGCGCGCGCGCGACGGCTTCGCGCGGCTCGATCGTGCGGAGCGAAAGATCGGGTTCGGAGAGAGCGGAGAGCGCGAGGGCGCGCGCGCGTTCCTCGCCGTAGCGGCGCGTCCAGCGCTTGGCGAGCGGCGCGGGGATCGAGAGCGCGCTCTCCATCCACAGGAGCGGGTGCTCCTTCGGATCGGGGAACACGGGTTCCGCGACGTGCCGATCGCAGAGCGCGAGATCGCGGCGCGGATCGCCCGTCGTCCCGGCCTTGCGCGCGGCGGTCGCGGCGCGCAGCACGGCGTTCACGTAGCCCGCCTTGCGCGGCCCGAGCGTCTCCCGCGTCGCTCCGACCGTCTCGCCGACGGCGGCGTGATCGGGGACCTGGTCGAGGAAGAAGAGCTGGACGAGCCCGACGTGGAGATGCGCGGCGACGTCGGCGTCGGGCTTCCCGCTCGCGAACTTCGCGACGAGCGCGCGCAGCGTCGCGCGACGACGCACTTCGGTTCCGATCAGGCGCCGCAGGAGGCCGCGGTCGCGGGCGTCGAGGCCGTTCTCGCGCGCGGCGCGGTCGACTTCCCGCATCAGGACGGGTGCGCCGCCGCGGAGGATGCGCCAGGCGATTTCGCGGAGCATCAGGGGAGGAAGCGCGCGCCCGGCTGGAGACGCGCGCCGCGGAGCCAGGCGGCGCCGTGCATGCGCACTCCGCCGGCGGGCTTGACGCCGAAGACGGCCAGCGCGCCGTCGCCGGTCGCGACGAGGAGGCCGCGCTCCGATCCGAGGATCGTTCCCGGCTCGGTGGGCGTCGGGCTGCGCGGGATCTCGGCCGCCTCGGCGTCGAGCAGCACGATCTCCTTGCCGCCCGGAGCGGTCGCGCGCGCGCCGGGCCACGGCGTCATCGCGCGGACGTGCCGCACGAGCTCCGCGGAGCTCTTCGTCCAGTCGATGCGGCCCTGCTCCTTCTGGATCCGCCGCGCGTACGTCGCCCGCGTCGGGTCCTGGGGCGTGAACGTCGCCTTCCCCGCCTCGAGGAGATCGAGCGCCGCGACGGCTCCCTCGGCGCCGAGGGCGGAGAGCCGGTCGAGGAGTTCGCTCGCGTTCTCGCGCGGACCGATCGGCGTGCGCTTCTCGAGGAGCACGTCGCCTTCGTCGAGAGCGAGGACCATGCGCTGGATCGAGACGCCCGTCTCCGCGTCGCCGGCGAGGATCGCGGCCTGGATCGGAGACGCGCCGCGGTGGCGGGGGAGGATCGACGCGTGGACGTTCAGGGCGCCGCGCGGCGCGACTTCGAGCAGATCGCGGCCGAGGATCTCGCCGTAGCTCGCGACGAGGAGTACTTCGGGCTCGAGCGCGCGCACCGCCTGGACGAACGCGGGGTCGCGCGCGGATGCGGGTTGGAGGACGGCGACGCTCCGCGCGCGCGCGAGCAGCGCGAGCGGCGAGACGTCGACCTTCAAGCCCCGCCCGCTGGGGCGATCGGGGCGCGTCACGACGGCCGCGACGACGTGGCGGCTCTCGAGCACGCGCGCGAGGACCGGTGTCGCGAACGGCGGGGATCCGAGGAAGACGAGACGCACGATGGTGCCCCGGCGCGTCCCGGGCGCAGCGCGATCAGAGGTGCGGGGCGACCGCAGCCTTGAGCTTGTCGTACGGGAGCTGACCGATCAGCTGCTTCGCCACTTCCCCGTTCTTGATCACGAGGAACGTCGGGATCGCGTTGATCCCGTAGCGCGCGGGGACCTCGGTGTTGTCTTGGGTGTTCAACTTCACGACCTTCAGCTTGCCGCTGAACTCGGTCGCGAGCTTGTCGACGGACGGGCCCATGGCGCGGCAGGGCGCGCACCACTCGGCCCAGAAGTCGACGAGGACGGGCACTTGGCTCTGGAGGACCGCGGATTCCCAGGTGCTGTCGGTCACATCGAGGGCGTTGCTCATGGTTCGGGGGGTCACACTCTCTCGCACGGGGCGGTTGGAAGGAGGGGCAATATGGCCTCGACTCCCTCCGAGGTCCACAGAGGACGCCTATCCCTCCGCCGGAACCGCCGCCGGGGCCCCGGCGACCGGTTCCTCGGTCACTTCGTCGTCGAAGAGGGAGGCCCGGACGACGCTCTCGAGGTCGCCGGCGTGCTCGGGGCGCAGGCGCAGCCGGATCTCGCCCCGCGGGCCTTCCTGGTCGACGGTCACGAGGCCGAGCTTGACGAGCTCGAGCAGAGCGCAGAACGATCCGACGAGCGCTTCGCGGCTGCGCTCGGGCTCGAAATGCGCGAGGAGAGCGCGCAGCGGCATCTCGCCGAGGCTCAGGATCCTGCGCGAGAGCTCGTCGACGTAGAAGCGCAAGGGGCGCATGTCCGCGGCGACGTGGTGCGGGCGGCCCGCCTGGGTCTCGCGCAGGAGGCGCGAGTACTGGGCGAGGAGGTCCCACGACGTCAGGTCGCCGAGCTCGAGGACCGCGGCCTCGCCGTCGCGCGGATCCTCGGTCGCGCTGCCGCGGGAGAAGCAGCGCGCGCGAAGGTCCCACAGTCCGCCGAGGTTCGCGGCGGCCTCGTGGAAGCGCCGGTATTCGATGAGGCGCTGGATGAGCTCGTCGCGCGGGTCGAGCTCCGCCTGGAGGTCGATCTCCTCGCGCGGAAGCAGCGAGCGCGACTTGATCGACATCAGGGTCGCCGCCATGACGACGAAGTCGCCCGCGACCTCGATGTCCAGATCTTTGAGGCTCCCGAGGTAGCCGAGGAATCCCTCGATCACGCGCGCGATCTCGATCTCGTGGATCTCGACTTCCTGCTCCCGCACGAGGTGCAGGAGGAGATCCATCGGTCCGTGGAAGACCTTGTCGAGGCGTACGGTGAAGGAGTCGATCATCACCCGATTCGTATGGGCACGGCCGCGTCGAGGACCCGGAAGACGGAGTTCACGGTTGTGTAGAGATACTGATTGAAGGCGGGCACCAAGTACAGCAGGGCGAAGATGAAGATCATCCCGAAGCGCTCGAGGCTGACGTAGCTCTGTCGCAGCGCGTCGGGGAGCAGCCAGGCCATCACCCGCGATCCGTCCAGAGGCGGGATCGGCACCATGTTGAAGACGGCAAGGACGATGTTGAAACGAACGGTGGTGAGCAGGACCCGGGGCAGGAAGTCGTCGAGCCGATCGTAGGCGTCCATCGCGGCCCCGTTGTAGAGCCCCGTGCGAAGGAAGAACTTCAGCGCCACGAGGAAGAACACCGCGAGGAGCAGGTTCGATCCCGGACCTGCGAGCGCGACGAGGCTCATGTCCCGCCAGGGGTGGCGCAGCCGGTGGAAGCTGACCGGGACGGGCTTCGCGCCGCCGAACATCATCCGGCCGCCGCTCCCGATGTAGAGCATCGCCGGCAGGAGGATCGTCATGACCGGGTCGATGTGCGGGATCGGATTCAGGGTGATCCGCCCGAGATCGCGCGCCGTCGTGTCGCCGCACTTCAACGCCACCCAGCCGTGAGCGGCCTCGTGCACGCCGAGGCAGATGACGAGCAGCGCGATCGACATCACGAGCGCGACGGGATCCATGCCCGAGAACTGCGGCATCGCGAAGGCGAACGCCGCCGCCGTGCCCACGAGTCCGGCGGCGCGCGTCCAGACTCCCCTCGAACCGAGCAGCGACATCGCTCGGGGCATCTTACAGGTCGTCGATCGCCAACCAATGCGAGCGCGGAGGTTCGCTTGAAGGGGGAGCGCCCATCTCTAGAATCGCCCTCGCGCCGTGCGGGGCAGGGTCGCGAGGGGCGTCCGGCGCTCTTCCCCGTCCTCCGGCGGCCGAGGAGTCGAGCGTGCCCGCGAGCGATCCGAAATCCAAGCAACGACTGTCCCGAGCCGCGGAGGTGATCCGCCTCGAGGCGACGACGATCGCTGGACTCGAGGAGCGCCTCGGCGACGGGTTCCTGCGCGCCGTGGACATGGTGCTCGGTTGCGAGGGCCTCGTCGTCGTCGCGGGCGTCGGCAAGGCGGGACTCGTCGGCCAGAAGATCTCGGCGACGCTCGCGAGCACCGGCACGCCTTCCTTGTTCTTGCACCCGACCGAGGCGCTCCACGGCGATCTCGGGCGCATCCGGTCGCGCGATCTCCTCTTCCTCATCTCGAACTCGGGCGAGTCGGGCGAGACGAGCGCGTTGATCGGCCCCGCGCGCAAGCTCGGAGCCTCGATCCTCGCCATGACGGGCGACACGAGCTCCACGCTCGCGCGCCTCGCCGACTGCGTGCTCGACATCGGTCCCGTCGAGGAAGCCTGTCCGATGAAGCTCGCGCCCACCGCGAGCACCTCGGCGATGCTGGCGCTCGGCGACGCACTCGCGATGGTCGTGCTCCAGGAGCGGAGTTTCGGCCGCGAGGACTACGCCCTCTTCCATCCCGCCGGCTCGCTCGGCCGGAAGTTGATGCGCGTCGCCGAAGTCATGCGGAAGGGCGAGCAGCTCCCGATCGCGAAGAGCGGAGCGTCGTTGAAGGACGTCGTGCTCGTCATGAACCGCACCCCGGGCCGCCCGGGAGCGGCTCTCGTCGTCGACGCCAAGGGGAAGCTCGCAGGGATCTTCACCCACGGCGACCTCGCCCGCCTGCTCGAGGACGGTCGCCCGCTCGACATGCACGCCCCGGTCGACGAGTACATGGGCAAGAACCCGAAGACGATCCGCTCGGACCGACTCGTCGAGGAGGCACAACACGTGCTCGCCGAGCACCGCATCGACCAGATCCCCGTGATCGATGCCGAGCGCCGCCCCGTCGGGCTGCTCGACGTGCAGGATCTCCTCGACGTGCGGCTCTAGCAGGAAACCTGCGTGGCGGCGCAAGCAGAACGGGAGCCCGAGGACGCGCGGCTCGCGCAGGTGCGATTGCTCGCGCTCGACGTCGACGGCGTGATGACCGACGGCAGGATCTCCTTCGGGGCCGACGGGCCGGCGGGGGATCGGCCGTCGTTCGACGTGCAGGACGGGATCGCCCTGCGCTGGATGCAGGAAGCCGGCGTCACCGTCGCGTGGATCAGCGGGCGCGGCTCCCCGGCCGTCACGTTCCGCGCGCGCGAGCTCGGCGTCCCCGAAGTCCACCTGCGCGTCGAGTCGAAGCGCGAGACGCTGCGCGAGATCCAGGAACGCCTCGCGATCCCCGTCGAGCGCACCGCCGCGATGGGGGACGATCTCCCCGACATCGGGCTGCGCCTGGGGAGTGCGTTCTTCGCGGCGCCTTCGAACGCGCGACCGGAGATCCAGGAGCGCGCGGACCTCGTCACGGCGAACGCCGGCGGACGCGGCGCGGTGCGCGAGCTGTGCGAGCGGATCCTTCGCGCCCAGGGCCGATGGCAGTCGATCGTCGATGCGGCCGGGCGATGAGGAAGATCCTCCTCTTCATCGCGCTGCTCGGGATTGGTCTGGCGGCACTGCTCGTCATCCGCGGGCGCGTCCGCACGGCGGGGAGCTCCGCGGAGCGACGCGTTCCGCCGGTGGCGGAAGGACAGTTCACGAAGATCCCTCTTCCGCCCGAGAGCTCGGGGAAGGAGCAGGCGCCGCTCGTGTTCGCCGTGCGCGGAACGGTCGACGTGACGCAATTCGAAGGCGAGCAGGACCTGAAGAAGCCGATCCGGACGCTGCACGCGGACGATTCGCAGTCCCTCGGCGGGAACCTCTACGTCCTGCGCGGGATGACGGTGCACGAGCTCGATCCCGTGACCGGGCGCACGACGGCAGAAATCACGTCGCCGCGGACGCGGCTCCAGATCGAGTTCCTCGACGGCAAGGTGAACCTCGGCGAGGCCGACCGCGCCGTGCTCTCGGACGTCGAGGCCACGATCCTTGAGCACGCCGCGATCACGCCGCTGACGCTCCGGACGGCGCTGCTCGAATGGCGCGTCGCGGCGAAACGATGGCTCTCGGACCAGCCGGTCGAGCTCTCGGGCTCCGGTCTCGAGGCGCACGGCGACGGACTCGAGGCCGATCTCGACGCCGGCAACATCGTGTTGCCGCACTCGGGGCGCATCCAGCTCTCCCTGCCGGACGGCACGGTCGCGACGCTCGTCGCGACCGCGGACGGGCCGATCGAGTTCCACAGCGTGCGCATCGAGGACCAGCCGTTCGTGCAGATCACGGTCTCGAAGGGCGCGCGTCTCTCCGCGACCGGCGAGGAGCTCTCCCACCTCGACGCCGACGAGATCCATCTCCTCGCGCGCGGCGGAACGGGCGCGAGGAAGGACTTCGAGCTCGTTTCCGTCGACGCGCAGGGTCACGTCGTCGCACAGAGCCGCGGCGACACGTTCCGCGCCGATCGCGCCACGTTCCGCGTCGCGCCCGAGGGCCGCCTCGAGCACGCCGACCTCACCGGCGCCGTCGCGGTCGAGAGCGTCGAGGGGAATCTGCGCGGCGCGAAGGCGACCGTCGATTTCTCGGCGGACGGGCGGCCGTCGAAGGCCCACGTCGAGCAGGGCGTCGCGATCGAGCGCGGCGAGGACGTCTTCCATTCCGAAACCGCCGACTTCACGTTCGCGCCGGACGGGACCCTCGCGACCGCCACGCTCGTCGGCGAGCCGAGCGGAAAGGTCGCGCTGGGGAAGTACGTCTCGCCTGGAGAGCGCGAGTTCCGCGCCGCGCACCCCGAGCTCTCCGGTGCGGGTCCGCTCGAACTCGACTTCACGAACGGGACGAAGTTCCGCCTGACCGGACCCGGCGATCTGCGCGTTCCCGAGGGCGACATGCGCCTGCACGCCGAAAAGATGCTCGCGGGCAAGGCTTCGACCGACCACAAGTCCGCCGACCTGACGGCCGACGGCGGCGTCGTGCTCGGGTGGAAGACCGACGACCTCTCCAGCGACAGCGTGCACCTCGCGACCACGACGACCGAGGCCGGGGAGATGGTCGTCGACGCGCAAGGGACCGGACCGACGACGATGCACCGACACCGCGAGGACGGGACGTTGCTCACCCTCGTCGCCCAGGAGGGGCTCGAGGTGCGGATGCAAGGGAAATCGGTCGTCGTCCCGAGCGCGCGCGGAGTCACGATCACCACGACGGGTCCGGACGCGAGCGAAGCGAGCGCGTTGACCGTGCGCGATTTCGACTGGGACGCACGCACCTTCACGGCGGAAGGCGACGTCGTGCTCGAGGGCGCGCGGGGTCGGGGCACGGCGGACCGCGTCGTCTCGCGCGGACCCGAGGACATCGAGCTGACCGGCTCGCCGAGCCGTCCGGCGCGCTACGCGAGGAAGGGCGGCGAGGGCGACGCGAGCTTCGAGGAAGCGAGCATCCAGGGCGAATCGGTCCACGCGCGCTCCGACGCGCTCGACGCGACGGGAGCGGTGCGCCTCGACTTCGCCGCCGCGGACGCGACGTACCACCTGCAGGGCGGCGAGGTGCACGTCTCGTTCGGCAAGGCCGAGAGCGAGGAGCCCGGCGCGCCGCGCCCGTTCGAGGCGCACGCGTCGTCCGCCGTGCAAGTCCAGTTCGACACGGTCCGCGGCGAGTCCTCGCTCGCGTGCGACAGCCTCCGCGTCACGGGCACGACGAAGGGCGCGTTGCGCTCGGAAGTTCCCGCAAAGGTCGCCGCATCGGACGTCCACGCCGAGGGCTCCGTCGTCGTCGACTGGCGCGCGCAAGGCGGCGTCTCCGGCGAGGGCGACGTGTTCACGCTGGACCCGCAAGGGAGAGGCGAGCTCTCCGCGTCGCCGGGCAAGCGCGTCCACGCGACGGGGCGCATGGCGGGGGAGACGACGCCGTACTCTCTCGTCGCGGACTGGTTCCAGTTCGAGAAGGAGCGCCTCGAGGCGCGGCACGTCCAGCTCACGCTCGAGCCGCCGGCCGCGGGGGCGGTCGCGCCGGCGGCGGACAAGATCGTGCTCGGCCACATGTCCGCCGATCACCTGCTCGTGACGTCGACGGACGCCCTGCTCGAAGGCTCGGCGCACGTCGACGGCCTCTCCACCGACAAGGAAGACTGGTCGATCGACGCCGGATCCGTGAAAGTCGGCGGGGCCTTCGCCGTGAAGCGCGGCATCTCGGGGCGCGACTTCGAGTCCGTGCGCGCCTGGGACGGGTTCCAGGCGAAACTCGGGACGCGCGCGGCCGCGAGCGGACAGACGCTCGAAGGGAACAAGGGGCACGTCCGTCTCGAAGGGAACCCGGCGGAGCTCGCGTTGAGCGGCATCGCGATGCGGTCCGCGTGGATCGAGTACGACTCGGAGAACATGCTGCTCGCGACGGACAAGGGCGAGCTCGTCCCGCCGAAGGGCGCGAAAGGAACCTGGTCGATCACGTACGAGTCGCTGCAGCCCTTCGATCGCGAGGACAAGTCGATCCTCGCGCTCCGGAACCCGGTCTACCGCGACGGCGAACGCGAGATGCGCGCCCTGTGGATGCTCTTCTGGGTCGACCGCGAGGAGTGGAGGCGGAGCGGTGGAAAGAAGCTGGCCGAGACGGCGACGGGCACGGACCTGCGCGTCAAGGAGCCCGAGAAAGTCGCCGAAAAGGGCGCGACTCCCCCGCCGAAGGCGCCGCCGCCCGCGGAGACCAAGGGTCTCAAGGGGATCGCGAAGCTGCGCGCGGACATCGCGCGCTTCCGCACCGATCCGCTGGCCAAGGTCCTGAGCGAGGCCTACATCGAGGGCAACATCGAGCTCACGGACAAGGGCCAGCGCGTGGCGCGCGCGCAGGCGATCTATCTCGACATCATCGAGGGACACGGATGGGTCCGCGACGCGGACTTCCTCGAGGACGTGGAGATCCGCGGCAAGCCGCAGCAGCTGCGCGTCAGCGCCGAGTGGATGCGCGTCTCGTCGGACCTCTCGCTGCGCGCCGATCGCGCGACGCTGACCTTCTGCGGATTCGACGAGCCGCACTACGTCGTGGAGACGGGCGATCTGCGCCTGAAGCCGAACGGCGAAGGCGTGCACGACTTCGACGTGTCCGCGACGAAGAACACGCTGCGCTTCGAGAACGGGTGGGCGATCCCGCTTCCGCCGCTCGTGTACGCGAAGGACGAGGAGGGCAACCCGATCATCGAGAACATCAATCTCGGGAAGAGCGCGAAGTTCGGCGCCTCGGTCGGCGCGACCTTCAATATCGGCCTCGGCAAGGTCGGGAACGGCCTCGGCGGGATCTTCGCGAAGATGCTCTCGCTCCCGAAGACGTCCGTGAAGGGTCACTGGCGCTTCAACGCCGACTACCTCGGGACGCGCGGCGTTCTCCTCGGTACGGGTCTCGAGCTGCGCAGCGGGGACAACTTCCGGCTCACCGCGGACTTCAGCTTCATCCCGGACCGGAGCGAGGACAAGGGCATCATCCGCGTGCCGAAGGACGACCGGAACCTCCTCCGGGACTGGTTCCGGATGCGCGGCCGCTACACGGTGGCGAAGGACGAGTGGTTCGACCTCGCGCTCTCGCTCCAGAGCGATCCGGCGGTGCAGTCCGAATTCTTCGAGCGGGACTACTTCCGCTACGAGCAGAAGGACAACTACCTCCACTGGAGGAAGGCGGACGGGGAGTGGCTGTTCGCGTCGAGCGTGAAGGTGCGCTTCGAGGATCGCACCGACACCGAGGAATTGCCGAAGTTCGGCGTGTTCCGCGGCCGGGCACCGGTCACGAGCCTGTTCGGGCTCGACGTCCTCTACACGGGCAGCGCCGACACGGCCTATCTCCAGCGGCACGACGGCAACCCGGCGTACTACCAGCCGTTCCCGGACGGCCTCGGCGATCGCGAAGTCGCGCGCTTCGACACCGAGCACCGGCTCGAGGCGCCCTTCTCGCTCGGCTTCGGCGGACTGCGCGCGACGCCGTGGACGGAGCTGCGCGCGACGGCGTGGGACCGCGGCGTCGACCCGACGACGACGCCCACGCGCGCCGGCGCCCTCGTCGGCTTCGACCTCTCGACGGCGTTCTGGAAGGGATTCGGCAACGGCTACCTGAACACCATCTCCCCGTTCGTCAGCGTCCACGGCGACGTCGCCTCCGAGGAGTCGGACGGCACGCCCGTGCGCTTCGATCGCACGGAGGACTCGATCGACGGGCGCTTCGTCGACGTCGGTTTGCGGACACGACTGTGGAAGCCGAACTCCCCGGCGCACTTCGACGCGGAAGTCCGCGCGACGCACGGCGCGGACCTGCCGAACGGTCTGCCCGACGGATTCCAGCCGGTCGGCGTCCTCGCCGAGCTCCTCACGTGGGTCGGAAGCGTCCCGGTCGGGATCACGCACGACGGCCGGTACGACGTGGAGAACCAGGACACCGTGTACTCGCGGTCGTTCCTCGGCTTCCGACCCTTCCGCAAGTGGGACATCGAGTTCGGGTACCACCGCGGCGTCGATCCGGCGGGGATCCTCCTCTACGAGGCCGCATCCGCGGCGACCCGCTACCGCGCGAGCAACAAGTGGGAGATCGAGCTGAGCGAAACCGTGTCCGCGCTCGACGACCGGCGCCTCGACAACGCCTTCACGCTGCGGCGCCTCGGTCACGACTTCGTCACGGAGACGGAGTTCGGGTACGTCGCCGGCGAGGGAACGCGGTTCAGCATCAATCTGACGCCGCTGATCACCTGGCATCCGAGCGGAATCGGGATCCTGGATCGCTGGCTCGGCCGCGACTGAGGCCGGCGCGCCGCAGGAGCTAGAATGGGCGCGCGATGTTGGGCCTGATCGACAATCTCGGCGGCGTCGAGCTCCTGATCGTGATGGTCGCGGGCCTGCTCGTGTTCGGAAAGAGGCTCCCGCAGGTCGCCGGCGACGCGGCGAAGCAGCTCGTCAAGCTGCGCCGGTCGCTGGACACGGCCTGGCGCGACACGGGCATGCAGAACGAGATCCAGTCCGTGAAGCGCGACCTCGACGCGGCGATCCCGCGCGATCTCTCGATCGGCGAGATGGCGCGCATCGCGAGCGCCGAGATGGACAAGCGCATCCGCGCGAACGAGGAAGCCGCGCGCGCCGAGCAGACGCCGCCGGCTCCGTCCGCTCCACCGGCTCCCCCGACTCAACCGACCGTCTCCTGAACCAACGCTTGCCTCGGCTCGCCTACAACACGAACGGCCTCTCGCACCACCGCATCCTCGACGCGATGCGGATGCTCCACGACCTCGGATACGAAGGCGTCGCGATCACGCCCGACGTCGGGCAGCTCGATCCGTATCACCTGAAGCCCGGCGAAGTCGAATCCGTGCGCGCGTGCGCGCAGGACCTGGGCCTCGGACTCGCGATCGAGACCGGAGCGCGCTTCCTCCTCGATCCGCGGAGGAAGCACCGGCCGACGCTGCTCGAGGACGGAGCGGCGGACCGCGCGCGGCGCGCGGACTTCATCCGGCGCTCGATCGACCTCGCGGCGGAGCTCGGCGCAGGCGTCGTCTCGATCTGGTCCGGCGCGGCGCCCGGCGACCTGAAGGCCGAAGTCGGGGAGGACGACGTGCCCCACGCGCGCGAACGGATCTGGGACCGGCTCCGCGCGGAGCTCGTGCCGCTCCTCCAGCATGCGGTCGAGCGGAAGGTGGAGCTCGCGTTCGAGCCCGAGCCCGGGATGTTCGTCGAGCGCCCGTCCGGGTTCATCGAGCTCTCGCGCCGCCTCGACAGCGAGGGCGAGGAGCTCGGTCTCTGCCTCGACGTCGGCCATCTCCTCGTCACGGGCGACTTGCCCGTCGGCGACGTGATCCGCGAGATGGCGCCGCACCTCGTGCACGTCCACCTCGACGACATCTCGGACGGCGTCCACGAGCACAAGATGTTCGGCGAAGGCGATCTCGATCTCGTCGAGGTGCTCGGCGCGCTGCACGACGTCGGCTACGAGGGCTTCGCGGCCGTCGAGCTGTCGCGCGACGCGCACCGCGGCGCCCAGGCCGCGGAAGAGGCGATGGGTCACCTCCGGCGCGCGCTCGTGGAAGCGGCGCGGAGCTGACCGCGGCTGCGTTACACAGGCCTTTCGGCCTGTGGACGCGGGCCGCGCCCGCTGTCGGCGTCGTACCTTGCTTCTCGAGGGGGCGAGGACTCCAATGGACGCCTCGGACCTGGCGGCTCCCCCCATCCGCCTCCCTGGAAGGAGGACTCGCATGGTGACGCACGATGACGGCCTCGCTCCTGACGGCCGCGCCGCACGGACAGCGCGTGATGGAGATCTTCGCGTCTGCCCCACCCGCATCGACCACGCGCCGGTGCTCTTCGCGCACAAGGTGATTGCGGGCCAGTGCCAGGATCGCCAGCGCGGGCACTACCACAAGTGCTTCACGTGCGCGTGGAACAACGCGTGGGCCCGCACCCACGGAACGCCGGAGCCGGCGGCGCCGATCGAGCGCCGCGCCTTCGTCCGCGCCGGCTGAGACGGCGCGCGATCAGGACCGGTTCAGCGCGACCGGCGTGAGCACGACGACCTCGCCCACGAGGACGAACGCGCCGTCCTCGGCCGAGTCGTCGAACACCGAGAGCGACAGGTCCCGTCCCGTCCACGCGCCGAGCGGATGGCGCTCGGGCGTGACACCGTTCGCGTCGCGCGGATGCCACTCGGCGAGAACGGTCGCGCCATCGAGGAGCCGCACGCCGACGCGGTCGCCCTTGCCGCCGAACACGAACTCGAGGCACGCGTCCGGCGAGACGCGGAAGACCGGCGATCGCGCGGTGCCCGTCGTTCCGCGGCTCTCGAGCAGCATCCCCGGCGTGCAGCGGCGGTACGGGTGGATGCGCAGGCGTCGCGCCGCGTTGGCGCGCGGGCCTTGCGCGAACGCCTCGCCCTCCGCTGTCCACCCCGAGAGAGTCCCGTCCGCGAAGCACCCGAGCTCCTGCTGGACGCGCCACGTGCGCACTTCCTGGCCGGAGAGGAACGCCTTGTCGGCCCACGCGGGCGCGAGGGAGTCGAAGGGCATCCACACGTCGTCCGCGATCCGCAGCGCGTAGTTCGCGGTCGCGAGCGCCTCCGTCGCGCTCGTCGCGACGGGCTTCACGATGAGATTGAAGCCGCGCTCCTCGAGGTACGACCAGTCCGCGCTCCGATCGTGCGCCATGTAGCGCTGGTCGTTCGGCCGGTCGACGCGCTGGTGCGCGACGTGACGATCGGTCAGGCCGTGGTTGTCGATCACGACGAGATCGGCGAGGTAGTAGCTCGAGACGCCGATGCTGTCGCTCCACGTCACCGCGTCCTTCGGGACCCAGCCCGTGCCGTGGAGCGCTTCGTAGGGAGCGAACGCGGCCCGTTGCTCGATCCAGAACGTCCGGTGCTCGATCTGCGGCGCCGCGATGCCGTGCGGAGCGAGGTACGCGTTCACGCGGTTGTAGGCGCCGAGCAGGAACGGCGCTCCGGGGATCGCGTAGAGCCCCGGGAAGCGCTCGCGCGTGATCGCGATCTGCAGTCGGTGCGTCTCCTCGCGCGTCGCGAGCCCGGCGGACGCCGCCTCCTTCGCGATCTGGACCGTCGACGTGCACGCGAGCAAGAGAAGGAGGAGGGCGAGGACCGCGACGTCCGCGATCGCGGGCCGGCGCCGCGTCCAGGCGCGGGCGAGCGCCACGAGCCCTTCGAGCGCCGCGACCGCGAGGAAGGGCCAGTAGAAGTCCATCACCCGGTACTCGAAGTGGTCGCCGCCGATCCAGATCACGTAGGCGACGTGCGGGACGATGCACGCGAGCGCCAGGAGATGCGTCGTGTCGCCCGCGCGCATCCGCGCGACGAGGCCGACGAGCGCGGCCGGCACGAGCGCGTAGAGTCCGAACTCGACGGTCGCCGCGAGCATGTAGCGGATCCCCGCCTCCGGCCATCCGCGCACGTGCTTCGCGTAGTACGTGTTCGGCCAGAGATCGCCGTAGTAGCTCCAGCGCCAGAGGAAGTGGATGCCGACGAGGACCGCGAAGGGTGCCGCGAACGTCGCGATCTCGCCGGCGCGGAAGCGTCCGGTGCGCGCGCGCTCGAACACGAGCCACGCGAGGCAGCAGCCGAAGAGCATGTTCGCCTCGGGGCGCGTGTACTCGCCCGCCGCGAGCGCGAGCGACGCGAGCACGAGCAGCGACCGCCGGTCCGCGGAGGCGCGCAGGCAGACGACCGCGAGCAGGACGAAGAACGTGAACTGTCGCGTCTCGAGGCCGCTCGTCGCCCAGACGGCGAAGGTATGGCTCGCGCCGAGGAGGAGGAGCGCTCCCGCCGCGACGAGCCGTCGGCGGTCGCGGAACGGCCCGCTCGCCGCGAGGACGAGCGTCAGTGCGATCGATCCCGCCGTGTAGAGCGCGGAGAGGATCGTGCACGCGATCTCGGGCCGGATCCCTAGGACCTTCCACAGGGCCGAGAGCTCGAGCACCCACAGGAAGTTCGTGTAGCCCTCGACGCGCTCGCCGGCGTTGAAGACAAGCCCGCGTCCCTCGATGAAGTTCCGGACGTAGCGGAAGCTGATGTACGCGTCGTCGCAGAGCCAGTAGGTCCGCCACGCCTGCCAGGCGAGGAGGGCGACGAGCGGCAGGAAGACGGCTGCGACGAGGAGAGCGGTCTTCGGCTTCACGCTAGCGCGCCGCGCCCAGGATCTCGTCCTCGGTGAGCAGCCGCGGCGTCTTCTTCGCGAGCTCGAGCACGCGCTGGATCTGGTCGTCGGTGGGCTTCAGGCCGCGCTTCTCGAGGAACCAGGTCACGTTCGAGCGCCCGCTCATCGGTCCGACGGCGATCACCTGCTCGAGGCCGAAGAGATCGGCGGGCACGCCGCTGTAGACGCGGTTCGCGAGCCACGTGTCGCCCTTGCGGAACGCCTTGATCACCGCGGAAGCGTGGACTCCGGTAGCGGTCTCGAACGCGTCCTTGCCGAACACGGGGTAGTTCGCGGGGATCGGGACGCCGACGGCCTCGCTCGCGACCCGGCAGTACTCGCCGAGCTTGGAGAGATCGTTGTCGATCCTGCCCGTGAGCTTCAGGTTGACGAGCAGGAGGTCCATCTCGGTGTTGCCCGTGCGCTCGCCGATCCCGAGCGCGGTCGCGTGGAGACGCGTCGCACCCGCCTCGAGAGCCGCGAGCGTGTTCACGAGGCCGAGTCCGCGGTCGCGGTGGCCGTGCCAGTCGATGCCGACGTCCGCGCCGAGCTCGTCGACGAGGCTCTTCACGAAGCCGACGAGGCGCCGGACTCCGGAGGGCGTCGCGTGGCCGCAGGTGTCGCAGACGCAGATGCGCTTCGCGCCGGCCTCGATCGCGGTCGTGTAGAGCGCGCGCACGTGCTCGGGCCGCGCGCGCGTCGTGTCCTCCGTGACGAACATCGAGGGCAAGCCCTCGCGCACGCAGAACTCGATCGCCTCGCGCGAGAGGCGCAGCATGTTGTCGAAGTTCCAGTCCTCGGCGAACTGGCGGATCGGCGACGACCCGATGAACGCGCACACCTCGACGGGGACCCCAGTCTCCTGGACGACCTGCACGATCGGCGCGATGTCCGAGACGACGGTCCGGCAGGCGACGTTCGCGCCGATCGAAAGACCCTTCGTCTCCCGCACGAGCGTCGTGATGTGCTCGCGCGCGCGCGCGCCGGCGCCGGGCAGCCCGACGTCGGCCGTGTCGATGCCGAGATCGTCCATGAGATGGAGGAGCCGGATCTTCTGGTCGAGGCTCGGGTCCTTCACCGAGGGGCTCTGCAGCCCGTCGCGCAGCGTCTCGTCGTCGAACTGGACCGCTCCGGCGGCCTTGGCGTCGGGCTCGTTCCAGTCGTGGATCAGCTCGTCCTTGCGTGTCGCTTCCATGATCGCGAAGACCGGCATCATAGCTTGCGCCGAGGTCGCGCGGGAGCGCGGACCGGCCGTAGCCCGTCGCTCGTGCGTCGCTATGCTGCGGACCCGTGGCGTTCGAGAAAGTGATGAAGTTCGGCGGCGCCGCGCTCGCGGACGGGCCCGCCGTCGAGCGCGTCTGCGGACTCGTCCGCGACTTCGGCGGCGATCGTCCGATCGTCGTCGTCAGCGCGCACCAGGGCGTCACGGCGATGCTCGACGCGCTCGCGCGCGCGGCGACCCAGGGCGCGATCGACAGCGATCGGTTCCGCATCCGGCACCGCGGCCTCCTGCGGCAGCTCGCTCTCGACGCGGAGCTCCTGAACCGCTACTTCGCCGAGCTCGTCTCCCTCCTCGCCGAGATCGCGCGGCGCCAGCGCCTCCTCCCGGGCGAGCGCGATCTCGTCCTGAGCTACGGCGAGCGCATGAGCGCGCGCATCGTCGCGCACGCGCTGAAGAAGATCGGAGTCCCCGCGACGCCGGCCGACGCGTTCGATCTCGGCCTGACCACCGACTCGAACCACGGCGCCGCGCGGCCGCTGCCGGAGAGCCGCCTTGCCGTCCGCGCGGCGCTGCTCGAGATCCCGGGCGTGCCCGTCGTGACGGGCTTCCTCGCGAAGGACCTGCACGGCAACCTCACGACCCTCGGGCGCAACGGCTCCGACCTGACGGCTGCGCTCGTCGCCGAAGCGGTCGGCGCAGCGGAGCTCGAGCTCTGGAAAGCGGTCCCCGGGATGATGACGGCCGACCCCGCTCTCGTGCCGGACGCACGCGTCATCGAACGCCTTTCCTTCGAGGACGCGGCCGCGCTCGCGGCGCAGGGGGCGGAGATCCTGCACCCGGAGGCCCTTGCACCCGCTCTCCGCGCCGGCGTCGCGGTGCGGTTCCTCGACGTCCGTGCTCCGCGCTCGGCGGGGACGGTGCTCGATGCTGGCTCCGCGACGGCAGCTCCGGTCGGGATCGCCGTGCGGCGCCGGTTCCAGCGCGCCGGCGCCGACGCGGAGGAGTGTGCGCTCGTCGCGCTCGTCGGCGCGTCCCACGCGGATCTCGCCGTGCCCGCCCGCGCTCTCGCGGCGCTCTCCCGGGCCGGTGTCCAGCTCGTCGAGACGCTCGTCGGAGAGGATCGGGTGAGCCACCGCGTCGTCGTCCACGAGCGCGACCTCGAGCGCGCCGTGCGTGCGATCCACGCGGAGTTCTTCGCGGCCGAGAGCGCGCGCGTCCCGTGAGCCCGACGGGAGGACGCTCGCTCGTGCGCGCTGCGTGGACGGTCGCCGTCGCGCTGCTCGCGATCCTCGTCCTGAAGACGTTCGTGTGCGACGTGAAGCACGTCGAATCGAGCTCGATGGAGCCCACGATCTTCGGATCGCCGACCGACGGGGAGAGCGTGCTCGTCCTGTACGGCTCGTTCGCGCCCGAGCGGTTCGATTGCGTCGTCATCCAGCGCGAGGGCGAGACGATCCCGATCGTGAAGCGCGTCGGCGGTCTGCCGACCGAGAGCGTCCAGGTTGCCGGCGGCGATCTCCTGATCGACGGGAAGCGTCTCCCGCCCGACGCGCCCCGACCGCCGCCCGTGCTCGTGTTCGACGGCAGTCGCGCGAGCGCCGCGGGCGCATTCGTCCCCGCCGCAGGCAAGGAGTCCTCGTGGAAGGAGCGCGCCGACCGATGGAGCCTCGACGCGCGCGACGTGCAGCACGGTTCGGGCGACGGGCTGCAATCGATGCACCGGCCGCTGTCGGACGGCTATCTCGCGCCCGACGGTACGCTCGTGCGCGGCGAGCACGACGCGAACGACGCCGTCGTCGAGTGCGAAGTGCTCTTCGGCGAGCCACACGGACGCGCGCTGTTCGAGCTGAACGAGCAAGGCGACACGTTCCGCTTCTCCGTCGAGCCGACATCTTCCGGCCGCGCGATCGCCCGCATCGCGCGCCAGTCCGGCGCGAGCCCCGAGGAAGGGCTCGCGTCCGAGGAGTTTTCCCTCGCGATCGGGACCTGGACGAAGTTCCGCTGCTCGAACGTCGACAACGAGCTCGCGTTCGAGATCGCGGGCGCGGAGGCGCCGCTCTGCTGCTCGTACGCCGAGAATCGATTCGACGAAGGCGACCGGCTGCAGGAGGGGAGGAGCATCGGCCCGCGCGTCCGGTTCGGCGGGGAAGGCGGCCTCTTCGAGTTCCGCTCGCTGCGCGTCCTCCGCGACCTCTACTACACGCCGCGCGGGACCCACGGCGTGACGGAACCGGCCGACCTCGGCCCGGACGAGTACTTCCTCCTCGGCGACAACTCGGCGAGCAGCCGCGACAGCCGCGAGTGGGGTCCGGTGCACGGCTCGAGGATCCTCGGGCGGCCGGTCTGGGTCGTCTGGCCGCCTTCGAGGATCCGGCGCCTCCCGGCAGCGGTCCCCGGGCCCTGCGGCCGATAGAGTTTCCGGACGCGGAAACTCCCCGGAACCCCGGCGGCGGAGGCCGGTTCCAACGGGGCCCTCGCGACGGATGAACAGCGGTTTCGAAGACGATCCGGGCGTCCAGCTGATGCTCGCCTGGCAAGGTGGCGACGAGCGCGCCTTCGATCGGATCGTCGAGCTCTACTCCCCGCAGGTCTACGCGCTGCTCACGCGCTTCCTCGGCTTGCGAGCGAGTCGCGAGGATCTCGTCCAGGAAACCTTCCTGCGCGTGATCCGCGCGCGCGGACGCTACGAGCCCACGGCGCGCTTCACGACCTGGCTCTTCCGCATCGTCTACAACCTCGCGGTCAACGAGACGCAGCGCGGCGGACAGCGGGAGTTGCGCGCGCCCGACGCCTTCGGCCGCGCCGAGGACGACGGCGGCGACGCGATGAACGAGGTCGGCGACGACGGCGCGCTCCCGCCCTCGCACGCGCTCGAGCGCGACGACCTCGTCCGCGCCGTGCGCTCCGCGATCGAGCGCCTTCCCGAGACGCAGCGCATGGCGTTGATCCTCGCGAAGTACGAGGAGCGCCCCTACACGGAGATCGCCGAGATCATCGGCTCGACCGAGAAGGCCGTGAAGTCGCTGGTGCACCGCGCGCGCGAGACGCTGCGCGTCACCCTGGCCCCGTATCTCTCGGAGGAGCTCTCGTGAGCAGCGACTGCAAGAGCTTCCGCTCCGCTCTCGAAGCCGAGTTGCTCGGCCGCCCGTCGCAGGAGAAGCTCGCGTGGCTCTCCTGGCACGCGCACCTGCTCGCCTGCGGCAGCTGCCGCGAGCTCCTCGCACGGGAGGAAGCGCTCGAGGCGCTGCTCGCGTCGCTGCCGGAACCGAAGCTGCCCGCCGCGCTGACGCGGCGCGTGCTCCTGCGACTCCGCGAGGACCGCGCGGTCGAGGTGCGCCTCGACAGCCTGCTCGATCTCGGTCTCTCGGGAGCGACGGAACCGCCCCGAGGCCTCGCTGCGGAGATCCTCGCGCGCCTCGCACCCGAGCGCGAAGCGGAGGCCGCGCGCTCCCTCGACGCACTGCTCGATCGGGCGCGCGACGTCGCCGTCCCGTCCGGTCTCGCCGCGCGCGTGCTCGCCGGGGTCGCCGCCGAGCGCGTCCGCGCCGCGCGCACCGTGCGCCGGACCTGGATCTACGCGGCGGCGGCGGGACTGCTCGTCCTCCTCCTCGGCCGGTTCGTCTGGGTGTGGAACCACACCGCGCGGCCCTCCGAGACCGAATTCGTCGCGCAGGACGAGGCCGCGCCCGATCCGCAGATGCTCGCGGCCCTCGACGTCCTCGAGCAGTGGGATCTCCTCATGCAGGACGACGTCGACGTCCTGCTCTCCACGTTGGGCCCGGCGGACGTCGCCCTCCTCGACTACCGATGATGCCCATCCGAACGATCCTCGTTCTCGTCCTCGCCGCCGCCGGGTGGCTCGGACAGGACACGCCGAAGCCGGCGAGCGCGACGTCGCCGACCCTCGAGTCCGCGCGGAAGCGCTGGGAGCGCTTCTCGCCGGAGGAGAAGGCGCGCGCGCGGACGCGCTACGAGCGGTTCCTCGCGATGACCGAGGAGGAGCGCGAGCAGCTCGTCGAGAGCGCGCGCCAGCTGCACGAGCGGTCCGAGCGCGTCCAGAAGGAGCTCGGGCAGACCGACGGCGAGCGCCTGGCGACGATGGAGCCCGCGAAGCGCCGCGAGCTCGTGCACGAGATCGTCGCCGAGGAGTCGCGCGCGGTCGGCGCGCGGATCCGCGGACAGTTCCCGGAGAGCTGGCTCGCGCGCCTCGAGAACGCGACGCAGGAGGAGCGCGCGCGCGCGTTCCTCGAGTTCCGCGTGCACCAGCGCGACCGCGTCGCGCGGTACGCGATCGGCGAGCTCGGCCGGCATCTCGCCCTCCCCGCGGAGGAGATCCGCCGCCTGCAGGAGCTCCCCGGCAACGAACGCTGCGACGCCGTGCTCGATCTGCGCAAGCGCCTTTCGGCGCAGGAAGTCGACGAATCCGGACTCCCGCCGGGCCTGACGAGGGAACAGTGGGACGCGTGGCTCGCGCTCCCGCCGGAGCAGTTCTTCGACACGTTCCAGCGCTACCGGGAGTCGCGGATCTTCGCGCAAGGCAAACGCGAGGCCGTGCGCGCCCTATTCGAGGCTGCGCGCCCGCACCCCGAGCGGGTGCTCGCCCTGGCGGATCTGCCGGCCGACGAGCGTCGCGCGAAACTCACCGCGGAGCGCCGCGAGCGCTGCGTCCACGCGCTGCGCGACGGGAACCTGCTCGCCGCCGAGGAGATCGAGGCGCTGACGCGCAGCAGCGACGCCGAGTTCTTCCTGGCCGTCCGCCGCGTCCTGCGGTCGGCCGGTTCGCCGAAACGCTGACCTCGGGCGCGCGTGCGCGCGGGGTATACTCCACGGTTCGAGCGGATGGAGACCACCTTTTCGAGCCGCGCCGGCGTCGTGACCGTGCGCTCGGTGCGGCCGGCCGACGTTCTCCGCCGCGCCGACGCGACCGTGATCGACCTGCGGAGCCCGGCGGAGTTCGCCGTCGATCATCTGCCCGGCGCCCGCAACGTGCCGCTCTTCGACGACGTCGAGCGCGCGCTCGTGGGCACGCTCTACCGACAGAGCTCTCCGGCGGCGGCGTTCGAGGAAGGGCGCGCGATCACGCGCCGGAAGATCGCGGCTCTCGTCGCGGAGCTCGTCGGAGGCGCCGGCGCGGATCTCGACGCGGCGGAGCTCGAGCGCCGCGTCGATCGCTTGACCACGGGCGGGATCGAGGAGCTCTCCCGTTCGATCGTGACGGAGCCCGCCGAGGACGTCCCCGGCGGCGCGATCCTCCTGAATTGCTGGCGCGGCGGGCTGCGGAGCCGCAGCGTCGCCGGTCTGCTCGTGAGCCTCGGCTTCGTGCGCGTCGTCGTGCTCGCCGGCGGGTACAAGGCGTACCGCGCGCACGTCGCGTCGACGATCGCCGCGTGGCAGCCGCCGCGCCCGTGGGTCCTGTGCGGATGGACCGGCGTCGGCAAGACGCTCGTCCTCCAGGCGATCGAGCGCCTCCGGCCGGGCTGGACGATCGACCTCGAGGCGCTCGCCGGACACCGGAGCTCGCTCCTCGGGATGGTCGGACTCGAGCCGCGCTCGCAGAAGGCGTTCGAGAGCGGGCTCGCCGCGCGCCTGCGCGCGCTGGCCGGTGCTCCCCTCGTCGTCGAAGGGGAGAGCCGCAAGGTCGGCGACGTCATTTTGCCGCCGCCGCTCTGGAGCGCGATGGGCGGCGGCGTCGCGCTCGAGCTCACGGCGCCGATCGAACGGCGGATCGAGGTCTTGCGCCGCGACTACCTCGTCGACGAACGCAGCCGTCGCGAGCTCCTTCTCCAGCTTCCCCACGTCGAGGAGCGCATGGAGCGCGCCGAAGGCGAGCCGACGCTCGTGGAGCTCCTCCTCGGCGGGCGGATCGACGAGCTCGTGACGCGCCTCCTCGTGCGCTACTACGATCCCTTGTACCGCCACAGCGAACGCGGTCGACGCTACGTCGCGACGTTCGACGCGAGCGATCCCGAAGCGGCCGCGAACCACGTCGTTGGCTGGATCGAGGCCGCGCACCGCGGCTAACGTAGCCCGCTCGAAAGGCCGCCTGCGTGCCCGTACGTGACATCGCGATCGTCGTCCCCGCCTACAACGAGGCGCAGCGGATCGGTCCGTCGTTGACGAAGATCCTGGCGTTCCTGCCCGCGCAATTCGCATCGAGCGAGGTGATCCTCGTCGACGACGGGAGCTCCGACAGGACCGCCGACCTCGTCACGCAGCAGTTCGGCGACCGCGTCCGCGTCCTGCGGCAGCCGATGCGGCGGGGCAAGGGCTCGGCCGTTCGCGCCGGGGTCCTTGCGGCGGAGAAGCCGTGGATCCTCTTCGTCGACGCCGATCTCTCGATCCCGATCGACGAAGTGCTCACGCTGTGCGCGCAGGCCGACCGCGCGCCGATCGTCATCGGCTCGAAGCGCGCGCCGGGCAGCCGCATCGAGTACCCGAAGCTGCGGCGCTTCCTCGGCGGCATCGGCCACACGCTGATCTCGCTCTTCGTCGTGCGCGGATTCCACGACACGCAGTGCGGGATCAAGCTGTACCGGCGCGATGCGGGCCGCGAGCTCTTCGCGGCGTCCCGGATCGACGGCTTCGGGTTCGATTTCGAGGTGCTGTTCCTGGCGCGGCGCTTGGGCTGGCCCGTCGTCGAAGTGCCGATCCGCTGCGAGCACAAGGTCGGCGGGACCGTGCGGCTGCGCACGTACTTGCGCGTGCTCTCCGAAGTCGCGCGCGTGAACGCGTTCCGCCTGCGCGGTCTCTACCCGCAGCCGCGGCCGCGCGTCACTTGAGCGTGTTCGCCGCGCGCGCGCGCTCGTAGCCCTCGCCGAGCGCCGCACGGGTCTCCGCCGGCTGCCGCTCGATCTCCGCGCGCGCGAGATCGGGGCGCAGTCGCTGCATCCTGTGGATGCGCCAGCCGACGCCGCGGAGGAACGCGTCGCGCAGATTCGCGGGCGCGGTCGCGCGCGCTGCCGCGTCGATCTTCGCAGGGGTGATCTTGAGGCCGAACGCGACGCGGCCGAGCGCTTCCGCGAGCGGCGCCTGCGCGTCCGCGGGCTGCGTTTCGATCGCCGCGAAGGCCTCGGCGAGGTCGTGTCCGTAGTCGGGGGCGATCTCGAGCCCGAGACCGCGCGCGGCGATCGCCCAGTCGTCGCCGAACTGCGCGCGCACGAAACCGAGCGCCTCGGGAAGGGAGAGCCCCGCGTGCTCGAGCAGCGAGTGCGTCGCCGCGGGGAGGAGCAGATCGGGGTCGTCGCGGAACGCTCGGAGTCGGGGAAGCCGGTCCGCGGGGGAACCGTCGAAGTGCTCGGCGTACTTGTCGAAATAGTCGGTGAGGTCGTAGCCCTTCGTCGTCGCGACGAGAGTCCAGTTCTCTCGGAGCGCACCCGGGCGGCCGGAGCGGATCATCGCGACGAGCGACGCGGCCCCCGAGACGACGAGCAGTCCGACGACCGCGGCGCCGACGCGCGGCACCTGCGCGGCGCAGACCGAGAGCACGAGGATCCCGAAGAACCACAGCGAAGAGGACCGGAGCCAGAAGAGGCGTCCGACCTGCTCGTTCCCGATCGCGAAGCCGCTCCCGGCGTACAGCGCGACGAAGAGCGCGAGATAGAGGAGGACCGGCGCGAGACGGACGCGCTCCGCGGCGCTCGCAGCCCGGAGGCCGGCGGCGACGACGATCGGGAACCCGATCGCGAGGATCCACGCGCCGACGTCCGGCTCGCGCACGAGCGGATGAAGCCACTCGCGGATCGCGGCCCAGCCGCGCAGCCCTGAGTCGAAGTTCGTGTGCGCCTGCACGACGAGCGCGCGCGTCCCGACGTGGCTCATCATGATCCAGAGCGGGAGGGCGCCGAGCGCGAACCCGACGGCCGCGACGGCGATCGATCGGATCTCGAGCCGCGATCGCAGCCGCGCGAGCAGCCATACGCCGGCGATCGCGATCGCGGGCGCCGTCTGGAGCGAGAAATAGAGGCCGAGACCGGCCGAGACGCCGAGCAGCAGCCAGTCCGACGCGCGGTCGCGCTCCGCGGAAGCGATGCGCATCCCGAAGTGGAGGACGAGCGCCGCGAACAGGACGGCTTCGAAGTGCGTCCCGATCGAGAGCAGCGAGTACAGCAGGAACGAACTCGGGCAGAACACGAAGAGCAGGCCGAACATCGCCGCGGCCTTGCGCCCGAAGTGCTCGCTCGTCATCCACACGCCGACCGCGAGCAGGAGCGAGGTCGTCAGGATCGCGACGAGCTTGTGGGCGAGCACCGACTCTCCGACGACCGCGTACGCGAGCGCGTTCGCGTGCGTGATCAGGAACCCACCGCCCTCGTGGTAGACGTAGTCGAGCTTCCACCGCGGCGCGCCGACGCCTTCGAGCAGCCCCTTCGCGGCCGTGCCCTTGGCGAGCTCGTCGCCGTAGAAGAAGACGTCGGCGTTCGCGAGCACGAGCAGCGCCCGCGTCGCGAACAGGAGAAGGAGGAGGAGGAGGACGAGCGTGCGCCGCGACATCGGACGCTAGACGTTCCGCGCGAGGAGCGCGGCGCCTTCGCGGACCTGGCGGACGAGCTCCCCGGCGTTGCGCGTTTTCGCAAGTCGCCGCGCGATCCAGCGCGGTCGCAGGTAAAAGCCGCGGATCATCTCCTTCTTGAGCTCGAGCATCCGCTCCCGCGAGAGCGACGCCGTCGGGAGGAAGGCTCTCGCGCCGCCCTGGTCCATGACGAGGTCCTCCGCGCGGGCGAGGCCGGACTCCAGCGCGCGCCGCCGGAACGGCGTGCCGAAGCGCGGGACGGCCATGTTGAGGCTCATGAAGTCGAGCTCGAGCTCGATCGCGAAGTCCAGCGACGCGCGCAGCGACGCTTCCGTGTCCTCGGGCAGCCCGATGACGAACGTGCCGACGGTGCGCAGCCCGGCGCGGCGGGCCGCGGCGGTCGCCGCGCGCACTTCCGCGGTGCGGTAGCCCTTCTTGTACGCCGCGAGCTGCGCGTCGTCGGCGCTCTCGACGCCGAGGATGATCGTGTGGCAGCCCGCGCGGACCATCGCCGCGAGAAGCTCCGGCCTCGCCGTGTCGGGGCGCGTGAACGCGGTCCACGAGAGGTCGCCGCGCTCGGCGAACGCGGCGCACATCGCGAGCGCGCGCTCGAGGGAGAGGCCGAAGGTCTGGTCGAGGAAGAAGATCTCGCGGATGCCGCGCGCGCGCAGCGCGTCGATCTCCTCGAGCACGTCCTCGATCGGCCGCGTCTTGAAGCCGAGCGTCCCGATGACGCAGAAGGTGCACGGATACGGGCACCCGTAGTCCGTGAGCACCGTCGCGAAGGGCTCGCGCCGCGCGAAGGAGAAGCGGTACCCGCGGCTCGGGAAGAGCTCGTGGCGCGGCCGCGGGATCCGGTAGCCGCCGTGGCGCGGTCCCTTCCGGATCCGCTCGACGCGACCGTCGCCGTGACGGAGCGTCATCTCGGCGACGCTCTCCCGATCGCCGTCGAGGTAGGCGACGACGTCGGCGTTCGTGAAGTCGTGCAGCGCCGCTTCGATCCACTGCTCGTCGGCGAGCCGCTGCTCGCTCTCCTCCTGGAGCACGTCGCCGATCGCGAGGACGCGCCGCCCGCGCCGGTGCACCTCCGCGAGGAACTCGCGATCTTCCGGCCAGGAAACCGAGCCGACCAGGGCGACGACGACGTCGGGGCGAAACGTCTCGATGCGCGCGTGCGCCGCCGCCGGAGAGAGCCGTTCCGCGATCGCCTCGAGCACGGCGACGTCGTGGCGCTCGGCGAGCGTGCCCGAAAGCGCCACCAGGTCGATCGGATGGAACAGGTAGTTCGACTTCGTCGTCTTCGAGCAGAAGTAGTCGCGGATGTAGACCTGCGAGCCAGGCGGATTCAGCAGGAGGACTCTCACGCTCCCGAGCTCCCGGCGAGACGCAATCGCCGCGACGGCGCGGCGCGTGCGACACGCACTTCCGCCAGCACCGCGTCGACCGAGATGTTGGTCAGGCACTCCGGCGTCCCGCGCACGCAGCTCAGCACCTTGTTGTCGTGCACGTTGATGCACGGGCTGCAAGCCGGCGGTTTCCACATCGCGACCGTGCGGGCGCCGATCGGCGCGTACATCACCGGCGTCTCGGGCCCGAACAGCGCGACGGTGTGTGTCCCGAGTGCCGCGCCGATGTGCATCGGTCCGGAATCGTTCGTGACGAGCGCGCCGGCGCGCGCCAGCAGCGCCGCGAGCTCGCCGATCGACAGCTCGCCCGACAGGTCCGTCACGAATCCCGCCTGCGCCGGTCCTGCCGCGCGAACGATGGCCGCGACGTAGCCCCGTTCCTCCTCGCTCCCGACGAACACGACCGGCGTGCGATCCTCCGTCGCGAGTCGGCGCGCGAGCGCCGCGAAGGAGGGCGCGGGCCAGCGGCGCTCGAGAGCGAGCGCGCCGGCGTTCGGGTTGAGGACGACCATCGGACGATCGCAGGGGACGCCCGCGCGGTCGAGCTTGCCGACGACGGAGGCCCGGTCCTCGGGCCGCAGCGGAAAGGCGGTGAGCGCCCCGACTTCCTCCCCGTCCTCGCCGCCGGCGAGCGCGCGGAAGTTGCGCGCCACGTGCCAGTATCGGTTGAACGGCACCGTGTCCGTGTGGAAGGCGCCGCGCCACACGCCCGGAGCGGCGAAGCCGAACGTCTCGCGGGCCCCCGAGACGAGCGATACGAGCGCGGAAAAACGCGTGAAGAACTCGAAGTCGTAGACGCGGTCGTAGCGCGCGCTGCGCAGCGCGGCGACCAGTCGCGCGATGCGGAGGAACACGCGTCCCCAGCCCCCGGAACCGTGAGGAACGCGCACGTCGAGGGTCCGCACCTCGTCGAAGACGCCGAGGCCGCGGGCGAACGCCTCGTTCTCGCGCAAGGTCAGGATCGTGAGGCGCGCCGCCGGCAGCTCGCGCCGGAGCGCGCGGACCGCGGGAGTGAGGAGCTGGAGGCTGCCGAGGCCCCAGAACTTGATCAGCAGGACGTTGCGCGGCGGTGGCCCGATGCTCCGTCGCGAGCGCGCGAGGCGCAGCGGCTGGAGGAGCGCGCAGGCGATCGCACCGAGGAACTTGTCGGCGCGCTGCAGCCGCTGCATCGGCACTCTGGCGCTCGGAGGTTCCACGGCGGCTCGTTCCACTATACCTGCGTGGCGTCGGGATCCCGCGGTGCTTGCCGACACAGCGAGGAGGTCCTATCTTTCTGCCTCCAGGAGGCCGGGCGAGCGCCCGGACGCGGTGCCGGACGAGCCGGTGCACCTGGAGGGCTCTGAGAAAGTCGGTCCAGGGCGCGAAAGGTTCGGAAGCATGTGCGGATTCATCGGCATCTACGGTCCGGAGGGCGTCGACGCCGCGAACGAGGTCTACGAAGGCCTGCTCGCGGTGCAGCACCGCGGCCAGGATGCGGCGGGCATCATCACGTTCACGGACTCGTTCCACGTGAAGAAGGGGCTCGGGCTCGTCCTCGAGATCTTCGACGAGCACAACATGAGCCGCCTGCGCGGCAACCTCGCCGTGGGGCACGTCCGCTATCCGACGGTCGGCTCGGGCATCCACGACGACGCGCAACCCTTCCACGTCACGTTCCCGGTCGGCGTCGCGATGGCGCACAACGGCAACGTCACGAACTTCGACGAGCTGCGGGAGCGCCATTTCAAGCGCAACGGGATGCGCCTGAACTCCTCCTGCGACGTCGAGGTCATCCTGTTCGTCTTCGCGCAGGCGCTCGCGGAGCGCATGCGCCCCGGACACCCGATCGTCGCCGAGGACGTGTTCCACGCGGTCTCCGCGGTCTACAGCCAGGTCAAGGGCGCCTACTCCGTCGTGGCGACGATCGCGGACGGCGGTCTCGTCGCGTTCCGCGACCCGTTCGGCATCAAGCCGTGCGTGTTCGGCGAGAAGGAGACGCCCGAGGGCAAGTGGTTCGCGTGCGCGAGCGAGACCGTCGTGCTCGACGTCAACGGCTACAAGCGCAGCTTCGACCTCGACGCCGGCGAGGCGGTGTTCGTCGGCTCCGACCGCAAGGTCGTGCGCAAGAAGCTGTCGGACAAGCCCCACCGGCCCTGCATCTTCGAGCTCGTCTACTTCGCCCGGCCCGACTCGTTCCTCGACGACGTCTCCGTCTACAAGACGCGCGTGCGCTTCGGCGAAGCCCTCGCGAAGCAGTGGAAGGAGTCCGGCGCGCCAATGCCCGACGCCGTGATCCCGATCCCGGACTCGAGCCGCGACGCGGCGCTCGCGATGGCGATGGCGCTCGGAGTTCCGTACCGCGAGGCGCTGGTCAAGAACCGCTACATCGGGCGCACGTTCATCATGCCGAACCAGCAGCGACGGACTTCGTCGATCCGTCGCAAGCTGAATCCGATCCCGATCGAGTTCGAGGGCAAGGACGTGCTCCTCGTCGACGACTCGATCGTGCGCGGCAACACGGCGCGGCGCATCGTCGCGATGGCGCGCGAAGCCGGCGCGAAGAAGGTGTACTTTGCGGCCTGCTGTCCGCCGCTCGTCGCACCGTGCCCGTACGGGATCGACATGGCGACGAAGAAGGAGTTCATCGCGACGAACGCGTCGCGCGACGAGGTCAAGCAGCAGATCGGCGCGGACTACCTCATGTACCTCGACCGCGACGCGATGAACGCCGCGGCGCGCGCCGGGAACCCGAAGATCCAGAAGTTCTGCAACGCGTGCTTCACCGGCGAGTACCCGACGGGCGACGTGACGGTGGAGCAACTCCTCGCGATCGAGAACGATCGCAACGCGAACCGAAGCGAGGTGCCGTGCCGGTCGTGAGGGCGACGTCCGGCGCGTTTCCGATCGATCCGACGAACGCCACGGCACCGTGCGCGTCCTGATCACATCGCCGGTGTTCCCTCCCGATCTCGGGGGGCCCGCGGTGTACGTGCCGAACTTCGCGCGTTGGCTCGTCGAGCGGGGTCACCAGGTCACCGTCGTCGCATTCTGCTCGGATCCCGAGCCGAAGGGCTGGCCGTTCCGCGTCGTCTCGATCCCGCCCGCCTCGCTGCCGGCGCGCTACCTGAAGGCGATGTTCGCCGTCCGGCGCGAGGCGCGCGCGGCGGACGTCGTCTTCGTGAACGAGCACCTGGCACTCCTCCACGTCTTCGGGGCGCGCCTGGCGAGGAAGCCCGTCGTGATCCGCATCATGGTCGACGGCGCGTGGGAGATCTCGCACCGGTACGGCTGGTGCGACGGCGACGACATCGTCACGTTCCAATCCAAGCCGTACGGATGGAAGGTCGCGCTGACGCGCGCGCTGCAGCGACGCTGGTGGAGAGCGTCGGCGCACGTCATCGCCTGCTCGGACTTCCTGCGGCAGATCCTGATCCGCACGTACGGCGTCCCCGAGGGGAAGGTCGAGCGCGTCTACAACGCCTACCACGGGCCCGCGCCGGACGCGGTGAAGGAGACGCCGGCGGAAGCGCGCAGGAAGCTCGGTCTCCCCGAAGGTCCGCGGTATCTCCTCACGATCTGTCGCCTGATGGTGTGGAAGCGCGTCGACGCGATCATCGAGGCTCTGACGCGGCTCCCGGACGACGTCCAGCTCCTCGTCGCCGGCGACGGGGACATGCTCGACGCATGGAAGGCGCTCGCCGCGCGCCTCGGGCTCGCGGAACGCGTGCGCTTCCTCGGGAACGTCCCGCACGAGAGCATCCCGCTCCTGATCCGCGCGAGCGAGATTTTCGTCCTCAACAGCGAGTACGAGGGCCTCTCGCACACGCTGATCGAAGTGCAGACGCTCGGCACGCCGATCGTCGCGAGCCGCGTCTGCGGCAATCCCGAGGTCGTCGCCGACGGCGAGACCGGCTTCCTCGTCGATCCGAGGGACCTCGCCGGGCTCGTGCGCGCGATCGCGACGCTGCTCGAGGATCCGGCGCTGCGCGAGCGCTTCGCGCGCGAAGGTCAGCGCACGGCGCGCCGATTCCTGCGCGACGCGACCTTCCCGAAGGTGCTCGCGGCCCTCGAGCACGCGGCCGTCGGCATCAGGCCCTGACGCGTTCGTCGTCCGCGTCGCGTCGAATCGCGAAGACCTCGGCGAGCCCGAAGCGACCCTGCAGCAGCCGCAGCACGGGCGTCGTCGCGAACGTCGTCACGATCGCCATGATGATCATCATCGTGAACACGGTCGGCGTGATCACCTTCATGTCGAGGCCGAGGTTGAGCACGATCAGCTCCATCAGGCCGCGCGTGTTCATCAGCGTTCCGAGCATCGCCGACTGCCGCCAGCCGAGCCCCGTGAGCCGCGCTGCGCAGAACGTTCCGCCGAACTTGCCCAGCGTCGCCACGAGGATGACGAGACCGCAGACCCACCAGTCGCGCGCGGAGTCGAGGAGACCGATCTGCGTCCGCATGCCGGTAAACGCGAAGAACGACGGGAGGAAGAGGACGAGCACGACGTCGAGGAGTCGCGCGCGGATCTGGTCGGGAAGGCGGCCCTTGTTCGGGAGGATCGCGCCGAGGAGGAACGCGCCGAACAGCGCGTGGATGCCGATCGCCTCGGTCGCCACCGCCGACAGGAGCAGCGCCGTCAGCACGATCGCGAAGGCCGTGTGCGACAGCGGTTCCTGGCTGCGTTGCTCGCGCTCGACGAACCGGCTCGCGAGCGGCCTGACGACGAACACCATCACGGCGACGTAGCAGAGCACGAGTCCGACGGTCCAAGCGGCGTCGCCGACCTGCGACGTCGCGACCGCGGCCACGAACGCGAGCAGGGACCAGGCGGTCGCGTCGTCGACCGCCGCGCAGGCGAGGGCCGCGGCTCCGAGCGGCGTGTGCTGCACGCGCCGGTCGACCAGGATGCGCGCGAGCACCGGGAACGCAGTCACGGACATCGAGACGCCGAGGAACAGCGAGAACACCGTGAAACTGACGTCGTGGCTCGAGTACAGCGGGTACATCGACAGAGCCAGCCCCGCGCCCAGGACGAAGGGGAAGATGATGCTGGCGTGCGAGATCGCGATCGCGGTGTGCGTCTGTCCGCGCAGGAGCTTCAGGTCGAGGTCGAGCCCGACCAGGAACATGAAGAGGACGACGCCGACCTTCGAGATGACGCTGACGTAGGGGGCGGTCGACGCGGGCAGGAGGAAGTCGTAGGCCGCGGGCGAGATCGCGCCGAGGACCGAGGGGCCGAGCGCGAGCCCCGCGACCATCTCGCCGATCACCGGCGGCTGGTGCAGGTAGCGGCGGAAGAACCCGCCGAAGAAGCGCGCCAGGACCGTGATGACCGCGAGCGCGAGCAGGAAGTGGGCGAGCACGGTCGAGTGCTGCGGGAGCACGCCAGGGCCGGTCGACTCCGCGGGAGCCGGAGCCGAGAGCTGCTCGCCGCGCGAGCGGATCCACAGGTAGACGAGAGCCGTCGCCGCCAGCATGGCGGCGTAGCTCCCGAAGACGCGCAGGCGGCGGGTCGCGGGCAGAGCGGTCTGCATGGATTCTGTCGGCGGCGTCACCGAGGCCGAAGAGACAAGGCTACCACGTGGCCACCGCACGCGCGGAAGAGGCGCGCGCGCTCCAGGAGCGCGGTTCCGGTCCGGAATCGCACCCCGGAGCCGAGAACGTCGATATACTTCCAGGACGCGGGGCCGGGGGGTTCGCCGCAGGAAACGCCGCGCGGCCCAGCCCCGGATCCAGCGACTCCCGGCACGCGCACGACACCCTGATGAAAGTCCTCTTCATCGAAGAATACCTGCCCCAGGAAATGCTGGGGATCATGTGGCTGTCGCGCGCGATCAAGGACGCGGGGCACGAGACGAAGGCGCTCTTCCTCCCGGACCGCAACTGGATCGAGAAGCTCGAGCAGTACAACCCCGACGTCGTCTGCTACTCGATGACGACCGGGATGCACATGTACTACGTCGACGTCAACAAGAAGGTGAAGCAGATCCTTCCGAACGTCTTCTCCGTCGCGGGCGGCCCGCACCCGACGCTCTCGCCCGAGTTCGTCGAGAACGAAGGCATGGACGCGGTCTGCCGCGGCGAGGGTGAAGCCGCGATCGTCGACCTCCTCGGACGGATGCAGCGCGGCGAGCCCGTCGAGAGCTGCGAGAACTTCTGGATCCGCGACCGGAAGACGGGCGAGATCCACAAGAACCCGCAACGGCCGCTGATCCAGGACATCGACAACCTCGGCTTCCCCGACCGCGACGTCGTGTACGAAGCCGCGGCGGTGTACCGCGAATCCGACCGCAAGGTGTTCGTCAGCCAGCGCGGCTGCCCGATGCCGTGCACGTTCTGCTTCCACCACGCGTGGAAGAAGAAGGTCTACAACACGCGCAACAGCGAGTACGTCCGCAAGCGTTCGGTCTCCCACCTGCTCGAGGAGATCAAGGACGTCCAGAAGCGCTACAACCTGAAGTTCGTCCACTTCGTCGACGACATCTTCAACCTGCGCAACGACTGGCTCGACGAGTTCTGCGAGCGCTACCCGAAGGAGATCGGGCTGCCGTTCGACGTGATCCTGATGGCCAACATGACCACCGAGGACCACATCCAGAAGCTCGCGCACGCGGGCTGCGTCTACGCGCGCATCGCGTTCGAGGCCGCGAGCGACCACGTGCGCAACGCGATCTTCAAGAAGCACACGACGCGCCAGCAGCTCACCGATGCGGCCGGATGGATCCGCAAGCACGGCATCCGACTCGGCAGCCTGAACATCCTCGGCGGCCCGGGCGGCACGATCGAGGACGACATCGACACGCTGCGCCTGAACATCGAGTGCAAGGTCGATCACCCGATGGCTTCGCTGATGCAGCCCTATCCGGGCTTCGACATCACCGATCTCACGAAGCAGATGGGGTACGCGATCGCGTCCTACGACGACTTCCCGGTCAACTTCCGGCGGACCGAGCCGATCCTGTTCGAGAACAAGCGCCAGATCGAGAACCTCCAGAAGCTGTTCTCGTTGACCGTGCGCTACCCGTGGCTCCTGCCGATCACGCGCCGCGCGATCGGGGTCAAGTGGATGTACCGGCCGTACCTGATCCTCTCGATGCTCCACGCGGAGTACCTCGTCGCGGAGCAGGCGAAGATCTACGCGCACGCACAGGGTCTCGGCGGTCCGCGCTACTGGACCTGGGTCGACTTCATGCACCGGCTCTCGACGAAGGGCGTGCTGCGCGTCTACGACGTCATCTTCGCCAAGTTCTTCGAGCGCTTCTCGCGCGTCCCGAGCCAGATCCGGGTGCGCCTCCAGATGGGTGACGAGCGCGTCGTCGCCCACATGGACTGATCCGGCCCACGCTTGCGGACCCCTCCCGCGATCGGAGCCGGGGGGGTAGCCTGGGATCCTCGGCCTCGACGAGGACGTGAGGTTTCCCATGTACCGATCGATGCTCGCTCTCGCGATTCTCGCCGGCGGCGCATTCGCGCAGGCTCCAGCGCTCTTCTGCTTTCCGAACACGCCCGGAGTGCTGGACTGTCCCTGCAACAATCCGCCGGTCCCCGGCGGCGGGGAGGGTTGCAACAATTTCGGCGGCCACACCGGTGGCGCCGTGCTCCACGTGTTCGGCAGCTCGTCGATCTCGAACGACACGCTGTACTGCATCGCGTACCGCGAGAATCAGAACGTCTACAGCCTTCTGCTCGAGTCCACGAGCGCGAACGCGGGCGGCATCGTCTACGGAGCGGGCATCCGTTGCGTCACGGTCCCGATCCATCGCGTGTACGGCCGAACCGGCTTCCGACTCAGCTCCGCGCAGCAGATCGTGTCCTGGGGCTACGGCATGGGCGATCCGCCGCTCAGCGTCGACATCGGCGCGACGGCGGGGCTAACGACGTACTTCCAGACGTGGTACCGCGACACGCACGCCGTCGGGCACTGTTCGGACCCGAGCGCGACGTTCAACATCACGAACGCCGCCGCGGTGATCTGGACGCCCTGAGCACCGGAGTTTCTCCAGGTCTTCCGGCGAGAAGATGCGGACGCGCTCTCCGCACTCGACGCAGTAGCCCGCGTGCGGCGACAAGAGGAACCGGACGTAGGTTCCGCAGGCGAGGCAGAAGCGACGATCGTCGTAGTCGATGTGTGCTTGCATGCACACGGTCATAGCGCTCCGGATCAAGGTCGAGGCAAAGGGAGATCGCACGACGATGAATCGCGGAACGCCGCTCCGCGTCTCGCGATCGGAGCGCTCGTTACGGCTCTGGAACGCGAAATCGCCCCAGTGACGTCCAGCGCGGGCGCCGGCGGTGCGGCATGTCGCTTGCGCTCCAGGGCTTCGCACGGAAGTCCCGGCCTCGACGAGCGAACGAGCCCACTTCTGCAACACCGGGACATCCGCGACGTCATGAATCGAATTCTCGAGCTCTTCGTCCTCACCGCAGCCGCGAGCCTCGGCATCCATGGAACGACTTCGGCGCACGGCGGCACGTACCGAGGTCCAGGCGACACGGTGCCAGCGGGCGGAGGCGGTGGCGGGGGAGGCGGCGCCGCCCCGCGGGCCCCGGAGGCTCGGCGCCGACGCCGGGCAATCCGTCCACGCCGACCGGCGGAAGCGGCGTCGGCGCCGGGACACCGACCGGCGGACCCGCGGGCCATCCCGGCGGTTCGACGGGTCCGCGCGAATCGGGCGTCGACCTCACGACCTGGGAGTTCTGGTGGGCGTTCAACAAGGATCGCTACCTGAACTTGAAGGCTGCGATCCACGCCGTGATCTCGACCGGCAGCGACGAATTCTTCCTGGGCGATCGCAGGAACGGTGCGTCCAAGGTGCAGCTCAGGCCTTCCGAGAAGGCGATCCGCGAGGAGATCGTTCCGGCGTTGAAGGACGCGCTCGAGCGCGAGAGAGCCAACGACATCGTCACGGGCGCCTTGATCGCGCTCGCGAAGATCGGCGACGTCCGGAGCGAAGCCGGAGCCTCTGAACTCGAGCCGCTGATCGCGAAGTTCCTCTCCGACGGGAACCAGGAGATCTCCGAGACCGCGGCCGTGGCGCTGGGCATCCTCGGCGACGATTCCTCCGTCCCGATCCTCTCCGATCTCGCACTCGACCTGCCCAAGGGTCGCGCGCGCGTCGGCAACAAGGAGGTCGGCTACCGCACGCGGGCGTTCGCCACGTACGGATTGGGCCTCGTCGGCAAGCGCACGCGCGACAACGCGGTGCGGCAGGACGTCGCATCGATCCTGATCGATCTCCTCGGCCGACCCGACGCCTCCACGCGCGACGTCAAGGTGGCGGCGCTCGTCGCCCTCGGCCTCGTCCAGCTCGATGTCGACGTCAGCGAGGGCCCGAGCAACAAGCAGCGCTTCGCGAGCTCCCGCCAGACCGAGATCCTGTTCGTCGAGAAGTTCTTCGAGGACGGACACAACCACTTCCTCGTGCGTGCGCACGCGCCGACGGCGCTCGCGCGCCTGCTCGAGGGGGCTCCGCCGGATCTCAAGGCCGGGGTCGCGAGGCTCCTCCTCGCTCCGCTCGCAAAACACTCCGAGGAGCGCGTGGAGATCCAGCAGGCCTGCGCGCTCGCGCTCGGTCAAGTCGGTGACGCGGACAAGGACGCCGTCGACTGCGAGATCCGCGACACGCTCCTGCGGGTCGCCGAGGAAGGTCGCGACGTCCAGTCGAGGAGCTTCGCGCTGATCTCGCTCGGCCAGATCGGCGCGTCCCCCGGCACCGGCGAGGACAGCGACAAGGGCGCCAAGGCGTGCCGCGACGAGCTCCTCACGGTCCTCACGCGGGGCAACGCGAACGCGCGCCCGTGGGCGGGCATCGCGATCGGCGTGATGGAACGCGGCCTCCAGGACGGCGACGCACCGGCGTCGAGCACGGCTCAACAGGCGGTCCGGAGCGCCTTGAGCGACGCCGGCGCACCGAGCCCGATGGGAGCGTTCGCGATCGCCTGCGGGATCGCGCGCGACCGGGACGCGAAGAGCGTGCTCCTCGCCAAGCTCAAGACGGCCCCGGGCGACGAGGCGCGCGGCTCGATCGCCGTGGCTCTCGGCCTCATCGAGGCGCGCGATGCCGTCGCCGACATCGAGGAGATCCTGAAGGAATCGAAATACAAGCCGGACCTGCTGAAGCAGGCGGCGATCGGGCTCGGGCTCCTCGGCGACCGCGATCTCGTCCCCGATCTCGTCCGGATGCTCGAGGCGGCGAAGGGCTACTCCTCGCAGGCGGCGATCGCCTCCGCGCTCGGGTTCATCGGCGACACGCGCTCGATCGATCCGCTCGTGAAGATGCTCCGGCGCAAGGACATCACCGATTCCGCGCGGGGATTCGCGGCCGTGGCGCTCGGAATCGTCGCGGACAAGGACCCGCTGCCGTGGAACTCGAGGATCTCCGCGAACATCGACTACCGCGCCAACACGACGACCCTGACGAGCCCCGAATCGACCGGGATCCTGGACATCCTCTGAGCTCTGCCCGCGCCCCCCACGCGCAACGCTTCGGAGTAGCATGTTGCAAGGGGGGGGCCGCCTGGCAGGTCGGTCTCAAGAGGTCCAGCGCCCGCACCAGCGCGGCGCTCATGCATCCGGAGGAAGTCCCATGTCGCTTCATCGAAGAAGTGTGTGGCAGGCAGGCGTTTTCATGGCGCTCTCGGTTTCCGCCACGGCTGGAACGACGACGCGAGTCAGCGTCCGAACGAGCGGGTCCCAAGGCAGCAAGGCGAGCTTCAACGCCACGATCTCCGCGGACGGACGCTACGTCGCGTTCGGGAGCGACGCGAAGGACCTCGTCAGCGGAGACACGAACGGCAACACGGACGTGTTCGTGCGCGATCTCTCGGCCGGCACGACCACGCGCATCAGCGTCGCTCCCAACGGAACCCAGGGGAACGGCGACAGCGGAAACCCGCGCATCTCGCCGGACGGCCGGTTCGTGGCCTTCGTGAGCGACGCCAGCAATCTCGTGCCCGGCGACACGAACGGCTCGAACGACATCTTCGTGCGCGATCTCTCGGCGGGAACGACCACGCGGGTCAGCGTCGATTCGGGCGGAGTCCAAGGCAACGGCCACAGCTACGCCCCGTGCATGTCGTCCGATGGACGCTTCGTCGCCTTCCACAGCGACGCGAGCAATCTCGTCCTCGGCGACACCAACGGTGCATTGGATGTGTTCGTGCACGACAGCACTTCGGGCGCGACCTTCCGCGCGAGCGTCGATTCGGCCGGCGTCGAAGGCAACGGCTTCAGCGTGAACCCGTCGATCTCCGGCGACGGCCGCTACATCGCCTTCGAGAGCCTCGCTTCGAACCTGGTGCCGGGCGATACGAACAAGTCGGTCGACGTGTTCGTGTACGACGCGGTGTCCTCGACGATCCAGTGCGCGAGCATCAGCAGCCTCGGCACGCTGGGGGACGGGAACAGCCTCGAGGCCTCGATCTCGGCCGAAGGTCGCTGGGTCGCGTTCGCGAGCGCCGCGACGAACCTCATCCACGGGGACTCCAATGCTCACGACGACATCTTCGTGCGCGATCTCGCGGGCGGCGTGACGACGCGCGTGAGCATCGGCGCCGCGGGCGTGGAAGCCGACGGAAACAGCACGTGGCCCGTGATCTCCATCGACGGGCGCTTCGTGGCGTTCGAGAGCCACGCGACGAACCTCGTCGCGGCGGACACGAATGGGACGAAGGACGTGTTCCTGCACGATCGATGGGTCGACGCGACCACGAGGCTCAGCGTCGACTCCAGCGACGTGGAAGGAAACGGCGCGAGCCTCGGCGTCTGGATCACGGCCGACGGCCGCAAAGCCGTGTTCGAGAGCGCCGCGACGAACCTGGTCGCGGGCGACACGAACGGCTGCGACGACGTGTTCCTGCGCGACCGCGGCGACGGCTCGGAGTTCGTGTCCTACTGCTTCGGCGACGGAACCGGGCCTGCGTGTCCGTGCGCGAATTCCGGAGCGCCCGGGCACGGCTGCGAGAACTCCTCGACGACCGGAGGCGCCGTGTTGACGGTCGTGGGCGCGGCGAGCCTCGCGCTCGATACCGTGCAGTTCACGTCGTCGGGCGAAAAGCCGACGGCGCTGAGTATCGTCCTCCAAGGCACGACGTCCGTCGCCGCGGTCCACTTCGGCGACGGTTTGCGCTGCGCGAGCGGACTCCTGAAGCGGCTCTACGTCGCGAACGCCGTCGGAGGCGTCGTCACCGCACCGCAGGGGAGTGACCTCTCCGTGTCCGCTCGATCGGCCGCGCTCGGCGACGTCATTTCACTCGGAGCGACGCGCGTGTACCACGCGTACTACCGCGACGCCGACGCGACGTTCTGTGCGAGCCCGGCGGGAAGCACGTACAACGTCTCGAACGCGATCGCCGTCGCCTGGGGTCCTTGAGAGGGGGACGCTTCCGCTGAAAAAGGAGGGCCGGCCCTTCAGGAGATGGGTCGGCCCTCGCACATCGCTCTCCCTCAATCAGTGGGGAAACATGGGCTTCCGCGTCGGGTTTTCAAGCCGCGCGGTGGTCGCAGGAATCAGGCCTCGACCTCGCGCTGCGGCGTCGCGTGGTGGGCATGGCGGCACACCCCGCGCTTGCTCGAGGCGATGAAGTCGAGCATCGCGAGCGCCGCCGGGCTGCTGAACGCCGCGCGGGCCGCGCGCAGCGCCGTGCCCATGTCCGCGCCGCTGCGGAACAGGGCCCGGTAGAGCCGCTGCAGCTCCATGCGCTGGTCGGCGTCGAACCCCGCCCGCCGGAGCCCGACCGCATTCAGGCCGTAGAGACCGTTCAACCCGGACGCGAGGCAGTAGGGGGGCACGTCCTGGCTCGCGGCCGCCCCGCCCTGCATGAGCGCCAGCGTGCCGACGCGCGTGAACTGGTGGATGATGCAGTTCCCGGAGATGAACGCCCGGTCACCGATCTCGACGTGGCCGGCGAGGAGAGCGCCGTTCGCCAGGATGACGTGCGCCCCGATCCGCGAGTTGTGCGCGACGTGGCTGTTCGCCATCAGGAAGTTGTGCGAGCCGACGACCGTGTCCTCCTCCATCTTGTTGGAGCGGTGCACCGTGACGTGCTCGCGGAACACGTTGTCGTCACCGACGACGAGGCGCGTGGGCTCGTCCTTGTACTTGTGATCCTGCGGCGCATCGCCGATTACGCAGCCGGCGTGGAAGCGGTTGCGCGCCCCGATCACCGTGTGGCCGGTGAGGACCACGTGCGGCCCGACGACGCACTCGGCCCCCAGGCTCACGTGCTCGTCGATCACCGCGTACGGCCCGATCTGCGCGCTAGCCTCGACGCGAGCTCCGGGATGGACGACGGCAGTCGGATGGATCACGCCTGGAGCCTCGCGTTCGCGCGGACGTGATATCCGCGCTCGTCCGATCGATCAAGCGATCGGTCGGATCAAGGCATCCAATCCACGCGCCCGGTCTGCGTGGAATTGAACGTGCTTCCCGCCGGGCAACCTCCGAGGACGACCGGATCGCGGTAGTAGACGAGGTACCAGCGGCTCTGGCCCGGCTGAATCACGTCTCCCAGTTCGGCGGAGCGCGCCGACACGGGCATGTCGCCGTGGACGATCTCGGGGACGGTGATGCTGCCCATCACGGCTGTCTTCGAGTAGAGACGGCGCAGCGAGCCGCCGACGCAGCGCACGCCCTGGCCGTAGACCGCGCCGCTCGGCAGCGTCGCGGGGCCTTGCAGGAGCACGCTCAACGCGCTCGGTCGTTCTCCGCTCGTCGAGAACTCGAGCGTGTCCAGCGAGAGGTACGAGACCCCGGAGGCGGAGAGCATCGCGCCGCCCGTCCCCGACGAGTTCTCGCAGCCGCGGTCCGCCCCGCCCGGGTCGTTCGAGCACGGGCATTCGGCGACTCCGTCGATTCCCGGGACGCAGAGGCGCGTGAACTCGGTCGGGACGAAGTCGCGCAGGAACACGTCGGCGACGCTGTTCGTGTCGTTCGCCACGAGATTGGAGGAGAGGCTGACGAAGGCGACGAAGCGCGAGCCTTCCGAGATCGCCGCGACGCGGCTGTCCTGGTTGCCCTGCTCGCCGGAGGTCGCGAGGCTCACCCGCGTCGTCGTGGCGAGCTCGAGGTCGCGGACGAACGCATCGGAGACGAGGTTCGTGTCGCCCGCGACGAGGTTCGCCGCCTGGCTCTCGAACGCGACGTAGCGGCAGTCGGGGGAGAAGGACGGGGTCAGGCTGGCGCCGTCTCCTTCCACTCCCAGCGGATCGAGGCTCAATCGCGACGTCGTGTCGTTCGCGAGCTCGCGCAGGAAGACGTCCGAGACTCCGTTCGTGTCGCCGGGCACGAGATTGTCGGCGAGGCTCTGGAACGCGATGCGATGGCGGTTGAACGTGAAGCACAGGGCCGGAGCGCCGCTCGCTCCGTTCGCCTCGACGCCCGTCGAGTCGACGCTCACGCGCTGGATCGTTCCGGCGAGGTTGCGGAGGAACACGTCGTCGCAGCCGTTCGTGTCCCCGGGGACGAGGTTCGTCGCCTGGCTCGTGAACGCGACGTCCGCTCCGTCCGCCGAGATCGAAGGATCGAAGCTGTTCGCGTCGCCGGCGACACCGGCCGCGTCCTCGCTCACGCGCACGGTCGATCCGGTCTGGAGATCGTGCACGTAGACCTGGAAGACGCCGAGCGGGCCTGCGCCGAAGTTGCTCGCCAGGCTGTAGAAGGCGACGAAGCGTCCGTCAGCGGACAGCGAGGGTCCGAGGCTGTCGCCGTCCGATTCCGCGCCGGCGGAGTCGACGCTCGCGCGCGTGATCGTCCCCGCGGAGAGATCGCGGACGAAGATGTCGTACACGCCGTTCGTGTCCCCGGGGACGAGGTTGCTCGCGAGGCTCCCGAACGCGACGACGCGGCCGTCGGCCGACATCGACGCGATGTCGCAGGTTCCGTTGGCCTCCTGTCCGGACGCGTTCACGCTGACGCGCGTCGTCACCCCGGTGCGGAGATTCCGGACGAAGATGTCGGGCGAGCCGTTCGCGTCCCCGACGACGAGGCTGCTCGCGGACGAATAGAAGGTGAGGATCCGGCCGTCCGCCGAGATCGAGGGCGGGTAGGGGCTCGCTCCGTTCGCCTGGACGCCCTGCGAGTTCACGCTCGCGCGCGTCGTCACCTGCCCGGCCGCGGATCCGACGAGGCACGCCAGGGCGAGCGCCACGACGGAGAATTCTCCTGCGAGGTTCATCTTCCCCCCTCCCTCATCTGACCGAGCACGCCCCCGGGAATGGGGTCGCGCTCTCGAGCGGCGGAATTGCACCATTCTACGCTAGGAGGAACGGCGCGGGCACAGTGTTCCGTTCCATGGCGCCCCCGGACGACGTTCAGGAGGACCCCGACCGGCGCCCGCCTCCCACGCGACCCGTCAAGAGCGCTCTCCAGAACGTCGCGCGGCGGGTCGTGCACGGATTGGGACCCGTGTGCCTGCGCTCCCTCGCGCGGACGTGGCGCATGACCGTCCTCGGCGACGAGAACCTCGCGCGCGCGGGAGATCGGGACGGCGCTCATTTCATCGCGCTGTGGCACGGCCGCATGCTGCTCGGCCTGCCTCACCACGCGGCGAGCAGCTGGCACGTGCTCGTCTCCGGGAGCCAGGACGGCGACATCGCGCACGCGCTCCTCGCGCGCTGCGGCTACCGCGTGATCCGCGGTTCGACGAGCCGCGGAGGAGCGCGCGCATTACGGGAGATGCTCGCCGTGCTCGAGAAGGGCACCGTCCTCGCGATCACGCCGGACGGCCCGCGCGGCCCGCGCCACTCGGTGAACCCGGGTCTCGCGTGGATGGCGCGCGCGACCGGCCATCCGATCCTCCCGGTCGGGTTCGCCTGCGATCGAGCCTGGCGCGCGAGGAGCTGGGACCGGTTCACGATCCCTCGGCCCTGGGCCCGCGTGGTCATGACGTACGGCGAGCCGGTGCGCGTCGATCCGTCGGCGAGCGACGCGGATCTCGCGGCTGCCGCGGAGCGGATTCACGAGGCCTTGATGTCGGCGGAGCAACGAAGCTTCGAGTTCCTCCATCTGGCACCGGACTGGTGATCGCAGACGGCTGGCAAGGAACGCGAACGGCGCCGAGAATGGGTCCGAGGGGTCAGGGTCCCTTCCGCAGGAGTCCACGATGACACCGCTTCAATACTTGTCGCACCGCATCTCACGCCGCTTCGTCCTGGTCGCCGCGCTCGCTGCACTCGGTGCGCCGCATCTTTTCGCGCAGGCCACGTTCCAAGGTCTCGGCTTCCTCGACCCGAACGGGTTCGGGCCGGTCATCGCCTACGGGATCTCCGCCGACGGCAGCATCGTCGTCGGCCAGGCCGTTTCCACGACGGGATTCCAGGCGTTCCGTTGGGACGGTGCGAACGGAATCGTCGGTCTCGGTGCGTTCTCGAACCCGGGCGGATTGCCTTCGTCCGGCGCGCGCGCGTGTTCCGCCGACGGCAGCGTGATCGTCGGATCGTCGTCGCTCCCGGATTCGCTCAACGAGGACGGCTCGCCGTTCCGCTGGACGGCGCAGACGGGACTCGTGTGGCTCGGAAGCCTCGGCGGCTCGAGCGGCGGCGTCGCGCGCGGCGTCTCGAGCGACGGATCCGTCGTCGTCGGGTACGGCTCGAACGCGAACTTCGATCCCGAGGCGTTCCGGTGGACGAGTGCCGGCATCGTCGGGCTCGGCGATCTTCCCGGCGGGCCGTTCAACAGCCAGGCTTCGGCGGTGTCGGGCGACGGCTCGCGCGCGATCGGGCTCGCGAGCAGCGGATTCGTGTACGACGGATCGTTCAAGTGGACGACCGCGAACGGGCTCTCGCAGCTCATGCCCGCGGACTTCCGCACGATCGGGATGTCGCGCGACGGCGTGTACGCGGCAGGGAACCGCGCCGGCCGCGCCGCGCGCGTCCACATCGACACGGGCGCCGTGCTCATGCTCCCTCACGTCGCGATCGGCGGGCTCTTCACCGACACCGACACGGCCTGGGCCGCGAACACGGACGGATCGGTCGTCGTCGGGATGGAGAACTTGTCGCAGGGCAACGGATTCATGGGTCGCGCGTTCCTGTGGGATCAGCAGCACGGCACGCGCATCCTCCGCGACGTCCTGATCAACGACTTCGGGCTCGGCGCACAGCTCGCGGGGTGGGAGCTCAATTGCGCGACGTGCGTCTCCGACGACGGCCTGACGCTCGCCGGCTACGGCATGGCCCCGTCGGGAGAGCAGGCGGCCTGGCGCGCGACGCTCCCGGCTCCGGGGCCCGGCGTCCCGATCTGCTTCGGGGACGGCAGCGGGGCGGCGTGTCCGTGCGGGAACAGCGGCCTCGCGGAACACGGCTGCGAGAACTCCGCCTCGACCGGCGGCGCGCGGCTCGATTCGTTCGGCGCGGCGAGCCTCGCGAACGACACGCTCGTGTTGACGGCGTCGGGCGAGTTGCCGAGCGCGCTGACCATCGTCCTCCAGGGCACCGTCCAGATCTCACCGGCGATCTTCGGCGACGGACTGCGCTGCGCCGGCGGGCTCCTGAAGCGGCTCTACGTGAAGAGTGCCGTCGGAGGCGTCGTCTCCGCGCCGCAGGCCGGCGACGCGTCCGTGTCGGCACGCTCGGCCGCTCTCGGCGACGTGATCCACGCGGGCGACATGCGCGTCGACCAGACCTACTACCGCGATCCGAATCCGACGTTCTGCCCCGCGCCGCCCGGGAATTCCTGGAACGCGTCGAGCGCCGTGCGGATCACGTGGTCACCCTGAGAGGCCGCGCGCACCGCCTCGACCGCGCTACTTCGCGACGTGGTGCTCGACGTTCTCCAGCTGGATCGCCCAGCCCTGGTCGTTCATGCGGAACGCCTCGTCGCGGCGGCCAGCCGGTAGCCGATCGAAACCGGATTCGACGACGGTGAGCAGCATGCCGCCCTTCTGCTCCTCGAGGCGGAACTCGACGAGCGTCGTCGGCTCCTTCGAGTAGTCGACCTTCGGATCCACGGCGTACGGGTGCCAGCGGAAGGAGAAGAGCTTCTCCGCATCCATCCGCTCGACGGTCGCCTCGAACTTGACGTGCTCGTAGCCCGGGTACGTCATGTGGCCCGTGATGCGCTTCCCGACGGCGAATTCGCCCTCCAGCTTCACGCGGAACCACGCGCCGAACTCGCCGGCCTTGGTCAGCGCGCGCCAGACGCGCGACACGGGGGCCTGGATGAGCGCCTTCTTCTCGATGCGGTCCGTTTGGGTCTTGGACATGACCAACCTCCGGTCGGGACGACGCACTCCGTTGTGGTTCTGAGAGATCACGGAACGAACCGCATCCTCCGCCGAGTCGATCGGCGGCAGTCGCAGGACGACATGCACCGTTCTCTCGCCGGAGCCATTCTCGCCCTCCCACGCGAAGCAACGCTGCGCACGCGGGTGCCCGACCAGCTGAAAGATCTCGACTTTGCCTTCGCACACGGCGCGCTCATCGGGGGCTCGATGCACGGGAATCGTGGCCTCCCACAACGCCGTGGCATCGTGCAATTCCTCGATGGTGCGTGCGACTCGGTCCATGTGCTGGGCCGAAAATTCTAGAGGCCCCCGCAGAACGGGCACAAGATCACCCGACGGAAGTAATCTTCGGATCGAAGCGGGGCGACCGCACCTGGATCAAATCCGGTCGCCGAGTCAGCGACTGTGCCCCGCCTCGAATTCCAGGAACGTGCCGTCGCCCTCTTCGGGGTCGCTCGCGCGTCGCAGCCGTGCCCGCACGAGCGTCGTCGCGGCGGATGCGGGAACCGGTGCCGTGGCCGTGAAGGGACCGCACCGCATCTCCAGCGTCAGCGTGAACGAGGGCACGGGGTCGAAGACTACGAACCCTTCCGCGTCGACGTCCACGGCGACCGTGTCCGGCTCGAGCGACGGGACGCGCGGCTCGATCCGGAGCGTCTCGGAGCTCCGGCGCGGACGGTCGTCGAGCTCCTTGCGCGCCCCGGACGAGAGCTTGCGGCTCGAGAACGCCGCCACGCCGATGCTCGTTCCGGCGGTGAGACTCGGCGGAGGGGGTGGAGTGAAATCGGATTGCACGAGGCGGCGGTCGCCGAGACGGAAGACGCAGTGGAACTCGGTGGACGGTTTGGACGATTCCACGAAGACGATCTCGGACCCGTCGTCGTCTGCCGCGGCCGCCGCCGCGCGCACGCGTGCCGCCCATTCGCTCGCCAGCGATCGCCCGTCGGTGTCGATCAGCTCGACGCCCACCGCCCGCGGAGCGACGAACTCGAGCTCGACCGGCAACGCTTCCTCCGCGCGCAGATCGAGGCGCTTGGCGAGCCCGATCGTCCGCTCGCGCGCGTCGATCAGGCGGATCGCGTACGGCCCGCACGCGAGCCGCTCGAAACTGAAGACGCCGCTCGGCGGGATCCGCCGGCGCGACGACTGCGCCGCGTAGCCGCAGACCGTGCATCGGGTCGCGTGCGGCGTGTCGGCCGTCGGCGCACAATCCGCGCACGGACTGCGTCCCTCTCCCGAGAGCTCGACCCACGGCAGGTCACCCGGCCGCAGATCGCCGGTGACGACGCCGAGGATCCTGGCGCCGCCCGCGCGCAGCGGAACCGGATCCAACGTGACCGTCTGGTCTCGCGCGACCTGGATCGGAGGCAACTCGGCCGGCTCGTAGCCTCGAGCGAGGACGAGCAAGGCGTAGGTGTCGGGAGTGAGCGTGAGCTCGATCGCCGAGCCGTTCCGGTCGGACGTCCGATCGGCGACGCGCGCGGCGCTCGCGGCGCGCACGCGGATGCCGAGGAGCGGCGCGCCGGTCTGCGCATCGACCGCGCTCACGCGGATGCGACCCGCGAGCGGCGCGGTGCGCTCGGTCTCGGCGATCTCCACCGGCACGTCCTGCACCTCCTGCACGACGCGTCGCGATTCCTCGGACTCGTGCGTCGCCGCATCGAGACGCGCCGGGGCGTCGACCTTCGCGGCTTCTGGAGGTCGCAACTCGCGTGATGACTCGACATCGACCGTTCGCTTCGGAGCGGGCGCGAGCACGAAGTACGCGCGCGCGAGCAAGAGCCCGCAGGCGACGAGCAGGATGAGTCGTATCGCGCGGGAGTTCACGGCGCGCAGGTGCTGCGGAGGAATACCCTGCCGCTCGGCGATGTAACCGGGGGCGGACGAGTACAGTCTCGCTCGGTGAACTGGACTGTCCCCATCGGGGTCGTCGTCGCCGGAGTCGGCGCGCTCGCGTGCTCCCGGTCTTCGACGGCGCAGCCCGTCGTCGCGGCTGCCGCCCCCGCGGCGGAGTTCGGTCCGACGATCCCGAACAAGACGCCTGCGCCGACACCCGCGCCCGCGGGCATGGCCTGGATCCCCGGCGGAGAGTTCTCGATGGGATGCAGCGAGCAGGGCGAGTCCTTGTGCTGCGTGCCGGGCCTCACGCGCGACTCGCTCCCGATCCACCGCGTCCACGTCGACGGCTTCTGGATGGACACGAGGGAGGTGACGAACGCGCAGTTCGCCGCGTTCGTCGCGGCGACCGGCTACGTGACCATCGCGGAGAAGAAGCCGACGCAGGAGGAGTTCCCCACGGCGCCGCCCGAGAACCTCGTCGCCGGGTCGACCGTGTTCACGCCGACGCCGCTGCCGGTCAAGCTCGACGACTTCTATCAATGGTGGAGCTACGTCCCCGGCGCGAACTGGCGCCATCCCGCCGGACCACAGAGCGACCTCGCCGGCCGCGACGCGTACCCGGTCGTGCACATCGCCTATCCGGACGCCGAGGCCTACGCGCAGTGGGCCGGCAAGCGGTTGCCGACCGAAGCCGAGTGGGAGTTCGCCGCGCGCGGCGGCGTCGCGGGCAAGTTGTATCCGTGGGGCGACGAGCTGAAGCCCGGCGGGAAGTTCCAGGCGAACATCTACGAGGGCAAGTTCCCGGTCGCGGGCGGCGACACCGGCGAGGACGGGTTCAAGGGCATCGCGCCCGTCGCGCAATTCGCGCCGAACGCCTACGGACTCTACGACGTCGCCGGAAACGTCTGGGAGTGGTGCAGCGACTGGTACCGCGTCGACACGTATGCGGAGCTCGCGCGCGCCGGCGGCGTCGCGCGCAATCCGAAGGGCCCGGAGACGCCGCTCGATCCGGCCGAGCCGACCGAGAAGAAGCGCGTCCAACGCGGCGGCTCGTTCCTCTGCACGGACCAGTACTGCACGCGCTACATGGTCGGCACGCGCGGCAAGGGCGAGGTGACGACGGGAAGCAATCACGTCGGCTTCCGCTGCGTCCAGCCGCCGTCGACGAGCGGAACGCGGCGCTAGATTCTTCCGAGGCTCCGCTGGCGTGACACAATTGCCTCGGACATGCGATCGCGAGAGCTGATTCCGACGTTCGGTTTGGCCCTGCTGGCCTCGTGCGTGTCCGCGCGGAAGGCGGCGCCGCCGCTCGCGACCGTCACGGTCGACCACTTCCTCGGGACGATCCACACCGGGACGCTCGCCCGAGTCCGACCGGAGGAGCTCGGGGAAGTGTCCTGGTTCGAGGTCGCGGTTCGCTACGCGGGCGCCGCCCCGGCGACTCCCGCCTCGCCGATCTCCGCGCGTGCGCGACAAGTCTTCGTCGAGGTCGGGAGCGAGCCGCTCAAATCCCGCAGTGCGCTCGCGCTCGGAATCGTCGTCCTCGAAGGCGCCGCGCCGCCGGCGAAGGAGTCGTTCATCGGAGAGGCGCTCCACCGCAGCGATCCCAGCTGGCGCGGCACGACGACGGTGTGGCGGACGAGCATCGCCACGGCCGCTTCCGGCGTGGAGGATCCGCCGCGCGTGCCGTGGCGGGCGCTCGAGCTCGAGCTCTCTCGGTCCGACGATCCAGGCGCGCAGCCCGAGCTCGCACTCGTGCTCGAAGCCGACGGCGCGCCGCGCGAGCACCTCGTCCTCGATCCGCCTTCGCGTTCCAGTGAAGTCGCGTGGCGACTCTTCCTGCCAGCTCCGCGCTGGAAGTTCCCCGACGGAGGATTCCTCCTGGAGATCCGACGGTGCGAGCCTCCCGCTCCCGAGGAGATGGCGGGCGCCCTCGCGTCGGCCGAGGCGGACCTCGACGCCTCGAGCACGCGGGCGCGCGAGGGAGTCGGCCGGCTCACGCGCGACGAGGGATTCCACTTCGAGAGCTCGAGCGCGCTGCGAGCGCTCGAGGACCGCGGCCTGCGCCGCTCCGCGCTCGTCTTTCTAGCGCAGTCGAGCGGGGCGGTGACGACAGGTGAGCTCGCGATCGGCATCGAACGCGGGGATCTCGAGTCCTACCTCGAGTCGCTCCGTGCGCGCGCGCGCGGGGAGAGCCTCGCCGGACGCGACGCTTCGGCGCTCGGCTGGATCCTCGAGAGCACCACGCTCACGTGGCTCGCCGCGCGCGCCGCCGACGCGGAGCACCCGGCGGCCCCCGAGATGCGCGCATTGCTTCTCGTCCGCACCGGCGAGCTCGCGCGCTTTCCCGATCTGGTGCGCGTGTCGGTCGAGGAGAGCGACGGTCTGGAGGCGCTCGAGCGGCGCCTCCTGGAAGAGAACCGGATCTTCCTCGAGGACGCCGATCCTTCCGCGCGCGTGCGCGCGTTCGAATGGCTGCGCGAGCGGAGTCGGGCTCCCGAGGCATACGACCCGCTCGCGTCGCTCCCCGAGCGCCGCACCGCGCTCGCTCGTGCGCGCGCCGCGGAGACTCCCGTCGAGCCGTCCGACGAGAAGGCCGCTCCGCGATGAAGTCGCATGCGACGCGCGAAGCCCTGGCCGCCTTCGCGCGCGGAACGCGACCTCTGCTCGCCCTGCGCTGGGTGCGCGTCCTGCTCGTGGCGGGAGCGCTCGCGGTCCTTCTCCGGCTGACGCTCGGCTTGCTCTTCGCGAGCGCGATCGACGCGGCTATCGCACCGCGCGGACTCGCGTGTTCCTGGGACGACCTCGATCTCTCGATCCTGTGGGGTCGCGGGGAGGTGCACTACCTGCAGATCACTCCGCGACCGCGGCCGGCGACCGGCGCGGACCCCGAGGCGCCCATCGCCGTCGTCGAGTACGCGGTGTTCGACCTCGAGCTCCTGCCTCTGTTCGTCGGCAAGCTCCGCGTGCGGCGTCTCGAGATCGACGGGGCCGAAGTACGGATCGCGCGCTCCGCGGACGGCACGTGGAACCTCGCGCGCCATTTCCAAGCGGGCGCGGAGGGCGCCGCCCGGGCGGACGATTCCGCGCACGCACGGCCCGCCGAGGAATCCGTAGAGGCGCAGCCGATCGCGCTCGCTCCCTCGTACAGCGTCGAGGCGCTCCGTCTCCAGGACGTCTACGTGCGGCTGTCCGACCGATCGTTCACTCCCGTGCTCGAGCGCGTCTTCCACCTCGACGCCGGCATCTCGAACCTGTGGAGCTCGAACCGGCGCATGCGCTTCTCGACGACGCTCACGGGGGACAAGATCCTCGACGGCGCGCACGTCGAAGGCGACGCGGAATGGACGACCGAGCGCATCGCGCTCGACCTGCGCGCGCAACTCGGCGGACTGATCCCGAAGGCCGTCGAGCCCTACCTCGCCGAGATGGGGATCCGGCCCGTGGCCAACGCGATCGAAGGCGGGTTCGCCGCGCACGTCGAGGTCGCCGTCACCGGCCCGGCGCACGACACGCTCAGCGGGAGCGCGCTCCTGACCGATCTGCGCCTCTCGGCCGACGGAGCCGAATCCGCGGCGCTCGATCGCGCCTTCGTCGAGCTCGGCTCGTTCTCGAGGTCGGGAGCCGCGATCCCGCGGATCGAGATCGAGGGCGTCCGGGCGCAGGCGTCGATCGAGCCGCCGGACGCGCTCCGGATCGCCGGATTGGATCTGTCGATCGCGCCGCCCGAGCCCGGGCACGGATCGTGGGCCCAGTCCCTCACCGACCTCTTCGACGTGTGGCTCAGCCGTCGCGTGCCGACTTGGGCCGCGCTGCTCGTGCGCGACGATCCGCGCGCGTTCCCGTGGTCGCTCGGGAGTTTCCAGGTGCGCCGGAGCGAGTTGCGTCTCGTGGATCACCGCGTCCAGCCGGCCGCGGAATTCCCCGTGATCGTCGACGAGATCGACGTGCGCGACATCGTCCACGAGCGTCGAGGGCCCGCCGAGCGCAAGCCTCCGATCCCCGTGCACGTCGCCGTGCGCGTTCCGGGGACGGCGGAGTCGATCCGCGTCGAGGGCTCCCTCGCTCCGTTCGTTCCGGAGCGCAGCATCGGACTCGCCGTCGACGTCGACGGCCTCGGGTTCGAGGCGATGAAGGGCTACCTGAGCTCCGCCGGTCTCGAGGACACGCGCCAGACCGGCGGCCTGCGGCTCCGTCTGACCGGCGCGGCGACGACTGGAGCGGACGATGCGACCGAGGGACGGCTCGACCTCGAGGAGACGCTCACGCTCGACGGCAAGGAGACGTCGCAGCTCGGGCGGCTCCGCGCGCGCGAGCTGCGCTTCGACCCGACGAATCGGCTCGTGCGATTCGGGGACATGGAAGTTTCCGGCACGCGACTCCTCGTCGCCCGCGATCCCTCCCGGCGGATGGTCGCGCTCGGCCTGCGCACGCTCGGCCTCGGCACGACAGCGCAGGGCGCGCCGAAGCCGCGAGCGAAGGAGCCGACCGCAACGGCGGCACCGGCCGTTCCCTCCGCACCGGTCGAGCCGCCCGCGCACCTGCCGCGGATCGAGATCGGACGGCTCGCGTGGACGGACAGCCACCTCGCGTTCGAGGACGACAGCGAGGATCCGCCCGTGCGCCTCGCGGTCGAGCCGATCACGTTCGAGCTGAAAGGCCTCGTGCTCGGCGGCGAAGCGGGCAGCGAAGCGGCGCCCGCGCGGCTCGTCGCGAGCGCGGCGGCGCCCGGCCTCTTCGAGTCGTTCGTCCTCGAAGGAGACGTGCGCACGAAGCTCGGCGGGATCGACCTCGCGGCCGATCTCGCGCTGACCGGCACGGGCATCCAGGGCACGCTGCTCGCCCCCTACCTGCGCGGACTCGGGATCGAGCCCGCGCTCGCGGCTGCACACGCCGGGCTGAAGATCCACGCCGAGCTCCGGAACGACGGACGATGGCGCGGCATGCTCCGGCTGCACTCCGGTGAGCTCTCGGACGCCGGCGCGACGGTCGCGAAGCTCGCTGAACTGCGCATCGACGACGTCGTCGAGCTCCAAAGCGGCCTCTCCATCGGCCGCGTGTCGATCGTCGAGCCCTTCGCGCACATCGAGCGGTCGAAGGAGAACGCGATCCGGGCCGGAGGCCTGCGTTTCGTCGGCGTTCGGGAGAACGTTCCGCAGGAGCCGACTGCCGGGCCCTCCGCGCCCTCCGCGATCGAGTTCCCCGCGCTGCCGCCGTTCCGCATCGGAGAGTTCGCGCTCCAGGGCGCGCGGATCTCCGTGCGGGACGAGTCGACCGAGCCCGCTGTCGACTCCGACGTCCTCGTCGACGCCTCGGCGAAGGACGTGTCGACGACCGGCGAGCCCGCGACGCTCTTCGCGAGCCTGCGCACACCGGGGACGCTCGAGTCCCTCGAAGCGCGCGGAACGCTCGTGCTCCTCCCGCAGAGTCTCCGGGTCGACGGGTCGATCGCCGCCCGCGGTGCGCGGTCCGGACCGTTGGCGTCGCTGCTGCCCGCGGGCACGCGTTTCGAGATGGAGGACGGTCGGCTCTCCGTCGCGGGTTCGATCGAGGTGGGCGCCGCGGAATCCGGCGGGATCCGCGCGCGCGTCGAGGCGAAGGACCTCGAGTGGCGCGACGGCGCGTCCGAGCCGTCGCTCGCGTGCCGGCGCGCATCGTTCGCAGTCCAGCGCTTCGATCCCGCCGCGGGAGTCCTCGCGCTAGGCCCGGCCGACGTCGAGGGACTCTTCATCGACACGGGAAGGGACGCGGAGGGGGCCCAGCGGCTGCTCGGATTCCGCATCGAGGAGGTCCGCGCGCCGACGCCGCCGAGCGCCCCGGCGCCGCAGCCGAAATCGAAGTCGCGCGGCTTCGCGCGGATCGAGCTCGCGGGCGACCTCGCGTTCGCGATCGAGCGACTGCGCTTCCGCGACGCGTCGCTCGGCGCGGACGCGCAGCCGGTCGATCTCGGCCTCCGGTTCCGCGTGCCCGGACCGCTCGTCATCCGCGGAGGCGATCCCGAGGCGCTCCCTCCGCTCGCATGGAGTCTCGAGGCGTCGGTCCGCGGCTTCGTCGAGAAGCTCCGCGTCGACGGCAGCCTGCGCCCGTTCGCGGACGACCCGCGCCTCGACCTGACGATCGCCGCCGAGGGCATCCGGACGCAGGGGCTCGTCGAGTTCGATCCGTCCCTCGCGCGAGACCGCCACGGCGACGTCGAGAACGGCACGCTCAAGGGGCGCCTCGCGGTGCAGCTCGGGGTCAGGCGCAGGGAACGCGAGGACTTCGGCTTCGACCGGCCGTTCAGCGCCGAGGTCCGTCTCGACGGGCTCGCGTACCGCGCCGAGCCCGGCGGCGACGTGCTCGCGGGCATCGACTCGATCGCCGTCGACGTGGAGAAGGTCGACGTCGAGCACGGGCTCGTCCACGTGAAGAGCGTCGAAGTCGCGAAGCCGCGGTTCCTCGCGCGCCGGATCGGAAGCGCTCTTTCGATCCTCGGGCTCTCGATCGGTCCCGCTCCGCCGGTGCAACCGGAGACCCCCGCGGTCGCGGTCGCGGCGGAGCGCGCGCCGGAGCCGGAGCCCGTCGTCGCGAACGCCTCGAAGTCCGAGTTCCGGATCGACCGCATCCTCGTGTCGGGCGTCGATGCGGAGCTGCGGGACACGACGCGCGATCCGCCCGTCGTCGTCCCGCTCGCGGGTCTCGACATCGAAGCGGGCCCGTTCTCGACGCGCGCGCGGCAGGAACGGATCCCGCTCCGGTTCCACGCCGTCGTCACCGGCGGAGTCCCGACGCGCGCGGGCGTCGAAGGCGGCTCGGCCGGCAAGAAACCCGCGCCGGTGTTCGACGAGCTCGTCCTCGCCGGAGACTACAGCCTCGCACCCGAGCCGGCCGGCTGGGTGCAGCTCACGCTCCGCGGGCTCGAGCTCCCCGAGATCCTGGCGATCTTCCCGTCGCAAGACGTGTCGGTCGACGAAGGATCTCTCGACGTCCGCGTCCGCGCGACATTCAAGGGACAGAGCGGCGTGCGTGTGCAGTCGACGCTCGCGTTCACGGACCTCAGCGTCTCGGAGCCGGCGGGTGGGCCGATCGAGAAGGGCCTCGGGCTCCCGGTCGCGCTCGACGCGGCGCTCTTCCTCCTGCGCAATCCTGCCGGCGAACATCGGTTCTCGGTCGGATTCACGGTCGGCCGCGAGGGAGTCTCGGGCGGCCAGCTCGCTCTCGCGGCGACCGGAGCGGTCGCGCAGGTGATCGCCGTCGCGCTCGCGGGCGCGCCGCTGCGGTTGCTGAGCGCGCTCGCGCCGAAGCCGGGCGAGAAGGCGCGCGGGCCGCGCGCGGTGGGCGAGATCCGGTTCGCCGCGGGTTCGAGCGAGCTCCCTCCGGACGCTGCGTCGACGCTCTTCGATCTCCGCCGGCGCTTCGCGGCGGATGCGTCGCTCGCGCTCGTCGTCCGCCACGAGCTCTCCGCGGCGGACGTCGAGCGCGCCGAGGGACTCGCGAATCCCTCTGCGGAGGAGTGCCTCGCGCTCGTCGCGCGGGCGCGCCAGCGCAGGTCGGAGCTGCTCCGCGGCCGCGCCGAGGCGGCGACGCGGGTCCGAGCGCTCCTCGCGATCGGTGATCGCGAGGCCGAGGACGCGACTCGGGCGTTCCGCGCCATCGATCGCGAGCTCGCGTCGGTAGAGGACGCTCTGGACGGCGTCCTCGAGATCCTGCGGTCGCCGGGGCCGCGCCAGCACCAGAAGCGCATGCGCGTCGCGGCGCTCGAGATCTCGCAGGCCCGGCTCGATGCGGTCGCGAACCTGCTGCGGGCGGGGCTCGAAGCTGACACCGCCGATCGGTTCGAAGTGCGCGCGCCGCGCTTCGAGATCTCGACCGCGCCCGACGCCGGAAAGATCGTCGTGGAATTGCGCGATCGTTGAGTCGACGCCGCCGGCGTTCGCACTCTCGCAAGGTTTGCGCGCGAGAGCGATGGATTTGACCCGTCGTAATCACTGCGCGCGTTGCGATCGAAGTAGACTCGCACTCGATCGAGGGGAAGAGGGGCCGCGCCTCGCTTCCCCGAGCGCCTTCGGGGACGTGTCGGTTTCTTGCCGATCGCGGCCCTCGGGCGCCTTCAGGACGTCGCCGTGTGAGTCCCTACTTCCGGGGCCGCATGCGGCGGCGAGTTCATTTCAAATCAGAAGGACACTCCAATGAGCAATTCATATTTGGCAGTGATTGTGCTGTTCGGTGCGGCATCGATCGCCTCCGGCGCAGCGCAACCTCATACCTCGCAATCTCCTGCAACCGCAGGCCAACGCACGACGCTGCAAGCCGCCAAGGCGATTCCGATTTCGGGCAGCGCCAGTCGACAGTCTCCGCTGCTGATCGGTCCGTGCGACGTGATCGACGACGGCTCCTCGGAAAACGGCCTGGGCTTGAGCGCGCCCACGGGTACCGACGTTCTCTGGATGCAACGACAAGGCGACATCGGGCAATCGACCGTCGTGCTGTCGATCAGCACGGTCTGGGGCACGCCCGCCTTCGCGGGTTCGGGTCCGGCGGACGGATCCACGGCGCGGTACGGCATCTGGACCGACAGCGACAACGACGGTGACCCGACGACCGGAGTCCTCACCCTCGTCGCGGGCCCGTTCAGCGCGATCGTGTCAGGCAGCGAATCGGACAACTTCCAGGTCCTGCCTCTGTCGACTCCCGTCGTCGTTTCCGACACGTACTTCATCGGCGTCAGCTCCGAGGGAGCGTTCCCCGCGCCTCTCGACCAGAGCGTCGTGTCCGGCGGCCGCTCCTGGATCGCCGCGAACGGCAGCGGCGCCGGGACGATCGACTACAGCAATCCCAGCGGCGAGCCGATCCCGCTGTCCCCGGCGTTCTCGCCGGGCGTGTTCCTGCTGCGCGCGGATTGCCTCGCCAAGGGAACCGTCGTGGAGATCTGCGCCGGCGACGGCTCGCTCGTGCCGTGCCCCTGCAACAACGACGCTCCCGCGTTCCCCGTGCAGGGTTGCTTGTGGATGACGAACAATCCTCCGGTCTTGTCGACGACGGGCGGTCACCTCGAGCAGGTGAGCGGGACGATCGCATCGATCGGCGCGCCGATCGGCACGCAGCTCAAGCTCAACTGCAGCGGACACCGCGCGTCCGCCGCCGCCGTGTCGGTCCTGATGCAAGGCCAGGACCCGACGGCAGCTCAGTTCGCCTACGGCAACGGCCTGCGTTGCATCCAAGGCCCGCTGAAGCGGCTCTACATCGTCACGCCGACGCCGGCCTCGGTGACGACTCCGGACGACAGCACGACGCCCACGACGAAGATGTCCGACCGGGCGGCCGCGCTGGGCGACGTCTACTTCCCCGGCGTCATCCGCGGATACCAGTTCCTCTACCGCGATCCGCTCGGAGCGTGCGGGACGTACAACGCCTCGAACGGCGTCCTGGTGGTCTGGGCTCCGTGACGCCTCGATCCGTCGACCATCCGTCGACGGACCGACCTGGTTGAACGACGCGGGGCCGAGCAGTGCGCGCTGCTCGGCCCCGACCGCTTTCTCGTTGCCTCGCCGTGAAGTTGCGAGATCGTCACCGGCTTCCTCGGTTGCATTCAGGGGCTGCAGGACGAAGGGAACGCGGAGCGTGGATGCCATGAACCGGTCCTTGATCCCCGCGTGCGTGCTGCTCGTCGCGTGTACGAAAACCGAATCTCCGAGCACCGTTCAGCCTTCGATCGCCGAGGCCGGGGTCGTCCCGGCTTCACTCGCCCCGCACGCCGGGGCGGTCGACGAGACTCCGTCCGACGCGATGATCTCCGACAGGGTTCGGGACGCGCTCCTCGCCGACAACACCATCCGGCGCGAGCTCGGCAACGTCCGCGTCGACACCAAGGACGCCGTCGTGACGCTGAGCGGAACCGTGCGCAACGACGCGATCGCGTACCGCATGGGAAGCATCGCCCAGGCCGTGGGCAGCGTCTCGCGCGTCGTGAACCAGCTCTCGATCGATCCGAACGCGCCGACGGACGGGACGATGGAGAGCACGCTGGACCACATGATCTCGGACCGTGTCCGCCGCGCGCTCGAGCAGGATGCGGCGCTGAGCCAGGACGTTCAGGCCATCGGCGTAAGCACCAAGGACGGCGCGGTCACGCTGACGGGCGCCGTGAGCAGCGTCGCGGTGAAGCAGCGCGCCGTCGTCGTCGCGAACGCGGTCGGCAGCGTCGTTCGGGTGAACGATCAACTGGTCGTGAAGCGCGACTAGGGTCGGACGGCGGCCGACTTCCGTGGACCCTGCTCCGAGCTCGCCGCCGAAGTCGCCGCAGAAGGCGAAGCACCGATGGGGTCGTCGCGTCCTCGTCGCGCTCCTCGTCGTCGCTGTCGTCGCGGGTCTCACCGCCGCTCTCCTGCCGGGGTTCGTGCGCGACTACGTCAATCGCGTGCTCGATCAGAACGAGCAGTACGCCGGCGTGATCGGCGAGGTCCACCTGCAGCCGTGGCGCGGCGCGTATTCGATCGAGGATGTCCGCCTGAGCAAGACGACGGGCAACATTCCCGTTCCGTTCTTCACCGCGGAGCGCGTCGATTTTTCCATGGAGACGAACGCTCTCCTGCACGGCCGGCTCGTCGGGCGCGTCCGGATGGTGAAACCGGAGATCAACTTCGTCGACGCCGGAAGCAGCGCGCTCTCCCAGACGGGCGCGGGCGGGCCGTGGCTCGCGATCATCCGCGACCTCTACCCGTTCAAGATCAACAGCGCGGAGATCGTCGACGGCAACGTCCACTTCCGCGCATTCCAGACAGAGCCTTCCGTCGACGTCTACCTCAGCCACGTGGAAGGCACGATCGAGAACCTCACGAACATCTACGACGAGTTGACGCCGATGTTCTCGACGGTGACGGTCAAGGCGCTGGCGATGGACCAGGCGCGCGTCGAGTACGAGATGAAGCTCGATCCCTTCTCCTACCGGCCGTCGTTCCAGCTCGCGCTCAGGCTCCTCGGCCTCGACGTCACGAAGACCAACGCGCTCGCGCGCGCGTACGGCAACTTCGATTTCGAAGCCGGCTGGTTCGACCTCGTCGCGGAGTTCGAGGCCAAGGAAGGCGGCGTGACGGGCTACGTCAAGCCGCTCTTCCGCAACCTGCGGGTGTTCGACCTGCGGAAGGACAGCCGCAATCCGCTCCAGGCGTTCTGGGAAGCGCTCGTCGGCATCGCCGCGACGGTCTTCAAGAACCAGGCGCGGGATCAGGTGGGAACGCTGATCCCGATCAGCGGACGCCTCGACAATCCCAACGCGGACTATCTCGCCACGCTGGGCAATCTCCTGCGCAACGCGTTCGTTCGTGCGTACCTCCCGAAACTGCAGGGGAAGGCGACGGAGATCAGCGGTCTCACGTTCGCACCCGGCTCCGTCTCCGAACCGGAGGCGATCAAATGAAGAAGGGCATCATGAACACCAGCTTCCGTCCGCTCCTGTTCGCTTGGATTCTCGGCGCCGCCCTGCAGTCCGGCTGCAGGAGCGGAGGCGACGAAACGACCGAGAAGGAATTCCACACTTCCGGCAGCCGGGAGGCGGACCAGCGCGCCGAGCAACGCGTCAGCAAGGAGCAACAGCTCCACGGCGAGGGCGAAGGGGGCAAGAAGGAAAAAGAAGTCCGCGCGACGCTCTACGAACGCCTGGGTTCGGAAGCCGGCGTGAGGAAGATCGTCGACGACTTCGTCGATCGCGTCATGGCCGATCCGCGCGTGAACTGGGTGCGGAAGGACGTGAAGCGCGGCGGCGTGCTCGGCGCCGGCGGCACCTCGGCCGAGTGGAAGCCGACGCCGGAGAAGGTCGAAGCGCTCAAGATCCACCTCGCGCAGTTCATCGCCGTCGCGACCGGCGGGCCCTCGCAGTACGAGGGCGTCCAGATGGCGAAGGTGCACAGCGGCATGAAGATCACCAATCCCGAGTTCGACGCGAGCATCGGGGACCTCAAGGCGTCGCTCGATGCGCTCAAGGTGCCGAGCGAGGAGCAGAAGGAGCTGCTCTCCGTGTTCGAGAGCACGCGGCCGCAGACCGTCGAGAAGCGCTAGGAACCGGCCAGTTTCAGGGCTGGCCGTACAGTCGAGCACCGTCGCTCCTCATCGAGTCGATGGCTCGTGAGAGCCCGGACGACTATGCTTCGCGCCCACACACGACGAGGACAACATCAGAATGGCGAAGCACTCGAGGGGATTCACGTTCGCGATGGCGATGTTGGCGGCGATCGCGACGGCGGTTGCCGCGCCCGCGCAGCAGGCCGCGCGACCCAACATCGTCCACATCGTCGCGGACGACCTTGGCTGGAAGGACGTCGGCTTCAACGGCTGCACGGACATCAAGACGCCGAATCTCGACGCTCTCGCCGCGGGCGGCGCGAAGCTCACGCAGTTCTACGTGCAACCGATGTGCACGCCGACGCGCGCATGCCTGATGACGGGGCGCTACCCGTTCCGCTACGGGCTGCAGACCGCGGTGATCCCGTCCGTCTCCTCGTACGGCCTGGACACCACCGAATGGTTGATGCCGCAGTGCCTGAAGGAAGCCGGCTACGAGACGGCGATCATCGGGAAGTGGCACCTCGGCCACGCCGACAAGAAGTACTGGCCGAGGCAGCGCGGGTTCGACCACCAGTACGGCGCGATGATCGGCGAGCTCGACTACTTCACGCACGAGGAGCACGGCGTGCTCGATTGGTTTCGCGACAACGAGCCCGTCAAGGAGGAGGGCTACACGACGACGCTCATCGGAAATGACGCCGTGAAGCTCATCGAGGGGCACGATCCGTCGAAGCCGCTCTACCTCTATCTCACGTTCAACGCTCCGCACACGCCGTATCAGGCTCCGAAGGAGTACGTGGACCGCTACGCCGCGATCCAGGATCCCACGCGCCGCACGTACGCCGGCATGGTCGCCTGTCTGGACGACGAGGTCGGTCGCGTCGTCGCCGCGCTCGAGAAGAAGAAGATGAGGGAGAAGACGCTCATCCTCTTCCACAGCGACAACGGCGGCACGCGCAACGCGATGTTCGCGGGCGTGATGGCGGACATGTCGAAGATCAAGCTCCCCTGCGACAACGGTCCCTACCGCGAGGGGAAGGGCACGCTGTACGAAGGCGCGACGCGCGTCTGTGCGCTCGCGAACTGGCCCGGACACATCAAGGCGCCGACGGTGGACGGCGTGATGCACGCCGTGGACGTGTTCCCGACGCTCGCGGCTCTCGCGGGAGCGTCGACCGTGAAGTGCAAGCCGCTCGACGGCGTCGATGTCTGGGGCACGATCGCCCAGGGCACACCGTCGCCGCGGACGGAGATCGTCTACAACATCGAGCCGTTCCGCGGCGCGGTGCGGCAGGGAAACTGGAAGCTGATCGTGCGCACGTTGCTTCCGTCGAGCGCCGAGCTCTACGACCTCGCGCAGGATCCGTCCGAGAAGAACAACCTCGCGGCGGGCAATCCGGAGAAGGTCGCCGAGCTGCGACAACGTCTCGAGACGCTCGCGAAGGCGAGCGTGAAGCCTCTTTTCCTCGAGGACCAGTTCAAGGTCGTCATGAAGAGCATGAACGGCGAGCCCGTCCTCCCCACGGACGACGCGTTCAACGAGATCGACAGTCCGTGACGCGTCGGGCGGGGGACAAGCCGGCTTGCGTTGCGCTCGTCAGGGGCAGAACACGACGCGCAGGCCGTCGCTCAAGTTGAACCCCGATCCGCCGGCACTCGGGTCGCGGTGGATGAATTGAAAGTCGCGCGTCTGGCCCGGACCCACGGAGATCACCGAGTAGTCGACTTGTTGCACAGCCTCGCCGTGCACGTCGGTTCGAAGGTAGGGCGACCAGAGGACAGTTCCTCCGATGCAATTCCATCCGTTCCCGAACGGCTGGTGGATCTCCTGCCTGCCGCACCGGAACGCTCCCATCGTGCGGCGAGGCGCTTGCACCGCAACGAGGACGAGGTCGTTGCTTGCGATGGACGTCGAGCCGCACCAACGCATCGTCGTCTCGTCTCCCGTCGAATTCGGATTGGTGCCGCAGTAGATCACTGGAGCGGCGCACGGCTGCGACGCCGGCTCGATGCGGAACACGGACCCACCGTGTCCGGCGGCGCACGCCAGGTAGAGTTCGCCGTCCGCGTCTTCGCCGAAGGCCACGATGTTGTGCGGCCCGGATGGAGTTCCGACTCCCAGCAGATCGGTCGCTTCCTGAACGTCGGTGGCTTGGCCATTCAGCATCACGAACGTCCAGACCTTCTGCTGAGCGTAGTCGGCGCAGAAGTACCGACCGACCATGCTCGGGAGCGCGCTACCGCGGTAGACGTAGCCGCCGATCACGGCCGCGGTGTTGTTGCCCCCGTCGTGCGTCCACTCGAATGCAGGCAATATCATCGTGGCACCGCTCGGATCGCACGGGCAGATCGAGCTGTGACACAGAGTGCCTTCCATACAGGGGTATCCGTAGTTGCGTCCGCCCTGGTACCCCGGCGATCCCGGGGCGCCGGAGCTCGCAGGTTGGAAGTCGATCTCCTCCCGAGCTGTCGCGCCGACATCGCCGACGTACAGATCGCCGGTGAGCCGATCGAACGAGAACCGCCACGGATTGCGGAACCCTCTGGCCCAGATCAGCGGCAGGGCTCCGCCCTGTCCGTTCGCGTAGGGATTGTCGCTGGGGATGTGCGGCGGAGGAATGTCCACATCGATCCGAAGAAGCTTGCCGGAGTAGGACACGAGACGCTGTGTGAGATCGGAATTCCCTCGACCCAAGGAAAGGTAGAGCATCCCGTCGGGACCGAAGTGGAGGTCGGAGCCGTAGTGCGCATTGCCCCACTCGACACCAAGGTGAGCGAGCACATCGACACCGCTCGCCGGATCGGCGAGATCGGGAAGTGCGCTCGCGTGATACTCGCGCACGCAAGGTTCCGCCCGCAACCCAGTCGTGAAGCTGACGAAGAAGCGTCCGTTGGCCGCATAGTCGGGATGGAACGCAAGTCCGAGCAGCCCTCCGTTGCCCAGTGACACGACGTCGGGGGTGATATCGAGGAAGGGCGCGGCGAGGAGCACTCCGTCACGGACGATGCGGATCCGACCTCGACGTTCGAACACGAACAAGCGGTGCGTCTCGCCTCGCGGAGCCGTGACGCCGATCGGCATGTCGCCCAGGCTTGCGATCTGCCTCGATGTCATCTGTTGGGCGCGGATCGGCGCGGTCAGCGCGACCAACAGGAGAAGACGCGACGCGAGCGACGAGCGCGGGTAGGGGATCACTGGGTACTCCGGTGGGAGCCGACGAGCGGGGGAAGCTGCCGCGAACGGCAATCGGCGTGCCCCCGAGGGTGGGGCCCTGGAAGTCACCATGGCAGGTCCTGGACCGCGAGCAGGGCCGCCGTCGCTGCACCGTGATGGGTGGCCGGCGGCGGCGTGCAGCGACCGCGCAGAGTCTCGACCGCACATTCGGAGAGCGCGAGCGCACGGCTCCTGCCGCGTCCGGCTCCTACTTGTCTTCACTCGCCTTCAGCGCGTCGGCGAGCGGGATCGAGAAGCTGCCCTTCCAGAACCGGTCTGCTTCCCAGATGGAGAGCACGCCGCTCGTCACAGCGGTGAAGCGAAGCTCCCAACCTTCCAAGTCGGCGCCCGGAGCGTAGATCTCCGGAGGGACTGCATCGAACTGCTGCGCCCCACGCATGCTCTGGGAACGATCGTTCCAGTTCCCGATCGAGATGATCATGTTCTTTCGCACCACTGCGATCCCGCCGTGGACCAGCTCGACATCGAGCGAAGTCGCAAGGCCGCGAAGCGCAGGAAAAGTCGCGTATTCGCCGCCGGCTCCAATGCACAGCTTGGGCGGATAGGCGGCGGACACGGTCGAATCTCTCCACCAACTCGCGTGAATGGAGTCGTGGATCGCTGCTTCCTCCTCCGGCTTCGAGGACGCGGGCAGCGCCTGTTCGAACGAGCTCACCGCTTCGATCGGAAGCGTGATCGTCCCGTGCCAGAGGTTGTGTTCGCCTGCCTTGTCTCGGGAGATCGAGTTCGCACTGTCCCTTTGATCGATGAGCACGTCGAGCGCCACGCGATGCGTTCCGGGCGGGAGCGCCTCGAAGCTCAAGACGCGCTGCCGGTCGAGTTCTGACACCCGACAGTTGCCGCACCAGGATGGGTACATGTTGTTCGCCGCGACGTGGCCGATCCCGGGATCGATCGCCGTCACCGTGATCCTGGTCAATCGCAGCCACGGGGGTTCCCGAAGCCACACGACGAGTGGCTCTCCGGCAGGCCACGTGGTGCGCGTCCAGATGACGTCGCCGAGCAGCAGGGCCTGTCGCCAGTCATTCGCCGACATCAAGCCGCCTTCCACGCGGCGCTGGATCTCCGCCGGCACCGGCTTCAGGCCTCGCTCAGCCGGAGGCTTGTTCCAAGGTTCGGCGGGCATGCGCGCGAACAGCTCGGCGATCGAGAGGGCGCGAACGTCGTCTTCCGCCGGGGTTGCGGGCGCGCTGATGGGCACCCGGCCCGAGTCCTGGAGCCCGCTGGACGTTGAACGGATCGAAGCGAACAGGACAAGCAGGGATGTGGCGAGCATGGGTGGGGGGCTCTCGATCTCTGCCTGAGAATAGCAACGGGGATCGACCCGGTTTCGAGTTGCGCTGTGTCGAGCAACAAAGGCGAGAGGGCCGGGAAGCCCGACCCCCTCAGCAGGCCAAGTCGATTGCAGAACGCGCGATCGAGCCGCGCTCCTTGGTCTCTGCGAACGTCCGGAAGCTCCTCGATCGCGATCCTTACTTCGGCCGAATCGGGCGCGACGGAGGCCACCAGGCTGCTGCAGAGAATTCCGGACGACTACGCACATGTGCGGTCGTCCAGCGTGTGGGGGCTCGTCGAAGTACATGTCGGAGCAAACACATGTACCCGACCGAACTTCTGACGCAGGAACACCGAACGATCGAACTGTTGCTGGATCGCCTCGTGGAGTCGGCCTTCGCGGCCGCTCGGAGCGACGCTCCCGATGTGGATCTGCTCCGGAGACTCGTCCGCGCCTTGTCGGTGCTTCTCGGTCGTTGGCACAAGCAGAAGGAGGAGGAGCTCTTCTTCCCTCTCATCCAGAAACGCGGCATCACGGAGCACGTCATGCGTGCTGCGCTCGTGCAGGAGGTGCACGACACGCTGGAAGGCGACGTCGAGCTGCTCAGGAGCGTCGTCGAACGCTGCAGCGAGGACCCGCGGCTCCTGCCGAAGGTCAGTTTCCGTGCCGTGGATCTGGCCACGCGCGTGCGCGGTCACATGTGGCGGGAGGAAGAGATCATCTTCCCGCTCGCGGAGGCATCGCTGCTCGAATCGGACCGTGAGGCGCTGCTCCTCGCGTTCACTCAGGTGGAGCTGCTGGATCCCTTCCCGGGCGTGCGCGAGGACATCGAGAGCTTGGTCGGGAGACAACGCGTGGGTGGCGCGGTCGTGACCGGCCTCACGGCAGGCGCGGCGCGGGCGAGCACGTGGAATCGCAGGGATCCGGTGCGTCTTCGCGCGTGCATCTGAGCCCGGCGAAAGGGCTCAACGTCCCAGGCGCTTCTTCGCGCCGGTTCGCCTTCCTTGTTCGTAGCGTGCGGCCGCGGGCCTTCTCGGCGCGCGCATGGGCAGCTTGTCGGGTACGCGCGTCTTGCTCGGAGCGAGCTCCCGGCGCGCGCGTTTCGGTCCGTGCTTCTTCGGTGTGTCCTTGCTCATCGCGCGGTCAGCGTAGCACGTAGCACTCACCCGTCGAAGTACACGTACACGACCAGATCATCCGCGACGAGGAATACGATGGACTCGATCGACTCCTCGTCGTGCTTGCGCTGGTAGCTGAGCTCGAGCCCCCGATCCTTCGCGTTGAGGACGGTCGGTGCTCCGTACCGCTCGAAGAGATCGTCGCGCGTCCACGCGAGGTGCGCCTGGCGCATCTCCGAGTCGAACTTCTCGCTCCAGTTGTCGTCGCCGCCGCGCGCGATCTGGTGCACCCGCTGCCACAGGGCATCGAGAGACGCGTACCCGGGACCGCGCCACTTCTCGATCGACGACGTGCGCCCGGCCACGCGTGCACCGTTGCCCTGGAGAAGCGTGTTGAGCGTCTCGATCGCCGCGGTCAATCGGTCGATGTTGTCGGGAATCACGCCGGGCGACTCGGCCGGACTCGAGGTGACCTGACGCGCGCTTCCGCGCGCCTGGATCGACTGGAGAATCGTCTCGGAGGTTCGCTGGATCTCGGCGATCGCGGGCCTGAGATCCGCTTGAGGGGCCGACGTCTCGACCGTGTGCTCGCTGACCGGCGCAGGCGTCGCCGTCCACCGACCGAGCAGGATCCCGACCGCGCATCCGGAGAGCGCGAGCGCGACGCACGCGATCACGGTCGTCGCGGAAACGCGCGCGGGCGTGGCGCTCTGCGGATTCACTCGAAACATGATAGCTGCGTGCCTTCGTGGCGTCGGAACGGCGTGTCGGCACGCGCATCCCGAAGCGCGCTCCAGGGGGTTTTCTTGCGCCCCTGATCGGGGCTCCTAACATCGAGCTATCCGATGGAACCGGTTCAGCTACCGCCCGACTCGGAACTCGTGCTCGACGGTCAGCGCCGTGCGTGGCGGATAGCGTTCGTGGTCGGAATCATCCTCTGCTGCGGTCCGACTCTCGGGATCCTCGGGACGATCGCCGGGATGCTCCTCTCCTACGATCGGATCGAAACGCTGCGCGCGCCGACGCCCGGCGACCTCGCGGTGGGCGTTCACTGGAGCATGTGGTCGGCCGCGATCGGCAGTGCGGCCGCGCTCATCGGCGTGCCGCTCGCGCTCTGGAGCCATGTCAAGCTGAACCGGATCCGCAAGCGAGCGGATGTCTCGCTCCTCACCTAGCCGCGGTTGCACCTCGCGGCCGTCCACTGACTGCTCCGGGCAAGCGTGATCGCGCTACCCTTCCACTCCATGAAGACCTCGTCTCCCGAGAAGCAGCTCGCCGGCTTCATCGCGAAGTTCAGCCCGGAGATGGCCACGCTCATCCGTGCAGCGCGCAAGAAGATGAGAGAGCGCGTGCCGCAGGCGCTCGAGCTCGTCTACGACAACTACAACTTCTTCGTCATCGGATACGGACCGAGCGAGCGGCCCTCGGAGGAGATCTTCTCGCTCGCAGCGCAGGCGAAGGGATTGGCCTTGTGCTTCCTCCAGGGTGCGGGGCTGCCGGATCCGAAGGGGCTGCTCCGAGGCAGCGGGAACGTCGTGCGCAACATCCGGCTCGAGACCGCCGAGACGCTCGATCGAGCCGAGGTCCGCGCGTTGATGAAGACGGCACTCGAACGGGCAAAAGCGCCGATCACAGCGAAGAGCGCTCACAAGCTCATCATCCGGTCCGTTTCCGCGAAGCAGCGACCGCGCGGGGCTGTGCCGGCGGCGAAGCGAAGAACGCCGCCGAGGCGCGAACGCTCGTCGAGACGTCGCAGCGTTCGCGCTCGGTGACACCAGGAGAGCAGTACGGACATCGCGCCCGCATGGAACTGCCGTCTCTCCTGCGATCGCTGCGGCACCGCAACTACCGGCTGTTCCTCACCGGACAGCTGATCTCCCTCATCGGGACGTGGATGGACACGGTCGCCGAGTCGTGGCTCGTGTACCGCATGTCGCACTCGGCCTTGCTGCTCGGCCTGGCGGCGTTCGCGAGCCAGATCCCCGTCTTCGTGTTCGGGCCGCTCGGAGGGGTGCTCGCGGATCGACACGACCGGAGGAAGATCCTGCTCTGGACTCAGGCCCTGAGCGGCGTGCTCGCGATGGTGCTGGCGATCCTGACGCTCACCCACGCGGTGACCATCTGGCAGGTCATCGCTCTCGCCGCGGGTCTAGGTCTCGTGAACGCGGTCGACATGCCGACGCGACAGGCGTTCGTCGTGGACCTCGTGGAACGCAAGGACCTGATGAACGCGATCGCGCTGAACTCCTCGATGTTCAACGCGGCTCGCGTCGTCGGACCGGCCGTCGCCGGGCTGCTCGTCGCCGGAGTCGGCGAAGGCTGGTGCTTCTTCGCCAATGCCGTGAGCTACATCGCCGTGATCATCGGCCTCGCGATGATTCGATCTCGACAAGGGACCGGACACGGGAGCGGCGCGTCGGCCGTGCATCAACTCAAGGAGGCCTTCCGCTTCGTCGTGCACGAGAAGCCGATTCTCGTCCTCCTCCTGCTCCTCGCCGTCGTGAGCCTTGCCGGCATGGCGTACTCGGTGCTGATGCCGATCTTCGCCGACGAGATCTTGCACGGCGGGCCGAGAGGACTCGGGCTCTTGATGGGGTCGGCCGGAGTGGGCGCGCTGGGCGGCGCCGTGACCCTCGCGATGAAGCGCGAGATCGACGGGCTCGGGCGATGGATCACGCTGGGAGCCACGGGCTTCGGCGCCGCGTTGATCGTGTTCGGGCAGTCGCGGCTCCTGTGGCTCTCCTGCGTGGTCATGCTGGTCGCCGGGTACGCGATGATGGTGCAGATGTCGTCGCTGAACACGGTGATCCAGTCGATGGTGCCCGACCGACTGCGCGGAAGGATCATGGCGATCTACACCGCCACCTTCATGGGAATGGCGCCCGCCGGAGCTCTGCTCTCCGGTTCGCTCGCTCACCGCATCGGCGCTCCTTACACGGTCGGGCTGGGCGGACTGATTTGCATGCTGGCCGGCGGCGGGTTCGCGGCGGTGAGGCCGATCCTGCGTCCGCACGCGCGTCGTCTCCTCGTGGCGCAGCAAGTGGAACCGGCGCCGTCGGTGCTCGGAAGCAGCGAGCTGGTGATTCCGAAGAAGGATTGAACGAGACGCGATTGGACGCTTGGTTCGACGCGGCGCGCGTCGTCGCGTCCCGCGCCTGAGCTTCTTGCATCGACGGTTGCAGCCGTAGCGACCGCAGTCCGGGCAAGATAGGGTGCGCCAGAGTCCTCGCCGTTCGCCAATGCGACATCCGGTCATCAAGGGGATTCTCGTCGGGGCCGCCCTGGCTTTCCTCGCGCCCCTGGGCTGCATCGCGGTCTTCTTCTACTTCAGAGGCACCGACCTGTCCTCTGAATCCGACGCAGTGAACATCGAGGTCGAGGTAGATCCAGCGCTCTCGGCCCAGGGCGGCGCTCCGCCTGGTCGGAGTCCAGCAACGGATGCGTCGTTCCCCTACGAGGTGAGGTCACGCGAGACGTTGGCCCGAAAGGCCGGCTTCATGTGGACGTCATGGAATGGTGCGAGGATTGGCATGAGGTCGAACTCTGGGTGACCTTTCTCGCCGACGCGAACCCCAAGGGCCGGTGCCTTGTTCACTGGGCGGAGGACTCTGGAGGGACCACCGGATGGTTGCGCGAACTCGCTGGCACGATCAGGACAAACGCGCGATCCGCAGCTCAGACGTCGGGCTCTGATGGCGTCGTTCATCCATTCGTCATCGAATACGATCTCAGCGGGCGGCAGCGGGGACACCCCGTCACGATTCGGCGCAAGTTGGTGCTTTGAGGGAGCGCGCGCTCTCTCCGCACCATCCGGCCCGGCACTGCTCACAATTCGAGATCGACCTCGGAGCCCGCGCGTGCAGTGATTTCGCGGGTGAACAGCTCACCTCCGTTTGCCGCTGCGCTGAGGTGTACGTCGCCGGCCGGCACGACCTCGTACCGAACTTCCGACGGATGGATCGCAAGCACCGCGAACGACACGGTCGCCTGCGAGAGTGTGACGAGAACCGTGCGGTCCAACTTCGACCCATCGAGGCGAAGAAGACAGCCAGGAGCCATCGGGACTCTCGGTCGAGCGTATGCATCGCTCTCCTTCACCTCGAGCCCGACGACTCCGAACCAGCCGTCGGCGTCGTGTCCGACCAGGGTGTAGCGCCCCGGCGTGAACTCCAAGTGATCGCAAGGTCGGTGCCCGTGGACGTGCCAGCGACCACCGCCGACCTTGTGCTGCCTTAGCCGGCCGCCATCGACGGATTCGAACCAGGCTTGGTATCTCGGACGGCCGTCCATTCCAACGGCTACTGGATCCACCGGAACCCACGGTCCGTTTGAGCCGCCAACCCGAATCGCCGTGAGTCCTGCCGATGCGGCGATCGACGCGGACTCCAGCGACTGATTCGTCCCCGGCTTCAGGACGATGCGGACATCCGATTGCGCGATCGCGGGCCGCAATTCGGGATCGAAGGACAAGCCGAGTAGGACTTGCGCGGGTAGATCTGTGAACGCGAATCGACCTTCTGCATCGGTGTATGCGCGCCAGCTCTCGTCCGTGGTCGCCAATCCGCTCTGCGGTGGCCAGCTCAAGTCGGAACCCGTGGCGACCGCATTGATCCAGTGTCCGGATCCAGCGCCTTCGAAGCGTCCCGTCAGGTTCGCGCCGGGACGCAGCCTGATCTGGTCCGACCAGGGGCCATTGGCGCACGGATCGAGGAGCACCGTACCGCAACCTGCGGCCGAGACGCGCAAGTAATCGACTCCGATGTTCGAGGTCCTCTTGGACTGGAGGCAACGCGGCCCTTCGGCGACCTCGAATGCTCCGTGAGCATCCGTTACGACCGCGGGATCATGGGGGCCCGACCCTTGGAGCTCGACTTTGGCAGCCTCGACCGGAGTGCGATCAACGTCATGCACGACGCGGCCGGAGATGCAGCCCGGCTTCTCGAGGGAAGGGCGCTGACCGTACGAGCCGAGCGGTGTCGCGCCGATCAGGACGCTCGCGAGGGCGAAGGCGACGAACGAAGACGGCCGCCGAGGGCGAATCGCGGGGGACCTGGGCGCATGCCGCAATTGAGCTACATCCGGCGGTATCGTGACTCGAGCACCGCGAAGAGGCCGAAGGAAATGAATCCAAGCGCCACCGGCGTGACGAGAAACCTCCCGAACGGCTGCGCCAGAATCGTGTTCAGCGCACCGTCCAGTCCCGGCCCCTTCTGCCGCTCGAAGGTCAACGCCGCATAGCTGAGCAGGCCGCCCACCAGGCTCAACGCCACTCCCTTGGCGATGTATCCGAGCTGGCCCATCCGCGCCACGCCTTTTCGGGCCACCGGGGACATCGACGAAGTGTCGATCTCCTCGGTGAAGGACTTCTTCACGCCCTTGACCACTCCGGCTACGCCCACGCCGATGATGATCAGGCCTGCGATCACGACGATCACCTGTCCGCCGGGCCACGCCAGCACTCCCGAGGTGGCTTCCTGCTGGGACTGCGAGCTCGACGCTCTCGAGCCGAGCGCGACCGACGCTGCACTGACTGCAAGCGCGGCGTAGATCAAGGCCTTGGCCCCGCTGGTGATCTGCTTGCGGACCCGCTTGATACCTTCATCCCTGCGATAACCCCAGATGGTCTCACTGGCCTGCCAGAGCGCGAGCGCCACCAACGCGGCCGCAACCAGCCCCAGAAGGATCTTGCCGAAGGGCTCATCAGCCAGCGTTCTCAGCGCGCCGGAAAGGTCGGCGCTCTTGCTGGCCGACGCATCCCACGCAAGCTGCATCGCCAACCAGCCGATCAAGATGTGAACACCGCCGTAAGCGATCAACCCAACACGCGCGAGCACTTCCAGCGACGCGCTGTCACCGGCCAGTTTCGCTTTGCCACCGGCGTTGGTTGCCATCGCAGGGCCCTCGTGGGCTGGAAAATCGAACGCGCTTCGTCGTCAAACCCAACCCTATGGGCGGTGCAATGAGTTGTCAAAGACACGCCGGATCTTGGATTGGTAGCCGTCGAGGAAGCTGAGCACTGACGCAGCCCGCTCTCACTCGGATGCGGCAACGCGGACTGGGAGCTCTGCATCGCGCTCGTCCCGCACGACGTCGACCTGACGCACGGGGATAACTACAATCACCGCGTCGGACGCCCGGGCGGAGCGGTCCTTACCCGGAGTCCGGCAGGTTGCTGAACTGATGCTCTTGGATATCGAGGAGGGACGCGGCCGCGCGAGGGAGCCCGTGGCTCTGTGGAGCCTCGCTGCGCGCAGGCCGTCGCTGGTCGTCGCTCTCCTCGCCGCCCTCTTGTATCTGCCTTGGCTCTCTGCCGCGCCGGTGCGCGGGAGCCTCGAAGCGAACCGGCTGGTCGCGGCGCGGGAGATGCTCGCGCGCGGCGACTGGGTCCTTCCGACGCTGAATGGGCAGCCTTACCTCGCGAAGCCGCCGTTCCAGTACTGGCTCATCGAGATCGTGGCGGCGCTCACGGGCTCGAGCGTGCTGGTCGCGGGACGAGCGATCTCGGCTCTGGCCGTCGTCGGGTTGGCCGCGCTCGTCGCGGCGTACGGACGGCGCACCGTCTCAGGCACGGTCGGCCTGATCGCCGGTCTCGGCGTCGCGCTGGCCGGCATCGTGATCGAGAAGGGAGTGATCGCGGAGCTCGAGACCGTGCTCGCCGCCGCCATGGCGGCCGCGGCGTTCTCCTTCTATTTGGCGAACGTCGATGCGCGCCGCCGGCTCTTGTGGATCTCGACGGGTGGGCTGGCGCTCGGGGCTGCATTCCTGACCAAGGGTCCCGTCGTGCTCGTCTTCCTGCTTCCCGCCGCAGGCGCGTTCGTGATCGCCTCGCCGGGCGAGCGTCGCCGCGCATCCCTCTTGCTCATCGCGCAAGTCTCGATCGGTCTCGCGCTCACGCTGCCGTGGGTGATCGCGCTCCTGCAGCGCGTCGGCTGGAACAGCGCCGCACTCAAGTTCCAATCGGAGGCGGTCGAGCGCGTGCACCATGCGGGCGTGAGCAACGCGGAGCCGTGGTGGTTCTACGGTCCAGGTCTCTTCGGGGCGCTCGGACCGCTCGCCTTGCTGCTGCCGTTCCTGGTGCTGCGTCCGTGGCGGGCAGAGAGCCGGCGGCGACGGTCTTTCTTCCTGCTCGGATGGGCGTTGGGGTCGCTGCTCTTGCTCTCGTGCTCGGAAGGCAAGGAAGTTCGGTACCTCATCTCCGGGATGCCCGCGTGGGCGCTGCTCCTGGCGGAGGGCGCCGAGGCCGCCTGGGTCGACGGCAAGCTGCTCGGCTATCGACGCGTGCTGCGCGGACTCGCGCTCGCAGTCTCGTGGGCCGGACCCGTGGCCGTGGTCGGGGCGAGCTTCTTCCTGTCGGGCGAACCGAGGAACGCGGCTCTCGTCGCGGGAGGACTCCTCTTCCTCGCGCGCATCCTCGCCTCGCTCCCGCGGCGCAGCACGCTGTGGGTCGCTTCTGCCTCCGTCCTCCTCGCCGTGATCGGCGTGAAGGTGTTCTGGGCTCACGCCTACTTCGGGGAGGCACGATCGCGACGGCCGGTGATGGAAGTCGGGAGCCGGATCGACGCGCAGGTTCCCGCGGATCGAGAGCTCGTCGTCCTGGAGTACGACTCGGTCATCGAGCTCGCGGCGGATCGGCGCCTGCACGTCGTTCCCGATCTCAGCCTCGTGGAGCCGGTTGCGAGCGAGAGCACGGTCGCGCTCATCGCGTCGGACGCGGCCGCCGGGCCGGCCTGGACCGAGACGGACAGTTTCCAGCTCGGCACCCGGCAGTACCGACTCGTGCGCCGCGAACCAGAAGCGCGCCACGCGAGGTTTTGACATGTGTACGATGAACACCGGCGCTCGAATTCGCCCTCTCCGCCGGTGCTCACTCGCGAGGATTGAAGGATGACGCGCAACCAAGTCGAGACCGCTCCCTCATCCACCGAGCACGGGAAGCTCGCGCCGAGCCCGTCCGGGAGTCCCGCGGCGCTCGAGCGCGGCGCGGACGGCTCGCTCGCACCGAGGCACGCGTTGCTCCGCACGGTGCTGCCGTCCGTCGACCCGGGGAGCGCTCCGCCCGTCGAGCTGAGCCTCGTCGCGCCCGTCTTCGAGGAGCGTGACAATCTGCGACCGCTGTACGCGAAGGTGATCGACGTGTTCGGAGCAGGTCGGGACTGGGAGCTCGTGCTCGTCGACGACGGGAGCCGAGACGGCTCGAGCGACGTGATCCGCGAGCTGGCGCGCGAGGACCAGCGCGTCGTCGCCGTCTTCTTCTCCGAGAATCGCGGGCAGAGCGCCGCGCTGGCGGCGGGAGTGCACGCCGCGCGCGGGCGGCGCGTCGCGACGCTCGACGCCGATCTCCAGAACGATCCGGCCGACCTGCCCGCGATGATCGAGGCGCTCGGGGACCACGACGCCGTCGTCGGCTTCCGCCTCCGTCGTCAAGACACCTTCGTCCGACGCATCTCTTCCCGCATCGGCAACGGTGTCCGCAACTGGATCTCTCTCGATCGGGTCCGTGACACGGGCTGCTCGCTCAAGGTCTTCCGTGCCGAGGCGATGCGATCGATTCCGTGGTTCCACGGTGCACATCGGTTCCTGCCGACGCTCTTGCGCTATCAGGGCTTCCGCGTGATCGAGCGTCCCGTCTCGCACCACCCGCGGAGGGCTGGCAAGAGCAAGTACGGGATCGGAAACCGCGCGCTGCGGGGACTGTTGGACCTGCTGGCGGTGCGCTGGATGCGTTCGCGCCTGATCGATTTCCCCGTGCGCGAAGTCATCCGTGTGCCCTGAGGCCGCGATCGCGATCGTCCCGCTGGCGACGGCGGCGGGCTGGATCGGGCAGGCCTGCTTCTTCTCGCGGGTGCTCATCCAATGGGTGGCGTCCGAGCGCGCGCGCGCTTCCGTCGCGCCGCGGACGTTCTGGTGGCTGTCGCTCTGCGGCTCCGTGCTCGTGAGCGTCTACGCGATCCAGCGCGGTCAGCCCGTGATGCTCGTGAGCCTCGTGATCGGCGGCTTGATCGCGGTGCGGAACCTCACGCTGCGAGACGATCGCTCCCGTCGCGCTCACCGCACGCGCGCGGAGGGTCTGTGGCTGTTCGCCCTCGCGCTCGTGCTGGTCGCGGTCCTGATCACGGCCGAGCTCGCGACGAGCGAGAAGATCCTCGGCAGCAGCTGGCCGTGGACCACGATCGGAATCCTCGGCCAGACGCTGTGGGTCGCGCGCTTCCCGCTGCAGTGGTGGTCGTCCGAGCGCAGCGGATCGAGCCAGTTCCCGCCGTCCTTCTGGTGGACGAGCCTCGCCGGCAACATGCTCCTGCTCGCCTACGCTCTGCATCTCCGAGACCCCGTCTTCGTGCTCGGATTCGTGCTCGGCCCGGTGATCCAGACGAGGAACCTGATCCTGGCCCGCGGAGCACGGCCGGGGCGGTCGTCGTCGAGGGTGGAGTGAGAGCGGCGCGCGCGCAGGGCGAGGCGCGCTAGACGGAGCGTTGGTCGAGGAGCTCCTCGCACGCCTTCTTGATCTCGTCATCGATCTCGCGATGACTCTGGTCGTCGCCGTCCTTCACGTCGTCGTACGAGTCATAGAGACCATAGATCCGCGCGAGGCCGAGACCGTCGCCGACGTACTCCTGCGAGGGGAATTCGCCTCCGAGCTCATCGATCAGTTTGACGAGTTCGGCACCACCGGTGCGCGGTGACATCGCTCCGGTCGCGACGAGGCTGGCGTAGTAGTCCCTGAGGACTCGCCCGGCTTCGGCGCGACTCGGGATCACCTTGTCCAGCTGCCGAAGTCCGCCGAAGAACAGCTCCTCCAGCTCCCGAGGGGAAGCCGATCGACTCGTCGACCCCGCGAGCACTGCGAGATCGACCGAGTCGTACCCCTCCGTGAGCGCTTGCACCCCAAGATCAGGGAGGTCCGAGCTGCGCACTTTCCCCAGGGCGTACGCAGCGAGGTACTGATCGAACGTCATGCGCGGGATCGTAGCTGACACGGTCCAGCTGCCAGACCCTGGCGTGAGTCGACTTGGACGGGATCGGGATCGCGGTGCTCGCTGTGAATTCGGTCACTCCCGTCCCGCGTCTGCTCCGCGCTCGTGAGGAATCGGACGCGCACGGTTCGCTTCCTCCCGCGATCCCGCTCGACTCCCCGTCTCCATCCAGAACGTCGCGATTCCCCTTCCCCGAGGAGCGCCGATCGATGACCGTGCGGACGCGCATCAGCTCGCGTGCGAACTCGCTGCGTCTGCAGCGACTTTTCCGCTCGCGAGGAGCTTCCCGCGGGCGCGCGCGAACCTCGCGAAATCGTCATTTCGCGGCACGCGGCGTGCGTCATTCTGCCGAAGTGCCCGCCAGCGCCAGCAGATGACAAACTTCACAGAAACCCTGGTACGCCCGACAGGATTCGAACCTGTGGCCTGCGGCTCCGGAGGCCGCCGCTCTATCCAGCTGAGCTACGGGCGCGTTCCAGGGCGCGGCATTCTAGCAGCGACGCAGGGAGCTTCCGACGACGCTCCTGCGACACGTCCGCGAAGCGCTTCCGCGCGCACGGGCCGAGAACCGGTGAGGAGCCCCGATTCCTGGTTACCTTGACCGTTCTTTTGGCTTGCTCGTAGGATTGAACTCGTCCCAGGGGATCGTTTCTGACAGGACAGGGGGTCGTTCGGTACCACCATGAAGTACTCCTCGAATTCGGGGTCGTGTCCGTTGTTCTCCTCACTCGTGGCTCCCCTCGGGTTGGTTGCGGTCGCAGGTGTCCTGTTGGCGATCGATCTGCGCGAACCGAAACCTGTCCTCGCCACGAACTCGTTCGACCAGGACACGGACGGCGACGGTCTCGTCGATCGGCAGGAACGCGTCATGGGCACGCTCTTCTCCGCCGTCGACTCCGACCAGGACGGATTCAGCGACGTCGAGGAGCTTGCTCGCGGGAGCTCCCCCGTCTACCCGCAGTTCGTCCCCGAGATCGAAGCGGTGAGCACCGGCATCACCGCGCACGGCGAACGCGATGGACTCCACGCGGTCATCGGCGTCTACATCCCGCGCGGCGACTACCTCAACTACGACCTCCGCATCGGGATCCTGATCGGCCGTCGCATCGTCATGCTGCCGCAGTCGCTCCTCGAATCGCGCAGCACCGTTCAATTCCTCCCGACGAACAACCCCAACGCGATCATCGCCCTCGTCGACTTCCGCTTCGATCGCAGCCTCGTCGACGCGACAGGACACCTCACGATGTTCTCCACCGTCGGTCGCACGGGGAGCGGAGCACTCTCCGCGGCCGCGGCCATGGACCTCTTCGACATCTCCGGCGTCATCGCTCTCGCGATGCCGGATCCGTACTACCTCCCGACCTACATCGCCGGCGGCCGCGGGAACCTCGGCAATGGTCCGGGGACCATCTACAAGCCGTTGACCGGCGGCCCGAACGGGGAAGACGTCCCGACGGGATGGAGTTCCGGGGAAGTCTGTTTCCAAACCTCGCAGCCGGTGGGCGTCAGCGGACCGCTCATCACGCACGAGGTGGTTTCAGCCGAGTGTTCCGGCGGCTGGGATGGCTCGTGTCCCCCCAATTGCAGCTCTTCCACAGGCTCGACGTACACCTCGGTGGATCCGGCGATCCTGGTCGGCGGGTAGCGGGCTTCGACGGAGCGAAGTGTCGATTTCACCGCGGGGGATCCGACTCCCTCAGCGTTGCATTCGCGCGCGTTTCGACGCGCAGCGGAGCACCACGTCACGACCTGCAAACTTTGCGCGGTGGATGGGCTGCAAACACGCTGAAAAAAGCGTTCCACGGGCCCCGAGCTGGGAACCAGTCTGGCCTGGAGTCCGTCCCATACGTCAGCAAGAGTAACGTCTCGTGAGAACGGATCCCGATCGCCCGCTCGTCTCCGCCTGCCAGGCCTCGCCGCCGGCCGGACTCCAGGGCGCATTCCGCGACCTGTACGAGCAGTACAAGGATCGCGTCTACAACGTCTGCTACCGAATCACCGGCAACGCCACGGACGCGCTCGACGCTTCGCAAGAGACGTTCGGGATCATGTTCAGGAAGATCGGCGAGTTCCGCTTCGAGTCGAAGTTCTCGAGCTGGGTCTACCGCATCGCAGTCAATGCGAGCATCGACATCCGCCGCCGCTCCGGGAGCCGCTGGCTCGCGTCGATCGAGGGACCGCACGAAGCTGGAGGTTTGGATCTCCCGCGTGTCGACATGCGCGACGATCGGACGGAAGGTCCGTCGGTCGCCGCGTCGCGACACGAGCTCGAGGAGGAGATCCAACAGGCGATCCTGCGCCTCTCGCCGAAGATGCGCGCGATCACAGTCCTCCGCTACATCGAGAGCCTTTCCTACGAGGAGATCGCCGAGACGCTCCACGTCTCCATCGGCACCGTCAAGTCGCGGTTGTCCCGAGCCCACCAGGCGCTCGACCGCGAGCTGACTCCCGTCCTGGATCGCCACTACCTGCGTTGAGCCGCGCAGCCGGATGAACCCCATCTGCCAAGACACCCGGGATCGCCTGCTCGAGAGCGAGAGCTCCGCGGGCGACGACGCGAGCTTGTCCGCGCACCTTGCGGCGTGCGGCGAATGCGCCGAATTCGCCCGCCGCGCACGTCAGATCCGCGCGAGCCTGTCGCAAGTCTCCCGCGTCGCGGCGCCGCGCGAGCTCGACGGTCTCGTTGTCGCGGCGACCCAACCGGGCTCGCGGCAGGAACGCGCCGTCGCCGCGCTGAGCAGCCTCGCGCGCCTGCCCGCTCCGGCGGAGCTCGTCGGACGCGCGCTGGAAGCGCCCACCGTCCGTCCGCGCGCCCCCGCCGTGCTCGATCGACTCGTCGACGAGGATCTCCGTGACGCCAGCGCCGCGATGGCGCGACGGTTCGCGGGCCGACTCGACCGCCGGCGGGCGCCGCCGGTGCTACGCGAGCGTCTCCAGGAGTCCGCGTTCTCCGTGCTCCGGACCGACACGACGCGCCGCAACGTCCTCGCCGCCGCGGCAGTCGTGCTGCTCCTCGCGAGCGGCGGGTGGTGGCTGAGCCGCCACGCCGCGCCCACGGAAAGCCCTGATTTCGGCTTCGAAGTCCGCTACGAAGCCGGATTCGGCGGTCTCGATCCGATGGCGCGCAGCCTGCTCGGCGGCTTGTCCGGAGGCGCAGTGGACGTCGCCCCGAGACGCGAGAGGAGCGCGCCGAAGTGACGCTCCGCCGCCAAGACGCTCGACGCGCCGGCCCTGCGCCGGCGTGGGTGCGTTGCGCACTCGTCGCGACCCTCCTCGCCGGCTGCAGCCCGCAGACGCCGGGCGACGCCGCGATGCCGGGGAGCGTGGCCGGCGCGTCCGTGCGGTCGCGGTCGTTCCTCGAGCGGATGCCGGACGCGCCGATGAACGTCACCTTCGGCGGCACGCGGCACGTGCTGATGAACTACACGGAGGCCGGAGTTCCGCGCGTCCTCGAGTACGACGAGAACGTGACCTCCGACGGCCACGGGCAGTTCGCGATCGTGCCTGGGGTGGTCTCCGCGCCCGCGATGACGAACGAGCAGGCCCAGTTCTTCGCGATCCTCCAGGAGCAGCGCGACGGATTCTTCTATCGCTTCCGCGATTTCCGGATCCGCGACTGGAACACGTTCACGCAGAACTGGCGCATCAACGATCCGGGCGCCGAGGAATTCGTCGCGGGCCGTCGCACGACCGTCATCGAAGTCCGTCGCCGGGTCGCGGGCGCGGGCGGCTGGTACCGGGCCTGGATCGATCCCGACACCGCTCTCGTGATGCGCGCGGAGGAAATGGATGCGGCCGGCGCGCTCGTGAGCCGAGTCGCCTTCACCTCGTTCACGCTGACGCCGGACCTCTCCGCGGCGCCGCTCCACGGCGACCGCTCTCCCGGCGTCGCGTTCGATCGCGATGCGGACAACTCCGCGCTCCTCGGTTTCCAGCTCCTCGATCCGACGATCCTTCCGGCGGGATACCGCTTCGAGCGCGCCGAGAGCCTGACCGCCGGCTCGAACACCTGGGCGCGCCTGACGTTCGGCGACGGCGTCGAGGAGATGTTCTTCCTCCAGACGATGGGCCAGATCGGACACGCCGACGTCGACATCGGTCCGCGGTCGGTCCAGGTCTTCCGCATCGGTCCGTGGACGGTTCTGCAGGGCCAGTTCCACGACACGCTTGCGATCGTGGTCGGCAAGTCCGACCTCCCGAGCCTGCTGCGGATGCTCAAGTCCGCGATCCACTGAGCGCGTTCGGCCCGTTGCGGCGCCTTTTCGGGCCCGTTCCGCCGGCTCGGCTCCGGATTCAGGGGTACTCTTCGGAGCCCGCGCGGACGAAACGCGCGACCCCCCCGAAGAAGATCCCCGTGGCCCCGACGCCCCCCCCCACGCCGCACGAAGAGCCGTTCTCCGAGTCCCACCTCGACTCGCCCGAGTACCGGGAGCGGCTCATGCGCAAGCTGAACTGCCTCATCGCGGTGCTCGAGGTCGCGACGGCCAAGGTGAAGAAGAGCCTGACGAGCTCGCCGCCGGACGCTCCGCGCCTGACGCGGATCTGCGCGAACCTCGAGAGCACGCTCGAGGTCTGCCAGCGCGCGCGGGCGGCGCTCGCGCGTCGCGAAGGATCGGCGCCGGTCGGCGTGAAGTCGGCGCGCGCGCTCCCGAAGGCGCTTCCGCCGGCTCCGCCGGACGAACTGGCCCCCCAGCCGAAGCCCGAGGCGAAGCGGAAGCCCGATCGGCGCGCGAAGCGCGGTCGCGCCTCGGACGTCATGACCGACGCAGAGCGGAGGAAGTTCGCCGCGCTGCCTCCGATCGACAAGGCCGCGGTCCGCCGCTGCAATCTCGACGACCTCGCGCGTCGGCTCTGCAACTGAATCGCGCGCGTGCGCGCGTCAGTCCAGGCGGAACACGACCTGGTGGACGAAGCGCGAGGGAATCGCTCGATCGTCCGCCTTCGCGGGCTCGAAGATCCACCGCCGGAGCGCGTCGACAGCCGAGCGATCGAGTCGTTCGTGCCCGCTCGAGCGCGTGATCGCGACGTCGGTGACGCGGCCGTCGGCGCCGATCTGGATCGTGCAAAGGACGGAGCCCACCTCGCCGCGCAGGATCGAGCTGGCGGGATACTCCGGCTTCGGAGCGAAGACGAGCGTCGCCGGCGAGGCGCGCGTCGCGGGTCCGGGGCCGTCGGCGCCCGCGCCCGCATGGGTTCCGATCCCGGTCCCCGCTCCCGATCCGGCGCCGCCGCCTGAGCCCGAGGAGCCTTGCTCCGGCACCGCTGTCCCGCTCGACTGCGCCGGCGCGCCCTCGACGGGCCGGCTCGCGCCGGTCGTCTCCGCGCGCGCGTCGGCGAGGCCGTAGGCGACCGCGTCGGCGACCGCATCGGCGATCGCGTCGGCGACCGCGGACTCGGGCGGCGCTTCCGGAACCTGCGTGACCGGCGTCTCGACGGGAACGAGCTCCTCGGGCTTCGCCTCCACTTTCGCTTCCGGCGCGGGCACCGGCGTGGTCGTCGGAGCCGGAAGCGCATCGGGAGCCGACTCGCTGCTGCGCGCGCGCACGTGGATCACGAAACCCGAAGGCTCGTCTCCGCCGCTCCCGCCTCCGCCCGTGCCGCCGGCCGCGTTCGTGACGACGTACGCCCCGGCGGCGAAGAGTCCCGCGTGGAGAACGACCGAGACGAAGATGCCGAGAGGCAACCCCGTCCGTCTTCTTCCACGCGGTGCTCGCATCGGCGTCAGAACTCGTAGCCCAACACGAAGAATCCTTCGAAGTCCGGCGAGTCGGGCCCGATCCCGACGAGCGTCGCGAGATCGAGATGGACGTTCCGCAGCGGGCGGAACTGGAGACTCGGACCGACGAGGAGCTCCTCCTCGAACTCGTTGCGGTCCTCCGCCGTGTTGATGAGCGCGGCCTTGATCTCGCCGCCGAGCGACAGACGCTCGTCCTGCAGCACGCGGCTCACGCCCGCCGTGATCTCGTGCTCGTTCGTCATGTCGCCGCTGGTCTCGTGCTCGAACACGAGGTTCGAGCCCCAGTGCCATCCCGGAGAGATCTCGCCGCCGAACAGGAGCTTCGCCTCGACCGCGTCGGGTTCCTGGTCACGGCTCGCGAGCTCCAGGTAGAGCGTCGGGTTGCCCCAGATCTTGTTCCAGTCCGCGAGGGCCCAGCGGATCTCGAACTTCTCCTCGTTGAACCCCGCTTCGCCGCCGTTGCCCTCCTGGTTCGCGACGAGGTACATGTCGAGCTGGAAGCGACCCGGAAGGCCGAGCTCGAATTCGTACTGCGTGACCGTCTCCGCCGGCCCGTGCTTCGGGACGTCGAGGCGCTTCCAGTACTCGAATTCGAACGTGCCCGGAGGCCGGACGTAGACGCGCGTCGTCGGAAAGCGGCGCGTCGCGGTCCACGCCGGCTGGTCGTACGGACCGATCAGGTCCTCCTCGCGGTACTCGGACACGCGCTTCGCCGTGACCGTGGTCGTCGACACCTGGTTCGGATCCAGAACGTCCGGCGGGATGAGCGGGTCTTGCGCCGGCGGCTTCACCTTGTCCGCGGGATTGACGACCTGCGCGACGCCGGGCGCGGCGAGGATCGCGGCGACGAGGGGGAGAAGTCTCGAGGAGGGATTCACGTAGGGCTCCAGGGGGGATCGGGGCGGGGATCTGCGGATGCTGGAGCGCGAGCGCGTCCCGCGGCGACGACGAATTCCCGAAAAAGATGTCAGGCGAGGCGACACGCGAGCTCTGTCATCACGCGCGCGAGGCGTCCGCGCACGGTCGAGGGCGCGAGGGACGTCCGGCTCGCGATCTCCGCGGTCGGGACGTCGAAGATGCGGCGCAGGATCAGGATCTCCCGATCGACCGGATCGAGCTCGTCGAGCGCGCGCCGCAGGCGGTCGAGCTCCTCTCCGCGCTCGGCGAGGACGCTCGGCGAAGCGTCTTCGCGCCCCGGGATCTCGTTTGCGCCGTCCGGCCCCGTCGTCTCGCGCGACGCGTCACGGCGCTCCGCCGCGTAGTAGCGGTTCTTGCTGATGATCTTGTGCGCGGCGATCGTGCACAGCCAGCTCCGGAACGACGCGTCGTCGTCGAGCTCGGGCGATCGCGCCGCGCACGCCTCCCGGACGACGGACTGCACGAGATCGGAGAGCGGCTCCCGCGATTTGACGACGCGGCCGGCCTTCGCGTGCACGTAGCTGCGCAGGAGGCCGATGTGCTGCTCGATCCGCAGACCGAACTCGCGTCGCGTGTCCATGAACCAGCGATTAAAGCCTGCCCGGCTCGCGCGCGCAACCGCGCCGCGAATACACTCTTCCCTCCATGTCGTCCGCGTCCGACCGAGACGTCTCGCGCGAAACGAGGGAGCTCTTCGCGGCGTTCGCGGCGCGTTCGGAAGCCGGCGAACGCGTCGACATCGAGGACGAGATCGCGAAGAGGCCCGAGCTCGGGGAGGAATTGCGCGGCCTGTACGAGGGATGGCGCAAGCTCGATCGTCTGCTCGGGTCGATCCGGGTCGACTCCTCGGTCCTCGATTCGGCCGCGCGCGAAGCGTCGTCCGAAGCGGAGCCCCTCGACGAAGAGACGCGCGCGCTGCTCGAGCGATTGAAGGGTTCGCGGTCGGCGCGCGATCGCTACGAGATCCGCGAGCACATCGCGTCCGGCGGGATGGGGGAGGTGTTGCGGGTCCACGACCGCGATCTCGGCCGCGATCTCGCGATGAAGGTCGCGCGCTCGCGGACGTCGGGGGCGCGCTTCCTGCGCCGCTTCATGTCCGAAGCGCGGCTGACCGCGCGGCTCGATCACCCGGGCATCGTCCCCGTGCACGACGTCGGCGTCGACGCGGAAGGACGGCTCTGGTTCACGATGCCGCTCGTCCGTGGCTGGACGCTCGCGGGCATCTTCGATCTCGCGCGGCGGGGAGAGAGAGGCTGGACGCGCGCGCGCACGCTCGAAGTGCTCCTGCGCGTCTGCGACACGCTCGAGTTCGCGCACGCGGCCGGAGTCGTCCACCGCGACCTGAAGCCGTCGAACGTGATGGTCGGAGACTTCGGCGAGACGTACGTCGTCGACTGGGGACTCGCGCGCTCCGCGGGCGCGTCGGACGACGAGCGCGAAGGCGACGTCGTGGGGACTCCGGCGTACATGGCGCCGGAGCAGGCGCTCGCACTGCCGGATCTCGTCGGGCCGCGCGCCGACGTCTACTCGGTCGGAGCGCTCCTCTACCACCTGCTCACCGGACACCGGCCGTATCCGGAGCACGACTCCGGCGACGACGTCCTGGCCGCGCTCCGCGCCGGCCCGCCGGCGGAGGTCGAGCACGAGGCTCCCGATGCTCCGGCGGAACTCGTCGCGGTCTGCCGCAAGGCGATGGCTCGCGATCCCGGATCGCGGTATGAGGGCGTCGGCGAGCTCTCCCGCGATCTCCGGGCCTGGATGGAGCGGCGCGTCGTGCGCGCGTACGAGAGCGGCGCGTGGCCGGAGCTGAAGAAATGGGTGTCGCGCAACCGCGCGCTCGCCGCCGCGCTCGGCGCCGTCCTCGTCCTCGGAGTCGGCGGCCTCGCGGCCGTCTCGTGGGTGCAAGCGCACGGGAAGGCCGAGATCCTGCGCCTCGCCGACGTGCGCCGCCTCGAGGATCTCGAGACCCGTGCCGAGAGCCTCTGGCCCGCGACGCCCGAGAAGGCGGACGCGATGGAGCGCTGGCTCGCGGATGCGGGCGCGTTGCTCGAGCACCTCGGAACGCACGAACGGACCCTCGCGGATATCGACGCGTCGACGCCCGCGGATGCCGAGAGCCGGTGGCGGCGCGACGTCCTCTCCGCGCTCGTCGGGAATCTGCGGCGGCTCGGCGATCCCGATCCCGCGCAGGGAGGCATCGCGAGCGTCCGCGCGCGCCTCGACCTCGCGCGCACGCTGCGCGCGCGCAGCCTCGAGCAGCACGCCGCGGGGTGGGAGGCGGCCGTCGCGGCGCTGCAGATCGCGCCGCAGCTCGGACTCGTGCCGCTCGGACCCGACCCGCGGTCCGGCCTCTGGGAGTTCGCGCATCTCGCGAGCGGCGAGCCGGCGCGTCGAGGCCCCGACGGATCGCTCGTCGTCGGACCCGAGACGGGTCTCGTCCTCGTGCTGATGCCCGGCGGCGCGTTCGAGATGGGATCGCAGGTTCCGATCGAAGGGCAGCCGTCCGACACGCGGACGGATCCGCTCGCGCGCGAGAACGAGAAACCCGCACACACAGAGAACGTCGCGTCATTCTTCCTCTCGAAGTACGAGATGACGCGCGCACAGTGGCGTCGCGTCGCGGCGAACGGAGCCGCGGCGTCAGGAGCGGGCGACGCGCTCCTCCCCGCGGGCATGCTGTCGCGGCCGGAGGCGGACCGCGCGATGCTCCATCTCGGACTGCGTTTGCCGAGCGAAATCGAGTGGGAATACGCGGCGCGCGCGGCGACGAGCACGCGCTGGTGGACCGGCAACGACGCGGACAGCCTCGTCGGCGCCGAGAACGCGGGCTCGGGAATCGACGCGAGCCGCATGTACAACGACGGCTGGGCCGATCTCGCACCCGTGAACGCCCTGCGCGCGAATCCGTGGGGCCTCCACCACGTGCTCGGCAACGTCGCGGAGTGGACCTCGGACTGTTACCGCCTCGATCCGGAGCTCGGGGTCGTGCGCGGAGGGAGCTTCCGGAGCTCCGTGCGCGAGCTGCGCGCGGCTTCGAAGAACGGAGTGTCGTTCGACAGCCGCTCTCCGGAGCTCGGCTTGCGGCCGGCGCGAGCGATCGACTAGCCGCTCGTCAGTGTCCCCAGCTGCGCAGGTAGCGGAAGTCGTGGTTCACCGTGCGCGGCGAGAGCTTCGCGATCACCGGCGGAATGCGCTTGTACTGGTTCTGCACGATGCGCCGCGCGACCTTGTCGACGAACTCGGCGTCGAAGCCGTTGCGCAGGAGCTCGTCGCGCGACATGCGCTCGTCGACCATGCGCACGAGCAGGCGGTCGACCTCGGCGTACGTGAATCCGAGCTCGGACTCGTCGGTCTGGCCGGCGAAGAGATCGGCGGAAGGGGCCTTCTCGATGACGCTCTTCGGCAGGTCGAGAGCCCGAGCGAGCTGCCAGACCTGGTGCTTGTAGAGATCGCCGAGCGGATTCAGCGCGCTCGCGGAGTCGCCGAACTGCGTCGAGTACCCGAGCAGGATCTCGGTCTTGTTGCTCGTGCCGATGACGAGGCCCTTCCACTCGGTCGAGAGATCGTAGAGGACGATCATGCGGCTGCGCGCCATCGCGTTGCCGCGGCGGACGCGGTCGACGACGGCGTGCACGTCGCAGTAGCCGTCGACCATCGCGCTGATGTCGATCTTCCTCGTCTCGATCCCGAGCTTCTCCGCGACGACGCGCGCGTCCCCCTCGCTGTCGGGGTTCGACGTCTTGTACGGCATCATCACGCCGAGCACGTTCTTCGGACCGAACGCGCGCGCGGCGAGCGCGGCGGACACGGCGGAGTCTACGCCGCCGGAGAGGCCGAGCACGGCGCGCGAGAATCCGAACTTGCCGGCCTCGGACCGGAGGAACTTGACCAGGATGGCCTCGACGAGCGCGGGCTGGATGTCGAGGCCGTTCATCCGCCGCTCTCGGCACCGTTCGGAGCGAGCGCGCGCAGCACGATCCAGGGCTTCTCGTCGCGCCGGAGAGGCGTCGACGTGCGCGCGCGCTGGAGCGCGTCGCCCGAGATGACTGCGTTCGCGCGGCCCGCTTCGATCCCGTCGATGCGCGCGGCTTCGCGTCCGAACGGATCGACGATCCGCGAGCCGCCGGAGAAGCTGATGCCGTCCTCGCTGCCGACGCGGTTCACGTAGACGATCCAAGTCTGGAAGAAGAGCGCGAGCGCCTCCTGCAGCGTGTTCCACACCTGCGTCGAGCGCAGGCGCGGCTCCGCCTCCGTCACGCCGCGCCCGGGGCTCGAGCTCGGCACGACGATCGCGTCGACGCCCGCGAGGAAGTGGAGCCAGCTCGCGGCGAGGTGCCACATGTCCTCGCAGATCAGGAATCCGAAGCGCCCGTGCTTGCTTTCGACGATCGCGAAGCTCTCGCCCGCCGCGAAATCGCGGCCTTCGTCGAACATGCCGTAGTGGACGAGGTGGACCTTGCGGTGAACCGCGAGCACCTTGCCGTCCTCGAGGAACGCGACGGAGTTGTAGATGCGCCCGTCGCGCGCGCGCTCGGCGAATCCGACGGCGATCGAGATCTCCTTCGAACGCTCGGCGAGCTTCTTGATCGGCGGCGCGTCGAGGGCAAGTGCGACGTCGGCCGTCTGGTCCTTCAGGAAGTAGCCCGAGAGGGAGAGTTCCGGGAAGACGAGGAGATCGGCGCGCGCCTTCACGGCCACGTCGACCTCGGCGAGGTGCGTCGCGAGGTTCGCTTCGAGGTTGCCGAGCGTGGGCTCGATCTGGGCCAGTTGGACGCGGCAATTCATGGCGTGATCCCCACAGGATAGCGTCTCAGCCCCGTCGAGCGCGTTCGACCGCGCGCGCGACGACGTCGTCGGGTCGCGCGCCGGCCGCCTCGGCCTCGAAGCCGAGGATCAGCCGATGCCGCAGCGCCGGAGCCGCGAGCGCCTCGAGATCCTCCTCGGCGACGAACAAGCGTCCGCGCAGCATCGCGCGCGCCTTCGCCGCGAGCAGCAGCGCCTGCCCGCCGCGCGGGCTCACGCCGAAGCGCACGAGCCTCTTCACTTCGTCGGGCGCGGAGGCGTCGCCGGGGTGCGTCGCGAGGACGAGGCGCGTGACGAACGCGATCGCGTCCGTGCTCACCGGAACTTCGCGCACCAGCACCTGCAGCCGCAACAGCCGCTCGCGCGCGAGAGCCGCGTCTGGCGCGGGCTGCTCCGGCCCGATCGTTCCCTCGAGGATCGCCGACAGCTCCTTCGCTCCCGGGGAGCGCAGCTCGATCTTCAGGAGGAAGCGGTCGAGCTGCGCCTCGGGGAGCGGGTACGTCCCTTCCATCTCGATCGGGTTCTGCGTCGCGACGACGAAGAACGGTTCCTCGAGCGCGTGCGTTTCGCCGAACACGGTCACCTGGTGCTCCTGCATCGCCTCGAGGAGCGCCGACTGCGTGCGCGGCGTCGCGCGGTTGATCTCGTCGGCGAGCAGGACATGGCAGAAGATCGGACCCCTCTGGAACACGAAGCGGCGGTCGTCGCGCGCGCTCTCCTCGAGGATGCGCGTGCCGAGCACGTCCGCGGGCATGAGATCGGGCGTGCACTGCACGCGTCCGAACTCGAGATCGAGGCCGGCCGCGAGGCTCTTCGCGAGCGTCGTCTTTCCGAGACCCGGCGCGCCTTCGAGCAGCACGTGGCCGCGCGCGAGGAGCGCGACGAGGAGCTCCTCGACGACGCCCGCGTGTCCGAGGAATCGCCGTCCGACGGCGGCCTTCAGCGCGTCGACGCCCTTCGAGAGCTCCGCGATCTCGCGTTCCAGAGAGGCTTCTTGACTCATTCAGGCGACGTGGGCGATCCACTCGGAGAGTTCCCAGAGGCTACCCACGAGCGGGGCTCCGGTCGCCGGATCGCTCGCGATTCCGGCGCGCGGCCCGCCGGCGTGGTCGACGCGCACGGCGCCGAGGCCGGCGGCGCGTGCGCCGCGCACGTCCTTCTCGACGTCGTCGCCGACGTGCACCGCCTGCGACGGCTCGACGCCCGCGCGAGCGCACGCGCGCGCGAAGATCTCCGGCGCCGGCTTCTCGACGCGCTCGATCGCCGAGGCAAGGACGAAGTCGACGCGCTCGGAGACGCCGAGTCCGGCGAGGATCCCGGGCAGGCGCTGGCTCCAGTTCGACACGATGCCGACCGCGAGGCCGCGGCGCCGCAACGACTCGAGCAGCTCGAGCCCGCCGGGAAAAAGGCGGAACGTCTCCGGATCGGAGAAGCGCGCGAAGAGCTCGTCCCGCAGGGCCGGCAGCTCGCTCCTGGACAAATCCAGGCCGTCGTGGAAGATGCGCTCGATGTACGAGGTGAACCAGCCTTCGCTGTAGCGGAACGCTCCGTCGATCTCGCGCGGGAGCTCGCGGTGGGCCGCGCGCATCAGATCGGTCATGCGTTCCGCGGACAGTTCCAGCCCCCTCCGGCGCGCTGCCAGGGCGTAGATTTCGGATCGGGAAGGCTTCTCGTAAAGCAGCGTGTTGCCGGCGTCGATGAAGATTGCGCGCAGGGGCATGGGTCAGGCAGGCCCGGGCGAGGCCTGGGGACTTGAAGTGTCGCAGATCGGTTCCAGGGTGAGGAGCATCGGCTGGCGCGGAGAGCGATGAGCGAGAGACTCGAGCGAACCACAGCAAGTAGATCGATCCTGCCAGCGCTCGCCGCGCTCGTGATGAGCGGTTGCTCCACGCCGGAGCGCGCGGTGCTGCGCGTGCTGCCTTCCCGCACGGAAGCCGAGGCCGCGACGCAGGCCGGCGACTGGAAGGCGGCCGCGGAGCGTTGGTACGCGCTCTTCATGGCGGATCCGGGCCGTCCGATCGACGCCTGCGCGGCCGCGTCGCGCGCGTTCCTCGCGCTCAAGGACGCCGAGAGCGCATCGCACGTCCTCGACATGGGGCTCACCGTGCACGCGACCGACGCGGATCTCCTCGAGCTCAAGGGCGAGGCCCTCGTCGCTCTCGGATTCCGCCGCGCGGCGGAGGACTACTTCGACCGCGCCCTCGCGGTCGACCCGCGGCGCGTCTCGGCGCTCGTGAACCTCGGGAAGCTGCGGATCGACCTCGGACTCGAGAGCGCCGCGGTGAAACCGCTGCGGCGCGCGGTCGAGATCACGGGCGGGGACTTCCAGACCTGGCGCCTGCTCGCGAAAGCCGAGCGCGAATCCAACAACCCGCGCGGCGCCTACGAGTCGTGGGTCCGCGCGTTCACGATGGGCGAGGGATCGGTCGAGGACCTCGTCGAAGCCGCGTCGCTGTTCGTCGACGAGTCGTTCCGCAAGGCGCACCCGGAATCCGGCGAGCAGATGGTCCATTGGCTGCGGAGCGCGATCGCCCGCGAGCCCCAGTGCGCGCGCGCGCACTTCCAGCTCGGCGTCCTGTCGGAAGAGACGGGGCAACGCGAGGACGCCGTCGAGCACTACCGCCGCGCCGTCGAGATCGACCCTTCCTGCCTGATGGCACTGACGAACCTCGCCGTGCTGTACTCTTCGCTCGGCCAGGAGCAAGGCGCCCGCGAGATGGTGACGCGCGCGCTGACGCTCGAGCAGGACGGCAACCGACGCAAGGCGCTGCAGAAGCTGCTCGACCCGTTCGATCGCAAGTCGAAGAGCGGCGAGGTTCCCTAGTCGGGCTGCGGGCTATTTGACGAGCGAGTCGACGAGCGCGTCGAGCTTCGCCGTCAGCTCCTCGGCGAACTCGTCGCCGAAGTCCATGCGCAGGACGTCGATCTCCTCGAACATGTAGCGCCCGCTCGCGCGGCTGAAGGGGATGCCGTACTCCCACTTGCTGCCGTCGGCGGCGTGGATCACGACTTCGACCTGGTCGTCGCCTTCGACGGGGAGCACCGTGTAGCTCTTGACGGAGTAGTTGGCCATGCGCGGATCCATCCTATCCCGCGCGGGACTCAGCGCGCGCGCCACACTTCGAAGTCGTGCCAGGGGTGCGTGTCGAAGCTCTCGACGCGGACGAATCCCGCCTCCGCGAGCTCCTTGTCGAGGACTCCGGCGGGGAGCTTGTGCTCGGGCGGAGGACCGACAGGCAGCTTCCCCGGCTTGTACTCGAGCAGGACGAGTCGACCGGCGGGTTTCAGGACGAACTGCAGGCGCCGCATGTACGCGACGCGGTCCTCGAGATGGTGGTATGTGTCGCCGATGAACACGACGTCGCAGCTCGCGGGCGGGAAGTGGGGATCGTCCGTCGACGCGAGCACCGGCACGATGTTCTTCAGGCCTTGCGCGTGGATCTTCTCGCGGACCTGGTCGAGCTGCTGTGGCTCGATGTCGCAGGCGTAGACGACGCCTTTCGGACAAGCCTTCGCGAAGGCGACGGAGAAGACGCCCGGGCCGCAACCGAGGTCGCCGACCGTCGCGTCGGCGGGGAGCGCGAGCTTCGACACGACGAGATCGACCTGGAGGTCGGCGACGCGGCTCTCTCCCTGGAGCACCTCGATGTAGCGCGCGACGTCGGGGTTGCCCTTCGGGTCGCGGTTCGGCGCGGGCGCCGGAGTCTCCGGTCGCGCGGCGGGTGCCGGGGTCTGCGGCTGCGCGGCCGGTGCTGCGGTCTCCGGCTGCGCAGCGGGTGCCGCGGTCTCGTGCCGCGGCGGGCTCGTGCAGCTCGCGGCGAGCGCGAGAGCCAGGGCGAGCACGGATCGGAGCGATCGCATGGGACGCGAGTCTACTCGACGCGCTCGAACACGCCGATCAGGCTCAGGCCCTTCAGGCCCGGGACGCGGTCGATCAGCGCGAGCATCGGGATCAACGCGTTCACGAGCTTCAGCTTGCCCGGGGAAAACGTCTCGGAGTAGCTCTCCCGGCGGTGCCGCTTCATCCGGTAGCCCCACGCTCCGGCCGCGTTCATGTGGCGCAGCCGGCGCGTGCGGAATCCGCGCGAAGTCATCAGCCGCTCGAGCCCCTCGACGTCGTACCGCCTCCAGTGGCCGGACACGCGGTCGATCTCGCCGTACAGGCGCGACTGCGCCGGAACCTTGAGCACGGCCTTGCCGCCCGGCTTCAGGTGCCGCGCGATCTTCCCGACGAACGCGGCGTCGTCCTCGAAGTGCTCGAGCACGTCGAGAGCGACGACGGCGTCCGCGCGGACGCCCTCGAGCTCGCGCCAGTCGCCCGCGAGATCGACGCGCGCCGTCCGGATCTTTCCCTTCGGGTAGCTCGCCGCCAGGCGATCGAGGAGCTCCTGCTCGAGGTCGACCGCGACCACGCGCTCGACGCGGTCCGCGTAGTTGCGCACGACGAAGCCGGCGCCGCTGCCGAGCTCGAGCACCGTCCCCGACATCTGGTCCGCGAAGTGGGAGCAGATCCACGCGTAGTAGTTCGGCAGGAACGCCATCCGCTCCTGCGCTTCGTGGAAGACGGCGGACGGGGGGACTTCGGGCGCACTCATCTCCTCAGGGTTGCGGCGCGACCCCGTCCTTCAGGAACAAGTAGTAGAGCTGCCCCTCGACGCGCGTCGCGCCCGACGAGCGCTCGGCTTCCGGCCCGATGCCGAGGTACACGTCGGCACGGCCGGCCGTCCGGATCGCGCCGCCAGTGTCCTGGTCCAGCATGAAGCGGTGCAATTCGCGCGCTTCCGAGCCCTTTCCGACGCGCCCCTCGACGAAGACGACGGATCCACGGGGGAAAAGCGTCTTGTCCGTCGCGAGCGATCGACCCGACGTCACGGGCACGTTCAGCGAGCCGTGCGGGTTGCCGTCGATCTTCGTGAAGAACACATAGGAGTCGTTGCGCGCGAGGTAGCTCTCGACCTCGCCCGGGTGCTCGCTCGCCCATCTGCGGATCGACGCGAGGCTCACCTCGTCCTTCTTGAGCTTCCCTTCCTTGACGAGCTCCTGCCCGAGCGACGTGTAGCGTTGCCCGTTCTTGCCTGCGTAGCCGAGACGGTAGAGCTCGCCGTTCTGGAGCCGGATGAACGCGGATCCGTTGACGTGCGCGATGTACGCGTCGAGCGGGTCGCGGAGCCACGCGAGCTCGAGTCCCTTGCCTGCGAGCATCGCGCTCGCTTCGATCGCGCGGCGCGTCGGGTAGGGCTCGACGCCGGCGTCCGTCTTGCGGCCGAGGATCTCGCCCTCCGGGCCTTTCGCGAGATCCGGCGGCAGCGCGTACAGCGGATAGCGATAGTTCGCGTCCTGCGCGAGCCGGCCGTCGAGGATCGGCGTGCAGTAGCCTGTGAAGAGGACTCCGCCTCCCTTCCCGTCCCAGCCGGCGCTCTTGTACACCTGGAACTCGGCGTCGAGCGCGCGCGCGAATTCCTGCTCGCTGCCCGACTTCGCGAGCAGGTCGCGGTACCGCTCGAGGCTCGCGAGCGCGCGCTCGTGCGAGACGTTCTCGATCGGGAAGTAGCGCGGCGCCGACTTGCGCTTCATGAACTCGATCGACTGCTCGACGGCGGGCGCGAGGTCGTCGCGCTCGCGCCACTGCGCGCCGAAATCGGGGTGCGCCTCGCCGGGTTTCAACGCGATGAGCGCGGGAGCTCCGGGCGGGAGCGCGCGGCCGTAGTCGGGGACGGTCTTGCAGGCGGCGCTCGCGAGAAGGAGGACCGTGCAGAGGAGGTTGAGCTTCATGGTGGGTCGGCGGCGAGGTTTCGTCGTGGGGCGGAGCGGGGCGCTCGGATTGTGGGTTTCCCGCGGCCGCTTGTCTTGGAAAAGCTGGCGATCTAGGCCTTGTTCGCGGCCCCGGCGCGGTCGAAACTCGGGCCCGTGCCGTGCCTCCTCGGGTGCCTCGCGCTGTCGATGCCGCGAATCGTCCTCGCGCTCATCTGGCTCTTCAGCGACTACCTCGACACGGTCTACCAGACGAAGCTCTGGCCGCTGCTCGGTTTCCTGTTCCTTCCGCTGACGACCCTCGCGTACGCGTTCGCGATGCACTTCGGTGCGATGCAGTGGACTCCGATCGGAATCGCCGCGGTCGTCACCGCCGTCCTCGTCGATCTCGGACTGATCCACACGGGGCGCTCGGCGCGCGGGCGGGGCGTGAAGGCGATCACGGTCAAGGGCGAGAGGGTGGGCTGAGGTCGCCTCGACCAGGATACGGCGATGAACGCGGACGACCGGAGTGACGAGGACGTGCGCGCGATCGTGCGCGAGGGCTACGGCAAGATCGCGAAGGGCTCGGGCGGGAGCTGTTGCGGCCCCGGTGACGCTTGCGGCGGCGGAACGACCGCGGACGCGTTCGCGCAGGGCGTCGGGTACAGCGACGGGGAGATCGCCGAGCTCCCCGAGGGCGCGAATCTCGGCCTCTCCTGCGGCAACCCGACGGCGATCGCGGCGCTGCGCGCCGGCGAGGTCGTCCTCGATCTCGGCAGCGGCGGCGGGATGGACGCGTTCCTCGCCGGAACGCGGGTCGGCGCCGGCGGTCGCGTCATCGGCGTCGACATGACGCCCGACATGCTGACGCGCGCGCGGAAGAATCTCGGGGCGTACCGGAAGCGGACCGGCCTCGACAACGTCGAGTTCCGCCTCGGCGAGATCGAGCACCTCCCCGTCGCCGACGCGAGCGTCGACGTCGTCATCTCGAACTGCGTGATCAACCTCTCGCCCGACAAGCCGCAGGTCTGGCGCGAGATCGCGCGCGTCCTGAAGCCGGGCGGGCGCGTCGCGGTGTCCGACCTGGCGCTTCTGCGTCCTCTGCCTCCCGAGGTCACCGGAATGGTCGAGGCTCTCGTCGGCTGCATCGCGGGTGCCGTGCTCGTCGACGAAACGGAGGGCATGATCCGCACCGCCGGTCTCGCGTCGATCGTGCTGCGCAGGAAGCCGGAGTACGTGCGCTCACTCGAGAGCTTCGAGGATCCCCTGTACCGCAAGATCGCCGAGCACCTGCCAGCCGGAACGAGCGCCGCGGATTTCCTGACGAGTCTCGACGTCGAGGCGCGGAAGACCTGACGAGGTCGCCTCGGTGAAGAACAAGCTCCTGGCCGAATGCCTCGGGACCTTCGCCCTCGTGCTCGCGGGCACCGGCGCGATCGTCGTCGACGGAGTCAGCGGCGGGGCCGTCACGCATCTCGGTGTCGCGCTGACATTCGGCTTCATCGTGTTCGCAATGATTCAGTGCTTCGGGGACGTGTCCGGGGCGCACCTGAACCCCGCGGTCACGCTGGGCTTCGTCGCCGCCTCGCGGATGCCGCGCGCGATGGCGATCCCGTACGTCGCCGCGCAGTGTCTCGGGGCGTGTGCCGCGAGCGTGCTCCTCTTCGCGCTCTTTCCAGGCCACGCGACGCTCGGAGCCACGCTGCCGGCAGGCTCTGACCTCCAGTCGTTCGGTCTCGAGGTCGCGATGACGTGGCTCCTCATGCTCGTGATCCTCAGCGTCTCGGCCGGCTCGAAGGAGCGCGGCTGGTGGCCCGGGATCGCGATCGGGGCGGTCGTCGGTCTCGAGGCGCTGTTCGGAGGTCCGGTCAGCGGTGCATCGATGAATCCCGCGCGGTCGCTCGCGCCGGCGCTCGTGAGCTGGAGGCTCGAGCACCTGTGGATCTATCTCGTCGCGCCGTTCGTCGGCGCGCTTCTCGCCGTCCCGGCGTGCCGTCTCGTCCAGCCCGCAGGTTGTTGCGACGCGTCGGGCGGACGAGCGTGCCCATGAATGCCCCGACGCGACCGCTCCGCATCCTGTTCGTGTGCGTCGAGAACGCCAATCGGAGCCAGATGGCCGAGGCGTTCGCGCGGCAGCTCGGAGGCGGCGGCGTCGAAGCGTGGAGCGCCGGCTCGAAACCCTCCGGCGCGGTGAACGCGCGCGCCGTCGAGGCGATGCGCGAGAAGGGTTGCGATCTCTCGACGCACCGCTCGAAGTCGCTCGACGCGGTCCGCGACCTCACCTTCGACGCCGTCGTCACGATGGGTTGCGGCGACGCGTGTCCGGACGTCCGCGCGCGCGTGCGCGAGGACTGGAGCATCCCCGATCCGCGCGACATGCAGCCCGAACAGTTCCGCGGCGTGCGCGACCTCATCGAGGCGTCGGTGAAGGCGCTCCTCGGGCGCCTCGGCGATTCCTCGGGTTAGGATCCTCGTGTGCTCCGTTCGTCCTTCTCGCTCCGAGGCTGGCTCGTCGGAGGCCTCGCATTCCTGAGCCTCCTTCCGCCTCGAGGGAGCACGGAGAAGGATTTCGAGGACGCGCTGCAGGTCGTCGAGCGCACGATCGCTTCCGGAAAGGGCAAGAGGGCAAAGGAGCTGCTGCTCGCGACGATCGACGCGAGCAAGGCTGAGTCGTTCGCGCTGTACCACCTGACCGAGATCCAGGACGATCTCCGGCGCGCGACGTTCTGGGCGGCGAACGAGAAGCCCGATCCGAAGTCGCTGATCTCCGGCGAGCTCGTGTCGTGGACACCGTCGACCGGTCAGATCAAGTTGCGCTACCACCTCGGGTCCGAGGGATCCCGCGAGTCGCGCGAGAAGGCGCTCGCGGACTTCGCGAAGGAAGGCACGGCCTGGGTCCATCCGCTCAGCTTCGACGGGCCGTTCACGATCGAGATCAAGGGCTCCTCCTACCCTGCGTTCTCGGATCCGCCGCGCGCGCCGGTGATCGTCGTGTGCGCAGACTGGAGCCAGAGCACGGTCGTCTGCTTCGGACTGCCGCCGACGCTCACGGGCCGGAACACGCGCTACGTGCCGGCGCGCATCGTCCGCGTCGACGGCGGCGAACCGACGACCGAAGCGGAAGCGGCGCCGTTCGCGATGCCGGGTCAGCCCTACGACGTGAAGGTCGTCGTCACGGGCACGTCGGTCACGGGTACCTTCGAGGACGGCAAGGGGATGACGGCGCCGCGGACCGGCGTTCCGGAGGGCCGCTTCGCATTCGACAACTTCTCCGGGATCACGGACATCCTCGTCACGGGCAAGGCCGAGCCCTCGTGGCTCCTCAACGTCGTCGACACGGCGGTCCAGGCGCGCTGGGCGGCGTTCGAGCAGAGCTACAAGCCGCTCGACGACCTCCCGCAGTGGCTGCGCGAGAAGGCTTTTGGGGGAATCGACGCGAAAGTCGCCGCCGAGAGCCTCCTTCCGGGGAACGAAGCGTCGAACGGCGGCGATCACGTGCGCGCGTTCCTCACGCTGATGAACGATCGGAAGGCGCAGGACGCGCTCGACTACGCGGACAGGATCCCCGCCGACGGCGTCGCCGACGCGGCGCGCGCGTGGCTGCGCGCTTCCGCGCTCGATGCACTCGGCCGAGATCGCGAGGCGCTCGAGGCCTACGACACGGTGTGCGCGCTCGACCCGAAGTTTCTGCCGGCGCGGCGGATGAAAGTCGTCCTCGGGTCGAGCCAGCGAAGCCTGCGCGAGGCGATCGAGGACGGCAAGACCGTCGTCGCGGATTTCCCGAGGGAATCAGGGCCCTACGTCGATCTCGCGAGCCTGCAGCTCCTCGGCGGTCGTCCCGACGACGCGCGCGCCCTCGTCCGCCGCGCGATCGACGCCGGTGTGCCCGCGGGGACGCTGGAGGAGGCGCAGCATCTCGTGACGCGCGCGTTGAAGGGTCCGCTGTGGTCGAAGGCGTACGAGTACAAGTCCGAGCACTACACCGTCGCTTCCGACATCAGTCAGCGCATGTGCTTCGAGGCCGCGAACCTCCTCGAGAAGTTCTACACGAAGTTCGATCTGCACCTCCGGCACGTTCCGCAGCAGGAGAAGCGCGTCTTCCGCGTGTTCCTGTTCTCCGGGCGCGCGGGCTACGACGCGTACACGAAGGACCTGATCGGCCACGAGAAGAAGAACACGGCCGGGCTCTACAGCCGGATGGTGAAGCAGCTCCTCATCTGGAACCTGCCGGATCTCGAGAGCATGATGCGGACGGTCCGGCACGAAGGCTTCCACCAGTACTTCGACCGACTCGCGAGCGACACGCCCGTGTGGCTGAACGAAGGGCTCGCCGAGTACTACGAGGGCAGCAAGCTCGTGAAAGGCGCGTGGAGCGACGGCGAGATGCAGCCGCAGCACCTCGAGACGCTCGCGAAGAAGGGGCTCGTGCCGCTGAAGGAGTTCCTGCGGATCCGGCCGGCGGTCTTCTACGGCGAGGAGACCGCGCGCGCGTCGTACGCGGAGGCGTGGGCGTTCGTGCACTTCCTGCAGTCGAGCGGACCGGAGAACAAGAAGGTGTTCGATCGTCTGCTCGACGCGTTGATCGCCGGGACGAAGCCGAGCGACGCGATCGACCAGGTGTTCACGGCGGAAGTGCTCGCACGTCTCGAGCCGGATTTCGCGGGCTACGTGGCGCGACTGCACTGAGATAGGATGACCGGCGAGGAGTCCCATGATCACCGTAGGCAAGGCTGCGCCGGCGTTCTCGTTGCTCGACCAGGATGAAAAGAAGCGGACGCTCGGCGAGTTCAAGGGCCAGTGGGTCGTGCTGTACTTCTACCCGCGCGACGACACGCCGGGCTGCACGATCGAAGCCTGCGAATTCACCGAGGGCATCCGCGGATTCGGGAAGCTCGACGCCGAAGTGATCGGCTGCAGCCCCGACGACCCCGCGACCCACCGGAAGTTCATCCAGAAGTACAAGCTGAAGCTGACGCTGCTCTCGGATCCGGAGCACGAAGCGATGGAGGCCTACGGCGCGTGGGGCGACAAGGTGCTCTACGGCCGCAAGTTCAAGGGCGTGATCCGCTCGACGGTGATCGTCGATCCCGCGGGGAAGGTCGCCTACCACTGGAAGAAGGTGAAGGCGAAGGGCCACGCGGAGTCCGTGCGCGCACGGCTCGCGGAGCTGCAGAGCGGGAAGCCGGAGAAGGCGAAGAAGAGCTGAGTTCGGGATTCGATCAGCGACTGAGTCGGAAGAAGATCCCGAGCATCGTGACGAGCGTCACCAGACTGAACCCGAGCGCAGCGATCGTCCAGGCGTAGTCCTCGGGTCGACGGCCGAGCTGCTTCACGCCACGGAAGTACGGCCACGCGAGACACAGGACGTAGGGTGCGGTGAACATCTGGATCGAGGCCCACCGGATGCGCTTCCCGAGCCTGCGCACGCGCTCCTCGGCGGGCTCGATCGCAGCGACGATCTCCCGATCGTCATCCGGTCGCCAGGCGAGCATTTCCTTCGCGTTCTGCACATCTTCCGCCGGAACCTGCAGTTGAACGTCGAACGCGTTCGCGCCGGTGATGAATGGGTCGATCACCTTGATGTTCTGATCGAGGAGGTGCGTCTGCATCCCGTTGGAGTCGAGCAGGCCCTGACAGACCAGTGCCTCGGACATCGGTCCGGAGAACACGGTCGTCCAGCGTCGTTCCATGGGCACTTGCTCCGCGGCGAGTCTTCACTCTAGCGCCGCTGGCGATCGGCCTAGCGACTCGACCGCTCGATTCGCGCGATCACGTCGCCGACCGCACGAGCCGCGTCCGCCTCGCCCTGCTTCACGAGTAGCCCCTGAGCAATGCGGAGGACGGCCAAGGCCTCGTTCGTACCGAGCCCCCTCGTCGAAGCCGGGCTAGCCGGCGGACCTGCGTCCTCTCGGCCTGTCATCTCGACGACCTTTTCGAAAACCCGCTCCGAGGTGAGGCCTGCTCGCACGAGCGCTTGAGCACCGACTCCCTCGCGCTCGAGCAGCAGTCCGAGGAGCAGGTGCTCGACACCGAGATGGCGGTCTCGCAGTCGGCCAGCGACTTCCATCGCGAGCTCGAGGACCTTTTTTGCCCGCGGAGTGAAGGGGATCTGGGTCGGCGCCACGCCCACGACTCCGATGAGAACGAGCAGATCCAGCTCCTTGCGAATGATGGCGGAATCGACCTGGAGGCTCGTGAAGATCTTCCGGGTGAGCGGATCGTCGATCTCGAGCAGACCGAACAAGATGTGCTCCGTGCCGAGGTAGTCGTGTCCGAGTCGCTGGGATGCCTGCCGCGCCAAGTTCATCGTGCGCTTGGCGTCCTCGGTGAATCGGTCGAACATGGCGACATTCCCTGGTGCGTTGCACCGTTCAGCTGGTCGAGCGCATCCTCGCGAGCCGCTTCTCCCGATCCCTCGCGAACCGTTTGATCCCCTCGAGCAGGTGGTCCGGATCGATGTGCGCCTCGACCTTGAGCTCCTCGACGCTCCCGCCCGTCCTCCAACGGTCGTCGAAGTCGCTCGACATCGCGTACTCCTCCGCCACCTTGTGCGCGAGCCAGTCGTGCATCAATCGTCGCGCGCCGTTCGTGATCACGGTCGAGTCGATCCAGTCGCTCCACGGCAGGACCTTCTCGCGGTAGGCCGCGTCCTGCATCTGGAAGAGCTCCCACGACACCGCCTGCACGAGCTTCACGTTCGGCCCGCTGCCGTCCGCGAGCTTCGGGAGCAGCGCGTACACCGAATCCGTCGTGCTCGTGCCCTGCAGGATGATCGTCCCTTCCTTCTTGCGCTTCGCATCGTGCTCACGGAGCACGTACGCGCCCTTCGCTGCGTCGAAGTACGACGGAATCCCCATCTTCTCCCGGTCGGGTACCGCGACGTTCGGCCGCGTCAGGTGCAGCGCGATGATCGGCCGGTCGCTCGCGAGCGCAGCGGCGAGCGCGGGCGCCACCTCGTTGTGCTCCCACGGGTGCAGGTTGATCACGTGATTGTCCGGGAAGAGCTGCGTCACGCCCGGCGCGAAGATCCCGAAGTGCGTCCGGCTGTCCTCCGCCGTCTCCGGGCCCGAGTGGCCGACGACCCAGATCACCTTGCCGACCTTCAGCGGACAATCCTGCGCGAGCTGGCTGAAGAGCCGCATCAGTCCGTACTTCAAGTACGAGAACGATCCGTAGGTCGAGTGCGCGCCCCAGTAGCCGAGGAACGTCTTCTCGGGCTCACTGGACATGTTCACGGTCGCGAGCCCGGCCATCAGGCCCGAGTTCGTGAACTCGGTGATCTGCTGCGGCAGGAGCGACCCACCCGGGTTCTTGTCGCGCTCGTACCAGCCGAAGCCTTCCTTCTGCTTGAAGCCCATCGCGAATCCGTGGATCGACGTCGACTCCGCGAGGTCCGCCGAGCATGCGATCACGAGCGGGTGCTCCATCTTCTCGCGCGCGAGCTCGTTCACCCACGCGCCGAACTTCGCGAAGCCTTCCTTGTTCGCGATCTTCGTCCCGGGAGCGGCGAAGAGCTCCTTCGGCAGCTTGTCCTGCGCGAGCCACGAACGGTCCTCGGCGAGATTCGCCTTCGAAACGAGCTTGAAGCCCGCGGGCCGCGTCGGGACCGACTCTCCGATCTCGACGAGCGTGTCCGAGAGGTACTCGAGCAGCTCGTTGTCGTCGCGCAGCAGGCTGAAGACGGTCTTGAACCAGTCCGCAGTCTGCTCGCGCCCCGCCTTCTCGCCCGGGTCGGTGACGTCGCCGAAGCCCTTGAAGGTGACTCCGTAGCGGTCGGCGAAATCCTTGCGACCCTTCCAGAAGAGCTCGGAGTTGCGCGCGTGCGCCTTGCCGTGGCTCGGCGCGTCGAACTTGTAGTAGCCGCGGCCCTTGCGGGTCTTCACCCACACCATGCCCGGCCGACCGTGCGCCTCGGGATCGTGGACGATCTGGAGGAGCGCGCGCGTGATCGCCGGATAGTCCTCGCCCTTCTCCGTGCCGGCGATGCGCCAGCCGTAGGGCGTGAACCACTGTTCGGGAGTGCCGTGGACGACCGTCGAATGCGCGCGGTGGTCGATGCCGTGGTCGTTCCAGTCGAAGAGATAGATGAGGTTGTCGAGACCGAGACCCCACGCCGAGTTCTTGACCTCGTGGTGCGCGCCGGCGGAGTGGCCGCCTTCGCCTTCCATCGCGAAGACCTTCACTTCGCCCGCGCCTGCGTGCTTGAGCGCCATCGCCTCGCCGAGAGCCGCGGGAGCGCCGTGACCGGAAGGGCCGGTGTTGAACTTGAAGAAGAGGGTCTTGCCTTCCATCTCCGCGTGGCCGGGGAGACCCTTGTTGTGGCGGAGGAAGAGAAGGTCCTCCCAGACGAGCGCGCGGTCCTTGGCGTTGGGGACGAGGAAGCGCTTGTCCTTCGTGCGTTCGTAGCGCACGCGGAGAGCTTCGTTGTAGACGGCGAGCATGCCGTAGACGAGCGGAGCGCAGTGGCCGGCGACGAGGACGAAGCGGTCGCCGAAGGGAGCTTCGGGATGGCGAACATCCCAGCGCATGACGCCGCCGAGGGTGGTGGAGACGAGGAGCGGAACCTTGGAGCGCGAGCCGCCCGGGTGACCCGACTGACGCAGGTTGAGCATCAAGTCGATGCACTGGTCGATGAGGTCGCCGACCTTCTGCCACTGGGCGAAGTTCTTGGAGAGGGCGTCGAAGGAGGGCTTCTGGAGGGTCTGCATGCGGTGGAATTCGAGCGGGCGAATGGGTGCGGTCGAGCGCACAATATACAAGGAATGCGCGTCGTTCCGAGGGCTGGCCTGACTACCGCAGCAGCATGAGGAGCAGGTCGACACGGGTCGGGCTCGGACTGGCGATCGCGGGGGTGCTCGCGATCGTGTGGGCGCTGTTGAGGTTCGGCGCGACGTCGGACGAACACACTCGATCAGGCGCGGAGGCGCGGTCGGAGCCCGTGCACGAGGTTGCGGTCCCCGAGAGTCGATCCGAAGCGCCATCGACAAGCGCATTCGCGGACGAAGCGACAGGAGAAGTCGAGGTACTGTCTGAGATTGCGAAGGAGTCCGCGCCGCCGGTGGGATCAGTACAGGCGCACGGCATCACCCTGTATGGCTACGTCACCGATGCACGAGGTGGACCGGTCCGGCTGGATGAACTCCTTCTCGAAGCCGAGAGTTCGAGGGATCCTTCGCGGCACAGGATCGTCGAATTGTGGGGACCGTCCGGCACGGGTCCGTCCGTGCCATTCGATAGCGAAGGGCGCTACTCATTCACAGGTCTGTCGCCCGGAGGGTGCACCCTTGAAGTGCGGGTACCGGGGTATCGACCTTGGTACGACCAATTCGAATTGCCTGCGTCCGATCACGATTGGCGAGTCGACATCGCCCTCGAGCCCTACGAACTCTTGCGCCTGCGAATCGTGATCGAGCTCGACAATCCGTCCCTCCTTCCTCAGTCACTCCAGGAGATCACACACGACTGCGAACCGACGAGGACCGTTCACGTGGTCGTGACGAGGGATCCACCACCGGAGAGGCTTGCAAGGAGCAGCGGGTTCGAGCGCGAACGCGACCTCATTGGGAAGTCAAGCGTACGGGATGAACGAGGTGAGCCGGGAACATGGGTCATCAGGCAATCGATCGAGCTTCGCGCCGATCTCCCCTTGTACGCAGCTGCAGCGATCGGCGATCAAGTTCTTGAGTCGAAGCGAATCGACTCAACAGAGCAGGAGGTGCTCTTCGTTCTGAGCCTCGCTAGGGTCCGTTCGAGCCTTGGCGGCCTCCGGTTCCGCGTCGTCGACGAGCAGGGACAACCCTCGGCGCTCCGAGGCACGTGTGATCTGGTCAGGAACACCGGAACGGAGAACGGTCATGACATGGGAAGCGCTTACTACTCGCCGGAGACGGAATCAGGGCCATCCCCCATGAGGACGTCCAACCCGGGAGAAGTTCGAATCGTCGGTCTTCATCCCGGAGCCATGGGAATACGAATCCAGGAGCCGGGATATGCGCACATCGACGTGGACGCTGTCGTCGAACCGGGTGTGGAACGTGACCTCGGCGAATTCCGATTGGAGCGCCCCTTAACGATTCGCGGCCACGTTCTGCATCCCGATGGGACTCCGGCTGAGGGCGTCGACGTCGAATGTGCGCCAGTCCGGGATCCAACCAAGGGCCCGTCAAACTGGTTGCCCATGGCGCGCACGACCGATACGCCCGGAGGATTCGCGATCTACGACATCGGCCGTGGGAGCTACCTCTTGCGTGCATACTCGGGTGGAGACCATGGGCAGGCGAGCAGGCCGCTGGTCGTGAGCACCGAAGGCGGTCCGGTCGACGGCATCGTGATGCAGTTGCTCGAGACGACGCAGGTGACACTGCAACTGGAGGAGCCGCCCAAGAGCGCCGTGACGATTAGGATCGAGGACGTCGAAGGACTCCTTGTCATGGAACACCTAGCGGAAACCACGAAGAAGGGCGCCTTCAGCGTGTTCAAGCTCATCCGGGGCCGATACACGGCGCGCGCGCTGGCGAAGGGTCGGGAGATCGCCGCGAGCGACATCGTCGCCGGAGCAGACCCTCTGCGCGTCGTCCTGACTCCGCGTTAGAGCCGCGACTCAGACGTCCGCCGGGATTCGAGCGTCCGAGCGTCCGAGCACCAACGCCAGACGCCGGAGCGCTCGTTCCGCGACTTGCTCCGGCTCCACCCCCGTCACGACGATCGCTTCGTCGTCCGCGCCGATCGGTCCGTAGCTCGCCGGGTTCGTCACGTTGAACAGGCCCACCGTCGGGACGCGCGCCGCGGATGCGAGGTGCATCGGGCCCGTGTCGGCGGACACGAAGAGACTCAGGTTCGCGAGCATCGCGCCGAGCAGTCGGTAGTCGGCGCACACGATGCTCGGGATGCCCGGGAAGTTCGCCCCCGCGCCGGGCGGCACGAGCTGCACCAGTCGCACGTCGGGCGCGCGCTCGCGCATCGCGGCGATCCAACCCGTCCACCAGCTCTCCGGGATCGCCTTCGCATCGCGCGCGCCGGTGAAGAATCCGATGATCCGCTCGCCGGATCGCCATGCGTTCTGCGCGCTCAACTGCGACGCTAGCTCGCGCGCTCCCTCCTCTCGCTCCTGCGCCGACAGCCGCAAGTCGAGCCGCGCCTCGAACACGGCGTTCGGGTACGTGCCCAATCCGGCGACGATCGCCAGCGGCACCCGCGCGGAGTGCAGGTGCTCCTTCGACAACGGAACCGGGTGATCCAGCGGCAGCCATTGCCCCGGGAACTCGAAGCCCGCGCGCGCTTTCGCGTGCACGAGCGCGCACGCGACGCGGCCGCTGAACGAGTTCACGCTCGGATCGATCGTCAGGTCGTAGTGCGCGCGCCGCAGGCGACGCAGGAGGCCGACGAGCTGCCCCATCTTGCGGTAGTTCCACTTCTCGAGGCCGAACACCTCGCCGACGTTCGGCCGGTTGCCGAGCAGCGGCGCGAGCGATGCGTCGCCGAGCAGGACGTCCACCTTCGCGCGCGGGAACTTCGCTTCGAGCGCGTTCAGGAGCGGCGTCAGGAACAGCACGTTGCCGAGGCGCCGGTTCAGGCGACACACGAGGATCCGCTCGACCCCGGACGTGCCGGCCTCCTCCGTGCCGATGAACGGGCGCACGCAGCGCCGGAGGACGGAGTTCATCCCGAGACGGAGGCGCCGTCTCATCCGCTTGCGCGTGCGTTTCGAGAGAAGAGGCAACGTGATGCTCGGGCGCTCGCCGGCGATCTTCGCCGCGGACGACAGCCTAACGCGCGCCCCCGTGTCGCTGCGGCGCGCTCAGACCGGCTTCTTCACGAGCCGCAGCAGGAACAGGAGCACGACGGCACCCACCGTCGCCGTGATCAGCGCGCCGACCAATCCGTACGCGGCGAGGCCGACCATCGAGAACAGGAACCCGCCGAGCAGCGCGCCGATGCAACCGATGATCATGTTGCCGACGACACCGAACCCTCCGCCCTTCATGAGCAGACCGGCGAGCCATCCGGCGGCGAGACCGATCAGGAGAAACCAGACGAATTGCATCGTGCCCTCCAGGTGCGAGTTCCAACGAGGTCGAATCGATCGCCGGAGAGCCTACGGTCCTGGCAGCGCCGCGTCCGCTTTCGCGCGGGCGCCCCGTTCCGGCGCGCTCCCTTCCGCTTTCCGGCGCCCTCGCGCACGCTGGAAAGCGCCTCGGCGCGGGAATCTCCCGGAAACCGGGGACGCGAGCCGCAGTCCGCGGATCTCTCCGGCATGGACACCCAAGAACCGACTCTCCCGTTGCGTGCCGAAGCCCTTCTCTCCCAGGCCGATTGGGTCCGTGCTCTCGTGCGCGGGCTCGGCGTCCGCGAAAGCGATGCGGACGACGTCGTCCAGGCGACGTGGGTCGCCGCGCTGACGAGTCCGCCGCGCGCTGCGGCGGAAGGCCCGGGCCTGCGCGCTTGGGTCGCGCGCGTCGCGAGGAACTTCGCGCTCAAGCGGGTCGGCGGGGACCAGCGGCGGGCTTCGCACGAACGCGACGGCGCGCGTCAGGAGCGCCTGCCTTCGGCGGCCGACGTCGTCGAGCGCGAAGAGGCGCGCGCCGAGGTCGTCCGCGCGCTGCTCGACGTCCAGGAGCCGTACCGCACGACGCTCCTCCTGCGCTTCTACGAGGGTCTCGAGCCGCGCGAGATCGCGCGACGGCAGGACGTGCCCGATTCGACGGTCCGGAATCGGTTGAAGCGCGGGCTCGCGTTTCTGCGCGAACGACTCGAGAGCACTCAGGGAACGAATTGGCGCCAGCGCTGCGTGCTCGTGCTCCCGTTGCTCCACTCCGCGCCGCAAGGGCCGGTCTGGCTGCCGAAGTGGGCGGGCGCGGGCAGTGCTCTGGCGAGCGCCGCCGTCGTGAAGACGGTCGGTGTCGCGGCCGCGGTCGTGCTCGTCGCAGGTGGGCTGACGTTCGTCTTGAAGCGAGCGGGACCGGTGGGGGCCGTCTCTTCGACGACTGCTCCTGCGGCGAGCGCGATCTTCTCCGGGCATGCGGAGGGCGCGCCTGGTGCGGCGACGGAAATGAGCGCTGGTTCGCAGCTCGCGGCGCTCGGCGCGAGCGGAGCGTCCGGTGCGCGCGAGCCGGCGAGCGCAGCTGCCGTCGCGGGCGCGAGCGTGGACGACACGGGGGACGCTGCGCGTTTCGTCCTGCACGGCACGCTCCGGAACAGCGATGGATCGCCTTTGAAGCTGTCGGGGGTTCCCGCCTCGCTGCTCGCTCGGACGTTCGCACGCACAGAATTCCGGTTCGAGGCGGGCGTGCGTCTCGATCAACCCCAGCAAAACGCGCACACCGATCTCGTGGAGAGCCTCGACGTCGTCGACCGCCGCGCCGCGGACGAGTCCGCCGTGGTCCGGGAACGGGCGCAGGCCGTGATCGAGCTCCCCAAAATCCGGCGCGCGGTGGGGAATCTCACCGTGGACCGCTCGAGCGCCGACGTCGAGAGCGACAAGGTCCAGGAGATCGTCTTCGGGATGGAAGACCGACTCGACTCCAGCGATGGCGGTCGCGTGGTGATCGCGAGCAAAGGAGGCGATGCGCGCGAGGTCTCCGTCGATGCCGAAGGCCGGTTCGAGATCGGCGACCTGCGTCCGGACCACTGGCGCTTGTACGCGTCGGCTCCGGGCCACATGGCGCGCCGGATGGAGTTCGACGTGAGCCGCGAGGAGCAGCAGAAGGAGCTCGACGTCACGCTGCCCCCGACGCAGACCCTGCGCGTGAAGATGCTGACTCCGGACGGTCGCAACCTGCTCGAGGTCGCCGAGCAGGACGCCGCGCTCGGCCTCGCGTTCACGCCGGTGCCGTTCGCGACGCGCGAGGCTCCGGGCTCTCGCATCGCGGATCTCGGCGAGAACTGGTCGAGGATCTACGGCGCCGGGCAGTGGCGTGATCGCTCCCAGACCGACGAAAAGGTCGCGGGCGACGCCGCGGGTGTCCTGATGCTCGAGGAATCCCTGCCGCTGCACGTCGGCGTCTCCGTCCGCGGAGTCGTCCTCGACGAGCGCGTCGTGACCCCCGGCTCGGACGAAGTCGTGTTCGTCGTGCCGATCGAGCGGCTGCGTGCGGTCGTGAGCACGGTCACGGTGCACGTCGTGTCCGCGCAGGACGGACTGCCGATCGCGCACGCCGAGGTGCTGATCGAAGGCTGCGAGTCCGCGATCTCGGATGCGCGCGGAGTCGCGGAGATCCCGCGCGTGCCGCCGGGCGAGCGGATGATCCACTTCGACGCGGACGGAGTGGAGCGCCTGGCGGAATGGATCTCGATCGAGCCCGGCTCGAAGCTCGATCTCGGATCGCGCGAGCTCGGCCAGGCCGCGCGCGTCACGGGGCACCTCGTCGACGAGAACGGGACGGCGCTCGTCGGGAGCGTGCAGCTCCGTTCGCTCGACGGCCGCGCCGCGGAACACGAGCTCCCGCTCGTTCAGACGGCGGACACGGACGACCAAGGGAAGTTCGCGTTCGAGCAGGTCGGAAGGCGGCGGTACGTGCTGCAGGTCGGTGGAGACGACTGGGCGGCGGCGCTGACGACGATCGACGCGCGCAGCGGGTCGGTGTCGGACGTCGCGATCCAAGCCGAGCACTGCGGCGAGCTGAAGCTCACGTTCCCGATCGAGCCGCGACCGGACTCGTGCTACGTCGTCGAAGCGGAGGGGGACGCGACGCCGGTCTCGGTGCAAGCCTGCGCAGGCTGGCACCCGTTCGGGTTGCGCCTCGCGAACGGCACCTACCGCGTGCGGCTCGTCGACGGCGCGCGCAGTCTCTGGGTGCGCCATGTGGTCATCGCACCCGGAACGATGATGGCGTTCGACGACCCCACGATCGCGAAGTAGAGATCCCCGGCCGCCCGGCACACAATGCCGGCGTGGCCGCGACGAAGACGAAAGGCCAGCTCTGGATCGTCGTGGCGCTCGCCGGCGCCGCGGCGATCTTTTTCGTCGTCTGGAGAGTTGCCGGAGTGTCCGCGCCGGCGCCGAAGGGCTTCGCCGCCGACGAGAAGATCGAAGCGCAGGCGTCGGAGCCCGCGCTTCCCGATCTGCAGCCGCAAGAGCCGACGAAGCCGGTTCCCGTCGAGGTTTCGGCGACCGCCGCCGTCGCGCCGAGCGCGCCGAAGCCCGGACCGACGGTTCGACTCTACGGCGATCTCCTCGGCGCTCGGGATCGGACGCCACTCACGTACGCGTGCTCGGTCCGAGTCGTCGATGAAGAGTGGACCGAGCGCACCCTGACCACGGGGACAGACGGCGGTTACGCGTTCACCGACCTGCATCCGGGTGCATGGGAGATTACCGTCCGCGAGCCTTCGCTCCAGACGCTGCGGACTCGTGTGGACCTGCGCGAGGAAGAGCCGGAAAAACGTCTGGACCTATTCCTCCACCTCGCTCTCGTGGTGAAGGTCCGCGTCGAAGGAGCAGCGGGCGAAGATCTCAAGATGACGAGCGGTTCCCGCTACCTTGCGATCACCGGACTCCGCCAAGACCTGAGCCGCGAGGCGAGAACTCTGGAGGAGCGACTGCGTGCTCGCGGATTCCCGAATCGGCTCGACTTGACCATCGTGGCGACGCGCGCCGAACCCGGACGCTGGTTCCGGGACGAGGCCACGAGCGAAGCACGCGTCGGCAGCTTCATCGACCGCAACGCATTCGTCTGGGGTCCCGAGATGGAACGCGCTGCAAAGGCCGGCGTGAAGCAGTTCGAATTCAGCGGGGTTCTCTTGCGCGACGGGACGCGTTTGGACGAATTGCCGCCGGCGTACTGCGGCGTGATCCAGCTCTCCGAGCCGCCGCCCGCGTTCGCAAGCCTTGTCGTGCGCGACTACGTTCTGCGCACCGTGCCGATCCCGCCCGCGGTCGACGAGATCGTGTTCTCCATCAATCGCGACCAGTTGAAGAGGCTGCCAGGGCAGGTGAAGGTGACGGTGACCGACGCGGAGCAAGCGGGGCCGCCGCCGGGCGCGCAAGTCCACGTCGACGAGCCTGTGCCGCGGGAAGTCGTACCGAGCCTCGACGAGAAGGGATCGATCACGTTCGACAACGTCCTCCCCGGCTGGGCGACACTCACGATCACGGCGCCCGAGCACGAGGTCATCATCGAACGCTTCCTCGTGAAGCCGGGCGTGCTGACGGACCTCGGCACCTATCGCATGCAACCCTTCTCGGAGATCCGGGCGCGCGTGCTCGACGAGGAAGGTGCTCCGGCGAGGGTTCAGTTCAACGTCTTCCCGCTCGACCGCTACGAACCCGCGCGCGAGCCGCTCGCCAGTCGCATCTTCCGCTCCTCGGCCGACGGCGATCTCAAGGTCGACAGCATCGGGCGCGGTCGCTATCTGCTCCTCGCTCACGACGACAACTGGACTGCGGCGCCGGTGATCGCGGACACGACGTTCCGGCAGACCGATCGCATCGAGATTCGCGTATCGAAGGGGACGGACGTCTGGCTCCGACTCCGCGGCGATCCGCCTCCGGGCGCGCTGCTCTCGATCCAGACGAGCACCGGCTTGCCGGTGACCGACACGAACTGCCGCGACGGCGAGACCATCCGCTTGCGCCTCGCGCCGGGCAGCTACTCCGCCGCGCTCCGCGACGGCGACACGTGGCTCTGGTCCGAGGGCTTCTCCGTCGGCACGGAGCCCTTGCGCCGCTACTTCCCGCGCTGACTAGAACCGGAAGATCGCGAGCCGGCGCTGCAACTGGAGCACGAGGGCGTCGGGGTCGACGAGGATCCGTTCGGGCTCGAACGGGCAGCGGATCACGACGTCCTGCGACTCGCCGGCACCGAGCGTGATCGCCGCGCGCGCGTCGCGGTATTCCGACTTCTTTGCGTCCGCGGGAGCGGGAGCGTGCTCGGCCGCGAGCACCGTGTCGTCCGCCGGACGAGTCTCCTTCTTCGACTCCTTCTTGTCCTTCTCCGCGACGTCCGGGAACCGCTCGCCGCGCTCGGCCGCGATCTCGACCGGCATCCGTCCCGTGCCCGCATTCGTCACGCGCACGTGGACTTCCCACTGCTCGTTGTCACCGTTGCCGTTCGATCCCACCTCGACCACGCGCGTCTTCGACGCGTCCGCCAGCTGGTACTCGGGCACGACGACGCTGAAGAACCACTGCTTCACGAAGTCGTCGAACGACTCCTTGTCCGGCGCGAACTCGCGCATCGTCGCGATGAAGTCCTGCAGCACCGGGTGATCCGGATTCGTCTCGTACTTCGCGATGAACGAGCGCAGGCCGCCGAGATCCTGATCGCGTCCGATCCGGTTCAGGAGCATCCAGAACACCCATCCGCCCTTGTCGTACGTGCACGTCGTGTCGCCCGGCCGCGAGCCGTCGATCTTCACGAGCGGCTTCTCCGAATCGACCTGCCGGTTGTCGCCGTAGCGGTTCTCGATGCCCTTGCAGAACTCGATCCGCTCGTGGAGACCCTTCATCTGGTTCATCAGCAGGATCGTGGAGAAGTGCGACATCCCCTCCGACAGGAGATCGCCGTTCGGCCCCTTCCCCGGCGAGAGGATGTTGCCCCACCACTGGTGCGCCGCCTCGTGCGCGGTCACGAGGAACGCCGCTTCGGCCTTCGGCTCGCTCTTCGTCAGGAATCCGATGTTCTCGGAGAACGTGATGTTCGTCGGGAATCCCTGCGCGTACGAGGCGAGGTTCGGGAACTCCGATAGCTTCAGCTCCTTCCACGGGTACGCGCGGAACCACTCCGAGTAGTAGCGTCGCGCTCCGTCGAGAGCCGTGATCATCTCGTCGATGTTGTACGTGTGATCGGGGTGGTAGTAGATCACCGTGCCTTCGCCGCGGCGCACGGCCCAGCGCCCCGCGACGACGTTGAAGAACTGGACCGGGTGGTCGCTCACCCAGACGACCGTGCGCTTCCCGTCGTGCACTTCGTCGCTCTCGAGCGTCCCCACGGAGTTGATCGTGTACTCCTCGGGCGCGGTGACGCGCACGTGCGTCGTCGACGGCAGGTTGTTGCCGAAGCCCGAGTCCGTGATGCCTTCGTAGAAGTCGTCGGGGTAGACCTTCGCGTCGGAGTGGTTGTCCTCGTCGACGCCCGCTCCGTCGGCGAACCCGAGCATCGGCACCATCTCGGGCGCGAAGCTCGTGAGGACGACGCCGGAAGGGAGCACGAAGTCCGACGTGCCGCCGCCGTTCTTCGTCGCGCCGTGCGGGAACTCGTTCTCGAAGCGGAAGCTGAGCTTCAGGCTCTCGCCGTGCGCGAGCGGCTTCTTCGGAGTGAAGATGCAGAGGCCGGCGCGGTCCTCGGGGACGACCTTCTCGCCGTCGAGCGTCCACTCGAGCTTCTCCCAATCCACGCCGCGCGTGATCGGAATCTGTCTCAGGGCGACGTCCTTGTCGTTCGTCAGCGTGAAGGTGCCGTCGCTGCGCAGCCAGCGGCGCGCGGGCTCGAGCTCGAGATCGAGGTCGACGCCGGTGATCGAGGGTTTCGGCGCGTCCTTCCAGGTCTGGATGTTCTTCGCCCAGTAGTCCTTCGCCTTCTTCTTGTTGTCGTTGCCCTGGAACCCGGCTTGGGCGTCGCGGTAGAGCCACACGCAGAGGATGAAGGGAGCGAGCATCCACGGTGCGAAGCGCAGCGTCGAGACGAACAGCGGCTTCGGCGCCATGCGCGCGAACACTCCCGACGCGTCCGCATCACGGCGCGGATGGAAGCGCAGCGCGAGAGCGATGAACATCACCGCCATCGCGAGGACCATGACGCGATTGACCCAGAGCTCGGTGCGCAGGAGCTCGAACGTCCCCATGTCGCTCCACTGGACCGTGCCCCACAACGGCCAATTGCCCGCCCAGTTCATCCATCCGCGGGTGTTGCAGTAGCCGGTCACGAACAAGGCGGCGAGCCCGATGCCGTAGGTCGCCCACCGGTTCCTCGAGACCGAGTGCGCGGCGGTTACGAACGAGCACCAGAGGACGAACGTCGGCAGCAGGAGCAACGAGACGACGAGGAACGGACGCACCTCGATCGGGACGCCTCCCTGGAACACGAGCACGATCGCGTCCGCGACGAACGCGAAGGCGAGCAGGACGAACGCGACGATCGAGTTGGCGATCGCCTTCCCGAACAGGATCGAGGCCGTCCGCACGGGCGTCGATGCGTGAATCTGTCCGAGCAGGCGCACGCGCTCCCGCTCGAGCGACTCCGTCGTGTAGAAGAGGAGCAGCAGGCAGACGCACGTCGTCAGCGGACCCATGCTGGCGACGGCGAGCTGTCCGGACGTGTTCAACAGCGGCGTGTCGAACGCTCCCAACGCGAACGCCGCGCTGGCGACGGTCTGCAGCAGGATCAACGGGCCGAAGAGGTACAGCCCCGCGGAGGCCTTCAGCTCGCTGCGCTCGACGCGCGCGACTTCCCAAGTTCCGCGCCAGAACCCGGGCTTCCCGCTCTTCATCGCGAGCGAGGAGAGCGGCGGCCGTGCGGTCTGCGCGATCGTCGCGGGCTCCGCGATGCGCGCGGCTTTCGCCCCGGAACGAACGCGCGATCCGCGCAGCGTCGCCGACAGATGGACCCTCGAGAACCAGACGGCGAGGAGCCCGAGCGCCGCGAACGCGATGCGGCTCGCGACGAATCCCGAGTCGAGCGGGATCGTCGAGTGGTTGTAGAACTGCACGCCACGGTCGACCTTGAGCCAGGTCTCGTTCAGCCACCGGACGCCCGAGGGGTCGATCCACTCCAGGAGTCGGTTGATCCGCGGATCGAGCCAGTTCGGCGTCCAGCTCCACAGGAAGAAGATCGAGAGGACGAAGACCGCGACGGGGATGAAGAAGACGAGGATCGGGCGCCGCGACCAGGCGCCGACCGCGAAGCTCGTCCCGGCGAAGAAGAAGATCGCCGGCAGCGCGAACACGATCATCGGGCGCAGGTAGTTCCAGAGGCCGAACGGCCCGACGAACTCGGCGGTCTTCGCCGTCGTCAGCGCGTGGTTCGCGAACGCGTGGAACGCGATCTGGAGGCCGAGCACGGCGACGAAGGCCATGAACACCGCCGCGAACTTGCCCCAGATGTATTCGGACGCGCGCAAGGGCGTCGAATGGAGGAGGTCGCTGACCTTCGTCTCGTCGTCGCGGATGACGACCATGCCCGCCGCGACGGCGACGAAGAAGCTGAAGATGAGCGCGGTGAGGAGCGAGAGGATGCGCCCCATCGCGAACTCGGACGTGAACCACGACTTCGTGCCGCCGACGTCGGCGTCGCCCGAGGAGACGCGCATGTGCCCGCTCGAGAGACCCCAGGCGCACAGCGCGAGGATCGCGACGAGGAACCACAGGAGCGGCCGCCGCAGGTGATGGCGGAAATCCAGCCGGAAGACTTCCCAGGTCCGGCGCAGGCTCACGACAAGGCTCCGACGGTCTCGGGCGCGAACGCCTTGCGGGCTTCGTCGGAGCGCATGAGGACGAGGTACGCGTCCTCGAGCGTCGGACTCACGGGATGGAACCCCGGCGGCGGCGTGCCGCGCGGATCCCAGATGCGGACGCGGTGGCGGCCTTCGACGAGCATCGCCTGCGTCACGCAGTGCGAAGCGCGCAGTTGCGCGAGCTCGTCCTTCGAAGCCGAACCGTCGTAGATCGTTCCTTCGATCGCCGAGCGCGCTTCTGCCGGCGTCGTCTCCGCGACGAGGCGGCCGTTCTTGATCACGGCGAAGCGCGGGCAGAGGACGGCGACGTCCTCGACGATGTGCGTCGAGAGCAGCACGATGCGTCCCTCGGCGAGCTCGGCGAGGATGTCGTAGAAGCGCAGCCGTTCCTCGGGATCGAGGCCCGCCGTCGGCTCGTCGACGATGATCAGACGCGGATCGCCCGCGATCGCCTGCGCGATCCCGAGGCGCTGCCGCATGCCGCCCGAGTAGCCCTTGACCTTGCGCTTCGCGGCGAACGCGAGGTTCACGCGCGCGAGCAGCTCGTCGCAGAGTTTGTCGAGGCCGCCCGGCGCGCTGACTCCCTTCAGCCGCAGGAGGTGCGCGAGCATCGCGCGTCCGGTCAGGTTCGGATAGAAGCCGAAGTCCTGGGGCAGGTAGCCGAGCTTCTCCCACACGCGCTCCGGGTGCGCGACGACGTCCTGTCCGTCGAGTGTGACGTTTCCGGAAGTCGGCTCGAGCAGTCCCGCGAGGATCCGCATGAGAGTCGACTTGCCCGCTCCGTTCGGGCCCAGCAGACCGAACATGCCCGCCGGCACATCGAGGTCGACCCCTTGGAGTGCGGTGACGGGGCCCGGATAGACCTTGACCAGGTTGCGAAGGACGAGCATGGGGGATTCCGGGTGGAGATCGGTACTTTGGGACTTAGATCCGAGGAAGGGGGCGCGCCTTACGCGGGCCCGAACGAATGATTCTCCCCCTGTCCTCTCGCCCACGCCATCCCCAGGAGATCCAAGCCATGAAACCCATCCTGCCTCTTCTCGCGACGATTTCGCTTCTTGCTGCCTGCGGCAAGGATTCGAACGCGGGGTCCGACAAGCCGCCCAGCGACCTCTCGAGCAAGGCCTCCGCGGCCGCGCAGAGCGCGAAGAACGCGGTCGCGAACGGAGTCGCCGAGTTCCAGAAGTCGTCGAGCGAGACGCTTGCGGCGATCGACCGCGAGCTCGGTGAGCTCAAGGTGAAGGCGAGCTCCGCGGCCGACACCGCGAAGGAGGACCTCGACAAGGTGGTCGCCGATCTCGACGTGCAGCGCAAGGCGCTCGGCGCGAAGCTCGAGGAGCTCAAGACCGCGGCTCCGGAGAAAGCGCAAGCCATGCTCGACAAGGTGAAGAGCGAGCTCGCGGAGCTGAAGCAGAAGGCGCAGGACGCGGCCGCGAAGTTCAAGTAGCGCGGCGCGCGATCACTCGGCCCAGAAACGGCGCAGCGTCTCGAGCGGAGCCTGGGCGCTCCGCCCGCCGCGCCTGCGGAAGGATCGCAACAACTCCCCGACGCCTTGTTGCTCGGCCGGATCGTCGAGCGTCGTGTCCCGCAGCGCCGGCCAGACGGCGCGCCACAGCCTGCCGGTGAGGAGGTCCGGGAACCGGACCTCGCCGGCGCAGGCGAGCAGGTTGATCCCCATGCCGATCTTCACTTCGGGGTCGTTCTCCTGCTCGATCGCGTCGAGCAGCGCCGAGGCGATCTCCGTCGAGCGCAACTTCCAGACGCCCTTCGCCGTCGCGAGGCGGACCTCGCGGCGCGGATCGCGGAGTCGCGCCATCCACGCGACCGCGCACGCGGGATCCGTCGTGCGCGCGAGGCGCGTGCGCGCCTCTTCGAGCGGGATCGAACCGCCGTACCGCGCGCGCAGCGCGGTCCAATCGATCCGCCCCGCCTCGCGGTAGAGATCGAACACGATCGCCCAGCCGACGAAGTGCGCGAGAACGTTCTGCCTCGGGCTCGACGCGTCCCCCGCGTGCAGCGCGAGCAGGCGCGCGAGCTCGTCGTCGGGGATCTGCTGCGCCCGGAGCTCGCGCAGCGGCCAGCACGCGAGACCGTCGACGATCCATCGATCCCCGTCCTGGAAGCCGTCGCCGAGGACGCACGCGACGCCTTCCTCGAGCCACAGCGGGAGATCGAGGCCTTCCTCCGCCGCGCGCGCGTGCACGAGCTCGTGGGCGACGGTTCCGCACTCGGCCGCGGCGAGGAAGATGCCCGCGGGAGGACCGAAGAGCCCGTCGCCGCGCGCGTGGTAGGCGCGGACCCTCGCCGGGCCGATCCCGGGCACGTCCTGGACGGGCCCGCCTTCGCCTTCGTGGATCACTTCGGCTCCGCTCGTCGCGGCGCCGGCTTCCCCGTTCCAGGCGTGGACGCGGATCGGCCGCTCGAACGGACCGAGCGCCTCCTCCACGGCGCGCTTCGCGGGAGTCACCGCGGCCTCGAAGGTGCGCGCGTCGACCTCGTGCCCGTGCTCGGCGTACAGCGACCAGCCGTCGTACCGCGCGACCGGACGCCACGTCGAGCACGCAGTCGACGCGAGGCACGCGACGAGGACCACGAGGCGCATGTCTCCATTCATATGCGCTACCCCGTCCACGCGCTATCCTCGTTCCACCCAGGTCCCGATTCGGGAAGGAGATCCATGGCCAGCTTCCGAGTCGAGCTCGACGCTCCCAATCACATCGTGCTCGTCATGGTGACGGAGGACGACGGCAGCGAGCACGATTACCAGTTCGACTTCGACCCCCGATCGGGTCGGTACGAGTTCAGTGAGTTCGATCTCCTCGAGCGCGACTTCGGCCGCGAATGGGTCGAGGACATGGACCGGCAGGTCCGCGAGACGATCCAGCGCGCGCTCTCGACGAACAAGGGCTGAGTCCGGGCGCTCCTCGTGAAGCGCGTCTTCGTCATCGTCCTCGATTCGCTCGGTGTCGGGGCGTTGCCCGACGCCGCCGCATTCGGGGACGCAGGCGCGCACACGCTCGACCATCTCGTCTTGGCCGCGGGCGGCCTCGAGGTCCCGCGTCTCGCCGCCCTCGGCCTCGGTGCGATCGAAGGTGTCCGATCGCTGCCTCGGGTCGAACGCCCGGAGGGAGCGTTCGGGCGCGCGCTCGAGCTCTCGCCCGGCAAGGACACGCAGACGGGCCACTGGGAGATGATGGGTTGCCCACTCGACGCGGCGTTCCCCGTGTTTCCCGACGGTTTTCCCGGCGACTTCATCGACGCCTTCGTCCGTCGCGCGCGGCTCCCGGGCGTCCTCTGGAACAAGGCCGCCTCGGGAACGGAGATCATCGAGCGCCTCGGCACGGAGCACATCGCGACCGGCAAGCCGATCGTCTACACGAGCGCCGACAGCGTCTTCCAGATCGCGGCGCACGAGCGGAGCTTCGGATTGGAGCGGCTGTACGCGATCTCGGAGATCGCCCGCGCGCTGCTCGATCCCTTCGGGGTCGGGCGCGTCATCGCGCGACCGTTCGTCGGCGAGCCAGGCTCGTTCCGGCGCACGTACGACCGGCGCGACTACGCGATGCCGCCGCCGCGCGAGACCGTCCTCGATCGCCTCGCGGCGTCGGGGACGCCCGTGATCGGTGTCGGCAAGATCGGCGACATCTTCAGCGGCCGCGGGATCGGTGAATCGATCCACACGGAAGGGAACCGCGACGGCATGCGCGCGACGACCGCAGCGGCGAGACGGCTCGAGCGCGGCTTCGTGTTCGTGAACCTCGTCGACTTCGACACGCTGCACGGGCATCGGCGTGATCCGCGCGGGTACAGGCGCGCGCTCGAGGAGTTCGACGCGGACTACGCCGCGTTCGAGCCGGAGCTCCGGACCGGCGACCTCGTGATCCTCTCGGCCGACCACGGCAACGATCCGACGAAGAGCGAGACGACCGACCACACGCGCGAGTACGTCCCCGTGCTCGCCGCGGGGCCCGGACTGCGCCGCGGGGTTCCGCTCGGCACGCGCGCCTCGTTCGCCGACGTCGGCGCGACGGTCGAGCAGGCGCTCGGCCTCGAGCCTCGGAAGCCGGCGAAGTCCTTCCTGGACGCGCTCCTCGTCCCATGACGGCTCTCCGCGCGGAGGAGACGGCGGTGCGCGACCTCGCGCGCGCGCTCGAAGCGCGCGGCGCGGACGGCGCTCGGCTCGCGATCGTGCTCGGCTCGGGCCTCGGAGGATTCGCGGATCGCCTCGAGCGCGCGGTCGCGATTCCGTTCGCCGAGCTCCGCGGGATGCCGCGCAGCGCCGTACCGGGGCACGCCGGGCGCATGGTCGTCGGCGAACTCCGCGGCGTGCGCGTCCTCGTGCAGCAAGGTCGAATCCACCTCTACGAAGGCGCCGGCCCGCACGCGGTCGCGCGCTCGATCCGGGCGATCGCCGAGACCGGCTGCCGGTCGCTGGTGCTCACGAACGCAGCGGGCGGACTGCGTCGCGAGTGGTCGCCGCCGACGTTGATGCGCATCACGGACCACATCGATCTCCAGGGCGCGACGCCGCTCGCCGCGAGCGAAGCCGGACTCGGCTCGCCGTACGACGAAGGGCTCGGCGAAGCGCTTGAGCGGGGGGCGCGGGACGCCGACGTCGCGCTCGCGCGCGGCGTCTACGCCGGACTCGTCGGACCCTCGTACGAGACGCCGGCCGAGATCCGCATGCTCGACTGGATGGGCGCCGACGCGGTCGGCATGAGCACCGTGTGCGAGGCGCAAGCGGGCCGCGCCGCCGGCATGCGCGTCGCCGGGATCTCGTGCATCGCGAACCACGCGGCCGGGATCGCGACGCGCCCGCTGCTGCACGCCGAGGTGCTCGAGGCCGCCGCGGCCGTCGTCGAGCGGTTCGCGCGGCTCCTGGAGCACACGATCCCGCACCTCTCCTGATGGAAACCGTCGCGCTCGCCGGCAAGATCGACCACACGCTGCTGCGTCCCGACGCGACGGAACTGGAGATCGACGTCCTGTGCGAGGAGGCGCTCGTCCACGGTTTCGCGTGCGTCTGCGTCCACGGCGCGTGGGTGCCCCGCTGTGCCATGCGTCTCGCCGGCTCGCGCGTCCTCGTGTGCGCGGTCGTCGGATTCCCCGCGGGCGCGATGGCGTCGGACGTCAAGGTGTTCGAGGCCACGCGCGCGGTGTCGGACGGCGCGCGCGAGCTCGACATGGTGCTCGCGATCGGGGCGCTGAAGGGAGGCGATCACGCGTTCGTCGAGCGCGACATCGCGGGAGTCGCGAGGGTCTGTCGCGCGCACGACGCGCGGCTCAAGGTGATCCTGGAGACGGCGCTCCTCACCGAGGCGGAGAAGATCCGCGCGTGCGAGATCGCGAAAGTTGCGGGCGCCGATTTCGTGAAGACGTCGACCGGCTTCGCGAAGGGCGGCGCCACCGCCGCGGACGTCGCGCTCCTGCGCTCGGTCGTCGGACCCGCGATGGGGGTCAAGGCGTCGGGCGGCATCCACGACGCGCGCACGGCGCTCGGGATGATCCGCGCCGGCGCGGATCGCATCGGCACCTCGAAGTCGCTCGCGATCGTCGGCGGCTAGTCCGACTCGTGCTCGAGCTCTCCCGACCGCAATTGGGAGACGATCAGGAACTCGTCGGGCTCGGGCTCTCCCTCGGGCGAGTACAGCGTCACTTCCGTCGCCGCGACGTTCTCCTTCGCGGCCGCGAGTTCCGACACGCGCAACACGTCGAGCACGCGATCCTCGAGTCTCCTGCCGGCGGGGAAGCGCAGGACGTACTCGACGACTCCGGATCGGACGGCCGGTAGATCGATCTCCGCGATCCGGTCGGGTGCGAGCACCCGCAGCCGGACGCGGCTCCCCCCGATCGCCATCGCGCGGCGGCCGTGCAGGCCGATGAGGCGCAGGCCGTCGTGGGCCTTGACCCGGAATTCCTCGACGCGGACGGACCTCGAGGAGAGGTCCGCACGCGGGGTATACAGAGCCGACGGACGCGCTAACTTCAATGATTGCAATCGTTTACGCCAGTATTCCTGCTCGAACAGCAAGGGGTGCGGCGGATGGCGTCTCGGGCTGGGCATGAAGCGGCCCAGCCGGATCGATCGGTGGACCGAACAAGGCGCGTCGGCCTTCTTTCGCGGGGCAGTAAGCGGGTCGTAATTGAACCCGAGCCACACACCCTTCGCTGGCCGCTGCGAGCGCGCTTTCCCTATGATGCCCGCCCGCTGGGAGGAGGAGGGGTCGTGGTGGAGCGTCACGCCTCCGTCCGTCTCGCGATCCCGAAGGCGCCCCCCGACACGGATCCCCTCCGCGTCGGAGTACCCCATCAAGAGGAAGACAGGCATGCGCGCGCTCGCGGGCTGGATCCGAATCGGACTGTGCGCCGGTTCGTTGGCGCTCCCCATCCGGGCCGAAGACGGTCCGCCGACACTCTTCATCAAGGTCCAGCGGCTCATCCGCCGGCCCGGTGACGAGATCCAGAATGCGGCGTTGATCGTCCGCGGCGGGAAGATCGTTGCCGTCGGTACCGATCTCCAGAAGCCGGAGGGCGCGCGGGAGATCGACGGCGCGATCGCGTGCGCGGGATTCATCGATCCGTGGTCCGCGCTCGGCGTCGGAGCGGATTCGCTCCAGGATCCGGGCACGAGCGCCGCGACCCGGACGGTCGACGGCATCGACCCGTGGACGAACGACCACCTCCGCAAGGACGCGCTGCGCGCGGGCGTCACCGTCGTGCGCGTCCAGGCCGGGGCGAATGCGCGGACCGGGGGTGTCGGCGCGCTCCTGCGCGTGGCGCCGGGTCTCCCGCTGGCGGAGTCCGTCGTCGTCCCCGACTGCGACGTCGCGATGAGCATCGGCCTCGCGGCCTCGGGCGGCGACCCGAGCGAGAAGGCGGACCCGTTCGAGCGCATCTCCGACCTCGACCGCGTCGTCTCGGCCGTCGAGAGCGGCAAGAGCTATCTCGCCGCGCGCACCGAGCACAAGTACGAGCGCGAGGAGTGGGAGAAGAAGATCGCGGACAAGGAAACCGAGCTCACGAAGGACGCCAAGAAGGCGAAGAAGGACCGCGAGAAGGAACAGAAGGACGCGACCGACAAGGGGAAGCCGTTCCAGGAGAAGAAGTACAAGGAGGACAAGCGTCCGCAGCCCCCGCGCTACGACGAGGACGCCGAAGTCCTCTCGCGCGTCGCCGACGGCGCCGTTTCGCTGCTCGTGCAGGCGAACCGCGCCGCGGAGATCCGCGGCCTCCTCGCCGGCACGAACGGCTTCGACCGGCTGCGCCTCGTCCTCGCGGGCGGAGCGGAGGCGATGTCCTCGGCTTCCCGTCTCGCGGAGCGCCAGATCGTCGTGCTCGTGGCTCCCGTGCCCCACGGCAGGTTCGGCGCGGACGAGTTCGACGACCCGGGCCTCGCGCTCGCCGGTGATCTCTCGCGAGCCGGCGTCCGCGTCCTCCTCGGAAGCGGCGGCGCGAATCCGGGCGCGAGCCGGGACCTGCCGCTCCTCGCGCAACTCGCGATCGGCAACGGTCTCGACCGGGAGAAGGCCTTCGAGGCCCTGACGCTCGGTGCCGCAAACGCGTTCGACGCGGGCGATCGCCTCGGAAGCCTCGAGCGGGGCAAGGACGCCGAGATCCTCGTGCTCGACGGCGATCCGCTGACCTCCACCGCGCAAGTCCGCTACGTCGTCTCGAGCGGACGTGTCGTCCTCGAGCCGCAGAACTGAATCCGATGATCCGTCTGCTTCCCGCGCTCCTCCCGCTCGCGTTCCCCTCCGCGCCGTCGGCGCCCGTTCCGCAAGGTCGCGGGGTCGCGATCCGCGCCGATCGCGTGCTGCTCGGCGACGGCCAGGTGCTGGCTCCGGGGGTCATCCTCGTCGAGGACGGCCGCATCGCGGCGGTCGGCACCGACGTCTCGATCCCCGACGGAACGATCGTTTCCGTGCACAAGGGCACAGCGAGCGCCGGCCTCGTCGCGTTGCACTCGTACTCCGGATCCCCCGGCGAGATGCGGGATTCGACGCGCACGCTGATGCCCGAAGCGCGCGTCGTGGTCGCGTTCGACCCGACGCACCCGGACTTCGAGGCCGCGATCGAGGCGGGCATCACGAGCGTCGTGCTCGCGCCGCTGCCGCTCGCGGTCTGCGCAGGGACGAGCGCTCTCGTGAAGTCGTCGGGCGGCGTCGTCGTCCAGAAGGACGCGCAGCTCGCGCTCGGCTTCTCCGCCCAGACGCTGCGCAACGACCGCGCACCGACGAGCGTCGGCGGAGCGCTCGCCGAGCTCGACCGGCGCCTCGAGAAGCCCGAAGGCGCGTTCGCACTCGCGGCGCAGAAGAAGCTCCCCGTGCTGTTCGAAGTCTCGACGCGGGACGACGTCGCGCGGGCGGTCGAATTCGCGTCGCGACACGAGCTCACGGGCGCGATCCACGGGGCCCCGTGGGCGGGCGAGCTCGCCGCGCCGATCCACGCCGCCGGACTCGCGGTCATCTGCGGACCGTTCCAGGTCGGCGAGGCGCGCCGCGACCTCCTCGCGGTGGTCGCGCTCGCGAAAGCGGGCGTCCCGTTCGGGTTCGGGCTCGACTCGCCCTGGAACGACGCCGTTTCCCTGCGCACGAGCGCCGCGATGTGCGTGCGCGAAGGCCTCGACCGCGCCGTCGCCTGGCGCGCGCTGACCTCCGACGCGGCGCGCATCGTCGGCGCGGGAGATCGCGTCGGCGGCCTCGAGAAGGGGATGGACGCCGACATCGTGCTCTGGAGCGGCGATCCGCTCGATCTCGCGAGCTCGGTCGACGCGGTCTACGTCGACGGCAAGCGCGCGTGGGGAAGGAAACTGTGATGCGCGCGCTCCACCTCGTCGCGGCGCTCCCGGTGCTCGTCGCCGTGGCGCCTTCTTCCTCGTCCGACAAGGCAAAGTCCGGCCAGGAGCCGCAGCGCCGCTGGACGATCTTCGCCGACGAGGTCTACACCTCCGCCGGCCGGATGGTCGCCGACGGCACGGTCGTCGTGAACGGCGCGAAGATCGCGCTCGTCGGAGTGGGCCGCGAGGAGACGTCGGACAAGGAGCTCCTCAAGGTCCACGCCGTGACGCCCGGGCTCATCGATGCGAGCGTCCACATCCTGAACGACGCGCGATCCGTCGAGCAGTCGAGCGAAGTCTCCCCGGCGGTGCGTGTCGCCGGCGGATTCGATCCCTACGCGATCGAATGGGACCGCGAGCTGCGCAGCGGGGTCACGACCGTGCTCCTGAACGCGCCCGACTACGACGTGATCGGTGGGCTCGGCGTCGTCGTGAAGACCGGCGGGCCCGAGACGCTCGAGAAGCGCGTCGTCCGCCCCGATGCGGTCCTGCGCGGCGCGATGGGAAGCCAGCCGAGCGCGGGAAACCACCCGGCGTTCGGGCGGCCGACCGACTTCTACTCGCGCCGTCCGACGACGCGGATGGGCGTCGAGTGGGAGTGGCGCAAGGCGTTCTACGACGCGGCCGCGAGCCGAGGCGACGCGAAGCGCGCCTACCCGGGGAGCGACGTCGTGCTCCGCGCTCTCGCCGGCGAGCTCACGCTCTCCGTGCAGGCGTGGACGACGCAGGACATCCGCACGGCCGTGTTCCTGAAGGAGGAGCTCGAGCGCGAGCTCGGCGGACATCCGCGCATGATCATCGACTCCGCCGCCGAGGCGTGGAAGGAGCCCGAGCTCCTCGTCCGCAGCAAGGTGTCGGTCGTCCTGCCCCCGTTCCCGCCTTCCGGGCGCACGGGCGACGGCGCGTTCATGGCCTGGAACGTCGCGCGCCTCCTGCGCGATCGCGGCGTCCCGGTCGCGCTGTCGAGCCACGGCCTGCCGAACGTGGAAGACCGGCTCCCGATGCAGGCCGCCTACGCGATGCGCGGGGGACTCGACTTCGACGCCGCGCTGGAAGCGGTGACGATCGCCCCGGCGCGGATGCTCGGCGTCGAGAACCGCGTCGGAAGCATCGAGGTCGGCAAGGACGCCGATCTCGTCCTCTGGAACGGGACGCCCTTCGAGCCCGGATCACGCGTCGTCGGCGTGATCCTCGACGGCGTGCTCAAGATGGATCCCCGCCCGCAGGAATGATCCGCGCAGCAACGACGAGAACGACCGCTCGCAACGCTTTCGAGTACCGGAGTCACCCCATGCTGGTTCGCAACATTCGGACATCGCCCCTCCTCCTGCGCGCAGGAGCGCTGCTTCTCTGCGCTCCCGCCGCGCTCGCCGGCGGCAAGATCGCGATCAAGGTCGGGAGGATCATCACCCAGGCGGGCCCCGACATCGTCAACGGCGTCATCGTCATCGAGGATGGGAAGATCAAGTCCGTCGGACCGGACACGAAGGCGCCTTGGGACGTCGAGGTCATCGATCACCCGGAGCTCGTCGCGTTTCCCGGCTTCGTCGAGGCGCACACGACGCGCGGCATGGACCGCCCGAACGAGAACGTCGACGTGGCGCCCTTCCTCGACGTCCGCGACTCGATCGACCCGATCAGCTTCTTCTTCGAGGACTGCCTGCGCTCGGGGATCCTCACGATCAACGTCCAGCAGGGCCCGCCCGCCGTGAACTCCGGCGGCTGCGTGATCGGCGCGCAGGGTCTCGTCGTCAAGCCCTTCGGCCTGACGATCGAGTCGATGCTCGAGAAGACCGACGCCGGGATCAAGGTGTCCGCCGCCCCCAAGGCCGGCAAGTCGCGCGCGACGCAGGCACAGTCGCTGCGCAAGGCGTTCACCGATCTGCGCCTCTACCTCGAGAAGCTCGTGCAGGACACGAAGGACGGCAAGGACACGGCGCGTCGCGAAGCCCTGTACCAGGGTCGCGATCTCGAGAAGGAGGAGAACAAGAAGGGCCGCGCGATGGAGGGCTCCGCGACCTGGAGCGTGAAGGGCCTCGAATCGGTTCCGCGCGGCGAGATCGACGACAAGCAGGCGCCGCTCCTGCGCCTCGTCGAGGGCCGGGTGCCGGCCTTCGTGTACTGCGACGGCGCCGCCGCGGTCCCGCTCGCTCTCGAAGTCGCGCGCGAGAACGGTTTCCTCGCGCGCACCACGCTCGTCGTCGACGGTGATGCGTGGAAGGCCGCGGACCTGATCGCCGAAGCCGGCGTGCCGGTCGTGCTCGGAGCGAACCTCGTCCACGTCGAACGCGATCCGATCACCGGCAAGGAGATCGAGACGTTCGTCCCGGGCGTCTTCCAGAAGAAGAAGATCCGGTTCGCGCTCCAGTCGCTCAATCCTCAGGCCCAGTCGCTCTGGTACCAGGCCGCGATGTGCGTCGGCTACGGAATGGACCGCAAGGACGCGCTCGCCGCGGTCACGCGGACGCCTGCGGACATCCTGAGCCTCGGCGACCGCGTCGGCAGCCTCGAGCCGGGCAAGGACGGGAACGTCCTCCTCTTGTCGGGCGATCCGCTCTCGGCGCGCACGACGGTCCAGTACGTCGTCCTCGACGGCAATCTCGTCTACGACCGCAGCAAGGACGTGCGCGTGAAGCACATCCTCGAAGGCATCGAGCAGCCGAACAGCGGTCCGGGCGGCGCCGACGCGCAGGCGAACCCCGACGATGACGAGAAGGAGATCGGGAACGAGAAGCCCGAGAAGAAGAAGGACGCCGGCGAGAAGAAGGACGGCGACAAGGACGGGAAGGACCCTCGATGATCCTCGCGCTCGCCGCCCTCTGCCTCCCGTGTCCGCCGCCGGCGCCGGCGCTCGCCGCGGACGTCGTCGCCCTGAAAGCCGGCACGATCTACGCCGTCGAGAACGATCTCGTGATCGAGGGCGGAGGCATCATCGTGATCGCGGACGGTCGCGTCGTCGCGATCGGGAAGGACGTCGAGATCCCCGGCGGAGCGCGCGTCGTGGACTACGGGCCCGACGCGGTGATCGCTCCGGGTCTCGTCGCCGCGAACAGCAACTACGGCGCGCCGCGCCCCTCCGAGCGCACCGCCGATCTCTCCGTGCTGGCTATCGACGGATTCGATCCGTACTCCTCGCAAGTGCACGCGCTGCAGGAGGGCGTTACGAGCACGTACCTCGTCCCCGCGCGCGGGCGCTTGATCGCCGGGCAGGGCGCCGTCGTGAAGCTCGCCGCCCGCGGATCGAGCGGCCGTGACCGCGTCGTCAGCGCGAGCGCGTCGATCCACGGCGCGGTCAGCGCCGAGGCGCGCACGACGCCCGGATACTGGCAACCGCCGATCCCGGCGACCGTCGACGTGGGCATGGGAGTGGAGCAGCCGCAGCTCCCGCGCACGTTGATGGGCGCGATGGTCGCTCTCCAGGAGATCGTCGCGACGGCGCAAGGCGGCGAGGACCGCGGCGAGTACGGCGCCGGACTCGCGGCGCGCCTCCGCGAGCTGATCGCGGCGCAGCGTCCCTGGCGGATGGCGGCGGTGAACGAGCTCGAGATCCGCGCGCTGCTCGCGTTCTTCACGGAGAAGAAGCTGCCGCTGGTGCTCGACGGCCTCGGCGGGGAGGAGATCTCCGACGCGCTCGCCGCGGAGATCGCGAAGGCGGGAGCGCGCGCCGTGGTCGCGGCGCCCTTCGATCCGAACCGCCCGGGCCGGGATCTCGGTCGCGACCCGGCCGTGCACCTGCCGCGCTTCGACATCGCCGTCGGTCTCGAGCGCGCGCACGTGAAGTACGCGATCGCGGGCTCGGACCAGACCTCCGCCGTCGATCTGCGCTTCGCGGCCGAGATCTGCTCGCGCGGCGGACTCGCACGGAAGGACGCTCTGCGCGCGATCACGCTCTCCGCGGCCGAGATCATGGGCGTCTCCGAGCGCATCGGCAGCCTCGCCCCGGGCAAGGACGCGGACCTCGCCGTGTACAGCGGCCACCCGCTCGAGCCCGGCAGCAGCGTCCTCGCGACGTGGGTCGACGGCGAGATCGCGTACAAGCGCACCGAAGTCGGCGCGGTCGTCCTCTCCGTCGACGAACTCTACGCCGGCGACGGCGAAGTGCTCCGCCCCGGCGAGATCCTCATGCAGGACGGCCGGATCCGCGAAGTCGGCGCGCGCGTCGGGCGACCGGCGGGCGCGACGATCGTCCACGGCAAGGCCGCGATGCCCGGCATGATCGACGCGCTCGGATTCCTCGGCCTCGAGGGTTCGAAGCGCGTGCCGGCGACGAAGTTCGACATCTCGAGGATCCTCGACCCGGGCGAGCGCGTCGCGCGTCGCGTCGCGCAGTCGGGCGTCACCACCGTGGTCCTGTCGCCGCGCGGAGCGAACCGCACCGGCGCGCCGATCCTCGCGTACAAGCCCGCGAGCGGCGACTTCGACCGGATGATCGGCCGGAACCCGACCGCTCTGCGGTTCCAGTGGACCGAAGGCAACCGACTCGATTCCGGCAAGGCCGTCACCGAAGTGCTGCAGAAGGCGACGGAGTACGCGAAGAAGTGGGACGAGTACGAGAAGAAGCTCGCCGCGTGGACTCCTCCGAAGGAGAGCGCGGAGGCGAAGCCCGACGAGAAGAAGGACGGCGAAGCGAAAGAGGGGGCCGACGACAAGGGCGAGAAGAAGGAAGGCGCCGGCGACACGAAGTCGGAGGGCGCCAAGGACGAGAAGGCCGCCGAGAAGAGCGGCGACAAGGGCGGCGACAAGAAGAAGCCCGCCAAGAAAGGCGAGAAGGAAGCTGCGAAGCCGATCACCGGCGCCTGGGAGGCGCAAGTGGTCGTGCCTCCGTTCGAGAAGGCGCGCCTGCGCCTCTACGTCCTCGACGAGGACGGCAAGATCTCCGGATCGCTGCGGTGCAGCTCGCTCTCCGACGAGCTGATCCAGGTCTCGGGCGAACGCAAGGAGAGGAAGGTGTCGCTCTCCGGCGACTCGGGGCGCGGCAACGTCACGCTCGAAGCCGAGGAGAAGGACGGGAAGCTCGCGGGCAAGCTCGCGCAGGGAGCGACGAGCGTCGACGTCGAGCTCGCGCAGACCTCCACGGAGTACGAGATCGCGAAGCGCACCGAGCGCCGCAAGCCCAAGGAAGCGGAGAAGAAGGAGATCAAGGGCCAGCCGCGCGCTCCCGGCATCGACGCGGAGCTCGAGCCGCTGCGCCGCGCGATGAAGAACGAGAGTGCCGTCGTCGTCGGCGTCGACCGCGAGGACGAGATCCTCGACTGCGTCGCCGCGTTCGAGAGCGCCGGCATCAAGCCGATCCTCCTCGGCGCGAAGGACGCGTGGAAAGTCGTGGAGAAGATTCGCGGACGCGTCGCCGGCGTGCTGCTCGGCCAGCAGATCACGTGGATCGAGCCGAAGAACGGAGCCCAGCGGCGCAATCGGTACGCCGAGATCGCCGCGGCGGGGATCCCGATCGCATTCCACAGCGACGCGGAGGACGGCGCGAGCGACATCCCGGGCATGGCGGCCTACGCCGTGTCGCAGGGGATGAGCGCCGAAGCGGCGCTGCGCGCCCTCACCTCGGACGCCGCGCACATGTTCGCGATCGACAACCGCGTCGGGAATCTCGCTCCGGGGCTCGACGCCGACGTCGCGTTGCTCGACGGCAGTCCGCTCGACGTGACGACGCGCGTTGTCCGCGTCTGGGTCGCCGGCGAGGAGGTGCGGTGATCGGAGCCCGGAATCTGCTCGTCGCATCGACGGCGCTCGCGTTCGTCGCCGGCTGCGGCCGCGGGCACGAGCAGGCGCGCGGAGCGTCCGGCGCGACGGCTTCGCAGGTTCCGCCGCGTCCGGCGCGGCACGGCAAGAGCTTCGCGATGCGCGCAGCGAAGGCGCTCGTCGTCGGAGCCGAGGGCCGCGAAGTCGTCGACGGCGCGGTCGTGATCGTGCGCGACGGCAAGATCGAGAAGATCGGCACCGAGCGCGAGGTCGAGATCCCGGAAGGCCTCGAGGTCGTCGACTGCGGCCGGAGCTGGATCTGTCCCGGGTTCGTCGACCTCCACTGCCACATCGCGGGCAAGAGCTTCCTGATCAACGACATCAACGACATGGTCTACATGACCAACCCGGAGCTGCGCGCGAGCTCGGCGGTCGAGCCCGGGAACGCGAATCTCCTGCGCGGCGTCGCCGGCGGCGTGACGAGCGTCCTCTTCATCCCCGGGTCGGGGACGAACATGGGCGGCCAGGGCGTCCTGCTGAAGACCGGCCTTCCGACGTACGAGGAGATGGAGATCCGCAATCCCGGTTCGCTGAAGCTCGCGCAGGCGGGGAACCCGGAGCGCTGGGCGATCGGCGTCGGACGTTCGCTGATGAACTGGAACACCCGCAACACGTTCCAGCGCGGACTCGCTTACGCGAAGGGCTACGTCGAGGAGCAGAAGCGCACGCCCAAGGGCTCGACCGCGCGCCCCGCGCGCAACATCCAATGGGACGCGTTCCCGCCGCTGCTCGAGAAGAAGACGCAGATCTCGACGCACACGCAGATGTACCAGGTCGTCCTGATGACGCTGACGATGGTGCGGCAGGAGCTCGGCCTCGACGTCTACATCGACCACGGGGAATTCGCGGGAATGCGCGCGGCCGCGCTCGCGCAGTCCCTCGGCGTCGCCGCGATCATCGGCCCGCGCGAAGTCGACGGCACGATCGTGCCGCTCTGCCCCGGGACGGACGGCAAGTTCGTCGGCATCGCCGCGGGGTACCAGCAGGCCGGCCACAAGATGATCGGCTTCAACACGGACTCGCCGATCATCCCCGAAGAGGAATTGCCGGTGCAGGCGACGGTCAGCGTGCACTACGGCTTCGACGACGCCGAGATGGACTCCGTGCGCGGCCTGACGATCGTCCCGGCGATGACGGCCGGGATCGCGAACCGTGTCGGCAGTCTCGCGCCCGGCAAGGACGCCGACATTCTCGTCGTCACCGGAGACCCGATCGATCCGCGCAACGTCGTCCAGCGCGTGTTCATCGAGGGCGAGCCCGTGTACGACGAAGCCCGCGACGGGAGGAGATGGTAACGATGGCCCGTTCCCTCCTCGGATTCCTCGCGTTCCTCGCCCTGCTGGGCGCTCCTGCGAGGTCTCAGACTTCCGCGCAGACTCCCGCGCGCGCTCCGGCCGCGGGCGAGCGCGGCGGCCCGGGCCTCGCGCTGCTCGCGCGCAAGGTGCTGACCGTCCCGTTCGAAGGCGTGCAGTTCGTCGACAACGCCGTCCTGCTCGTGAAGGACGGGAAGATCGAGGCGGTCGGCACCAAGGCCGAGACCGCGATCCCGGCGGGCTACCAGATCGTCGACCTCGGGGACCGCTGGCTCATGCCCGGGATGATCGACTTGCACAGCCACGTGGCGGGCACGTTCGACATCAACGACATGGTCTATCTCTGCAATCCCGGGCTGCGCGTGTCGTGCTCGGTGATCCCGGAGAACCCGCGCTTCAAGGTCGCCGTCGCAGCGGGGGTGACGACCGTGCTCTTCATCCCCGGCTCGGGCGTCAACATGAGCGGCCAGGGCGTCCTCGTGAAGACCGGCCTCGACCGTTACGAGGACGCCGTGATCCGCAATCCGGGCTCGCTGAAGATCGCGCAGGCCGGCAACCCCGAAGGCTGGACGGTCGGCGTCGGCCGCTCCTTCATGAACTTCGACCTGCGCCAGGTGCTCCGGCGCGGAAAGGCGTACGCGGAGCGCTGGAAGGCGCACGACGCGAGCTCCGGTTCCGAGGCGCCCGAGAAGAACTTCGACCTCGAGATCTTCCGCGCGCTCCTCGACAAGAAGGCGCAGATCTCGACGCACACGCAGATCTTCCAGGTCGTCCTCACGACGCTGACGATGCTCCGGCGCGAGTTCGGCTTCGACGTCTTCATCGACCACGGCGAGATGGCGGGGTACAAGCTCGCCGCTCTCGCGGTCGAGCTCGGCGTGCCCGTGATCAGCGGCCCGCGCGAGGTCGAGGTGCCGACGCGCACCTTCATCAACTGGACCGGCAGCAATCCCGAGGCGATCCTCGGCATCGCGGCCGAATACCAGAAGGGCGGCGTCAAGATGCTCGGCTTCAACACCGACGCCCCGGTCGTTCCCGAGGAGGAGCTCCCGATCCAGGCGACGGTGAGCGTGCACTACGGGCTCGACGACTCGCAGGTCGAATCCGTCCGCGGCCTGACGATCATCCCGGCGATCACCGCCGGCATCGCGCAGCGCGTCGGCAGCCTCGAGCCCGGCAAGGACGCCGACATCCTGATCGTCACCGGCGACCCGATCGATCCGCGGAACACCGTCGAGCGCGTCTTCATCGACGGCCGCAGCGTCTACGACATCGCGAAGGAGAAGCGCCGGTGGTGATGCGCGCTCCCGCGGTCCTCTGCCTCTGCCTCGCCGCCGCGTGCTCGGCGGCGGGTCGCAAGAACTCGCTCGCGCCGCTCCCCGCGGGGGCGGACGGCGTCGCGATCCTGTGCGGCAAGGTGCTGACCGTCGACGACGGCGACCAGATCTTCAGCCCGGGGATGATCCTCGTCCGCGACGGGAAGCTTGCGTACGTCGGCGAGCGCAAGCCGATTCCGGAGGGCTACCGACAGCTCGATCTCGGCAACGCCTGGGCGACGCCGGGGATGGTGGAGCTCCACTCGCACATCCAGACCGGCGGCTGGGGCGACATCAACGACATGGTGATCCCGGTGAACCCCGAGCTGCGCGCGTCGGCCGGACTGCGGCCCGCGAACCCGCTGATCCAGCGCGCGTGCGCGGGCGGCGTCACGACGCTCTTCGGCATCCCGGGCAGCGGCACGAGCAACAGCGGCTTCGGCGTCATCTACAAGGCGAAGACGAGCGGGACGTACCAGGACGTCGTCGTCCGGGATCCGGGCGGAATGAAGATCGCGCAGTCGTACAACCCGGAGCGCCAGGCCGGCGATCTCGGGCTCACGCGCGCCGGACTCTGGTACATCCTCGAGGACCTGAACCACAAGGCGATCGGCGCGATCCGCGAGAAGCGCAAGGATCCCGCGCTCGCGAACCTCGAGCGCGTGCACGAGCGCGATCTTCCCGTCCTGATCCACTGCGCGGGCAGCGACGGGTTCCCCGCCGCCGCGCGGATGTGGAAGCTCGAGTACGACACGCGCTGCGTCCTCTCGCACGGATGCTTCGACGCGCACGCGACGGCTCCGTGGATCGTCGCCACCGGAGCGCCGGTCAACGCCGGACCGCGCACGATGGACTACGTCGTGACGCACAACGGGGCGATCACCGGGACGGCGGAGAAGTACCTCAAGGCCGGGGCGAAGGATCTCTCGCTCAACACGGACTCGCCGGTCGTGCCCCAGGAGGAGCTCTTCCTCCAGGGAACCGTGTCGGCGCGCTTCGGCGCGGACGCGTACACGATGCTGCGCGCCTGCACGATCCATCCCGCGCGCGTGTTCGGGATCGCGGACCGCGTCGGCAGCCTCGAGCCCGGCAAGGACGCCGACATCGTGATCCGGAGCGGCGATCCGCTCGATCCGCGCGCGCGCGTCGAGATGGTCCTGATCGACGGCGCGGTCCAGTACGACGCCAGCCACGGACAAGTGTTCTGAAGCACACGTTGCGGGAACGAACATGAACCTCAGCTTCCTCCTCCTCGCCTGCCTCGCGGATCCCGGCTCGAACGCGGCTTCCGGCGGTCTGCTCGCGATCCGCGTCGGCCGCGCCGAGACCGCCACGAAGGGCGTCATCGAGCACGCCGTGATCCTCGTCGAGGACGGCAAGATCGCGACGATCGGCGAGGATCTCGCCGTCGAACGCGGCATCCCGATCCTCGACAAGCCCAACTGGGTGGCGATGCCCGGTCTCGTCGACGCGTACTCGCGCCTCGGTCTCGACGGCGAGGGTGGAGACGAGAACAGCCCCGAGGTGCGCGCCTTCGACGAGCTCTACCCGGGAGCGGACGAGTATCCCGACGTCATGAAGTACGGCGTCACGACGCTCGGTCTGTACCCGGCAGGCAACGGCATCCCGGGCGAGGCGGTCGCCGTGCGGCCGACGGGCAAGACTCCCGAGGAGATGCGCGTGCACGATCCCGCGTACCTCAAGATCATCGTGCGCGCGACGTCGAGCTCGAAGAAGCTCCTGCGCGAGGGCTTCCGCAAGGCCGACGAGTACAACGAGAAGCTGAAGAAGGCCCGCGAGAAGTGGGACAAGGACCAGGAGGCGAAGAAGAAGAAGGCGCCCGCGAAGAAAGAGGAGAAGGCCGACGAGAAGAAGGGCGAGGAAAAGAAAGGCGACGAGAAGAAGGAAGAGGGGAAGGAGGAGCCGAAGCCCGAGGCGAAGGACGAGAAGCCCGCGAGCAAGGAGGACCAGTTCGTCCCGCCCGTCCCCGATCCGAAGGTGAAGCCGTTCCTCGACCTCCGCGCGGGCAAGCTCCGCGCTCTCTGCAGCGTCTCGAGCGCCGGCGAGTACCTGCATCTCATCGACGCGCTCGGCAAGGAGAAGATCTCCTTCGACCTGCGCATCCCGCTCTCGCGCGAGAGCGACATCTTCTACGTAGCGGACAAGAAGACCTACGACCTCGACGTCGACGGCATCGGCGACCGCAAGTGCCGCGTCGTGATCGAACCGGTCCTGACGCTCCATCCGGGCACGATGCGCAATCGCAATCTCGCGATGGAGCTCGCGCACGCGGGCGCGAAGATCGTCTTCGTGCCGCGCAACGACGCGCTCCCGAACTTCAAGGACTGGCTCCTCGACGTCGGCGAGATCGTCGGGGCGGGGCTCGACCGGAACACGGCGATCCGCGCGCTGACGAGCGAGCCCGCGGCGCTGCTCGGCGTCGAGTCGCGCCTCGGGAGCCTCGAGAAGGGCAAGGACGCGAACATCGTGTTCCTGTCCGGCGATCCCTTCGAGCCCACGACGCGCATCCAGGCCGTGATGCTCGAGGGTCGGTTCGTGTACGGGGAGGTGAAGCCGTGATCCGTCGATTGGCTCTGCTGGCGGCATTCCTGTTCGCCGCCGAGGCGCGCGCGAGCGCGTTCCAGGAACCCGAGTCCGGCGGCGCGGGCTCATCCGACTCCGAGGGAGCGAAGAAGAGCGACGAGAAGGCCGAGAAGGTCGAGGACCGCTGGTACGCCGTCGTCGGCGGCGAAGTGCACACGGGGACGGGCGCCGTCCTGCGCGGCGCCACGGTCCTCGCGAAGAACGGCAAGATCACGGCGATCGGGAACAACGTGGACATCCCGCCGGAAGCGAAGCGACTCGACGCCGCCGGCATGCATGTGTATCCGGGGATCGTCGCGATCTCCTCCCAGGGCCTCGTCGGCACGGCCGGCAGCGACTTCGAGGACACGATCGACCCGTTCAACTCGCGGATGATCCTCGGCCTTTCCTCCGGGATCACGACGAGCGGCGTCGCGGGCACGGCGGTGAAGCTGCGCCGCTTCTCCGTCAAGGATCCCGTGGTGCGTGAGAAGTTCTTCACCATCCTCTCGTGGAGCGACCGCAATCCCGCCGGCAAGCGCACGCTGCGCGACAAGTTCCAGAAGGCGGCGGAGTACCAGCGCCAGTACCGCGACTGGGAGGAGAAGGTCAAGAAGGACAAGGAGCTGAAGGAGCCGGCGAAGAAGGACGTCGACTCCAGTGTCCTCTCCGTCCTGAGGAACGAGTCGCTCGCGAAGTTCACGGCCAACGACCGCGACGAGATCCTCGGCGTCGCGCGCCTCGCGCAGGAGTTCGGCTTCCGCCCGGTGGTCGAAGGCTGCATGGAGGGCTGGACGGTCGCCGACGAGCTCGGTCGCGCGGGCGCCTTCGCGATCCTGACGCCGCGCGACCGGCGCGCGAAGGACGAGCAGTCGGTCGCGGAAGGCGGCGCGAGCATCCAGAATGCCGGCATCCTCTACCGCGCCGGCGTCCAGGTCGCGGTGACACCCGCGTCGGAGAGCGTGGACCTCGGCGGCCTCGTCGGCCGCGACATCGTGGCGATCGCCATCGAGGCGGATTTCGCGGTGCGCGGCGGCTTGCCCGAGGAGGCGGCGCTCGCGGCGATCACGACGGTGCCCGCGCGCATCATGGGGATCTCGCACCGCGTCGGATCGCTCGAGGTCGGGAAGGACTGCGATCTGATCGTCGCGGACGGCGATCTCCTCCACTACAAGACCTTCGTCCAGTACACGGTCGTCGACGGGAAGCTCGCCTACGACAAGGAGAAGGAGCTCTTCTTCGCGCACATCCGACCCCGGCCGGTCGTGGCGCCGCCGGAGAAGAAGCTCGACAAGGGCGAGACGAAAGCCGCGCCCGCGGAGCCGAAGGAAGACGACAAGGCCAAGGCCGGCGACAAGGACGAGAAGAAGGACGAGCCGAAGAAGGAAGAGAAGAAAGACGACAAAAAGGGCGAGGAGAAGAAGGACGGCGACCGGCTCCGCCGTTGATTCGGCGCGAATGCGGCTCGAAACGCGCATTGCCGACGTCCCCCCGTCCCGCTATCCTTTCCGCGACGAGCGCAGCGGCACGCCGCCGCGGCTGAGGCGCGAGGGAGCCCGCCGACGGAAGCGCGGGCCGCGTCGTGAACGGCGCGCATGACCCTTCGCCACCTGATGCGCATCCTCGGCCCGGGCCGGAAGGATGGTCGCAATCTCAACTATCAGGAGGCCTACGACGGCTTCCGTTCGATCCTCGCCGGCACGGAGAGCGAGATCCAGGTCGGGGCGTTCCTCGTCCTGCTGCGGGTCAAGGGAGTGACGGTCGAGGAGCTGACCGCGTTCGCTCGGGCGGCCCGCGAGTGCGCGACGATCCCGTGCATGGACGTTCCGGGACTTGTGTGCGTGTGTCCGCCGCACGACGGGATGGACCGCACTCCGCCGCTCGAAGTCGCCGCGGGCCTCGTCGCGGCGGGCGCGGGAGTGCGCGTCCTGATCCTGTCGGATCGATGCGTCCCTCCGAAGCGCGGTCTCACGGCCGCGAGCGTCCTCGAAGCGCTCGACGCGTCGATGACCTGGGATCCGGCGGAAGCCGAGAGCTGGGTCGCGAAGACCCGGTTCGGAGCGTGCGCCGTCACCGGGATGCTGCCCGCCTTGATGCAACTCCGCCGCGTGCGCGGCGACGTCGGCATCCGGACGCCGCTCGCGACCGTCGAGAAACTGCTCGCGCCTTCGAGCGCGGCCGTCGTCCTCGGTGCGCAAGGAGGGCCCGTGCTCGGCTCGGCGGTCGAGGTGATCCAGGCGCTCGGACATCCGCGCGGCATCGCGCTCCAGGGTCCGGAGGGAGGCGTCATCCCCTCGGTGCGCAAGCGGACGCGCGGCATCGAGATCGCGGAGCGTCATCTCGTGCCGCTCAACGTCGAGCCCGAGGACTTCGGGCTCTGCTGCCCCAACGAACCCGATTTCCCGGTCTACGGCCCGCCGCCTGAGAACCAGGGCACGGGCGACAATCCGGAGCTCGTCCGGACCGCGGGCGAGATCACGCGCGCGGTGCTCGCCGGCGAATCCGGTCCTGCGCGCAGCGCGACGTTGCTCGGCGCGGCCGTCATCCTCAAGGCCGCCGGCAGGGCGCTCACGCTCGCGGAAGGCGTCGACCTCGCCACCGCTTCGCTCGACAGCGGAGCGGCGAACGAGGTGCTCGCGCGCGTGCGCGAGCTGGGGAAATAGCGTCGGTTCGGGACGCTGACGCCGATGCGCGTCCATCTCCCCGACGTCTCCAGGTTCCGCCGCCGACGCCGTCGCTCTGGCGGCGATCTCAGCTACGTGCGCTGGCTGAAGCTGCTGCGCGCGGGCAACCTCGTCCAGCCCTTGCGCGCCGAGAAGGCGTTCCCGCCGATGCTCGCGGCGATCGCCGCGGCGCGGAAGCACATCCACTTCGAGACGTACATCCTCCGCGCCGATCGCACGGGGGACATCTTCAAGGCGGCGCTCATCGAGCGGGCCCGCGCCGGCGTGCGCGTGCGCCTGCTCTACGATTCACTCGGCTCGTTCGGGCTGCCGGGAGCGTACATCGCGGAGCTCGCCGAGGCGGGCGTCACCGCGATCGAGTACCACCCGCTCGTCCCATGGCGCGCGCGCTGGAACCTGAACAAGCGGGATCACCAGAAGATCCTGATCGTCGACGACGAAGTCGCGTTCACGGGCGGCTTGAACATCGGCAACGATTCGGTTCCGGTCGAGGACGGCGGGGACGGATGGTTCGACGTCCACGCCCGCGTCGAAGGGCCGGCCGTGCGGGATCTGGTGCAGATCTTCCGCCGCACCTGGGCGCGCGCCGGAGGCGAGCCGGTGCCGGATTCTGCAGTCGAAAAGTCCGCGAGCAAGGGGAACGCCGCGGTCCAGGTGATCAGCTCGACGGGCGTCGGCGGTCGGTGGCGGATGCACCGCGCGTACATCCACGCGATCTGGCGCGCCGAGAAGTCGATCAGCATCATGAACGCGTACTTCATCCCCGACCGGGGATTGCGCCGCGCGTTCGCGCGCGCCGTCGCGCGGGGCGTCTCGGTGCGGGTGATCGTGCCTTCGGACTCGGACGTGCGCGCGGTGTACTTCGCGAGCCGCCACCTGTACTCGAGGCTCATGCGGCGCGGCGTGCGGATCTTCGAGTGGCCCGACCACATGATGCACGCGAAGGTCGGAGTGATCGACGGAGTATGGTCGACGATCGGGAGCTACAACCTCGACCGGCGCAGCCTCCTTCACAATCTCGAGGTCAGCCTCGTGATCATCGACCGCAAGCTCGGCGGCACGATGCACGAGCAGTTCGAGAAGGATGTCGCGCACTGCCGCGAGATCGCTCCGGTCGAGTGGCAGAAGCGCTCGATCTGGGAGAAAGCGATCGAGTGGATGTTCTACCAGGTCCGCTACTGGCTCTAGCGGTCGGCGTCGGGGAGGAGCGACCAGGTGACGACCCGGCTGCCGGACTCCGTCCGCGCGACGATGCGCGCGAACAACGCGTTCCCGGATCGAGCCGGCGCGCGGACGTCGTCGAAGAGGATCTTGCGCGTCGCGTGGAGGTTCTCGCGCACTGCGACCGTCTCTCCCGCGTCCGGCGTTCGGTTCCCGTTGCGGTCCTCGAACACGATGAGCTCGCAGGCGAGCAGCGGCGGACTCGTCTCGGGCGCGCGCGCGCCGACCCACGCGAGCGCGATCTCTCCGGTGGCGGGGTCCGCGACCTGCGCACCGCGGCGGACCGCGAGATCCGGCGTTTCGTCGAGGATCCAGTACGATCCGCGCCGCGCCCAGCCGACCCGTTCCGACGAGCAGGATGCGACGACCGCGACGAGCGCGAGGGCCAGGCGTCGGATCACGGGCCCTTCCAGCTCTTGCAGAGAGCGACGTACTCGGCGAGCCCGTCGTGCCAGCCCTTCTCCCACGCCTCGAAGTCCGCGTACTTCTTCACGGCCGTGACCGAAAGCACGAGCTTCCTCTGGTTCTTGAACCACTCCTTCATCTTCTCGGCGAAGTCGAACGGGAAGCCGTCGTAGAGGTACATCTTGCCGATGTCGTCGACGACCTTCTCGAAGAGCTTCTTCGGATCCTTGTTGCCGACCCAGATGGCGAGGATCGGCTCCGCCGCCTTCGCGTGCGCGAAGGCCATCGCGTCGTAGCCGCTCTCCTTCACGAACGCTTCGACGCTGTCGACGCCGCGGAAGTCCTCGCGCAACGGCACGAGATGGCCGAGCCACGCGCCGCCGTCGAGCTTCGGGACGCGCTTCGATTTCCAGCCGGTGCGGATCGCCGCGAGGTGCTCCGTGCCGGCGTCCTCGACTTTCTTGATCCACTCGCCGGCTTTCGTCGCGACGTCCTCGGGGACGTCGGTGAACGGCGCGGGGCCCTTCTTCTCGATGCGCCGCAGGACGTCGCGGGCAGCGGAGAACGCGACCTTCGTCTCCCGGTCCTGCACGTCGGCCGGTTTGACGCGGAGGAGCTCGAGGGCGCACGCGAGCGCTTCCTCGGGCTTCGACGCGGTCATCCCCTGGCACCATGCGAGCGCTTCCGCCGCGCGCACGGGATTCGGCTCGTGACCGCAGCGATCGAGTCGTCGAAGGAGGAGGAGCGAACAGCCGAGCTTCGCGTACGCGTCGCGGCGATCGAGGATCTGCGCGTACGACGCGTCCGCGTCCGCCGTCCCGTGGAGCAGGGCGATCGCGACCTTCCGCGGATCCACGCCGGTCTCGAACCCGTTCTTCTCCCCGGTGCCGTGGGCGACGACGCCGGCGACAAGGTCGGAGTGGTCGCCCGCGAAGGAGAGCGCGAAGAGCCCGCCCTGACCGTGCCCGTAGAGCAGGATCCGGTCGACCGAGAACGTGCGCTTCATCTCGGTGAGGAAGGCCGCGAACGCGTCGAAGTCCTTCTTGTCCTTCGAGAACAGCCGATCCTCGCCGTCGGGGCTCGGTCCATCGACCGAGATCACGACGTCGTCGGGTCGGAACAGACCCGGCTTGAAGTTCCAGTATCCCCAGCGGTAGTCGAGCCGGACACCGTGGCAGATCACGGTCATGTTGCGCGGCGCGGCGGGGTCGTATCCCTTCGGGAGCCACCAGACGTAACGCAGGCCGTTGACCGACTTCCACGCGAACGCGGTGAGCGGCGTCGCCATCGAGTCGGGCGGCTTGCCGACGGGCTCGTCGACCGGCGCCCGGGGCGCGGCGACGACAGCGAGTCCGACGCTCGCGAGAACCGCGAGTACGGCGCTCTTCCACATGTTCGGTCCTCCCGCGTTCAGTAGTTCTTCGAGAAGAGAACCCGCTGCGGGCTCGGCTTCCCGGTCTTCACGCACTTGCCCTGCCCGGTGTCCGGTCCCTGGCCCGCGATCGGGATGCAGCGGATCGTCGCCCGCGTTGCTTCCTTGATCGCGAGCTCGGTCTCCGTCGTCCCGTCCCAGTGGGCCCACGCGAACTTCGAGCCCTGGTCCGCGAAGACCTGCTCGAAGTCCGCCCATCCGTCGACGGTCACCGTGTTCGCCTCCCGGAACGCCAGGGCGCGCTCGAAGAGGAACTTCTGAAACTCGTCGAGGACGTTGCCGATCTGGACGCCGAGGCCGTCGCGCTTCAGCGTCTCCTTCTTCGCCCGGCCGTCGGGACCGAGCGGGGCGACGCGGCGCTTGATCATGACCGTGTTCGAGTCGAGGTCGCGCGGGCCGAGCTCGATGCGGACCGGGACGCCCTTGCGCTCCCACTCGTAGTACTTCGCGCCGGGCTTCACGCCTTCGCGGTCGTCGAGGCGCACCGAGAGCCCGTCGTCGCGGAGCTCCGCGGCGATCTTCGCCGCTGCCTCGAGAACACGCGTCTTTTCCGCGTCGTTCTTCCAGATCGGGACGACGACGACGTGGATCGGTGCGAGCTTGGGCGGGATCACGACGCCGTCGTCGTCCCCGTGCGTCATCACCATTGCGCCCACCATCCGGGTCGTCATGCCCCAGGACGTCTGCCAGACGTGCTCGCGCTCGCCCGACTGGGACTGGAACATCACGTTGAAGGCGCGACCGAAGTTCTGGCCGAGGTCGTGGCTGGTCCCCGCCTGGATCGCCTTGCCGTCCTGCATCATCGCCTCGATGCAGTACGTCTCGACGGCGCCCGCGAAGCGCTCGTTCGCCGTCTTGATCCCCTGGATCACGGGCATGGCCACGATCTCGTGCGAGAAATCGCGGTAGACGTCGAGCATCTTCCGCACTTCGGCGAGCGACTCCTCGTGCGTCGCGTGTGCCGTGTGACCTTCCTGCCAGAGGAACTCGCCCGTGCGCAGGAAGAGCCTCGTGCGGAGCTCCCAGCGCATGACGTTCGCCCACTGGTTGATCAAGAGCGGCAGATCGCGCCACGAGTCGATCCACTTGGCGAAGAAGTGCCCGATGATCGTCTCCGACGTCGGGCGGACGACGTAGGGCTCCTCGAGCTCGTTCTTGAGCTCGAGCTTCCCGTCGACGGCCTTCAGTCCCGCGTGCGTGACGACGGCGCACTCCATCGCGAAGCCCTGGACGTGTTGCGCTTCCTTCGCGAGGAACGAGAGCGGGATGAGGAGCGGGAAGTACGCGTTCTGGTGGCCGGTCTCCTTGAAGCGCCGGTCGAGGTCCGCCTGCATCTTCTCCCAGATCGCGTAGCCGTGAGGACGGATCACCATGCATCCCTTCACGACCTCGGCGGGCTCCGCGAGCTGCGCTTCGCGGATCACGTCCTGGTACCACTGGGCGTAGTCCTGCGCGCGAGGGGTGATGCGTGCTTCGGCCATGGGGGCGAGGATGTTAGAGGAGGCCCCGATCCGGCGCCATCGATGCCCGGATCCGCGACCGAACTCCCTCGCTGGAGCCCGCCGGATCGAATTTGCTTCCCGGAGGCGCCGCGGCGGCGGCCCAAACCCGGGCCGAACGATCCGCCCGGCTCGAGCCGCCTCTACAGCATCTCTCCGGACTGGCCGATGTCGCGCACGCCCCCCAAGATCGTTCCCGGGCGATAGAATCACGCCTGGGGGAGATGCGGAGAGACTGAGGTCCATGGCGACGACGCAGACATCGATTCGGCCCGAGATGACGATGGAGACGATCCTCTCCGCCGCACCGGCCGCCCGTCGCGCGTTGTTCCAGCGCTACCACATCGGCGGCTGTTCCTCGTGCGCGTTCCAGCCGACGGACACGCTCGCCCAGGTCTGCAAGGACCACAACATCCTCGACGTGGCCGAAGTGATCCGCACGATCGAGATCGCGCAGGAGATGGACGCGAAGCTGCAGGTCGAGCCGCGCGAAGTGAGGGCCTGGCTCGACGCGGGCGAGGACTTCTCCTTCATCGACGTGAGGTCGCCCGAGGAGATCGAGCGCTCGCGGATTCCTGGAGCCGAGCCGCTCGACTTCGCGGCGCCGGACAAGTACATGAGTCTTCCGCACGAGCGGAAGATGGTGTTCCACTGTCAGAGCGGCGAACGGAGTCTCGATGTCGCCGCCTACTTCCGCGGCCACGGATTCCAGCGCGTCTACTCGCTGCGCGGCGGAATCGAAGCGTGGCGCACCCAAGTGGATCCGTCGGTGGTGCATTCCTCATGAGCACCTCCCGACTTTTCGAACACGCGGCTCGGCATCCTGCCAAGTCGGGCTGCGTGTGGGCGGCGCAAGCCGCTCACAGCTGCGATCCCCATCGCAGCGCCCTGGGGCCACCCCTGCCTTGACCCCGGGGCCGCCGGGACAGGTTCTGCCACCTGTCTCGGCCGTCGGCTGATGACCTAATCAGCTTCGACCCGCGCGGAGTCGTCCCTCGAGAGGGGGACGACTCCCTTTTTATCGGCACCTCGAGTCCGCGTTCCTGTACCCATCGACCTACAAATCCCAGGCGTTTCGCCCGGACGCACGGTCGGCCAGGAGGATTCTTCCGGTTCCGACCTCGATCTCGAGCGTGCGCGTTTCGTCCCCGTACGAAAGCATGATGCGGCCGGCGGGCGGCTCGCGCCCGTCGGGCGGAAACGTGATCCGATCGAGCGTCGCGAGCCCGAAATGCAGGATCCGCACGCCCTGGAAGATCGCATCGCGGCCGTAGTGTCGCTCGACGCGCTCGAATCCCTGTCGCGAGGGCGGCGCGTCGTCGTCGGAGTCGTCGTAGACGCGGTAGCCGTCGCCGTCCTTTGCGAAGGCGAGGTAGACCGGGCGCCGCAGGAGCACGGCGCGGTTCTGCGCGATGCGCATGTCCCGGGCGAGCAGCAGCGTCGCGTTGTCGAGCGTCACTTCGGGCCTCGCGAAGTAGGCCCACATCGAGAGCGCGGAGATCAGCGTCACCGCGACGAGGGCGACGAGCAGCTCGAGGATCGTGAAGCCGCGGGCGGGGCCGCGACGGCCTTGGGGTCGGGACGCGGGGGGGGGTCCGGGACGCTCGCTCACCTCGGAGTGTCTTCGACCTGGAAGCGCCTGTGCCTGAAGCGGCTTCAGGGGCGCTTCCCGCGGGTCGCTCAGCGTTCGCAGGGCGCGGCGTGCGCGGGCTGCGAGAGGTCGGCGCGGGAGGAGGCGGCGCGGAGTTTCGGCACGGCGATCACCGAGAAGAGGAGCGCCGCGACGACGATGCACAGGGTGATCTGGACGCACAGGGCGGCACGGTCGTGGCCGACCCGCTTGCGCTCGGGCGCCGAGAAGACCGCATGGCGCGGATCCCAGGAGACCGGGACGGGCCGACCGGGGACGTGTTGCGTGCGGGTGTCGACGAAGTCGGTGTGCGGACTCATGGAACCGGGGCGTCGGGGGACGGCTCGCAGCGCCCGCTGGAGAGATTCGGTCGGCGTCGCGCGCGCCCTTGAGCGGGAAGCAGCGAAAACGCAGCGCGGACCGCGATAGACTCGTGTCTCCACGCCCCCGTAGCTCAGTTGGATAGAGCAGCCCTTTCCTAAAGGGCAGGTCGCTGGTTCAATTCCGGCCGGGGGTGCCACTACCCACGCGGGAAGGCAAGGCCCAAACCCTACATCAGCGCCATGGGCCTCTTGACCTTCGGACTCAACGTGACGCTGGACGGGTGCTGCGATCATCGCGAGGGGATCGCGGACGACGAGCTGCACGACTACTTCACGCGGCTGATGGACGCAGCCGGGGCGATGCTGTGGGGGCGCATCACCTACGAGCTCATGGAGAGCGCCTGGCCCGCGGTGGCGTGCGACGAGAACGCGCCGCGCGCGATGCGGGAGTGGGCGCGCAAGCTTGAGGCCAAGCCGAAGTATGTGGTCTCGGCCTCGCGCCGCGATTTCCCGTGGAACAATACCTTCCTTCTCGAGGGGGATTTGCGTGAGGCCGTGACGCAGCTGAAGGAGAAGACCCCGCAAGGCGTGCTCGTGGGCAGCCCCACACTCTCTTCCGCGCTCGAGCGGCTGGGGCTGATCGACGAGTACCGTCTCGTCGTCCACCCGGTCCTCGCCGGCCACGGGCCGACCTTGTTTCAGGGCCTGGAGCCCTCGCGGCGCCTCGAGCTCGTCTCGACGAAACGCCTGAAGTCCGGCCAGGTGGCGCTGCACTACCGCCGCAAAGACGGATGAACCGATCAGGCACCGAGAAGCTCGACCCGTCGAAGAAGGGCGGTTCCCTCACGTGGCGCGCGGAAGAGTGGCGCGCCCGGCGGGATTTGAACCTGCGACCTACGATTTAGGAAACCGTTGCTCTATCCAACTGAGCTACGGGCGCGCGATGGGGCGGAGATGTTAGCAACCAGAACGCCTGCCTTCCCCCGGAACCGTCGACCGAGGTTCGTCGCGCGTTCGGCGGCGGTTCCCGGAACGAGCCTCACGTCCTGGTCGCACTTGTCGCCACCGTGAGCTCGGGCAACGCATCCAGCCCGGTCGATACGTCGAGCAAGCGCGGGTGAGTGTAGACACCTGCATCGTCGGCTCTACCGTGCTGTGGCGCATCGCAGCCTGCGCCACGCGCGACGTGACGCCGCCCCAGTAGAAGAGTGTTGCGAAGCTGTACCTCAACGAATGAACGCAGGCGACGCGCCCAAGGGTGGCTGTTCGCATCCGAACCCTCGCGCATCTGTCGAAGCCAAGTCGGAGAAGAACTCGCCGCTCCGCCCTTCAGCGATCGAACCCCAGCGTCAGCAGCACCACGTACGAATCCAAACCTCCATCCAGATCGGAGGAGTTGTCCGTCGCGTAGTACTTCCCCTCGAGACCGAGGCGGAACGACTCGCCGAGGAGGATGTCCCCGCCGAAGTAGGCATCGCCGGCGAAGAGAAAGCCGTCGCCGCTCACGCTCACCCCGAGTCCGTCCGCGTCGGCGTTGAAGTACATCCAACCCAACCCGAGACCGCCGTACACCTCGAGCTTCTCCCCCAGGGGCACGTTCACGCGTCCGTTCGCCATGATCGGGATGGCCCACACGTCACGGTCGATTCCCTTGTGCGAGCCGCTGGCATCCATGTAGCCGACCTCGACCTCCGACGCGACGATGTCGGACAGCGGACGCATCCATGCTCCATTGATGATGATGCCGTCGTCGAATCCGTCCTCGTTCGAGCTGAGGTAGCCGCCCTTGAGGGAGAAGCGCTGCCGCTGTCTCCGCGGCGGCTGTGCGGGCGGGGCTTGGTAGACGACGGTTTTGGATTGGGTGAAGACCGCGTCCGCGGGTGCAGGATCGGCGGACGGCTCCGTAGTGCGGACCTCCGCGGTGGAGAAGGTCACCTCGTTGCCCACGATGTCCGGGTTCGCGAGCGGGGAGGCGCAGGCGGCGAAGAGGAACGGAGTGACGATCAGGGCATGTCGCAGCATCGAGGTTTCCTCGGAGAGTAGGATCGACCGTGGCGCCGGAATCCTCGCTCACTGTGGCATGCGGGGGCTGGCGATCGGGAGGCGGCAGTGTACAGCGGACCGGACCGCCGTACGCTGCTTCGAAGGCCGATCGCACGAATCGACGAGGCGCAGCACTTCCTACCGGGCCACGGAATCAGCTGTCGGAGACAACTGGATCTCGTCGATCCGCGGTGGCGAGCAGAACTCGCAGGCGGCTACGGCCGGAACGTGGCCCGCAGACCGTCGCTGAGATCGACTGTCGCGCCGGCGTCACGATGCCAGAACTGGTAGTAGCGGGTGGAACCCGCCGTCACGCCGTAGTTACTCGGAGCGATCGTCGTGAACGCCTGACCCGTGGGTCCGGTCATCACGATGGGAAGTCGCAGCAGCTGTCCGCTCAGGCACATGAACCCGCTCGCGAAGGCCACGTGGGCCGTGCCCGTGCCTTGGAAGAAGAGTCCCGGCGTGTTGGGCGGGGCGCAACGAGCCAGCAGCGTGAAATTGGCGGCACTCACGCTCAACGAGTCCTTGGTGTCGATGCGCGTTCCGAAGCCCACGGAGTTGTTCGTGGTCGCGCAGAAGTTGTCCGTTCCGCCGGTCAACCAGTTCATCAGAACGCCGGCGTTGCTCGAGTCGCGGTTGGCGACCACGATGTCCAGCGAACCGTTGCCGTCGACGTCGGCGCGGGCGATGCAGCTCGGATGCGAGCCGACGATCCACGTGTAGGGCGAGCCGAAGACGGCCGACCCGATGTTGGCCAGGACGCTCACTTGATTCGCGACCTCGTCCGTCGTCGCGAGATCCTTGTCTCCGTCCGCGTCGAAGTCTCCGGCCACGATCGCGTCCGGGCTTATCCCCGCGGATGAATAGGCGAGGCTCGAGAACGAGCCCGAGCCGGCATTGCGCATGACGACGACGAGGCCGAGGTTGTTGCTGTCGGTCGTCGCGGCCAGATCGATGTCGCCGTCGGCGTCGAGGTCCGCCGCCACCAGGCCGCGCGGTTGCTCGTTGCCGGGGATCGGGAAACTGGTCACCGCGCTGAACGTTCCGGCTCCGATGTTGAAGAGCACGTCGATGCGCCGATTTCCGTGGGAAGCCACGGCGATGTCGGTGGCGCAATCGCCGTTGAAGTCCTCGAGCGCGAGGAAGCGCGGCTCCAGCCCCACCGTGATCGTTCCGGCCAGGGTGAAGGAACCCACTCCGTCGTTCTTCAGGACGGACAGACTGTTCGACGTGCGATTCGACGTGATCAAGTCGATGTCGCTGTCGCCGTCCATGTCCGCCGCGGCCATGTTGTAGGGCTCCACGCCGCCGACCGGCACGGTGGCGCCCATCAGGAATGCTCCGCCGGTGTTGATCAGGATCTGAACGACGTTGATGTTCCTCAGGGTCACGGCCAGATCGAGATCGGCGTCGGCATCGAAGTCGGCCGCGACGACGGAGGCGGCTCCCACGTCGTTGCCCAGGAAAATCGTCTGCAGGACGCTGAAGGTGCCGTTCCCCGTGTTCCCGAAGATCTGCACCCAATTCGGACCGCTCGTGCTTTCGAGCGGTCCGGACGTCACCGCGAAGTCGGTGCCGTATTGCTGATTGAACTCTCCGGCGACGACGGCCTCGAGGCGCGGACCCTGCGTGTTGTAGGGGACCTGCGGCTGGAAATTGAACTGCGCGCTGGCGGCAGAGGCGAGTGCAACGAAGGTGGGAAGGAGAAAGAGGCGCGGGGACATGGTGTCATTCCTTGTTGTTGAGAGCCGCGCGCGAGTCTGAGTCCGACCGTCGACAAGCTGCACGCGCCGAAGGAGCGGCAAGCAAGCCTCATGCCCCGAAAAGCGTCTACGCGGTGGCTCCGGCCGCGCCGCGCGCAATGTAGGAACGACCTGAGAACGGACGCGTTGTACAAGCGGCAAAGTTCTGCCGTGTTCTGGTCCTCCGGCAGGCGCGCCATCCGAGTTCGATGCCCGAGACGCATGATCACTGCTGCGCCTCGCGCAGGAACTGGATGACCGTGGCTCGTCCTTTGCTTCCTCCCCGCGCCGTCGCTCTCGCTCCCATCCATGCCTCGTATGCCTTCGGGCTTTCGAAGCAGCGTTGAAGGTGAACAACCTTCGATGCCCTTGGGGACGAGTGCAACGGCGTTTGTTTCATTGACTGTTCGAGCCTGCCCCCCCGCTGAAATCCACGAGGCGAGAAAGCAACTTCTTCAAACGACTTCATGCCGACGGAGCGGCGAAGCCAGTGCCCGGGCGCGATGCGCGGCACCCTCTCGTGGTCCGGTCCTGTTCGCGCCAACACGCCGTTTCGCAGCCGGAGTTCATGCGGCTCGCCGGCCGCGCGGATCCGTTCGCGCATGAAACCGCCGGCGTCGGATCGGAAGCTCGGCACGGCCGTTGCGAAACACGCGCAATTCGATTCGAGCACTCCGCCGCGAGCGGAGGCGAACTGACACCATCCCACGAAAGCACACAACTATCATGCTTCCCATTTTCCTCATTCCGCTCGTAGCCGATGCGACTCCGCCGACGATTGTCGATCCGTTCGCGTGGCCCGCTCCGATCATCGTCCAGGAGTCTCACACCGAGAAGAAGTCGTACTTGCGCCTGAGCGGCGGTTTGACGACGACCGAAGACTCGTCGGGCCCCGACGAAGACATCAAGTTCAACGAGGGCTATCTGCTGGGCGTCGCGTTCGGCCGCCGCGTGGGAGCGAGCGATACCGGTCTGGGATTCTGCTTCGAGCTCGAAGGTCTGTGGACCGACCAGGACGCGGACGACGACGGTCCGATCCAAGCCGTGTCCGACGTCTCGGTGGCGGCGCTGTTGCTCAACGGCTTGCTCGATTTCCGCATTGCCGACGCGGTCGGCCTCTACGGCGGCGCGGGCATCGGCGTCGCGTGGCTCAACGTCGGCACGGAGGCCGATTCGCTGCATGAATTCAACGACGAAGACGGACCATTCCTGGCCTGGCAAGCGCGCGCAGGCGTCGAGTTCCACCTGAGCGGGAGCACCACCTTGAACGTCGGCTACCGCTTCCTGAACATCGACGACGCCAACATCGACGACGACATCGGTGCCGCGTCCTTCGACCTCCAGACTCAGCAACACGTTCTCGAAGTCGGAATCTCGTTCGGCATCTGAACCGAGCGCTGAGTTCTCGACGCGACGCGCGACGACCCCTCCGTCGCGCGTCGCGTTTTTTTGGCGATCGGTCGGGGCGCGCGCGAGGCGTGGCGCCGCCGCTCGCGTTACAGTGCCTGATCCGCCGTGCGGTGGGGCGCTCGCGAGCTCTGACCCCGTTTCCCAGCCCGCACGCCGCCTGAATGGAGCCCCAAGAATTCGAGAATCGTTGTCGATCCCGACCCGGCGCGCGCGACCAGACGTGGATTTCGACAACACCTCACACGGAGACACCGACATGAAGTACCTGTGCCTCGCCTACGGCGATCAGAAGAAGATGGAGAAGCTCACCAAGGAGCAGTTCGCGGAGCTCTTCGCGCGCTGCCAGGCGTTCGACGCCGAGATGCGCGCGACCGGGCAGTACCTTCAGGGCGAGAGCCTGGAGTGGGATTGCGTCACGCTGCGGCCGAACGGCGCCAAGCCGATCGTCAGCGACGGCCCGTTCGTGGAGACGAAGGAGAAGGTCGGCGGACTCGTCGTCATCGAGGCGCGCGACCTCAATGACGCGATCCGCGTCGCGTCGCTGCATCCGGCGGCGCGCGTCGGTGCGGAACTCGGCTGGGCGATCGAGATCCGGCCGATCGGGACCTGTCACCAATAGGCGGCCAGGGGCGAGCGGGTGAATTCGTGCCGACGCGCGACGCGAACGATGCACTGATCCTGCGCGAGCGACTCGACGTGCTGTGGCGCGCCGAGTCGCGCCGCGTGCTCGCGACGCTGATTCGGCTGCTCGGCGACTTCGATCTCGCCGAAGAGGCTCTCGCGGCGGCGTTCGTGACCGCGCTCGAAACCTGGCCCGACACGGGGGAGCCCGCGCATCCGCGCGCGTGGCTGGTGTCGACCGGACGGCACAAGGCGCTCGATCTCCTGCGGACGCGCACTCGGCTCGACGCCTCGCTCGGCCGGTTGGTCGAGCGCCTCGACCGCGCGGGCGAGCCACGCGAGTTCGACGAGATCGAGGACGACCGGCTGTGCCTCGTGTTCGCGTGCTGCCATCCCGTGCTCGCGCGCGAGGCGCAGGTCGCGCTGACTTTGCGCGAAGTCTGCGGCCTGACGACGGAGGAGATCGCGCGCGCCCTGTTGTGCGGCGCGCCCACGATCGCGCAGCGCATCGTGCGCGCCAAGGCGCGATTGCGCGAGGAGCGCGTGACGTACCAGGTCCCGTCGCGCGCCGAATTGCCGGCGCGACTCGACGCGGTGCTGAGCGTGATCTACCTCGTCTTCAACGAGGGCTATCTGGCGTCGTCCGGGCCCGATCTCGTGCGCGTCGACCTGTCGTCGGAAGCGATCCGCCTCGCGCGCGTGGTCGTCGAGCTCTGTCCCGAGCCGGAAGCCGAAGGTCTGCTGGCGCTGCTCCTGCTCCACGACGCGCGTCGGGCATCGCGCAGCGGGTCGGACGGCGAGCTGGTGTTGATCGAGGACCAGGACCGCGGCTCGTGGAATCGCGCGCAGATCGCCGAGGGTGGACAACGAGTCGCGCGGGCGATTTCGTCACGCCGCTTCGGCGCGTACACGCTGCAGGCCGCGATCGCCGCGGTGCACGCCGAGGCCCCCGACGCGGCCGCGACGGATTGGGAGGAGATCGTCGCGCTGTACGACCTCTTGCTCGTCGCCGCGCCGTCGCCGGTGGTCGAGCTCAATCGCGCCATGGCGGTCGCGGAGCACGAGGGACTCGAGCGCGGACTCGCCATCGTCGAGAACCTGCTCGCGCGCGGCGAGCTCGCCAACTACCACCTCGCGCACGCGGCCCGCGCCGACTTGTGCCGCCGGCTCGGACGTCGCGCTGATGCACGCGCGTCCTACGTTCGAGCGCTGGAGCTAGCGCGCGGAGAGCCGGAGCGCCGGCTCTTGCAGCGCCGCATGAGCGAGCTCGATTGAGGCGCGCGCGTCGCGACGTGCGCTCGTCGGCGGAGGGGCAGAGCGCATCAGTCCGTCGTCGTCGCCTTCGCGGATCCGCGAGTCTCGCACCATTCGGCAATGATGTTCGCGAGCTCGTTCAGGCCGTCCGTGAGCGCGGCCGGACCCGGCTGCAGGATCAGCGGCGACTTCACTTCGCGGAGCCAACCCGTAGCGACGGCCGGGACCTGTGCAAATCCAGGCCGGGCCGCGACGCGGTCGGGAGAGAAGCGTTTGCCGCACCACGAGCCGATGATGATGTCCGGTTGCGCGGCGATCACTTCTGCGGCGGTG
>DASYPQ010000011.1:0-230462 GCA_036006425.1 Planctomycetota bacterium
CTCGAGCAGGAGAAGTGCATCGACTGCCTCGCCTGCGCGCGCGCGTGCCCGATCGACTGCATCGAGATGGACGCGGTGCGGCACGGCAAGGAGCTCGAGTGGATCTCGTTCACGCTCGACTACCAGAAGTGCATGTTCTGCGAGCTGTGCGTCTACCCGTGCCCGAAGGACTGCATCCACATGGGGACGGAGTTCGCGTTCGTCACGTACGACCGCAGCGAGCTCAAGCACGACCTCCTCTCGTTCAAGGGCATGGCGAAGGAGGCGCGCATCCGCATGAAGGAAGCGGAGGAGAAGAAGAAGGAGAAGGAAGCCGCCAAGGCCGCCGCGGGCGGTGCCGCCGCCGAGACGAAGACGGAAGGCCACGACTGAGATGGAGCGCGCCTCGAAGGTCTTCTACGCGCTGCTCTTCCTGCTCGCGTTGACGTTCGCCGGCGGCGGACTCGCCGCGGCGGGAGGCGAGGGCCTCGCTTTCGGTCTCTTCGCGTTCCTCACGATCGGCGGAGGGCTCCTGTGCATCTTCGAGCGCTCGGTCGTCCGCAGCGCCTTCGCCCTCCTCGCGACGTTCTCGGGCACCGCAGGCCTCTTCCTCCTGCTCGGGTCGGACTTCCTCGCGATGGCGCAGATCCTGATCTACGTCGGCGGGATCCTCGCGCTGATCCTGTTCGGCGTGATGATGACGCCGCCCGATCTCACCGAACGGAAGCTGCCGCGCGTCGTCGCGGGACTTCTCCTCGTCGGGCTCGCCGTCGCGTGGATCGGTTTCCAGGTGCGGTCGACGGTCGTCTGGGCCCAGGCGGAGAAGCTGCCGCCGATGGAGAGCAATGCCCGTCGCATCGGCGTCGGGTTCCTCTCCGCGAAGCAGTACGTCGTGCCGTTCGAGCTCGCCGCCGTCGTGCTGACGGTCGCGCTCGTCGCCGCGGTCTACATCGCGCGCCGGCGGAAGTCGGACTTCGTCCCCGACACGGGCGAAAGGGGAGCGTGATGGGGGTCGGCGCCTACGTCGCGGTCTCCGCGGCACTCTTCGCGCTCGGCATCGTCGCGATCGTCGTCCGGCGCAACGTGCTCTACGTCCTCATGGGCATCGAGATGATCTTGAACGCGGCGAACATCAACTTCGTCGCCTTCAGCCGCCACAACGGCGGGAGCCTCGACGGGCAGATGTTCGCGATCTTCGTGATCATCCTGGCCGCGGCGGAGGCCGCGGTCGCCCTCGCGATCGTCCTGAACGTCTACTACCTCTTCGACTCGGTCAAGCCCGACGGCGTCGACCGGCTCCGCGACTGAAGCGCAGGCGATCCCCATCTCCATGCGATTCGACCCGGCTCTCGACTGGAAGCTCCTGCTCGCCGTCCCGGCGATCCCGCTCGTCGGGTTCGTCGTGAACCTGTTCTTCGGGCGGAGCCTGCCGCGCAAGGGCGACTGGCTCCTGACCGGCGGCATGTTCGTCGTGATGGTGATCACGCTGTTCATGGCGGCGAAGGCGATCGCGGCCGGCTTCGCGGGCGAGGAGTTCTTCCACCAGTCGAAGGAGGACGGCGTCGCCTGGTCGTGGCTCTACCACACGGCCAACGCGCCGACGTCGACGCTCAACGTCACCGCCGGCATCCTCTACGACAACCTCGGGGCCGCGCTGCTCGCGGTCGTCGGCGTCGTCTCGTTCTTCGTGCACCTCTTCTCGATGGGGTACATGCAGGGCGACCGCCGCTACCACATCTTCTTCGCGAACATCAGCCTCTTCACGTTCGCGATGCTCGGGCTCGTCCTGTCCGACAACATCCTCTTCTTCTTCGTGTTCTGGGAGTTGATGGGGTTGATGTCGTATCTCCTCATCGGCCACTTCTCCCACGATCCGACGAGCCCGCGGATCCTCCAGGCCTCCTCGGCGTGCAAGAAGGCGTTCCTGACCACGCGCGTCGGCGACACGTGCCTGATGATCGGGATGATGATCTTCTACTGGAAGTTCCAGACCTTCCAGTTCACCGAGCTCTGGCGTCTCGCGCAGGAGGAAGTCGCGCGCCACGGCGGCGAATACCCGACGTGGATGACGGTCGCGGGGCTCTTCATCTTCGGCGGCACGGTCGGCAAGTCGGCGCAGTTCCCGCTGCACATCTGGCTCCCCGACGCGATGGAAGGACCGACGCCGGTCTCTGCGATGATCCACGCGGCGACGATGGTCGCGGCGGGCGTGTTCCTGCTCGGCCGCGCCTATCCGCTGATGAGCCCGGAGGTCCTCTCCGTGGTCACGGTCGTCGGCGCGTTCACGGCGCTGTTCGCCGCGACGATCGGCACGACGGTGAACGACATCAAGGGCGTCCTCGCGTACTCGACGATCTCGCAGCTCGGCTTCATGGTCGCGGCCTGCGGTCTAGGCGGCGTCGTGTTCGGCATGTTCCACATGGTGACGCACGCGTTCTTCAAGGCGTGCCTCTTCCTGTGCGCGGGCTCCGTGATCCACGGATGCCATCACGAGCAGGACATGCGGAAGATGGGCGGCCTGCGCAAGTTCATGCCGGTGACGTTCGCCTGCATGCTCGCGTCGACGCTCGCGATCGCCGGGATCCCGCTGTTCTCGGGCTTCTACTCGAAGGACGAGATCATCAAGTCGGCGTTCGTGAAGAGCCTGACGCACTTCGAAGGCGCGAGCATCTTCGCGGCGATCGCCCTGCCCGCGGCGGCGCTGCTCACGGCCTTCTACATGTTCCGCCTGATCTTCATGACGTTCTCCGGCAAGTACCGCGGAGGCGAGTCCCACGCGCACGAAGCGCACGGCAAGCACGACGCGCACGGCGATCACGCGGCGCACGGTCACGACGACGCCCACGGCCACCACGAAGCGCACGGCCACGCGCACGTCCCGCACGAGTCGCCCCTCCCGATGACGATCGCGCTGTGCTGCCTCGCGCTGCTCGGCGTCCTCGGCGGGCACTTCTGGCTCGCTTCGCCGACCGACCCGCTCGCGCAGCACACCGAGCCCTGGTTCCTGCGCATCGTGAGCCTCGAGCGCCTCTACGGCGGTCTCGTCGCCGAGCCGCACGTCTCGCACGAGATCGAGGAGCAGTCGCACGTCCTCGCGCTCTCGGTCTCCCTCGGCGTCGCGCTCGCCGGCATCTTCATCGCTTGGCGCCTGTACGTGAAGAAGAAGCCCGACCCGGCGGGCATCGTCCGCGGGCTCGGCGAGGTGTACCGCGCCGTCGCGAACAAGTACTGGATCGACGAGATCGTCGACGCGACCGTCATCCGCCTCACGATCGGCCTCGCCCTGCTCCAGAAGTGGATCGACGAGAACATCGTCGACGGCGTCGTCAACGGCGTCGGGCTCGTCACGAAGGCACTCGGCTTCGGCAGCGCCTGGTTCGACTTGCGCGTCGTCGACGGGGCCGTCAACGGCGTCGGCGCGACGACGCAGGCCTTCGGTTCGGTCGCACGTCTCTTCCAGACGGGCCGCGTCCAGCAGTACGTCTCCTTCGCCGTGGCGGGCGGCGTCCTCCTCGCCGCCTGGTTGATCCTCTCCTGAACCCCATGCAAGACCACATCCTCAGCTGGATCGTCTTCATCCCCCTGATCGGGATGGGCGTAATCCTGTGTCTGCCCGGGAAGGCGACCGCGGCGATCAAGGGCGTCAGCCTCGTCGCGACGTTCATCCCGCTCGTCCTCGCGACGCAGGTCTACTTCGGCATGTTCGACAAGGGCGCGGGCGGCTACCAGCTCGTCGAGCGCGTGAACTGGATCGCCGGGATCCAAGCCCAGTACTACGTCGGCATCGACGGCCTGTCGCTCCCGCTCGTCTGGTTGACGACGCTGCTCCTCTTCATCGCCGTGCCGGCGAGCTTCGGAATCGAGAAGGCGCAGAAGTCCTACTACGCGCTGCTCATGCTGCTCGAGGTCGGCATCGCCGGCGTGTTCGTCTCGCTCGACTACTTCCTCTTCTACGTGTTCTGGGAAGTGATGCTCCTCCCGATGTACTTCCTCATCGGCATCTGGGGCGGACGGCGGCGCGAGTACGCGGCGATCAAGTTCTTCCTCTACACGCTGGCGGGCTCCGTGCTGATGCTCGTCGCGGTCGTCGCGCTGCGGATCGAGAGCGGGAGCTTCTCGATCCCCGACCTCGTCGCGATGGCCCAGAAGGGCGCGCTCCTCGGCGCTCACCTGCCCTTCGGCGGCGTCCTGCTCGGGATGAAGTTCACGACGTGGGTCTTCTGGTTCCTCTTCGTCGCCTTCGCGATCAAGGTGCCGGTCTTCCCGTTCCACACCTGGCTGCCCGACGCGCACGTGCAGGCCCCGACGCCGATCTCCGTGATCCTCGCGGGCATCCTGCTGAAGCTCGGCGGATACGGGATGCTGCGCGCGTGCTTCCCGATCGTTCCCGACGCCTTCCGCGAGTTCGCCTTCGTGCTCGGCGTCCTCGGCGTGATCAGCATCGTGTACGGCTCGTACGTCGCGCTCGGCCAGACCGACTTCAAGCGGATGATCGCGTACAGCTCGGTCGGCCACATGGGCTACGTGCTGCTCGGTTTCGCCTGCATGACGAACTGGGGGATGAACGGAGCGGCGCTCCAGATGTTCAACCACGGCACGTCCTCGGCCGCGTGCTTCCTCGTCGTCGGCGTGATCTACGACCGCGCGCACCACCGCGACTTGAACGGCTTCGGCGGGATGGCGCAGGTGATGCCGCGCTACTGGGCGCTGACGACCGTGGCGTTCTTCGCCTCGATCGGCCTGCCGGGCATGGCCGGATTCGTGTCGGAGTTCATGACGCTCTTCGGCGCGTACCAGTCGCAGGACCCGCGCTTCCGCGTCCTCGTGGTGATCTCGGCGATCGGCATCGTGCTCACCGCCGCGTACCTCCTGTGGGCGATGCAGCGCGTGTTCCTCGGCAAGGTGAACGAGAAGTACAAGGGCTTCTCCGACATCAGCTTCCGCGAGGTCTTCAGCCAGGCGCCGCTCCTCTTCCTGTGCCTCGCGCTCGGGATCTTCCCGTTCTTCCTGCTCGACTGGATGGACGTCAGCGTCAAGAGCCTGATGGGCATGCTGAACGGGACGGGACACGGCTGATCGCCGGAGACGCGCTTCCTTGGGCAGCTACCTCGAACAGCTCCGCTCGATCGCGCCGGAGATCACCCTCACGGTGTTCTCCCTCATCGTGCTCGTGCAGGACCTCCTCCAGAAGGGGAAGAACTCCGACGCCGTCGGCGGCGTGACGCTGCTCGGGCTCTCGATCGCGTTCTTCCAGCTGCTCGGCGCCACCGACGAGCCGTCGCACACGGTGCTCGGCATGGTCGTCGTCGATCACTTCGCGAGCTTCTTCAAGCTGTTCACCGCCGCGGCACTCGCCGCGGTCGTGCTGTTCGTGATGAGCGACCGCCGCGAGCGCAAGCAAGGCGTGGGGGAGTACTACTTCCTCCTCCTCGGCGCGGCGATCGGCATCTTCTTCATGGTCGGCACGAACAACCTGCTGCTCCTGATGCTCGGTCTCGAGCTCCTCTCGCTCGCGAGCTACTCGCTCGCCGGCTTCCACAAGGGCAGCCGGAAGTCCGCGGAAGCGTCGATGAAGTACGTGATCTTCGGCGGCATGAGCACGGGCGTCATGCTGTACGGGATCAGCCTCCTGTACGGGCTCACGGGCACGCTCGATCTCTCGACGATGGCGGGAGGTGCCACGGGAGGACTCTCGTCGAGTCTCGCCGCGCAGCTCGCGACGAGCCCGATCCCCGTCGCGATCGCGGTCGTGCTCGTGCTCGCGGGGTTCGCGTACAAGGTGTCCGTCGTGCCGTTCCACTTCTGGACGCCCGACGTCTACGAGGGCGCGCCGACGCCGGTCACGACCTTCCTCGCCGTCGCTTCGAAGGCGGCCGGGTTCGGAGCGATGCTCCGGTTCCTCGGCGCGCTGTTCGTGAAGGGCGGCGCCAGCGCGGCTGTCGCGCACTACGGCGCGCGGGTCGGCCTCCTCGTCGCCGTCCTCGCGGCTGCGACGATGACGCTCGGGAACCTCGCGGCGCTCCGGCAGCAAAGCCTGAAGCGCATGCTCGCGTACTCGTCGATCGCGCACGCGGGCTACGTGATGCTCGGCGTCGCGACGATGAACGAGGCCGGGTTCAGCGCGGCGATGTACTACCTCGCGGCGTACTACCTGATGAACCTCGGGGCGTTCGGCTTCCTCCTCTACTTCGAAGGCGTCACGGGATCGGAGACCGTCGACAGCTTGAAGGGGATGGGCTGGAAGGCGCCGGTCGTCTCGATCGCGATGGTCGCGTTCCTGATCAGCCTGACCGGACTCCCGCCGACGGTGGGCTTCTACGGCAAGTACCTGCTCTTCGTCGCCGGCTACCACTCCGGGCTCGGCTGGCTCGTCGTCGTCGCGGCGGTCAACAGCGTCGTCAGCCTCTTCTACTACCTGCGCGTGGCGAAGGCGCTCTTCCTGACGGACGCGTCCGAGAAGAAGGCCGCCCCGCAGCCGATCTTCGTCGGGTTCCTCGTGTTCCTCGGAGCGTCGAACGTGGCGCTGTTCTTCTACGCGAGCCCGCTCGTGAGCTGGGCGGCGCGCAGCCTCGACATCCTCGCGCGGCCGTAGCGCTCAGACCGCGGCGAGCCCGGCCGACGCGCAGTCCTCGAGAAGCGCGTCGAGAGGCCGGAAGACGACTTCCCAGTCGTACGTGTCCTCGACGAATCGCCTTCCGCGCAGGCCGCGTTCGTGCGCGGACTGCGGATCGCGCAGCAGCGAGCACACGGCTTCCGCGAAGGTCTCGGCGTCGTCGCCGACGAGGTAGTCACGCCCCGCGACGCCGTCGACGCCCTGCACGGCGGCGCTCGTGCCGACGACCGGGATGCCCATCGAGAGCGCTTCGAGCACCTTGTTCTGGATCCCGCGCGCGATGCGCAGCGGCGCGACGGAGACGGCCGCCGTGCGCAGGATCTTGCGCGTGTCGTGGACGTACCCCGTGACGCTGACGCCGATCGTCCTGCCGAGACGCCGGATCTCGGGCGCGGGATGCGCGCCGACGATCGTGAACCGCGCGCGCGGGAACTCCTTGCGGACGAGCGGGAAGACTTCCTCGACGAAGAAGCGGCAGCCGTCGACGTTCGGGAAGTAGTTCATGACTCCGGTGAAGACGATGTGCCCGGGCCAGGGCTCGGTCCCGCCGGGCCTGTAGTAGTTGAGATCGACGCCGTTGCGCAGCACGACCGACGGGGCGCCGGGGATCTTCTCCTGGAAGATCCGCTGCTCGAGCGGCGTGCACAGCACGTTCTCGGTGAACGCATTCGCGATCCGCCGCTCGAACTCGAGCAGCGTGCGCGACTCGCGCGCGTACACCTGGCGCATCGGGAACCCGGCGAACTCGCTGTACTGGCGCCACTTGTCGGAGTCGAGCTCCCCGAAGTGCATGATCCGGGGCTTCGCCGGATGCTTCTCGAGGAACGCGCCCATCGAGGACGAGTACGCGTACGCGAGATCCATCTGCGGCATCAGGCGGTCGACGACGGACTGCAGCTTGCGCGAGCCGTAGACGCCGAGCGTCAGCGGACTGGACGAGAGGAGGAGCGGCGCCGAGCGGATGCGCTTCCACGCGTCCCTGTGGCGGACCGGAAGCGTCGGAATCCCCATCGCGTCGAGCTCGCGCGCCGCCTGGAGATCGACCGCGTCGTGCGCGAACGCCACGCAGGTGACGTCGTGCTTCCGCCGCATGCGATCGACCAGGCGCCACGTCGTGATCTTGTCCCCCCGGTTCGGCGGATAGGGGACACGCTGCGATAGGAAGAGGATTCGCACTGCGGAGAACGAGAGGGCTCGATGGAATCATCCACGGGTTCGGGCGGGGATGCAAACCGCGGAATCAGCCTGAACGCGTGCCGACGAACGTCCTCCATCGGCCGCAGGCGACTTCGCGCTCGATCCGGAGCTCCGACCTGGAAATCGTTTCCACGAGTTCTCCCGCGCGCGATTCGATGCAGCCGCTGAAGGCGAACCAGCCGCCGCGCACGAGGGCAGCGGAGACACGCGCGAGCTCCGACGCGATCACGTCCGCGTAGATGTTGGCGACGACCGCGTCGAACTCCGCGCGATCGCGGTCGAGGAGCGCGAAGTCCGCCGTCGTGAACGTGCACCGCGACGCGACGCCGTTCTGGAGCGCGAGCGCGTCCGCGTAGGGCTTCGCGTTCGGATCGACGTCGAACCCGAGCGCGCTCTCCGCGCCGAGCAGGACCGCCGCCACCGCCAGGATTCCGCTGCCGGAACCCGCGTCGAGCACGCGCTCGCGCGGCCGCACGCGCGCCTGGATCGCGCGCAGGCACTCGCGCGTCGTCGGATGGCGTCCCGATCCGAACGCGCCGCCGGGCTCGAGCGCGAGCGCGACGTCGCCGGACCGAAGCCGCCGTGCCTCGCCGGGCAGGACGACGCAGAGGCGTCCGACGCGGAACGGCTTCCAGTTCTTCCTCCACGACGTCGCGTAGTCCTCCGGCGCGAGCTCGCGGAACGCGACGCGGAGATCCGCGAGCTCCGGCGCGCCCGCGCGGACGGCGAGGCGTGCGACGCGGCTCTCGAGCTCGGAGCGCAACTCCGCGGAGTCCGCGCGCTCGGGCACGAACACGCGCACGAAGTCGTGCCCTTCGGGCGCCGCGTCCGTCGCGAGCGACGGCCGGCCGAAGGCGACGCCCGCGGTCGCGTCGATCGAGAGCGCCTCCGCGACGAGTTCGAGCCAGCCTTCCGGCGCGATCACGCGCGCCTCGATCCAGCGGACCGGCTCGCTCAATCCCCGTCTCCGAATCCGACGGCGAGGCCGCGGCGCAGGAGATCGGGGAGCAGGCCCATGTGCGCGAACGCCTCGCGCAGGCACCGGTCGGTCTCGCCGCGGACGAGCCGCGCGGCGCGCATGTCCCCGTCCTCCCCCGGACCGTCGATCTCCGCGCCGATCGGCAGCTCCCGCAGGAACGCGCGGTGCTTCGGCTCGACCGCGCGGCCGTCGAGGACGAACACGCAACCGCGGTCGGACTCGCGTCGCATCAGGCGCCCGAAGCCCTGCCGGAACTTCGCGAGCGCGCGCGGCATGTAGATCCGGCGCCATTGCTCACTCGTGCCGAGGACCGCGCACTGGGCGTGGTGGTACCGGTCGGGCACGCCGTACGGCAGGCGGACGATCACGACGTACTCGAGCGTCTCCCCGGGGAAGTCCGCGCCGAACCAGAACGTGTCGACTCCGAGGAGGACCGAGTCGACGCGCGTGCGGAAGAGGTCCGAGAGCTCCTCCTTCGTCGCGCTCTCCATGTTCTGGAACCAGAGGCCGATGCTGCGCGCGCGGAAGAAGCCCGCGAGATCCTCGCCGACGCGACGGACGTCCAGCGCGTTCGTGAACAGCACGAGCATCCGGCCGCGCGTGCGCTCGGCCAGATGGCCTACGAAGCGCCGCACGTAGTCGAGATAGGCGTCCTTGTCGCGTCCGACGGACGGTGCATCACGCGGCACGGCGACGAGGACGCGCGAGTAGTCGAACACCTCCGGAGCGCGGAACGTGCGCACGACGCGCGGCGGCCGGTCCTCGTCGGGCGCGGGCTCCGCGGCGCGGTCGAGGCCGAGATAGCCGAGCGCGGACTCGAATCCGCCCTTCAACCACGTCGTCGCCGAGATGAACACGCCCGTCGCGAGCTGGGGGTGGTAGTCGCGGCCGAGCACCTCGTTCGGGAGGAGGACGCGCGCCGCGAGCGCGCGGTCGCCACGCGCACCGCGCGAGTCGACCTCGAGGTCGTAGAAGAAGCTCGCGCGGTACGCCGGACGCCCTTCCGAGAGCGGGAGCCAGGCTTCCACGGCCTCGAGCATCTCCGCGAGCTCCGTGCGCGAGAGATCGAGAGCGCGCCGCAGGCTCGGGATCCGCCGCAGCGGCGTCGCGTCGAGGCGCTCGGCGATCTCCGCCAGCGCGGCCTCGAGCGCGTTCAGCCCCCGCGCGATGTCGCGTCGCGCGTCGACGAGGCCCGCCGCTTCCTCGCGCTCGACGTACTCGCGCAGGAGAGAGTGGCTCTCGCGCTCGCTGCGCGCGCGGCCCTCGGCGTCCCGCCAGGCCTCGAACCCCTCGAGCGAGGCCTCGAGCCGCGCGAGTCCGCCCGCGACGTCCCTCCACGCGTCGAGCGCGGCGTCGATCGCCCGGCTCGTCGGCGTCCCGTCGAGCGTGGCGCGGCGCATGCGGTCGAGCGCCGCCGTCGAACTCCCTCGATCCGGCGCGTGGAGCCTCGCCAGCGTCGACCGCATCTGCCGGAACGTGAGCACATGGCTCCACGCGCCGTGAGCCTGATCGTGGAGGTGCTCGCACTCGTCGAACACGACGTGCTTGAAGAACTCCTGTCGCGCGAGGGCGAACGCGTGGTTCGTGATGACGACGTGGCTGCGCTCGGCCCTCCGCCGCGCGGCTTCCGCGGCGCACGCGCGCTTGTCCGCGTCGTGCGTGCAGCAGACGCTGCGACCGCGCACGGCGCGCAGGAGATCGGCGAGACGGCGGCGCCAGGGAGCTGTCGCGTCGAAGGGGACAGGCGCGCGCGAGGGATACCGGTCGAGATCGCCTTCGCTGTCGCGCAGCGCGAAGAGCGCGAGCGAAGTCCACGCGAGCCAGGCTTCCCCGCTCTCGTCCTCCTCGGGCACCGCGAGCTTCAGAGCGCGCCAGCACACGTAGTTCTCCCGACCCTTGAGCATCGAGACCCTGGGCAGCGGCTCGACGCCGGCGCTCGCGAGCGCCGCGAGGGCGCGCGGCACCTCGCGATCCATCGCCTGCTGCTGGAGCGCGCGCGTGTACGTGGCGACGCCGATGCGCGTGCCGTGACGGTTCGCCCAGAGCAGCGCGGGGACGAGGTACGCGAGCGTCTTCCCGGTGCCCGTAGGCGCGTGGACGAGGAGCAGCTCGCCCGAACCGAGCACGTCGCCGACCGCGCGAGCGACGTCGTGCTGTCCGGTGCGGATCGATCCTCCGAACGACGCCGGCAGATGGACCTGGAAGACCTGTTCGAGCGTCTCGCGATCGACGGGATCGAGGAGCGCCGGCATGTCGCACTGAACCGGCACGGTGTCGAAGCCTTCCCACCGCTGTGCGTCGCGCTCGCAAGCGGGCATGACATCGAGGTCGAGCTCGCCGGGCGCGCCGCCGCCCCGGTGCGCGAGCGCGAGCGCGAGACCGACGACGCGCGCCGCGCGGGGGGAGTCGACCTGGAGCGCGCGCCAGGCCCGGGCGTAGCCCGAAATCGCGAGCGCGATCGCTTCGCTCGGGAGGCTCCGGAAGCCGGCGACGATCTCCGCGGCGCGTGCACGCACCTGCTCGGGCTCGAGCTTCTCCGCGGCGAGATTCGGCGCGCCGGGCAGGAGGAGCCCACCGAGCTCGGCGAGCCCGAGCACGGGCGGGGCGCCGCGCAGCTCGTCGCGCCGGCCCACGGCGTGCGCGCGCCAGGCCTCGAACTCCGCCAGGTCGGCGACGATCACGGGCCCGGCGCCGAGGAAGAGCTCGAGCTCCGCCCAGAGCGGTGCCACGGGCCCTTCGGCCGCGCACGCGCGATCGAACCGGACCGGTCCGCCGTCCGCGGGATCCGTGCGCTGCGCCGCCACGCGGACGAGGCGATCGACGCTCGGGTCCGGCCCCGTCGTCCACAGGCTGCAGACCGCGACTCGGTCGAGCTCGAGGGCGTGCCACGGCGCGGCGGTCGCGACGTCGTCTTCGGTCCGCTGGATCACCGGAGCCGAGATTAGCGGGCCGCTGCGCCGGGACGGCGTGGCGATCGGAGCGCGGGAATGCTCGGGGCCGCGCGGATTCTTGGGCAGTTGCGCGCCACGCTCACCGAACCTCTTGATGCGCAAGCGCTTAGGTGCCCGGCGGGGCAGCGATCGGGGCCGAGTCCTCGGGCCCGACCAGCTCGGTATCCCAAGTTCTTGTCGATTCAGGAGTTACGCAATCACCTCGGAGGAGCCATCCATTCCTGCCGAAGGCGAGGGGCGTGCACCCCCCTTCCTTGACTCGCCCGGGACCTCCCCTATTTATGGCCCGCCTTCCCTGACATGACCAAAGCAGCCAAGAAGAAGCCGACGGCGACCACGGAAGCGCCCCCCGCGCCCAAGAAGGCGCCGGCGCGGCCGAAGAAAGCCAAGGCGCCGGCTCCCGAGCCCGTCGAGGCTCCGGCCGACGAGGAACCCGCCGAGGAAGCCGAGGCGGGTCCGAAGCGCAAGGGCAAGGCGCTCGTCATCGTCGAGAGCCCGGCCAAGGCGAAGACGATCAACAAGTACCTCGGGAGCGGTTTCGTCGTGAAGGCCTCGATGGGCCACGTCCGCGACCTCCCGAAGGGGAAGTTCGGCATCGACGTCGAGCACGGATTCGAGCCGTCGTACACGGCGATCCGCGGCAAGACGCAAGTGATCAGCGAGCTGAAGCGCCTGGCGAAGAACGCGTCTTCCGTGTTCCTCGCTCCCGACCCCGACCGCGAGGGCGAGGCGATCGCGTGGCACCTGTCCGAGTCCCTCGACGTGCCCGAGAGCCGCGTCTTCCGGGTCGTGTTCAACGAGATCACGAAGAAGGCGATCCTCGAAGCCTTCGAGCATCCGGGCAAGCTCAACATGGACAAGGTCGACGCGCAGCAGGCGCGCCGCGTCCTCGACCGGATCATGGGGTACAAGCTCTCCCCGCTGCTCTGGAAGAAGATCGCCCGCGGCCTGTCCGCCGGCCGCGTGCAGTCCGTCGCCGTGCGCCTGATCGTCGAGCGCGAGAAGGAGATCCGCGCGTTCGTCAAGGAGGAGTACTGGCGCGTCGGAGCGCAGTTCCGCTCGGAGAGCGGGGACTTCGTGGCCGACCTCAAGCGACTCGGCGAGGACCGGATCGACAAGAATCTCGACGAGAAGCGCGCGCGGGAGGTCGTCTCGCGCATCGGTGCGGATCCGCTGCGCCTCGCCGAGCTCGACAGCAAGCCGAAGACGCGCCGGCCGACTCCGCCGTTCACCACGAGCCAGCTGCAGCAGAAGTCGTCGACGATGCTGCGCTTCTCGGCGAAGAAGACGATGGTGCTCGCGCAGCAGCTGTACGAAGGCGTCGAAGTCCCCGGCGAGGGCTCGGTCGGCCTGATCACGTACATGCGAACGGACTCGGTGCGCGTGTCGCAGGATGCGCTGACGCAGGTCCGCGAGCTGATCGGCAAGGAGTTCGGGGAGAAGTACGTCCCCGAGCAGCCGAACCTCTTCACCGCGAAGGCGATGGGCGCGCAGGAGGCGCACGAGGCGATCCGCCCGACCGACGCGATCCGCACGCCGGACTCGCTGAAGGAAGCGCTGACCGGCGACCAGCTCAAGCTCTACACGCTGATCTGGCAGAAGTTCGTCTCGAGCCAGATGCCGCCGCAGGTCTCGACCGTCACGACCGCGACGTTCGAGCACGGCGACGCGCGGTTCGTCGCGCAAGGCGAAGTCGAGCTCTTCGACGGCCATACGCGCGTGTTCGACGCCACGAAGGGCGAGCGCGAACTCCAGGCGCTCCCGGTCGGCCTCCAGGTCGGGTCGAGCTATCCCCCCGAGAAGATCGAAGCGACCCAGCACTTCACGCAACCGGCACCGCGGTACACCGAAGCGACGCTCGTGAAGGAGCTCGAGAAGCGCGGGATCGGAAGGCCTTCGACGTACGCGGCGATCATCTCGACGATCCAGGATCGCGGCTACGTCACGCTCAAGGAGCGGCGTTTCGAGGCGACGGAGCTCGGCGAGATCGTCACCGACCAGCTCGTCGCGCACTTCAAGGAGATCCTCGACACCGACTTCACGGCCGGGATGGAGGCCGATCTCGACCGCATCGAGAGCGGCGAGCGCCAGTGGCGCAAGGTGGTCAAGACGTTCCACGACGTCTTCGCGGCCGACCTCGAGAAGGCCGAGAAGGACATGAAGAACCTGAAGCTCGAGCCGAAGCTGAGCGAGCGCCTGTGCGACAAGTGCGGCGCGCCGATGGCCGAGAAGTTCAACAAGCGCGGCAAGTTCCTGGGCTGCTCGCGATACCCGGAGTGCAAGAACACGATGCCGACGGACGGTCCGCGCGCGAAGAGCGAGTCGATCCCGACGGACAAGACCTGCGAGAAGTGCGGCAAGCCGATGGTCATCCGCACCGGGAGCCGGGGACGGTTCATCGCCTGCACCGGCTTCCCCGACTGCAAGAACACGGCGTCGGTCGACGACCAGGGCAACGTGATCAAGCCCAAGGAGACCGGGATCGCCTGCGAGAAGTGCGGCAAGCCGATGGTGATCAAGGGCTCGCGACGCGGTCCCTTCCTCGCGTGCACCGGCTTCCCGAAATGCCGCAACGCGAAGAACCTGCCTCCCGAGCTTCGCGAGGCGCCGCAGGAGACCGGGGAGAAGTGCGACAAGTGCGGCGAGCCGATGATCCTGAAGCGCAGTCGGTGGGGGAAGGAGTTCCTCGCGTGCTCCGCGTACCCGGCGTGCAAGAACGCGCGCAACGTCGGAGCTCCCGCGGGCGCAGAGCCGGCCGCCGCCGAGTCCGACGAAGGCGCTCCCGCCGGGATCTCGAACCAGTCCGAGGACTGATCCGCGGGCGGCCGTGGCTCGACGGTGCGAGCCCGAATCCCTAGAATGTCCGCCCCTCGTCTCCTCCGGCGGGCGTCCCTTTCTTCCAGCGGTCCTGAGCTAGACACCCGATGGAGATCTCCGAGATCGAGGTCGAAGGCTACGAGCGGGTCGTCCGCTGCCGCGACCAGAAGTCGGGCCTGCACGCGCTGATCGCGGTCCACGACACGACCCTCGGGCCGGCGCTGGGCGGGATGCGCATGCTGCCCTATCCCTCCGAGGACGAGGCGCTCTTCGACGTGCTGCGCCTCTCGCGCGGGATGACGTACAAGTCCGCCGTCGCGGAGACGGGGCTCGGAGGGGGCAAGTCGGTCGTGATCGGCGATCCGCGCACGGCGAAGTCGGCCGACCTCTTCCACGCGATGGGCCGCTTCATCGAGAGCCTGGGCGGGAAGTACATCACCGCCGAGGACATGAACATCGGCATCCCCGACCTCGAGACCGTCCGCCTCGAGACGCGCTGGGTCACCGGTCTGAAGCGGGAGGCGGGGAGCTCCGGCAACCCGAGCCCCTACACCGCGATCGGCTGCCTCGTCGGCATGCGCGCGGTGCTCGAGGACGTGTTCGGGAAGGCCGATTTCCGCGACAAGCGCGTGCTCATCCAGGGTGTCGGGGCCGTCGGCGGTCGACTCGCCGAGCTCCTCGCGGACCAGGGCGCGAAGGTCATCATCTGCGACATCAACGAGGCGCGCGTCGAGGAGCTCGCGCGCAAGCGCGGTTTCGAGACCGTGGCCGACGCGCGGCACCTCGAGGTCGACTGCGACATCTACTCCCCGTGCGCGCGCGGCGCGACGTTGAACGACCAGACGATCCCGCAGCTGCGCTGCAGGGCCGTCGCGGGCTGCGCGAACAACCAGCTCCTCGAACCGCGCCACGCGCGCGACCTGATGACGCGCGGGATCCTGTACGCCCCCGACTACGTCATCAACGCCGGCGGGATCATCAACGTCTCGGCCGAGCTCGTCCCCGGCGGCTACGACGAGGCCGCGTCGCTGCGCAAGATCGATCGGATCTACGACAACCTGAAGCAGGTGTTCCAGATCGCGCGGCGCGAGCGGATCCCGACGAACGAGGCGGCGGCGCGCCTCGCCGAGCAGCGTCTCGCGGCCGGACGCGCGGCGAAGCCGCGCAGCGGACGCGCCTAGTCCTTGCGCAGGAAGTCGACGAAGTCCTTCTCGAGGGCTTCGAGACCGTACTCGGCGACCGTCAGGCAGCGGTACACGATCCGCGCCAAGGCGTCCGGCGTGTTCGGATTCAGGTCCTTCGGCGGCGGATAGGAGAGGAAGTACGAGAGCGACAGGCGCTCGACTTCACCACCCTGCTCGCGTCCCGCGAACTGCCAGGGCACTTCGTCGAACGGCAGCACGCCGGTCAGGATCTCGTACAGCATGATCCCGATCCCCATCACGTCCGCCTTCGGCTCGCGGAGGAGCAGCGGGTTGTAGTGCGGCGTCGTCGTGATCACGCCGCGCTCGTCCATGCGCATCGCGGGATCGAGCATGACGACCGAGCCCGACGGCTTGATCAGGATGTTCTCGGGTTTCAGGTCGCCGTGGTAAGGCAGCGCGCCGGTGCGGGAGAGCTTTTGCAGCGTACGCACGAGCGTCAGGAACCAGTTCAGGCGAATGCCTTCGAGCGCGCGGATCTTCTCGCGCAGCGTCTTGCCGCGTGCGTGCTCCATGACGAGCACCGGCCGGCCCTCGTGCACGAACGTCTCGCGCAGCGCGATCATGTTCGGATGCTTCACGCGCGCCATGATCTCGGCTTCGCCGCGGAGCAGGTCGTCGATCTCGTGGACGTCGAGGAAGTCGATGCGCACGCCGTCCTGGCGGAAGAAGATCGCCTCGGCCGGAGTCTCGTCCGGGCTGATGCCTTCCGGACGACGCTGGTTCGTGACCTCGAGGAAGCGCGTCACGTAGCGGCCGCCGCCGGCGACGTCGCCGAGCTTCAACGCCACGCGATTGCCTTCCTCGTCCTCGGCCAGGTAGACGAGCGAGAAACCGCCGCGAGCGAGGAACTCGACGACGCGATAGGCGCCGATGCACTCGCCAGCTTCCAGCTTGATCATGGAGGGGACTCGGGGTTGCCGCTTCGGAGGGGAGAGTTCGGGGAGCCAGGCGCTCGTACGCTCCTTTTCGAGCGTCCCCGTTCGGGGATTGAGCCAATCCCGGTCGCAGGGGTCCGTTCTCCGCAGGAAGGTCTCCGACCGGAGCAGGACGTGCTGGTTTCTCGGTGAAGACGCAGTTCCCAGATTCGGAAGTGCGCGCGCGGTACCGTGCGCGCGGGTCGCGGAGCGGGGCGAGAACCTCGGGAAAAAGAATCCGGTCTCGCGTCCGGGATCGCGCTCAGGACCCGCCGAGGATTTCCTGCAGGCGATGGACGTCGACTTCCACCGACGTCGCCGCGGTCGTGCCGCCGAGGATGCGCCGCGCGCCGTCGATCACCGTGCCGGAGCCGAGCCACTCGGGCTCGCTCGCGTGCGCGCGGTACCGCCACGCGCGTCCGTCGAGATCGACGATGCCGAGCTCCTGCCCTTCGCGATTGCGGACGCTGTAGAACGCGCGCTCCGTGTTGCCGTGTTCCTCGAAGCGCACGAACGCGCCGAGACAGCGACCGGACTCCCACAGCTCCCACGCGCGCACCGGCGTCGCTTGCGTGATCGCGATGCTCGCCGGTCCGGGCACGTGGCTCGTCGTGCTCGTCCGACACGCGGCGAGCGCGAGGCAGGAGAGCACGCAGGCAGAGTGGATCCGCACGCGGAATACGGTAGCGCCGGAGATCGTCCTCGCCACTGGTGCCGCGGTGCGGAACAATGGTCCAGGAGACGAACGCAGCTTGGAACGCGAAGCCCTCGACTGTTACCGCAAGGCCGGCCGCATCGCCGCGGAGTGCCGCGAATGGGCCAAGGCGAACATCCGGCCCGGCGTGACGATCCGTCACGTGCTGGAGACCGTGGAGACGATGATCCGCGAGCGCGGGGCGCACCCGGGGTTTCCGGCGCAGTCGAGCCGGAACTTCGTCGCCGCGCACTACTGCTCGAGCCCCGAGGACGAGCAACGCTACGAGGAAGGCGACTGCGTGAAGGTCGACATCGGCGTCCACGTGGACGGATACGTCGCCGACACGGCCGCCAGCGTGGACCTCAGCCGCGACGGCCGCTGGACGCCGCTCGTCGAGGCGTCGAGGAGCGCGCTCGCGGCCGCGATCGCGAGCGTTCGCGACGCCGTTCCGGTCTCCGACATCGGCGGCGCGATCGAGCGCACGATCCTCGCCGCGGGCTACCAGCCCGTGCGCAATCTCACCGGGCACGGGCTGGGTCGATGGAAGGTGCACACGCCGCCACAGATCCCGAACTACGCGGAACGCGGGGCGGGCCACCTGAAGCAGGGGATGGTGTTCGCGATCGAGCCGTTCGCGAGCACGGGTCGCGGATGGATCCACGAGGCCGGCAAGGCCGAGGTGTTCATGCTCGTGCGCCCGCCGGCGAAGGCGAAGGTGCTCGACAAGGAGGTCCTGCGCGCGGTCGAGAGCTGGCGCGGACTGCCGATCGCCCGGCGCTACTTCAATCACCTCGACCGGGACGCGGTCGAGGACACGCTCGCGAAACTGGCGCGGCAGGGGTCGCTCGTCCGCTACCCGCCGCTGTGCGAGGACGAGGGCGCGATGGTCGCGCAGTACGAGCACTCGATGTACCTCGGTCCCGAGGGCGTCGAGGTCCTGACCGCGTGAACCGCGGCGCTAGCGCAGCTTCTGTTTCAGCTCGCGCAGCAGGAGCATCGCCTCGATCGGCGTGAGGCGGTCGAGGTCGAGCTTCTCGAGCTCCTGCTCGATCTCGGTGCGCGGCGAATCGAAGAGACCGAGCTGCTCCGGGCCGTCGGGCTCCGCTCGCCGGCGCTTGGAGCCCTTCGCGATCCGCGGAGCGAGGTCCTCGGCGTCCTCCTCGACGTCGTTCAGGATCTGTCGCGCGCGCTCGAGCAGCTCCTGGGGCACGCCCGCGAGCCGCGCGACGTGGATCCCATAGGAGCGATCCGTCCCGCCGTCGACGATCTTGTGCAGGAAGACGATCTCGTCGTTCCACTCGCGCACGGCCACGTTCATGTTGCAGACGCCCTTCAGGCGCGCGGCGAGCTCCGTGAGCTGGTGGTAGTGCGTCGCGAACAACGTGCGCGCGCGGATGCGGTCGTGGATGTGCTCGACGATCGCCCATGCGAGCGCCAGGCCGTCGAACGTGCTCGTCCCGCGGCCGACTTCGTCGAGGACGATCAGCGACCGCGGTCCTGCGTTGTTGAGGATGTTCGCGATCTCGAGCATCTCGACCATGAACGTCGAAGCGGAACGGCCGATGTCGTCGGCGGACCCGATCCGCGTGAAGATGCGGTCGACGACTCCGATGCGCGCCTCGCTCGCGGGCACGAACGAGCCGATCTGCGCCATGAGGACGATCAGGGCGGTCTGACGGATCCACGTCGACTTGCCGGCCATGTTCGGGCCCGTCAGGATCGTCAGCAGTCGATCGGAGCGGTTCATCCGCGTGTCGTTCGGAACGAACGGCTCGCCGACGAGGGAGCGCTCCACGGCCGGGTGGCGCCCGTCGACGATGCGGAGGACGTCGCCGTCGTCGATCTCCGGCGCGACGTACCGGTTCTCCGCGGCTTTCTGCGCGAAACTCGCGAGCACGTCGATCTGCGCCACGGCCTCGGCCGTCGCCAGGATTCGCGGGATCTCCGCCGCGACCGCGGCGCGGAGCTCCTCGAAGATGCGGTACTCCATCTCCCGCGCGCGCTCCTCGGCGCCGAGCACTTTGCCCTCGAACTCCTTCAGCTCGGGCGTGATGTAGCGTTCCGCGTTCTTCACGGTCTGCCGGCGGATGTACGCCGCGGGCACGCGGTCGACCTGGCCGCGCGGCACCTCGATGAAGTATCCGAAGACCGAGTTGAAGCCGACCTTGAGCCCCGGAATGCCCGTCTTCGCGGACTCCTCCGCCTGCATCCGCGCCATCCACGACTTGCCGTCGCCCGAGATCGAGCGGAGCTCGTCGAGTTCCGCCGAGAACCCGGGGCGAACGAGGCCTCCGTCCTTCACCGCGAGCGGCGGGGCGTCGACGAGCGTCGAGCGCACGCGCTGCGCGAGCGGTTCGAGCGGATCGAGCCGGTCGCGGAGGTCGGCGAGTCGCGCGGAGTAGGCCGGCGCGAGCTTCTCGCGCAGCGGCACGATCTGCTCGAGCGACGTCGCGATCGCCACGAGGTCGCGCGCGTGCGATCTCCTCGTGGAAACCTTGGCGGTGAGCCGCTCGAGATCGCGGATCTCGGCCAGATGCGCGCGGACGTCCTCGCGCAGGAAGGGCTGCTCGACGAGCTCGGCGGCCGCGCGCTGGCGCGCGAGGATCCCGTCCACGTCGCGCAGGGGCGTCTCGAGCCAATCGCGCAGCATCCGTCCGCCCATCGGCGTCGCCGTCGCGTCGAGGACGTCGATCAGCGTGCCTTCGCGGCGCCCGTCGCGTTGGCCGCGGAACACCTCGAGACAGGACCGCGTCGCCCGATCCAGGACGACGTGCTTCTCGCGCTCGACGACCTCGATGCGGTGGATGTGGTCGCACGCGTTCTTCTGCGTCTCCTCGGCGTAGCCGATCAGCGCGCCGGCGGCGGCGACGGTCGGCGAGCCCTCGTCGACGCCGAACCCCTCGAGACTCGCGACCTTGAAGTGGCGCAGGAGCGCCCGCGACGCGGTCTCGCGATCGAAGCACCACGCGTCGCGCTCGGTGATCCGCGGACCGAGCTGCTCGCGGATCGCGGCCGCGATCGCCGGTCGCGACTCGATCGTCGCCGCGGAGACGAGGAGCTCCGCCGGAGCGAGCCTCGCGATCTCGTCTCCGGCCTTGTCGGCCGCGACGTCGAGCACGCGCAGGCGGCCCGTCGAGAGATCGACCCACGCCACGCCCGCCCGATCCTCGACGACGTGCAGGCTCGCGAGGTGATTGGGCTCCCGAGCCTCGAGCGCGTCCTCCTCGGTGATCGTGCCCGCCGTGACGACGCGCACGATCGCGCGGTCGACGATCCCCTTCGCGGAGCGCGGGTCCTCCATCTGCTCGCAGATCGCGACCTTGAAGCCCTTCGCCACGAGCTTCATCAGGTAGCTCTCGGCCGCGCGGACCGGGACCCCGGCCATCGGCACGGCGTCCTCGCCCTTCGAGCGCGCCGTCAGGGCGATCCCGAGCTCACGCGAGGCGACGAGGGCGTCCTCGTGGAACAGCTCATAGAAATCGCCCATGCGGAAGAAGAGCAGCGCGTTCGGCTGCTCCTTCTTCGCGCGCCAATACTGCGTCATCATGGGCGTCGTCGCGCTGGCCGCGGACGCGGCGCCGGGCGTCGAAGGATCCTTGCGCGGGTCCGGTGAGGGGGCGCGTTTGGCGAGATAGGTGCTCCGCATCGAAGGAGGGCGCATCGGGAGTCTATCGAAACGCCGCATCCCCGTGCCGGCCTGGCACCGCTATTGAATGGGCGCGCGCGCGGGCCGAGCATGGCTGCGTCCCCAGTCCCCGGAATGTTCGCCAAGAGCTCGAGAATCGCCGCGGCAGCGGCCGTGGCGGTCGTCGCCGCGTCCTGCGCTTCCTATCCGGAGCGCACGCACCGCGCCGTGGCCGACTTCCAGAGAGGACAGTTGACCCGCGCGCTGGATGCATTCGAGGACCCCAAGACGACGCAGTCGGCTTTCCTCGCCGGCGCTGAAGCAGGGATGGTCGCGCTCGTCGCCGGCGACTGGGATCGCGCGATCAAGAACTGGACGTCCGCGGTGAACGAGGTGCAGGAGACGGAGCGGAGCGCGCTCGTCTCTCCCGAGAGCCTGGGCGAGACGCTCGTCTCGTGGACGATCAGCGAGAGCGCGACGAAGTACCAGGGCGAGGGATACGAGCGCGTGCTCGTGCACGCCGGGCTCGCGATCGCGTACTTCGCCAAGGGCGACCTCGAAGGAGCGCGCGTCGAGGTGCGCCAGTCGAACGCCCTCCTCGAGAGCGAGGAGAAGCTCTACGAGAAGGAGTACAAGGCCGGGGGTCTCGGCCACTTCCTCTCGGCCGTGTCGTACGAGCTCGACGGCAAGCCCGACGAGGCCTGGATCGACTACGACCGCATGCGGCAGAAAGGCGTCGGCATCGAGCTCGCCGGACGGGCGCTGGCGCGGATCGCGAAGAAGACGAACCGGGAAGACGAGCTGGGCGCGGACTTCGAGACCTACAGCGACGCCGACGCGACGCCGGACGCGGCGAGCGTCGTGGTGATCGCCGGAGTGGGGCTCGCACCGTACAAGAGCGCGACGACGCTGCCGATCCCGACGCCGAGCGGGATGCTCCAATGGTCCGTGCCTTCCTTCGTCGCGCGTCCGCAGCCGGTGGAGAGCCTCGAGCTCTCCGTCACCGGCGGCGACAAGTGCGTGCGCACGGTCGTCATCGAGGATGTCGGCCGCGTCGCGAAGGAGAACCTCGACGATCGGCTCGCGTGGTTGATCGCGAAGGGCACGGTCCGGACGTTCCTGAAGCGCGAGCTGACTCGCGAGCTCGAGAAGGAAACCGGCGTCATCGGTCGCATCGCCGGCGACGTCTTCCAGTTCGTCACCGAACGGGCGGACCTGCGCTCGTGGGTAACTTTGCCGGACTCGTGGCAGGCGTCGCGCGTGTTCCTGCCCGCCGGGCGCAACGATTACCACCTGAAGGCCGTCGGTGGCGAGGAAGTCGACCTCGGAACCTTCGAGCTCACGGCAGGCGAGACGATGTTCGTGCTCGCGCGCACGGTCGACACGAAACTCTACGCGTATCCTGTCGGGGGGCGCCGGATCGCCCCCGACGCCGCACCGGTGACGCCATGAAGACCGTCTCGCTCCCCGCCGTGCTCCTCCTCGCAGCGCTCGTCGCCTGCCGATCGGCGACGAAGCACGACGCGGTTCCCGAGCCGCCGGATCCGATGCTCGCGCTGCCCGGAGACCCGGACGTCGAGAGCAGCCTCGAGGCGCTCGAAGTGCGTTCGACCGGAACCGCCGAGGCGCGCACGCTCGAGTTCGCACTGCGGAACAAGTCCTCGTCCACGGTGCGTTTCGCTTGGGCGGTCGAGTGGTTCGACCGAGCCGGAGCGCGCATCGCGGGCTCCGTGCGCGTGTGGACGCCGGCGACGCTCGACGCCGGAGCCACGCGAACGATCCAGATTCCTCTGCCTTCCCCGGACGCAGTTTCGTGGCGCCTTCGCGCCGTGCGTCCGGGCTCGAACACCCTCACCCAAGGAGATTCACGATGAAAGCGTTGTCCACCACGTTGATCCTGCTCCCTCTCGCTCTCGCATCGGCCTGCAGCTCGACGAAGTACGGCGATCCCAAGGACACCGAGACGGTCAACATCGACTGGGGCTCGACCGACTTGCAGACGATGTCGGGCAAGATGGTCGAGTCGCTCAAGAACAGCCCGTCGCTCGCCTACTTCGACCGCCACGACAAGGGCGAGGACAAGCGGGTGATCTGCTACATGGGCGAGATCCGCAACGAGACGAACAAGCACGTGAACACCGAGGCGGTCAGCGATGTCATCCGCACGGATCTCCTGCAGAGCGGCCGTTTCCGCTTCGTGGCCGACAAGGCCGGTCAGGGCGAGATCGGAGAGCAGGTCCGCTTCCAGCAGGAGTCCGGACGGTTCGATCCGAAGCGCGCGATGGAGTTCGGCAAGCAGATCGGCGCCGAGGTGATCGTGTACGGGACGCTGAGCTCGATCGACAAGAGGAAGGGCCGGTCGCTCGAGTCCGCGGGCCAGAAGACCGAGGACAAGTACATCCTGCTCGTGCTGAACGCAGCCAACGTCGAGACAGGCGAGATCATGTGGTCGGAGAAGAGCGAGATCCGGAAGACCCAGAAGACCGGCCTGTTCGGCTCCGGCTGATCCAGCTCGGAATTGCACGTTCGGTCCGGCGGGGAATCCCGCTTGGGAGCCCGCCACCACGGTGCATAGACACCACTCCTCGATCGCCAGCCCGTCCGGTCGTACCGGGCGGGCTGGCGGCTTTCTGTCCAGGCCCTGCGGCGCCGCGCTCCCGAAAAACTTCGACGGAAGTCGTTCGCTGGGAACAGGCCTCCGGCTCCGACGTCCGCAGCCAATGGCTGCGCTGGGGATCCAAACTCTTCTCGACACGCAGGCCCGACGGACCAAACCGGCGGGCTTGCGCGTTTAACCGCTTCGCGCGAACCCGGTACAGTTGATGGCGATGGGCGCTTACCTCGTCACGGGCGGAGCGGGATTCATCGGGTCCCACATCGTCGAGGCTCTCGTCCGGCGCGGCGACCGGGTGCGCGTGCTGGACGACCTCTCGACGGGCCTCCTGGAGAATCTCCAGCCGTTCGGAGTGGGCGACGTCGGGAGCGGAGCCCCGGTCGAGTTCCTCCACGGCACGATCACGTCCGCCGCGGCCTGCCGCGCGGCCTGCGAGGGCGTCGAGGCGGTCTTCCACGAGGCTGCGCTCGTCTCGGTCCCGCGGAGCTTCGAGAATCCGCTCCAGAGCTACGAGACGAACGTGATGGGGACGCTCCGGCTCCTCGAAGCTGCGCGGCACGGCGGCGCGCGAACTTTCGTCCTCGCGTCGTCCTCCGCGACCTACGGCGACTCGCCTTCGCTGCCGAAGCGCGAGGACATGCTGCCCGAGCCGCTTTCGCCGTACGCGTCCGGCAAGCTCGCCGGCGAACATCTCCTGCGCGTGTGGGGGCGCACGCACGCGATGAAGACCGTGTCGCTGCGCTACTTCAACGTGTTCGGCCCGCGCCAACGCGACGACAGCCCGTACACCGGCGTCGTCGCGCTCTTCGCGCGCGCGCTGCTCGAAGGGAAGCCCTCGACCTTCCAGGGCGACGGCGAGCAGACGCGCGACTTCACCTACGTCGCGAACGTCGTGCACGCCAATCTGCTCGCGCTCGAACGGGATCTCGAGCCCGGAACCGTGATCAACGTCGGCGGCGGCGACCGCATCTCGATCCGCGCGATGTACCGGGCGATGGCACGGATCGCGGGGAGCACGCTCGAGCCGATCCACGCTCCCGCGCGAGTCGGGGACGTGCGCGACAGCGCGGCCGCGCTCGAGCGCGCGCGCGCGCTGCTCGGGTACGCGCCTCGAGTCGCGTGGGAGGACGGGCTCGCGACGACGATGGACTGGTACCGGAGCCGCCTCTCCGCGGCACGCGCGTAGGCGCGCATCGGCACTTCCGGGGCCCATCCGTTGCCGCCCCGCGCGAGTCGAGCTACCCTCTCGAACTTTCCAAGACTCCGAAAAGGGAGCCTCGATGCCGACGATGCAGAGCACGGATTTCCGGACAGATCTCGAAAACCTCCTCGGTCTGCGGGGCGTGACCTACCGCTACGGCCTGTCCAAGGACGAGCTCTTCCAGGCGGCGATCGCGAACGACCGCGGCCGCGTCCGGAAGGGCGGGCCCTCCAACGAGCAGAAGGCGTTCCCGACGAAGCTCGGCGTCCGGGGTCCGCTCGTGTTCTACACCGATCCCGAGTGCACGGGCCGGCCAGTCAAGGACACGTTCGCCGTCGCCTGGCCCGAGGTGGAAGGCGACGTCTGGTGGAAAGCCGACGTCCAGAAGTACGACCCGCAGAAGTACACCGGGCTGCTCCAGCGCGTCGTCGAACACCTGAACCAGAAGAAGGCGACGCTCTACGTCCAGGACGTGTTCGCCGGCACGGATCCCTCCTATTCGGTGCCGTACCGGTTCGTCGGCGAGTACGCGACGCACGCGATGTTCGCGAACAACATGTTCCCGAAGAGCGTCGCCGGCGTGAAGAACGTCGACGCGCGACGGTGGACGATGTTGAACGTCCCGTCCTTCCACTGCGTGGCCGAACGGGACGGCAGCAAGTCGGATCGCGCCGTCGTCATCGACTTCAAGAACCGGATCTGCCTCGTCGTCGGCAAGGCCGACTACTGCGGCGTCAACAAGAAGACGATCTTCACGGTCCTCAACTTCCTCCTCCCGCAGCAGGGGTTCCTGCCGATGCACTGCTCGGCGAACATCGGGGCGAAGGGCGACTCGGCGATCCTCTTCGGGCTCTCCGGTACCGGCAAGACGACGCTGTCGGCCGATCCCGATCGCAAGCTGATCGGAGACGACGAGACCGGCTGGACGCCGGCCGGCCTGTCGAATTTCGAGGACGGCTGCTACGCGAAGCTGATCGACCTGAACAAGCAGGCCGAGCCGATCATCGCCGCCGCGCTCTCGATGCCCGGGACGATCATCGAGAACGTGCCGCCGATCAAGGGCAAGCGACTCGAGGACACCGACCCGCAGGAGCTCGACCTCACCGACCGCTCGATCACCGAGAACACGCGCTTCTCCTACCCGCTCTCGTGCAACCCGAACGTCGCCGAGGGCGCTCGCGGGCCGCATCCGACGACGATCGTGCTGCTGACCGCCGACGCGTTCGGCGTGCTCCCGCCGGTCGCGATCCTCGAAGGGAAGGAAGTCATGTACCACTTCGTGTCGGGCTTCACCGCGAAGCTCGCCGGCACGGAAGTCGGGATCACGGAGCCCCAGGCGGCGTTCAGCGCGTGCTTCGGCGCCCCGTTCATGTCGCAGCGACCGTCGGTGTACGCGAAGCTCCTGCGCGAGAAGATGGAAAGCCACAAGGCGCGCTGCGTGCTCCTGAACACCGGCTGGAGCGGCGGCGCGTACGGCACGGGGAAGCGCATTTCGATCAAGGACACCCGCGCGCTCCTGAACGCGGCGCTCCGCGGCGACCTGCACGACGGCAAGGTCAAGCACGTGAAGCACCCGCTGTTCGGCCTGGCGATGCCGACGTCCTGTCCGGGAGTCGACGCGAAGATCCTCGACCCGAAGAACACGTGGGCGGACAAGGCGGCGTACGATCGCCAGGCGGAGAAGCTGCGCGACATGTTCCGGAAGAACTTCGAGGAGAAGGCGTTCGCGAAGCTCGGCATCGAGCCCGCGATGTGATGAGCACGCCGATCGACCACTACAAGGCCGGGCTATCCCTGTTCGGACAACAGAAGAACGCGGAAGCGCTCGTCGAATTCGAACGCGCGCTCGAGCTGAAGCCGGATTGGCTCGACGCGATGCACGCGCTCGCGACCGCGCAGAGCAAACTCGGGAAGCAGGACGACGCGCTGCGGACGATCGCGCGCGTCATCGAGCTCGATCCCGACGACCCGTTCGCCTACACGAGCCAGTCGATCTTCCTGCAGCGCAAGGGCCTCGTGCCCGAAGCGGAGGCGGCCTCCGCGAAGGCGCGCATGGCCGCGTGGAAAAAGGAGCTGAAGACGAATCCGAACGCTCCGCCGCCGACGGCCGCCGGCGGGATGTCGATCGTCCAGTGACGCTGGCTAGCCGCCCTCTTCCTCGGACTCGATGCCGAGGATGGAGCGGCCTTCGGCGGAGATCCGCTGCGGCGTCCACGCGGGTTCCCAGACGATCTGGACCTCGGTTCCCTTGACGCCGGGGATCGAGTTCACGCGTCGCTTCACGACGTCCGGGATCGTGCGCGCCTCGGGACAGGCTTGCGACGTCAGCGTCATCGTGACGTTGCAGACGCCCGTGTCGGCGAGCTGCACGTCGTACACGAGACCGAGATCCACGATGTTGACCGGGATCTCGGGGTCGTAGACCTGCTTCAGCTCCTTGTAGACGTCTTCGTTGGTCGGCATGGCGGCGAGCATTCTACACGTTCGCCGGACTCAACGCGACGCGCGCTCCAGGAGCTCCGTCAAATCCGGCGGCAGGGGCGCCTCCACTTCGACTTCCGCGCGCTTGCGCGGATGCGGGAATGCGAGCTTCCACGAGTGGAGGGCGACGCGGCGGCTCCGGAACCGGACCGGCGAGTCCTTCCCGCGGGCGTACTTGCGCTCGCCGACGAGCGGAAAACCGGCGTGGGCGAAGTGGATCCGGATCTGGTTGTAGCGCCCCGTCACGAGATCGATCTCGAGCTCCGTCGTGGTGCGCAGCGTCTGCAGCGCCCGGTAGCGCGTCTCGGAGGCCTTCCCGCGCGCGGAAACGCGCGCGAACGACCCCTGCTCGAGGATCGGGAACCGCAGCGTCCCGCGCGCGGGGAGCACGCGGCCCTGCGCGAGCGCCCAGTACGTCTTGCGCACGGTCCGTTCTCGGAACGCGGTCTCGAGGTCGGCTCGCGTCGCCTCGTCCAGTGCGAACAACGTCGCCCCCGAGACCTCGCGATCGAGGCGATGCACGGGCAACGCGCGGATTCCGTCGAGCTCGAGCGCTTCGGGCAGCGAAAGTCCGCTCGCGCCGGGCGTCGGCACGCTCAGGATCCCCGCGGGTTTCGACACCACGAGCACGTGATCGTCGCGGTACAGGATCGGAATCGGTGCGCGCGCTCGCGGCATGGCCGGAGAAGATGGCAGAAGCCGCGCGGACGGAAAAGGAAACGTCGCGCTCGATGCTTCGTCTGGCGGCCGGCGCCCGGGTGTGGAGAATGACGCCGCCTTCCAGGCCCTTCGACCGGATCCCCATGCGCCTCCCCGCAGCTCCGTTCGCGCTGCTCTGCGTCCGGCTCGCGATCTTCCTCGCACCGTGCGACGACGTCCGCGCGCAAGCGACACCTCGTCCACAGCTCTACGTCGTGCGCAACGTCCGCCTCGCGCCGGCAGCGGACGCTCCGCAGTCCACGCTGATCCTCCGCGACGGGCGGATCGAGCTCGTGCAGGGTGCGGGGGTCGAGCCGCCCGCCGGCGCGCGCGTCGTCGACGGAAAGGGGATGCTCGCGCTGCCGGCGTTCGTCGACGCCTACACGCAGACGGGATGCGTCGCTCCGGCGCCGATCGCGGAGCGCGACGCGGCGCCCAAGGCGAGCGCGGAGGCACTCGTCGACATGCGCGAGGCGAATCGCAAGGGGATCCAGCCGTCGTTCCGGGCCGCCGAAGTCTTCAAGCTCGACGCCGACGCCGGGAAGCGCTGGCGCGGGGTCGGATTCGGCCTCTTGCTATCGGCTCCGGCGGGGCAGTTCCTCGCCGGCCAGAGCACGCTCGCGAGCACGCGCGACGCGCCAGGACGCGACGTCCTCGTCGAGCCGGTCGAGTTCGACCACGCGGGATTCGAGGCTCCGGGTCCCGGATACCCGGGCACCTTGATGGGCGCCGTCGCGCACCTGCGGCAGTTCTTCCTCGACGCGAACCGCCTGCGAGAGATCGAGAGCCGCCGCGCGGCCGGCAAGCCGGGCGCGCGCCCGCCGTTCGACGCCGACCTCGAGGCGATCGCGCCGGCGCTGCAGAAAAAGCGGCGCATCGTGTGCGAGGCGGACACGGTCGGGGACATCGAGCGCTGGATCCGCCTGTCGGACGAGTTCGGATTCGACGTCGCGATCAGCGGCGGACGCGACGCCTGGAAGCGTGCAGCGCTCTTGAAGCAGCGCGGGATCCCGGTGTTCCTCACGCTCGAATGGGGCGAGGAAGTCGAGGACCCGCACGCGAAGGACAAGAAGAAGGAGGCCGCACCCGAGCCGCCGAAGGCCGAGGAGCCGAAGAAGGACGAGCCCAAGAAAGAGGAGCCGAAGAAGGACGAACCGAAGAAGGAAGAGCCGAAGAAGGACGAACCCAAGTCGGACGCGAAGGAGGGGATCTTCCAGGAGGCTCTCCGGGTCCGCGAGGAGAAGCGCCGCTTGTGGGAGGAGACGCGTGACAACGCGATCCGCCTCGCCGAAGCGGGCGTTCCGATCGCGTTCGGCACAGGCAAGGGATCGCCCAAGGATCTCCTCGATCACGTGCGGACGCTGATCGAGAAAGGCATGCCCGCGGACGTCGCGCGGCAGGCGCTGACCTCGGGCTCGGCGACGCTGCTCGGCGTCGGGAGCGCGTTCGGGAAGATCGAGCCGGGATTCGGCGCGTCGATCGCCCTGTGGACGAAGGACCCGCTCGCGTCGAAGGACGCCAAGGTCGCCTGGCTCTTCCTCGACGGCTTCGCGACCGAGTTCGAAGTGAAGTCCGACGTCCTCGAAGGCAAGCCGGACGAAGGCGTCGACGCGACCGGGACCTGGGAGCTCGAGTTCGACAACCCGCGTGTGCGGCCCGCGACGGCCGAGCTCAAGATGGAGAAGGAAGGCGACGTACACGGGACGCTCCGCTTCAAGAGCCCGAACGACGAGACCGAACGGAGCACCGAGTTCGAGGGCCACGTCGCGGGCAAGAAGATCCGTCTGACGGGCCGCGTGAAGTTCGGCAACTTCGAGGCGGACGTCGTGATCGACGGCGAGATCGAGAAGGACGAGATGAAAGGGACGGAGATCCTCAAGTTCCCGAACCGCGAGGACTCGCGCGCCTTCAAGGCGACGCGCAAGCCGCATCGCGAGGAGGACCGCTGATGTTCGTCCTGTCGTGCCTGCTGGCGTTCGCCGCCGCCGCGAAGCCCTCGATCCCGGGCCCGGACGATCCGCCGTGCGAGATCGACGCGGACCGCAAGCCCGCGCTCGTGACGCACGGGAGCTGCGTGATCCGCAACGCGACCATCCATTCGGCCGTCTCGCCGGCCGTGCGCGGCGACGTGCTCGTGCAGAACGGCAAGATCGCGGCGATCGGCGCGGTCAGCGCGCCCGCGGGGACGCTGGAAATCGACGGCGCGGGCAGCCATCTCGCGCCCGGCGTCGTCGACTGCCACTCGCACATCGCCGCGGACGGCGACGTCAACGAAGGCACGGTCTCGATCAGCGCCGAGGTCTCGATCGCCGACGTGATCGACGCCGACGACATCGCCATCTGGCGAGCCCTCGCGGGCGGAGTCACGACGGCGCGCATCCTGCACGGATCGGCGAACGCGATCGGCGGCCGGCACGAAGTGCTCAAGATGAAGTGGAAGCGCACGGCCGACGAGCTCCGCTTCCCCGGCGCGCCGGTCGGGATCAAGTTCGCGCTCGGCGAGAATCCGAAGCGCTCGAACGGCGGGACGCGCACCGATCGATTCCCCGCGAGCCGCATGGGCGTCGAGGCCGTGTTCGCGCGGGCGTTCTCGCGCGCGGGGGAGTACCAGCGCGAGTGGGACGACTACGCCTCGCGCCGCGCGCACGGCGAGGATCCCGACCCGCCGCGCAAGGACGTTCGGCTCGAGGTCCTCTCCGGGATCCTGAAGCACGTGGTGCTCGTCCATTCGCACTGCTATCGCGCCGACGAGATCCTGATGCTCCTGCGCGCGTCGCAGCGCTTCGGCTTCCAGATCGCGACGCTCCAGCACGTGCTCGAGGGGTACAAGGTCGCCAAGGAGATGGCCGAGCTCGGCGTCGGCGGATCCACCTTCGGCGACTGGTGGGCGTACAAGATCGAGGCGTACGACGCGATCCCGCAGAACGCAGCGCTCATGGAGGAAGCCGGCGTCCTCGCCTCCGTGAACTCGGACTCCGCCGAGATGATGCGGCGCCTGTACGGCGAGGCGGCGAAGTCCGTGCGCTACGCCGGCATGGATCCGGTCCATGCTCTCGCGCTCGCGACGATCAACCCGGCTCGGCAACTCGGCATCGACGCGCGCGTGGGCTCGATCGAGAAGGGCAAGGACGCGGACCTCGTCCTGCTCGACGGCGATCCCCTGTCGTCGCTCGCCCGCGTGCGCTGGACGATGGTCGACGGCGAGATCGAGTTCGAGCGCCGCGACGCGTTCGGGCTGGACGCGAATCCGCCGGCGGTGCTCCCGATCGAGGAAGCCGCGCCGAAGGACGCGCCGAAGCTCGCCGGGGACGTGGTCGCGATCACGGGATGCACGCTGCACCCGATCACGACGCCGGACGTCGAAGGCGGGACGATCCTCCTGCAGGGCGGGCGGATCCTGGCGATGGGGATGGGTCTCGCGATCCCGGCGGGCGCGCGCACGATCCCGGCGCAGGGGAAGCACGTCTGGCCGGGGATGATCGCGCTCGGCGCGAACACGGGGCTCCTCGAGATCGGGTCGATCGCCGCGACCGACGACCAGGGCGACATCGGCGGGAACCAGCCGGACCTGAGGGTGTCCGCTTCGATCCATGCCGACTCGGCGCACATCGGCGTCACGCGCTCGAACGGGATCACGCGCGCGCAAACGACGCCTCAGCGCGGCGGTCCGATGCTCGGGCAGTCCGCGGTCATCCGCCTCGCGGGCGACACCTGGGAGGAGATGCTCCTCGTCGACCGCGACATGCTCCACGTCCGCTTCCCGGCGACCGCGAACGACGCGAAGAAGAAGGAGGAAGGCGAGGACGTCAAGGAGCTGCGCCATCTGTTCGAGGAGGCGCGGGAGTACGGCCGGCTCTCCGAGCTCGCCGACAAGGGGCAGGCCGTGCGCCCCGCGTTCGACGCGCGACTCGACGCGCTCGTCCCGTACACGCGCGGCCAGAAGACGGTCGCGCTCCACGCCGACAATGCGCAGACGATCCTCTTCGCGCTCCAGTTCGCGAAGGAGCAGAAGCTCGCCGTCGTACTGTACGGCGCCCGGGAGGGCTGGAAGGTCGCCGGCGCGATCGCGAAGGCCAAGGTCCCGGTCGCGGTGGGTCCGGTGATCGCGCTGCCGACCGGGCAGTTCGATCCCTACGACGCGCCGTTCGCCAACCCCGCGGTGCTCGCGCGGGCCGGCGTCCCGATCGCGATCATCGCGGAAGACGTGGAGAACGAGCGCAATCTGCCGTTCCACGCCGCGATGGCGGCCGCGTTCGGCCTGCCGCGGGAAGAGGCGCTGCGCGCAATCACCTATTCACCTGCGAAAATGCTCGGCGTCGAACGCGAGCTCGGCAGCCTCGCGCCGGGCAAGATCGCGGACTTGATCGTGACCGACGGGGATCTCCTGGAGATCCGCACGCACGTCGAAGCCCTGTTCATCGACGGCGTCCAGGTCGATCTTTCGAACCGCCAGACCCAGCTCTACGAGCGGTACCGCGATCGGCTGCACCGGCTGCAGGCGAAGAGCGCGGGAGCGAAGAAGCGCTGATCCCGCGCGCGTTCAGTGGACTGCGAAGCGCAGCAGGACGATCAACAGTCCGAGCCACAGGACCACGCCGAGGACCCGCTCGGCGCGGACCACGGTGCGTACGGAGACCATGGGCTTTTCCACGGGGGTATGTAGGCTTGCTTCTGTCGGAAGTAACGGCTGAGGGAGCATCGGACCCTTGGACGTACAATCCCCGGCGCAAGTTCCCAGATTGGACCGAGCACGGCAGACCTAACACGAGATGAGCGCAAAACAGATCGAAGTGACCTGCCCTTGCTGCGCGACGCGGTTGACGGTGGATGTCCTCACGAGCAAGGTCATGCGGCAATCCCAGGCCCCCGGCGCCGCGCCCGCCGGCGCCGAGGACAAGGATCGGTGGAGTTCCGCGCAGGAACGCGTGCGAGATCGCACGACGGCGGGCGAGGACAAGCTGAAGAGTGCGCTCGAATACGAACGCACGAAGGGCAAGCGCTTCGACGATCTTTTCGACAAGGCCAAGGACAAGCACGTCCGCGGAACAGACGGCGAACCCGCCGGCTGACGGAATTCGAACACGCCGCACGTCGGCGGAGACTCCACACGATGTCCGAAAGCCGATTTCGCGCCGTCAAGGCGTACGAGAACGAGCGGTTCCTCTCCGGACCCGACGCCAGACCGCTGCGGATCCTCGCCGAATACCTCGAGCCCGAAACGCGTTTCGAGGAGCTCAAGATCCGCGACACGATCGTGTTCTTCGGCTCCGCGCGCATTCCTCCGCGCGACGTCGCCGAGGCCGAGCTCGCTGCGGCGGAGCGCGGCGAGGGAGATCTCGTGGCGGCGAAATCCCGACTCGCGATGTCGCGTTTCTACGAGGACACGCGCGAGCTCGCGCGACGGCTGACGCTCTGGTCGAAGAGTCTTTCGGGCACGGAACGGCGATTCGTCGTGTGCTCCGGAGGCGGTCCCGGAATCATGGAAGCCGCGAATCGCGGCGCGTCCGAGGCTCGCGGGGAGAACGTCGGGCTCAACATCTCGCTGCCGTTCGAGCAGACGGAGAACCCCTACATCACCCGTCGGCTCGCGTTCGAGTTCCACTACTTCTTCATGCGGAAGTTCTGGTTCAGCTACCTGGCCAAGGCGATGGTGATCATGCCCGGCGGCTTCGGGACGATGGACGAGTTCATGGAGATCGTGACGCTCGTCCAGACAAAGAAGATCACGAAGCCGATGCCGATCGTCCTGTACGGCACGGAGTACTGGAACGAGGTGCTGCACTTCGAGCCGCTGATCCGGCACGGCATGATCAGCGCGGAGGACGTCGACCTCTTCCACCGCACGGATTCCGTGGATGACGCCTTCGCGCACGTCACGCGGGAGCTCGAAGCCCACGCGCTGAAACGCCCCGGCGGGGGCATGACCGCCTGATCAGCGTTTTTCGTCGACGCTCGTGTGGTCGTGGACGATGCGCCATCCTTGCGGGGTGCGCTGCATCACGAGCGTGAAGAGGCCCCCGACCTGCGACTTGTTCAGGAAATCGAGGTGCCACTTGCCGCGGACGATCCCGCTGTCGGCCCCGAAAAGGAGCGTCTCGACGTCGCTGAACGCGAGGCGGCCCATCTCCTTGCCGCCTTCCTTGTAGCTCTTGCGGTAGTGCTCGAGGACCGTCGTGAATCCGCGGCTGATCTCTCCACCCGAGAAGAACGTGAGCGTCGGCGACTGGAGGTATCCGTCCGTCAGGAACTCGTCCAGATCGCCGCGGTTCCACGCGGCCTCCTGGGCGCGCAACACGCACTCCATGGCCTCGGACTGGTCGCGGTCGCGGTAGGAGGAGACCGTCGTCGCGCATCCGGAGAGAGCGAGTCCGAGGGTGAGCGCGAAGAATGCGAGAGCTCGAGTCGATGAGGGCATGTCCCCATCCAAGGGAGTTCCGCGGGCTGCGTCAACGCCCCGCCGACGCGAACTCAGCCGTCGCCGGCGTACCCGAGGCCCTTCAGACGCTGCAGCGCTTCGGGGTCGCTCGCCTTCTTCGCCGCGTCGCCGATCATGTCGCGGAGCGACTTCATCGACGGAGAGTCGGCGAACATCTTCATCCCGGCCTCCGCGACGGCGACCGCGGAGGTGATCGACCGCTGCCGCACGAGCTCCGTCGCGACGACCGTGAAGTCCGGCTCGCGGACGCGCGCGGGCTGCGCGCGCGCGAGCGCCAGGAAGTCCTCCTCGGCGCGCTTCGGCTCGAGGCGGGCGAGGGCCTGGCAGCGGCCGACCGCGGCGCGCAGGTAGTCGGGGTGCGAGGCATCCATGTGCTCCATCGCGCGGTCGAAGCTCGCGACCGCCCCCTTCGCGTCACCCGAGTTCAGCGCGGCCGAACCGGCGTCGGTCAGGGCCTTGGGGTCCGAGGTGCCGCAGGAGGCGATCAGGCAGACGAGGAAGAGGCTGGGTCCACGCATGGGGGGGCGGAGGCTCTCCGCAAGACGGTGAAAGATAGAGGGATACACGACCAAGCAGGCCGGGGACCCCGCGAATAGTCGCGACGGGTCTGGCGCCGCACTCCAATGGGAGTACGATAGGAGTGCGATCAGAGTGCGAGCCGTGCGCGAAACCAAGGTCACCGTCAAGATCCCCCGACCGCTGTATCGGAAGATCCAGCACGTCGTGGAGGGCTCGGGCTTCAACTCGCCCACCGATTTCATCGTCTACGTCCTGCGCGACGTGATGGGGGAAGCGGAGGAGCAGGGGAAGACCGAGTTCAGCAAGGACGAGATCGAGGACCTGAAGCGGAAGCTCAAGAAGCTCGGCTACCTCTGATCCGCCGCCGACGAGCTCCAACCCACCCACGCTTTCCCCATGCCGATCACCTCCACGTCGAAGCCCGTCCCCGTCCACGGGGGCCTCGAGACCCCCGTCGACCGCATCGTCCCGCGCACCGAGATCGACACCGGACGATGGTCCACGCTCCCGCGCGTCGACGTCAACGAGACCGATCGCACGACGCTCTACCGCATCGCGGACGGGACGCTCTCCCCGCTCGTGGGGCCGATGGGCAAGGCGCTGTATCGCTCCGTGATCGAATCCGCGTCGATCGAGAGCGGCGGCCGGCGCTACGCCTGGACGATCCCGATCGTCCTTCCGGTCACGGACGCCGAAGCCGCCGTCGCGCGGTCGCGCAGCGAGCTCGCGCTCGTGCACGGCGGCACGATCTTCGGTCGCCTGCAAGTCGACGACGTCTTCGCCTGGAACAAGGTCGAGTTCGTCGAGACGGTCTACGGCACGAAGCGCACGGACCACCCGGGCGCCAAGCTCTGGCTCGGCGACCCGCGCACGAAGCTCGTCGGCGGATCGATCCAGCTCGTCCCGTTCGAGGACAAGCGGCCGTTCGCGGCGCGCGTCCTCGGGCCGAAGGCGACGCGCGCCCTCTTCGCCAAGCGCGGATTCGAGCAGACGGTCGCGTTCCAGACCCGGAACCCGCTGCACCGCGCGCACGAATACGCGCTCGTCTACGGGGCCGAGAAGCTCCTGCGCGACACGGGGAAGCGGACGGGCGTCGTGCTGAACCCCCTGGTCGGACAGCTCAAGGGCGACGACGTGCCCGCGGACGTCCGCATGCGGACGTACGAGGCGCTCGTCGAGGGCCGCTTCCTCGGCAAGGGCGACATGGACGAAGCCCTCTGGAAGCAGAAGAGCCAGGACCTCAACGACCAGCTCGAGCTGATCGGGCTCGACATGCGCATGTACTACGGCGGCCCGCGGGAAGCCGTGATGCACTCGATCTACCGCCAGAACCTCGGATTCAGCCACTTCATCGTCGGCCGGAAGCACGCGGACGCGCCGTACGACGACAAGACGCCGATCTGGGGCGACTTCGACGCGCAGGAGATCTTCGGGAAGCTCGGCGGCGAGCTCGCGATCAAGACCGTGAACGTCGGCTTCGCCGCGTACTTCGAGGAGATCGGTCGCGTCGGGCTCGTCGAGGAGAACAAGGGCAAGACGCAGGTGACGATCTCCGGCACGCGGATGCGCGAGCTCCTCGACAAGGGCGAGATGCCCGATGAGCGCGTGATGCGCCCGTCGACGGCGAAGGTCCTGGCGGACCACTACCGCAGCCAGGTCAAGGCCTGACCGGCGAGGACCATGGGTCTCTTCGACCTCTTCGCGAAGAAGGAGTCTCCGAAGCCGGCGCCGCGTGCGACGCCGCGCCCGCTGGAGGCTCCGCGTCCCGCGCCGAAGGCGCAGAACAACTTCGTGATCGTGATCCTCGACTCGTGCCGCTTCGACACGTTCGTCGAAGCGAATCCGAAGACGATCCAGAAGCTCGGGAAGCTCGAGCGGCGCTTCAGCTACGCCTCGTGGACGGCGCCCTCGCACTACAACCTGCTCACCGGGCTGCTCCCGCACACGACGCCGCCGAACGTCTACGCCTCCGACTACTACAAGGAGGACTTCTACAACTACAACCGGCGCCTCGGCGCGAAGGGCGTCGAGTTCGGGAAGATGGTCCCGGGCCTGTGGCTGCCGGGGTTCCTGCGCAACACGCTGGGGTACGCGACGCACGCGCGCGTTTCGCTGCCGGTGCTGAATCCGAAGACGGGAATCAACCGCGACTTCGACAGCTTCCAACTCATGGACAAGCACAACGACATGCGCGCGATGCTGCCGACGATCCCTTGGTCGGCGGAACGCCCGAGTTTCGTGCTCATGAACGTGGGGGAGACGCACTACCCCTACGCGAAGCCCGACGAGGACTCTTCGATGTGGCCGCGGATCAGCGGCGTCAACGGCGTCTTCAAGAAGCTCGAAGGACAGATCGACGCGGAAGGCAAGCTGGACCAGTCCTCGGAGGCCGGCCAGTTCTTCGACCAGGCGAAGCTCGACGAGCTACGCGCGCGGCAGGTCGATTCGGTGCGCTACATCGACGGCGTGATCGCCGAGCTCTTCGACACCGTTCCGAAGAACACGTACGTGGTCGTGACTTCCGACCACGGCGAGCTCTTCGGCGAAGGCGGCTACTTCGGCCACGGTCCGATCATGCATGACAAGTGCTTCGAGGTGCCGTACCTCGAAGGCCAGATTCGCTGACCCGTTTCCCCCCTCCACACGACGGACGACGCATTCATGAGCGACAAGGGTTTTATCCTCTGGTTCACGGGACTCTCCGGCGCGGGCAAGAGCACGCTCGCGACACACCTCACGCCGATCCTCAAGGCGAAGGGCTGTCGCGTGGAGGTCCTCGACGGCGACGAAGTGCGCGAGAACCTCTCGAAGGGACTCGGGTTCTCGAAGGAGGATCGCGATACGAACATCCGCCGGATCGGGTTCGTCGCCAACATGCTCGCGCGCAACGGCGTCGCGTCGATCACCGCGGCGATCTCGCCCTACCGCGAAGTGCGCGACGAGATCCGCAAGAAGAGTCACGCCCCGTTCGTCGAGGTGTACGTCGAGGCTCCGCTCGACGTCCTCGAGGAGCGCGACGTGAAGGGCCTCTACAAGAAGGCGCGCGCCGGCATCATCAAGAACTTCACCGGCGTCAGCGACCCGTACGAGGCGCCGGAGAACGCCGAGGTCGTCGTCCACACCGGCAAGGAGACGGTCGAGGAGTCGGCGAAGAAGATCCTCGCTCACCTCGGCAAGCACGGACTCGTCTCCTGATCGGGCGGGCCTTCAGCGCAGCCGTCCGGCGCTGAGCCGGCGATTCTCTCGGATTCTCCGACACCGCATCGCTTCCGTCGAGTCCATCGATGGCGGAAGGGTGCCTCTTGGAACACGGAGAGAACGAGCGATGACTACACGCGCCGACGATGAGCGGCCCGAGACGCCGGGGCAGGCGGGTGTTCTGCCGAGTGAGCTGATCAGACACGCGGCACTCTCTCGCGTCGCTTCACGCCTTGCTGGCTGTGGGCTGCTACACTCTGTTCGCAGCGCTACCCTTGAGGAGGTCCTAGGTCGTGACATCACACGAAGGTTCGGTTCAACCTCGGATGGAGAGCGAGCTCGACTCGGTGGCTCGAAGAGACGCGGCGCAGCGGAAGGCCCGGATCGAGGTCGGCCTGAAGAAATGCCAAGACAGCCTCCTGGATGCGAGGCGCGACCTCGACCGAACGCTGCTCGAGCTCGAGAAGGAGCAGGGGATTCTCGAGCGTTGGTTCGGGTATCGGACCTCGGTCTGAGGACCCAGGGGAGCTCGGCGCCCTGCATCTCCAGTGCTCGAGAGTTGGGGACGATAGGATCGGGACTCTGATCTAGGATGGTTGATTCCGGACCCGACGACGAGGTCCGAGAAGACTCCTGCCGCTCAGTCCGCGCATGAACCGCTCTCCCCGTCTCCGTCGCGCCCTCTTCGCCGGCGGTGCCTTCGCCGCCCTGGCCGCGCCGCCGGTCCTCCTCTACATCGGGCCCGGAGCGGGGTTCGCGGCCGCGGGGTCGTTCCTCGTCCTCCTCGGGACCTTCCTCCTCGCCTTCGTCGTCATCCTGATCTGGCCGTTCAAGGCGGCCTGGCGCCTCGTCACGTTCCCGCGGCGGACGCATTCGAAGGCGAAGCGCGTCGTCGTCGTCGGTCTCGACGGGTTCGATCCCGGACTCGCGCGGAAGTACATGGCCGAGGGGCTGCTCCCGAACCTCCAGAAGCTCGAGGCGGACGGCTGCTTCCGGTCGCTCGCGACCGCGTGCCCCTCGATCTCGCCGGTCGCCTGGTCGACGTTCGCGACGGGCGTCGACGCGTCGCGGCACAACATCTACGACTTCCTCACGCGCGATCCGTGCAGCTACGCGCCCGTGCTGTCCTCGAGCGACATCCGCACCGTGTCGCGCACGTTGAATCTCGGCCTCGCCGACGTGCCGTTCGGGAGGAAGGCGGTCTACCGGCTCCTCCAGAAGAGCCAGCCGTTCTGGAAGCTGCTCGGCGCGCACCGCGTCTGGTCGACGATCCTCCGCGTGCCGATCACGTTCCCGCCCCAGAAGTTCAAGAACGGAACGCTGCTGTCGGGCATGTGCGTCCCCGACATCCAGGGCACGCAGGGCTCGTTCTCCTTCTACTCGACGAAGCCGCGCGCGGAGGACAAGCGCATCGGCGGTCAGCAGTACGTCATCGTCGTGCGCAACGGGCTCGTCGAGTCGAACCTCACCGGGCCGCGCGGAGACGACGGCCACCCGATGAAGTGTCCGTTCACGGTCGAGATCGGCGACTCGAAGGTCACGTACCGCGAGGTGAAGCGCAAGGCGCGGATCACCGTCGGCGACGCGACCGTCGAGGTCGGCCTCAAGGAGTACACGCCCTGGCTCGTCGTGCCGTTCGGGAAGATCTCCGGCATCGTGCGTTTCTACGTGCAGACCTGGGACGAGCGCGAGTTCGAGCTCTACGCGACGCCGATCAACATCGATCCGGAGCGTCCGGCGATGCCGATCGCGCACCCGTTCGTGTACTCGATCTACCTCGCGAAGCTCCTCGGACCGTTCGCGACGCTCGGTCTCGCGGAGGACACGTGGGCGCTCAACGAGCGCGTGATCGACGAGAACGCGTTCCTCAAGCAGGCCTGGCTCTTCTTCGAGGAGCGCAAGCTGCAGCTCTGGGACGCGCTCGACAAGACGAAGCGCGGCTTCGTGAGCGTCGTCTTCGACACGTCCGACCGCATCAGCCACATGTTCTGGCGGACGCTGGAACCCGATCACCCCGCGAACGCGGGCAAGGAAGTCGAGCCCTACAAGCGCGTGATCCCCGAGACCTACCAGCGCATGGACGCGCTCGTCGGCGAGGTCCGCGCGAAGCTCGGCGACGATCCGGACACGGTGCTCATGGTGATCTCCGACCACGGCTTCACGAGTTTCCGCCGCGGCGTGAACTTGAACTCGTGGCTCCAGCGCGAGGGTTACCTCCACTTGAAGGACGGCGCCGAAGTCTCCGGCGACTGGTTCGAGAAGGTCGACTGGTCGAGGACGAAGGCGTTCACGCTCGGCCTCACCGGCCTCTTCGTGAACCGCGTCGGACGCGAGCGCGACGGCATCGTGAAGCCCGGCGCGGAGCTCGACCAGCTCTGCCGCGAGCTGAAGACGAAGCTCGAGGCGTTGCGCGACCCCGCGACGGGCGAACCCGCGATCCGCGAGGTCTTCCTGACCCGCGAGATGCACTCCGGTCCGTACGCCGACGCCGCTCCGGAGCTCCTGATCGGATATCACAAGGGCTACCGGCACTCGTGGGACTGCGCGACCGGCGCGGTGACGCGCGACGTATTCACGGACAACACGCGCTCGTGGTCGGGAGATCACTGCGTCGATCCGCGGCTCGTGCCCGGCGTGTTCTGGTGCAATCGCAAGGTCGAGTCGCGCGAAGCGGCACTCGTCGATCTCGCGCCGACGATCCTCGACCTCTTCGGCGTTCCGGTCCCGGGTTACATGCAGGGCCGCGCCCTGTTCACCGGGACGCTCCCCGGATCGAGCCGCAAGCCGAGCCCGGCGGTCGCCGAGGTGCGCGCTTGAGGTTGCCGCGCTGGACGCTCTGGCCGGCGCTGTTCGTCCTGGCGATCTTCCTCCTGCCCGCGGTGCCGCGGCGCGACCCGCTCGCGGAGGAGCATCTCGCCCTGACGGCGCCGTCGCCGAAGCACCCGCGCGTCGTCGTCCTCGGGATCGACGGGATGGACCCGGAGATCCTCCAGGAGGTCGTCGCGAAGTATCCGGAGCGCATGAAGAACTTCGCGCGACTCATCGCCGACAGCGGAGTGCACGTCCTCGGGACGTCGACGCCGCCGCAGAGCCCGGTCGCGTGGTCGAGCTTCATCACGGGCCTCGATCCCGGTGGCCACGGCGTGTTCGATTTCATCCACCGCGATCCGACGACGCGCGACGTCGCGCCGCCGACGACGACGACCCCCGATCCGCGGAACGTCAAGCTGCTCTGGACCGACTGGCAGGTGCCGCTCGGCGGCGACGTCAAGAGCAGCCGCGACGGCGCGCCGTTCTGGAAGATCCTCGCGGACCACGGCGTGCCCGCGGACATCTGGCGGATGCCCGCGAACTTCCCGGTCGAGCCCTCGAAGGGTCTCTCGTTCTCCGGGATGATGACTCCCGCAGTCGACTCGGCCTACGGCGAGTACAAGCTGTACACGACGGATCTGCTCGCGCGCGACGGCGCGGAGAGCGCGAAGACGATCCCCGTGCGCGAGTACGACGGCAAGATCGAGACGTCCCTGCGCGGTCCCGCGAACCCGTTCAAGCAGGACGGCGAGCACGCGCTGGCGCCTCTCGTGATCCGCATCGACGCGAAGGCGAATGCCGCCGCGATCGACACGGGCTCGAAGATCTTCGTGTTGCGCCCGGGAGAGTGGAGCGATTTCGCGCGCGTGTCGTTCCGCGTGCTGCCCGCGGGCGTCTCGAGCGTCCCCGGGATCGTCCGCTTCTACCTCCGCAGCCTCGCGCCGACGTTCGAGCTCTACGCGTCGCCGGTGAACATCGATCCGATCGACCCGATCGCGCCGGTGTCCGCGCCGAAGGGCGCGAGCCGCGATCTCGCCGAGGCGATCGGCCTCTACTACACGCAAGGGATGCCCGAGGACGTCAACGCGCTCAAGGACAAGGCGCTCGACGACCGCGAGTTCATGGCGCAGTCCGAGGTCGTCCACGCGGAAGGCGTGCGCATCCTCGACCACGCGCTCGACCGCTGGCTGACAAATGCCGACGGCGGATTCCTCTTCTTCTACTTCTCCGGAGTCGACCTCTGCAGCCACATGATGTGGCGGCATTTCGACGAGGGGCATCCGTTCCACGACGCGAAATTCGCCGCCGCCGATTCGTCGAGCTGGTCGAACCGCCCCGGCAGCGAGTGGAAGGAGGTCGTCTACGACCTCTACATGCGCATGGATCCCGTGCTCGGCCGGCTGCGATCCCGCCTTCCGCCCGACGCGCTCCTCCTCGTGATGAGCGACCACGGCTTCAAGTCCTACCGGCGCAAGTTCAACCTGAACACGTGGCTCGTCGAGCAGGGCTACCTCGTGCTGAAGCCCGGGAAGACGAAGGAGCTGCCGCGGACCGACCCGAACTTCGCGCGCGTGTTCATCTCGACGGAAGCCGGCGCGGTCGACTGGTCGAGGACGCGCGCGTACGGAATGGGATTCAACGGCCTGTACCTGAATCTCGCGGGCCGGGAATCGAACGACAAGAACACCGCCGACGACGAGAGCGGCATCGTGGCGCCCGGACCGCAAGCCGACGCGCTGCTCGCCGAGATCAAGGCGAAGCTCGAAGCGCTCGTCGACGAGAAGACGGGCCTCCACGTCGTCAAACGCTGCGACGAGGCGCTCGCGGTCTACCACGGGAACCGCACCGTGGACGCGCCGAACCTGATCGTCGGATACGACGCCGGCTACGGAAACTCCGACCAGTCGTCGCTCGGCGAGATCCCGAACGCGATCCTCGAGGACAACCTCGGCGGCACGTTCAATGGAAGTCACCTGATGTGCCCGGACGTCGTGCCTGGCGTGCTGCTCTCGAGCCGGCCGGTGCTGCCCGGCGCGCACGGACTCGAGGACCTGACCGTCGAGATCCTGAAGCAGTACGGGATCGCGCCCGCGGACGGGATGCATGGCGCTCCCGTGCTGAGGTAGACTTCCAGACGGAGGCTCATGCCATGTTCGGCGGCGGAAGCAAGATCAAGCTCGACAAGGACCTGCTCGACCGGATCAAGAAGATCTCGGAGGTCGCGGGCTACGCGTCGCACGAGGAGTACATCGTGCACGTTCTCGAGAAGGAGATCGCCAAGTTCGAGGACGCGCAGAGCGACGCGGACATCACCGAGAAGCTGCGCGGGCTCGGCTACATCAGCTGACCGCCCTCGCGCGGCGGTGGCATGAACGCGCTGAACCACGGCTTGACGCGGATGTTCGACCGCCTGCTCGCGCCGCTCGAGCACTTCGGGTTCGCGTTCGCGCTCGTCGTGACGAGCGCCGTCTTCGGGATCCTCGCGCTGATCGCGTTCAAGCACCTGAGCTCGCAGCGCCGCATCAAGGCCGCCAAGGACAAGATCAAGGCGCACCTGATCGAGATCCGGATCTACCAGGACGACCTCGCGATCGTCGGCCGCGCGATCGGGAAGGTCCTGCTCCGCAACTTCCAGTACCTCGCGCTCAACTTCGGGCCGTTCATCCCGCTCTCGATCCCGTTCGTCCTCGTGATCGCGCAGCTCGCCGTGCGCTACGGCTTCGACCCCATCCGAGTCCACGGACCCGACGAGCAGGTCATGCCGGGGCGCGGGACGCTGATCGAGGTCGAGCTCGCGCGCGAGCGCGCGGCTGACATCGCCGGCCTCGAGATCCAGCTCCCGCCCGGAGTGCGCGCGCTGTCCCCGCTCGTGCGGGTCGCGAGCGAAGGCCGCGCCTTCCAGGAAGTGGTCGCGACGGCACCGTTGTCGGGCGCGATCGGCTTCGTCCTCGCGGACGGCACGCGTGCGTCGAAGCAGATGTCCGCGGGCTTCGCGGACGGGCCGCTCCAGCCCGAGCGCGCCCAGGGCGTCTGGTCGGCGCTCCTGTGGCCCGCCGAGGACAACCTCGCGAGCGGATCGCCCTTCCGGAGCGTGCGCATCGAGTACCCCGAGAGGCATCTCGCGTTCCTTCCCGACGGACCCGCGGGGATCCTGCTCGGCTTCCTCCTCGTCTCGATGGCGGCCGGACTCCTCGTGCTGAAGCCGCTCAAGATCCAGATCTGATGCGCCGCGCGCTCGAGTGGAGCCGCGACGGCTGGACGATCAGCACCGACGCGCGACGGCTGCAGCTCGACGTCGTGCACGGCTACCTCGCACGCTCGTACTGGGCCGAGGACATCCCGCGCGAGATCGTCGCCCGCTCGATCGAGAACTCGCTCTGCTTCGGCGTCTACGAGCGCGGGGATCCCGAGCGCCAGGTCGGTTTCGCGCGCGTCATCACCGACTTCGCGACGTTCGCCTGGATCGGGGACGTGTTCGTGCTCGAAGAAGAGCGCGGCAAGGGACTCGCGACGTGGCTGATGGAAGTGATCGCGGTCCATCCCGATCTCCAGGGTCTCCGCCGCTGGAACCTCGTGACCCGCGACGCGCACGGGCTCTACCGCAAGACCGGCTTCGTCGCGCCGGCCGTGCCGGAGTCCTACATGGAGCGCCGCGTTCCGGACGCGTACCGGAAGGGCTCCGCAAAGCCGCCCGCGTAGTCAGCTTTCGATCGCGCCGGCCGAGATGAGCGCCGCGAGCACGCGGTCTCGCCACGCGGGGCGGCACACGACGAGCTGATCGTTGACGGGATTCTCGCGGTTGTAGACGTGCTCTTCCCCGCGCAGCTTGCACACGGTCCACCCGACCGCGCGCGCGACGGTCTCGGGGGCGCAGGTGTCCCACTCCTTGAGCTGCTTGCGGTGGACGTAGAGGTCGGCCTCGCCGCGCAGGAGCATCGCGACCTTGTTCCCGACGCTCCCGGCGTGGACGAGCTCCGCGCCCAGCGTTTCAGCGAAGCGCTGCGTCCAGGCCGGCGTGTGGCTCCGGCTCACGGCGATCCGCGGCGGATCGGCCGAAGCGCTGTCGCCGCGGAGGAGTGCCTGCCCGGACTCGTCGCCGCCGCTCTCGTGACCCCGCACGCACACGCCCCACAGCGTCGCCGGCTTGGAGGGCAGCGCGACGGCCCCGATCGCGCAGCGGCCGTCGACCGTCAACGCGACGTGGACCGCCCAATCCTCGCGCACTTGGCTGTACTCGCGCGTGCCGTCGAGCGGATCGATGATCCAGACGCGCGACTTCGAGAGGCGGGAGCGCGTGTCCGCCGTCTCCTCCGAGAGGATCCCGTCGTCGGGGTAGCGACCGCGGACGAGGCCCTGCAGGAATCCGTCCGCCGCCTGGTCTCCCACGTCGGCGAGCGTGTCTCCGCTCCATCTCCCCGTCGCGCGCAGAGCGAGAGCGCGCTCACCGGCGGCGCGAGCGGCGGCGATCGCGAACTCGAGATCCGCTCGGATGTCGGGCGGAAGGGACGGGGGCATGCGCGCGGGAAGGGCTCCGCGGGCGAGTCTAGCCTGGACCGGATCCGACGGCACGCGCTAAGCTCATCGCGACGCGTCCACCAGAAGACATCTGCGACGAAGGAGAAGAAGACATGCCTATCGACGTCGGAACCATGGCCCCAGATTTCACGCTGAAGACCCAGGACGAGAAGGAGTGGAAGCTCTCCGCGCAGAAGGGGAAGAACGTGGTGCTCCTCTTCTACCCGCTCGACTGGAGCCCGACCTGCGAGAAGGAGATGTGCAAGATGAGCGAGCAGCCGCCGATCCCGGTCGGTCCGGACACGGTCGTCGTCGGCGTGAGTCGCGACTCCACGTGGTCGCACAAGGCGTGGAAGCAGGCGAAGGGCCTGAAGTACGACCTGCTCGCCGATCCGATGCTCGAGGTGACGTCGAAGTTCGGCCTGAAGCATCCGGCGGTGCCGTTCATCAGCCACCGCGCGAGCGTCGTGATCGACAAGGCCGGCAAGGTCGCGTTCGTGCAGGTCCAGGAGAACACGAAGGACGAGCGCAACTGGAGCGAGCTGCAGGGCGCGCTGAAGAAGCTCGGGTAGATCCCTGAGCTAGGGCCTCGATCTTGGTCGCAGGGACCCGGGCGGAACCCGGGCTCTGCGGGTATCCTTGCCTGGCCATCCGGGTCCACTCTCCCCCCGGACGCGAGGATCCCCGTGAGAATCCAGAGCCTGCTTCCCGTTTCGCTTCTCGCTCTCGCCGCGACCCCGTCGATCTGCGCAGCCCAGGCGCCGCCCGCGTTCGTCAACTGGGAGTCGCCGCACGTCCACCCACTCGAGCTGACGCCCGACGGCTCGAAGCTGCTCGTCGTGAACACCGCGGACGACCGCCTCGAGGTGTTCGACGCGAGCGGCGCGACGCTCCTTCCGATCGGCAGCATCCCGGTCGGCCTGGATCCGGTATCGGTTCGGGCGCGGACGAACGACGAAGCGTGGGTCGTCAACGCCGTCTCCGACAGCGTCAGCATCGTCCAGCTCTCGACCGGCCACGTCGTCCGCACGCTGCGCGTCGACGACGAGCCGCGCGATGTGGTCTTCGCGGGCTCGCCCGAGCGCGCGTGGGTCTCCTGCTCCGGCACGAGCGTCGTTCTCGCCTTCGATCCCTCGAACCTCGGCGCGGCGCCGACGCGCATCGCGATCGACGGGGAAGCTCCGCGCGCGCTCGCGAGGAGCGCCGACGGCAGCCAGGTGTACGTCGCGATCTTCTTCTCGGGGAACTCGACGACGATCCTCGGCGGGGGCGCGCAGACGAACATCGGCTTCCCGCCGAACGTGGTGAGCGATCCGATCGGCCCGTACGGCGGAGTGAACCCGCCGCCGAACAGCGGCGCGGCGTTCAACCCGCCGAAGAATCCCGCGAACCCGAACCCGCCCGCGGTCGGCTTGATCGTCCGCAAGGATTCGGGCGGGAACTGGTTCGACGACAACAACGGCGACTGGACGGGCCTCGTCAGCGGACCGAACGCTTCGCACTCCGGTCGACCCGTCGGCTGGGATCTCACCGACAACGACCTCGCGATCATCGACACGGGCACGAACGGCGTCACGTACGCCCGTCACCTGATGAACATCTGCATGGCGATCGCCGTCAATCCGGTCAGCGGTGACGTCTCGATCGTCGGCACGGAAGCCACGAACGAGATCCGGTTCGAGCCCAACGTCCAGGGTCGCTTCACGCGCGTGGAGATCGCGCGCGTCGCGCCGGCCGGGCCCGCGACGCTCGGGATCGACGACCTGAACCCGCACCTCACGTACGCGGTGCCGACGATTCCCCAGCCCTTGCGCGACCAGTCGCTGGGCGACCCGCGCGGCATCGCCTGGAACAGCACCGGCACGAAGGGCTACGTCACGGGTCTTGGCTCGAACAACCTGATCGTGATCAACAACACGGGACACCGCGTGGGCCTGGCGCCGACGATCGCGGTCGGCGAAGGCCCGACCGGCGTCGTGGTCGACTCGGCACACGCGCGCGTCCTCGTCCTCGACAAGTTCGAGGGTGCGATCTCCGTCGTCGATCTCGCGACCGAGCTCGAGACGGCGCGCGTGCCCTTCCACGATCCGTCGCCGACGGCGATCCGCATCGGACGCAAGCACCTCTACGACACGCACAAGAACTCGGGCCTCGGCCAGATCGCCTGCGCCTCGTGCCACGTCGACGCCCGCTTCGACCGCCTCGCGTGGGACCTCGGCGATCCTTCGGGCCTGATGAAGTCGACGCAGGGCCAGAATCTCGGAGCGAACATCCCGGGTCTCAATACGGGCTTCCAGGACTGGCACCCGATGAAGGGCCCGATGACGACGCAGACGCTCCAGGACATCATCGGCAAGGAGCCGCTCCACTGGCGCGGCGACCGGGCCGGCCTCGAGGAGTTCAACGGCGCGTTCATCGGCCTCCAGGGCGACGACACGAACCTGACGGTGGCCGAGATGCAGGAGTACGAGGATTTCCTGGAGACGATCGCGTTCCCGCCGAACCCGTACCGCAACTTCGACAACACGCTGCCGACGAACCTGCCGCTGCCCGGCCACCATACGACGGGGCGGTTCGGGCCGGCGGGACAACCGCTGCCGAACGGCAACGCGCAGGCCGGGCTCTCGATCTACCGCCCGCCCCGACTGCTCGACGGCAACGCGCTCGCGTGCGTCACGTGCCACACGCTGCCGACCGGGATGGGCACGGACTACACGCTGCAGGGCGCCACGCTCGTCCCGTTCCCGATCGGACCGAACGGCGAGCACCACCACATGCTGGTCTCGAGGGACGGCCTCACGAACGTCTCGATGAAGGTGCCGCAGCTGCGCAACGACTACCAGAAGGTCGGCTTCGACATGACTCAGATGATCAACACGGCCGGCTTCGGCGTGTTGCACGACGGCAGCGTCGACTCGATCGAGCGCTTCGTGGACGAGCCCGTGTTCACGCTGCAGAGCAACCAGGAGACGGCCGACCTCGTCGCGTTCATCCTGGCGTTCTCGGGCTCCGACCTGCCTCAGGGCTCGCAGAATCCCTTCCAGCTCGAGCCTCCGGGCGGCACGAGCAAGGACGCGCACGCCGCGGTCGGCGCGGAGACGACGCTCGTCGACGCCGGGAATCCGGAGCCGGGTCAGCTCGCGCTGATCGCGAACATGATCACCCAGGCCGACACGAAGAAGGTCGGGCTCGTGGTCAAGGGCCTCCAGGCCGGGATCTCGCGCGGGTACGCGTACATCGGAGGCGGCTTGTTCCAGGCCGATCGCGCGGCCGAGATCGTCACGACGGCGGCCCTCCAGGCCTCCGCCGCGCCGGGCAGCGAATTGACCTACACCGTCGTTCCGCGCGGGACGTCGACGCGCATCGGCATCGACCGCGACCTCGACGGCTGCCTCGACCGCGACGAGATCGACGGCGGTTCCGATCCCGCCGATCCGTCGAGCCACGCTTGCGGACCGGGCACGCCGTACTGTTCCGGCGACGGCCTCGTCGCAGGCGCGTGCCCGTGCGGCAACTTCGGCGTCGCGGGACGCGGCTGCGCGACGTCGCAACCGGGCAGCATCGGTGCCTGGCTCCACGCGACGGGCACGACGACGCCGGACACGGTCGTGCTGACCTCGTCGGGCGAGCTCCCGGCGGCGCTGTCGATCGTGCTGCAAGGCACGACGACGCTCGCGTCGCCGGCGGTCTACGGAGACGGATTGCGCTGTGTCGCCGGGATCCTGAAGCGTCTCTACTCCGTGAACGCCGTCAACGGCGTCGTCTCGGTGCCCGGCGCCGGCGATCCGTCGATCTCGGCGCGTTCGGCGGCGCTCGGCGATCCGATCGCGCCCGGTTCCACGCGCTACTACCAGACGTACTTCCGCGATCCGAACCCGAGCTTCTGCCCGACACCCGTCGGCGGCACGTTCAACGTGTCGAACGCCTACCGCATCACATGGTGATCCGACGGGAGCCGGTTCGACTGCGAGCCGGCTCCCGTCACGGTTTCCGAGGCTGCCCTTTGCGGATGTGCGCGCGGACGAGGACGTTCTCCGCGTCCTTGCGCCAGCTCGCGTTATCCGGCGCGAGGGAGAGGGCGCTCTCGATCTCCGCGAGGCAGCCTTCGACGTCGTCGAGCTCGAGCAGGCAATAGCCGAGGCCGTAGTGCGCCTCGCCCATCGACGGAGCGAGCTCGGTCGCCTTGCGGTACGCCTCCGCCGCGCCGCGCAAGTCCTTCGACCCGTTCAGGAGCTCGTTCCCGCGCGCGTACCAGCCGCTCGCCGAGAGCACCGCGGGCTTCGACGCCCCGGGTCGGATTTCGACCGGCGGGTTCGCGCTCCGGAGACAACCGCGCCCGATCCAGAGCGCGAGGGCGCCGAGCAGGAGCACGCCCGTCGCGACGGTGGCTGCCTGACTCTTCACCGCCGCGGCCCGCGGGCGCCTACCCCGGTTGTCCCGTCGGCCCGCTCCAGGACATGAATCCGCCGGAGAGATTGAACAGGTTCTCGAATCCCTGCCGGCTCAGGAACTCGCAGGCCGCCGCCGAGCGCTGGCCGCCCGCACAGTAGACGAGCGTCCGTTTCCCGTCGCGGGGGATCTCCTTCCAGCGCGTCTCGATCTCCTGCACCGGGATCAGCAGCGCTCCCGGGATGATCCCGCGCGACGTCTCCTGCGCGGTCCTCACGTCGACGAGGCGGATGTCGCCCTCCGCGACCATCTTCTTTCCCTCGTCGGTCGACGCTTCGCGCCAGAGGCGTCCCTCGAGCACCATCTGCGGGGTCAGCTTCTCTCCCGCCGCCACGCGGCTCATCGTCCGCCGCAGCGCCTCGAGCTCCTGCTGCATCTCTTCCTGCGCGTTCTCGATGCGTCGCCGCGCGTCGCCGCGCGCGTCCTCGACGCTCTGCGCCATCTTCGACGCGGAGCTCTTCGCGGCGAGCGCGACGATCAGGGCGACGACGGCGATCCCGAGGGCGGCGTACTCCACGCGGGAGATGCTACCAGCTCGTCTACTTCGCGCTCGCCCCGACCTTGATACTGCCGCTCGTGCAGTGCAGCTCGATCCTGCCGCCTCCGCCGTTCACCTTGCCCCGCACCGCGTGCTCGCCCTTCTTCCGCGACCCGGGTTGGACCTCGACCGGGAACCCGACGGCGACGTCGCCGTAGGCCGTGTCCGCGTCGAGCTCGCAACCGAGCCCCTCGGGGATCGCGAGGTTCACGTTGCCGTACGACGACGACAACCTCCAATCGCCTTCGATGCGGCTGCCCTTCAGCGCGCGTGCCGAGACCTGGCCGGAGCTCGAATCCGCCTTGAGCCCCGAGAACACGCCTTCGAGCTGGACCGAGCCGTAGCTCGAATGCGCTTCGAGCGCGCCTTCGTAGTCGCGGACGGTCACTTCGCCGCTCGAGCTCTCCGCCTCGAGCGCACCGACCGCCTTCGCGACGCGCACGTTGCCGTAGCTCGTCTTCAGCTTCGCGCGCGCCCCCGTCCAGTCCTCGAGCTTCACGTCGCCCGACGAGAGCTCGGCTTCGATTTCGCCTGCGACTTCGAGCATCGTGACGTTCCCGTACCCGCTGCCGACGCGGAGGCGCTCTCCGCGGACGCGCGCGAGGTCCACGTCGCCCGAGCTGCTGTTCATCCGGACGTCGGGGCACTCGCAGTCCGCCGCGCGGACGTTCCCGTAGTCGGACTTCGCGACGAGCTTCTTGCCCTTCACCGTCTCGACGGAGACTTCGCCCGAGCTCGACGTCGCTTCGAGATCGCCGTCGACTCCGTGGACCTTCACGGATCCGTACGAGGAGTGGAGCCTCGACGCCGCGAACGGTCCGACTCCGTCGAGGTCGCCCGACCCGCTCTCGATCGCCAGGCGCGCTCCGGCGGGCACGCGGATCTCGAGGTTCGCCTCCGGGTGGCTCCTGACGGTGGTCCCACCGAAGAGCGACTCCTCCTTCGTGCCGCCCGAGAGCCGGACGCGCACCCCCTCGGCCGACTTCACGACCTCGAGCTTCGTGGCGGCGAGCGCCGCGTCGGCCTTCTCCTGCGTGGATCCGTAGGCCGTGATCGTCGCCGCGATCGACGGCGCGCCGTCCGCGGAAGCCTTCACGCGGACGGTCCCGGAGTCGAGGTCGACGTCGAGCAGCTCCCCGGCGGCGATCTCGAGGGGAACCGTCTCCTGGCGGCTCGCCTTCTCGTCCTGGCTGAAATTGAAGCTCAGGTGGTTGGCGCCGCGGACGACGCAGGCCGCCGCGATACCGAGCGACAGGAGGACGACGAACGCGACACAGGCGAGCGCGATCAGGAACTTCTTCATGGGGGAAGCCTCGTACGGGGGGCGGCGGCGGGGCCGCCGCTGCGCCCGCGTGCGAGCGCTATTTCTAACCCCGCTGCCGGAAAACCGCGACGCTGGCCGTGAACCCGTGGAGGAAGTTGCGGCCTCCGACCGGACCGATCTCGCCCATCGCGAAGAACCCCGACGCAGGGATCTGCGACGGAAACGCGGCCTGGATGCAGCCGATGTCGTGATCGGGCCTCGGGAACATCCGCGTTCCGCGGCCATTGCAGGAGAAGACGAGCGCACCCCGCGGGCTCGTGTCCGGCGTCGTCGTGCCGGCGCGCTCGCGCATCAACGCCGCGAGGTCCTCTCCCGCCGACGCCGCGTCGCGGACGAGGAACTGGACCGTCTGCCCGAGCCGCAGGTTGCTCTCGCCGACCGCGATCGCTCCCGTCTTCGGCTCGATGCCCACGAGCATGCGGACGATGAAATCGCCGCGCGCGAACGTGCTCTTCGTCGGATCGACCGCGAGGCCGAGGAACGGCCGGCTCTGGAGGAGCGCGCGGTCGGGCTCCGGCACGCCTTGGAGCGTCTCCATGAGAACCTGCACCGCGGTCTTGCCGCCGAGCTTCTGGATCAGGTTGTCCTTGCACGCCGTGACGACCCACGGCTTCCCGACGGGCCGACATCCCTGGCTGACGATCGAGCGCACCTCGACGCTGCCTTCGACCACGAGACCGATCGCGCCGCTCTCGACGACGCCGTCGGCGGTGACGAGCAGGTTCTGACCCGGGCCGCTGCCTCCGCTCGCCATCCCCCCGACGATCGGAACACCGGGAAGGCCGCGGTTCACCGCCTCGAGGTACTCCGCGGCCGGGAACGTGAACGGATCGGCGAGGAGCAGGATGCTCGCGCGCGCGGGATCGACGACCTCGGGCAGCTTCGAGAAGCCAATCCGGTCCTCCGCCACCCTTTCCGCCTGGACGACGAAGGGGCGCAGCTCCGTGTCCGGCAGGACGCCGCAGAAGAGCGAGATCGCCGCCCCGCGCTCGACCTCCCGCGCCGCGCCGACGACGCCCTCGCCGGTGCATCCGAGGACGACGCGCGCTCCCGTCTTGGCCGCGAGCCGGGGACCGAGCTGCTCGATCGCCGTGCCGTGGTCGTGCGAGACGAACACGACGGCGAGGTCGGGCTTCCGACCCGCGAGGCCGGCTTGCACGCCGCGGACGACCTCCTCGATCGCGGCATCCGAGTCCGGCTGCGTGGAGAGGGAACTCGCGAAGGCGGGCGCGTCCATGGTGCGGGGGCCTGGAGAGAGTGTGATCGAAGCGGCCGCCCGTTGCACGGATCCGGCCGGGCTGGGCTATTCTATTCGCGGCCCTTCTTGGCGCCTCGGAGCGATCGCGCGATCCGCGACGAGGCCATTTGGAGAACGATGAGCATTCCTCCGCAAGCCAGCGTCGAAGACCGTCAGCAGATGTTCGAGAGCGTCGTGATCCGCTTTGCCGGGGACTCCGGCGACGGGATGCAGATCACGGGCAACCAGTTCACGCAGACCTCGGCGCTGTTCGGCAACGACCTCGCGACGTTCCCGGACTTCCCCGCCGAGATCCGCGCGCCCGCGGGCACCCGGCCGGGCGTCTCGGGCTTCCAGATCCGCTTCGCGTCGACCGACATCCACACCCCGGGCGACGCGCCCGACGTCCTCGTCGCGATGAACCCGGCGGCTCTCGTGGTCAACATCCACGATCTGAAGCCCGGCGGGATCCTCATCGTGAACACCGGGCAGTTCAAGGACGCCGATCTCGCCAAGGCGAAGATCGAGAAGAACCCGCTGACGGACGGTTCCCTCAGCGGCTACCGCGTCATCCAGATCGACATCAACAAGCGCGTCACCGAGGCGCTCGCGGGGTCGACGCTCTCGCCGAAGGAAGTCCAGCGCTGCAAGAACTTCTACACGCTCGGCTTGATGTACTGGCTCTACAACCGCTCGCTCGAGCCGACGCTGAAGTGGCTCGCGGACAAGTTCGCGAAGACGCCTGAGTTCGTCGAGGCGAACCAGAAGGCCTTGCGCGCCGGCTACAACGCCGGGGACATCCACGAGATGTTCCAGGGCCGGTACGAGGTGCCGAAGTGCGAGACGCTGCCGAAGGGCACGTACCGCAACATGATGGGCAACCAGGCGGTCGCGATGGGACTCGTCGCGGGCGCCGAGCGCGCGGGACTGAAGCTCTTCTTCGGCTCCTACCCGATCACGCCGGCCTCCGGGATCCTCGAGCAGCTCGCCGCCTACAAGAACTACGGCGTCCTGACGATGCAGGCCGAGGACGAGATCGCGGCCGTGTGCTCCGCGATCGGCGCCGCTTTCGCCGGACACCTCGGCGCGACCGCGACCTCCGGGCCGGGCGTCGCGCTGAAGCAGGAGGGCATCGGTCTCGCGATCGCGATCGAGCTCCCGCTCGTCATCGTCGACGTCCAGCGCGGAGGCCCGTCGACCGGACTGCCGACGAAGACCGAGCAGGCGGACCTGCTCCAGGTCGTCTTCGGCCGGAACAGCGAAGCCTGGCTCCCGGTCGTCGCCTGCGCGACGCCTTCCGACGCATTCGACTGCGCGGTCGAAGCCTGCCGCATCGCCGTGCAGTTCATGACTCCGGTCGTCCTGCTGTCGGACGGCTACATCGCGAACGGCTCCGAGCCGTGGAAGCTGCCGGAGATCGACGATCTCCCGAGCTTCCCCGTCCAGTTCCGGACCGACCCGAAGGATTTCCTCCCGTACTCCCGCGACTCGCATCTCGCGCGTCCGTGGGTGAAGCCCGGCACTCCCGGGCTCGAGCACCGCATCGGCGGTCTCGAGAAGGAGCACCTCACGGGCAACATCAGCTACGACCCCGAGAACCACGAGTTCATGGTCAAGCTGCGCGCGCAGAAGGTCATGGCGGTGCGCGACACGATCCCGACGCCGGAGGTCCACGGTGCGCAGAAGGGCAAGGTGCTCGTGCTCGGCTGGGGCTCGACCCAGGGCACGATCACGAGCGCGGTCGAGAAGCTGCACGCGGAAGGCGTGAACGTCGCGCGGATGCACCTGCGCCACGTCTGGCCGCTTCCGCACGGCCTCGACGAGATCTTCTCGCGGTACTCGACGATCCTCGTGCCCGAGATGAACCTCGGGCAGATGGTGCGCATCCTGCGCAGCGAGTACCCGCACCAGAACTTCGTCAGCTATCCCAAGGTCCAGGGGCAGCCGTTCCAAGTGCACGAGATCAAGCAGCGCATCCTGACCCTGATGGAGAAGTAGAGATGCAAGACACCACGACGAGCGCACCGAGCCCCGCCCCGCTGACGAAGAAGGACTTCAAGTCGGACCAGGAGGTCCGCTGGTGTCCCGGTTGCGGCGACTACGCGATCCTCAACATGGTCCAGACGGTGATGGCCGGCCTCGGAATCGCGCGCCACGACATCGTGTTCGTCAGCGGGATCGGCTGCTCGTCGCGCTTCCCGTACTACATGAACACGTACGGCTTCCACACGATCCACGGCCGCGCGCCGGCGTTCGCGACGGGGATCAAGTCGGCGAACCCGAAGCTCTCCGTGTGGCTCGCGACCGGCGACGGCGACGGCCTCTCGATCGGAGGCAACCACCTCGCGCACATCCTGCGCCGCAACGTCGACATCAAGATCCTGCTGTTCAACAACCAGGTCTACGGCCTCACGAAGGGACAGTACTCCCCGACGTCGCCCGTCGGCCAGAAGACGAAGAGCTCGCCGCTCGGCGCGATCGACCGGCCGTTCAATCCGCTCGCGTTCGCGCTCGGATGCAACGCGACGTTCGTCGCGCGGACGATCGACACGCACCAGAAGCACATGCAGTCGATCCTCGAAGCGGCCGCGCAGCACAAGGGGACCGCGTTCGTCGAGATCTACCAGAACTGCAACATCTTCAACGACGGCGCGTTCGACGAGATCGTCAACCGCGACGTGCGCGACGACCGCACCGTCGATCTGAAGCCGGGCAAGCCGCTCGTGTACGGCAAGAACCTCGAGAAGGGCATCAAGATCGACGCGATGGAGACGAAGATCGTGTCCGCCGCCGAGGCGACGACCTGGAACGCCGCGACGAAGTCGGGCGCGCCGGCCTACGTCCTCGCCGAGATGGACCTCGAGAAGCCCGCGAAGCCCGTTCCGATCGGCATCTTCCGCGCGATCGAGGCGCCGAGCTACGACGAGGAGATCAACCGCCAGGTCGCCACGTCCGTGGCGAAGCGGGGCCCGGGCAAGCTGCGGGACCTGATCTTCTCGGGCGACATGTGGGAAGTGCGCTGAGCCTCGCCGCGCTAGCGGCGGTCGAGGAAGCCGCCAACCGGCCGCCCGGACCCGCGTAGACCCTCCGCGAGGGGAGCTCGCAGGATGAACCGGAACGGCTGGATCCTCGTGTGCGCGGGCCTCCTGCTCGCGGGGCTCTCGGTCGCGTGGTCGTCGATCTCCGGCGTCGAAGCCGCCGGAAGCACGCCCGGGCCCATCCACGTCGACGCGCCGGAGGAGGAGCCGCTGGCGCTGTCCCCGCTCCTCGAGCCCGTCGCGGAGGAGCCCGAGACGAGCCGCGCACCGGCGGAAGCTCGCGTCGAGACCCCGGTCGACACGGGTCACCCCGTGCTCGTCTCGGGAACCGTCGTCGACGACCGCAAGGTCCCCGTCGGAGGCGCGAACGTGTTCGTCTGGGACGCCGATGCGCAGACACGGCGGCACGCGACCATGGCCGTCGCCGACGGCTCGGGTCGCTTCGAGCTCCGTGAATCGCGCGCGGCGCTGCACCTGATCGCCGGCGCCTCGAAACCCGGGTACCTCGACGCCAAACCGGTACCGTTCGACCGCGGCGCGCAGGGCATCGAGCTCGTCCTCGAGCGCGGAGGTGTCATCGCGGGAAGGGTGCTCGTCGACCCCGGAATCCCGGTCGAATCCGTCCGCCTGCACCTCGAGAGCTCGACCGAGGGCAGATATCGTCTCGCTTCGCGCGGCACGGGCGACGCATCGGAGGACGACGAGCCCGGTGTGCGGAAGCCCGCGAAGGACGGCGCGTTCGCCTTCGAAGGCGTGCCCGCGAAGGATGCACGGCTCGTCGTCACGATCGTCGACGATGCGTCGCCCCTGCTCGAGATCCGCGCAATCCAGGTGCGCGAAGTCGGCGAGCCCACCGATCCCCGAATCGATCCCGTGGACCTGCGAGGAATGCTCGAGCTCGTGACAATCGAGGTGCAGGACGATCAGGGGAAAAGCTGTTCCAACGCGATGGCGGTGCTCGGCGATCCGTCCGGAGCCCGCGAGGCGCGCGGAAGACTGACGCAGGAGGGACGCGCCACGTTCGTCACCACCGCGGGGCCGCACGACGTCGAAGTCGAGCTCGCGGGCTGGCGGCGCGCGCACCTCGCGTCCGTCCACGGAAATCAGGTCGTGCAACTGAAGAGAGGGTTCCCGGTGCGCGTGGTGCTCGGCCGCGGGGCAGCGCTTCCCCCGGAGCCCAGTCGACTCTTCGTCGGGCTGCTCGTCGACGTGGAGCACCCACGCTCGGTGCTCGACGGCACGGCCGCGTTCGGCGAACAGCGCGAAGCCGCGTTCCTCGTATCCACGCCCGGACCGCACGAAGTCGCGTGGTACGTCGAGAGCGGCACGACGCGCTACTTCCTCGTCGGCACTCCGCGCCGCACCGTGCGCATCGCCGACCAGGACGCGGAGCAGGTGATCCGGCTCGACTTCGATCCGGAGATCCGGAGCGCGTGGGAGAGCGTGCTCACGCGCGTCGCGAGCGCGAAATAGGCGCGGTCAGGCGAGCTTCGGAACGTCCCCGAGCTTGCGCCAGCGGACGACGTCGCCCGCGGCGAAGGAGAAGTCCCGGTGCTTCACGTCGACTCCGTACGTGGCGCTCTCGCGGATGTAGCCTTCGACGTCCGCGCCCTGCGGCGGATCGTAGACGTCGCAGTCGTGCATCAGGACCTCGAAGCCGTTGCTGCTGTCGAAACGACCGATGATCACCCGCCCCGGACGGGTCTCGATCACCAGGTTCTGGCCGTGCGGCGCTGCGTGGATCGGCTGGCTCAACGTGCGTGAATCGTAGCTGGATACGGCCGCCGCAGGCAATCCCGGACGCGATGCCCACGCGGGCGGGCGGCCCGGTATTCTCCCTCCATCCCATGAAGCTCATCCCGGCCGCCCACATCTGGATGAACGGAGAGTTCGTCCCCTGGGATCAGGCGCAGGTCCACGTCCTGACCCACGGGCTCCACTACGGATCGAGCGTTTTCGAAGGCATCCGCGCGTACCGGACGGCGCGAGGCACGGCGGTGCTCGCGCTCGACGCGCACGTCACGCGTTTCTTCCACTCGTGCAAGATCGTCAACCTGCCGCTGCGCTTCGACGCGGACGAGATCCGCAGTGCGATCCTCGAGACGGTGAAGAGGAATCGCCACGAGCACTGCTACATCCGTCCGCTCGCCTGGCGCGGGTACGGTGCGATGGGCGTCTTCCCCGACGACTGCCCTGTCGAAGTCGCCATCGCGACGTTTCCGTGGCAGGGTCATTGGGGACCGGACGCGCGCGAGAAGGGGATCGACACGGGCGTGTCGAGCTGGCGCCGCATGGCCCCCGACACGCTTCCGGCTCTCGCGAAGGTGGCGGGCAACTACGTGAACTCGCAGCTCGTCGTCGCCGAAGCGCGCGCGCACGGATACCACGACGGGCTCGTCCTGGACGTCGAGGGCTACGTCAGCGAAGGCAGCGGACAGAACCTCTTCCTCGTCCACGGCGGCAAGCTCCACACGCCGCCGATCGGCGCGTCGATCCTCGCGGGCGTCACGCGCGCGCTCACGATCCAGATGGCGGCGGATCTCGGCGTGCCCGTCGTCCAGATGCGGATCCCGCGCGAGATGCTGTACACGGCCGAGGAAGTGTTCCTGACCGGAACGGCCTCGGAGATCATGCCCGTGAAGAGCGTCGACCGGAAACCGGTCGGATTGGGCGCCCGCGGACCGATCACGCAGAGCCTCCAGGAGCGCTTCTTCGGCGTCCTGAGCGGCGAGCTCGCCGACACGCACGGCTGGCTCACGCCTGTGTAACGAGCGCGACGCGCGCGTCACGGTCGCGGAACGCCGCGGTCGGGTTCGATCAGCTTTCCGGCTCGCCGGTGCCGATGAAGAGCTCTGTGACGGCCGTCGCGGGCCAGGCAGCGCGTCGTGTGGACCGCCGCTTGCTCCGGCGCGCCGCCGCAAACGCCGGAGGCCACCATGTTCCACGCCCGCATCGCCCTCTTCAGCCTGCTCCTCCTCCCGGCGTCCGCGAGCGCGTTCCAGGGTCCACCGTACGACGGCGGCGGCCACGGCCAAGGCTCCTCGGGAGGCGGCGGCGGCGGGTCCCAGGGCGGCTCGCACGGGAAGTACGGCGGTCCGGGCGACACGATCCCGGCCGACAAGGCCGCCGGTCGCGAAGGCACGCCGGGCGCGTCGCAGCCCTCGAGCAGTCCGCACGCGAACCCGGCGCCTGTCGCGAGCACGCCTTCGAGCCAGCCCGGCATGCCGACTCCGGTCGCGCTGACGACCGAGAGCGACGACGGTTGGTGGCTGTGGTGGGAGTACAACAAGATGGAGTTCCTGCGGCCGAATCGACTCGGTCTCTGGGGCTTCCCGGCGACCGGCGCGGACGCCGAGAGCGAGCTCAAGGCGCGCAGCGGCGTCGCTCGTCACACGCTGGAGCCCGTGCTCGTCGCCGCGCTCTCCGATCCCGATGCGACGATCCGCTCGGCGGCCGCGATCGCGCTCGCGCGGATCGTCGGCGGAGACGCGGTCGAGCCTCTCCTGCATCTCCTCGGCGATCCGAGCCTGGAAGTGCGCGAGCGCGCGGTCCTCGCGCTCGGCGCCAGCGGATCCGCGCGCGCCGTGCTCCCGCTGCTCGCGATCGCGCGCGACGGAACGCCCGTCCAGGGGTCCAACGAACGCGTCTCTCCGTACGCGTCCTCGCTCGGGATCGTCGCTCTCGCTCTCGGGCGCCGCGCTGGTTTCGACCCGCGCATCGACGCGGAAGTCGCCGCGATCGTCCGCGCCCACACCGGCCCCGATCGCGAAGCGGTCGGCGCCGCGGCGTTGATCTATCAGTGCCTCGCGCCTTGCCCGGAGATCTCGAAGCTCGCGCTCGAGATGGTGGACGACACGAAGCTCTCGCCCGCCGCGCGTTGCCGGGCAGTCGAGAGCCTGAGCCACTCGAGCGACAGCGGCGCTCCCGCGCGCCTGATCAAGCTCCTCTCCGGCCCGCGGCTCGACTTGCGCAGGTCGGCCGCGCTCGCCCTCGGGTCCTCGCGCGATTCGGAAGCCTTGGCCGCGCTCGAAGCCGCCTTCGCGCTCGAGTCGGAAGCGCTGACGCGCGGGTTCATCCTGATCTCGATCGGCCGCCAGGGCGGGGAGAAGGCGCGCGATTTCCTCGTGCACGTGGCGAAGGACGAGGAGAGCGGCATGCGCAAGTGGTCCGCGCTCGCCCTCGGCATCCTGGCGCGCTCCGGGAAGGACGCCGAAGCCGCGCGCGCGATCCGCGAGACGGCCTTGCGCGAGAAGAGCCGCGAATCCGTCGCCGCGTACTGGATCGCGGCGGGTCTCGCGCGCGACGAAGGATCGCGTTCGGCGATCGCCGACGGCCTCTTGCACGGGGCGGATCCGCGCCAGCGCATGTACGCCGCGACCTCCCTCGCGCTCCTCGGCGGCGAAGCCTCGGAGGCGACTCTCCGGTCGCGCATCGAGGCCGACGACTCCGCGCTCGTGCGCGCGTCGATCGCGTCCGCGCTCGGGTACCTGGGTCGTCGCGAGGACGCCCCGGCGCTCGCCAACGCGATCCAGCGACTGCGCGAGCCCGGCCTGCAGGGCTTCACCGCGACGGCGCTCTCCTTCCACGGATCCGTCGAGGCGTTTCTCACCCTGAGCGAGATGTGCCGCAGCACGACCGGCCCGACCGTGCGACGCGCGGCCGCGATCGAGGGGCTCGGGATGATGCTCGGGGACTCGCAGCCGCTCCTTTTCGCCGAAGTCTCGAAGCAGGCGAACTACACCGTGTTCCCCGAGTGGATGAAGGGTCTCTTCCAGGTGACCCTCTAGACGCGGGCCCTGTATCCTGGCGGGCGATGGCGATCACCCGCGACGAAGCCTGGACGCAGCTCTGCGAATGGACGAAGACGGACGCGTTGCGCAAGCACGCGCGCGCCGTCGAGCTCGTGATGCGCGCTGCGGCGACGCGGTACGCGGGCGGTGCCGCGGACGAGGAACGGTTCGGGATCGCCGGCATGCTCCACGACGCCGACTACGAGGCCTGGCCCGAGGAGCATCCGAAGAAGATCGTCGGCTGGCTGCGCGAGCGCGGCGAGGAGGAGATCGCCCACGCGGTCTCGGCCCACTACACGAAGTGGAACGTTCCCTACGAGACGAAGCTCGACCGCGCGCTGCTCGCGTGTGACGAGCTCACCGGTTTCGTCGGAGCCTGCTGTCTCGTGCGGCCCGACGGGATCGCATCGCTGGAGCCGAAGAGCGTCCTCAAGAAGCTCAAGGACAAGGGCTTTGCTGCGAAGGTCGAGCGCTCGGAGGTGACCGCGGGCGCGGAGCTCCTCGGCGTCGATCTCGCCGCGCATGTCGCGTTCGTCATCGAGGCCTTGCGGCCCCACGCCGCCGAGCTCGGGCTGCGCGGGCGCGAGGCTTCCGCGACGCAGACTTGAGCACTACGAGCGCGGTCTCCCGCGCGATGCAATCCATGTCCGTCCTCGTCGCTGCGCTGTTCGCCCTCGTGGGACCGTCCGGGGGCTGGGAGTTCGTCGAACGCTCGACCGTGAGCCCAGGCCCGGCGATCTGCTGCGAGATCGCCTGCGCTCCCTCCGGCGTCGTCCACGTCGCCTACCAGGATCAGAGCATCGGCACCGACCCCGCGACGGTCGTGCAATGGACGGGCGCCGCGTGGGAGCTCGTCGGTCCGCGCGGCGGCGCGAGCATTCGCCAGGCCTGGTACGACCAGCTCGCCTTCGACGGAGGCGGCGCGCCCCTGCTCGCGTGCCGCGACTACGGCATCGGGGGAAGGCTCGGGGTGCGGCGCATGGACGTGGCGTCGGGGATCTGGCGCGACGTCGGCGCGATCGGGCCGAGCCCGGGCGAGGCGCACTACACCGACATCGCGACGGCCCGCGACGGATCGACGTACGTCGTCTTCGCCGATCGCACGACGACGCCGATCGATCGAGCGACCGTGATGCGCTTCTCCGGAGGCGTGTGGAGCTTGGTCGGCGCGCCCGGGATCAGCGCGGCGGAAGCGCAGTACGCGACGATCGCACTCGACGCGAACGACGTGCCGACGATCGCGTTCGCCGATCGCAGCCACCCCGACGGATCGCAGATCGGTCGCGTCAGCGTGATGCGTTACGACGGCGCGGCGCAGGCGTGGAGCTTCGTCGGACCGCCGGGATTCACGCCGACGGGCGGCCTGAACGCGCGACTCGCGTTCGACCGGAGCGGCGCGCCCTGCCTCGTCTACCAGGAGTACCACATCGCGCTCCGCGTCATGCGCTTCGACGGCGCGCAGTGGAACGCGATCGGCGGATCGGCTTCGGGCACCGACCGGCCGACGGTCGAGACGGAAGGGTGGCGGCAGTGGCTCTCGCTCGCGTTCGACAGCCAGAACGCGCCCTACGTCGCCTACGAGCTCCTCGACCTCGGCCGCCGCGCGTCGGTGCGCCGCTTCGACGGTGCGCAGTGGTCGCTCGTCGGCGCGCCCGGGTTCACTCCGCCGAACGCGGACTACCTCGCGATGACGGTCGATGCTTTCGACGTGCCGTGGATCGTGTTCCGCGACTGGAGCGACGGCAATCGGGCGGCCGTGATGCGCTACGCGCCGTCGCCGACGAGCTACTGCACGGCGTCGATCGACCACCTCGGCTGCGCGCCGCACATCGCCACCCGCACCGGGACGATCTTCGCGGCCGGAGCGCTGAATCAGGGGACCGGCGCGCTCTTCTACGGATTGCGTCCGGGACGCGTGCCGTTCGAAGGCGGCGTGCTGTGCATCGCGCCGCGCTTCCACGCGATCAAGCTCGTGCGCCCCGAGGGGAGCGCGGCCGGGTTCGACTGCACCGGGACGCTCGCGTTCGACTTCGACGCGTGGGTCCAGAGCGGCGCCGATCCGACGCTCGTGCCGGGCACGACCGTCTTCGCGCAGTTCTGGTACCGCGACCCGTTCCTGCCGGCCGGTGCGGGGCTCACGGACGCGATCCGCTTCACGATCGGGTTGTGATCGGGAGGGCGGACGGGCATCCTGCTCGCGTGATCCGCACGTCGACGCTCGTCTCGCTGTGCCTCGTCGCCTGTGCGACTCCGCCGCCCTCCGCGGCGCAGACGGCATCGAACGCGAGCGCGCTCGTGCTGACGGGCGCGCACGTCCTCGACGAGCGCGGCGCGGGTTGGATCGACGGCTCCGACGTCCTCGTCGTCGGCTCGAAGATCGAGAGAATCGGTCCCGCGAGCTCGCTCGCCGCGCCCGCGGACGCGCGCCGGATCGACCTCGGCGGTCGCTACCTCGTCCCCGGGCTGATCGATCTCCATTCGCACCTCCTGCTCCATCCCTACGACGAGACGCCGTGGGACGACCAGGTGCTCAAGGAGTCGCTCGAGTTGCGCACGATCCGCGCGACGGTCGCGGCGAAGACGACGGTGGAAGCCGGCTTCACGACGCTGCGCGATCTCGGGACGGAAGGCGCCGCATTCGCGGACGTCGCGCTCCGCGACGCGATCGCGAAGGGGATGATCCCCGGTCCGCGGATCTTCGCGACGACGCGCGCGATCGTGGCGACGGGCTGCTACGGGCCGGGCGGGGGGTTCGATCCGCGCTGGAGCGTCCCGAAGGGCGCGCAGGAAGCGAGCGGCGTCGCCGAGGTGCGCAAGGCCGTGCGCGAGCAGATCGCGGCGGGCGCAGACTGGATCAAGGTGTACGCGGACTACCGCCGCGCGAAGGGGAGTCCGGCGACGCCGACGTTCTCGCAGGAGGAGCTCGACGCGCTCGTCGACGAGGCGCGCAGCGCCGGGCGGCCGGTCGCCGCGCACGCGGCGACGGACGAAGGCATCCGTCGCGCAGTGGTCGCGGGCGTGAAGACGATCGAGCACGGAACGGGCGTGAGCGACGCGACGCTCGCGCTGATGAAGGAGAAGAACGTCGTCCTGTGCCCCACGCTCGCCGCGACGGAGGCGGTGACGCGCTACGCCGGCTGGAAAGCGGGCGAGTCGGACCCGCCGGCGATCGTCGAGTCGAAAGCGTTCTTCGCCCGCGCGCTGAAATCCGGCGTGACGATCGCCTGCGGCAGCGACGTCGGCGTGTTCGCGCACGGGACGGAAGCGCGCGAGATCGAGCTGATGATCGCGTACGGGATGAAGCCCGTCGACGCATTGCGCGCGGCGACCGCGACCGCGGCGGACGTGCTCGGCCACGGGAAGGATCTCGGACGGATCGCGCCTGGATTCCGCGCGGATCTCGCCGCGTTCGCCGGAGATCCACTGCACGACGCCACCGGCCTGCGAAACCCAGCGTTCGTTCTCGAGGAAGGACGAGTCGTCGTCGAAAGGCGTTGATGGAGCCGCTGCCGATCGATGCGGTGCTCCCGCGTCTCGTCGAGGCTCTCGCACGACATCCCTGCGCGGTCCTCCGCGCGCCGACGGGCGCCGGAAAAACGACGCGCGTGCCGCCGGCGCTGCTCGACGGGGGCCTCGCGGGGAAGGGCACGGTGCTCATGCTCGAGCCGCGGCGGCTCGCGGCGCGCGCGGCGGCGCGGCGCATCGCGTTCGAACGCGGCGCGCGCGTCGGCGACGAAGTCGGCTTCCACGTCCGTTTCGACCGCCAGGCTTCCGATCGCACGCGCATCCTCGTCCTCACCGAGGGCCTCCTCATCCGCTACCTCCAGGACGATCCGTTCCTCGAGCGCGTCGGCGCGGTGATCTTCGACGAGTTCCACGAGCGCAACCTCGACACGGATCTCGCGCTCGCTCTCGTCCGCAAGGTCCAGCTCGAGGCCCGCATGGATCTCCGCGTCGTCGTCATGTCCGCGACGATCGAGACGCAGGAGCTCGCGCGCTTCCTCGGCGACTGCCCCGTCGTCGAGAGCGAAGGCCGCCTCTTCCCCGTCGACGTCGCGTACCTCGGCTCGGACGAGCGCCGTCCGGTCCACGAATCGATCGCCGCCGCCGTCGGTCGCGCGCTCGATCGGACTCCGGGCGACGTCCTCGCGTTCCTCCCCGGCGTCGGCGAGATCCGTCGCTCGCGCGAGGCGCTCGAGCCGCTCGCGCGGAGGGCAGGCGTCGCGCTCTTCGAGCTCTACGGCGATCTCCCCGCCGACGAGCAGGACGCGGTCCTTCGGCCGGCCGACCGGCGCAAGATCGTCCTCGCGACGAACGTCGCGGAGACTTCGGTGACGATCGAGGGCATCACCGCCGTCGTCGACTCGGGTCTCGCGCGCACCCTGCGCTACGACGCCTCCGTCGGACTCGACCGGCTCGAGCTCGGGCGCATCTCGCGCGCGTCCGCCGAGCAGCGCGCTGGCCGCGCCGGCCGGACCGCTCCCGGGATCTGTCTGCGCCTCTGGAGCGAGGCCGAGCAGCGTTCGATGTCCGAGCGCGAGGAGCCCGAGATCCGCCGCGTCGACCTCGCCGGGCCGGCGCTGCAGCTGCGCTGCTTCGGCGAGACCGATCTCACGGCGTTCCCCTGGTTCGAAGCGCCGTCGCCGGGCTCGCTCGAACGCGCGCTGCGTCTGCTCGAGCTCCTCGGCGCGCTCGGGCCGCGCGGTGTGACGGAGATCGGGCGCACCATGGGAAGGATCCCGGCGCATCCGCGGGTCGCGCGGCTCCTGATCGAAGGTGCGCGTCTCGGTTGCTCCCGCGACGCGGAGCTCGCGGGAGCGCTGATCGCCGAGCGCGATCCGTTCGCACGCGGCCGAGCGCGCGGACCGAGCCGGCACGCGTCGGACTCCGACGTGCTCGACCGCGTGATCGCGCTCGAGCGCTTCGAGCGCACAGGAAGCGCGGACGCCGACTTGAACGTCGGGGCCGCGCGGTTCGTGCTGCGCGCGCGCGACGACCTCCTGCGACACGCGGGCGGCGGGAGGGAGCGGAGGGACTCGGGCGAGCCGGACGGACTCCTCCGCGCGCTCCTCGCCGCCTACCCGGACCGCGTCGCGCGCCGTCGCCAGGAAGGCGATCCGCGCGGCGTGATGGTCGGCGGGCGCGGCGTGCGCATCGCGGAGGAGAGCTCCGTGCACGAAGCGGAGCTCTTCCTGTGCATCGACATCGACGCGGGCAAGCGCGGCGAGCGCGCGGAGGCGCTCGTGCGCCAGGCTTCGGCGATCGAACGCGCGTGGTTGCCGCAGGAGCGCCTGCGCGAGGAGATCGCCGCGCGGTTCGACGAGTCGCGCGAGGCCGTGACGGCGAGCCGGCGCGTCTTGTACGAGGATCTCGTGCTCGAGGAAGCGCAAACCGCGCTCCCGGAGTCGGAGGAGGTCGAGCGCGTGCTCGCGGATGCGGCTGCGCGCGACCTCGGGCGCGCCCTCCCGCTCGCCGACGAGGAGGTCGTGAAGTTCCTCGCGCGCCTGCGCTGCCTGCGCGCGTGGATGCCCGAGCTCGATCTCCCTGCGTTCGACGACGCCGGGCTCATCGCGCTCCTCCCCGAGCTCTGCGCCGGCTCGCGATCGTTCGCGGATTTGCGCGGACTCCCGCTCGACGAGTTCCTGAGGTCGAAGCTCTCGAGGATCCAGGCGCACGCGCTCGAGCGCGAGGCCCCCGAGCGGATCCGCGTGCCTTCGGGAAGCCCGATCGCGATCCAGTACGAGGTCGGACGCCCGCCCGTGCTCGCCGTGCGGATCCAGGAAGTGTTCGGCCTCGCGGACACGCCGCGGGTCGCCGGCGGGCGCGTGAAGGTCGTGATGCACCTGCTCGGACCCAATCACCGGCCGCAGCAGGTGACTGAGGACCTGCGCAGCTTCTGGAACGGCGCGTACCAGGACGTGCGCAAGGAGCTCGCACGCCGCTACCCGCGCCACGCCTGGCCCGAGGACCCGTGGAACGCGCCGCCGGAACGGAGACCGAAGCGGCGCCGGACCTAGTTCCGCAGTCGTTCCCGCAGCCAGGCGCCGGCGTCCGCGATCTCCTCCATGCACACCTCGTGCTGCATGGGATACGTCCGCCACGTGACGTCGCAGCCGATGTCGACGAGGCGTCTGTGCAGCTCCTCGCCGCGGCGGAAGAGCACGAGCGGATCCTGCGTTCCGTGCGCCTGGAACGTCGCGATCCCGCGGTTCGCCGACGAGATCTCCGCGTCGATCGTCTCGCCGAGCACGAGGTACGTCGAGAGCGCGAGCATCCCGGCGAGCGGCTGAACGTGGCGCAGCGCGACGTGCACGGCCATCGCTCCGCCCTGGGAGAATCCCGCGAGCACGATGTTCCGGCTCGGGACGCCGCGCTCCATTTCGCGCTCGACGAGTGCCTGGACCTGCGCCGCGGATCTGCGGATCCCGGCTTCGTCCTGCCCTTGGCGCAGATCCGCCCCGTAGATGTCGTACCAGGCCGGCATGACCATCCCCATGTTCACCGCGACGGGGATCTTCGGCGCGTGCGGGAATACGAAACGGACAGGGATCTTCGGGTCGAGCTGCAGGTGCGGAACGATCGGGACGAAGTCGTGGCCGTCGGCGCCGAGTCCGTGGAGCCACACGATCGCGTGCGTCGCGCGCGTCTTCGGCTCGATCTCCACGCAAGGGAGAAGCTCGGTTTTCTGGGCCATCGGGGGGACGGTGCGCGACTCCGGCGACGCCGCGGCGGGTAGATACCATACTGCGATCGCACGCTACAATCGCGCCGAAGCCGCCGTTCCGGTCCAGGCAGACGGACCAGGGAAGCGGCGCACTTCCACATGACGCGCCCCTTCGTCGCTCCCACGCAGTGGTGCGAGGACCGTCCGCACACGCTCGTCGTGTGCTGCTCCGACGGCCGCTGGCACCGGCAGATGATCGAGTACGTCCACCACGAGGTCTCCGACCGCGCGGACTTGTATTCCGTCCCCGGCGGACCGGCCGTCCTCGATCCCTGGAACTCCTCGTACGACGAGTCGCGCGCGTTCGAGGAGGGCATGCGGCTCTTCGCGAAGTACCACGACATCCAGGGCGTGTGGCTGATCGCGCACGAAGGCTGCGCCTGGTACCGCACGAAGCATCCGCATCTCGAGGCGGATGCCATCCGCAAGCGTCAGGTCGAGGATCTCGACCGCGGCCGCGCCTGGTTCCGCGAGCGCCATCCGGGCTACGACGTCCAACTCATCTACGCCTCGCACAAGGGCGATACCGTCGTGTTCGAGCCGGCCGAGACGGAGAACCCGCGGTGACTTCCCTGCGCGCGCTGGCTGCGGCGGCGCTCGTCGTCGTCCTCGGGCCCCTCGCCCGCGCGCAAACCGGCCAGTTCTTCGATCCCACGCGCGACCTCGAGGGGTTCGAGGCCGCCGACGCGTCGCCGTACGCCGATCTCTACGCGCTCGAGCACTACCGCGATCTCGTCGGGAAGGAGCTCGCTCCCGCCGCGCTCGCCGATCTGCGCGGGCGCTGGAAGACCGACCACGACGCCGGCGACGCGAAAGTCGCGGCACTGCGCGCGGATCCGCCCGAGGAATGCCTCTGGCTCCTGCACCGCCGCCTCGCGCGCAGCGAGTACTTCTCGAAGATCACGTGGACCGAGGATCGATCGATCCCGGGGATCGTGCTCCTCGTGCAGCGCCCCTCGAAGGAGCTCCCCGACTACGCGGCGAAGATCGCGCGCGAGTACGGTCCGTGGCTCGCGAAGCTTGCGACGCTGTTCGACGAACAGTACGCGAAGCCCCTCGTCCTCGAGCGCCCGCGCGAGCGGACCCTGTGGGCCGTCGCGATCCTCGCGAGCGAGGGCGACTACCGGAACTTCTGGAGCATCCACTCGAACTTCGGTCCCGAGGCCGCGCGCGCCTGCCACGACCCGAAGCTCGGCATCTCGGTCGGGTTCGAGGATACGTTCAAGCCCGGCGGCTCGGTCCTCGACAATCGCTATCCGATCCTCAACGCGTTCGTCCGCGGGATGATCGACGGGTACTCGACCTCGCCCGGAGGCCGGCCCGGAGCGCTGTGGATCGAGGAAGGCCTCGCGAGCTACCTCGCGTACCACGAAGGACTCGAGCCCGCGTGTCTCGCCGCGCGCGTCGTACGCCCGGCGACGCGACAGACGATCGTCGACCTGGCGCAGGACAAGAAGCGCGGGCCCGTGCTCCTCCATCCGATCGAGGATCTCGTCGCGCTCCGGAGCTCGGAGGACGTCGACACGATCGTCATGCGCCAGGCCCAGGCGGCCGCCGTGCCGCCGCCGCCGGAGCGCGACGTCCTGAGCGCGTTCTACGGCCAGTCGGCGCTGTGGATGCACTTCCTCCACACGGGGCTGGACGGCTCGTTGCGCGAGCCGTTCCTCAAGTACTTCCGCTGGGCGCTCTCCGGCGACGCCGGACCCGGAGTGCTCCGTCTCGCGTACGAAGGCAAGGATCTCGCGGCGATCGACCGGAGCTACCTGCGCTGGCTCGCGGAGGAAGGCCGGCTCGCGCGCCCGGCGTCGACCGTCGACACCGCGACGATCGACGCGCTCTTCGCCGCGCGCGGCGCCGCACCAGCGGAATCCGCCGCTGCGCCCGCGCTGGCGATTGCGTTCGCGCCCGCCGTCCTCGCGGTGGAAGCGACCGACGTCGAGAGTCGTCACGGGCTCGCTCTCCTGCAGGCGCGCGACGGGGACGTCGACGGCGCGATCGTGGCGCTGAAGACACTCCTCGCGGGTACCGTCGGCGCGGAGGACGGAGCGCGCATCGGTCGCGACGTCGCGCGGCTCGTGGAATTCGCGAAGCTGCGCGACGCGTTCCTTCAGAATCTGCGCGAGTCCGGCGCGAAGTGGTCGACGGAAGTCCAGGGCAAGAAGCTCGTCGCCTCGATCGCGAAAGTGGAAGGCGGGTTCGTCCATCTCGCCGGGAACCGCCAGCGCGTCGACAAGATCCCGCTCGCGGCGCTCGATCCGATGGAGATCGCCAGGGCCGCGACGAAAAAGGAGCAGCAGGGTAACTCCGCGCCCTGGGCGAGGTTCTACGCCTACGTGCTGGCCGAGGACGGGAGGTGGGAGAAGCTCCTGAAGGATTCCTCCGACGAGGCGCGCGCGTTGAGGGAAGACGCGCGGACCTGGGTTCCGGAGCGCCTGCGGGCGGGGAGAGCGGCGGCGGCGTTGAACGAGCTCTCGAAGACGAGCCTCCCGAAGAGCAGCGCGGAGGGCGAGGCGCTCTCCGCCTCGATCAAGGACTTCCTCGCGCTCTTCCGTGAGATGCCGCTCGTGCAACGGAAGCTCGGGAGCCTGAAGGGGCTCGCACGCGCGGCCGCCGAGGCCGCCTGCGCCGACGTCGAGCCGGCCTCGCTGCTCCACGGCAAGTGGGCTGCGATCGAGAACGGCCAGGTGGCAGTGACCTACGACTTCGACTCGCCCGCCGAGGCGCAGGACTTCGTGAAGCAGGTCGGATACCTGAAGGCCTGGCGCAAGGCGCTCAAGCTCGACGCCGGGAAGGAGGACGCGTCCGCGTGGGTCGTCCAGGACGGCAGCTTCACCGGTGTGGGCGCCGCGTGCTACCGATTCCCGCTCGCGTTCTCCGCGCCGATGGTCGTGAAGTACGACCTGCAGGTCTTGGAAGGGAAGGGTCAGGGCAAGGAGCAGGCGAACTTCGCCGTCGGACTGTGCGACGACCGCAAGGAGAACGAAATCCTGTCCGTCGACTTCGGCGGGCTCGCCGTGCGCGACTTCCCGCGCGGGATCGAGCTCAACCGCGTCGCGGAAGGGTATTCGTACGTGCCGGCGACGACCTACAGCATCGAGGTGCGCCACGACGGGACGAACGTCAGCGTGTCGGTCGACGGCGACGCGATGACGGAGGCCCCGGCCCCGTCTCGGAACAGCGGCGACGTGTTCCTCTGGTTCCACACGACGCTGCCGGTCTCGATCGAGCGACTCGAGATCCGCGGGAAAGTGGATCCGGCTTCCGCCCGTGCGCTCCGGGCTTCGACGGTCGAGAAGCGTCTCGTCGAGATGGGGTTCCCGCGATGATCCTCCGCGCAGCGCTCGCGTCCCTGCTCCTCTCCGCGGTCGCGTTCGCCCAGAACACGGTCAAGTTCGACCCGAGCCGCGACCTCGACGGCTTCGACCGCGCCTCGGCCTCCGAGCACCGCGACGTCTATCCGATCCAGCAGTATCTCGAGAAGACCGGGCAGGAGCTCTCGCCCGAGGAGCTCGAGAAGCTCCGCGAGCAGTGGAAGAGCGACCGCGACGCCGCGGACAAGCGCGTCGAAGCGATCATGTCCGACCCGCGCGAAGCGCACCTGTACGAGCTCGAACGCGAGTTCGCGGTGCACCCGTACTTCTCGAAGATGCGGTACGCGGTCGACCGCTCGGTCGAAGGTTGCCTGTTCCTCGTCCAGCGCCCGCCTTCGGGCTCGAACGTGACGCAGGATCCGCGCAAGTTCGCCGACTTCTACGGTCCCCCGATGCGCCGCATGGAGGAGAGCTTCGAGAAGAGCGTCGCCGTGCCGCTCAGTCTCGCGCGGCGCCCCGACTATCCCGCGTTCACCGTCTGCATCCTGACGGACGAGGACGAGTACCACGCGTTCGGACAGACGACCGAGCAGACCTGGCGCATCAGCGCCGCCTACTACGAGCCGCGACTCAAGTTGATCGTCGCGTACGGCGATCCGTTCGCGCCGGGAACGACGCCGGCGCGGCAGCGTCGTCTCGTCCTCTCCGAGTTCGCGCGGGCCCTGCTGCACGCGCACTACCTCGGCCGCGAAGAGCGTCCGCCGTCCCTGTGGCTGAGCCTCGGGTTCGCTTCGTGGTTCGGATGGCGCGAGGGAGTGCTCGGCGACGCGAAGGACAAGTCGCAGATCGACACCGACGCGCTCGCCGATCTCGTGAAGGTGTCCCAGGACAAGGAGATGCGCTCTCTCGTCCTCCATCCGCTCATCGACCTGCTCCAGGTCCGCTTCACGTCGGACGTCGTCCTCCTCGCGAAGAATCGGGCGGAGGGTTCGACCGTGCTGGAGCCCGTTCTCGAGCGCACGCTGTCGGCGTTCTACGAGCAGTCGGCGCTGTGGGCGCAGTTCCTCCACGACAGCCAGGGAGGCCGGTACCGCGACGCGTACCTGAAATTCCTCCAGTCGTCGATGGCGGGAATGAGCGGGCTCGACGCGTTCTACCTCGCCTTCCGCCAGGTGGATCTCGCGACGCTCGACAAGGAGTTCTACGCGTACCTCTACGCGGAGCACGAGCGCGCGTACCCGAAGGTGAAGATCGACCGATCTTGGGCCGATGCGCCGTTCTCCGATCGACCCGCGGGCAAGAAGCCTTCGGCCCCCGGATCCGCGGCGACGCCGACGCCCACGATTCCCGGCGCTTCGGCGACGTTCGCCGCGAGCGAAGCCGCGGTCGGACCGACGGACGTCGACGGACAGCACGCTCTCGCGCTCCTCCAGGCGATGCACGGCGACCTCGAGGGCGCGCTGAAGACGCTCGAGGCCGCGCTGCCGGCCGCCACGGAGCCTCCCGAGAGCGTGCGCATCCCGCGGGAGATCGAGCGCGTGAAGCAGTTCACGCTGCTCCGCGACGGCTGGTTCGACTACCTGATCCGGACGAACGACAAGATCTCAGGGAAGTACCGCGGCAGCGAGTACCTCGCCGGCGTCGAGAAGGTCGAGGACGGCTGGGTGTTCCTCGGCGAGAACGCGCTCGGGATCTCGAAGGTGCCGCTCAACGGCTTCGAGCCGTTCGAGATCGCGCGCCAGGCGGGACGGAAGGAGGAGCAGGGTCTCGCCGCGCCGTGGGCGCGGTATTGGCCGTACATCCTCGTCGGCGAGAAGAAGTGGGAGCAGCTGCTCAAGGACGATTCGGACGCTGCGAAGGACCTGCGGGAGGACGCGAAGACCTGGTATCCCGAAGTGCTGAAGTGCGCCAAGGCCGCCGTCGCGCTGAACGAGATCGCGGCCGTCGCCGAGCCGCAGACCGCCAAGGACGCGGAGAAGCTCTTCGCGTCGGTGAAGGCGCTCCTCGCGAACTACGGCGACGTGCCGCTCGTGCAGCGCAAGGTCGCCGGGCTGCGGCGCTCCGTCGGATCCGTGATCCTGCGAGCGTACTCGGAGCAGGATCCCGGCAAGCAATGCCACGGCACGTGGACCTCGCTCGGCAACGGCCTCGCGAACGTCGTCTACGAATTCGCGAAGCCGGAGGAGATGCAGGACTTCAAGCGCATCCCTGGCTACCTCCCCGAGTACCACAAGAGCCTTCCGCCGACCGCGAAGAAGGAGGAGGACTCCGCGTGGACGATCACCGGTGGCGAGTTCGTCGGCAGCGGCGCGGCGTGCTACCGCCACTTCGCCGAGTTCACGACGCCGACGACCTTGCGCTTCGACGTCCTCTTCCGCAGCGCTCCGACGAAGGGAGCCAACGCCGCCGCGTTCACGTTCATGATCGGCGCGTGCGACGACTCGAAGGGGAGCTACCTCGCTTGCCTCAACTTCGGCGGCATCACGATCACCGACCTCGCGAACAGGGTCTTCAAGACGATCCCGTACGAGGAGCCGACGCTGAGCAAGAAGGTCTTCAAGATCGAGCTGCGCAACGACGGCACGACCGTCTCGACGTGGGTCAACGGCCAGAAGAAGTTCGAGACGCCTTGCGGAGGTCGCACGAGCGGAAGCGTGTTCCTGTGGTTCCACTCGGACAACATCATCGCCATCCAGCGCCTCGAGATCGACGGACGCATCGACCCTTCGTGGCCGGAGAAGGCGAAGGCGGCGTTCTTCCACGCCAAGCTCGAGGACATGGGCTTCAAGTAGCCGCGCGCACGTGCGCGGCGTCGCGCGCGCGCAGCTGACCGCACGCGCCCTCGACGTCCTGTCCCGCCGACCGCCGGATCTTCGCGAGCACGCCGCGGCGCTGGAGGGCGCGCGCCATCTCTCGCGCGCGCTCGACGCCCGTGCGCCGGAACTCGAGCCCGTCGACCGTGTTGTACGGGATGAAGTTGACGACGCCGTACTTCCCGCGCATCAGCTCGCCGAGCCGTTCCACCTCGGCGTCTCCGTCGTTGACGCCTTCGAGCAGCGTCCACTGGTACTGGATCGGCCACGTCGTGCGGCGCGCGTAGCCCTCGGCGAGCTCGACGAGCTCCTCCGGAGGGACCCGCGGGGCGCGCGGCAGGAGCTTCTCCCGCAGCGCGGCGTCCGTCGTGTGGAGCGAGAGAGCCATCGCCGGCTTGACGTCGTGCGCGGCGAGGCGCTCGAAGATCTTCCGGTCGCCGACCGTCGAGAAGACGAGGAGCTTGTGCGCGAGCCCGCCCTCGCCGCCGAGCATCGAGAGCGTCTCGAGCACCGCGGGGAGGTTGTGGGAAGGCTCGCCCATGCCCATGAACACGACGCGCCTCACTTTGCGGCGGCGACGGGCGAGGACGACCTGCGCGAGGATCTCGGCCGACGTCAGATTGCGAAGAAGTCCTTCGCGTCCGGTCCAGCAGAAGACGCACCCGACGGCGCAGCCGACCTGCGTCGACACGCACAATCCGTCGCGCAGGAGCAGGACGCTCTCGACGGTGAGGCCGTCGGCGAGACGCAGCAACGTCCGCACGGAACCGTCGGCGCCGGGGTGCTCCGAGATCGGGACCGCGATCGCGTCGAGGGCGGCGACGAGCCGCGGCAGCGACTCGACGAGCTGCTTCGGAAGGATCGCCGTGCGCGCGCTCGCCCGCCCCGGAAGATCCTCGCCGCGGAGCCACGCCTTCAGTAGCCGCCGCACGTGGACGGGCTTCGCACCGAGGCACGCGAGCTCGGATCGGAACGCGTCGACGTTCAAGGTCCCGCCCACGCGCGCGCCGCGGCGTTTCCGAGGAACACGGCGGCGAAGCATCCGATCACCGTGGCGAGCACGTAGAGGCCGCCCGTGAGCCACTCGCCGCGCTCGAGCCGCGCGAACGTCTCGTACGCGAACGCCGAGTACGTCGTGAACCCGCCGATCACGCCGGCCGTCAGCGCGATCTGCGTCGTCGGCGAGATCCAGTCCGTGGTCGTCGCGAGGCGCAGGATCAGGCCGATCAGGAAGGATCCCGCGACGTTCACGAGGAACGTTCCCCACGGGATGCCGGTGTGCCAGCGCGCGAGCGCCCAGCTCGAGACGAGGTAGCGCGCTCCCGAGCCGACCGCGCCGCCCAGACAGACCCATGCGAGGCGCTCCATCGCGCCCATCCCACCATACCGGGCCGAGCCCCGGGAAGTAGACGCTTCCGCGGAGGCCGACTATTCTGGATCGGAATGCTCTCGATGCTCTCGTTCGCGCTCGTCGCGGTCCTCGCGCAGGAGAAACCCGCGCCCGTCCCCGCCGCGGCGAACGACGTCGTCGGACGGATCGCCGGCACGCGCCTCTTCGCGCGCCTCGACGTGCCGGGATTCACGCGCGACGACCGCACCGCGAAGCTCCTGCAGCAGGCGCTCGGTGCGCGCGGGATCATCGTCGGGGCGATCACTGGCGAGCTCACGATGGTGGAGGTCGTCGCGGACAAGGAAGGCGACAAACATTTCACCGACGTCGAGTGGCGCGAGAACAACCTGTACGGATCCGGCAGCGACTGGAAGCACTTCGATTCGAGCGGGATTCCGTGCGCCGAGCTGTCGGTTCTCGTCGAGGGCAGCGGGACGCACGATTTCTACGCGTTCACCGTCCGCGCGGGGTACCGCTTCGTCGTCCATCTCTCCGAGGGATTGAACGACACGCACAAGCAGCATCTCCAGCGCGAGCAGTTCGACCGCCTCGTCGCGAGCTTCCACCTGGCCGTCGTCCGCCTCGGCACTTGGCAGCAGCTGCCCGCGGCCGCGATCGAGCTGATGGACGGCGCGATCAAGAAGGGCGCCGATTGGACCGCGTGGATCGACGAGCAGGCGCAGGCGCGACCGACGGATCCCTTCGTCCCGTTCGCGAAGGCGGAGCTGCTGCGCCATTTCGCGACCAGGCCCGACGAGCAGGCCGCCGCGTACGCGCGCGCGATCGAGCTCCTCTCCGCGAAGAAGGAACCGGCCGCTCCCGAGGTGCTCGCGCACGCCGCGTGCGAGGACGGCCTCGCGCTCGCGCTACTCGACGCCGGGGATCCCGTGAAGGCGATCCCGCATCTCGAGACGGCGCTGAAGATCGCCCACGACGTCACCGCGCCCGTGCGCGCAGGGATCGGATACGACCTCGCCCGCGTCTACGCGCGCCTCGGACGCGACGAGCTCGCGATCGCGCGCCTCAAGGAAGCCGAGTCCGAGGAGCCGGGCGCGCTCGATCGGTCGGTGACGGAGAAGGACTTCGACGCGCTGCGGAAGACGAAGGCCTACCTCGACCTGCGCCACGGCGACCGCTGAAACGTCAGGGTCGGAGCTCGACCGGAGTCCCCTCGATCGCGAGTTGGAACAGCCGGTCGATGTCGTTCTGCAGCATGCGCACGCATCCGTGCGACGCCGGCTGCTCGATCCAGTTCGCCGGAACGTCGCCGGTGAACCCGTGGATCCCGATGCCGCTCTTGCCGATGCCGGCGCTGTCGAGCGCGATCCAGTAGCCGCCCAGGACGTTGCCGGGCTCGCCCGCCTTGAAGACCTTCTTCGTCGTGGGCTCGGTCCAGTCCGGATTGCGCGCGCGGAGGACGATCGAGGTCTTTCCGCTCGGCGTCGGCGAGTCCGCGGCGCCGAGCCCGACGGGCGCGAACTCGACGAGCGTTTTCTGACCGCCTTCGAGCGCGCGCCAGACGCCGAGCCGGTACAGCGACTTCTCGACGACGACCTCGAGGCCTCCGCCGGAGAGATCGAGCACCTTGAGCGTCTGGTTCTCGCGCAGCTTCGTCGGCTCGAAGTCCGCGTTGAGATACGCGAGCAGCCCGGCGCCGATGTGATAGCGCTTCGCGATCCGCTCGGGAACCTCTCCGGCGCGGACCGTGTGCAGCACGAGGCCGAGCTTCTCCATGCCGGGGAGCCGTTCGGGGCCGAAGAACGCGCGCCTGCAGAAGGGCTCGAGCGTGTCGGCGAGGATCCGCGACTCCTTCGTTCCGTGCGCGTCGGCGATCTCGCGACTCGCGGCGAGGATCAGCGGAACGACGCCGGCGGGATCGGCCTGTGCCTTCGCGAACAGCGGTTGCAGGGTTCCTCCCTGGCAGGGGAGCGCGAGCGCGAGCACGCCGAGGATTCCGATCATGGGTTCAGCATAGGGATCTATGCTGGCTCCCAGGAGGGCTTCGATGAGCGTTCTACAGAGCCGTCACGTCCGCGTTGCCGCCGGTTCGTTCCTTCTCGCGTGCTTCGCCGCGTGCCAGGCGTCGGGCTGGTACGAGCACCGCTTCCAGCCCGCGCCGCTCGAATCCGAGGTCCGCAGCGAAGCGGCCCCGGGCTCCCAGGTGCGCGCGCTCGTCACCGTGCTCGGAATCGAGCGCGGTCGCGACGGCGCGAAGGACCGCGCGCTGGTCCGGATGCGGCTCGAGAACATCGGGTCGGTGCCCGCGCAGCTCGAGGCGGACTCCCTCGGCCTCGTCTCCGCCGACCTGAAGGCGTTCGGCCCGGCGACCGTGGAGCCGCCGCCGTCGCAGGAGATCGGCCAGGGCCAGAACGCCACGTTCGACTGCGGCTTCCCGTTGCCCGAAGGCAAGGGCCCGTACGAGCTCGACCTCTCCGGGATCAACCTGCGCTTCACCGTCGTCTTCGTCGACAAGAAGGTGACGACCGGGATGACGTTCCAGCGGACGGACTGGCGCTACTACGACCCCGGGTATCCGCGCGTCCAGGTCGGGTTGGGCGTCGGGTGGTACGACTGCCACTGAGCCTCGCCTGGCGGGCTCAGCTTCCGACGTAGGCCTCGGCTTCGATCTCCACGAGCATCTCGGGGTCGATCAGCTTCTTCACTTCGACCATGCTCGTCGCCGGACGGATCTTCCCGAAGAACTCCCCGTGGGCGCGGCCGACGGCTTCCCAGCGGGAGATGTCCGTCACGTACATGCGCGTGCGGACGACGTCCTCGAGTCGCGAGCCGGCTTTCTTCAGCGCGGACTCGATGTTCTTCAGCGTCTGCACGGTCTGCGCGTAGGCGTCGCCGGAGCCGACGACCTTGCCGTTCGCGTCCGTCGCCGTCGTCCCGGAGACGTGCACGTGCGGCCCGACGCGCACGGCGCGCGAGTAGCCGACGATCGGTTCCCAGGGCGTGCCCGTGCTCACCAGCGTGCGGTCCATGCGCCTTCAGATCCTTCCGAGGTGCTCGACCGTGCGCTCGTTGCGGACGTCCCCGGTGTTCAGCGTGCTCTTCGGCTCGAAGAGCAGCACGTGGACCTCCTCGTCGGCGATCGGGAGGTGCTCGACGCCGTGGGGGACGATGATCATCTCGCCCTCGCCGACCGAGACGTCGCCGTCGCGGAAGCGCATCGTCAGTGTGCCCTTCACGACGAGGAAGAGCTCGTCCTCGCGCTCGTGACGGTGCCAGACGAACTCGCCGGCGAGCTTCGCGAGCTTCACGTGCATGTCGTTCACCTCGCCGACGATCTTCGGGCTCCAGCGCTCCTGAAAGAGCGCGAGCTTCTTCGCGAGGACGATCTTCTCGATCACGGCGGCGTCGGGAGATAGGGCCGCGTCAGGTTGCGGTGCCCGGACTTCGTCACGACGACGTTGTCCTCGATCCGCGCGCCGCCGCAGGGCGTCAGGCGATCGACGAGCTTCCAGTCGAAGTGCGCGGCGAGCGCGCCCGTCCGGTGGGGACGCAGAAGCATGTCGATGAAGTAGACGCCGGGCTCGATCGTGAAGACCTGGTCCTCCGCGATCGCGCGCGTCGTGCGCAGGTAGGGGTGCTGCGCGGGCGGCGGAACCGTCCCTCCGTCCGGCGACTTCTGTCGTCCGGCGACGTCGTGCACCTGGATGCCGAGGAAGTGGCCGACGCCGTGGGGGAAGAACGGCGCCGTCAGGCCGAGCTTCACGGCCTCCTCGCCGCCCTTCTTGAGCACGCCGACGCGACGCAGGAGGTCGCCGATCGCGACGTGCGCGGCGTGGTGGACGTCGCCGTACGGGAGGCCTGGCTTCACCATCGCGCAGAGCGCGAGCTGCAGCTTGTCGAGTCCAGCGACGATCTCGCGGAACGTCGCGTCGCAGTCGTCCGTCGTCCACGTGCGCGTGATGTCCGAGCCGTAGCCGAGGTACTTCGCGCCCGCGTCGAGCAGGAGCACCTTGCCGTTGCGCGTCGAGCGCTTGCGCTGGTAGTGCAGCGTCGCGCCCTTCTCGTCGAGCGCGACGATCGTCGCGTAGGGGAGCTCCTCGTCGATGCAGCCGACGGCGGCGACGTAGGCCTGGTGGATCTCGAGCTCGGAAGCGCCCGCGAGGAACGCCGCGCGCGCCGTCTCGTGGCCGCGCGCGGCCATGCGCTCGGCTTCGTCGAGGCAGGCGACCTCGTAGGGCGTCTTGAAGCTGCGGTCCCAGTCCAGGCGCGCGAGGAGTCCCGGAGGATTCACGCGCTCCTTCGCGATGCCGTGCTTCTCCGCGGCCTCGGGTGCGTCGCCGGCGTACGCCGTTCGCGCGCCGGGCGCCGCGAGCTCCCAGGCCTTGTCGACGCTCTTCACTTCCGTGAGCTCGAACTCGCGCGCCCAGAACGGGCTCCCGAGCGGCGCCTGCTCGTACCAGTAGTCGTCGGGCCGCACACGCAGGAGGCGCGGCCGCTTGCCGGGGCGCACGACGAGCAGGTGGTGCGGCCCGTCCATCGGCACCCAGTGCGCGAAGTGCGGAGTCGAACGGAACGGCGCGTCCATGTCGTCCGCGTAGTAGGTGAACGGAGCGCCGGACTGCAGGACGAGGCCGTCGAGCTCCGCGGCCGCGAGCGCCGCCTCGGTCTTCTCCTGCCGCGCGCGCACGTGCGCCGCGTACGACGCCGCGGGCGCGGACGCCGCCGGCGGATCGTCCCTCGTGCGGCTCCGCTCGATCATGAGGGGCGCTCCAGCATCCGCCGGATCGGACGGACGAGGAAGGCCAAGGCGATCGCGGACACGAGCCCCGTTGCGGCGCAGATCGCGAACAACCCGGAGACGGGGAACGACTCGTACAGCCCCGCGACGCGACCTCCGATGTAGCCGCCGACCGAGATGGTCAGGAACCAGACGCCCATCATCAGGCTCGCGACGCGCGCGGGCGCGAGGCGCGTGTAGGCGGAGAGCCCGACCGGCGAGAGACAGAGCTCGCCGAACGTGTGCAGGAGATAGGTCGTGACGAGCCACATCGGGCTCACCTTGGTGCCGCCCGCGGAGATCTGCGCGGCCGGCACCAGGATCAGGAAGCCGAGACCCATGAACGCGAGGCCGAGGGCGAACTTCGTCGGGCTCGAAGGGTCGCGGCGGCCGAGCTTCAGCCACAACCACGCGAACACGGGCGCGAGCGCCACGATGAACGCGGACTGCGGCGACTGCAGCCAGCTCGCCTCGTACTTGAAGCCGAGGAAGTGGTCGTCGGTGTCCCTCGCCGCGAAGAGATTCAGCGTCGACCCGGCCTGCTCGAATCCGGCCCAGAAGATCGTCGACGCGATGAAGAGCACGAAGATGACCATGAACCGTCGGCGCTCGACCGGGGACCACTTCGCGAGGAAGAAGCCCCAACCGAAGAAGCCGACGACGACGACGGTCAGGAAGAGCCCGAAGCCGTCGCTGACCTGCTCCGCCGACGTGTGGACCGTTCCCGAGAAGACGAGGCCGCCGAAGAGCAGGAGCAGTCCGGCGACGACGGCGATGCCGATGAAGAGCTTGCGCTTCTCGCCCGCGCGATCCGCCACGGCTTCGGGCGCGGTCGGCAGCAGACCGGCGCCGCCGAGGTGGCGACTGCCGAGCGCGTACTGCACGACGCCGAGGAACATGCCGACGGCCGCGGCGCCGAAACCGAAGTGCCAGGCGTGCTCCGGGGTGAGGCCGAATCCGGCCAGGAAATGGCGGAAGCCGTCGCTCTGCGCGAGCCACCCGCAGACGAGCGGCGAGACGAACGCGCCGATGTTGATCCCCATGTAGAAGATGGAGAAGCCCGCGTCGCGCCGGGCATCGCTGGGCCCGTAGAGCTGACCGACCATCGTGCTGATGTTCGGCTTCAGGAGTCCGGTCCCGATCACGATCATGCCGAGCCCCGCGTAGAACGTCGGGAGCATCGGGACGGCGAGGCAGATGTGACCGCACATGATCACGATGCCGCCGACGAGCACGGACCGGCGCGCGCCGAGGATGCGGTCCGCGATCCAGCCTCCGGGCAGCGAGAGGAGGTAGACGAGCGAGACGTAGATGCCGTAGATCGCGCCGGCCTGGCTCGCGTTGAATCCGAGGCCGCCCGCGGCGAGCGACGTCGTCATGAACAGGATGAGGATCGCCCGCATCCCGTAGTAGCTGAAGCGCTCCCAGATCTCCGTGAAGAAGAGCGTCATCAGCCCGCGCGGGTGGCCGAAGAAGCTCGTGTCGGGAGCGGAATGCAGAGTCGGTGCGCGCGGCGTCGGCTCGGAGATCGCTTGGGTCATGGATCGACGGTAGAGACTATCGCCCGGGTGCTTCCGCAGGTAGCGGCGCAGCCTCCTCTTGGCGTCGGATCAGCGCCTTCTGCTTCCGGCCGAGGATCACGCCGACTCCCGCCCACGCGACCGCGATCGGGAGCGAAGCCAGCGCGATTCCTTGCGTTCCGAGGCCGCCGATCGAGCCGAGGCCGACCTTCAGCCACGCTCCGACGACGTCCCCGAAGCGGTACACGAACGTGTCGATGAAACCCTTCGACTTGTACTTCGCCTCGCGTCCGACGACGGTGAACAGCGCCTCGCGCGCGGGCCGCGACGTCGCGTAGTGGCCGACCCGGAAGAGCGCCATGCCGCCCGCGACGACGAACAGCGCCGGCGAGATTCCGATCCACGCGAGCGCGAGGCCGAACACCGTGCACTGGATCGCGAGCGTCGGACCGATACCGATCTTCTTGACGATGCGCCCGGTCAGGAAGAGCTGGATCGAGAGCGCCACGATGTTGACGACGAGATCGATGCGCGCGAGCACCGCCGTTCTCTCGGCGGCGTCCGTGATCGACGCGCGCACGACGGCCGCCTGCTCGAAGTAGAGGATCGTGCCCGCGATGCTCCCGAGGAGCATGTAGAGGCAGATCCACGCGAGGTAGGGCGATCGGAAGACGAGCGCGATGCCGGAGAGCACCCCGCCCTGGTCGGCGTCCTCGGGCAACGCGCGCCGCGCCGGGCGGACCGTCTCCTCGGGCTTGCTCTTCGCTCTCGTCAGCGCGCGCATCACCCAGACGGCGACCTCGAGCAGCACGGCCGAGACGAGGAGCAGGTTCACGGGGCCGAGCGGCTTCGCGAGCAGGGCCGTCAACGACGATCCGCAGATCGCGCCGAGCGATCCTCCCACGGACACGAGGCCGAACAGGCGCTTGCCCTGCTCGAGCGTGAAGAGGTCGGCGAGGAGGCTCCAGAACACGGCGACGATGAACAGGTTGAAGACGCTGACCCACACGAAGAACACCCGACTCATCCAGATCTGCCATTCCGCCGGGCCGAATCGCATCAACGCGAAGAAGACGAGCAGGTTCGCGATGAAGAAGCGGTAGACGAACGGGATGAAGCGCTTGCGCGGCCAGCGCGTGACGATCCACGCGTACAGGGGATTCGCGAGCAGCATCGCGAAGAGCGTCCCGGTGAAATTGTGCGCGAGGTCCTCCTGACCCCCGACGAGACCGAGCTGGTCGCGCACGGGCCGGAGCACGTAGTAGCTCGTCAGGATGCAGAAGAAGTAGGCGCAGGAGAGGACGAGCGCCGCGAACTCGCCGCGGTGCACGTCGACGACGCGACGCAGGAGTTTCGCGAGACCGCCCTCGTGCTCGCTCATCGAGGCATTCTGCTGCTTTTCCGCACGAGACGCACCGTCGAGCCGTGTAAGAGGTCCGGCAGTCGCGCTAGTGCAGCGCGAGACTCCAGGCCCCGGCGACAAACGCGAGCGTCGCGACGCCGATCGCGAGCTGCCATGGGCCGCGCATCCGGAGCTTCCGCCGCAGCAGTCCGAGGATCACGCCGATCGCCGCGCCGGCGAGGAAGCCGGTCACGTGCGCGATCACGTCGACCTTGCCGGCGACCTCGGCGACCTTGCGCGCGGCTTCCTTCGCCGTGTCGAGCTCGCTGAACGAGTTGCCGCCGGTCCCGAGCCACACGAGGAGGAGCACGCCCATCGCGATCGGCGCCCACAGCTTGAGGCGCGACGTGCGCGCTTCGCGCCGGCGCATCCATTCGAACGCGACCTGCACGCCGAGAGCGCCGAACACACCCGTCGACGCGCCGATCGACACGTGGTTCGGCGGCTGGATCATCGCGTTGACGAGGTTGCCGAGCGCGCCGGCGAGCGCGAAGCTCGCCCACGCGATCCCCGAGCCGAGGCTGCGCGCGAGGATCACGCCGAACACGCTGCCGAAGAGCAGGTTTCCGACGAGGTGCGTGAGATCGGTGTGCAGAGTCAGCGCGGTCACCGCCCGCCACCATTCACCGCCGCGGATCGCGCTGCTCTTCGCGGCGCCGACGCCCCACCAGTCGACCCCGTACATCGCGCGGTGGTCGAACACGAAGAAGAGCGCGATCAACGCGGCGTAGACGACCGCCGCCTGGGCTCCGTCCGAGATCGCCGGCGCCTCTTCCTCGTGCGGCGGCCAGCCGGCGTTCTCGCGCTCGTAGCGCTCGATCTGCTCGCGCGCGCGCGCCCCGTCCTCGTTGCGCACGAGGAGGAGCAGCTCTCCGCCCGAGTTCATCGTCCCGTGCGGGATCCCCATCGCCTGGAGGACGAGCTCGTGCTCGCGATTGCGCCGCCGATCGGGCGTGCGCGAGACCTCCGTCCATATCGGCTGCGGCTCGTCCAAGCGAAGACGCTATCCTATCGCGGGTGCCGACGATCTCCGTGACGTTCTCCGCGCGCGCTCTCCTCGTCGCACTCGCCCTGGCGCCGGCGTGCGCCCCGGCCGTCGCACCGCGCGTCACGCCGGTGTCGTCGCCCGCACCGGGGCGGCCTCTCGCTCCTGCGAACCTGCGCTGCGAATACCTCGTCGCTCCGCTCGCGCTCGACGAAGCGAAGCCGCGGTTTTCCTGGGAAGTCACCGACCCGCGTCGAGGAGCGGAGCAGTCGGCGTACGAGCTCCTCGTGACAGACGCTTCCGCTTCCGGGAAGGCGCCCGTCTGGGAGAGCGGCGAGGTCTCATCGCACGAGACCTGCCAGATCGAGTACGGCGGCGCGCCGCTCGCGAGCTTCCACCGCTACACGTGGCGCGTCCGGACGTTCGACGCGGCGGGACACGAGTCGCCGTGGAGCGAGACCGCGACCTTCGGCACGGGAGCGCTCGCCCCGACGGACTGGAAGGCGCACTGGATCGGCGACGCGACGCCCGCGCCGCCGACCGCGACCGCGAGGAACGGCTTCCACAGCGAGTTCGCCGCGAAGGAGGACGCGACGAAATGGGTCCAGGTCGATCTCGGCGAGGTCCACGTCTTCGACGAGATCCGTCTCTACCCGGCGCGCCCGTACAACGCCCCCGACCAGCCGGGTTTCCTCTTCCCGCTGCAGTTCAAGGTGTGGGTGTGCGAGACGCCCGAGTTCGCCGACCACTTCATGAAGGTCTTCGACGAGACGTACAAGGACGTCGAGAAGCCGGGGACCGAGCCGCTCGTCCTGCTCGCGAAGAACACGAGCTACAACCTCCGTTACGTCCGGATCGGCGTCTCGAAGCTCGCGCATCTCGAGGGCAAGGGCTACGCGTTCGCGCTCGCGGAGATCGAGTTCCTGCAGAAGGGCACGCTCGTGTCGCGCGGAGCCGCGGTCAGCGCCTCGGACTCGATCGAGACGGGCGAATGGAGCATGGCGAACCTCACCGACGGCGACCTCGCTTCCCACGGCGCGCTGGGATTCGGTCCGCTGCCGGCACCGATGCTGCGCAAGGAGTTCACGCTCGACGCGCCGGCGACGCGCGCGACGCTCTTCGCGAGCGCGCTCGGGCTCGTCGAGCTGCGCATCAACGGTCGACGCGTCGGCGAGGACCAGCTCGCGCCGGGTTGGACGGACTACGGCGTCCGCGCTCCGGTTCTCGCGTACGACGTCACGGAGCTCCTGCGCCCGGGCACGAACGCGATCGCCGCGCAACTCGCGGACGGATGGTACGCGGGTCGCCTCGGACTCTCGTCGATCGTGCCCGGAGGACCTCCGCGCGCGATCTACGGGCGCAAGCCGCGCCTTTTCGCCGAGCTGCACGTCGAGCACGGGCGCGAGGACACGATCGCGACCGACACGACGTGGCGCTCGACGCTCACGGGTCCCGTGCGATCCGCGGACCTGCTCGACGGGGAGACCTACGACGCGCGCAGAGAGATCCCGCGCGTCGACCAGCCGGAGTTCGACGACTCGGGCTGGACGCCCGCCGAGATCGCGGGCGGAGTGCCGCCAGAGCTCGACGCGCTCCGCTGCGAGCCGTCGCGGATCCTGCGCGTGCTGAAGCCCGTCGCCTTGAGCGAGCCGAAACCCGGGATCCACGTCTTCGACCTCGGGCAGAACATGGTCGGCTGGTGCCGCATCCGGCTCTCCGCGCCCGCCGGCACCGAGATCTCGCTCCGCCACGGGGAGGTGCTCGACGCGGACGGCTCGCTCTACACCGCCAACCTGCGCTCGGCCGTGCAGAACGACCGGTACGTCGCGCGCGGCGAGGATCGCGAGACCTTCGAGCCGCGGTTCACGTGCCACGGATTCCGCTACGTCGAGGTCACCGGGCTCCCGAGCCCTCCCGTGCTCGGCGACCTCGACGGCTGCGTCGTCGGGAACGCGGCGAGCGACGCCGGCACGTTCCACGCCTCCGATCCGCTCCTCGACCGCCTGTGGTCGAACATCGGCTGGACGCTGCGCGGCAACATGCTCAGCGTGCCGACGGATTGCCCGCAGCGCGATGAGCGCCTCGGCTGGATGGGCGACATCGGCGCGTTCGCGGAGACCGCGGTGTTCCAGCGCGACATGGCGGGCTTCTACTCGAAGTGGATCCGCGACGTGCGCGACGCGCAGGCGGACGACGGACGCTTCCCCGACTTCGCACCGCACCCGTACGGGAAGAACGAGCGCTTCACGGGAACGCCTGCGTGGGGCGACGCGGGCATCCTCGTCCCGTGGAGCGCGTACCGGCACTACGGCGATCGACGCCTCGTCGCGTCGCACCTCGACGCGATGCTGCGCTGGCTCGAGTGGATCCGCGCCGGCAATCCGGACCTCGTCTGGCGCAAGGGGCGCGGCAACGACTACGGCGACTGGCTGAACGGCGACACGCTCGTCCAAGCCGGCTGGCCGAAGAGCGGCGCGTCGACGCCCGGCGACGTGCTCGGGACGGCGTACTTCGCGCACTCGGCGCAGCTCGTGTCGCGCATGGCCGCGGCGGTTGGACGCGCGGACGACGCGAAGCGGTGTCGCGAGCTGTTCGAAGGGATCCGCGCGGCGTTCCGGAAGGCGTTCGTCGCCGCGGACGGGACGATCTCGGGGAACTCCCAAGGCGGCGCCGCGCTCGGCCTCGCCTTCGATCTCCTGGATCCGCCGCAGCAGGCGCACGCGGTCGAGTCCCTCGCCGCGAACATCGAGAAGAGCTACGACGGGCACCTCTCGACCGGATTCGCGAGCACGCTCCCGGCCTTGATGGCGCTCTCGGAGCGCGGGCACGTCGAGCTCGCGACGAAGCTCGCGCTCGACCACCGCTTCCCGTCCTGGGGCTACGCGATCGACAACGGCGCGACGACGCTGTGGGAGCGCTGGGACGGGTTCGTGAAGGGGCGCGGGTTCCAGGACGCCGGCATGAACTCGTTCAACCACTACGCGTTCGGCGCGGTGGGGGAGTGGATGATGCGCGTGCTCGCGGGGATCGATCTCGACGACGAGCCTCCCGGCGGAAGCCGGTTCGTGATCCATCCGCGCGCCGGATCCGGACTCCGTTCCGTGACGGCCGTGCGCGCGACGATCCGCGGGCGCGTCGCGACGTCTTGGACACGCGACGAGCACTCCTTCACGCTCGATCTCACGATCCCGGCGAACACCTCCGCGACGGTCATCGTGCCGGCGAAGGACCTCGCCGGGCTCACCGAAGGCGGGGTTCCGATCGACGCCGCGGCGCCGAACGTCCGCGTCGTTTCGATCAGGGATGGCGAGGCCGTCCTCGAGGTCCGAGCGGGCACCTACGCGATCCGGAGCGAGACATGAGCCAGGCGTCGATCGATCCGAACGATTTCAAGGCGACGCAGCGCATCGCGTGGGGCGCGGCCGCCGCCGGCTGGAGGAAATGGTGGCGCGTGTTCGAAGCCGCGGCGCAGCCTCTCAACGAGCGCATCGTCGATCTCGCCGGAGTGAAGCCCGGAGACAAGGTGCTCGACGTGGCGAGCGGCATCGGCGAGCCCGCGCTCACCGCGGCGAAGCGCACGGGTCCGACCGGACGCGTGCTCGCGACCGATCTCGCCGCGCCGATGCTCGAGGTCGCTCGCGAGCGCGCGCTCGCGCTCCACCTCGAGAACGTCGAGTTCCGCGAGATGGACGCCGAGAAGCTGGACGTACCGGCCGCGAGCTTCGACGCAGCCACGTGCCGCTGGGCGGTGATGCTCGTGCTCGATCCCGTCGCCGTGTGCCGCGGCGTCCGGCGCGCGTTGAAGCCCGGTGCGCGCTTCGCGACGTCCGTCTGGTGCGAGGCGCCCCGCGTCCCGTTCCTCGCGATCCCGTTCGAGGTGGCGACGCGCGAGGCGAATCTGCCCCCGCCGCCTCCCGGGGCGCCCGGACCGATGACGATGGGGAAGGAGGGGACGCTGGAGAAGGTGTTCCTCGACGCCGGTTTCGAGGACATCCGCACCGAGAAGCAGTCGGTCGTGTACACGTTCGAGTCCGCGGACGAGTTCGCGAACTTTCTCGAGGAGGCCTCGGGCACCGTGCGCCGCATCCTCGAGACGCAGCCGGAGGAGGTGCGGGCGCGCGTGCGCGCCGGCATCGCGCGCGCGACCGAACGCTTCACCGATCGCGCGGGCCGCCTCCGCCTCGAGAACGAGGTCTGGTGCGTCAGCGGGAGCTCGCCGCGCTCGCGCGGATGAACGCGCGCAGGCCGGACGCGAGCACCGCGGCCGCGAGCAGGTGGGCGGCGAGCCCCACCCACGCGAGCGACGCGCCCACCGCCGCCTCGTCGCGGAACACGCGCTCCGTGAGGAACGCGACGGCGCTCGGCCCGATGCCGAGGCCGATGAAGCTGATGACGAAGAGGTAGACCGCGGTCGCCTGCGCCCGCATCGGCCCCGGCGTCATCTCCTGGACCGCCGCCGCCGCCGCGCCCCAGGGCATTCCGGACGTGAAGAGCGCCGGCACCATCAACGCGAGCGCGAGCCCCTTGTCCGCGACGATCGGATACAGGACGCCCGCCGGGATCCACACGAGCGCGGCGATCAAGCCCACGCGCATCGTGGCGTCGCGGCGACCGCGCTTCGCCAGCGCGTCCGCGAGCCATCCGCCGAACACGATCCCCGCGGTACCGGCGATCGCCATGATCCAGCCGAGAGCGATCCCGGAGTCCGCGATGCTCATCCCGTGGTCGCGCTGGAGGAACGCGGGCGTCCACGCGCTCGCGCCGTAGCCCGAGAACGCGAGGAGCGCGAAGCCGAGGTTGTGCGAGAGATACGCGCCGCGGTGCGCACGGAGGTGCCGCAAGGTGCCGGCGAAGCTAGTCGCTTCCGCGCTCGCCTCTCCGCGCCGAGGCGGCTCGCGGATCGTCCAGAGGAGCGGGACGAACAGCAGCCCGGGCAACCCCACGAGGAGGAAGACGAGCTTCCACGGCGCGAGCGTGCCGAAGAGCGGCACCTCGTGCGCGCGGTGCTCGCCGAGGAACGCGATCAGGTGTCCGCCGAGGAGGAACGCGAGCCCGCTGCCGAGATAGGATCCGACCGAGTAGACGCCCATCGCCGTCGAGCGGCGCTGCGGCGGGAAGCTGTCCGCGATCGCGGAGTACGCGGACGGCGAGAGCGCCGCTTCTCCGATGCCGACGCCCATGCGCGCGAGGAAGAGCGCCGTGAAGCTCCGCGCGAGTCCGCACGCCGCGGTCATCACGCTCCAGATCGCGAGCCCGGCCGCGATGATCAGGCGGCGGCTGCGCGTGTCGGCGAGCCGCGCGATCGGGATGCCGAACAGCGTGTAGAAGGTCGCGAAGGCGAAACCCGTGAGGAGGCTCGCGCCGAGATCGCCGATGCCGAGGTCCTTTTTGATCGGATCGATCATCAGGCTGATCACCTGGCGATCGACGAAGGAGAGGACGTAGAGGACGAGGAGGAGGACGACCGCCCACCAGGCGCGCGGGGCGGAGGGGTACGGAGGATCCTCGTCGTGCACGTTGCGGGCGTCCGGAATCACGCCCGCCGGTACTGCGGATGCGCCGTGAGGACCGCGTCGAGCGCGGGCTGCCCGCCGCGCGCGGCCGCGTCGGCGTGCGTCAACACGGCGTCGTCGAAGAACCTCGCGACCGCGCGTTCGAGCTCGTGATCGCGGTACGGGCGCAGCTGCGTGATCGAGTAGCTCTGCGACGGCTGCAGCTCGCCCTTATGGAAGCGCGCGAACGTCCACTCGTCGAGGAAACGGTTCCCGAGCACCGCGACGTACGCGCGCGCGCCGTCCGCCTCCTTCGACGCGAGGCCTTCGAGGTCCTTCTTTCCGAGCGAGAGGGCGCCGCTCTCGGTCGTCTTCACCTCGAGCGCGCGGCGCTTCCCCTTGACCGTCGCCTCGAGATCGATTCCCTGCGTGCTGCGGTCCGTCAGCGCCTCCGCCCCGGACTCGAGCAGCGCGATGGCGAGGAGCTTCTGCACGAGCTTCCCGTACTCCTTGCCGCTCGCGGCGGAGAGCTCCGTCAGTCGTTGGTGGACTTCGAGCTTCATCGCGTGCTCAACGCTCCTCCTGCGACGCGACGCGGATGTCCGCGCGCGCTCCGCTCCGCGTTTCCTGCCTTCCGAACCGGATCGCGCGGCGCGGCGTCGACACGTGACTGAGGATGCGCTCGGCGAACGGGCCGGGCGTCGTCGCGACGACGACGGGCGCCGACTTCGCCATGCGTTCGATCGCGCGCGCGAGGCCGGCCTTGTGCTCGTCGTCGAGGCTCTGGTCCGGATCGTCGAGGACGACGACGGAGAAGAGTCCGCTCCGCGCGCGCTCCTCCGCCTGCGCGAACAGCATCGCGAGCGAGATCGCATTGAGCGACGCCTGGTTCAGGATCGAGAGGGCGCGCTCGCCGTCCGCGTCCTCGACGTCGTACGAGAGACCCTTCGGCGTCCGCTTCACGCGGACGCGGACGTCGAGAGCGGAATCGCCGCCCGCGCCGTCGCCCGCCGCGGCGCCGGTGATCAACCGCACGTACTCGCCGAGCGATCGATTCACCTCGGCTTCGCGGGCGGCGGAGCGCTCTTCCTGCGTCTCGCGGGCCATCGCGGCCATCGCATCGAGGTCCGCCGCGAAGGCCGCGGCCGCGTCGACGGCTTCCTGGAACACCTTCCATTCGGCGGAGTTCGTGATGTCGGCCCGCTGCTGGGCGCGTTTCGCCGACGCACGCCACTTCGAGAGCTCACGCAGGCGCTCGACGTCCTTCCTGTGCTCCTCGAGCTCCGCGTCGAGGCCCGCGACGGACGCTTCGAGGCCCGCGATCTCCGCCGCGAGCGCTTCGTCCTCGGCGCGAGCCGCCGCGGCGAGATCGGAGCCGGGCTCGATCCGGCCCGGCGACACGATCGCCTCGATCGCCGCGCGACGTCCTTCGAAGGCCTTGCGCGCCTCCTTCTCCTCGACGACGAGCTTGGCGATGTCGCGGATCGACTTCTCGAGCACGTCGCGCCGCCCGCGCGCCCGGTCGCGCTCGGAGGAGAGTGCGGCGAGTCGCTCGCCCGTCCCCTTGCGCACGGTCGACTCGATCCGCGCGGCGAGCCCGGAGACGTGCGTGTCGCAGACCGGACACTGGTCCGAATCTGCGCCGGCGCGCAGGACTTCCGCGGCTTCGCGGAGGAGCGCGAGGTTCCGGTTCTCGAAGCGCAGGGCCGCTTCCGCCTCCGCGACCGCCTTCTCCGATTCGGCGAGGAGTGTCTTCTGTGTCGTGTGCTCGCCCTTCTCGCGCTGCTCCGCGTCGAGCTTCTCCTTCGTCCCCCGCCAGCGTTCCTCGGCGGGGAGCAGTTGATCGAGCTCGGCCGCGAGCTTCGCGCGCCGCTTCGTCGCGCTCTGGAGGCGCTCGGAGAGCTTCGCCTCCTTGCGGACGAGCGCGATCCAGCCGTCCGCCCATTTCTTGACCTCCGCTTCGTCGGCTTCGCCGTTCGAGGACGGGAGCGCCGTCTCGAGGCCGAGGCGTCCCGCCAGGGCGCGGGCGCGCTCGATCGCGGTGCGGCCGATCTCGACGGCGAGAGCGGGGGAGAGCCGCGCGCGCTCGAGACCGAGGGCTTCGAGTCGCCGCTCGCTCTCGTAGAGATCCTCGGAAGGCGCGCGCAGCCGGTAGAGGACGACCTTCTCGAGCTCGCCGAGCTCGTGGTCGATCTCGCCGATCAACTTGCCCGGCTGCTGATCCTTGAGGCTGCGCGCGAGACGATCGTGTTCCTCCATCCCGAGGAGCGAGGACACGACGAGGGAGCGTTCGTCCGCGACAGTGAGCCTGCAGCGCAGGATCTCCTGGTGCTGGCAGCACGCGCGGCGCCAGGTGTCCCAGTCGGGGAGCTTGCGCTCGCGCATCCACTGGGTCGCCTCGGTTCCGACGAGACGCCGACCGTCGGCGAGCTCGACCGCGAGCTCGTCGTCGTCGCGAGCGCCGGCGTCGTGCTTGCGCCGGCGGGAGATGCGCGCCTCGGCGTCCTCGAACGCGATGGTGAGACCGACTTCAACGCCCTCGTCGCCCGCGCCGCGTCGCTCGACCTCCCAGTCCGCGCGTTCGTCGATGCCGCTCGCCTTCTTCTCGATCTCCTTGCCGTAGAGACACCACTCGATCGCATTGACCGTGCTGCTCTTGCCGCGCCGGTTCTCGCCGACGAGCAGCGTGATCGGCCGATCGAGCCGGAGCTCGCCGTCCGCCCAGCCGCGGAAGTTGCGCAGCCCGAGGCGCACCAAGCGGATCATCCCGCAGTCCCCTTGAGGCGGTTCGAAGCGTCGCGCACCGCACGGAGGAGCTCGTCCTGTTTCGCCTTCAGTTTCGCATCGACGTCCGCTTCGCCGAGGAGCCGGAGGATCTCCAGGCGTTCATCGACGCGGACCTTCCGTTCACGGAGTTTCTTCTCGAGATCGTCGAGGCTCGTCATGGGAGGGTCGCTCGGCGGAGGCCGTTCATTATCCACAACCGGGACGCGCGAGTGCATCATGAGCTGCCGTGCCCCACGAAACCGCGCTGATCTCGACGATCGCCGTCTGCCTCGCGCTCGCCTTCGTCGGCGGGCTGCTCGCGTTCCGCGTGGGGCTTCCGCCGCTCGTCGGGTACCTCGTCGCCGGGATCGTGGCCGGGCCGTTCACGCCGGGGTTCACCGCGGACACGAAGGTCGCTCCGGAGCTCGCGGAGATCGGCGACATCCTCCTCATGTTCGGCGTCGGCATGCACTTCTCCGTCCGCGACCTGCTCGCCGTGCGACGGGTCGCGATCCCCGGAGCCATCGTCCAGATCGTGGTCGCGACCGCGCTCGGACTCGGCCTCGCGAACCTCTGGGGCTGGAGCCTTGTGGGCGGCCTTGTGTTCGGCCTCGCGCTCTCCGTCGCGAGCACCGTCGTCCTCATGCGCGCGCTCGAGACGCGCGGAGGACCCGGGACGCCGGAGGGGCGCATCGCCGTCGGATGGTTGATCGTCGAGGACCTCCTGATGGTGCTCGTCCTCGTCCTCCTTCCCGGGCTCGCGAACTCCTCGTCCGACGTCCTCGCGACGGTCGGACTGACCCTGGGGAAGCTCGCGCTCTTCCTCGCGGCGATGTTCGTCATCGGCGCGCGGTTCTTCCCCTGGGTGCTCCAGCACGTCAGTCGCACGGGATCGCGCGAGCTCTTCACGCTCGGCGTCATCGCGCTCTCCCTCGGCGTCGCCTACTTCTCGGCGCACTTCTTCGGCGTCTCGTTCGCGCTCGGGGCGTTCTGCGCCGGCGTCCTCGTCAACGGATCGCACCTCTCCGAGCGCGCGGCGGCCGACCTGAAGCCGATCGAGGACGCGTTCGCGGCGCTGTTCTTCGTCGCCGTGGGGATGCTGTTCGATCCCACGATCCTCGTCAGGGAGCCGCTGCGCGTCCTCGCCGTGCTCGGCGTGATCATCGTGGGAAAGTCGCTCGCCGGGCTCGTGATCGTGCTGCTCCTCAGGCAACCGATGCGGACCGCGCTCACGGTCTCCGCCGCGCTCGCGCAGATCGGCGAGTTCTCCTTCATCCTCGTGGGCCTCGGCGTGTCGCTCGAGCTCCTCCCCGAGGAGGGTCAGAACCTCGTGCTCGCGGGGGCGCTGCTCTCGATCACGCTGAACCAGGTCGTGTTCGGCGTCATGGGGCGGTTTGCGGAGCGGCGCGCCGCGTGACGCGCTCGCACTCGCGCCGCAGCGTCGCGAACAGATCGTCGATGTAAGCGATCTTCGTCCGGAAGTTGACCGGGCAGATGCGGAACCAGCTCTTCCCCTTGAGCTCCGTCGTCGAGAACCAGAACTTGCCCTGCTTCTCGATCTCGCGGACGACCTCGCGGTGGATGCGCGCCGCGTCCGCCTCGGAGAGCCCTTCAGCCGCGTAGCGGACGCACACGGCCGACATCCGGGGCTTCACCGCCGACACGAAATCGCGGCTCTTCGAGCACAGCTCGTGGAGGTGCTCGGCGAGATCGACGTTCGCGTCGATCCAGCGCCCGAGCTCCTTCGTCCCGTAGCGCTTGAACGACAGCCACACCTTCAGGCTCCGGAACCGCCGCGACTGCTCGAAACCGTGCACGTAGTAGGCGTAGCGCTCGCCGCCCTCGTCCATCTCGTCGACGAGGTACGCGGGCTGCATCCCGAACGACGCCGTGAGTCTCCGCGCGTCCTTCACGAGGATCGCTCCCGCGTCGAGCGGCGCGTAGAACCACTTGTGCGGATCGATCGTGACCGAATCGGCGAGCTCGAGCCCCGCGAGGACGCCAGGCCTGCGCGCAGAAATGAGCATCCCGCCGCCGTAGGCCGCGTCGACGTGGACCCACATCCGCTCGCGATCCGCGATCTTGCGCAGCGCGCGGAGGTCGTCGACCGCTCCGGTGTTCGTGGCGCCGCCGATAGCGACGATGCACATCGGGCGGACTCCTTGCGCCTTGTCCTTCGCGATCGCGGCTTCCAGCGCGTCGAGGCGCACCTGGAACCGCTCGTCGGTCGGCAGCGCGCGCAGCGCGTCGCGGCCGAGCCCGACCGCGTCGACCGCCTTGTCGACCGACACGTGCCGCTCCTCCGACGTGTAGACGGCCCAGCGCTCGCGGATGCCCTCGTGCTGCGCGCGGTCGCCGGAGACGGAGTCGCGCGCGAGCTTCAAGCCGATGAAGTTCGCCATCATCCCGCCGCTCGTCAGGTTCCCGCCGGCGCGCGCGCCGTAGCCGACGAGGTCCGTCAACCAGCGCACCGTGCGCCGTTCCATCGCGACCGCGGAGGGCCCGATCGTCCACGCGCCGAGGTTCTGGTTCAGCGCCGAGGCCAGGAGATCGCCGAGAATCCCGATCGGGGTCGGCGTCGGCGTGATCAGCCCGAAGTAGCCCGGATGGCTGACGTGCGTGCAGTAGGGGAGGAGCTTCAGGTCGAGCTCGCGGAAGATCTCGCCCGAGGACGAGGGCTCCGCGGGCAGCGGCTCGTCGAACAGCGCGTCGAGCCGCGCGGGGGTCACGTCGGGGAAGAGAGCCTTTCCTTCGACGTCCTCGAGGTAGCTCCCGATGCGCTCGATGAGCGCATGACCTGATTCCCGGAATTCTCGTGCGTCCATCGTCGTGTCCTCAGTTCGCGGCGCGCAACGGTCGAAAAGCAACACTAGGCTCGCAATCGCGCGCCTCGTCGGCTACCATGGCGACTTCGACGCGTCCCCGGGACATCACCGGGGATGCTCCGCTCCTGCCCGCAAGGCTCCGCAAGAAGGCCTGGTCAATGAACCGAGCCACCGGAGGTCCGGGCATGGATTCCTTCCAAGGGCGGATCGCCAAGGAAGTCGAGCGCCGAGCCGGGACGTCGAGTCCCGAGTCCGTCGATTCCTAACCCATTCACGTGCGACCGCACGCCGCGGCGCTTCCATGCGCCGCATCCCTGTCCGAACATCCGAATGAACTCATTTTCCGAACTCGGTCTCGTCGAGCCGCTCCAGAAGGCGCTGCGCGAAGAGAAGTACACGCAACCGACGCCGATCCAGGCGCAATCCATTCCCCACCTCCTCGAAGGCCGCGACCTGCTCGGTTGCGCGCGCACGGGGACCGGCAAGACGGCCGCATTCGTCCTTCCTATCCTGCAACGTCTCTCGGCGGCCCCGCGGCGCGCCGCCGGCGGTCATCACGCGGCTGCGCGCGGTCCCCGCGCGCTCGTCCTCGTCCCGACGCGCGAGCTCGCCGCCCAGGTCGGCGAGAGCTGCGCGACCTACGGTCGGCACATGCCGCACGCGACCGCCGTCGTCTACGGCGGCGTCGGCCAAGGCCCGCAGGTGCGGGCGCTCACGCGCGGCGTCGAGATCCTCGTCGCGACGCCCGGCCGCCTCCTCGACCTCATGAACCAGGGCCACGCTCGGCTCGATCGCCTCGAAATCCTCGTCCTCGACGAGGCGGACCAGATGCTCGACCTCGGCTTCCTGCCCGACGTGCGGAGGATCCTGCGAGCGGTTCCGGAGCAGCGCCAGACGCTTCTCTTCTCCGCGACGATGCCTCCCGCGATCGCGACGCTCGCCGACGGCATCCTCACGAAGCCGATCAAGGTCGTCGTGACGCCCGCGGCGTCGACGGTCGACGAAGTCGAGCAACGCGTCCATTTCGTCGATCGCTCGGGCAAGGCGGACCTGCTGACGCGCGTCCTCTCCGAGCCCGAAGTCGAGCGCGCGCTCGTCTTCACGCGCACGAAGCGCGGCGCGGACCGCGTCGCCCGAAGGCTCGTCACGGACGGCATCCGGGCCGAAGCGATCCACGGCAACAAGTCCCAGGGACAGCGCGAACGGACGCTCCTCGGCTTCCGGCGCGGAAAGACGCGCGTGCTCGTCGCCACGGACATCGCGGCGCGCGGGATCGACGTCGACGGGATCACGCACGTGATCAACTTCGAGCTGCCGAACGTGCCCGAGAGCTACGTCCACCGCATCGGGCGCACCGCTCGCGCGGGCGCGACCGGCATCGCGATCTCGCTGTGCGACGGCGAGGAGCGCGCGTTCCTGCGCGACATCGAGCGGCTGATCAAGAAGAAGCTGCCCGTGGTCGGCGGCAGCGAGCACGAGACGCACCCGCGCGCTCGCGAGCACGCGTCGAACGGACATCGCCCCGCGGGTCATCGCCCGGCGGGTGATCGCGCAGCCGGTCATCGCCCCGGCGGACACCGCTCGAGCTCCGGCCCGAGGAAGTTCGACGGCCCGCGGCGCCACGGCGCGCCTTCGCACTCCCGCTCTCACGCTCCCTCGCACGCGCCCTCGCACGCGCATCGCGCGGCGCCCTCCCACCATCGCGCGGCGCCCGTGCACCATCGCCCGGCTCCGGCTCACCGTCCGGCGGCGCCGAGCCACGGCGGCGGCCGCAACGGCGGTTCGTTCGGCGACGGCGTCTGAGGTCGCTCGCGACGGATGCTAGGATCGCCACGAGAGGATGGCGCTCCGCAGATGACCGAAGCTCGCGGGCCGATGCCGGTGATCTTCCTCGCGCACGGCTCTCCATTCCTGCTCGACGACGAGCGGTGGGTGGACGAGCTGCGCGCCTGGGCGCTCGCCCTGCCGCGGCCCCAGTCGATCCTGATGTTCTCCGCGCACTGGGAGCAGCGACCCGCGACGATCGGCGCGGAGCGCACCGTTCCGCTCGTCCGCGACTTCTACGGATTCCCGGAGAAGTACTACGAGGTCGAGTACCCCGCGCCGGGCGCTCCGAAGCTCGCGGCGCGCTTGCGCGCGCTCGTCGGACCGCGAGTCGCCCTCGTCGAGGAACCCGACCGCGGCCTCGACCACGGCGCCTACGTGCCGCTCGTCGCGATGTACCCGGATGCCGACGTGCCGGTGCTCCAGGTCTCGCTCCCTTCGCTCGAGCCTGCGGAGCTCCTCGAGCTCGGCCGCGCGCTCGCGCCGCTGCGCGACGAGGGCGTGCTCGTCGTCGGGAGCGGATTCCTCACGCACAACCTGCGCGCGGTCGACCCGAGCGAACGCGCGCCGACTCCCGCGTGGGCCTCCGAGTTCGACGCGTGGGCCGCCGACGTGATCGCGCGCCGTGACGTCGGGTCGCTCCTCGAGTACCGCGCCCGCGCGCCAGGCGTGCGGCAGGCGCTGCCCACGCACGAGCACTTCGTGCCGTTGATCGTCGCCGCCGGCGCCGCGGAGTCGGAGCCGAACGGCCCGCGCTTTCCGATCACGGGGTTCCACTGGAGCACGCTGACGAAGCGGTCCGTGCAGTTCGGCTGACCACCGTGCGGCGCTTCCTCCTCTTCGTCTGCGCTTGCCCCGCGCTCGTCGCGTGCAGCCGCGAGAAGCCGCTCGCGCCGCCCGAGCTCGCCCGCGTCGACGTGACGCCGCCGTTCGGCGAGCTCGAGCGCCAGGATCCCGAGGCGAGCCTCCCGCGCTGGAAGCGCGAGCACGGGATCGTCCTTGGAGACCTGCGTTCGGCGCATCCGTTCAAGGCCGACGCGGAGCTCCTCCTCCCGGTGCCCCCAGCCGCGACCCGCGTCGCGACGGCGTTCGCCGCGCACCGGAAGTCCGGGACCGAACGCGCCGGCGACGTCGCGCTCACGATCGAGCTGCAGGAGTCCGGAACGTGGAGGCGCATCGGCGGCTGGAACGGGCCGCTCGCGCGCCTTCTCGACGCCTGGGCCGAGCTCGAGGTGCCGCTCGCGACGCGCGCGGGGTCCGCGTCGCGCGCGCGCGTCCGCGCGTCGCTCACTGGGGCGGCCGCGGACGCGATCGAGTTCCTCGTCGAGCCGCTGCGCGCGGTCGCGGACGCGGCGACCGGATCGCCCGCCGCGCATCCGAACGTGCTCATCCTCTCGATCGACACGCTGCGGGCGGACCATCTCTCCTCCTACGGCTACCGCCGCGCGACGTCGCCGCGCATCGACGCGCTCGCGCGCGAAGGCGTGCTGTTCGAGAAGGTCGTCGCCGCCGCGCCGTGGACGCTGCCGAGCTACGGCTCCCTCTTCACGGGATGCACGCCCGCCGTCCACCGCGCGGGCGTGAACACGGCGCACGAGGAGCGATTCGGTCGCGACGAGGACACGCGCGAGGACGGTCTCGAGATCCTGCGCGCGGACCTCCCGACGCTCGCCGAGGCGTTCCGCGCCGCGGGCTGGGCGACCGCGGGATTCCAGGCGAACTCCTTCCTGCGGGCGAAGAACGGCATCGATCGAGGATTCGATCGGTGGGTCTTCTACCAGTACCACGCGCCCGTCGGCATCGAGCTCGCCCTCGAATGGATCGGGAAGCACGCGAGCGGCCCGTGGTTCTGCTTCCTCCACGTCATGGACGTGCACCAGCCCTACGTGCCGCCGGCGCCGTACGACCGCAAGTTCTCCCAGCGATCGTTCCGCGACCTCGCCGACTATCCGCCGCCGATCGACGATCTCCGCGCGCGACGTCCGGACGACGCGACGGTGCAACTCCTCGTCGACCAGTACGACGGCGCGATCGCCTACACCGACGATCAGGTCGGGCAGATGCTCGACCGATTGAAGGAGAAGGGGCTGCTCGACGACACGCTCGTCGTCGTGCATTCGGACCACGGCGAGGAGTTCTGGGAGCACGGCGGCTACGAGCACGGGCACTCGGAGTACACGGAAGTCCTCGACGTGCCTCTGATCTTGCGCCTGCCGCGTCTCCTGCCCGCGAACCGGCGGGTCGCGTCGCGCGTGCGCCTCCTCGACCTCATGCCGACGTTCCTCGACGTGCTCGGCGTCGCACCGGTGAGCGGGATCGAGGGACGGAGTCTCGTTCCGCTCATCGGCGGCAAGCCGGAGCCGCCGCGCGAGTGCATCTCCGAGGCGACGCTCCACGGCCTGCGCGAGATCAAGGCGCTGACGATCCTCGACGAGAGCCTGATCCTGAGCGGCGGAGGCTCGGGAAAGCTGTTCGACCTCGCGAAGGACCCCGGTGAGCTCGCGGATCTCGCCGCGGACAAGAGCTCGCGCGCGCGGGATCTCGAGGAACGGCTCCGCCGCCGCCACGACGTGATCCTCCAGTCCGCGGTGCGCGCGCGCGCGATGCAGCTCACGGACGCGGAGCGCAAGCGACTGCGCGAGCTCGGCTACACGGACGTCGACGAGCCGCGCTGAGCGCTCAGTGCGCCGCCGTCATCGCCTTGCGGATCGCCGCGAGCGGGGCCGCGTCGTCGAACGAGACGCCGCGGCCTTTGCGCGCGACGCCGAGGCGCTTCCAGAACGCCGGGAGATCGACGTCGACGGCCGCATCCTTCATCCGATCGTGCGTCTCGCGGAGCACCGGCACTCCAGTCGCCGCGTCGCCGACCTCGAGGACGCGCTCGATCGTCCAGTGACTCGCGATATTCCCTCCCGCGGCCAGGATCCCGCGGAGAGCGTCGCGCAACGACTTCGTTCCCTGCGTGCGCTCGCGGATCTCGACGTCCGCGAGCAGGCAGAACAGCGCGCCGCCCCAGTAGGTGCGTCCCCAGCTGCGCGTGCCGTCGAGCCCGCCGTCGCCCGCGGCCGGAAGTCCGTTCGGCATCTCGCGCACCCATTCGGACCAGACGCGCTCGACCGGAAGGAGTCCGGCCTGCCCTCGCGCGAGCGGCTCGACGTAGGTCGCGAGTCCCTCCTCGAGCCAGTGGTACGGCGCCGCGAGCTCGGGGAGCGCCGTGTGCGTCATCTCGTGCACGAGCACCCAGTCCGCAGCGAACACCGCGCTCGTCGCCTCGGCGCCGACGTCGATCGCGATCGAGGCTCCGCCGTTTCCCATCGTCATCCCCGAGCCGATGCGACCGCCCTGACGCGGCCGGACGATCACGAGGAGTTGCTCCGTGGGCCGACGTCCGTAGAAGCCGGCGACGGTGCGCGCCGAAGTGCGGATCCAGTCGAGCACCTCGTCCTCGTGCTGCAGCGTCCCGGGCAGGATCGCGGCCACGAGCCCGCTCTCGAGCTCGTGGACGCGCAGCGCTCCGAACGCGGAGTAGGGGAGGCGCTCCATCGCCGCCGCGCGCACTTCGTAGACGTCGCGCGCGCCGGCCGCCGGGGACACGCCGGTCACGAACGACTCGCCGGCCGCACTCGTGACGTGGAAACGGAACCGGGCATCGGGCGCTTCGCCTTCCGGGCGCAGCAACCACGTCGAAGGCGGCGACTCGACCGCGTCGCCGTCGAGACGCGCGGTGCCGACGTCGTCGTTCGCTGCCGCGGCTTCCGCGAGCAGGAAGCGGTAGCGGACCCGTCGCTCCGTTTCGGACCTCGGAATCGTCCAGGTCCCCTCGTGCGGAGCGATCGCCTTCCACGCGCCCGCGTGCTCGGCTTCCACGTCGCGGACGTGATCGCGTCCGCTCGCGTCGAGGGTGAGATCGGTGCCCGGCCCCGGCGCGAACGATGCCTGCACGGTGAGCTCCCGCGCCTGGGCGCCCGCGGCGATCTCGTACGTCCCGGCGATCGCCTGCCCGTCGGAGGTGACGGACGGCGGGCATGCATCGGAATGCGCGGGCGACGGCGAGCACGCCAGCGCGAAGCCGAGCGGGATCGCGATCGCCGCGCGCGCGCTCACTCGCCGCGGAACAGCTTCAGACGGGCCTTGTAGTCCGCGTTCTTGGGGTCGAGCTCGACCGCCTTCTGGGCTTCGTCGATCGCCTGGGGACGCTGTCCGGCGAGGTAGAAAGCGCGCGCGCGCAGGTCGTGCGCCATGGGATCCTTGTCGAACGCCTCCAGCATGCGCGTGGTCAGGGTCGTCAAGAACTGCTTGTCTTCCGGGCTGAGCTCGTCCCGCTCGTTCCAGAAGAGCTCGGAGTTCGACGCGCACCAATCGTGGTAGAACTCGGGATCCTGCTGCGGAACGCCGCGCAGGGAGAGCGCGATGCACTTCCGGCGCGTCGCGCGGTGCTCCTTCGCGTCCGCGAACATCCCCTTGGACGCCGACTGGTTCGCGAGGTACGCGTGCGTGTTCGCGAGGCGCATCCAGCCGTCCCAGAGCAGCTCCGGATCGGACTCGAGCTCGATGAACGTCTTGAGCTCCTCGACCTTGTGCATGTGGAGCGTGCCGGTCTGCGCCCAGTACCGCTCGATCTCCTCCGTGATTCGATCGTAGTTGAAGTGGTGCGACGCGCGCGAAGTTCCCTGCGGGTCGAGCTTGATGATCGCCGCCTTCTGCTCGCTCGATGCCGTGATGTCGCCGAGCTCCTTGAGTCGGCGGTAGAGCTCGAATCGCGCGTCGACATCGTCACCCTTGGCCGCCACCTTGCGCCGCAGCTCGTTGACGGTGCCGAGGTCCAGCTTGATCCGGGTCACTTCGCTCACGAACGTGGCGAGGTCGTGGTAGTCGAGCCGGTCGCGCACCGTCCCGTCGGAGTTGACCCAGACGACGACCGGCGCGTACTGCACGCCGTAGCGCATGGCGATCGGAGTCAGGCTTTGGTCGACCTGCAGGCAGATGACGTCCTTGAGCAGCTCCGCGACGCGATCGTCGGTGAACGCTTCCTTCGACATGTCCACGCTGCGCGGGGTGGAGGCCGAGTGGAAGAACAGCATCACGAGCTTGTTCCCTGCTTTCGCGTCCTTGAGCACCGCGTCGAGGTCCTTCGCGGACCACGCGATCTTCCCGGCGGGTGCGGGAGCGGGTGCCGGCGTCGGCGCGGGAGCGGGAGCGGGAGCCGGCGTCGGGTTCTGGAAGCCGAGGAAAAGGGCGAAGGCGAGGAGGGAGTGGATCATCGGGCAGGTTGGCTCCGTGGAGGTCGCCCAACAGAGTAACCTCCGTCCGGAGATTCCGGAGAGGCCCCCGGAAACTAGCCCGTCACGGCGCGCGGCGCGCGATCGTCGCCTGCCTCGGCCGCGCTGGACGCCCCGGAGGCCTCCGTGCCGGGGGCCGGGAGCGCGGAGGTGATCGCATCCAAGTCGCTCGCGCGGAGCCCGAACGAAGCGACGGACGAGCGTGTGCGCAGCGGTCGCGTGACGTCGTTCAGGAGATCGCACATCTCGTGCAACTCGTCGCCCTTGCGGAGGGTGCACGGCTCGATCTGCTTGCCTTCGCGCATGTTCCGCAGGAACTGCTCGAAGCGGTACAGAGGTCCGGCGATGCGGTACGTGGCGACGATCCCGACGCCGAGGGTGAGCGGTCCGAGCACGGCGAACGTGAGCAGGAGGTTCGTCCTCACGAATTCCGGGAGCTCGGAGAGCAGGAGGTTCCCGTCCGTCGGCATCCGCGCCGCGAGACGCGTCAGCATGTACGTGATGAGGATCGCCTCGGCCTGCACCGCGAGCGCCGCCGTGCACAGGAAGACTGCGACGAGCCTCAGCTGAAGGCCCGGATTGATCAGCTTCTTCTTCCTGAATCTCATCAGCTTCCCTGGCGAGGACCTCTGGGGACTCGACCGGGTCGTTATCGGACCCCGGTCCAGTCTTCTTGAGATCGATCCCGCGCTGGGAGGCTGGAGAAGGCCCCCGCCGCGCCGGCAGGGGCCCTACGATCGCCTGATTTCAGGCGGCTGATTCCCTGCGCACGCGCGGCGCCGGGCCGGGCGCTCAGGGCCAGGTGATGATGTACCCGTTCGAGACGTTGAACGTCCCGTTCGGGCAGAAGCCCACGTTCGGATCCCGGTAATAGACCTGGTAGTAGCGGACTCCGCCGGCGGGGATCGTGTCACCCAACGCGGCCGAACGCGCGCGCACGTGCGGGTCGGCGCCCACCGGCGCGGTGACGACGCCGCCGACCGCGCTCTTCGTGTAGAGGCGCTTGAGCGTGCCGTTGACGCAGCGGACGCCGTCGCCGAAGACGAGGCCCGTCGCCACGTTCGACGTGCCCTGCAGGACGATGCTCAACGCGCTCGGGAGCTCGCCGCTCGACGAGAACACGACGTTGTCGGGATTCGCCGTTCCCGTCGCGGTCAGGATCGCGCCGTTCGCATCGGCGGAGTTCGCGCAGCCGTGGCCGAGCGCGCCGAAGTTGAAGCACGGGCAGAACGTCGTGACGAACGGATCGCCCGAGTCGCCCGCGCAGTACGCCGTCCCAGGGCCGCATCCGCCGGTGAGGCACGCGGCGACCGCGGCGAACGATCCGCAGTCCATCGGGCCCCATCCGGTGACCGAATCCCATCCGGCGTGACAGGTCGACGCGCTGCCGTCCGGCAGCGTGCCGTTCGATCCGCTCGTGATGTCGTGCCAGATGTCGGGGCGCCCGTTCATGCTGTAGAAGAGGTCCTGGATGCGCCCGAAGCGGCGCTTGCCGGCTCCGTTCGGCGGGAGTCCGCCGAGGCTGATGATGTCCTGCTCGATGATGGCTAGACATCCCGCGAAGATCGGCGACGCGAAGCTCGTCCCGATGTAGCCGCCTTGGAGTCCGCCGCCCGTGTAGAACTGGTACGCGCCCGTGCCGCTCCCGGCCGCGTGGAATCCGACGTCGGGGACCAGGCGGTGGTTGTTGAGGGCGTTGACGGGCGGGACGCCGGTGCCCACCTGCCACGTCGGACGGACGTTGAACGGGTTCGTGTGGTTGCTCCAGCCGCCTCCGCTGCCGCCCCAACCGACCTCGGAGATGCGCGCGCCGTTCGTGTTGTTGACGTTCGCGATCGTGCCGCCGACGGAGAGGACTTCGGGCTCGTAGTCCGGGTAGCTGTAGGGCTCGATGATCGTGCCGTTGTCGCCGCTCGCGGCCATGTACGTGATGCCTTGCGCGGTCATCGACAGGTGCGAGTTGTGGGCCGAGGTCGCGATGCTCGCGCTGATGTTCCATCCCCAGCTCTCCGAGATCACGTCGGCGAGGTTGTCGTTGACTTCCTGCGCCAGGACGGCGGTCAGGTTCCCGTTCTGAGTGCCGTCGTAGATCTTGATGTCCGCGAGCGGCGCCATCCCGAGCTCCATCTGGATGTCGAGGTCGCCTTCGCCGCCGGCCGGGCCCGCGCCCGCGCCGCCGCCGCCGCAGGGAATGCGGACGATGTTCGATCCCGCTCCGCCGGGAGGCAGCGGCAGCGCGAAGTGGTTGATGTAGTTGATGTAGTCCGTCGCGCGGTAGCCGTCCCAGTTCGAGATCGCGACCCCGCGACCGGAACCGGTGAACCCGCCCGTGAACATCCCGACGGTGTTGTAGAGGCCGCGCGTCAGCGCCGGCGTCAGCAGCGTCGTCCGGGGCTGCGGGCGCGTGTAGGTCTCGAGGCCGCTGACGTCGATGACGTAGGGCGCGAGGTGCACCGGGAGCTGGACCTCGGTCGAGAACGCGATGAAGCGGGAGGGCTCGACGTTGTCCTGCGGGACGATCGTGTACTCGCGGATCGTCGTATGGAACGCCGTCTCGGCCTGGGCGACGGTCGCGAACGCCTGGATCGTCGTGCGGTTCTTCGAGACCATCGTGATCTCGAAGCCGTTCGCGGCGAGGTAGGCGGCGACCTCGTTCACCGTGGCGGTCGGGAGGCCGAAGCGCTCGCCGACCTCGTCCGGCGTGATGAAGTTGCGGTAGGTCGGCGAGTTCGGGTTGCTGACCGCGTCGGCGAACGCCTGGAGCGCTTCCGGTTGCGCGAACGGCATGCTCACGCACAGGCTCAGACGCGTCTCGGGATCGGCCGCGCCGACGTCCGTCGCGCGCGCGAACGCCGGGACGAAGTCCATGCCGATGCCGACGGTCTCGCCGCGGGGCTGGATCGACTGCTTCGAGGAGGACGTGCCGCCCTCGGAGGAGGAGGGCACCGGAGCTGCCGCGACGGCGAGCAGCGACGAGAGCACGAGAAGGCCTGAAGTCGACCGGGAGTGAAAGTGCATGAGGAACCTCTATTCCATGGAGACGCCGAGACTTGACCGGGGTATCGAACGCGCGTCGGGAGAGGCGGCCATGCTAATCTTACACGGCGAAAACGGTCAATGCGGGCGGCGCGAGGAACCCCTCGAACGCCGTCTCAGGGGCGCCCGGCGACAGCCTGGGCCAGCGCCCGGCCGATCTCGAGCAGCCGATCGATCTCTGCACGCGTGAAATCGCGCGCCTCGCGGGTTGCGACGCCGAGAGCTCCGATCGCCGCGTCACCGCGGAGCAGCGGGATCGCGACGGCGCCCTGCACCCCGGTCGCGCGCGCCCCCTGGCGGATGACGCCGCCGGCGTCGTCCGTCTGGAGGTTGCAGGTCGTCACGGGCTGCTTCGATTCGGCCGCGACGCCAGCCATCCCCTTGCCGAGCGGGATGAGCTGGATCTTCTCGATCACCGGCGGAGGGATCTGTCGCGCGACGACGAGGCGCAGCGTCACGCCGTCGGCGCGGAGGAGATGGACCGTCCCGCAGGTCGTCTCGGTCGCCGCGAGGATCGCGTCGAGCGCCTGCTCGATGCCGGCGTCCGTGGAGGGGGCCGCGCTCACGAGGCGTGCGATCAGCTGCGCGATCTCCATGCTCGGCCCTTCCGCTACACTCTAGCGCCGCCTCTTCCGGCCGGCACGCTTCCGGACGCTGGACTCGATTGAGGAAGCAGACAGAACCACAGATCGGGTCCGGTCGGCCCGAGTCGCTGCGCGCGAACGCGCCGGCCGTCGGGCTGATGATCCTCGGCCTGCTCGCCGTCTACTGCCCGCTCGCGCTGTTCCAGGGCGACCAGGCGCTCCTCGGGATCGACTACAACAACATCCACGAGCGGCGGATCCGCTACGCCCAGGAGGCGCTGGGGGCAGCCGGCGGGCATCTGCCGGCGTGGTACACGCGCGAGCTGATGGGGACCCCGTTCTGGTCCAACATCCAGAGCTTCCCGCTCGTGCCTACGCGGCTCGCGGTCTTCTGGCTCGATCCCTCGATCCTGTTCTCCGCGGCCGTGTGCCTCGCCGCGATCCTGGCGGCGCTCTTCACCTACCTCTATCTCCGCAAGATGGAGCTCGGACGCGTCGCGTCCGCCGTCGGAGGCTGGACCTTCGCGGCGTCCGGATACTTCGCATCGCGCCTGCTCGCGGGCCACCTGCCGCTCCTCGAGGCGTTCGGAGCGCTGCCGCTCCTCCTGTGGTGTCTCGAATCGATCGCGCGCAGCGATCCCGTCGCCCCGAAGTCGTGGCGTCTGCATGTGGGACTCGCCGCGGCCTGTCTCTGCATCGTCCTGTGCGGACACCCGCAGGTCCCCGCGTACGCGATGGGAACGGCGGTTCTGTACGCCATCGTGCGCATCGGCGGACGCGCGGCCGTGAAGGCGCTCGCGGCCATGGCGCTCGGCGTCGGTCTCAGCGGCGCCGTGTGGTGGCCGATGCTCCAGCTGATCGGCCGGAGCACGCGGATCCTTCCGCTCGATCGCGCCGGAAACGACCTCGCCTTGCCGTATTGGCGCCTCAAGGCGTTCCTGTTCCCGTGGGCCGACGGCTGGCCGTCGCAAGTGCAGCGCGCGCCCGAGCAGCCCTTCGTCGACCCGAACGTCGCGTACTTCTGGGACACCGTGTGCTACGTCGGCTGGATCCCGATCCTGGCGGCCCTCTTCCTCCTCGGCCGCGCGCTCGTCCGCCGCCGCTGGCCGGCGAAACCCTGGGTGTTCCTCGCCGTCGTCGCGGCGGGTGCCGTGCTCGTCGCGCTGCCCTTCGCCCAGGCGCTCACGAACGAGCTGCGTGTGACGCTGCTGCGGAGCCCGGCGCGGCTGCTCTACCTCACGACCTTCGCCCTCGCCGCGGCGATCGCCGTGCTCGTCGACGAGCTGACGAAGGCGAGTCGCGGCACGAACCGGACGCTCGGTGTCGCGATCGTCGCGGTCCTCGTCGCCGTCCACGCGGTCGACCTCGGCAGCCACGCGCGGGAGTTCGTCCACCTGCGCAAGCGGTTCACCTGGAACGCAGCCGACATCGAGCGCCTGCGGCGCAACACCGGCCCGCAGCGCTTCGCGTTCGACTGCAGTCTCGTCGCGCCGGGCAACCGCGGCGTGGACGACGTCGGTTTCTTCGACTCTCTCATGCTCGCGCGGCCGTACCGCGCGTTCCTCGCGCTGGCCGGGTACCCGCCGACGACGAACAGCCAGAACCTCGACGGCGGGGCGCTCCCCGCGCCGGCGCTCGCGGGGCTGTGCGTGAAGATCGTCGTGACGGGCCAGCCCCGCGACGATCTCAAGGCCGTGGAGACGAAGGAGGGCGCGAGCCTCTATCTCGTTCCGGATCCGCTACCGCGCGCGACGTTCCTCCCCGACGCGGCGGCCGTCTTCCTCCCCGACGAGCAGGTCCTCGCGCGCTTCCGCGACGAGAAGATCTCGTTCACTAGCGAGATCTTCCTGGACGCCGGCGCGCGCCCGAACGACCTCGCGCGCGGAGGCAATGCGAGCGCCGCCGGCACCCGACTCGCCTACGACCGCCCGTCGAGCGACGAAATCGTGATGAGCATCGACGCGCGCGAGACCGGCTACCTCCGCGTCATGGAATCCTGGGACGAAGGCTGGTCCGCGAAGATCGACGGACAGGCGACGGATCTGCTCGTCGCGGACACGTTCGCGATGGCGGTCCGCGTGCATCCGGGCCCGCACGAGGTGCGGCTCGCCTACGCGACGCCCGGCGCGCGCACGGGGCTCGCGCTCACGGCGGCGAGCGCGGTGCTCCTCGCGCTCTTCGCCTGGCGGTTGCGAGCGGGGCGCTGACGTCAGCGGCGTCGCAGCACGTACGTGTGGTTCGGTCCGCCCGAACCGTCGGCGGCAGTGACCTCGATGAAGTAACTCGAGCTCGTCGGCGTCGCGACGAACGTCACGGTCGCCGTGGGCAGGCCGTCGATGATGCCCTCGGTGAAGTCGAGCCCGACCGGCTGGCTCGTGCTCACGGTCATCGGCGCGCCGGCGTCGTCGCGGATCGTGAGCAGGGGATCGAGGTCGGAGCCGTGCCCGGAATACTCGGAGAAGCCGTCGCTGCCCGTCGCGGTCGCGTCCGCGTAGACCACGAAGGAGACGAGCGACCGGCTGGGGGCGGTGAAGTGGTAGAGATCGCGGTCGCCCGCCGTGGCGATCACGCCGGCGACCTGCCCGGATCCGGGGAACGCCGGAGCGACGGCGATCGTGTCGTTCGGTTCCGTCTCGTAGATCGCGGACAGGAAACGGCTCAGCTCGAGGCGGTAGTTCGTCGCTCCGACGGCTCCCGCCGCCGTCTGCGCGCGGACGTAGCACGTGCCGCTCGTCTGCAGGATCGTGGTGAGCACCTGGAACGCCGGGCCCTCGTGGAAGGGGATCGGTGTCGTCCCGTCGGAAGCGAACAGCGCGACGTCGAGCGCCTCGCTCGCGGAGTCCGAGTTGTTCTTGTCGAAGACCTGCAGCCGGACCATGTCGCCCGCGGTGCCGACGAACTGGAACCAGTCGACCGTCCCGGGCGCGGCGGAACCCGACATGGCGTCGCCGTAGGCAAAGGGATCCGCGCCCGGCGGCGTGTTGTTCGGCTCGATCTCCGTCAGCGTCGTCGCCGGGTCGGACGAGACCTTCAGGAAGTACGGCGCTCCCGAGAGGTTGCCCGGATTCTCGGTGACCTGGATCCGGTAATCACCCGCCACGGACACCGCGTACTGGATCGCGGGGTCGTGGAAGAACGCGTCGTCGTTCGTCGCGAGGACCGTGGCGCCGTCGGTTCCGTAGAGGCGCATCAGGGGATCGTAGATCGACGTCGAGCCGCCCCACGCGCCGTTGCGCTGCGAGAGGAGCTCGAAACGCAGGACGCGCGGTCCCGTGACGGTCACCGAGTAGAAGTCGTCGTTGCCGAGCTTGTGGTATCCGGCGAGGAGCCCGGGGGTGATCGGCTGCGCGGTCCCGGGCGTGTCGTCGACGCCGGTCTCGAGGTCCTCCTCGATCTCGAACTGGCTCGGCACGGGGCTCGCGAGACTCACGCGCAGCGCGTAGCGGCCGCCCCCGACGAGCTCGTCGTCCGGTTGCACGACGAACCAGTACGTCCCCGTCGTCTTCGCGTGGAACATCGGGATCTCGAAGTCCTGCGCGCCCCCCGGCCAGCCCGACAGGAAGCTGTGCTCCATGAGCTTCGTCACGTCGTCGGGGAAGAACACGGTGAGCCTCGGCACCGTCCCGGAGGCATCCCAGGTCGCCTGATCGAGGCGCGTGCCGTACAGCTCGGCCTTGATCGTCTGTCCCTTGATGATGTGGAAGCTGAACCAGTCGATATCGCCGATGGTCGATACGTCACCCTGCATGGGTCGGCCGGCGGTGAGCGGGTTCGAGAGATTGATGCCCTCGTTGGGCTCGACCTCGAACTCGGTGCCGGTGGATCCGCCCCCACCTCCGCCGCCGCTGCAGCCGCCGCAGTCGGGGATGATGTTCAGGAAGATCGCGGGGAGGACGACGATCAGAGTGAGCGGAGCGCGGCGGGAACGCATGGATGCCCGAGTGTATCCTGAGCGCGGTCCCTCCCGAAACCGAAGACCAGTCCGAAACGGATCGTAACGCCATGTCATCGCGTACTCCCGCTCTGCGCCGCATCGCGCCCGCCGTCCTCCTGTGCTCGATGTCGCTGCGCGCGCAGTCGCCGCCGGCGGCCGCCGACGGGCTCGCCAAGCTCGTGCCCGTGGGAACGGTCGTCTACGTCCAGGCGCCGTCGCTCGAGCGCCTCGGTGCCGCGATCCACAAGACGGTGGCAGCGTTCTCCGCCGAGGCAGCGGAGAAATTCGACGTCGACTCGATGTTGCACGACATGCAGATGCCCGGCTCGGGGACGGAGCTCGACAAGACGAAGCCGATCGCATTCTGCCTCCTCTTCTCGCCGACGCCGGATGCGGAACCCACTCCCGCCTTCCTCGTCCCCGCGATGTCGCCGGAAGCGTTCGCGCGCGCGGTCGTCGCGTCCGGCAAGCACGCGACCGCACACGTCGACGGCGGCTACGTCCTCGTCTCCGAGTCGCCCGACGTGAAGTCCGGCTCGGTCGCCGCCGCGATCGCGACGGGCCTGCCCGCCGGCGAGGTCGTCGCGCGCATCGACGTCAAGCAGATCGTCGACCGGTTCCGCCCGCACATCGAGATGGGGCTCGGACAGCTCGAAGCGATGGCGGCCGGAATGCCGCCGCAGGCGACGAACGGGATGAACGTCGCGCCGTTCATGAAGCTCTACGTCGACGGCATCCGCTCGGTGATCGACTCGGGACAGTCGCTCGACCTCGCGCTGCGGCTGGACGGGAATCGCCTCGAGATCGCGTCGGCGCTGACGGTGCTCGACAAGAGCGCGCTCGCCGAGTTCGGCTCCAAGGAGAAGACGGATGCGAAGGCGCTGGCGCGCTTCGTCGACGCGGGCGCGACCTTCCAAATGGTCGCCGGTGTCGATCAGGCGATGCTCATGAAGCGCATGAAGCCGATGCTCGACGCGGTGTTCGCGATGTATCCCGAACCGATGCGCGCCGGATTCCAGAAGCTCGGAGGCAGCTTCGACGAGCTCGCCGCCCAGATGGGATCGGGCATGTGCGTCAGCGGAGACCTCGGAGGCGGAGGGCTGCGCTACGCCTGCTACGTCCGGCCGCGCGATCCGGCCAAGCTCCTCGCGATCTACCGGACGATGCTGTCGTCGATGCCCGGGATGTCCTGCGACGAAGTGAAGGACGGGAACATCGCCGGCGTGCCCGTGACGCGGTGGCGCGTCCGCTTCGACACCAAGGTCTTCTTCGACGCGCAGGGCAGCACCGTGCCGGCCGAATCGACGACCCAGCTCCGGACGATGATGGAGAAGATGTACGGGAAGGACGGCCTCGCGTTCACGTTCGCTACGCAGGGTGACGTGACGGCGATCGTGATCGGAGGCGATGACGCCTACCTCGGCGGCGCGCTCGCGCGGCTCTCGGCGAACGGCAAGCCGCCCGCGTCGATCGCGCGCGCCCTCGACCAGGTCGGCAGCTTCAATCCGTGCTTCGCGATGAGCTACGACCTCGGCAAGGTGATGCACGGCGTGCAGGAGATGATGGGCGGCTCGATGCAAGGGATGCCGCTCGATTTCCCGAACGTCAGCGCCTCGATCACCGTCTCCGCGGGCGTCGACGGGCGCGTCTGGCGGGGCGCGATGTCGGCCGACCTCGGCGAGCTGGGCGCCGCCGTGCACGCGATCGAGGGAGCGAGCGCGAACACCGGCCTCAAGACGAAGGCCCAGATCGACGTCGCCGCCCTCGTCGACGCTCTCCAGGCGTACGCGATCGCGAACGGCGGCAAGTATCCGGACTCGCTCGAGGTCCTCGTCACGCGCGACGTGAACGGGCAGACGTTCCTCGATCGCACGAAGCTCCCGAAGGATCCGTGGGGGCGCGACTACCACTACGATCCGCCGAAGACGGCGAACGGGACCCCGCGCGTCTACTCGTACGGCAAGGACGGCCAGCCCGGCGGGACCGGCGAGAACGCGGACATCGTCAACGAGCCGCGCTGATCAGGGCCACGCGACGATCAGGCCGCTGCTCACGTTGAACGTGCCGCCGATCGGCGGCGCACAGAACGTCGCGTCCGGATCGCGGTAATAGACCTGGTAGTAGCGGACGCCGCCGGGCGGGATGACGTCGCCGAGCGCAGCGGAGCGCGCGCGGATCCCGAGGTCGCCCGCTTCCGGGTACGTCGCGACGCCGGCTGTCGCGGGCTTCACGCCGATGCGCTTCAGCGAGCCGCCGACGCAGCGGACTCCGTCGCCGAAGACGTTCCCCGAGGCATGGGACGCATCGCCCTGGATGAAGAGGGAGTACGCGGTCTCGCGCTCGCCCGCGCAGTGGATCACGAGCGTGTCGGGCGCGAGCGCTCCGGTCGTGAACGCGAACGCGCCTCCCGTCAGGCTCGAGTTCTCGCATCCGTGCGTGATCGTCCCGGAGTTTCCGCAGGGGCACGCCGTGGCGAGGTTTCCGTCCCCGAAGCAGAACGGCGTGCCCGAGGGATGGCTCCCACCCGGGACGTCGGCCGTCGCCGTGACCGCGCCGGCGGTCTTGAACGTGCCGATCCGGACCGTGCCGCTCGCCGGCGCGGAGTTGGCGTCGAAGCGGAACGTGTACGTCGTGCCCCAGCGGATCGCGTTCGCGTTCGGATCCTGCGCGAACGTCGCGGTGGACCACGCGAGCGCCGAGCTCGCGCGCGCCGGCGTCCAATCCGACCCGTCGCGGTTCACGCCGCCGATCCCGTCGCCTCCGCGGTAGACCACGCCGTGGAATCCGACGTTCGTGACGGAGACATCGCTCGGTACTGGGACGGTGAATTGGCCGACGGAGACGTCGACGTTCATGTTGTAGAGCGCGTACTCGTAATGGAACATCCCGCCGCCGAGGTCCGTCGCCTTCGCGCCGAGGATCAAGAGACCGTCGTTCGGGATCTGCACGTCCGTCGTCGTCACCCCGGACTCGCAGACCTGCCAGGCCTGGATCGCGGGCTGCTCGCGGCGCACGGAGCCCACGAAGCCGAAGTTCCACGTCGTGCCCGAGCCGGAGACGGTGATCTCGCGGTAGGACGAGTTGTTGTTCGCGTTGTTCGAGCTCGCGTCGTCGGCCGCGACGTACTGGCAGTTCCCGAAGTAGCGCGTTCCGTTCGCGCTGCTCGGCTCGAGGTCGGCGATCTCCGCTTCGATTCGACCCGTGTTGCCTCCGCTCGGGTGCGGCGGCGGGTAGACGAAGACGCCGGTGTGCGCATCGACCTGGTAGCGCGGGCCGAGGAGGCTCTGCGTCCCGTTGCGCCCGGCCACGTACGGGTCGGAGCAGCCGATGCCGAGGATCGTGCCGTCGGTCGGCTGGCAGTTGTTGCAGCACAGATTCTGGCTCTCCGCGTAGAATCCGTGCTTCAACCACGAGAGTCCGACCTGCTCGAATCGCCCGGCGCCGTCGACGACCCGGAAGCGGTAGAGCTCTCCGCCGATCACCGGGTGGTGGTTGTTGCTCGCGTGCCAATCGAGCGGAGCCGTGCCCTGGTTGCACGACGTCGTACCGAGCGAGAGCGCTTCGCGTGTTCCGACGGCGGTGTAGTTCGCCGGACCGGTGATGTCGCCGACGATCACGTCCGGGCCCGAGCTCCCCTGGCACGGAGTCTGCGCGCTCGCGCCGCGCGCCGACACCGCGGCGAGCGCCGCGACCGCGAGCCATTTCACCGAAAAACGCCGCGGATCCATCGCTCCGATCCTATCGCAACCGTCGTCGAGCGCGGTTGCCGGTTCGTGACGGCCGTGATAATCTTTTTCCGTCTCCGCCGCGGCGACGGGCAGCATGAGAATCAGCATCGTCAATCCGCGCCTGACCGTCTTCCAGCGCGACTACGCGTTCCGGAAGAGCCGGCGCTGGCAGCCGCTCTCGACCGCGATCGTCGCCGGCTGGCTCGAGAAGCAGGGCGGCTGGGAGATCCAGTTCCTGGATGCGCACGCGATGGACTGGAGCGACGCCGAGACGGCCGCGCGCGTCCGCGAGTTCGCCCCCGACGTCCTCTACTACAGCTCCGACCGCACCGACGCGTGGGAGCTCCCGATCCCGGACCTGCGCTACGTCGACGACTTCTTCGCGACGCTGTTCGCCGGCTGGGGCGGACCCGGCTCGCGTCCGCCGGCGCACGTCCTCTTCGAAGGTCCGCACGGTTCCATCTACCCGGCGGACATCCTGCGTCGGCTGCCGCGGGTCGACGCCGTGCTGCGCGGCGAGACCGAGCCAGTGTCGTTCGCGGCGCTGGCCGCGATCGCGCGCGGCGAGGTTTCGCGCGGGAACTGGGGCGCGGTGAAGTCCGTGAGTTGGCGCGCTCCGGACGGCAACTTCGTCCACAACGTCGACGAACCGAATCCGGTGAAGTACGCCGAGTTCCCCTCGGCGGCGTGGCACCTCCTGCCGATGGATCGATACCACGACGCCGCCGCGCCGAACGTCGGCTTCGCGATGCTCGAGTCGTCGCGCGGCTGCCCGATGCCGTGCGGATACTGCTACAAGCAGATGTTCGGCGACCGGCAGAGCAAGCGTCGTCCCGAGCAGGTGCTCGACGAGGTGACCGAAGTCGTCGAGAAGTACGGCGTCCGCAGGATCATGTTCCAGGACCAGATCTTCACGCTCGACCGCAAGCACACGGCCGCGGTCTGCGAAGGACTGATCGCCCGCGGACTCAACAAGCGCATCCAGTGGCGCTGCCAGACGCGCCTGAACGGCATGAAGCTCGAGCTCCTGAAGCTCATGCGCGATGCCGGATGCGTCGAGATCTACACCGGGCTCGAGACCGGAAGCGACGAGATCCAGGGCGAGATCAGCAAGTTGACGCTCGACGAGTTCCTCCGCTACCGGGACTACGGCGAGAGCATCGGCCTCAACATCAGCCCCAACATGATCCTCGGATTGCCGGGCGAAACCGAGGAGACGGCGATGGAGTCGATCCTCTTCTACCACCGGCTCGGGATCGCGATCGTGCCGAACGTGAACATCACGTACCCGCTGACGCGCTACCACACGGAGGCCGTCGAGCGCGGCGAGCTCAAGGGCGACGGCTGGGACGAAGTCGTCAAGGGCGCCGGTCTCGTCGGCACGCACCTCGACAAGGTCACGATCGATCGCATCCGCGCGAAAGCGCTGCGCTTGAACCGCCTGTTGCGCTGGAAGAAGCGGATCTACCGCGCGTTCGGCGCGCGCTACGGCCAGGGCGCTTCGCAACGGTTACTGAAGACGCGCGGGAACTCCCCGATGCGCCGCGGCGTCGCCACGAGCTGACGCACGACCGGACCTGGCACCTCCGGCGATGGCTCAGGTCGGCTACCCCGAGCCCGCGAGGAGCATCCCGCGCCTCGTCGTCGTCGCCGCGCTGGTCGCGACGGCGATCAAGCTCGCGCTCGCGGCGCGGACGTTCGGCACGAACGACGTCCGCACGTTCTGGTTCTTCCTCCAGGAGTACCGCGGCTCGGGAGCGCGCGTGCTGTACGAGAAGGATGGGGACTTCAACCACCCTCCGTTCATCCTCCACCTGCTCACCGCGATCCGCTGGCTCTGGGCGACTACCGGGATCGACCCCTGGTTCCTGATCCGCCTGCCGTCGATCCTCGCGGACCTCGGCAGCGTGTGGCTCGTCGCGAAGCTCTTCGAGTCGCGCGTCGCGGAGCCCTCGATCCGGACCGGGCTCGTCCTCGTCGCCGCCGCGCCGGCTTCGATCCTGATCTCGGGTTTCCACGGGAACAACGATCCCGTGATGATCTTCTTCGTCCTGCTCTCGATCTTCCTCCTCGAGCGGAGCGCGCCGATCTGGCTCGCCGGCGTCGCCATGGGGATGGCGATCAACATCAAGGTCGTGCCGTTCGTGTTCTGGCCGGCGATCTTCCTGTGGCTCCAGTCGTGGCGGCGGCGCACCGAGTACTTCGGCGCCGCGGTCGCGGTGATCGTCCTCGCCTCTTCGCCGCTGATCTTCGAGGAGCCCGCGCTCCTCGCGCACAAGGTGCTCGGCTATTCGAGCTCGTACGGCCTGTGGGGACTCGCGAGGATCCTGAGCTCGTCCTCCGCCTTCGAGTCGATTTCGGCCGCGTTCGCGAGCCAGGGCAAGTGGCTCCTCGTCGCGACCCTCGTCGCGCTCTCCGTTTGGATGAATCGCGGGGGCCGGCGGCCCGCGCTGTTCCGGCAGATCGCCGCGCTGACGTTCGCTTTCCTCGTGGTCACGCCCGGATTCGGCGTGCAGTACCTGGCTTGGCTCGTGCCGTGGATCGCAGGCATCGCCGTCTCGACGGCGGCCGCGTGGAGCCTCGCGAGCGGAGCGTTCCTCGTGCTCGTCTACACGTACTGGTGTCAGGGAGTCCCGACGGGAGAGGCGAATCCGGACTGGCTCGCGCCCGGGTTCTGGACGCGCGGTCTTCCGTGGGGCTACGCGGACGCGCAGACGATCCACGCGTGGTGGGGAAGGATCGTTCCGGTCGAGCTCCTGTGCTGGCTCACGGTCGTCGCCGTGTTCGTGGCCCAGTTGCGCGCGGTCGCGCGCGAGCGACGCGGCGTGCTCACGTAGCTTGCGCGTCCGTCGAGGCGCGCGTAAGCTTCGATGAGGGCGTCTTCGAGCGCGGCCGTGGGAAACCTCCAGGAGACACCGTACGAAGGGTTCCTGGACGACTGCGACTTCACGCGCGTCTCCGGGTGGTGCTACCGGCGCGATCGGCCCGATGCCGTCCTGACGGTGATCGTCCGCGCGAACGGCCAGGAAATCGCGCGCATTCCGGCCGACCGCTTCCGCCGGGACCTCCTCCTCGCCGGGAAGGGCAACGGTCGTCACGGCTTCCATTGCGAGCTGCCCGCCGAGCTGCTCGCGCGCGTCGAGAGCTGCCCCGTGTCCGTGACGATCGCCGAGTCGGGCTTCGAGCTCACGGGTTCGCCCGCGACCGTGCGCCGGCGTGTCGGCGAGTTGATCCTCTCGCCCGTCGTCTTTTCCCGCTACGTCGACGGCCCGCCGCTCGAGTTCGGAACGCTGCGCATCGACATCTCGAACACGTGCAACCTGAACTGCGTGTACTGTCCGACGATCGCGATCCGGACGAAGGACCGGGTCGACCTGCCTTCGTTCCAGCGCTTCCTGGACCAGCGCGTGAGCCGCCTCGACAACCTGGCGATCGGGTGCGGGCAGGAGCCGACGACGAGTCCCCAACTGTGCGACTTCCTCGACGCCGTCAGCGCGTCGCGTGCACTGCCCAAGGACCTGTTCATGCTCGTCACGAACGGAACCTTGCTCCACAAGCACGACTGGGAGCGCATCGCGAAGAGCCGGCTCAACGCGCTGTTCGTCTCCCTCGATTCGCTCGACCCTGCGATCCTCGACGACGTTCGCTGCGGCAGCAAGCTCGCACGCATCCAGGAGAACGTCAGCGGCCTCTTGAAGGTCGCGGGCAACGTCAGGCTCCACTTGAACATCGTGGTGACGACGGCGAACTACGACGGCATCGACGACGTGATCGCCTGGGGTCGGCAGCAACGCTGCGCGACGTTCACGCTGCGCGAGATGTACCTTCCGCCGACGCCGTCGTCGGACGACGCGACTCTGCAGCCTCTCGTCCTTCCCGACGGGCGGTTCGCGGAGCTCGAGCAGCGGCTCCGGGAGAAGTGGCGCGGCGAGGAGCTGGCGTTCGCGAACCGGCAGCACCTCGAGGAAGAATACGAGTACTGGGCGCCGAAGCTGCTCTAGGTGCCGCCGCCGCGCCTGCGCGTCTGGACGCGCAGGGCATTGTCCAAGGCCTTCTGCGTGATCAGGCCGAGCGTCACCATCGCTTCGCCGAGGCGGCAGTTCGTCTGATGTTGCACGTCGAGCGCGCGCTGCACGTCCTCGGACTTGAGGAACGACATCTGGACCAGGAGCTCGCCGAGCCGGATGCCGTCGGACTTCGCCATCCGGAGGTCGGCCTGCGTGGGGTTCGGCGGAGGCGCGAACTGCTTCGGCGCGGACGGCGCGGACGGCGGGGGAGCGGCGGTCGTCCAGTCCTGCGCGAGCGGCACGCCGGTCATCGCGCCCACGTGTTGCAGCAGGAAGTGAACCCACGACAGGAGCTCTTCCGACGTCGGATGGAGCTTCCCGATCAGCTTCTCGGTCATCCCCATCGCGAGCGCGCAGATCTGCGCGGCGTCGGCTCGCGAGCCCTCCTGGAGATGCGCTTCGAGTTCCCGCATGTGGCGGTGCATCTCGACCAGCCCGGGGCCGTCGTGCGCATCCGTGGTGCCGGCGGCACCGGCCGCCGCCTGGAGTGAGAATCGGATTGCGGTTTGGGTCGGATCCTGGGGATCCATGGCGGTGTCCTGGATCGAAGGGAGGCGGCTGGAGGTGCGGATCGCGCCGGCCGGATCCTACGCTCCGGGATCAGCGGAGTGGAGCGCCATGACTGCGTTAGAGTGGGCGCATGGACCCGCCGGCCGCGGGTCGAGGTGCCTGCCATGCGATTCGATCGAGTCGGTTCCGCCTCCTCCCTCGTCCTCCTGTTCGGATCCACCGTCGCGATCGCGCATCCGCGACAGAGCGACGCCGAGCGCGTGATCGCGCTCGGGAAGTCCGAGAACTGTGTGATGGAGCACCTCGACCATCTCACGAACCGCATCGGGCCGCGTCTCACGGGATCGGCCGGGTTCCGCCGCGCGTGCGAGTGGGCGCGCAAGGAGTTCGAGTCGTACGGCCTCGCGAACAGCCGGCTCGAGAAATGGGGCGAGTTCCCCGTCGGTTTCGACCGCGGCCCGTCGAGCGGGAGGATGCTCGCGCCGGAAGCGAAGCCGCTCCACTTCGCGACGAACGCGTGGACGGCCGGGACGCACGGGCCGCAAGCCGGACCCGCCGTGCTCGCGCCGGCGAACAAGACGGAGCTCGACGCCGCACGAGCGAAACTGAAGGGCGCGTGGGTCGTCGTCGCGAGCGCTCCGCGGACCACCGGCGGTTCGACCGCGGCGCCCGACCGGCAGTTCCGCGACGAGCTCGACAAGGCCTACGCCGACGAAGGCATCCTCGGCACGATCCGATCGGGTCGCAACGATCTGGTGCTCACCGGCGGGAGCTCGAAGGTGGCGTTCGACAAGCTGCCGACGCGTGCGTCGATCACCCTGCTCGCCGCCGAGCACAAGGACATCGTCGATCGACTCGCCGCGGGCGACGCGGTGCAGCTCGAGTTCGACATCCGCAACTGGTTCGTCGAAGGTCCGATCGCGCTCGACAACGTGATTGCCGAGATCCCGGGGACGGAGAAACCGGGCGAATTCGTCGTCGTCGGCGGACACCTCGACTCGTGGGACGGCGCGACGGGCGCGACGGACAACGGAACTGGCGTCGCGACGACGCTGGAAGCCGCTCGTCTGCTCGCGAAGGCCGGCGTGCGCCCGAAACGCACGATCCGTTTCATGCTGTGGGGTGGCGAGGAGCAGGGCCTGCTCGGCTCGCACGCCTGGGTGAAGGCGCACCCGGACGACTTGCCGAAGATCTCCGCGGTGCTCGTCCACGACGGCGGGACGAACTACTGCAACGGGATCACCGCGACTCCGCCGATGGTCAAGCTCCTCGAGGGAGTGTTCGCGCCTGTGACGAACCTCGACCCCGAGATGCCGTTCCAGGTCCGCGAGGTGAAAGGGCTCTCGGGCGGCGGCAGCGATCACGCCTCGTTCCTTCAGGCGAACGTCCCGGGCTTCTTCTGGAGCCAGAAGGGTCGCGCGAACTACAACCACACGCACCACACGCAGTTCGACACGTTCGACGCGGCGGTGCCGGAGTACGAGAAGAACTCGTCGATCGTGATCGCCGTCGGTGCGCTCGGCATCGCGAATCTCCCGGAGCTGCTCTCGCGCGAGAACTTGAACGCACCGGAGAGCGGCGCGGGCGGTCGCAGGCTCGGCGTCGACCTCGCCGACGACATGACGATCGAGGAAGTGCGCGAGGGCGGGATCGCGGCGAAGATCGGGCTCCTGAAGGGCGACCGGCTGCTCAAGGTCGGGGACCGATCCGTCGCGGACACCGACGAGCTGCGCACCGCGCTGCGCGAAGCGCCGACGACGACGAAGATCATGGTGCTCCGGAACGCGAAGGAGCTCGAGGTCCCGGTCGAGCTCCCGCCCGACCCGGGGCCGGGCGGCGCGGTCGCGCGCCGTCTCGGCGTCCGACTCGGCGAGGGGCTGACCGTCGACGTGGTCACGCCGGGCGGACCGGCGGATCAGGCCGGGTTCGCGGCCGGCGATCGGATCGTGAAGGTCGGGGACGCGGCCGTCCAAGCGCCGGCGGAGCTCGCAGAAGCGCTCGCGCCCTCGGGAGGGAGCGTGAAGTTCGTCGTCCAGCGCAACGGGAAGGAGACCGCGCTGACGGTCACCGTGCCGGAGCGACCCTGACTCGGCGATCGCCCGAGGATCGATCGGGGCGGTCTACCAGCGCACCGTCAATCCGGCCGCGAACGACGCCGTCTCGGCGATCCCGAACACGCGTCGAGCGTGCAGGGCCGGATCTCCGGCGCACAGCGGGCAGGTGACGGGCTCCGGCGGCGGGTCGTCGACGCCGCGCAGTCCGGAAACCGCGTGCTCGGCGAGAGCGCCGACCGAGAGCAGCGCGAAAGCAGCGATCCAGGAAGCGCGCTTCATGGGATTCAGGCTAACCCAACGCTGGATCGGCGCAATGGGGGCGGCGACTGAAAGCCCGCCCAAATAAGGAGGGAGGGTGCGCTCGACGGTCGAGCGCACCCTCCCCTAGCTTCCGAACCCGCGATCAGGGAGCGAATTGGACGTGGAGTCCGTCGCTCAGGTTGAAGCGAGCGGGGAGTTGGTTCGGGTCGCGGTACCAGAACTGGAAGTTCCAGGTCGAGCCCGCGGTGAACAGGGAGAAGTCGGCCGGGTGCGTGGTCATCGTGCGGACGACCGTGCCGGTTCCGAGGTGCTGGGTCGGCATCTTGTAGATGCCCGGAGGGAAGGGGCTGACGCAGAGGAAGCCGTTCCCGAAGGGCGCGTTGAACTGCTGCGTGCCGAACGTGAACATCCCCCAGCTCTGCGGGATCTGCGACGCGCCGGTGCACATCAGTCCGAACGTGTTGTCCACGAGTGCCAGCGAACCGACGTTGCTCATCAGCGCGAAGGTGCCAAACGAGTTCATGGACGATTGGCAATAATTCGTCGCCGAACCGCCGCCGAGGTTGCTCGGGGGCATCCAGGTCGGGTCCGAGTTCTCGCGCGCCTTGAGGTACAGCACGGTCCTCTGCGCGATCTTGAGTGTGGTGGGTTGCGGGTGATCGTCGTTGGCGAAGGCCGACGCGGTCAGCGCGCACATCGCTGCGAGCATTACAATCTTGTTCATCGGTTCGAATCCTCCCTCTTGGTTTGGTGGGGCTGAGCAAAAGCGATCCTAGCTGGAGGGGTTTTGGGGGTCAAACGACACCAAAACCGGCCCGCAGGGAGAACCGTAGAGACAAGGAAGACGGGCCCACGTTGCGACGTGTTCACTTCGATCCCGTAATTTCCCAGCCGTGGGAGGAAACGGGCTCAGCGACCCTGCCGGCGCATCCGCTCGAGCGCTCGCTCCACCTCGACCTCGCCCGGCGACTGGGCGTGGACGAACTCGAGGAGCTGCCGCGCGCGCGCGTAGTCCTCGAGCTCGAGGTAGGTGAGGCCGAGCCCCTTCGCGATCTCGAGGGCCGGTCTCTCCTGCCAGACGGACTCGAGCACGCGTGCGGCATCAGCGAACCGGCGGACGTCCGTGTAGGCCTTCGCGAGCTCCGTGCGCCCCTCGATCGATCCCGGATCGAGGGCGTAGGCCTGCTCGAGCTCGAGGACGGCGCCGTCGAAGTCGAGGAGTTCGAGGAGACCCCGTCCGAGGTGACGGTGGAACGGACCCTCGCCCGGATGCGCCGCGATCGCGTCCCTCATCAGGGCGACGAGCACGTCGAAGTCCCGCTTGTGATAGAGGATGTCGGCGACCGTCGCGACGTGACGCAGCCCCGGCGCGAACTCGCCACCGGCCGCCAGCGCCTCGCGGTACGCGGCGATCTCGCCGTCGGGAATGCGGATGCGGTCGTAGGACGAGGCGGCCACCTCGCGGACCTCGTGCGCTTCCGCGTGCCGTGCGAGCCCTTCGAGGATCAGGCCCGCGGCGCCGCGCGGCGGGAGAGCCAGATCCCGGGCGAGCTCGCGGAGGACCCCGGCGTCGGCGAGGTCGAAGGCGGGCGGATCGGGTGCCCCCTGCCAGAGGAGGAGGGGACGGTCCGCGGTCGCGATGCTGGCTCCTCCGACCTGGAGTGCCGCCGCGTCGAGGCTCGCGAAGGTCAGCGCCTCGACCTCCGCGCTCGCGGGGACGGTCCCGCGGGTCTCGATGCCGATCAAGGGCCCGGCGTACCCGTCGAGGAGGACTCGGACGCGTCCGCGCGGGAACTCTGCGCGCCAGGTCGCGAGCGTCGTCCGCAGGCCATCGACCGAGAGACCGCGCGGATCGCACCAGACCCGGAGCGATCCGTCCGGACCGGCATCGCGCGCCAGGCGCTCGAGGCCGGTCGCGGTCTCCGCGAGGGTGAGACTCGACGCCGAAGCTGCGTGCGCGAGGAGCACGGCGCCGCGTCCGGCGAGCTCCCCCGCGAACAGCTCTGCGCACGGATTGCGGCCGGGCGCGTCGCGCGCTCCCGGAGTCGGCAGCGGGTCGAGGAAGCGGATCGAGGATGCGTCGGCGGAGCCGATCGCCCGCGCCGCGTCCGGTTGGAGGAAGCCGATGCAGACGACGCCCGCGGGCGGGATCTCGCAGGCGTCGAGCCGGCCCCAGGTCTTCGGGCGATTCCACGGGACCGTCTGCCAGTCGCAGACGTCGATCGGCTCGGGGGAACGGGCCGCGTGCCGCGTGGCGACGCCGTCGGGGCTCAGCGCATACGCCCGCACCCCGATGAGCGGTGGATGGCAGAGCCGCGCGCGCGCAGCGGCCTCCCACCTGCCGCCCTCGCCGAGCGCCGGGAGCGCGAACCGCTCGGCCGCGAGCGTCCCCGCGCACAGGCCGGCCCACGCGAACGCGCACGCGCGCACCCCGCCCGTCGAGAGACCGCGGAGCGCGAACCCGAATCCGAACAACGGAAGAGCGAGGAAGAGCCAGACCGCGACCGAGGTCTTCGCCAGGGAAGTTCCCGGCGTGTGCAGCGACGTGAGCCACGCGGGCCAGCGTTCCCAGCTGACGACCGTCAGCGCCCTCCACGACATCCAGCTCCCGAGCAGCAGGATCGCCGTGCCGATCCAGGCGCTCCACGGAGAGCGCTCCGAGCGTGCGAGCACGGAGGCGGCGAGGAACCCGACTGCGCAGGACGCGAGCATCGCGAGCGCGATCACGTGCGCGCCGGCGCGATCGGGCGGCAAGTGCTGCGTGAGGAACGGTCTCTCGAGCGCGACGAGGAATCCCGCCAGTGCGCAAGCGATCACGAGACCGATCGCCTCCGCGCCGCGCGTCGCCGCGCGTCCCTCGTCCTCGGCTTCGCGGTTGGAACGCTCCGCGAGTCCCCACAGGATCCCCCAGGCGATCAGAGTCGCGGCGAATCCGACGCGCGGGAGCAGGAAGCGCTCGTCGACGACGAGCGCCGCGATGCCGCCGAACGCGGCGAGAGCGATCGAGGTCGGATGGCGCTCGAGGCTCGCGACGAACGGGACGGTGGGCAAGAGGAGCACGAGCGCCGCGTCGATCCAGTCGATCCCGATCGGATGGAGGCCGGCGGGGACGCGCGCGAGCAGCGCGAAACCCGCGAGGCCGAGCGCCGAGGCTCCGAACGTCACGGCGCGGCTCGCGACGAGACGACGCGCGATGCGGGCGACGCCGATCCCGGCCGCGACGGCGACGAGGATCCCGAGGAACAGTGTCGCACGGCCGCGGGGGCCGCCCGACCATCCCGCCAGGAGGGCGAGATGCCCCGCGTGCGTGAGCGCCGCGGTCGCGAGCGCACCACGCGCGAGATCGCGCGATGCGGCGGAACCGGTCACCGCGTGGTCGACCGGCCGCGGCCGGTCACAGGCACCAGGTCGTGATCAATCCGTCGGTGCAGTTGAAGAGCGCGCCACCGGCCGCGGGATCCCGGTACATCATCTGGAATCCCCACACCTGACCCGGGGTGATCTGTCCCCCGAGAGGGAGCGTGTTCAGGTCGATCTGATAGTCGACGTCGCCGAACAGGTCGGAGGTCCGCACGGGGTAGACCCGGAAGAACGGATTGGCGATGCAGCGACGGCCGTTTCCGAACGCGACGTTGATCGTCGTGTTCATCCCGTAGAACGCGAGGCACGTCTTGTTCGGCGGGATGTCCCCGAAGCTGACCAGGTGGAAGTCGTTGTTGGACGTGAAGGTCGACCCCGTGTACGAGAGCTGGGCTCCGCCCGGGTTGAAGGAGTTCGGGTTCCCGACGCAGAACGTGGTCGGCGTGGGGCACGGGTCGATCGGGATCGGGAACGCGTTCGAGAGCAGGTTGAGCGCGGGCTCCCAGACCAGGACGTTGCCGCTCACGGCTTCGTGCGGGATCGCCACCGTGACCGAGGTCCCCCCGTTCGCCGACGGGACGTTGTAGACGACGCCCGGGATCACTCCGGTGTTCTGGGTCGTCCCCGCGGTGAACTTGACGTTGACCGTCGCGGCGAAGTTCGAGCCGAGAATCGTCAGCGCCCCGCCCGTGGTGTTCGAGCCGGTGTAGCTCCCGATCACCGGCTTGTTCACGGGTGCCGCGCCGTAGAGCGCGGCGAGGCCGTTGACGTCGTCCTGCGCGAGCGTCCGCGCGGAGGATCCGTTGCCGCAGATGAACGCGCACATCGTCGGGTTGTTGCCGCAGGTTCCCGGGCAGTTGCCGCTCTGGCTGTGGTCCATCCCGAGCGCGTGTCCATACTCGTGCGCCGTGACGCCCTGGATGTCGATCTGGCTGCCGCCCGGGATTCCGGGTCCGTCCTGCCAGATCCAGCTCTCGCAGAAGCTCATGCGCCAGCCGCCCGACGACGGCTCGGTGTACGCGAGCACGCCGCCGGAGCACGCTCCGAGCGGGTCGGCGGCGGACACGGTGTTGCCGGCGGATCCGCTCGGCGACACTCCCTGCCAGTCCGGATCGAAGTTCTTGTTGATGGTCGTGTTGATCTGCGCGTCGAACGTGTCCGAGGCCCAGGCCTGCGCGCCCTTCCAGATCGCCAGCGGAGCGCCGAGCGCGCCCGGGTGCGTCGTCTCGGCGACGTTGTTGTCGTTCGCCGTGCTGTCCGCGAAGCTGTTGAACACGCGCACGTCGCGCTGGTACCCGTTGCCCGACGTGCTGATGCCGAGGCTGACGCCTCCGAGCAGCACGAAGCCGAGGACGATGCTGGGGGCGGCGACGACGCCGATCGCCACGAGGGCGAGTCCGGTGATCGTGTTGCGACGGATGGTCTTCATGGGGCCCTCCTCTATTTCCGCTGCCGCTTGGCGGCGGCCTGGGCCACGTGGGTCTTCGCGTCGGCGAGCAGCGCGTTGTCCTGGAACGCGAAACCGCCGCCCTTGCCGAGGACGACCTGCCGATCCGCTCCGTTCGTGTCCTTGAACGAGAGCACGCGGTAGACCTCGGCGTAGGAGTCCACCTGGTAGACGCCCGCGCCGAAGGTCTGCTCCCCGAACCGGCGCAGCGCCAGGAAGAGGAGGAGCCTGCGATCCTCGCGAATGTCCTCGGAGGACGGCGTGATTGTCGTCGTCGGGCTGCCAGGGCGGACGCCGCCCCGGAAGAAGAAGTGCACGTCGAAATCGCGTGCGCCGGTGACGAGGGATTCTTCTGCGCGGAAGGTCACGAGGGTCCAGAGCACGGACTCGCCGTTGACCTCCTTCGCCATGCGCTCCTCGATGCTGACCACCTTGCCGACCACGACTTCGTCGCCGGCGAGGACCATCTGTTCGTCGAGCGTGCGCGGGATCACGCAGGCGAGGACGATCGGCGCCGCGACGACGAGCGCGAGCGACGCGAGTGCAAGGGAAAGGAGCAGCTTCCTGTTCGATGTACGCATGACGACTTCCTTTTTACGTGCCGGGAGGGAGGGTCTCCGGAGCGCAACCCATGCTAGGTGACTCGGTCGATTCCGGCAATTCGCGTGATAGGATCCGCGCACCGGAGGACCTCGATGACGAACATGTCAGTCGCCCTGTTCACGCTCGTCTGTGCGATCGCTCCCGCTCAGGATCCCGCGGTCGCGCCGCCGCAGCAGCAGAAGAAGCCCGCTCCGATCTACGACGAGCAGGCCGACGCCAAGGCGGTCGTCGCGTCGGCCGTCGAGCGCGCGAAGAAGGAGAACCGCAGAGTCCTGGTCCAGTGGGGCGCGAACTGGTGCGGATGGTGCCACCGTCTCCACGACCTCTGTCGCGCGGACAAGGACCTCGCAAAGGAGCTCCTCTACGAGTACGACGTCGTGCTCGTCGACGTCGGGCGGTTCGACAAGAACATCGATCTCGCCACGGGCTACGGCGCGAAACTGAAGGAGACCGGGATCCCGTACCTCACCGTGCTCGACGCGGACGGCAAGGTGCTCGCGAATCAGGACACCGGCGGCTTCGAGTCGGGCGACAAGACGAAGCCCGGACACGATCCGAAGAAGGTGCTCGAGTTCCTGAAGTCCCATCGAGCGCAGCCGGCGAAGGCGCGGGAACTCCTCGATGCGGCGCTCGCGAGCGCGAAGCCCGACGGACGACGCGTGTTCGTCCATTTCGGCGCGCCGTGGTGCGGCTGGTGCCACAAGCTCGAGAACTGGATGGCCTCGGCGGAGATCGCGCCGATCCTCGCCAAGGAATTCGTCGAGGTGAAGATCGACACGGACCGCGCCACGGGCGGCAGCGACATGCTCGCCGCGATGCGTGCGAAGGCCGCCGAGAAGGCCGGGCGCGCTCCAAAGGACGGCGGGATCCCGTGGTTCGTCTTCCTCGATGCGCAGGGAGAGATGCTCGCCGACAGCGACGGCCCGGAGGGCAACACGGGCTTCCCGTCGCAGCCCGCGGAGATCGATCACTTCGTCGCGATGCTGAAGAAGAGCTGCACGAAGCTGACGAGCGGCGACATCGAGCTGCTCAAGAACTCGTTGACCGCCGTGCGTGAAAAGGCCGAGCGCGAGCAAGCGGAGCGCGCGAAGGCCGAGAAGAAGTCCTGACGACCCCAACTCCCGGAGGACATGACATGGCTCGCGACGCGACCGTTTCGAATCAGAAGAAGATCCTGTCGAACCAGAAGCTGATCCTCGGCAACCAGCGCGCGATCCGCGCGACGCAGGGGAAGATCCTCGCGAACCAGCGCGCGATCTTGGCGAATCAGCGGAAGATTCTCGCCAAGTAGGCGGTCAGGCGGAGTGGACGCCCACGCGCTGCTCGGCCGTGCGCGTCTCGAGCTGCCGCACGTAGCGGAGCAGGACCTTGGACAGGCGATCGCGGTCGCAAGGGATCTCCGTCAGCACGATCTCCAGCGGATGAGGGCTGCTTTCGCGCTGGAGTCGCAGCGCTTCCTCCAGGTCTTGTTCGGTGCAGAAGTGCTCGCGGACGGCGAGCTCTCCGAGGCGCAGATGCGGCTCCGCGGTCTGCAGCTCGAGGAGGTGCATCATCTCGGCCATCGTCAGGTGGCCGCGCTGTCGCAGGATCTTGCCGATCGGGACCCACGCCTCCTGGACGCGGCTGCGGATGCCTGCTGCGACGGACGCGGAGAGGATCTGCTCCTCGACGAGCATGTCGAGGAGACCGGGGGGAAGCGTGCGCGAGGCGTTCATGGGGGGCCTCTTCGACAATCGGGCCGCGCGCACTGCAGCGGAACCGGAGCGCCGCCTACGATGCGCGCGGCAAAATCCGCGGATCGCGGGTCCCAGGACCCGCTCCCCGACGAACCCGATCGCCCATGAAGACTCTCCTGTTCGGCATTGCGCTGCTCGCGTTCACGTCCTGCTCGCAGCCGCATCCGACGCCCGCGACTGCACCCATCTCGCCCATGACTCCGATCACCAAGACCGAGGAAGAGTGGAAGAAGACCCTCACCCCCGAGCAATTCGACGTGCTCCGGAATCGCGGCACGGAACGCGCCTTCACCGGCAAGTTCTGGGACAGCCACGAGAAGGGGACGTACGTCTGCGCCGGTTGCGGTCTCGAGCTCTTCTCCTCGGACGACAAGTTCGACTCGGGGTGCGGTTGGCCCTCGTACTCGAAGCCGGCGACCGCGCTCACGGAGATCGAGGACACGAGTCACGGCATGGTCCGCGAGGAGGTCCGTTGCCCGCGCTGCGGCGGTCACCTCGGTCACGTGTTCGACGACGGACCGAAGCCGACCGGTCAGCGCTACTGCATCAACTCGGCGAGCCTCGGCTTCAAGCCGAAGCCCTGACGCGCGGCCTCGCGCAGCGGCTCGCGGCCGCTAGTCCTTCGTGTGCTGATCGATCAGCGGGCCGAGCGCGTCGTACACCATGCGCGCCTGGAACCGGTGCCCGTCCGGACTCAGGTGGCAGTCGTCGTCGAACAGTTCGGGATGCTCGTTCAGCGGCGCGGCCTCCAGGATCGGAGTGTCGTAGCGAGCCGCGACCTCGCGAAGGACCTGGTTGTCGCGCTCGACGAGCTGTCCGAGTTCCCCGAAGAGCCTCGTGTCGTGGTCCAGCTCGTCGAGATCGTACTTCTCGGGCCGTTCCGGCATCGTGCACATCAGGACCGTGATGCCGTGGTCGCGGCAGAGCTCGAGCATGCTCTCGGTGCTGCGACGGAACGTCACCATGCGCTCGGGGTCGTGGCAGTTGTGGATCGCCTCGTCGACGGTCGGCTTGTTCTCCCAGACGAGACCCGCGTAGAGCGGATGCTCTTCGGCTTCCGACCAGCCGAAGCGCTCGCCGCGCACCGTGCAGGCGAGCATGAAGAGGCGCGACTTCTTGAACAGCTCCTTGTGCAGGTAGTTCGAGACCGTGAAGTTGAACCCGACGCGCCGGAAGTGCGTGTAGTCCGAGCGGTAGTTGTTGTAGGTCTGCGCGACGATCTCGTTGCGCGACGGCAGGATGACCACGACGTCGGGCTCCAGCGGGAGGATGCGGAGCTCGAGGTTGATCAGCAGCTCGCTCGAGACGTAGCCGAGCGTCCCGGTGTTGACGACTTCCCAGTGATCGTGTCGCTGCGCCATCAGCTTGCCGAGCTGCGCGGGGTACGAGTCCTCGGGGTCGTTCATGCCGCCGTACGTCGTCGACGCGCCGAGACAGACGAGACGGCGCACGTCCGGAGCCTTCTTCGCCTCCATCGGAGGTCCGCGGAAACCGAGCGCGTTGTGCCCGGGGAACGCCGGATTGAGCACGTACGGGAGGTACGGGTAGCACGCGAACCGGCCGCGGACGGGCGAGTGCGTCGTCAGCTGCTCCATGCGCTCAGGCGTGTAGCGCGACGACGCCCAGAGCCGCGCCGCGACCTCCGCCACGACGAGATAGAGCGGGAGCCCGAGGATCGTCAGCCAGACGCGGCGGCGAACGAGAGATGTGCTGTCGGTCATGTCGCGGGGGACGCGGAATCTTACAATCGATTCCGGCGCACCGTGATCTGGACGCGGCCCTTTTTGGCTGGAAAACCGCGACGACCTGGAAACTTCTTCGCGCGCGGAACACGCCGACTCGCCGGTGCTCCAGGCAGGGATACGTTTCCGCAATTGCGTTCGTCACCCGCGGAGGTCGCGGGTTCGAGCGCCGCTCACGCCAGTTCGAGCATCACCTGGAGCCGCACGAAGTCGACATCCTTGATGCGCACGGCGACGGGATGGCCTTCGGTGAAGGAGAGGGACTTGCGCCCGCTCTTGACGAGCAGCGTCGGTCCCTTGACGTCGCTCCGTTCCCCGATCGCGCGCGCGGGCAGGAATCCCCCGACGTTGTACGGCCGCAGCCGCACCTCCATGCCGTAGGGAGACACGCGCACGACGAGCGCGTCGATCTTCTCGCCGATGTGCCCGTGCATGAACTGGCAGACTTTCAGGTCGAAGATCGCGTGCTCGGCCATCTCGGCGAGCTCCGACATCATCGAGCAGTGCGCCGCGACCGAGTTGAGGTCGGCGAGGAGATCCTCCGCCTTGAGCTCCGCCTCCGCCTCGCCGCCGCGGCTCTCGATCGCCCACAGCCAGCGGTGCACGAGGAGATCGGGATAGCGCCGGATCGGCGACGTGAAGTGCAGATAGGCCTTGCGCGCGAGCCCGAAGTGCGTCGCGACGTCCTCGTGGTCGTGCACCTCGTACACGGCGCGCTCGATCAGGCCCATGATCCGCTGGATCAGGGCCTCGGCATTCGACTTCTTCCGCGCGGCCTGGATCAGGCGCGCGATGTCGCGCCCGGTCAGCCTGTCCTTCTTCGGCACGCGGATGCCGTGCTCCTCGAGCGCCTTCGCGACGGACTCGATCTCCTCCGGGTCCTTTTCCGGATGCACGCGGTAGATCGTCGGGAGCCCGCGCGACCGGAACAGGTCGCCGACGGCCTGGTTGGCCGCTAGCGCGGTCTCCTCGATCAGCGTCATCGAAAAGTACCGCGGCGCATCGACGACGCCCGTGACCTCGTGGTGCTCGTCGAAGACGAACTTCTGCTCGGTCGAGGCGAGTCGCATCGAGCCCTTCGCGTCCCGGATCGCCTGCTGGCGGACCGTCCACTTCTGGAAGAGGCGCAGGGACGGTTCGAGGAACGCGAGCTCGCGCTTCGCCGGCGTGTCCGCCCCGTCGAGGAGCTCCTGGACCTCCTTGTACGTGTTGCGGCGCACGCTCTTGATGACGCTCTTGCCGACGCGGGCCGAGACGCGATCGCCCTTCGCGTCGAACTCCATCAACACCGAGTACGCGAGCCGCTCGCGACCGCCGACGAGCGAGCACAGATGGTTCGAGAGCTCCTCCGGGAGCATCGGGATCACCTGATCCGCGACGTACACGCTCGTCGCGCGCGCGAGCGCCTCGTCGTCGAGTGCCGTCTTCGGCCGCACGTAGTGCGCGACGTCGGCGATGTGCACGCCGACCTCGACGCGCCCCTCCCCGAGGTCCTTGATGCTGATCGCGTCGTCGAAGTCCTTCGCGTCCTCGCCGTCGATGGTGTAGACGGTCTCGCCGCGCAGGTCCCAGCGCCCCGCGAAGTCCTTCGGGTGGGGATCGCGCGGGAGCGCCGCGACCTCCGCCTTCACGTCCTTCGGGAACACCGTCCGCAGCCGGAAGGACTCGAGGAGCTGCATCTCCTCGGATTCCTCCGAGCGGTAGACGGCGGGCCCGTGCTCCATCGCGCCGAACGCGCTCGGCCGGCGATCGATGCGGTCGCGCGCGCTGCGCTCCAGCGTCGGGTCGCCGTGGGCCGCGATCACGTCGCGCAAGCCGGCTTCGGGCGTCGCGCGGGCCTTCGGCGTCGGCTCGACGCCGCGCGCCTTGGCGAGGTCGCGGAAGTTCTTGAAGCCGGAGTCCTTCGGTTTCTCGGTCATGAAGCGACCAGACTACGCCGCACGCTTTTCGACGGCGAGTTCCGGCCCCGGGGCGTCGCGGTTCGAGACTCTCCCCGTGAAGAGCTCGTGCCAGCGGACGCCGAGCGCGCGCAGCGCCCAGACGGAGGCGAGCGCGAGGCACCAGACGAGCGCGGTGTGCAGCCATGCGGGCCACGAGAACACGTCGAACACCGTGCCGAGGATCTTTCCGATCAATGGATGCACGAGGTAGATCCCGAACGTCGCCGTCGCGACGCGTCGCACGGCGTCCGGCACGGCCACGCGCCAGCCGAAGCCGACGCAGGCGAGCGGGATCGCGAACGCGAAACGGCGCGGCAGGTCCTCCGGAGGACCGCCGGACGGGGAGAGCGCGCCGGTGAGGATCGCGAGCAGCCCGACGCCGGCGAGCAGGAGCGCGCGCTGGCCGTCGTCGCGGGCGCGCGTGCTCTGCGCGAGCGCGAGCCCCCAGCAGATCGCGGGCGACACGCGCAGCCAGGCGCGCACGGGGAAGTCCGGCATCCGGAACGTCAGCGCCCAGGCGACGGCCGCCGTCGCGACTGCCGCGACCGCGGACGCGACGACCGTCGCGCGGATCGGGCTCCATCGCGCCGCGACTCCTTGCAGCGCTCTCAGCGGCAACAACGCCGCGGCGGCGAAAGGCAGGAACCACAGGAAGGGATTCCCGCCGTAGAAGATCATGCCGCCTTCGAACCGGTGCCAGGGCGAGAGCCCCTTGGCCGCGTCGACTGCGGCGAGGACCGCGATGTAGATCGCCGACCAGCGCAACCACGGGACGAGCAGGTACGACGCCTTCCTGCGCGTGAATTGCCCGAGGGTCTCCGGCTTCGAGCTGCTCGCCGCGAGCCCGAACATGACGACGAGAAACAGCGGCAGCCCGAACCCGACGCCGAACAAGTAGTCGACGCGCATGTGGTGGCGGACCACCGCGACGCTCGCGAGGATCCGCAGCGCGTCGAGCAGCGGCAGGTCGAGGCGCGTCTCCGTCCCGGCGGTCCGGACGTTCGCCATGCGCTTCAGGCCGCGTCCGAGCGCTTGGACGGAGGCCCGGCGGAGGGTCGAGGACCGCGCAGTTCCGCGAGGACGGCCTCGCAGCCGCGGACGAGCTCCGCGACGAGCTCCCCCGCGGGCTGGATCCTGCGCACGAGACCGACCGCGGCGCCGGCGGGCAGGATGCCTTCCTCGACGTCGCCTCCGATGCAGCCCTGCTGGGCGCGCCCGCGGCCGCGGAACGCGATCATCTCGTCGAGGGAGCGGCCTTCGATTTCCATCTGCACGAGGCGTCTGACGGCGGGAGTCGCGAGCGCGCGGCTCGCGTGGTGCGCGCGGCAGTAGACCGCCGTGCCTTCGGTCCCCGCGGCGAGCAGCTCGCGCTTGAACGAGGGGTGCGCGTTGCACTCGAGCGTCGCGATGAAACGTGTGCCGAGCTGGACGCCGCTCGCGCCGAGCGCGAGCGCGGCAGCCATGCCGCGAGCGTCCGAGATGCCGCCCGCGGCGACGACCGGGATCGTCACGGCGTCGACGACCTGCGGAACGAGAGCGAACGTCGCCAGTCCCTCGGGGCGGATGTGCCCGCCGGCCTCGCAGCTCTCCGCGACGATCGCGTGGACGCCCGCGTCGGCCGCCTTGCGCGCGAGCGTGACCGAGGGCACGACGTGGATCACGACGGCGCCCGACTCCTTGAGGCGTCGCGTGAAGCGGGCCGGAGAGCCCGCGCCCGTCACGACGATCGGCACGCGTTCGTCGAGGACGACCTGGATCAGACGCTCTACGATCGACGCGTCCCCGTCCGGACGGACGTTGACGAGCGGGATGTTGACGCCGAACGTCCGCTCGGTGCGCCGCCGCAGCGCGCGGATCTCGACGCGCAACTCCTCCGCATCCATGCCGCCGGAGCCGATCACGCCGAGCGCACCGGCCTCGGACACCGCCGCGGCGAGAAGGTGACGGCTGACCCACGTCATCCCGCCCTGGAGAATCGGGTGGTCGATGCCGAGGAGGCCGGTGAGTGCGGGTCGGCCCATGGCTGATGCCGACGTATCGGAGGACGAGGGCCGATCGGTTGAGGAATGGCCCGGATCGAGGGGGCGGGAGTAGCCTGTGCGCATGAACGTCCACGCCGCCGCCCTGCTCGTGTCCCTCGCCGCTCCGAACCAGGCCCAGCAGTCGACTCCTGCTCCCAGCGCGAACCACGTCCTCCACACGTACGAGCTCGGCGGCGAAGGATCGTGGGACCACCTGACGCTCGACCCCGCGAGCCGGCGCCTCTACATCTCGCGCTCGACGCACGTGATGGTCATGGACGCGGACACGGGCAAGCTCGTCGGGGACATCCCGGACACCGCCGGAGTCCACGGCATCGCGCTCGCGACCGACCTCGGCCGCGGATACACGAGCAACGGTCGGGCCGCGACGGCGACGATCTTCGATCCCGCGACGCTCAAGACGATCGGCACGGTGAAGACCGGCGAAGGCCCCGACGCGATCCTCTACGACGCCGCGAGCAAGCGCGTCTTCACGTTCAACGGTCGCAGCAACGACGCGACGGCGATCGACGCCGCGGCCGGCACGGTGGCTGGGACGGTCGCGCTCGGCGGGAAGCCCGAATTCGCGGTCGCGGACGGGACGGGCCGCGTGTTCGTCAACCTCGAGGACAAGAGCGAGATCGTGGCGTTCGACGCGAAGTCGCTCGAGATCAAGGCGCGCTGGCCGCTCGCTCCGGGCGAAGAGCCGTCGGGTCTCGCGCTCGACGCGAAGAACCACCGCCTTTTCAGCGGCTGCCGCAACCAGATGATGGTCGTCGTCGATTCGGAGAGCGGCAAGGTGCTCGCGACGCCCGCGATCGGCCAGGGCGTCGACGCGACGGCGTTCGACGCGGCGACGGGCTGCGCGTACAGCTCGAACGGAGAGGGGACGCTCACGATCGTGCACGAGGACTCGCCGTCGACGTTCGTCGTCCTGGAGAACGTGGCTACCCAGCGCAGCGCGAAGACGATGGCGCTCGACCCGAAGACCCACAACGTCTACCTCGGCGCGGCGAAGTACGAGGCGCAGGAGGAACCCAAGCCCGCGACGAGCGACGGAGCCAAGGACGCCGGTGCTCGCCGCAAGCGGCCGAACATGGTCCCGGGAAGCTTCGTGATCCTCGTCGTCGGCAAGTCGTAGGTCCGGAGAACATTTCGGGAGCGGCGTCCGTCCTACCGGCGGCAGGCCAGCTTCCCCTGAAGGTCCCGCCGACCTCGATCCTCAGCTTTGCCCCCCCGGGAACTCGGAACGGGGCTGGCCCGCCACGCTCCCTCCTCGAATTCGCGTGCAGGCCTGCGGAGTCCCTCGCGCCCTGCGCATCGAGCCGATGTGCGCCCACCGCGCACGGGCACGAGCCGCCACGGTTCGATCCGAGAGGAGTGGATCCATGTTCTGCCAACGATGCGGTACCGCGATCGCGGACTCCGGGATCGCCTGCCCGAGCTGCAGCGCACCCACGGCGCAGACCGTTCACGCGACGACGATCGCCGACAAGGTGAAGGCGACGTCGAAGGACGCGCTGGCGGCCTTCCGCAGCTTCGCCGTGAACCCGGTCGCCGGGCTCCAGCCGGCCTACGCGGCGCTCGGGGACGCGAAGGCGCTCCGCACCGGGATCGCGTTCGGCGTCGTCTCGGTCGTCTGCTTCCTGCTCGGAGGCTATCTGATGCTTCCGCCCTTCATGAAGGAGGACCTGTTCCGGTTCCTCGGGTTCGGCGGCGTGATGAAGTGCCTCCTGTTCGCCGTCGTCCCGTTCGTCTGCACGGTCGCCGGCAGCGCGGCGGTGCGGAAGATGCTGAGCAGCCAGGGCACGCTCGGCGGGGACTGCTTCACGTCGGGCGCGGCGCTGCTCCCGGTCTCCTTCTGCATGCTCCTCGCGGGCATCCTGAGCCTCGGCAACCTCGAAGCGATCGCCGCCCTCTCGGTGTTCGGCGGTTGCGTGTGCATCCTGATGCTCTTCTCGGGCTACACGCGGATCTCGAAGCTCACGGAGCGCGCCGGCTCGATCGCCGTCCCGAGCGTCGTGATCCTCGGCACGTGGCTCGCCAAGATCATTTCGACGTCCGTCCTGACGGGCTCCGGCTCGTCGGGCGTGAACTCCGGTTTCCCGTTCTGACCGAAGGAGAGAGTATGCGCTCGAGAATCTGCATCGCCCTGTTCCTCGCGTTGTCGGCGTGTCCCCCGTCCGCCGGCGGCTTTTCGGGCCGCTACGAGGCGGACATGGCCGGAGGCAAGGTGTGGGTCGACTTCCAGGGCGGCAACAAGTGCAAGGTCTCGCTCGTCTCCCCGGATGGCAAGGACTCGATCTCGCACAACTGCGTGTACACGATCAACGAGAACAGGATGACGATCACCACGGACGAGCCGATGGGCGTGCCGATGCACCTCGTCGTCGACGGCAGCCGATTGAAGGACGACTCGGGGCTCGAGTTCACGAAGAAGTAAGCAGCGCGCGCCGGTAGAATGTCCGGCATGAGCGAGCCGGATCGTTCGACGCGTCGCGAGTTCCTCGCCGCGGCCTCGTTCGCGGTGACGATCGCCGGGCAGGCCGGTTCGAGTCCGCCGCAGTCCTCGACGCCCCCCGCGCTCGAGCGCCGGAAGTTCGGGAAGACCGACATGAACGTCGCGGTCCTCGGCTTCGGCGGCTCGGAGATCGGGTACGAGAAGACCGACCAGGCGACGGTCGCGAAGCTCCTCAATGCGGCGCTCGACGCCGGCCTCAACGTCGTCGACACGGCCGAGTGCTACGTCGACTCCGAGGTGCAGATCGCCGAGGCGATCGGCGGTCGCCGCAAGGAGTTCTACCTCTTCACGAAGTGCGGCCATTTCGTGGAGAAGCCGGGCCAGCACGCCGACTGGTCGAAGCCCGCGCTCCTGCACTCGATCGAGCGCAGCTTGAAGCGACTGAAGACCGACGCCGTCGACCTCGTGCAGCTCCACTCGTGCGCGATCGAGGAGCTCGAGAAGGGCGAATGCATCGAGGCCCTGGAACAGGCGAAGAAGGAAGGCAAGACGCGCTACATCGGCTACAGCGGCGATTCGAAGGCCGCGCGTTTCGCCGTCGAATGCGGCCGGTTCGACTCGCTCCAGACCTCCTGCAACATCGTCGACCAGGAATGCATCGAGCTGACGCTGCCGTTCGCCAAGGAGAAGGAGATGGGCGTGATCGCCAAGCGCCCGATCGGGAACGCCGTGTGGCGCTACGACGCGAAGCCCGAGGACGGGTATCACCAGGAGTACTGGCGACGGCTGCAGGAGCTGAAGTACGACTTCGCTTCCGGCGAAGCGCGCTCCAAGCAGGGCGTCGACGGCCCGGCGGCCGTCGCGATGCGGTTCACGGCGATGCAGCCCGGAGTCGACGTCCTGATCGTCGGCACGAGCAAGCCCGAGCGCTGGAAGCAGAACGCCGACCTGATGCGCGCCGGACCGCTGCCGCAGGCGCTCGCGGACTCGATCCGCGCGCGCTGGAAGGCGACGGCGAAGAGCGACTGGATCGGGCAGACCTGACGCTTCATCGAAGACATACAGAGCCACCCCTTTCGCCTCCGGCGCGAGCCTTCATACTACCGCGGTAGTTGAAGCGCGCGGACTTCCCGCGCGAGCGAACGTGGCGCGGTCGGCGCCGAAGGAGCGCGGTCGATGTTGGCGATCCTGGTTCTCGTCGGTCTTTCGTTCTCGACCGCGCTCGACGGAGCGGATGAACAGTACGCCTTCATCGCCGGACTCGCGGAGAAGGGCATGCACGAACGCGTCGTGAAGGAAGCCGAGACCTTCCTCGCGCAGTACCCGCGGCACGCGAAAGCCGATGCCGCGCGCTATCGGATGGCCTGCTCCCTGTTCGAGCTGCACGACACGGAGAAGGCGACGGCCGAGTTCAAGAAGCTCTTCTCGCGCCGCGAATTCGAGTTCGAGGCCGAGGTCGCCTTCCGCCTCGGACAGTGCGAGCTCGAGACCGGGGACTGCGCCGGCGCGGAAGCCGCGTTCCAACGCGCCGTCGCCGCGCACAAGGACTACCTCGCCGCGCCGGCGACGTGGCTGCTCGGCGAGGCGCGCTTGCGCTGCGGGCACTACGACACGGCCGCGAGCAGCTACGAGGCCGTGCTCACTCTCGATCCGAAGGGCGACTACGCCGACGACGCGATCGCGGGTCTCGCCTGGTGCGCGTTCAAGGAGAAGAAGTTCGACGCCGCCGCGGACCAGGCGCGCAAGTTCCTGCAGCAGTTCGCGAAGAACGAACGGGCCGACGAGCTGCGCTTCCTGCTCGGTGAAGCCCTGTTCGAGCTCAAGCAGCCGAAGCAGGCCCTCGAGGCGTACGGCTCGGTCGGTCGCGGCGCGTGGACGGACGGCGCGCTGAGGGGCACCGGCTTCGCGCTGGCCGACCTCGGGGACCACGGACGCGCGGCGCGGCAGTTCGAGCGCGTCGCGACGGAGTTCCCGGAGAGCCCGCACGCCGCCGAGTGCGCCCTGCACGGAGGCATCGAGTGGCTCGCCGCGAACGAGCCGGCGAAGGCGCTTGGCCTCCTCGAATCGAAGGTCGCCGGCGAGAGCGTGGATCTCCTCACGTGGCGCTCCCGCGCGGAAGCCGCCGCCGGAGACCAGCAGGCCGCGCTGAAGTCGGTCGACCGCGCGCTCGAGCTCGCGAAGGACGCGGACTCGCAGGCGCGCCTGCGCGGCGCGCGCGCGGACGTCCTCGCCGCGATGGGCAAGAAGGACGAGGCCCTGCGCGAATACGAGCGCGCGGGCTCGGACTACGCGCTCCAAGCGGCCGCCGTCGCCGCGCTCCAGGCGAACAAGCCCGCGGACGCGCTGCGCTCTGCGCAGAAGCTGCTCGACCAGTTCCCGGCCAGCAGCTACCGCAACGACGCCCTGATGGTGGTCGGCGAGGCCCTCCTCGCGTCGAGGCGTTTCGAGCCGGCCGCGAAGAGCTTCGAGGATGCCGCCGCGAACGAGCAGGATCCGGCGAAGCGCGTGCGCGCGCGGTCGCGGATCGCGTGGTGCAAGTACCTCGGCGACGACAAGGCGGCGGCGGCCGAGCTCTTCGCCGCGATCGCGGGCGAGAACCCCGACGCGCCCGAGGCGGACGAAGCGGCGTTCATGGCCGCTCGCGCGCGCGAGGCCGCCGGAGACGCGAAGCTCGCGGCGGAAGGGTACGACCGGTACGTCGCGCGCTTCCCGAAGGGAACACGCCGCGACGAGGCGCAGTTCCGCCGCGCGCGGCTCGACGACACCGCGGGCGGTCTCGCGCGGTTCGAGGCGTTGCTGCGTGAGCACCCGCAAGGCGAGTACGCGGCCAAGGCGCGCTACGAGCTGGCCGAGCGCTATGCGGCCGCGGGGCGCTGCCCGGATGCGATCGCGTACTACCGCGCGCTGATCGAGCAGGACGGCGCCTCGGACCTCGTGCCCGCGGCGACGTACGGCCTCGCCTGGTGCCTGCAGAAGAGCGGCGACGCGGCCGGAGCGGCCGCGCTCCTGCGTCCGTCAATCGAAGCCAAGGATCTCGATCCCGAGCTGCGCGCGTCCGCGCTCGAGCTCCTCGTGTGGAGCGAAGCCGCGATCACGCCGCCCGGCGGACTAGGCGCAGCGTGGCGCGCGCTCCTGACGGCGGTGAACGACGAGGAGCGACTGCTGCGCGCGACCCGGATCGCGACCGAGGCGCTGCGCAAGGCCGATCGCGTCCCCGACGCGCTCGCGCTCGTCGATGCATTCGCCAAGCGCACGAAGGACCCGAAGGTCGGCGCACGACTCGCCGTCGAGCGCGTGTACCTGAAGCTCGAGCAGAAGCGCCTCGACGAAGCCGAGCGCGAGCTCGCGCGGGCCGGCTCCGTGCTCAAGGACGACGTCGGCGTCGCGGAGGCCGCGTTCTTCGTCGGCGAAGCGACTTCCGAGAGCGGCAACGCGAAACGCGCGCTCGAGCTGTACGACCAGGCCGCGCGGAGCACGCAGAACCCTTCGCGGGACCGCGCGCTGTACAAGGCCGGGTTCGCGCGCTTGAAGGCGGACGACGCCGCGGGCGCCGAGCGCTGCTTCGCCGAGCTCGTCGAGACGTGCCCGAAGAGCGCGCTGTTCTACGAGGCGGTGTTCCTGGTCGGCGAGTCGCAGTACCGGCAGGGTCGTTTCGACGAGGCGATCGCGAACCTCGAGCGCGTACGCGCGGAAGCTCCCGACCACGACGTGATGCCGAAGGTCCTCTTCCGGCTCGGGCTCACGCGCGCCGAGCGGGAGAACTGGAAGGGCGCGCTCGAGGCCCTGACGGCGCTCTCGACGAAGAAGCCCGACTTCGAGAACGCCGCTGAGGCCGAGCTCGTGCGCGGCCGGGCGCTCGCGCACCTGAACCGTTCGCGCGACGCCCGCGGCGCCTTCGAGCGCACGATCTCGCTCGACAAGGGCGCGCTCGCGGCGCGCGCGCACCTCGAGCTCGGGCGGCTGCACGTCGCGGCGAAGGAGTACGACACGGCGCTCTCGGAGTTCCTGAAGGTCGCGGTGCTGTACGACCTTCCTGAGGAGACTGCCGAAGGGCTGCTGCTCGGCGGACAGGCGCTCGAGGCCCTCGGCGACCCGAAGCGCGCGATCGAGCAGTACCGCGAGGTCGTCGAGAAGCACGGAGCGAGCAAGTCGGCTCCGCTCGCGAAGCAACGACTCAAGGAACTGCAGACGAAGGACGTGCGCGGCGTGTGAAGCGAGCCAGCCGCAAACCCGAAGCGACCCCGAAGGCGCCGACGAGCCACTTCGGCAAGAACGTCGTCCTCGTCGTCGCCCTCGTGGCCGTCGGGTTCTTCTCGGCCTGGCTGCGCTTCCGCAACTACCTCGGCACCGAGAGCTCGTTCACCGACGGCGTGCACACATACGACACGGGCGACTCCGGATCCGTGCGGTACGCCGTGTGGGATGCGCCGGCGCGCCTCCCGGAGTCGATCAACTCGGGCGCGAGCGAGTCGCGGCCCGCGCTCTCGCCCGACGGGCGGTGGATGGTGTTCGCCGTCGGCGAGCGCGGGTTGAACAGCGAGCTGTACGTCGCGGAGATGATCGACGGGCAGCCGGTGGACGCGAAGCCGCTCGCGAGCCTGAACACGAGCGCCGACGAGTCCGCTCCGGCGTTCTCGAGCGACGCGCTGTACTTCGCGTCCGACCGCAAGGGCGGATCCGGCGGTCTCGATCTCTACCGCGCGTCCTACGCCAACGGCGAGTTCGGCGCGGCCGAGCGGCTCGGCGACGAGATCAACTCGGAGAGCGACGACTGCGATCCCGCGCCGCAACCGAAGACGCACGAGCTCGTCTTCGCGTCGAATCGCGGGCGTGCCGGCTTCGGCTTGTTCGTCGCGACGCTCGATCCGGAGGAAGGGCATCCGACGGTGCAAGCGCTCGCGACGCTCGATGCGCCGGGCGACGAGCGCGAGCCCGCGTTCACCGCGGACGGTCGCACGCTCTTCTTCGCTTCGAACCGCAAGAGCGGCACGGACGACTTCGATCTCTACCGGAGCTCCGCGCGCGGCGCGACGTGGAGTCCGCCGGTCGCGCTCGACGGATTGAACACCCCGCAGTCCGAGCGCGCGCCGCTGCCGACGTTCGACGACTTCTCGCTGTACTTCGCGCGCGGCAGCCGCGCGGACGACGGGAGCCTAGCCTTCGACCTGTGGAGCGCCCGCTCCGTCGAGCTGTTCCGCATGCCGGGGCGTCCGGTCGGCTGGCTCGATCTCGCGATCCTCGGCTCGCTGCTCGTGCTCGTGATCCTCGTGTGGGTCGCGAAGCGCTGGCCGCGGATGGAGGTGATCTACCGCTGCTACCTCGTGTCGATCGTCCTCCACCTCCTCGTCCTGTGGCTCGCTCGAGGCTGGTTCACGGAAGGCGGATGGCCTTCCGGCGAGCGCTCGGGCTCCGGATCGTCGTCCGAAGGCGACACCGACCACTTCTCGCTCGACTTGCGCGGATCGATCGCATCGCGCGGGTCCGGCGGCGGCGACGGGCCCGCGGAGCGTTCCGGGTTGGGCGGCGAATCGGGGCCTTCGAAGAGCTTCAGCGCGTCGCTGGGCGACGGCGAGGAGGGCGCGTCGTCGCTCGAGCTCGCTGCGCCGATGCAGGTCGCGGCGCCGATGCCGTCAGCGGGAGGCGGCGGGGTCGAGATCGGGCCGTCGCCGTCGGCGGTCGCGAGCACTCCCGTCGCGCTCATGGACCGCAGCGGGATCGAGCGACGCGGCGGCGCGGCGCCAGGTTTGCGGCTCGACGGCGCCGCGACGAGCGGACTTCGCTCGGGCCGCGTGCTCGGCGGCCCCGAGCGACGGCCGGGCGTCGAAGGCGGGACTTCGAGCGATGTGCCGAGCGGCGCCGCGGTCGTCGGCGCACCGATCGCGGGCGCCGACGCGCCGCCGGCGCGCACGAATGGCTCGATCGGGCCGATGCCAACCGGGGGGCCGACCGGGGCGCCGGGAGGGGCGATCGGAGGCACCGCGTCGATCGCGCTCGCCGCTCCGCAGGCAGAGCGCGCATCGACGGGCGGAGGCGGCTCGACGGGACTCTCGCTCGACGCGCTGGCGGAGCCGAAGGGTGCGTCCACTCGCGGCGGACGCGCGATCTCGGACGAGCCCGAACGTCGCGGAGCGGGCGCGCGAACGGGCGCCGGCACCGGCGACTCGCTCGCGTCGCCTTCGTCGGGTGCGATCGCTGCACTGGTCCCGAGCGCGCCGCGCGATGCGGGCCCGCGCGGGTCGAGCGCCTCCTCGGACGGACCGCCGGGCCCGGGCGGCCCCGGTGGCGCTGGCGGGACGATCAGCCTGCACGACGCCGAGGCGTCGCCGAAGGGGAGGGGCACCGGCTCGGGCGCCGGAGACGGGCCGAAGAGCGACCTGCTCGACTCGCTCGCGGGGACGCCGACGGGTTCCGCGCGCGAGCGCACGGTCGACGCGGTGCCGGCGAGATTCCGCGGCGCGCGCGAGCAGTCGGACTCCTCGGTCGCGCCGCAGGCTCTCGCGCTCGAGACGCACGAGGATCGAGGGCAGCACGAGCCGCCGCGCCCCGGCAAGAGTCTCGAGAACACCCCCTACAAGAATCGCGCGGGCGAGGACAAGTCGCGCGCGCTCTCGATGAACGGCGGCACGCGCGAGACGGAAGTGGCGGTCGCGAAGGGGCTCGCGTACCTCGCCCGCATCCAGCGCGACACCGGCGGTTGGGGTGACCACGAGGCGTTCGACGGCAAGTACGGACAGGTCGCCGTCGGCAAGACCGGGCTCGCGCTGCTCGCGTTCCTCGGCGCGGGCCACACGCACTTCTCGCAGACCGAGTACAGCGAGAACGCCGCGCGCGCGCTCGCCTTCCTGATGGCGCTCCAGGACCCCGAGAGCGGGCACTTCGGCGACTCCGACGCCTACAGCCACGGGATCGCGACGTACGCGCTCGCGGAGTGCTACGCGCTGACCGGCGAGCAGCAGCTCCGCGAGCCGCTCGAGCGCGCTGTCGCGCACATCCTCGCGAAGCAGAATCACACCCGCGATCCGAAACGGTTCGGAGGCTGGAGCTACTACTACGCCAACGACCGCGTGTACGACCGCTGGCCGCGCACGTCGATCACCGTGTGGCAATTGATGGCCCTCGAGTCGGCGCGGCTCGCCGGTCTGACGGTGCCGGAGAAAGCGTTCGACGATGCGACGACCTTCATCGACAACGCCGAGGATCCGGACCAGGGCTGGTACCGGTACAACCACGATCCGAATCGCCTGAACTCCGCGTGGCCGACGCTGCCCGCGTCGACACCGGCCGCGCTCTTCGCGCTCTCGCTCGTCGGGCGCGACGTGAACTCTCCGCAGTTCGACAAGGCGCGCGACTTCGTCCTCTCGCGCGCGCCGCGCGACTACCGGCGCGGCAGCGACGACGAGTTCGTCCAGCGCGGCCAGGGGAACCTGTACTTCTGGTACTACGGCACGCTGTCGATGTTCCGCGCCGGCGGCAACGCGTGGCAGCGCTGGAACGCGGCGATGAAGGAGTGCCTCGTGCGCGGGCAGCGCGCGGACGGCTCCTGGGCGCCGATCGACGTCTACTGCAACTACGCGCGTGACGACGAGCACGATCGCAGCTACAGCACCGCGATGTGCGTGCTCAGCCTCGAGGTCTACTACCGCTACTACTTGCCGCTCCTCAAGGTGCGGTGACGGCGGTCCACCCAACCCCTTTCCAACGCAAGGAGTCCATCATGAACGAGTCCAACGAACTGCTCGCCCGCATCGAGACCCTCGAGAAGAAGAACCGCCGTCTGGTCCGGATGGGCAGCGCGGCCCTGGTCGCGATCGCGGGCTTCGGCGCGATGAGCATGCGCTCGACGTGCGACACCGTGAGCGCCGAGCGCTTCGTTCTCCTCGACACGCAGGGCCATCAGCGCGCGCTGCTCTCGGCGTACGAGACCGGCGGAGTCCCGCAGCTCGCGCTCTACGACAGGAAGGGTCGCGCCGTCGCGACGCTCGGCGTCGAGAAGACCGGCGCGTTCCTGTCGCTCGCGGACGCCAACGGGGAGCGCGCAGTGCGCTACGGAGTCGACTGCGGCGCGGCGACCGGCGAGGGCTGCAACAAGGCCGAGTCCGAGAAGCCCGCTCGCCCGGCGAAGGACACCGGCTCGATCGCGCCTCAGGACGAGACGCGCTGATCGGACTCGTCGCCGACACCCAGGCGGCGCATCAGGTCCCGCACCGTCGCCGGAGCGAATCCGGCGTAGTGGTTGTTCGCGTACACGGAAGTCTCCGGCACGCGGACCGACAACGTCTTGATCAGTTCCGCCCATCGATCCAACCGCGCGCCCTGGTCGAGCACGACGCGGTCGAAGGTCTTCGTCTTCTCCTCGACGGCCTTGCGGTCGCCGATCAACCGTACGTACAGGAAGTCCGCGGTGACGAGGTCCATCGACGCCGCGAGATCAGCGGGGTGCGGCATGTACGCGAGGTCGACGAGCACGAGGGCGACGCGGTGACGGCGGAGCACGTCCGTGAGCTCGGGCGTGATCCAGCTCTTGTTGCGCACCTCGACGCCGTAGCGGAACGTCTTCGGCAGCCGTTCGAGGTACGGATCCAGTCGATCGAGGAACGCCCCGAGGCCCGCGAACGCCGACTGGTTGAAGTAGGGGAACTGAAGCACGAGCGGCCCGCACTTCGGCCCGAGGGTCGCCATCGTCTCCAGAAAGCGCTCCGTGTCCCGCGCGGCGACGTCGGAGCAGAGCACGCGCGCCGCGTCCGGCTTCTCCGTCTCGCCGCAGTGGACGATCGAGCGCGGGAACTTCGCCGCGAGGAGGAACCGTTCCGGCGTCTTGATCGACCATCCGCGCACGAGATCGCGGTCGGGCACGCGGTAATACGTCGTGTCGGCTTCGACGGTGTCGAAACGGGTCGCGTAGAAGGACAGGAAGTCCGCGGGTTTCGTCCCGGGCGGATAGAACGGTCCGATCCAGCCCTTCTCGGACCAGCTCGACGTGCCGAGGCGGAGCATGAAGAGACGCTACCAAACGCGGTTCCGCAGGTCCTCGCGGCGCGGAGCACCGAAGATCGGCACGACGACGCGTTCGATCGCGCGCCAGAAGCCGAGTGCGTCGAGCACGGGATTCACGAAGGGCGTCAGGACGCAGTAGGCCGTGTTCTTGTCGCCCGCGTGGTGCCGCGCGTGCTCGACAGGTCGCTGCATGATCCCGGTCGCCCACAGGAAGCGGGCGACGAGCGGAGCGCGCGACCGCGCGTGATTCCACTTGTGGATCTCGTTCGCGTTCGCGCCGGCGACCGCGAACACGACGACGCCCGGCCCGAGGTGGCCCGCGAGGAACGCTCCGACCACGATCACGAGGCCCCCGAGCGCGAGATCCCACGAGCTCGCGAGCCATCCTTTCGAGAGGAATGCGCCTGCGTCGCGGTGGTGGAGGACGTTCGGCACGACGATCCAGGGGCCCAGGATCGGCGTCGATTCGGTGCCGAACGTGTCCTCGGACCAATGGACGAGTCCGGAGACGAAGTCGGCGGCGAGCAGTGCGAGCGTGCACTCGATGATCCACGGCATGGGGGTCACTTCCTGCGGCGGCCGCGCGGACGGGCATCGACGTCGGTCGCCTCGGCCAACAGGCGACCTGCGTTCCAGAGCAGCGCTCGACGGCGCTCGCTTCCGATCAGACCGAGCTCGCGTCCCACGTTGGCGACCGTGCCGAGACCGACGATCGCCCACGCGGCGATCTCCGCGTCGAGCGCCGGCTTCGAGCCGGAGCCTCGGTGCGCGGTGACTTGACGGCGCACGAAGGCGTGAAAGCGTCCGTACAGGTCGCGCATCCCGGCGCGGATCCGCGGGTCGTCCGCCTCGCTGAGTCCGGCGAAGACGATGCGGTAGAGCCCCTGCTCGCCCATGTGCTGGGCTTCGTAGGAGAGCAGCCGCAGGAACGCGCCCTCGCCGTCCGGCGTCTCGACGAGCAGCCGCTCCCACGCGCGCTCCGAGGCGATGTAGACCCACTCGAGCGCGGCGAGGAACATCGCGTTCTTGTCGGCCCAGATGCGGTAGAGGACGTTCTCGCCGACTCCGCAGCGCTCCGCGAGCTCCGCGCTGGTCACGCGGCGGTATCCGAGCTCCGCGAAAGCGCCCGCCACGATGGGCAGGAACTCGCGCCGCTTGTCCTCCAGGGTGCTGGGTCGGGCCATGGGCCCATTATGTAAGTGAACACTTCCAGAATGTCAAGCCTGGACTGGCGGGTCCGGGAAAGCGATGCTCGTTCCCTCGATGAGGTGGAGGACGCCCCTGGTCGCGCTGGGCCTCGCGTGGATCGCAGGCGCGTTTTCGTCGGCCTGCAGCCCCGGGCAGCTCCCTCCCGCCGGGCCGCATGCCGTATCGTTCCCGACGCCGGACGGCGGCCTCGTCGTCGCGAACGAGTACGGAACCGGCGACCGCGGAGTCGTCCTCGCGCATGGAGCGCGGTTCGACAAGGAGAGCTGGGATCCGGAAGCGCGCGCCCTCGCCGGTTCGGGATTCCGCGTCCTCGCGATCGATTTCCGCGGGTACGGCGGATCGCGCGCGGGGAGCGCGCCGCAGGCGCTCGAGCTCGACGTGCTCGCGGCGGTCCGGTTCCTGCGCGGGTCGGGCGCGCACTCCGTCGCGGTCGTCGGCGGGAGCATGGGCGGCGGAGCGGCAGCGCAGGCGGCCGTCGCGGCCGAGCCCGGGGAGATCGACCGTCTCGTCCTGCTGGCTCACGCGCCGATCGACCATCCCGAGCGGATGCAGGGTCGAAAGCTGTTCGTCGTCAGCCGCGGCGACGTCGACGCGAAGGGATCGCCGCGACTCGCCCGCATCCAGGATCAGTACGAACGCGCGCCCGGCCCGAAGGAGATCGTCGTCCTCGACGGATCCGCGCACGCGCAGAACATCTTCGGCACCGAACAGGGCCCGGAGCTTTCGAGCAGCATCCTGCGATTCCTCTCGGCGCCATGAAGCGCGACCCGAACCTCCAGCCGCTCTCGCGCGAACACCACTTCGTTCTCGCGCAGGCGCGCGCGATCCGGTGGGCGCTGTCGGGTCGCGAGGGGACGCCGCTCGCCGCGCGCGACGCCTTCCTCCTCCTGTGGAACGATCTGATCGCGCGCCACTTCGTCGCCGAGGAGCGGTGGATCCTGCCGCTGATCGAGCGCGCCGAGGACGTCGAACGCATGCGCCACGAGCACGCGAACCTGCGCGGGATCGCCGACGAGCTCGCGCGCGAAGGCACGAGAGTCGAGCCCGACCCCGAGAGGCTGCGCCGGCTCGCCGACGCCCTCGACGATCACGTGCGGTGGGAGGAGCGCGAGCTGTTTCCCGCGATCGAGGCGGGAACGAGCCCCGAACGCCTGCGCGAGGCGGGCGAGGGGCTCGCCGGCGGGGCATAGATCGAGGGAGGGGCGGTCCCCCCTCACGTTGCGCGCGAGTCCGCGTCGATCTGGGTCCGAGATGCCGATCTCTCCCGCGCTCGCGACGCCCGACTTCCAGGCGCTGTTCGAATCCGCTCCCGGGCTCTACCTCGTGCTCGGTCCGGACCTGCGCATCGTCGCCGTCAGCGACGCGTACCTGCGCGCGACGATGACCGAGCGCGCGCAGATCGTCGGGCGCGGACTGTTCGAGGTGTTCCCCGACAACCCCGCGGACCCGATCGCCACCGGCGTCGACAACCTCCGCGCGTCGCTGCAGCGCGTCCTGGACGGCAAGGTCGCGGACGCGATGGCGGTGCAGAAGTACGACATCCAGCGCCCCGCGGCCGAAGGCGGCGGATTCGAGGAGCGGTACTGGAGCCCGATGAACTCCCCGGTCCTCGATGCGGGCGGAGCGCTCGTCTACATCATCCACCGGGTCGAGGACGTCACCGAGTTCGTGCGTCTCAAGGAGCTGGGACTCGAGCAGGACAAGCGGACCGAGGAGCTGCGCCGGCGGACGGACAACATGGCGCTCGAGGTGCTCCAGCGCGCGCAGCAGATCCAGGGCATGAACCGCCAACTGCTCGAAGCCAACGCGGAGCTCGCGCGGAAGGACGAGGAGCGCGCACGGCTGAGCGAGCAGCTCCGCGAGCTCGAGCGCACGCGCGCGGAATCCGCCCTTCGTCAGAGCGAGGAGAAGTTCCGACAGCTCGCCGACAACATCCCCGAAGTGTTCTGGATGACGACCTGCGACATGTCCGAGGTCGTCTACGTCAGCCCGGCGTACAAGGACATCTGGGGTCGTTCCGTCGAGAGCCTCTACGCGCACCCGCAGGAGTGGATGGACGCCGTCCTGCCCGAGGACCGTGCGATGGTCACGGAATCGTTCGCGAAGCTCGCTCGCGGAGAATCGCAGGTCGGTGCGGAGTACCGGATCCGCAGGCCCGACGGCTCGATCCGCTGGCTGTCCGACCGGGGTTTCCCCGTCCGCGACGCGAACGGCAAGCCGTACCGCAGCGCGGGGATCGCGCAGGACATCACCGAACGCAAGCGCCTCGAGGAGAACCTGCGGCGGTCGCAGAAGATGGAAGCCGTCGGTCAGCTCGCCGGCGGGATCGCGCACGACTTCAACAACATCCTCGGCTGCATCATCGGCTACACCGAGCTCGTGGAGCTCGACGTCGGCGCCAACGAGTCCGCCCTCGCCCATCTCGACGAGGTGCTCAAGGCGAGCCAGCGCGCGAAGGAGCTGATCCTCCAGATCCTCACCTTCAGCAGGCACCAGGAGCAGGGTCGCAAGGCGATGCACCTGCAGTCCGTCGTCGTGGAGGCCCTGAAGCTGCTGCGTGCGTCGCTCCCGTCGACGGTCGACATCCGTGCGGACATCGCGGCCGACGCGCCGTCGGTCCTCGCGAACGACACGCAGCTGCAGCAAGTCCTGATGAACCTCGCGACTAACGCCGCGCACGCGATGGACGGTCGCGGCGAGTTGAAGGTCAGGCTCACGACGCTCGATGTCGACGCGGAGTACGCGCGCACGCAAGTTGACCTCCGCGCAGGTCGCCACGTGGTGCTCTCCGTGAGCGACACCGGATGCGGGATGGACCGCGAGACGCAGCAGCACATCTTCGAGCCGTTCTTCACGACGAAAGGTCCGGGCGAAGGCACTGGCCTCGGCTTGGCGATGGTCCACGGCATCGTCAAGAGCCACGAAGGCGCGATCAGCGTCTACAGCGAGCCCGGCCAAGGGACGACGTTCCAGATCTACTTTCCCGCCGTCGCCTCGGAAAAGCGGGGCGACGAGAGGCTCGACGACGCGCTTCCGCGCGGAAACGGGGAGCGCATCCTCCTCGTGGACGACGAGCCCGCGCTGGCCGCCGTCGGCAGGCTCATGCTCGAGCGCGCCGGATACGTCGTCTTCGCGCACACGCGTTCCGTCGACGCCTTGGAGGCTTTCCGCGCGCGTCCGGACGAATTCGATCTCGTCGTCACCGACCTCACGATGCCGGAGCTGAACGGCGTCGACCTCGCGCGCGAGATCCTGCAGGTCCGCGCGAGCACGCCGATCATCCTCGCGACCGGCTTCGGCGGCGCGATGACGCAGGCGAAGGTTCAGGCCCTCGGGATCCGCGAGCTCCTGTTCAAGCCCGCGACGGCCCGTTCGCTGACGGAATCGATCCAGCGTGTCCTGAGCGGGAGTCGAGTGGCCTGATGTCGCGGATCCTGGTCGTGGACGACGACGACGCGTTCCGCGCGATGCTGCGCGAGACGCTGGAACGTGCCGGCCACGAGGTGCACGACGCACCGAACGGAGCGATCGCGCTCGAGATCGATCAACGGACGCCGTGCGACGTCGTCGTGATCGATCTCGTGATGCCGGAAAAGGAAGGGCTCGAGACGATCCTCGAGCTGCGCCGCCGCCGATCCCGGACGAAGATCATCGCCATGTCCGGAGGCGGGAGCGGGAATCCCCAGTCGAATCTCGCCATCGCGGCGCGCTTGGGGGCTCGGCGGACGCTGACGAAGCCGTTCTCGCGCGGAGAGCTCCTGCTCGCGGTCGACCACGTGCTCGTCGACGCGACGAGCTGACGACTAGAGCGTGCGCAGGAACGCGATCAGCGCCGCCTTGTCCTCGGCGCCGAGGTCGAGTCCGAAGTCGTGTCCGGGAACCGCGCGCGTCCGGACGCCGGGCCCGCGCCAACCCGTCGGAACGTAGTCGCTGCGCAGCCGCCGCGGATCGAACCAGTCCTCGAGCGAACCGACCGAGCCGTCGTGCTCGTAGAGCCCGCGGTACCAGACGCCGCGCAACGAAGGGATCTTGTAGTAGCCCGTGCCCTTGCGCGTCTTGAGCGCGAGACCCGGATCGGTGTGCACGCGGCGCGCGGAGACGTCGAGCTGCGCGGAGCGCGGATCGTTCGCTGGCGGCTCGAACCCCGGCGCGGCGACGAGCTTGTTGTTCGTGTACAGCGGAGGCGTGTGGCACTTCACGCAACCCTCGGACTCGAACACTTCCTTCCCGTGCTTCGACTTGTCGTCGAAGGCGTAGGGGCTCTTCGGGGGTTCGAGCGAGTCGATGTACAGCGCCATGGCGTACATCGCCTCGTCCGGCGGACGCAGCGGCACGCGTGTGACTTCCGCGGGAAGCATGTGGTGCTCGCCGAAGACCGCGGCGTCCGCGTACTCGACCAGGATTCCGTAGCGCGCGATGTCGGCGGGTCCCCGGTTCACGTGCGTCGCGGTCGCGTCGAGGTACTTGCGATCCTTGACGCCGCGCAGGTCGGCCATGCGCGTGACGAAGAACGGGCTGCCGTTGAAGCGTGCGAACGTGGTGCCCGGCGGCTCGCCCGTGTCCCCGGAGAAGTACGCGGACAGTTCGGCGTCGGGAAGGCTCTTGAACCGCAGGTGCACGTCGTCCTTCAGCCACGGCACGCCGTACTGCGCGTAGAACTCGCCGCCCCTGGACAGCGTCGGGGAGATGCGCAGCTGGGCGAGCATCACGTGCACCGCCGGCGCATCGGAGAGATTGAAATTGCACGGCGCCCCGGGGAGTAGGCTCCCGTCCGGCATGATCCGCGTGTGGCAACCGGAGCAGCTCGTCAGGCTCAGCTTGAGCTTCCGATCGCGATCGACGACCCAGCGGTAGTCGAGGAGCACGCCGTCGGAAGTCATGACGTCGTGTCCCTCGTCCCGGTACTTGTCGACGGACTTCGCGTCGGTGAAGTGCGCGATGACCGCCGGGTCGTCGGAACGCGACGCGGGCGTATCGAGCTCCTCGAACACGCGCTTTCCCGCCGCGATCCAGTCGGCTTCGCTGTGCAGCTTCTCCGGCTCGATGAGCGGCTTCGGTCCGCCGTGAAGGAGACCTTCGCGGTAGCCCGGCGGCTCGCGGTCCGGATGGTAGACGGGGTACGTGCGCAGATTGTCGATCGGCGCCGCGTAGTACGCCTCCTCGCTCACGAAGCTCGGCGCGACACCGAGGCCCGCGACCGGCGTCGCCCAGTGCTCGAGCGCCTTCGCGTCCCACAGTTTCGGAACGACGACGGTCTGCGGAGTCTGCGCCAGCGATAGAACGGCCGCAGTCAGGTGAAAAACCGCTGTCATGGAGCCGTAGCGTAAGAAGACAAAGCCCGCGCCGCACGGCTGAGGCGGCGATCGTCGTGGGCTATGCAGCGAGGCATGGCTTCGCAACCGACTCGCCGTCGTGACGGATTCGTATTCTTGGCGGCCTGCGCGCTCTTCGCTCTCGCGCCACTCGCGAGTTGCCGATTGATCCAGACCGCCGCCAACGCGCCGTCGGACGCGGCGAACGCCTTGCTCGGCAAGAAGAAGCCGACGGACCGGGTGCCGGCGCGCGTGCTCCAGAGCGGCATCATGCGTTTCGCGGACACGTTCTCCGCGGAGATCGCGCAGGCGGCGCAGGAGTTCGCCAAGAAGTCCGGGAAGCCCGAGGCGCAGGTGCAGGCGCTGACCTGGACGGTCGCGGAGACGACGTCCGCGGTCACGATCGCTTCCGGGAAGAACGCGAACATCGCCCTGCTGGACATGATCGTCCTCGTGACCTTCGGTCGCAGGAGCCACGAGGCTTATTGGCTTCCGCAAGTGTGGGGCGAAGCCGATCGACCGATGCTGGATGCGTTCGCGAAGCTCGAGGACGAGATCTGGGCGATCGCGAAGCTCGCGCTCAACGACAAGCAGGAAGCGGACATGCGCGAGACGCTCCGCGTGTGGCAGGAGGAGAACCCGGACATGGCGAGCAACGCCGCCGTGCGGATGCCCACCTTCGAGGAGATCCTGTCGGCGAGCACGTCGAAGTCGTCGGGGAAGCTCACCGGGCTCGGCGATCTCCTGGCCATCGACCCGCTCGCGGGCCTCGAGCCCGCGGTGCGGGAGCTCGAGCAGTCGCGACTGTTCGCGGAGCGAGCGCTCTTCTACATGCAGCGCGCTCCGCTGATCTTTGAAGCGCAAGCCGAGCTTCTCGGGCTGAAGCTCGCGCAGATGCCGGAGGTGCACGCCGCGCTCGAGACCAGCGAACGGGTCTCGCACGCCGCGGTGGACCTGGCGAAGACGGCGGCGACGCTCCCGGATTCCGTGCAGCAGATCTCCGACGCGCTCACCGCGCAACGAGAGGGAATCGTCGCCGATCTGGAGAAGATCGAAGGACCGACGCGCGACGTCCTGAAGGAGGCGCACACGACGTTCGAGGCGGGGAAGCAGCTCTCGGCGACGCTGCAGGAGACGATCCAGACCTTCGACACGCTCGTGGCGCACCTGAACGCGGAAAACGAGCCCTCCGACGGAAAGGGCGCGTCCACCGAGCCCTCGAGACCGTTCGTCGTCTCCGAATACGGCGAAGCCGCGACGCGCCTCGGTACGGCGGCGCACGACGTGACGGGACTCCTGACGACGCTCGACACGGACTTGCCGCGCTTGCAGCGCGTTCTCGACGAGAGCGCTCAGCGCGCGGACCGCACGGTCGACCACGCGCTCGACCGCGCGCTCGCGTACGCGGCGGTTCTCATCGGCATCGCGGCTTGCGCGCAGCTCGTCGTGCTCTGGATCTCGAGGCGCTGGCTCGCCCGTCGCGGCGTCTGAAGGAACGCGAGTTCAGCGCTGCGCGACAGGCACGCGCTTCGTCTCGGCGGCAGCGCTCTTCTCGGTCGGTGCCAGCGCGCGGACGAGTTCCCGCAGTTCATCGACTCGCAGCGCCTGGTCCCCGTCGGACGGCGACTCGTCCGGCGCGACGTGCAGCTCGACGAGCGCACCGTCGAGGCCCGCCGCACGCGCGGCGAACACCATCGGCGCGACCAGTCCCGCGATCCCCGTGCCGTGCGACGGATCGATCAACGTCTGGAAGCCGCCCAACTGCCGCGCGAGCACCGCGCCGGCGAGGTCGAGCAGATTGCGGAAGCACGGATCGAAGCCGCGCACGCCGCGCTCGCAGAGGCTGACCGGAACGTGGCCGTCGAGGTAGGCCGCGGCTCCGAGCCACTCCTCGATCGTGCACGAAGGCCCGCGCTTGAGCAGCACGGGCTTGCCGAGGCCGGCGAGAAGCTTGAGCAGCGCGAAGTTCTGCGCGTTGCGCGCGCCGACCTGCACGACGTCGACGAGCTCCGCTGCCGCGGGCGCATCGAGCTCCGACAGCACTTCGCTCACGACCTTCAGCCCGAGCTTGTCCGCTCCGTCGCGGAGGCGCTGCAGCGCCGGGAGACCCTCGCCCTGGAACGACCACGGAAACGTGCGCGGCTTCCACGCGCCGGCGCGCACCCAGGCGAGACCCGCGCGCGCCACGACCTCGAGGTTCTCCTCGAGGCGGTCGTCGACCGAGCACGGCCCGGCGATCAGCGTGAAGTCACCCGGGGGAAACGCGCCCGGCTTGGAGGACGAGAGCGGCAGGCGCGCACCCTCGGCCGTGCGGACGCGTCGAAGGAGCGGAAGCCACAGCGCGGCATCCTTGCCCGCGATCTCGTGCTCCCGGGCGGGATCGTACGGGGGCTTGCCCTTGTGGCGGATCAGCTCCGCCGCGATCGAATCGCGGCGCGAGACGAGTCGGCCGATCTCGCTGTCGAGTCCGTCGAGCACCGCGCGGAGCTTTCGGGTGTCGGGATCAGGATGGCTCATCGTGTCGTGCTCCGGTCTTCGGTCAGCCCGTGCCCAGCGCGCCGCGCTTCTTGAGCACGCGCACCGTGACGTAGGCGAGGATGCAGGGGGTCCACAGGAGTATCAGCAGTCGAATCGAGTCGATGGAGCGTTCCCACCCGTCGGCACAGATCAGTTCCCAGGCCATCAACGCGAACACTGCCGTGCCCGTCGAGAACATCGTGCCGTATTCCTTGCGCGCGAGTCTCTTCCAGTCGAAGCGCATGCTGCGGATCGTGGTCCAGAGGCCGGACGGGCGCACGAGGAAGCGCGGGACGCGCCGACGGTACTCGGCGTACTCGCCGCAGAATTGTGCAGCGAGATACGACTCTTCCGCCGCGACGATCGCCATGTACACGAAGCAGTAGAAGGGCAGCGCGATCAAGTACATCCACTTGCCGTTGTGGATGACGACGAGGCCAGTGATGATCAGGAGATTGCCGAGGTAGAGCGGGTTGCGGCTGTGCGCGAAGATGCCGCCCTGAACGAGCTTGTTCGCGTAGATCTGCTTGTTCTTGCCGCCGCGGACGATGTAGTCGAGCCCGATGACCAGCGCGCGCAAGCCCTGGCCCGCGACCACGAGCAGGACTCCGAGGATCTGGAGCGGCACGTCGCTGCGAGGATCGTCCAGGAACTTGTGCGGCGTGGTTCCGAGGGCGAGCGGCAGGAAGACGAGCGGGAAGAGGAAGTCGCGATACTTGAAGAAGAACTGACCCGCGCGGATCATCCCCGAGCGGGGCGCCGGGATCGTCGAGACGTCCATCGAGGCCCGTCGCTCACGTCACGGCGACGATGCCGCAGAAGTTGAACCACTTGAAGAAGACGTCGACGGTGCGGAACCCGGTTCGCTTCAGGAGCTCGCGGTTCTCCTCGAGACGGTAGGGGATGAGGACGTTCTCGAGTGCTTCGCGCTTCTGGCTGATCTCGAGGTCGCTGTAGCCGTTCTGCCGTTTGAACTCGTAGTAGTACTTGATGTAGAGGCGATTGAGCGTCGAGCTCTCGCCGAGCACCTTCTCCACGAGGATCAGGCAGCCGTTCTCGTTCATGCCGCGGTAGATGCTCGCGAGCAGCGCATCGCGGTGGAGCGGGCGCACGAACTGGAGCGTGAGCACGAGCAGGGCCACGGAGGCGTTCCGCACCTGCACGCCCTGATTGAAGTCGACGAGTTCCAGCGAGAAAGGTCGCTCGAATTTCGCCGCCTGCAGCTTCTCGCGGCCGCGCTCGAGCATTTCGGGCGACGAATCCAGCCCGACGAAGCGCACATTCCGGTCCTTCGGCAGCACACGATCGATGTCCAGGAACGTCGTGCACGTCGAGCAGCCGAGGTCGTAGACGCTCGATCCGTCTGCGGCGAAATCGGCGACGAGGTCGGCGACCATGCGCTGGGTCTCCGCGTACATGGGCACCGAGCGCGCCAGCATGTCGTCGAACACTTCGGCGGTCTCCTTGCCGAAGTTGAAGTCCGCGAGCCGCTTCTTGGGCGCCGCGAAGATGCGATCGCGTTCCTGCGTCGTCGCCGCCGGACCGGGCGTCGAACCGCCGCCCGGATCGAGCTTCCGTTCCTTCATGAATGCACGCCCTTCCTCCCGAGGGGTGTTCCGATATCTCGCCAGTTCCCGGAGCCTAGTGGACCACAAAGGGAGAGGCCGATCGAGGGGGACCACGCGCGATCAGTCAGGTGCGAACGGCGCTCCGTTAAGGAAAACGACAGGTTTGCGCTTCAGCGCGTACCGCTCGGCGAGACGCGCCGCGAAGGCGTCCATGCGCGGACCGCATTCCTCGACCGTTTTTCCGATGCCCTTGATGTGCGCGAGTTCCTCTTCGGGCGCGGGCAACCCGAGCCGCGCCAGCGCCTCGTTCCGGAAACAGACAGACACGCAGTAGTCCTGCCCCGGTCCGTGCGTGTGGTAGTTCAGGATCAACTGTTCGCCCGCGCGAGCCGCACTCTCGAGGTTCGCGGCGTACTTCGGATGCGCTGCGATCCGATCGCAGACGTAGTCGAAGTACTCGAGGAGCTCGGGATCCATCCGCGGGGACCCGAGCATCACTCCATGGGCACTTTCGTCGGACGCAGGATGTGCGTGCGCCCCGTCGAACGGCTGAGCGATTCGGTCATCGCTTCGGCGTCCGCCTTGTCCGGGTAGGGGAAGGACTTCACCTTCGTCCCATTTGCGTTGCAGATCTCCCAGACGATCTTCACGCGAACGGCCTCGGCCGTCTTCTTCGCGTGCCCGCCCGCGGGTTTGGACGCCTTCTTCGCGGCTTTCAGGACTTTCTCTGCCGCCGCCGCTTTGGCTTCCTCGGCTGCTCGTGCGATGCGATCTCGATTCGACATGTGCGCCATGGAGTGCACATGATAACCCAGCGAACGTGCGGAAGCCCTGTTCGTCAGCGGAATTGCGTGGCCTCCGGGGCATGGCGACGCTAGAGTCGTGCACTTCCAAGCTTTTCGGATTGCCGTCGCGGTCTTGCAACTGAGCCGGCTCAACCAAGCAAGAACACGAGGCAAGCTCCCATGGGAACGAAACTGTACGTCGGCAATCTGAGTTACGACGCGACCGAAGCCGGACTGCGCGCGGCCTTCCAGGCCGACGGACGCGACGTGCGCGAAGTCGCGTTGATCATGGACCGGGAAACGCAGCGTCCGCGCGGATTCGCGTTCGTGCAGATGGGCTCGGAGAAGGATGCGCAAGCCGCGATCGCGGCGCTCGACGGCAAGCAGCTCGACGGTCGCGCGATCCGAGTCAACGAAGCGCAGGACCGTCCCGCGGGCAATCGCAGCGGCGGCGGCGGCGGCGGCGGCGGCGGATACAGCGGCAGTCAACGCTACTAGCGTTTCGATTGCATCCGTCAGGCGGTGACTGGATCGTCATCGCGTCCGATTCCGCGGTGTCGTATTTGAATTCGCGACGATCGGGCGCCTCGCCCCAGCATCGCGGATGAACACGTTCACGAGGTCGACACGCGACATCCACGTGTCCGCCTCGTCCATGGGCGATCTCCAGGAGCCGATCCGCGGGGAAGTCCTCGGCGTCGAGCGACTCGAGCAGACAGCGCACGATCTCGCGACCTCGCACCGCCTCGGCCTGCCCGGGCGCAGGCGCCATCCGCTCCTCGCGCGCCTCGAGGACAACGGCCGTGTCCTGCGGGCCTGCCATCGCGCGATCGCCGCGGCGGTCCGTGAAGAGCGCTCGATCACGCCCGCCGCCGAGTGGCTCGTCGACAACTTCCACATCGTCGAAGAGCAGTGGCGGCAGATCCGCGAGGACCTCCCGCCGGCGTTCTATCGCCAGCTACCGGTGCTCGCGGACGGTCCGCTCGTCGGATACCCGCGCGTCTACGCTCTCGCGTGGGCCTTCATCGAGCACACCGACAGCCGCGTCGACGTCGAGAACCTCCGCCGCTTCGTCCTCTCGTACCAGCGCGTCCAGCCGCTCTCGATGGGCGAGCTGTGGGCATTGCCGATCGCCCTCCGCCTGCTGCTCGTCGAGAACCTGCGCCGGCTGACGGAGAACATCGTGCAGCGCCGCGGGACGCGGCAGGCGGCCGACGAACTGGCCGATGCGCTCCTCGGGATCCACGAGTCGCCGGATGCCGCGGGCGCCGCGCTCGCGGAACTCGAGCAGACCCCGCTTCCGACCTCCTTCGTCGTGCAGCTCGTCCATCGCCTGCGCGATCAGGATCCCTCGCGGACGCCGGGTCTCGCCGTGCTGACCCGGCGACTCGAGGCCGCCGGGCTCGTCGCCGACGAGATCGTCCGCGAGGAGCACCAGCGGCAGGTGGCGACGCACCTCACGGTGCGCAACGTGATCACGAGCATGCGGCTCTGCTCCGCCGCGGACTGGAAGGAGTTCTTCGACGGAGTCAGCGTCGTCGAGGCGATCCTGCGGCGCGGGACGCGCGTGGCCGAAATGGATTTCGCCACGCGGGACCGCTACCGGCACGAGGTCGAGGATCTCGCCCGCCGCTCCGCGTTCGGGGAGATCGAGATCGCCGAGCGCGTCGTGGCGCGCGCGCAGGTCGGCGCGGACGGCGGGGTATCGGAAGTCGCGCGCGAACGCCTGTCCGATCCGGGCCACTACCTGATCGGAGGCGGCCGACGCGCGTTCGAGCGCGAGCTCGCGTTCCGCCCGCCGTGGAAGCTCCGGATCCGGCGGGCCTACGTCCGACTCGGCGCGGCCGGGTACATCACCGCGCTGCTCCTCGTGACGGTCGTGCTCGCCGCGCTCCCGGTCGCGCTGACGATCGCGGAGGGCGGCGACCCGTTCGTCGCCGGAGCGCTCGGCCTGCTCGCGCTCTTCCCGGCTTCCGCGTTGGCGATCGCGCTCGTCAACCTCCACGTCGTGTCGGTGCTGGGTCCGGAGCGCCTGCCGAGGCTCAGCCTCGAGGACGGCGTGCCGCGCGAGCTGCGCACGCTCGTCGCGATCCCGACGATGCTCCACGACGAGGAGCAGGTCCGCGAGCAGGTCCACCGGCTCGAAGTGCACTTCCTCTCGAACAGCGACGGCGAGCTGCACTTCGCGCTGCTCAGCGATCCGCTGGACGCGGAGGTCGAGCTCACGGACGCCGACGAGCGCCTGTTCGCGGTCGCGCTGGAGGAGATCGCGCGGCTGAACTCCCTCCACGGCGCGGCGCCCGACGGAAGCGCCCGCTTCCTCATCCTCCACCGTCGCCGCGTGTGGAACGAACGCGAGGAGCGCTGGATGGGCTGGGAACGCAAGCGCGGCAAGCTCCACGAGCTGAACCGGCTGCTCCGTGGCGCGACCGACACGACGTTCGTGACGCGGCACGACCCGGCCGCGCAGGTCCCGGGGGGCGTCCGCTTCGTCATCACGCTCGACGCGGACACGCGCCTTCCCCTCGGCGCGGCGCGGGAGCTGGTCGGTGCGCTGGCGCACCCGCTCAATCGCGCCATGCACGACGACCGGACCGGTCTCGTCGTCGAAGGCTACGGCGTGCTGCAGCCGCGTATCACCGCCACGCTGCCCACCGAGGGAGGAGGCTCGATCTTCCAGCAGATCTTCGCCGGTCCGCAGGGCAGCGATCCGTACGCGTTCGCCGTTTCCGACGTCTACCAGGATCTGTTCGGCGCTGGCATCTACATCGGCAAGGGCATCTACGACGTCGACGCGTTCGAGCGCGCGCTGCGAGGCCGGGCGCCGGACAACGCGTTGTTGAGTCACGATCTCTTCGAAGGATTGTTCGCGCGGGCAGGCCTCGCGACCGACGTAGAGCTCTACGAGGAATACCCGACGCACTACGGGTTCGCCTCCGCGCGCTCACACCGCTGGGCGCGCGGCGACTGGCAGCTCCTCCCCTGGCTCGGCCCGCGCATTCCCGCGGCGGGAGGCGCGCGCACGTCGAATCCGATCCCCGCGATCGGACGCTTCCAGATCGCCGACAATCTGCGGCGCACACTCGTCGCGCCGGCATCGTTCTGCATGCTCGCCGTCTCGTGGCTCGCGTGGGAGAGTCGACCGGCAGCGTGGCTCGCGCTCCTCGTCGCGTGCGTCGCGATCCCGAGCTTCCTGCCGGTGGTCGCCCTGCTCGTTCCGCGGCGCAAGGGGATCGGCAAGCGCGTGTTCGCCCGGCGCATCGAGAGCGAGCTCTTCACGGCGACGGTGCAGAGCACCCTCGCGCTCGTCTTTCTCGCGCACCAGGCGTGGGTCATGGGAGACGCGGTCGTGCGCACGCTCGCGCGGCTCGTGACGCGCAGGAGACTGCTCGAGTGGGTTACCGCGGCGCGCGCGCGGGCGGCCCTCCGCTTCGATCTCGAGGGATTCGTCCGCTTGCAGACGCCGGCGCTGGCCGTCTCGTTCGGCGTCCTGGTCGTGACCGCGAGCGTGCAGCCGACGCATCTTCCGTTCGCTCTCCCGCTCGTCGTGGGCTGGCTCGCGGCACCTGGGATCGCGCGCTGGATCAGCCTGTCGCCCCGCGAGCGCGACGGCGCGCCGTTGACCGAGGCAGACCGCTCGTACCTGAGGCGCATCGCGCGTCGCACGTGGATGTTCTTCGAGGTCTGCGTGGGGTCCGCGGACAACGACCTCCCGCCCGACAATCTCCAGGAGGACTCCCCGCCGGTCCTCGCTCACCGCACCTCGCCGACGAACATCGGCGCCTATCTCCTCTCCGTCGTCAGCGCGTACGACCTCGGATGGATCGGCGCGACCGAGATGGCGGAGCGCATCGAGCGCACGTTCGCGACGCTCGACCGGCTCGAGCGACACCGCGGCCATTTCTTCAACTGGTACGGGACGCAGGACCTCGCTCCGCTCGAGCCGCGCTACGTCTCGACCGTCGACAGCGGCAACCTGTTCGCGCACCTGATCGCGCTGCGCCAGTCTTGCCTCGAGATCGCGCACGCCTCGCCGGATCCGTCGCGCGCGCTGGCTGGGCTGCGCGACGCGCTGGTCCTCGTCCGCGAGAGCCTGCCTTTCGTCGAGGAGGATCGACGCGAGGGGACGGTCACCCGCCGACAACTCGTGCACGCACTCGACGCGGTCGAGAGCCTCGTCGCCGCGAAATCGACGATGGACTGGGATCTCCGTCTGCGCGAGCTCCAGGAGCACGCCTCGACGCTCGCGGACATCGGCCAGGCCCTCGCGGCGGAGCGCGGCGACGCGCCCTACGCCGGGGTGCACGACGCGCTGCGCGCTGTGCGCGACTGCGTCCGGAGCCACGCGCGCGACATGGGCGTCCCGCTCGCGACCCGGCTCGAGGCGCTCGCCGACCGCGCCGCCGCCTACGCGGATGCGATGGACTTCCGCTTCCTCTATGTGCCGGCGCACCGGCTCTTCTCGATCGGCTACCGGCTCGAGGACGGCCGGCTCGATCCCGGGTTCTACGACCTGCTCGCGTCGGAGGCGCGCGTCGCGAGCTACATCGCGATCGCGCGCGGCGACGTCCCGGCCGATCACTGGTTCGGTCTCCGGCGCACGCTCGTACCCGTCGGCACCGGCCTCGCGCTCGCGTCGTGGACGGGATCGATGTTCGAGTACTTGATGCCGAACCTCGTGATGTACCCGCCGGCGAACAGCCTGCTCGAGCAGACGGGACGGCGCGCGATCGAGGAGCACCGGAGCTACGCGGGAGCGCGCGGAGTCCCCTGGGGGATCTCGGAGTCGGCGTTCAGCACGCGCGATCTCAACGGCACGTACCAGTACAAGGGCTTCGGCGCTCCCCGCCTCGGCCTCCGGCGCGGGCTCGGCGAAGACCTGGTGATCGCTCCGTACGCGACGGCGCTCGCAGCGATGGTCGACGCGAAGGCCGCGATCCGGAACTTCGAGCACCTCGAGCGCGAAGGCGCGTTCGGCCCCTTCGGCTTCTACGAGGCGGTCGACTACAGCGCATCGCGACTTCCGGAGAAGGCGCGGCTCGCCGTCGTGACCGCGTACATGGCGCACCACCAGGGCATGAGCCTCGTCGCGATCGCGAACGTGCTGAACTCCGGTGCGATGCGGACCCGCTTCCACGCGGAACCGCTGTCGCAGGCCGCCGAGCTCCTGCTCCAGGAGCGCACGCCGCACGGCGTCGCGATCGCGCGGACGCGCGGCGAGGACATCGACACGCACCTCCACGTCCGGGACTTCGTGACGCCGGTGCTGCGTCGGTTCTCGTCGCCGCACGACACGCCTCCGCGCACGCACCTGCTCTCGAACGGGCGCTACTCGGTGATGATCACCGCCGCGGGATCCGGGTACAGCCGCTGGCAGGAGCTCGCCGTCACGCGCTGGCGGGAGGACGTCGCGTGCGATCCGTGGGGGAGCTACGTCTTCGTCCGCGACGTCGATCGCGATCTCGTCTGGTCCGCCGGCTATCAGCCGACCGGCGTCGAGCCGGACGCGTACGAAGTCGCCTACTACGAGGACCGGGCCGAGTTCCACCGCCGCGACAACTCGATCGCGACGACGCTGGAGATCGCCGTCTCTGCGGAGGACGACGCGGAGGTCCGCCAAGTCACCTTGGCGAACCTCGGCCTGACCACGCGGGAGCTCGAGCTGACGTCGTACGCGGAGATCGTGCTCGCGCCTCAGGCGGCCGACGCGGCGCACCCGGCGTTCTCGAACCTGTTCGTGCAGACCGAATTCGAGCAGTCCGGCGCGCTGCTCGCGACGCGGCGCGCGCGATCGGAGACCGAGACGAGCGTCTGGGCCGCGCACGTGATGGCCGTCGACGGCGAGCCGGTCGCGACGCTGCAGTTCGAGACCGACCGCGCGCGCTTCCTCGGCCGCGGGCGATCGATCGCGAACGCGAGCGCGATCCGCGACGGGAGGCCGCTCTCCGGCACGGCGGGATCGCCGCTCGATCCGATCTTCAGCCTGCGCCGGCGCGTGCGCCTCGCGCCGGGCGCGACCGCGCGCATCACCTTCACGACGCTCGTCGCACCGACGCGCGACGCCGCGCTGGCGCTCGCCGGAAAGTACCGCGAGTCGACGATCTTCGAGCGGACGGCGAACCTGGCCTGGACGCAGGCCCAGGTCCAGCTGCGGCACCTCGGGATCGACGCCGACGAGGCCCACGTCTTCCAGCGCCTGGCGACGCGGATCATCTACTCCGACCCGAGCCTGCGGGGCGCGCCCGAGCTCCTGCAAGCCAACCGCCGCGGGCCGTCAGGACTGTGGCCGCACCGCATCTCCGGCGATCTCCCGATCCTCGTCGCGCTCGTCGAGCACGACGAGGACCTCGACATGGCGCGTCAGGTCGTCCGCGCGCACGAGTACTGGCGGATGAAGGGTCTGGCGGTCGACGTCGTGATCGTCAACGAGGAGCCGACGAGCTACGGCGAAGGCCTGCACGTCGCGCTCGAGGCCTTGCTGCGCACGCGCACGGCGTCACCCGTGGCAGGGCCTCGCCCGGATCGCGGCACCGTGTTCCTGCTCCGGGGCCGGCACCTCCCGCCCGCGGACAGGGATCTCCTCCTCGCGTCCGCGCGCGCGATCCTGCGCCCGCGGCACGGCACGATCGCCGAGCAGATCGTCCGGCTCCTGCGTCGATTGCCCGCGCGCGCGGCGCCTCGTCCTCCGCGGCCGACGCCGCCGCGCGACGAGATCCCGACGCCGCACCTCGATCTCGAGTTCTTCAACGGCCTCGGCGGCTTCGAGCGCGGCGGATCCGACTACGCGATCGTGCTCGGCGAGCGGCAGTGGACTCCCGCCCCGTGGATCAACGTGATCGCGCAGCCCAAGTTCGGCTTCCAAGTCTCCGAATCCGGCGCGGGCTACACCTGGGCGGAGAACAGCCGCGAGAACCAATTGACGCCGTGGTCCAACGACCCCGTGACCGACCCGTGCGGAGAGGCCTTCTACGTCCGCGATGAGCAGAACGGCGAGCTGTGGTGCCCGACGGCGCTTCCGATCCGCGAGGAATCCCCTTACGTCGCGCGCCACGGTCACGGGTCGAGCCGCTTCTCCCACACGAGCCACGGCATCGAGCTCGAGCTCCTCCAGTTCGTGCCGCTGGACGACCCGATCAAGATCTCGCGACTCACCCTCGAGAACCTCTCCGGGCGGCGCCGCACGCTCTCCGTCACGGCGTACGTCGAGTGGGTGCTCGGCTCGTCGCGCGCCGTCTGCGCACCGTTCGTCATCACCTCGCTGGATGTCGAGACGAACGCGATCCTCGCGCGCAATCCCTGGAACGAGGAGCGCGGCGCGCGCGTCGCCTTCGCGGACCTCGGGGGCGCACAGAAGACCTGGACCTGCGACCGCATCGAGTTCCTCGGGCGCAACGGCGGACTCGAGCGGCCCGCGGCGCTCGCGCTCGGAGCCGTCCTCGCGGGGAAGACCGGTGCGGGTCTCGATCCCTGCGCTGCGCAGCAGACGCGCATCGAGCTCGCACCCGGAGAGCGCGCCGAGGTCCTGTTCTTCCTCGGCGACGCCGCGAACGAGGAAGTGGCCAAGGCCCTCGTCAAGAAGTACCGCCGGGTCGACTTCGAACGGACCCTCGCCGCAGTGCGCACGCGCTGGAAGGACGTCCTCGGCGCCCTGGAGGTGCGGACTCCGGATCGCTCGTTCGACTTGATGATCAACGCGTGGCTGCTCTACCAGACGCTCGCGTGCCGCGTGTACGCGCGTTCGGCGTTCTACCAGGGCGGCGGCGCGTACGGATTCCGCGACCAGCTGCAGGATGTCATGGCCCTGTGCGTCGCCGATCGGACGATCACGCGGGAGCATCTCCTGCGCTGCGCCTCGCGCCAGTTCGTCGAGGGCGACGTGCAGCACTGGTGGCACGCCGGATCGGGTCGCGGAGTGCGCACACGGATTTCGGACAGCCTCCTCTGGCTCCCGTTCGCGCTGCTGCGCTACGTCGAAGTCACCGGCGACGACGACGTGCTCGACGCGACCGCTTCCTTCCTCGAGGGGCCGGAGCTCGAGCCCGGGCAGGCCGACGCCTACTTCGTTCCCCGCGTCTCGCGGGACTCGGCCACGCTGTTCGAGCACTGCGCGCGCGCGATCGATCGCAGTCTCACCCGCGGCCCGCACGGCCTTCCGTTGATGGGGACCGGCGACTGGAACGACGGCATGAATCGCGTCGGCCAGGATGGTCGCGGCGAGAGCGTGTGGCTCGCCTGGTTCTCGAGTTCGATCCTTCCGCGCTTCGCCGCGATCGCCGAGCAACGCGGAGAAGCGGAGCGCGCGCGGCGCTGGCGCGAATACCTCGCCGCGACGAAGGTCGCGGTCGAGAGCGCGGGCTGGGACGGCGACTGGTACCTGCGCGCGTTCTTCGACGACGGAGCGCCGCTCGGCACGGCGAAGGACCAGGAATGTCGCATCGACTCGATCGTGCAGTCGTGGGCCGTGCTCTCGGGCGCCGCCGACGCGACGCGCGCCGCGCGCGCGATGGCGGCGGTCGACGAGTACCTCGTGCGACGCGGTGACGGGCTGGTGCTCCTCTTCACTCCGCCGTTCGAGCGCACCCCGCGGGATCCGGGCTACATCAAGGGCTATCTGCCGGGCGTGCGCGAGAACGGGGGACAGTACACGCACGCCGCGGCGTGGGCCGTGTGCGCGTTCGCCGAGCTCGGCCTCGGCGACCAGGCGGGCGAGCTCTTCTCGATCCTCAACCCGATCAATCGATCCGCCACGCGCGCCGGTCTCTACCGTTACCGGGTGGAGCCGTACGTCATGGCCGGCGACGTGTACTCGGTCTCGCCGCATCTCGGGCGGGGCGGGTGGACGTGGTACACGGGGTCGGCGGGGTGGATGTACCGCGCCGGAATCGAGTGGATCCTCGGGTTCCGGCTCCGCGGCACGGAGCTCTTCCTCGATCCCTGCATCCCGCGCGCCTGGCCGGGCTTCCAGATCACTTTTCGGTACCACAGCGCGGTCTACGCGGTCGTTGTGGAGAACCCGCGCGGCGTCATGCGCGGGGTGAAGAGCATCGAGGTCGACGGCGTGCGTCTCGCTGCAGGCGTGCGCGCGATCCCGCTGACGGCGGACGGCCGCCGCCACGAGGTGCGCGTGCTCCTCGATGCCTGAGCGCGGCCGGTCTGCAAGTTTGGCCCGTCGAGCCCGCGACGGATGCAGAAATTACAACGTGGGAAGGCGCGGACCCCGGAGACGGTCGGATTCGCGATGGCATCCAACTTGCCTTGGCGGCCGCAGCTGAGACGCCCCACGACTCCAACGCAAGGTGCATCCATGTCCACTGAACGACTCGTGCATTGCCTCGTCCTCGCTCTGTTGTCCGGCTGCGCGTCGACAACTTCCAATCCGAAGCCTGCCACGTCCGTTCCCCAGTGGGACCAAAAGGCCTCACCGCCGGCGGAAAACACCGGCGCGGGCGTGACGCTGCCCGCCGACACGACCGATCTCGCGGGGCTCTCCGCCGCCGGTGATCACGGCGGCAAGGCCGGGCAGTGGGAAGTGACCCTCGGCGCCTCGGGAGCGAGCGACAAGAACTTCGACGCCGGCTCGGCATCGGGCGCCGGCAGCCTCGGCTACTTCCTCTCCGATCACTTCGAGCTCTCCGCGCGGCAGACCGCGAACTTCTTCGATTCGGGCGCGAGCGGCTCGGACACGAACGCGTCGACGAGTCTCGCCGCGGACATCAACTTCGGCTCGGGCAGCTTCCGTCCCTTGCTCGGCGTCAGCGCCGGCTACATCTACGGCGACGGCGTCCACGAGACGTGGATGGGTGGACCCGAAGGGGGCTTCAAGATCTACGTCAAGGAGGACGTGTTCATCCAGCTCCTCGCGCAGTACCAGTACTTCTTCGAGAGCAGTGACGACATCGACGACCAGTTCGACACCGGGTCGCTGGTCTACTCGCTCGGCTTCGGCATCAACTTCTGAGCGGGCCATGTACTCCTTGCCGGAGTCCCCGCGAGCCAAGACGCGCGTTTTCTTCGTCGACGACGACGCGGAGACGAGAGAGCTGCTCCGCTTCCTGCTCGGCACCACCAAGGACTACGAGGAGGCCGGATCGGCGTCGAAGGTCGAGGGCCTGCTGGACGCGGTTCGCCAGACCTCGCCCGACGTCCTGCTGATGGATCTGACGCTGGACGGCGAGAACCCGGTCGAGTTCATCCGCGCGCTCCACGCGGCCTGCCCGCGAGTGCGGATCATCCTGCTCACGGGCAGCTCCGACGCGGAGCTGCTCGCGCGAGCGCGCGGCGCCGGCGCCTGCGGTCACATCTCGAAGACGACGGAGATCCTCGACGCGCTGGCGAAGGCGCTGGCGGCGAACACCGCCCACCAGCCGCCTCGCGAGCCGGAGCCCGAGGACCTCGCCGCCACCGTGCGCCGCACGGCGGATCGGCTCGGGATCAAACGGTCCGATCCCTGGCTCACGGGCTTTCTCGCCCGGACCGAGTCGGACTTCGCCGGGCTCAGGAACGCAGCGGTCCACGGGAACCGGCGTTCGCTCGGCGACATCGCGCACAAGTTCGCTGGTCTCAGCGGCATGATCGGAGGTGTGCAGGTCTCGCGATCCTGCCTGGAGCTCGAGGCGCTCGCCGCCTCGGACTCCTCCGCGCAGGCCATCGCGACGATCCTCGATCGTCTCGAGACGGAACTTGGCTCATTGCGAGCCGCGGTCGTAGCGTTCATGCGCGACGACGCCGGCGAACTCGCGTGAGAAATCCCTTTCGGAAGCAAGAAACCCGAGGAGTGTGAATCGTCATGAAGGTACTCATCGTCGATGACGACCCCGACTTCAGCTACTTGACCACGTTGGGACTCGCGAAGGCCGGCATCCACTTCAGCGCCGCCAAGTCGGCGCAGGAAGCCCGCGAGGTCCTGAAAGGCCCGGAAGCCGGGACGTTCGACGTCGTGCTGCTCGACATCGAGCTGCCTGGCACGAAGGGCTGGGACTTCCTGAGCGAGCTCCGCGCGAGCGGCCAGGAAATCCCGGTGATGTTCGTGACCGTGCGGCAGGCTGCCGAGGATCGCGTGCAAGGCCTCAACCTGGGAGCGGACGACTACATCGTGAAGCCGTTCGATCCCGAAGAGCTCGTCGCCCGACTCCACGCCGTCCTGCGCCGGAACTTCCGCGGGGAGCGCCTCCGCATCCAGGATCTGACGCTCGACCCGTACCTGCGCCGCATCGAGCGCGACGGGAAGCCGATCGAGCTCACACCGCGCGAGTTCGACATCCTGTGGACGCTCGCGCAGGCGAGCGGCCGGACCGTGTCGGAGAAGGAGCTCCTGAAGCGACTCTGGGGCATCGGCTTCGATCCGGAGACGAATCTCGTGCAAGTGCACGTGTTCCGCCTGCGGCGGAAGCTCGAGAAGGGCGGCAAGCCCATGATCGACACCGTCCGCGGCCAAGGCTACCGCCTGCGCGTCTGAGACTCGCGCATCAGTACGCGCCTCTCCCGAACAACACGGCCGGGACGCTCTTGACGAGGAGCACGAGGTCCTGGCGCAGGCCACGGTTCGCGATGTAGCGCATGTCCATGCGCATCCATTCGAGGAAGCCGACTTCGCTCCGCCCGCTGACTTGCCACAGACCGGTGATACCTCCGGTCACGTTGAGGCGCCGACGCTGCCAGCGTTCGTATCCCGCCACCTCGTCCAGCGTGGGAGGACGCGGGCCGACGAGCGAGCAGTCGCCCTTGAGGACGTTCCAGAGCTGCGGCGTCTCGTCGAGACTCCAGCGCCGCAGCAGTCTGCCGACGCGCGTGATCCGCGGGTCCTTGCGGATCTTGAAGACCGGACCGGCCTGTTCGTTCAGCACGTCGAGTTGCGCCCGCTGCCGTTCCGCGTCGACGAACATCGAGCGGAACTTGTAGAAGGCGAACGGCCGGCCTCCGCGTCCCGCGCGGAGCTGCTTGAAGATCACGGGCCCCGGCGAGTCGAGGCGGATCAGGATCGCCAGGAGGAGGAAGACCGGGAGGAGGACGAGGAGCGCCGTCGCGGACAAGACGATGTCGAACGCGCGCTTCCAGGGGGGCAACGGGAGCGAGAGGCGGGGCCACAGATCCTCGAGCGCCTGCGGCGCCGGCTCCGGACGTCGCTCGCGCGCGGCAGGCTCCTCGCGCCGTGCCGCGGACTGCGGGACGTGCGGATAGATGCAGTTCTTCCGCTCGATACCGAGTCCGCTCGATGCGGCCGCGCAATCGATCCACGCGCCGACGACGCCGGCAGCTGTCGGCCCCGAGTCCGGCAGCAGGACGCCGAGCCGCTCGGCCGGAAGGTGCCCGATCCTGTCCGTCGATCGGATGCGCCGGCGGATCTGGCGCGCGAGACGTTCGAAAGCGGCGCGATCGCCGAGTCTCCGGCGCAGGATCAGCAGCGTGAAGAGACGCGTGCCGCGATCGGCGAGCGAGCGTTCGTACTCGAGGATCCGTTCGAATTCCGCGGCGGAGAGCGGCGGCTCGCCGTGCTCCGGCACGCGCGCTCGCTTCGAAGTCGCAAGTTCGAGGTTCAGCGGCTCGAGAACGGACAAATCGGAGCTCGCGCTCGATCCGAAACGGCGCGATCCACGCAAGCGATCGATCGGCGCCGTAGCGGCCTCTCGTTGGACGAAATTCATGAGCGCGACGTTAGATCGCCGCAGGGCCGATCGCTGTTACTTCGACGTCATTGCGCGACGTCGTCGCCGCGTCCGCTGAAGCCATCGTAACGCGCGGAAATCGCGCTCGACTCTACACTCGCGCTCTGTGTGTCCGGCCCCGATCTGGAGTCCAAATGACGTTGCAATCATCGCGAGGTGCTCGAATGCCGAGCCAGTCCCTGAATCGTTTCTTCTCCCGTACCGCCCTGCCCGGCATCGCTCTGGTCTGCGCGCTCGCCGCGAACGCGGCGGCGAGCACGGACACCGCTCACGAATCCAACGCTGAAGGCGCGCGCTCCCGTGCCGCTCCCGAGATCGATCCTGGACTTGCGGCGGCCGGCCTCGTCCTCCTGTCCGGAGGGACGCTGGTGCTCATGTCGCGCCGGCGCCCGAAGTCCGCGTGATCCGGAGCATCTACACCTCCGCTCTGATCCTCTGCGGCTCGGTGGCGGCCGCCCAGTCGGGGAGCGTCGGACAGTCGCACATCGCCGGCCAGATCTTCGGATGGGGCGAGCAGGTCTTCGACAGCACCTGGCAACACCAATCGTTCGTCGAGATCGCGGCCGGCGACAGCCACACCCTCGCCCGCCGCAGCGACGGAGCCGTCGTCGCGTGCGGATGGAACTACTTCGGCCAGTGCAACGTCCCGCCGACGCCCGATGGACTGTCGTGTGTCCAGCTCGCGGCCGGCGCGGATCACAGTCTCGCACGCTACAGCGACGGCTCCGTCGCCGCCTGGGGCAACGATGTGTCCGGCCAGTGCGACGTGCCGACGCTGCCCCCCGGGGTCAGCTTCCGCGCGGTCGCCGCGGGCGGGGTGTTCGGCTTCAGCGGCACCGCCCACTCGCTCGCCGTGCTGTCCGACGGGTCCCTGCGCGCGTGGGGCAATGACTTCGCGGGCCAGTGCGACGTCCCCGTCGATCCGCCCGGCACGTCCTACGTCGCGATCGCCGCGGGAGGCGCCCACTCTCTCGCGCTCCGACAGGACGGAACGATCGTCGCCTGGGGGCTGAACTCCGACGGACAGTGCAACGTGCCTGCGCTCCCAGGCGACCTCACCTACATCGCGCTCACGGCGGGCGCGTACCACTCCGCGGCGATCGTCAGCGACGGGACGGCGCGCGCATGGGGAGCCAACTTCGCCGGACAATGCGACGTGCCGCCGCCTCCGGCCGGGCTCGCGTACCTCGAGATCGCGGCCGCCGCGAACCACACGCTCGCGCGACTGAGCGACGGCTCGGTGATCGCGTTCGGAGACCGCTCCTTCGGCCAGTGCGACGTCCCCGCGCTTCCGGCCGGGCTCGCGTACGTGGAAATCGCCGCGGGCGGAGACCGGAGCGTCGCGCGGCGCAGCGACGGGACGATCGCGGCTTGGGGCCTGAACGACTACGGGCAATGCAACGTCCCCGCGACGCCCGCCGGCACGAGCTACGTCGAGGCCGCCGTCGGCGGCAGCAACGCGCTCGCGCTGCGCGACGACGGCAAGGTCGTCGCCTGGGGGTTCGACGACTACGGTCAATCCGATGTGCCCGCACTGCCGCCGGGCGTCACGTACGTCGAGGTCGCAGTGGGCTGGGTGCACGGTCTGGCGCGCCGGAGCGACGGGGCGATCGCGGCGTGGGGCTACAACGGGTCCGGCGAGTGCAACGTGCCCGCGCTCCCGCCCGGAGTCGAGTACTCCGACGTCAAGACGTCGTACCACCACTCGCTGGCGCGGCGCACGGACGGTGCGGTCGTCGCGTGGGGCGACGACAGCTACGGTCAGTGCAGCGTTCCGCCGCTCCCGACCTCGGTCGAGTACGCGCAGATCGGCGCCGGTTTCGGGCACAGCATCGCCCTGCGCAGCGACGGCGTCGTCGTCGCCTGGGGCCGGAACGACTCGGGCCAGTGCAACGTGCCCTCGCTGCCGCCCGGTCTCTTGTTCGTCGAGGTCGTCGCGGGTGGAGCGCACAACGTCGCTCGCCTCAGCGATGGATCCGTCGTCGCCTGGGGCGACAACGCTTTGGGGCAGTGCGACGTGCCCGCGATCCCGCCCGGCCTCGCGTGCACCGGCGTCGCCGCGGGCGAGGCCCACAGCGTCGCGCGCCTCACGGACGGCTCCGTCCTGGCCTGGGGTTGGAACGCCGTGAACCAATGCCGCATTCCGTCGCTTCCGCCGGGTCGGTCGCCCGCGCGCATCGACGCGGGGGGCGACCGCACGTGCGCGGTATTCGAGCCCGCGGCGACGATCAGCTCCTTCTGCTTCGGGGACGGGACCGCCGCTCCCTGCCCGTGCGGCAACTCGGGGCTGTCCGGCCGTGGCTGCGACAATTCGATCGCGACGGGCGGCGCGCACCTCACCTGGACCGGCGACGCGCTCCTCTCCCGCGACACGCTCCGGCTGACCTCGTCCGGCGAATTGCCGAACGCCTGGTCGCTGCTCTGGCAGGGCGACCTCGCGATCGCGCCGGTCTCGTTCGGCGACGGACTGCGCTGCATGGGCGGCGAGCTCACCCGCCTGTTCGCGCACAACGCCATCGGCGGCGCCGTGACCGCCCCACAGGGCGCGGACGGATCGATCTCCTCCCGCTCGGCGGCGCTCGGGAGACCGATTCCGCCAGGCGGGCTGCGCGTGTACCAGATGCTCTACCGGGACCCCAACACGGCCTTCTGCCCCGCGCCGCCTGGGGGAACGTTCAACGCGTCGAATGCCCTGCGCGTGACCTGGGGCGCCTGAGAGTCTGGCCTAGTTGGCTGGGCCACCGCCCGGCACAAGTCCGCCGGCGAAAGAGGCTTGGAGCGATTTCGTGCACCCGGGCTCGGACGGGGTTCGCCGCCGCCGCGGGAGCCGTTGGCAATCCAGGAGTTGCGTCCGGGTTCGGCACAATCAACTGGGCCAGATTTCTGCCCGGCCCTACGCTATCCGCGCCGCAGCCCCAAAGTTCCCCAGGAGCCTCCCATGAAGACCCTTCTCGCTCTCGCCTTCGCCACCGCGATCTCCGCGCCCGCCTTCGGTCATGACACCGTCATCACGAAGGAGAAGCACACCGACGCGGCCAAGATGATGGGTCAGGAGCGACCCGCGCAGGACGTGAAGCAAGTGATCTGGATCGGCAAGGACCACATGCGCGTCGAGGAAGGCGACAAGGTCACGATCGTGCGCGCGGACCTGAAGAAGCTCTATATCCTCGACACGAAGGCGAAGACCCGCACGGCGCTCGATCTGCCGCTCGACATGAAGAAGTACATGCCGGCCGACATGGCGCCGATGATGGAGCAGATGACGTCGCAGATGAAGATCACCGTCACGCCGACGACGGAGACGAAGAAGATCAAGGACTGGAACGCGACCAAGTACACGGTGGCGATGACGCTGCCGATGGGCGGATCCGCCACGCAGGAGATGTGGGTCACGAAGGACGTCGGAGGCGACCGCGCCGGATGGCAGGACATGTACGCCGCGCTGATGTCGGCGAGCCCGTTCTCGGCGGCGATGGCGAACGAGATGAAGAAGATCGACGGCCTGCCGGTCCTGAGCGAACGCACGCAGACGATGATGGGCAGCGAAGTGAAGTCGAAGGAGTCCGTCGTCTCGGTCGAGGAGAAGGAGCCGACTGCGGAGCTCTACGAGCTGCCGAAGGACTACACCGACAAGCCGTTCGACCCGATGGCCGAGATGAAGATGGGCGGCGGGGGCGGTCGCGCCCCGCACGGCGGGTAGGGAGCGCGGCGCCCGTCGAGCAGGGTGGGTGGTCCGGCTCCCTTCGCGGCCCTGCGCCGCGGCTGGTGGTCCAGCGCGCAGCGCAGTCCGCGAGCCAAGGAAGCCCGGTGCAATGTCAGGGCGTCCAGACGATGCGGTAGGCGTTCGTGAAGTTGAGTGTCGACGGCGTGCAGAACGTGGCGCCGTTGCGGTACCACACCTGATAGTTCATCGGACCGGGACCGCCGAGCGTTCCGGCGACGCTGACGGGCAGGTCGCCCGGCACCGTCGCGCCGTACTCGCGGTTACCGCACAGGAGATTGCGCTTGTAGAGCCGCTTCGTGCTCCCGCTGAGGCAACGCAGTCCGTCGCCGAATGCGGCACCGTTGCCGCCGTTCACGACTCCGGTTCCCTGCACGAGGATCGTCAGCGCCGGATTCGGGTTCGTGAGCCCGGACACCGTGAAGTGCACGGTGTCGTTCGAGATCGACGCGAACCCGTTCGCCCACAGGAGGCCGCCGAGCGGGTTCGAGCTGTTGCCGCACCCGCGACCGGCCGCGCCGAAGTTCGCGCACGGGCAGGCCGTGCCGGATCCGTCGCCGAAGCAGAAGCCGGTCCCCGGCCAGGATTCGTGAAGGGCGTCGAGCGCGTCCAGGTCGTCGCCGATCGGAGTCCCCGGCACCGAGCGCGCGGTTGCGAGGCCGAGAGCCTCGGCCGTCACCCAGATTCCGGGCAGCGAGCCCGCGGGACCGGTCGGGAACAGGATGTCTCCCGGCTCGATCGGCATCCCGAACACCGAGTCCGGCTGGCCGACGATCAGCGATCCGCGGCGGACCGAGAAGAAGAGCTGGTCGGTCGCACCGGTCGTCCAGTCGTACGGCGTGACGGAACGCTGGTACCCCGCGACACCGTTCTCGCGCAGAAGGAGCGCATCGAGGTCGTCGGTGTCCGGTCCCCCGAGGTCGAGCCCGAGCGTCGCGGCCGAGGCGTACACGGCCGGACCGCAGCTCGGGCAGGTGCGCAGCACGTCGCCGCCCACGAAGCCGTGAGCCGCCGCGCTCCCCGAGTTGAAGACGCCCAGGCCCGGATCCCAGAACGCTGAGTCGAGCGAGAAGTACGTGCACGTCGAGGTCGGCAACCACCGATCCGGCACGTCGAGATCGAGCGCGTCGAGGTCGTCGCCGGGCGCGGGCTCGATCAGACCGAGTCCCGGGTAGACGGCGCCGCTGCAGCTCGCGAGCCCGTTCCCGTCGATCAGCGCGTTGTGGCCGTAGGGCGTCGTCGCGCCGATCGGCCCGCACGGGATCGAGAACGTGTGGAAGACGTCCGCGGCTTCGTCGCCGCACGGGCCCTCCGTGACCACGTTCGGCGGGATCGGCGACCCCGGGTATCCGATGGCGCGGAAGCTGACCGAGAACGCCCACGTCGGCGGCGGGAAGTTGACGTTCGAGCTGCACTGGACGATCGGATCGAGCGCGTGCGAGAGGGCGTCGACCTCGACCGAGCAGGGCGTTCCCCCGACGTGGCCGACGCAACCGGCATGGAGCAGGAGCCCGAGCCCGACCGGGAAGCCGGTCCCGCCGCTCTCGACGATGTTCGGCTGCGGCTGGAACCCGATCATCGGCGCGAGAAACGCCGGCGCGAGCAGGTCCCCCTCCGTGATCGGCGTCGCCGTGAAGAAGTCCGCGACCGAGACGGTCGGGCTCCTCCAATTGATGGAGAACACCGGAACGCCGGTCTGCCCCGCCGCGAGGCCGGCGAGGAGGAGAGGGGCCGCGGGGAGGAGGATGCAGAGGGGGATCTTCATGGGAAGCTCGATCGGTGGGGGGTGGCAGGGACTCGGCCTCCCGCCATGGCGCGCGACGCCCGCAGGTGGACGGGAACCTCGAGAATCTGGCCTGGTTGATTGTGCATGTCCGCATCCCAAGCCCTGAAGGCACGCGTACTTGGAGTGATTCTTCGCCCCCGGGCTTGGCCCGCGCTCCCGAACGGCCCGGAGTCCCTGTGCCGACAAGGAGTTGCGGCCACTCTCAGCACAATCAACCAGGCCAGATTCCACCGGGATCCTCACGTTCCTGCTCACGGCGCACGACTTCGCGACGCGCGGCCTCGGTGTGGGTACCCACGCGTCTTCTGCCGGTTCCTCTCTCGCGCGACGACGGGTTCGTGCCGCCGTACAACATCGGGCTGTCCGAGGGACTCGCATTCACCGTGATCCGGTGCCGCCGTCGCGCGCAACGCGCGGCGATGGAGAGCTTCATCCTCGCGAGACTTCCGAGGCGCGGTGCGCTGCGCACGCTCCTCGTCGTCGGCAGCATCGTCGCGTGCCTGGAATGCGGCGGGCGCGGCGGAGTCGGGCCGCCCTCAGGGAATCGAGCTCGCTGCGCGACGGCAGCATCGAGGGCGCGCGGTGACCTCGGATCCGGTGTAGTCAGGACCCAGCGGCAGGCCTAGGAGCGGCTTCCGGTCCGCCGTTGGCCTTCTTCGGAGATCCCCGTGCACCGAGCCCTTTTCGCGACTCTCTGTTTGTTTCCCTGCGTCGCTCCCTCCGCCCGCGCGCAGGTCCAGGAGCGCTGGCTCGACATCCGGAACGTCTCGCCGACCGGGCACGACGAGATCCGCGCCGTCGCCGTGGCTCCGTCCGGGAACGTGTACGCGACCGGGAGGACGGGTTCCCAGGATCTCCTTCTCATGAAGTACGGCCCGAACGGAGCGGTCCTCTGGACTCGCACGTACGACGCGGGGAATGGATTGGACAACGGCTTCGCGATCGCTCTCGACCCGACGACCGAGGCGATTCACGTCGTCGGAAGAGGCGACGTCCAGTCGACTCACGCTCTCGCGCTCGACTACGACACCGCGGGAAACCTCCTGTGGTCCGCGACCTACGACGTCGGCCCGGGGACGTCGCAGTTCAGCGCGGCGCGGCTGAAGACGAACGGCAACCTCGTCGCGATCGGCTCCGGCCAAGAAGGCGTCATCGTCGTCGAGTACGACCCGCAAGGGCACCAGCTCTGGCACACGGCCATCCGGGGCGGGGACTACGGCCACGACCTCGCGATCGACTCCGCGGACAACGTCTACGTCGTCGGAGCCTTCGACGAGAGCCAGTCGACGACTCATTTCGCCGTCGCCAAGGTCTCGCCGAGCGGAGAGCTTCTCTGGAAGCGGACGGTCACCGGCGGCGGAGGAGGGATCGAAGCGTCCCTCGCGCTGCTGACCGACGCCGCGTCGGCGGTCTACGTCGCGGGTCGCATCAACGACGCGACGACCGGCGCGAACGGCGTCGTCGTCAAGATGGACGGCGCGGGCAATGTGCTGTGGACGCGGACCCACCGCGGGACGCTCGCGAACGGCGGGGCCTACTCCGAATCCCTGCGCGCGCTCGCGTTCGCGCCGAACGGGAACGTCCGCGTCGCGGGCGAGACGTCGAACGTCGGCACGGAGAGCGACGTCTTCGCGGCCGAATACACGCCCGCGGGCTTCCTCGTCTGGGAAGACTCGTGGAACGGTCCGGACGACGAGAACGATCAGATCCTCGGCATGACGATCGAGCCGGACGGCTCGATGAAGGTGCTGGCGACGAGCGAAGGCGCGTCGGAGGTCTACGACCCCGCGGTCCTGCGCTGGAACGTCGACGGAAGCCTGCGCTGGTCTGCCGTGGAACATCTCGCGCCGCTCACGCGCTTCCATCTGCTCGTCGGAACCTCGGGCGCCGGCGGAACCAGCGTGTTCGGCGGGATGAGTCCGGCGCTCGTCGGCGTGCCGAGCGACACCGTGATCGTGGATCTCCGCGATCAAGCCGTTCCCTACTGCTTCGGCGACGGGAGCGGCGCGCCGTGCCCGTGCGACAACCATGCGGTGCACGGAGAAGGACAAGGCTGCGTCAACTCGGCCGGCGCGGCCGCGCGACTCACGGATGCCGGACAGGCGTCGCTCGCTCACGACACGCTCGCGTTGACCTCGGCAGGGGAAGTCCCCGGCGCGATGTCGGCGCTCTTCCAGGGACGCGCGCGCACGGCGCCGGCAACGTTCGGAGACGGGCTCCTGTGCGTCGGCCAGAACGTCCTGCGGTTGTACCTGCAGGCCGCGCAAGGCGGCGTCGTCCAGGTGCCGAGCGTCGGCGCGCCGGCGATCAGCGCGCGCTCGGCGGTACTCGGTGACCCGATCGCGCCCGGTGCGGCGCGCTACTATCAGATGTACTACCGGGACGGCGTCTCGATCGCCTGCCCGCCGCCGCACGGCGGTGCATTCAACCTGTCGAGCGGATTGGCCGTGGTGTGGGAACAATGAGCCCGGACGGCGGCTGACTCGACGATCTGCGGGAAGAGGGCGAACAACCCGGGCCTCGCGCGCGTCCATAGCGGCAGCCCATGAGCGTCCAAGACGAAGCTCGGTACGTCTGCCCCGCGTGCGGCGAAGAGATCTCCGTCCCGATCGACGTGGACGAGGGGAGCCGCCAGTCGTACGTCGAGGACTGCCCGGTCTGTTGTTCCCCGGTCGTGCTCCGGGTGCAGATGGAGACGGACGGGGACATCCGGATCGACGCGGACGCCGAGTAGCCGGCGTCTGGACTCCGCGATCCAACCGGGTGACAATGACGCGTCGGCCCCGATGCATTCTTCGGGCCACGAGTCCTTTCGGTTCCCCCGCGGAACCCAGGCGGTCTTCCCGACGCCGGCGATTCACTGCACTCGCAATCGGCCACCTACAATCGAATGAAGACCAAGAACAACGCCTCCAGTCCGAAGACCCGCATTCGTCGCACCGAGGATCAGCTCATCGCGGATCTCGAGGCCAAGATCGAACATCTCAAGGTGCGCGTCGCGGCGAAGGCCGCGAAGAAGGATCCGACCCTGCGCCACGTCTCCAAGGCGATCAAATCGATCGACGCGGCTCTCGACGCGACCGGAGACGCGGCCACGCGAACCGCGCTGCAGGAGGCGCGCGTGACGCTCACCGCGTGCCTGGGACTGAACGGAGTCATCGCTCCCCAGGGCGGACGATCCGCAAGGCGCGTCGACGGAGCGGCGCTCCTCGATTTCGTCCGGAGCAATCCGGGACAGCGCGGCGAGCACATCGCTGCCGCTCTCGACACCGACACGAAGGCCCTCCGCGCGCCGATGAAGCGCCTGATCGAGGAAAGGAAGATCCGGACGAAGGGCGAGCGACGCGGAATGCAGTACTTCGTCGTCTGAACCACGCGCCACCTCCCCGGGATCCGGCGGTGGCGGTATGCTCGTTCGATCGGCCGGCATCGAGCCGGAACGCCCTTCGAGTGTCGGCAATCAGGAGAGCGAACGATCATGTCCATTGACCTTGGGGTTCTGCGTGCGTCGGCGCTCGGATTCGTCGTCGCATGGGCGGCGCCCGCGGGCGCGCAGGGTCTGCCCGGCCAGGCGATGCTCGGACGGCAGCTCTTCTTCGACACGACGCTGTCGACTCCGCCGGGGCAGGCGTGCTCGAGCTGCCACGATCCCGCGACCGGATTCAGGATCCCCGACTCGCGCGTGAACCTGAACTACGGAGTCGCGGTAGGGGCGCTCCCGCGGCGCGTCACGAACCGGTCCGCACCCACGATCGCGTACGCGGCATTCCTCCCGGAGGGTCCTCCGAGCGCCCACTTCCAGGTGCGGTCGAACCGGAAGTCGATGGGCGAGCTCCTGTTCATCGGCGGATTGTTCTGGGACGGACGCGCGCGCAATCTCGAGGAGCAGGCGACGTTCCCGTTCCAGAACCCCAACGAGATGAACGACCTCGTCCACAACGTGGGCAGTCCGGAGCTCGTCGTGGAGAAGGTGAGGAACAGCGCGTACACGGACCTGTTCCGGCGCGTCTACGGCGCGAACGTCTTCGATCAGCCGACGCACGCGGTCTTCGCGGACATCGTGCAGGCGATCGGCGCCTACGAACGCAGCCCCGAGGTGTCACCCTTCACCTCGAAGTTCGACGCGTACCGCAGGCGCCAGACGCGGCTGACACAGGACGAGCTCGACGGCATGCGCCTGATGACCGGGACCTGGAACGGGTTGACGGTCGGCCTGCCCTACACGAAGAACGCCCAGTGCATCGTGTGCCACGGGATCGAGGACCACCTCGCGGACGGCAACTCGATGTGGACGTTCTCCTGCTACACGAACATCGGTGTGCCGAAGAACCCGGACAATCCGTTCTACGCGCAGACCGATTCGGTCACGAACCCCGTCGGGTACAACCCGTACGGCGACGACTACGTCGACTTCGGTCTCGGCGAGATCATCTACCCGATCAACGGGCTCCCGCGAGGCAACCGCGGGCCCCGAAGCAACGGCCACGGCGACTTCCTCGCGATCAACGGCGGGTTCAAGGTCCCGACGCTGCGCAACGTCGACAAGCGTCCGCACCCCGGCTTCGTCAAGGCGTACATGCACAACGGCGTGTTCAAGAGCCTCAAGGAAGTGGTCCACTTCTACAACACGCGCAATCTGACGACCGTCCCGGGCGAGGTCATCGACTTCACGCAGGACGATCCGTACGCGCACCTCCAAGGGCAGCCTCTTTGGCCGCGTCCGGAAGTGATCTCGCCGCAGGCGCTGCTGAATCCAACCGGCATTCCCGGTCAGGACGGCGGCGAGGTCGGCAATCTCGGCCTGACCGACCTGGAGGAAGACCACATCGTGGCGTTCCTGAAGGCGCTCACGGACGGATTCGTGCCCGAGGGACCCTGAGCGCCCGAGGGGAGTGAGAATGGGGGGGAAGGGATGCGCCCCTTGCGTCGAGGGGAGTGACGCAAGGGGCGCATGAAGAGGCCGCGCTGAGGGGTGTCAGGACGTGGGATCCCGACGGGTGATCGGCCTCTTCATCTTCGCGGGCTCGGGAACGGACGCTTCGCCGGACGTCGCGATGTCTTCGCCGCCGTCGCGCTCGAAGATCTCCTTCGCCGTCTTCGCCTGGTCCGAATTCTCGGTGTGCACCGAGACGAGAACGTTCCCGCCCTTGATCTTGCCTTCGTAGCGCTTCGCCTCGAACTCGGGCACGCCGAGGCCGACGAGCGCGCCGGTCACTCCGCCGACCGCCGCGCCGACGGCCGCGCCGCTGAGCGCGGCCATGATCGGACCGGCAGCGATGAACGGGCCGAGGCCCGGGATCGCGAGCGTGCCGATGCCGGCGAGCAACCCGAGCGTTCCGCCGATCGCGCCGCCCGCGCTGACGCCCGCGGTCGCTCCCTCCGGAGCCTTCGTACTGCGTTCGTGCGCGAAGTCGTGGGTGCCGTCGCGGTCCGGCATGAGGAGGGAGATGTCGTCTTCCGTGAATCCCGCGGCTTCGAGATCCGTGACGATCCGGGAAGCACTCACGTAGTCGCGCACGATGCAGAACACCGACTTGGCCATGGCTCATCCATCCTTTCGAACGCGGCGAGCGCGTTCAGTTCGACTTGACCTCGAGCTGGTCGTCGCACTCGGCGACTCCGGCCAGCGCCTTGACCTTGGACTCGATCGAAGCCTTCTCCGCCTGGCTCTCGACGACTCCGCGCAGCGTCACTTTTCCGTCGCGTGAGACCACCTTGACGTTCTTCGCGTTCAGCGAGAGCGACGCGTCCTCCATCAGGCTCTGGCGCACGGCCTGCGTCAGGGCGCGATCCTCGGAGCTCTCCGATTGATCGATGGGCGTCACGGACGCCCCGGAGCGATCGCGGGAGTTCATCTTCGTGTTGTCGGCAGCCTGAACGGACTTGTCCTGTCCGCAACCGCCGAGGAGCGCCAGGGAAGCGAGGAAGAGAATCTGCTTCATGCGCGCCACTTCGCACCTTCCGTGCCAGTGCGCCCTCGTGGGCACTCCCGTTGCCACGCGCGCGGTGTGCACGCAGAGATGTCGCGTCCGCAATCGGAGGCGGCGCTCACTCGGTGCAGTTTGAAGAATTTCCATCCCCCCACGAAGGAGACCTCGACATGGCACGGTACGGAGAGAAGGCGTCGGCAAAAGTCGAAAAGGTGATGCGCGAGCGGAAGCACGGCACGCTTCGATCCAGCTCGGGTCAGAAAGTGACGAGCCGCAAGCAGGCGATCGCGATCGGGTTGTCGGAAGCACGGCGCGCGGGCGCGAAAGTGCCGAAGAAAAGCGCCAGTTCGCGCCGCAGCAGGAGCCGCTGACCGGGCGTGGTACGGCTTTTGTCCAGGGGGCGCCCAACCCAGGAGGTTCCCCCATGTACACGGCTCGATTCTGTGGCGATCGAAGTGTGAGAGACGTGCTCCTCGAGGCACTCGAGACGGAGCTCGGCAACGCGCAGGTCTACTCGACTGCAGTGCAGTGCGCGATCGACGCGGACCTGCGCGAGGACTGGGAGGACCATCTCGAGCGCACGCAGCAGCACGTCTCGGTGCTCCGCGCCGTGCTCGCCGGCGCGCAGATCGAGGAGGACCAGGACACACCGCGCCGCACCGCGGTCAAGCGCCTCGATCGATCCCTCGTGCGCACGATGATCAAAGCGAAGGAGAACGCCGACCCTGCCGCGGCCGAGCTCGTGGCGTCGGAATGTGTCGTCCTGGCGGAGATCAGCGCGGCGGATGCCCGGCGTGCGCGCGCGGAGGTTCTCTAGTGGTCGGCGTCGGTGGGAGACCGTGATGTCCTCGCGTGCACGGGCCGTCGCCGTCCCGTGCACGGCGTGTTTCTGCCTCCTCGCGGGCTGCGCCGCGAGCCCGCCTCAGGTCACTCCACAGTCGGCAGTACAGTCGGCAGTATCGACGCCGCGCGTCCTCCCGCCCGCGACCAAGGAGCCAGCCGGCCCCGACCCCGCGGACCTGTGGGCGGAGATCGCGGGTGCGCTCCCTCCGCCGGAAGGCGAATCCGGATTCGGCTCGGACAAGAGCTACTGGATCCCGGCGGCGGAGATCCTCACCTACCAGGCGCTCCTGAATTTCTACGACCGCAACGCGCTCGACGCGCGCGTCTACGGGTCGGACCGTGAGTCGATCGATCGCAATCTGCGCAGCGGTTGGGTGATCGACCAGGATCCGTTCTCGGTCAATCAGTTGGCGCACCCCTACTCGGGATCGCTCTACCACGGCTTCGCGCGTTCTGCGGGACTCAACTACTGGGAGTCGCTCGGGTACACCTTCGCGGCCAGCGCCGTCTGGGAAGTCGCGGGCGAGACGACTCCGCCCTCGCTCAACGACCAGATCGCGACGGGCATCGGCGGCAGCTTCCTGGGCGAGGCGATGTTCCGCACGGCGAACTGGATCCTCGAGCGCGGCGGCGAGAGGCCGGGCTTCGGTCGCGAGCTCGGCGCGGCGTTCATGTCTCCGCCGACCACCGTGAACCGGCACCTCTTCGGTTCGCGCTTCCAGCACCTGTACACGTCGGACGGCGCGGACGTCACGACGCGCGCGGAAGTCGGCGCGAAAGTCACGCGGCTCGACTCGCGCAGCAGGGCGGAGACGGAAACTGACACGCAGGGTCTGGGTCGGTTCCTGGTCGAGTACGGGCGTCCCGGGAAGGTCGACTACCACTACGACCATCCGTTCGACTACTTCACGCTGGACTTCGCGGGGCAGACGGACACCGAGAACCACGTCGATCACCTGGACGCCCGCGGCCTGCTGTGGGGCACGGACTACAAGACGGCCGCGGAGTTCGACGGCATCTGGGGTCTCTACGGGAATTACACCTATCTCTCGCCCGGCGTGTTCCGTCTCGCGACCACCGCGCTCTCCGTCGGCACGACGGCGCAGGATCGCATGTCCGATTCGGTGACGATGCAGGGAAGCATCCTCGGGGGCGTCGGATTCGGCGCCGCGGGGACGATCGCGAGCGACCAGAGCGACCGCGACTACCACTACGGCCTCTCTCCGCAGGCGCTCCTCGACCTGCGCTGGATCTTCGGTGACAAGGCGATGGTGCAGCTCACCGGACGCGACTTCGAGATCGGCGGGAGCGGCTACAACCACAACGGCGGACGGGAGAACGTCTTCGCGGCGGAGGCCGGGCTGACGCTGCGCGTGTGGGGACCGCACGCCCTGAGCCTCCTGTGCGTCGGCACATGGCGGGACGCCTCCTACATGGGAGCGGACGAGCAGCAGCAGTCGAGCGAGAGCCTCGCGCTCGTCTACACGTTCCTCGGCGGGACGCGCCTGGGAGCAGTGCGGTAGGGGAGTCGATCCCGAGGATCAGATCCCGATCGTGATCCCGAACGCGGGGCGGCCGTCGACCACGTCCATCGACGGGCTCCACGCGATGCCCTTCTGCTTGCCCTCGAACACCGTCGGTCGCGTCGGGTCGTCGCTCTTGAAGTGCGCGTCCCACACGAGGTTCGTCCAGAGGACGCCGATGAGCGCCCCGCACGTGACGTCCGAGGCCCAGTGGTGACTGATCCGGACGCGTTCCCACGCGTTGAAGAGAGCTGGCATGTAGAGCAAGGCGTCGACGGCGTGGAAGCTGGTGTCGGCGGGATCGTGGACGTCGCGGACGATCAGCGTCGTCGCCGCGAATGCCCACGACGTGTGCCCCGACGGGAACGAAGTGTCGTCCTTCTCGTCCGGCCGTTCACGCTGCACGGTGCGGGCCAACAGCTGCTGGATCGCCACGACTCCGCCGAGCGATTCCGCGACGACCTCAAAGTTCTCGCTGTCGCCGCCGGCCCACTTCAATCCGCCGACGAGCACCGGAATCGAAGGGAGGAAGATCTGGAGCCCGTCGGCGCTGGTCTTGGTCGTCGAATCGAGATTCCCTCTGCCGTAGTGCGCGAAGATCTCGTCGTCGTAGTAGAAGCTCAGCGGGATCGTGGCGAGCAGTGTGGCCTCGGGCACGAGCCGGGACGGGTTCTGGACCTGCTCGGTGAAGGCGCCACCCCAGACGTCGCCGGCGAAGTGGTTCGTCCAGCGCGGCGAAGAGCATCCGCTGAACCAGGCGATGGCGAGCGCGAGAACGAACGGGAGCGAGCGGCAAGGGTTTCGCATTGTGCCGGAAAGCTAGACTCCGGATCGCTCTCCCCACGCTGAAAGGAAAGTCATATCTCAACGCCCTATCATCCCTCGATGGAACGAACGCAGGTGCAGAGCAGGAATCGCCTCGAGGTCATCGCGCGGCGGGCCATGATCCAGCGCGGCCTGCTGCCGGACTTCTCTCCTCCCATCCTCGCGGCGATGCAGGCGCTCGCCCACGCCGCGGTCGAGTCGGGGCCGGCGATCCGCGACCTCCGCGACCGGCTCTGGGCGTCGATCGACAACGACGACTCCCGCGACCTCGATCAGCTGACGGTCGCGGAGCCGATGCCGGGCGGGCTGGTCAAGATCCTCGTCGCGATCGCGGACGTCGACGCGATGGTGCAGCAGCGCTCGCCGACGGACGATCACGCGCGCACGAACACGACCTCCGTGTACACGGCCGCGGGGATCTTTCCGATGCTCCCGGAGAGGCTGTCCACCGATCTCACGTCGCTCGTCGAAGGCGAGCCGCGTCTCGCGATCGTCATCGAGTTCGTCGTCGTCGCCGACGGCACCGTCGCGGCGTCGGACGTCTACCGCGCGACGGTCCTGAATCGCGCGAAGCTCGCCTACAACAGCGTCGCCGCGTGGCTCGAAGGCACCGGCCCCGCGCCGGCGCGGCTCGCCGCGGTGCACGGTCTCGAGGAGCAGCTGCGCGTCCAGGATCGCGTGGCGCAGTCGCTGAAAGAGCTCCGCCACCAGCGCGGCGCGCTCAGCCTCGAGACGCTCGAGGCGCGCGCGGTGTTCGACGGGGACGTGCTCTCCGATCTGCGGCCCGACGAGAAGAACCGCGCGAAGGAGCTGATCGAGGACTTCATGATCGCGGCGAACGGCGTCACGGCGGAGTACCTCGCCCGCAAGAAGTTCCCCGCGATCCGCCGCGTCCTGCGTTCCCCCGCACGCTGGGGACGGATCGTCGATCTCGCGGCGGAGCTCGGCGGCAAGCTGCCGCCGGAGCCCGACGCGCGCGCTCTCGAGGCTTTCCTCGGGCAGTGCCGCACGAAGCAGCCCGATCGCTTCCCCGACATCTCGCTCTCGATCGTCAAGCTGCTCGGATCGGGCGAGTACGCCCTCGAGCTGCCCGGCCAGAAGATCGAGGGCCACTTCGGTCTCGCGGTGAAGGACTACACGCACTCGACGGCTCCGAACCGGCGGTTCCCGGATCTCGTGACGCAGCGCCTCCTGAAAGCCGCGCTCGCGGGACGGCCCGTGCCGTACGGCGACGGGGAGCTCGAGGCGCTCGCGCGACACTGCACGGAGCAGGAGGACAACGCCGCGAAGGTGGAGCGCCAGGTGCGCAAGTCCGCCGCGGCCCTCCTGCTCGCTCCGCGGATCCATGAGCGCTTCGATGCGATCGTCACCGGTGCGTCCGAGAAGGGGACGTTCGTGCGGATCTCCCATCCGAGCGCGGAGGGAATGGTGGTGCGGGGAAGCGAAGGCCTCGACGTCGGCGATCGAGGTCCGGTCGAGCTCGTCCACACCGACGTCGAGCGCGGCTTCGTTGATTTCGCGTGGCTGCGGTATTGAGCGGCGGCAGAAAGTACAAGGCCGCGCGCATTCTGTAGATCCGCGCGCGTCGCAGGCGCTGCGCACGTCGATTCCGGACCGCGGGAGTGCGGCATCCGGTTTGCCAACACCGACGCGGAACCCGAGTCACCGGAGCCCGACGTCCGCGTCGAGGCAGATTGGAGAGCCACCATGGCATCGATCGAGCAGAGCATCGACGTCGACGTCCCCGTGCGGACGGCCTACGACCAGTGGACACAGTTCGAGGAATTCCCCGCGTTCATGGAGGGCGTGAAGGAGGTCCGCCAGCTGGACGACAAGCACCTCCACTGGCGCGCCGAGGTCCTCGGGAAGGACGTCGAATGGACGGCCGACATCGTCCAGCAGATCCCGGACGAGCGCATCACCTGGCGCAGCACGTCGGGCGCGAAGAACGGCGGCACGATCACCTTTGTTCCGCAGGGAGCCGCGAAGACGAAGGTTCAATTGCGCATCGAGTACGAGCCCGAGGGTGCCGCGGAATCGACGGCGAGCGCGATCGGACTGGTCTCGCAGCGGGTCGCCGGGGACCTCGCGCGCTTCAAGGACTTCATCGAGAAGCGCGGTCGCGCCACGGGAGAATGGCGCGGGGAGATCCACGGCCAGGACGTCACACGCAAGGCGTCGAAGCTTTCCGGGATGTGAGCCGAGCCCGTCCGGGCAGAAGCCCTACAATGAGGAGCGCGCGCGCCCCGCGGGCGTCGCTCCATGACGTCGACTTCACGCACGCTCGGATTCCTGCTGCTTTTCGCGTCATGCAGCCGCGCACCGGCGCCGCCCGCGTCGGCTGAGCGACCGAACCTGATCGTCATCTCGATCGACACGCTGAATCGCAGCGCACTCCGTTGCTTCGAACCGCGCGCGGCGCCTCTGCCGTTCCTCGACGCGTTCGCGGCGGAGTCGGTGCGCTTCGTGCACGCGATCACGCCCGCGTCGTGGACGCTCCCCGCGCACGCCTCGCTCTTCACCGGCGTCTATCCGAACGGCCACGGAGCGACGGATCCGCGCGTGCAGATGTCGAAGAACGTGGCGACGCTCGCGGGCCAACTCGCCTCCGAGTACGACACCGCCGCCTTCGCGCGCTCGGTCTACCTCGATCCGGGCTACGGGCTCGACCGTGGATTCGCGAAGTACGACTACGTCCCGGAGCCCGAGGACAAGCCGGCCGCCGCGTCGAGCGGCAGCGATCCGGTCTTCGCCGCCGCCTCCGAGTTCGTGTCGACTCGGTCCCCGGGCGGGCGGCCGCTCTTCCTCTTCCTCCAGGCCTTCTCGGTCCACAACTACTACCAGCAGACCGTGCTCCCCGACGACGTTCCGGGCGACGACGCCGTCCTCCGCCGGAACATCGACTGGCTGACGGGAGAGAAGCCCTGCCCCCCGGAGGCGTGGGCCGCGCTCGCGAGGAAGTACGCGGAGCGCGTCGACCAGATGAGCCGCGACTTCGAGGCCTTCGCCGCGGCTCTCAAGCGCGCGCACCTGTGGGACACGTCCGTCATCGTGTTCCTCTCCGACCACGGCGAGGGGTTCGAGCCGGAGCTCGGGCGGATCCATCACGGCGGCCAACTCCACGCGGACGTGATCTCGATCCCCCTGCTCGTCCACCTCCCCGGAACTCCAGGCCGCGACGAGACGACGCCCGCTTCGCTCATCGACGTGATGCCGACCCTCCTCGCGCTCGCGCACCTGAAACCTCCTCCGGGCCTCGACGGAGTCTCGCTCGTCCCGATTCTCCGGGAGGGACACCCGTCGGTCGCGCCGCGGACGCTGTACGCGATGGAGCACGCGTACTGGTGGGAGAACGGACGGCGCGGACTCGTCGAGAACGTCGCCGCATCCCCGCTCGCGGCCGTGGCGGTGCGCGGAGACCTCTGGGGCATCCGAGGCAGCGGCCAGTCGAAGCCGACCGACCTCAAACTCGCCGAGGGCGAGCTCTTGTACGACCTGCTCCGCGATCCGGACCAGCACAGTCCGCTGTCCGACCCGCAGGCTCTCGCCGCGTTCGACAAGTCGATCGGTGCGTCGCCCGACGGGCGCGTGTCGGCGCGCCAGCGACCGAACGCGCCGGCGATCGAGGAGCAGCTGAAGCGGCTCGGCTATACGCGCTAATCCGAGTCCTTGAACCGGATCGACGCGTGCGAGCCGTCGCAGAACGGCTTGTTGTTCGACGCCCCGCAACGACACAGCGCGACGCGGTTGCGGACCTCGTAGGCGCGGCCGTCCGCGCCGACGACGGGGATGCCGCCGCGGATCCAGAGCGGGCCGCTGATCTCCTGAGCAGTGTCCTGGACGAGCCCGATCGAGGGCTCGAACTTCGGCTCGATCGCCTTGCCCGTCGCGCGATCCTTCGCGACGAGGCGCCCGCCCGGGCAGTGGCCGGCTTCGTGGTCGACGAGCTTCGCGGCGCGCGGCTGGTCGCTCTTCAGCACGAGGTTCCACACCTGGCCGGCCGGGTCGCAGAATCGCGCGAACGCGCACAGCCTCTCCGCGTCCTCCAGGACCCGGGTCGGTCCCTCGATGCGCTCCGCCTGGGCCTCGTAGGGGTCACGGGTGGCGGTCTCGGTCCCGTCGAAGCGCACGCGCGTGTGCGTCCCGTCGCAGAACGGCTTCTTGGCCGACTTGCCGCAGCGACAGAGCGCGTAGGAGTCCGGGTGGGGCCGGGCCTCGCCCTCGCGCCACTCGATCGACTCGCCGTCCGCGTTCGTGACGATGTGCTGGTCGGCGACCGGCACCCCGCCTTCGACGAGATAGGGGCCATTCTTCGAGACGGTGATCTTCGCGGCGTTCGGCTTCGTCACGGCTCGGTCCTCCACGGGCTGGGGTTCGGCGGGAGACTCCCACGATACAGCCGATCGTCGTCCACGGCGGAACGGCCGCAAACTGGGAACACCGTCTCCGGTGCAGATCGTCCAGATTTTTTCGACGTCGAGTTCGCGCCCCCCCTCGGATTCCGGTTGCGAAAACCAGGAGACAATCGGATGTGCCCCACGCTCTGCCGACCCGTTCCCGTCACCGGCGACCCCCAGTTCCGTTATCTCGCGGGAGGCGACGGCATCGCCGTCTGGGTCTGGCCCGATCCCGCGGATGCGAACGCGCTGCGGGTCTGGGTGGTCGAGGACGGCGGCCGCCTCCGGTACTCCTCGGACCACGGCTCGAACTGGCTCTACCAGAAGACCCCGGCGCTCGCGGCCCAGAAGCTCCTCGACGTCTTCTTCCTCCCCGACGGCGAGACGGGTTGGGCCTGCGGCCTCGGCGGGAGGCTGCTCCACACGACCGACCACGGGAACACGTGGACCTTCGCGAACCCCGCGGCGACGACGATCTTCGACGGCTTCGGCAACCCCGCGGTGCTCTGGTCCGCCCGGTACCTCGATCCGCAGTTCGGCTTCCTCACCGGGAAGTACTTCCTGAAGTACACGACGAACGGAAGCCAGTCGTGGACTCCGATCGAGCTGTACGGCGACGCGTCGTTGTCGCCCGATTCGCGGCTCGATCCGACGCAGCGGCAGTTCGAGTTCTACCTCGTCCGCGTCATGGGCGATTCCACGAAGTGGATCGGCTTCGCCGGCGCCCAGTGGAAGCACACGAAGCCCGGAACCTCCCTCGAGATCGAGACCGGCGTCCTCTTCCGCGGGCAATCGGACGTCGCCGGCGGCGTGAAGTGGTGGAAGGTGCTCGAGGACGAAGTCATGCAGGAGCCCTGGGACATCGAGTTCCAGGATCCGTTGAACGGCTTCCTCGTCGGCGGCCACGGCTCGGTCGACGGCAAGATCTTCCACACGACGGACGGCGGAACGAAATGGCTCGAGGAGGGACCGGCGGCGTCCGGACCGTTCCTCGCGCTCTACGGCGTCGCCGCGCAAGGAGGCGGGAGGGCGCTCGCGTGCGGGTACGGCGGCCAGATCTGGCAGCGCGATCCCGCGATCGGCACACCCAAGAGCTGGAGCCTGCACCCGGTGCAGGGATTCACCGCGCCGCTGAGCGACGCGGCGGCGGTGCTGAACACCGACGAAGCCTGGATCGTCGGCTCGACGGGGTTCATGCGTCGGACGAAGAACTCGGGCGCGTCGTGGGAGAGCCTCAACAAGCAGGAGCTGCAGTTCCGCGGGAAGGCGATCCACTTCCTGAATCGCGCCGAGGGCCTCATCGCAGGGCAGCGCGCGCCGGGCGAGCGGCACGGACTCGTGTTCCGGACGAACGACGGCGGATGCACGTTCGACTCGGTCTTCCCCTCTCCGACGGATCCGGACCCGGGCATCGGCGTGCTCATGGCCATCGCGTTCGCGTCGGCCACGGAAGGCATGGCGGTCGGAACCGACCGGGGCGCGGTGTTCACGCGGTCGGCGGGCTTGACCTGGACGCTCAAGAACACGGGACTGCCGCTCGGCTACACGTTCACCGACGTCGCCGTGCGGCCCGGCACCGCGGAGCCGGAATACTGGATCGTCGGGAATCCGAGTCCGGCGGACGCGCTGCACAAGTCCCGGGTCTTCAAGACGGTCGACAACGGAACGTCCTGGCAGGAAGTTCCTCCGCCGCCGATCGCGAGCGGCACGCGCTGGGCGAGCTTCGCGTTCGCGAGCACGGCCGAGGGCTTCATCGTCGGCTCCAGGGGCCAAGCGCCGATCGCGTTCCACCTCGTGCAGCCCGACGCTCCCTTGTGGACGGACGTGTCACCGCCGATGGATGCGACGTCGCCCCGCGGTCTGCGGAGCGTGTGCTCGGGACCGATCGAAGGCCTGCCGCGCACGTTCGCCGTCGGCGACACCGGCGTCCTGCTCCGCTGGAACGGATCGAGCTTCGTGGGCGTGCCCGACATCTTCGAGTTCGATCCCGCGACGGGCGCAATCCTCGTCAATCGATGCCACCAGAACTTCACCGTCGCGACGATCTCGATCGGGACCGGACGGCTCTACGTCGGGCGCGACACGACTCCCGACAACGCGCTCGCGCAGGAATCCGGCTTCGTCCTGATGTTCGACGGGCACAGCTGGAAAGAGACGAAGGTCGAGACGAACAAGGACCTGAGAGGAATCTCGTTCATCGTCGACCACGGCAAGGTCACCGGATTCGTGCTCGGCAACACGAGCGAGGACAACGCGGTCCTGGACGACGGGGTGTTCTCCGACACGGTCGTGCTGATGCACGACGTCGGTACGTGATCCCGCACTCGCGGCACTTCGGGTAGGATCGCAGGCGAACCGTCCGTCGCAACGAGGTGCCTCCATGAATCCGAAACTCCTCGCGCTGTTCGTGTCCGCGGCCTCGGCTTCGCCCGTCGCCGCACAGTCCTTCAACCTCGATTTCGGGCCACTCGGGACCGGTCCGTCGTCCGGCTACGCGGCGGCGGGGCTCCCCGGGTACTGGAATTCGCTGCCGGCGTCGAGCTGGATCGACTACGTCCTCGTCGACCTCGCGGGCAACACGTCGAACGTGCACTTCTCGCAGAGCGGTGCCGCGGGCGTCCTGACCGCGAACGATGCGAGCGTCACCGGCGACGACGATCTCCTGATGAACGACGGACTGATCACGTACGACTCGAGCGTCGACTCCTGCTTCTACTTCAACGGACTCGAGGCGGGCACCTACGAGCTGATCACGTACGCGTGGCGGCCCGACTACCCGACGCTCATGGCGAAGACGTTCGTCGACAACACGCCCGGGGTCGAGATCTCCGGCGGCGCCTGGCCCGGCCACCACGCGCACGGCGTGACGTTCGCGCGCCACGTCGTCACCGTCGACGCGAGCGGGTTCATGGGACCGCACTCCGGCCTCGCGATCGGCGGCGACACGACCATCGGGGGAGTGTGCAACGGCATGCAGCTCCGCCGGCTCGACGAGCACACGGCATTCTGCTTCGGCGACGGCGCGACCGCCGCCTGCCCCTGCGCGAACAGCGGCGCGACGGGCCACGGCTGCGAGAACTCAGCGAGCACGGGGGGAGCTCTCCTCACCGGCTCCGGCGTCCCGAGCCTCTCGGCCGACACGCTGCAGCTCTCGACCTCCGGCGAATTGCCGACGGCGCTGAGCATCGTCCTGCAAGGCACGACCTCGATCGCTCCCGTGCCCTACGGCGACGGACTGCGCTGCGTCGCGGGCACGTTGAAGCGTCTGTACGCGCGGAGCGCGAGCGGCGGCGCCGTCGTCGCGCCGCAAGCGGGCGACCCGTCCGTCTCCGCGCGCTCGGCGGCGCTCGGCGATCCGATCTCCTCGGGCACCACGCGCAACTACCAGGTGTACTCGCGCGACCCGAACCCCGGCTTCTGCACGAGCCCGCCGGGCGGCACCTTCAACGTCTCGAACGCGATCGCGATCGTCTGGGGAGCCTGAGCCGCCTCGGATGACGGTCTGGTCCGTCTACTTCGTCCGCGCCGCCGGTGGCGTGATCTACACCGGCATCGCGACGGACGTCGACCGTCGCATCGACGAGCACCGCGCGGGCCGCGGCGCGAAGTACCTGCGCGGCCGCGCGCCGATGACCGTCGTCTTCCGGCGCAGGCTCGGGGACCGGAGCCTCGCGCTGCGCATGGAGCGCCGGCTCAAGCGGATGAAGAAGACCGAGAAGGAGGCGCTCGTGCGCGCGAAGCCCTCGCTCCGGCGGCTGCTCGCGATGCTGGAGCGGAGCCGGACGGCTACTTCGCGAAGTACTTCGTTCCGCGCTTCCGCCCCTGCGTCTTGAGCTTCTTCTTCGCGACGAGCATCGCGATCGGCTTCTTGAGCACGCCGGTCTCCGTGTTCAACGCGCGGCCGATCTCCTCGAGGCGCTGGCCGGCCTTCGACTTCACGTGCGTGAGCACGCGCGCGGCGATCTTCTCGAGATCCTCGGCCGAGCGGCGGACGCGCTTGCCGGCGCGAGCGACGGGCCGCACGGCCTTCCGCGGCCGACCCGGGCCGCGCCGCGGTGTGCGGCCTTCCCCGAGCGCCTCGTGCACGGACTCGATCGCGGCGGCGCGGACGAGCCCGGACAACTCATGGAGGAAGGACGCGATCCGATCGTGGATTTCCCGCTCGAGATTCTGCTTGGCCATGCGCGCAGTCTCCCGAGCGAGGCGGGATCCCGTCAAGGTTCGAACCCGTCAGCGCGGCCACAGCCATCCGAACGCGCCCGCCGTCAAGCACGCGTAGACGAGTCCGTCGAACACCACCTTGATCGTCGCGGACCACGGCTGTCCCTTCCAGATCGAGTCCGAGGGAGCTTGCCACGCGTACGCGAGCCAGCTCGCAGCGCCGACGATCCGGAACACTTCGAGGTAACTCGCGCCGACGGGGAGCGTGCTGTGCGCGACGTACGCCGCGAGCGCGGACACGACGAGCACGTAGACGAACCACTGTCCGAGGATCGGTCCCATCTCGACCTTGCCGGGCCGACGGAGGATGAGCACGCCGACCGGGCCCTCCTCGTACTTTTTCAATCCCTCGGGCGTCTTCATCTCCTTGTGATCGGTGCAGTGCGGGATGATGTAGATGCCCGCCGTCGCATTGCCCTTGCGCACGACCGCGCGCACCTCGTCCTCGTTGCCGAGCTTCCTGAAGTCGCTGTTGTGGTACTTGAGCATCGCGTGCATGACCGCGCTGGCCACGAACACGAGGACGCCCGAGAGCAGGATGGGAAGGAGCAACTGCGACCATGCGACCATGAAAACCTCCGGGAATGAGACGATTCGCGCCACCAAGACGCGAAACTCCGCGGCGCTTGTCAAGAATGGCAATCTATTGCGATGAAACACGACCAGACGCTCGGCTTGCTCTCGATGATGCTCCTCGTCTCCGCCTGCGGTTCGTCGAAGCACCCGCAGCCCTCGCAGTCGTCGCTCGTCCATCTCGACGCCGAGCTCGCGCACGCGGAGATCGCGAGCGCGCCTGCTCCCGCAGCTGCGCGCGAGAAGCGCACGTGGAGCTTCGCCGAGCCGCGTCCGGAGTGGCGCGCGCTCTCGTCCGCGACGTCGCCCGGCCTCGCGGGCGTCGAGCTCAAGCCGCTCAAGGACTGCGTGCGCCTCGCGCTCTCCGAGCCCGAAGGACCGCACCAGGGCATGCTGCTCGGCGGGATGGCCGTCGACGTCCCCGAGAGTCCGCTGACCGCGTGGACCGGACTCCTCGTGCGCGCGCGCTCGCACGCGCGCATGTCCGGCATCGCGGCTGCCTGCAACGTCGACGCGAAACAGTCGATCCCGCGCCGCTTCGGCTTCTTCGGCGGCCGCGCGGGCACCTCGCCGGTCTTCAACGACGGCTCCGTGCAGGAGTACCTCCTTCCGCTCTTCGTCAGCGAGCAGGAAGGCGACGCGCCGCCGGCGAAGCGCAGCGCGCAGACGATCCACAGCGTCGGTCTCTTCGCCAGCGCGCCGCAACCCGCGGATCTCGAGATCCTCTCGATCGCGCTCGTCGCGCGCGGCGAACCCTACCTCGAGGACACGGGCGTGCGCTCGTTGACCCGCGACTCGTTCACGCGCCGCGCGATCTTCGCGCACGCGCCGGCGAAGCTCGCCTTCCACGTCCACGTCCCCGACGATGCGCGCTTCGACGTCGGCTTGACTTGCCTCGAAGGCGAATCGATCACGTACCGCGCGACGGTGAAGGCGGGGACGAGCGAGGCGCAGGTGCTCGCGAGCGACACGATCGACGACGCCGAGCAGTGGCAGCAGCGCTCCTTCGACCTCTCGAAATGGGCCGGGAAGGACGTCGAGCTCGCTCTCGAAGCCTCGAGCGAGACTCCGGGCGCCGTCGCGTTCTGGGGCGCGCCGATCGTCTCGAGCCGCGCCACTCCGAAGCACCCGAACGTCATCTTCTACGTCATCGACGGCGGCGGCGCGGACCTGATGAGCGTGTACGGCTACAACCGCCGCACGACTCCGTTCCTCGAGCGCCTGGCCAAGGAAGGCGTCGTCTTCGAGCACGCGCACTCGAACTCCACGTGGACGCAGCCGTCGACCGCGTCCTTCATGACCTCGCTGCAGCACAGCGTCCTCGGCGGCCTCCGGCGCGGCGTGCACTCGACGCCCGTTCCCTCCAAGGCCGTCACGATGGCGGAGCACATGCGCCTCGGCGGCTACGAGACGGCGGTGTTCACGTCGAACCCGAACTGCGCGCGCGTCATCGGGCTCGAGCGCGGCGTCGACGTGATGCGCGACGTCGACACGGAGGACACCTCGAACTCCTCGCCGGAGCTCCACGATCGCTTCCGGAAGTTCCGCAGCGACTACCCCGGTCACCCCTTCTGGGTCCATTTCCAGACGACCGACGTGCACGAGCCCAACGAGCCGCCTTCGCCTTTCGCCGGGCTCTTCGTCACGCCCGCGGAGCACAGACAACACCGGACCTGGAACAACCAGCTCTTCGAGAAGGCGGGCGAGGTCTTCGGCACGACGAGCATCGTCGCCTTCTACGACATCGCGCTGAAGCGCGCCGAGATCGACCGTCACGACTACTACAACATCAGCCGCGGCCTGTACGACGAGACGATGGCGCACCAGGACCGCGAGCTCGAGCGTTTCGTCGACCGCCTCAAGGCCGACGGCGAATGGGACAACACGATCTTCGTGATCGCCGCCGACCACGGGCACCCGGCCGGGACCTTTGCGCGCTGGGGGAGGGGATTGATCGAGCCGCAGCCGGAAGGCTGGCAAGGCGCGCTGTTCGATTCCTACAGCACGCACGTTCCGCTGATCTTCGTCTGGCCGCGCGGCATCCAGGGCGGCCGCCGCTTCGCGGAGCCCGTGTCGATGATCGACGTCCTGCCGACGATCCTCGATCTCGCCGGACTTCCTGCGCCCGAGGTTCTCCAGGGTCGTTCGCTCGCGCCGCTGCTCCGCGGGAAGAAACTCGAGTCGCGGCCCGTCATTCTCGACGAGTTCCGCGTCGACGAAGCGACCGGACAGATGGTCGGCAACATCGAGACGATCGACGGACGCTGGGGCGCGTCGCTCGAGATCGCGCCGGTCGCCGAAGGCGCCGACGCCTTGCACGGACGCCACGCGTTCCCGGCGGGCGGGCGCTGGGGCGCCGTGCATCCCTTCTTCCCCGACGCGACGCGACTCCTGCTCTACGACTTGTCGACCGATCCGTTCGCGACGCGCGCGGTGAACGACGGATATCCGGATCTCGTCGAGCGCTACCGGAAGTCACTGACCGAGCAGTGGCGACTGCACCAGGCTCTCGCGACGCGCTTCACCGCCGCGGGAGATCGCGCGATCGATCCCGAGACGGCGAGACAACTCCAGACGTTGGGGTACACGCGCTAGCCGAGCTTCGTCTCGCGCCGCACTCGCTGTCCGAAGAAATTTCGGAGAAGCGAACTTCTCTCTCGCGGCGATCGTCCCTTGAAGTGCGTGCGCCCCACGCAAAGGGAGGGAGATCAGCTGGAGTGATCCGGATTCCGCACTGAACGGAACGAGGGAATCGATCTGCCTCTGAAGTGATTCGTCCGTCGGGGACACATCACGCATTCGCGCGGCGCTCACGCTGAATCGAAAGGCGGAGCATGAAGAACATCGGACGCGACGAATGTTCACGAAACAGCCGAGTGCCGCTGGCCCGAACGATGATCGCAGCGGCGGGTGTCGCGAGTCTGGCTCTCGCGATCTGGATCGCACGGGGATCCGACGCCGCGGAATCGATCGCGGCGACTCCGACTCCAATGGTCCCGACGAAAGAGAGCGGCGCGCTCGCGGCGGATGCGGCGCCGAGAGCGGAGACGCGGAGCGACGCGCAGGACACGGGCCGCGCGGTCGCTCCGGAGTCGACGGAAGGAACGGAGTCAGCCGCTTCCGCGCAGACTCCGAACGAGCGCGAGACGATGTTGCGCCATCTCACGACCGCGATCGAAGTGTCGCTGACCGGCGGACTCGATCCGGGGGCGATCCTCGACGCCTGCCTCGCGCTCGTGAAGCTGCACGTCGACCGGACGGACCTCCCGCTGGCGGCCCCGGACGGATCGCTGCGCTACCGGCTCGCGAACAGCCCCGCCGGAGTGCAGGCGGAGCTGTGGGTGACCCGGTCCTCGAACTCGAAGTTCGGCAACGTGCTCGCGCTGCGCCTCTCGCTCGACGCGCCCGCGGAGCCTTACATGGTGGAAGGCGCGGTGCGGAAGAGCCCGATCGCGCACGTGCAGGCGTTCCTCGACAAGGCCGGGAACGTGAAGGACCTCGTGATCCTGACGGACGTCGCGCCGTCGAACCGGAGCCGCCGGTGGGGGTTGCCGCTCGACGAAGGACGGATTCCGGAGGGGATCCTCTACCACCTCGAGACGGACGATCCGCTCGGGTGGACGGCGGAGACGTACGGGCTCGTCGATGGAGCCGATGCGTCGTGGAAGGACCCGATCGCCCTGCTCGGGGAGCCGTGGCCGCAGGCTCCCGCACTCGCACAGTTCAGCGCTGGGTTGCTGAACCTGTTGTCCGAAGTCAAAGACTAGCTCTGGGAGAGACTCGCATATGAAACTCAATCTACGTCTCGCTGCATCCGTGCTCGTCCTGATGATCCTGGGCCTCGCGCCGGCTCGTGCCGCGGCACCCCAGATGAGCACCTGCTATTCGATTCTCACAATCCCGTGCGGGGAGTGCCCGGGGCAGCGCTCCAAGTACTGCACGCCCGACCCGTCCGGTCCGTTCCAAACTTGCACGCAATCCTCGTCCGATTGCGGTGCTGGACAGCAATGTACTCAGGTGACGACGGCGAGCGGTCCGGGCTGCGACGGCTGATTCACGTGGCGCCGCGGAGGGGGGCTGACCCCCCTCCGCGGAATCTCGCCTCGCGGAGTTGTCACATTTCGAGATCGACACTGTCTAGGCATGTCCCGTGGACGCCTCCTCGCCCCAGAACCTCGAAGCGCTGCTCTCCCAGGCCACCTGGGTGAGGCAGCTCGCGGCGCACCTCGTCCGGGACCCGGACCTGGCGGAGGAGCTCGTCCAGGAGACCTGGCGGAGGGCTCTCGAGACCCCTCCGACCGCCGAGATCCCCGAGCACGGCCTGCGCGCCTGGTTCGCGCGGGTCATGCGGAACCTCGTGAGCGACAAGCAGGCGGAATCGGACCTCCGTTCGTGGCACGAGCGCCACGCGAGCCGGCCCGAAGCGTGGTCCCACACCGAGCTGCACGACCGCGTGCTGCTGCAGAAGGAGCTCGCCGACGCCGTCCTCTCGCTCGAGGAACCGTACCAGTCCGTGATCACGCTCCGGTACCTGGAAGGACTGACTCCGAAGGAGATCGCCAAGCGCCAGGACATCTCGTACGCAGCGGTCCGGACGCGGATCTCGCGCGGCCTCGCAATGCTGCGCGCGCGACTCGACAGGGAGCACGGCGGGGATCGCGCCGCGTGGTGCGCGATCTTCATGGGATGGATCGCGAAGGGTCCGGCGCCGCACGCCGCTCCCGCACCGGGCGCGGGCAGCTTGATCCTCGGCATGGACACGAAGGTCCTCGCGGGGATCGTGGTCGCGTGGGCGGCCGCGCTGATGCTCGTGTGGAAGGTGAACGGAACGGGCGCGGCTAGAGTTCCGGCCTGGTCGCCGGACATCACGCGGCTGCACGCCGATCGCCTGATCCCGAACGACGGCACTCCGCGCCAGGTCCCCACGGACCGGAGCCCTGTCGCTCAGGCGGAAGCACCGAAGCCTCGGGTCATCGACCGCGAGCACGATCTCCACGGAAGCGTGATCGATCCCTCAGGAGTTCCGATCGTCGGAGCGAAGGTCGAGGTGTTCCGCGACACGTCGACGATGCGCCTCGAGATTCCGAGAGCGACCGGGAATCGTCGCCCCGTGGCGGTGATCTTCACGGATGCGCAGGGCGAGTTCGCGGTCGCGCTTCCGGTCGGCCGTCCCTTTGAGCTCGACATCAGCGCGGAGAACCGCGCGACGACGAAGCTCGGGTATCGGTACGCAGGCGAGCACGTCACCGTTCAACTCGGTCTTTCCGCTGTGCTCCAGGGCCGAGTGACTCTGGCTGCGAACGGAGAGTCAGTCGCGGGAGCTCTGGTTCAAGTGCGCACGATGGGGAGTGCGATCCGGAGTTTCTTGTCCGTCTCCGAATGCGAGACCGACGCCGACGGACGCTTCCGTTTCGAATCACTGCCGGGAGTCGAAGTCCTTCTGAAGATCACGCCTCGTACCACCGGCGCACCGGTCGGGCGCATGTTAGTTCTCGTGCCCGGAGACACACACGATGAGAACGTGCAGATCGAAGCTGGGGAGGAGATTCGCGGACGGGTGCTCGACGCCGAGACCGGCGAGCCGATCCCGAACGCCGAGGTGGGAGAAGTGGAGTGGGTCGAGCGCATGGGCCGCGCGAACGCGAGCGGCGAGTACGTGTATTCGGGGGTCCGCCCCGGCAGGGCGCTCGCTCTCCAGGCGCGGGCGCCCGGCTACTGCCAGACGACTTTCAGGTTCCGCACGCTGGGCGTTGACGATCTTCCCGATCACGTCGACTTCCGATTGTCGCGCGGACAAGTGTTGAGAGGGAGGGTGATCGACAGCAACGGGAGGACCTTGGAGGGAGTTGAGGTGGCCGCGGTAGCCAATCGGCGGATGGATCCCCCGCCGACTGGGACGGACTGGATCGGAGGTCGAACTGACGACCGGGGGAGATTCGAGTTGTCCGGCCTGAGGAGAGATCTGCATCACACCCTGTTCACTCGCACGGATGATTTCGGAGCGGTGGCGTACGCGCTTCCGGCTCCGAGTCCGGAACAGGATGTGATCGATCTCGGCGACGTCGTGCTACCGCCGATGTCGGTTCTCCACGGGAAAGTGATCGACGAGTCCGGGAACGCCGTCCCCGACTGGGCGGTGACGTTGCGCGGCGCGAACGAGGACCGGTGGCGATTCAGCGAACAGGACCCCCGAGACCAGGACGTGGACAAGTTCGTCGCGGAGCGCACCGGGCGCACGGACGACCTCGGGCGGTTCGCGTTCGCCGATCTGGCGATGGGCGAGTACCGCGTCGAGGTGGGATTGCCCTACACGACGGCGCGAACGTCGAGAACCGTCTCCGTGCCCCGCGGTGGGATCGTCGAGGACGTCGAGGTCGTGCTCCGAGGCCTCGAGAGCATCTCCGGCACGGTGAAGGATGCCGAAGGGCGCCGTCTCGTCGACGTCAGCGTCTCCGCTCATAGCGACTCTGCCGGCGTGGGTGCACAGTCCTTCGTGCTGACGGACTCGCGCGGACACTTCGATCTCCACGGTCTCCCGCCAGGGACCTATCTGATCCAAGTCGTTCCGATGCACGCCCACGCCGCAGAGGAGCTTCCGGGGACGCGCACGTTCCTCCTTCACGAGTCGAACGCAGTCTCCAGTGGCGAACAGAACCTCGCGATCGTCCTTGAGTCGGGGACAACGATCCGCGGGAGAGTCGTGCACGCCGACGGCGCCGCCGCGGAAAAAAGCCGTGTCGTGGTGCGCATCCCCGGCCATGACGACGTTCCCGGGGCGATCACCGAGGCCGACGGCACGTTCAAGGTCACTGTTCCCGTCCGACTCTCGTTCGACATCGAGGCGTACCCCTCGTCACTCGGCTGCATGCAACTCCCGAGCAACCCGGACGTCCCTGCGCTCGGTGGTGTGCGCCAGGGCCCGCTCTTCCCGAGCGATCAGGAACTGATCCTCCGACTCCCGCGCTGAGGAAAAACTTCGATGACCGCTCTCAAAGTCGGCGGACTCGTCCTGGCCGCCATCTGGATGTGCCAGGCGATCGTCTTCCTCGTCACCTACCGCCGCCAGCGCCGGAACGCCTGACGGCCTCGGCCTCGACGCCTACCAGACGACGCGTACCGCGTTGCTCGCGTTGAATCCTCCGCCGTTCGGCGGCGGGCAGAAGCTCGCGCTCGGATCCCGGTAGTAGCCCTGGTAGTACCGCACCGATCCCGATCCGAGCGGGTCGCCGAGTGCCGCCGACCGCGCGCTGATCGACGCATCTCCCGCGCCGGGCACGTCGATCAACCCGTTCGTCGCGTGGCGCGCGTAGAGCCGGAGCACGTTTCCTCCCGCGCACAGCAGTCCGTCTCCGAACGCGTGCGCGGTCGCGAGCGCCGCGTCGCCCTGCAGGAAGATCGTGAACGCCGTTCGCGGCTCTCCCGACGCGTGCAACACGACGCTGTCCGGATTCGTCGAGCCCGACGACGACAGCAACGCACCCTCGGCCGCGCTCGAGTTGGCGCAGCCGTGCCGCGGCTCGCCGCTGTTCGCGCACGGACACGCCGTCGCGCTGCCGTCGCCGAAGCAGAGCAGCGTCCCCGGGCCCTTGCACCCGTGCCACACGACGAGGCGATTCTCGTACTCCTCGTCCGTCACCGAGAAACCGCCGCCGACCACGAGGTCGGGCACGCCCTGCGCCCCGCTGTCGAACACCACGAAGGCGTCGACTTCGCCGACCAGGCCGTCGTGCAGCGGCGACCACGCATGGCCGTTCCAGCTCGCGACACTGCCCGCCACCGTGTTCCCGGCGCGATCGAAGATGCCGCCGGCGTAGAGCGCGGGCCCGGAGCCGTCGTCGAAGGCCTGCAGCGCCAAGACCGCTCTCCCGTGCGTCCCGCGGATGCCGAGGCCGAGCGGACTCCACTGCGTCCCGTCCCAGCGCGCGATCCCGTTCGCCGGAACCCCGCCCGCCGTGGCGAACGTCCCTCCCGCGTAGAGCGCCGGCCCTGTCCCGTCGTCGAAGGTCGTCAACGCCCCGACGAAGTTGCCGAGGTTCGGTGCGCCGACTCCGCCGCCGACGCGTTGCCAGCTCGTTCCGTCCCATTTGCTCACGCCGCCGCCGCTCGGGCCGGAGAACACGCTGCCGCCCGCGTACAGAGCGCGCTGCCCTCCGCTCTGGAAGACGGCGAATGCGTTGGTCGGGAGGTACTGGTTGCCGACGGCTGCCCACGCGGATCCGTTCCAGCGCGCGATGCCGAACGCCGGGGTTCCTCCGGCGTGCGCGAAATCGCCGCCTGCGTACAGCGCCGTTCCGGTCCCGTCGTCGAACACAGCCAGCGTCTTCACGCGGTCATCCATGCCCGTTCCCAGGGGCGACCAGGACGAGCCGTTCCACCTCGCGATGTGGCTCGCGGGCGCGCCGCCGGCGAGGTTGAAGATCCCGCCGGCGTAGAGGGCCGGTCCGCTGCCGTCGTCGAACGCGGCGAGCGCGAGCACCCGCGCGTTGACTCCCGCGCCGAGCGTCGACCAGCTCTGGCCGTTCCAGCGCGCGATGTGATTGGCCTGGATCCCGCCGATGCCGAGGAAGTCCCCGCCGACGTAGAGAGCCGGTCCGCTGCCGTCGTCGAAGACGAGGCTCGAGTACACGGTAGAGCTCGGTTCGCCGAACTCGCTCCAGGTCAGGCACTGCGACCGGACCGGAGCCGCGAACGCGAGCACGAACGAGCCACACGCCACGGGAAGACGAAGCCACGCGCGGACCATCGGAAACTCCTCTCGAAAGCCGGGCTGGGGACCCGGTGCCGCGGAGCGGTAGCCCCGGCTGTCCCTGGGGTTTCGGGCAAACCCGAGGAATCAGCCCGCGAGCAGCTTCCGCGCTTCCTCGCACCCCGGCGCCGGGTAGCCGAACTGGCTCGCCATCACGCGCGTCAGCGCCACGAGGTAGAGCCCGCGGTCCGGCGCGAGGGCGAACGAGTGCTCGTCCTGCGCGGTGCGGAAGTACTTCTCGGAGTGGAGCGCGCCGTCCTCGCTCACCGCGAAGCCGAGGAGCAGCGCGAAGAGCTTCTCGGGCGGGTGGCCGAGATCGCAGTAGCGTCGCGCGGCCTGGCACGCGCCCTTCTGCTCGCGGCCGCGGATCTTTCCGTCGATCTCCGACAGCAACGCGGCCGGATCCTCCTTCGTGCACGCCTCGGCGTCGTGGTCGTGCGCCACCATGCCGACGTGATCGGACTGCCCGGCGGTGTGGTACGCGCCGGCGATCAGGCTCGCGAAGGCGTTCTTCGGGCTCCCCACGCGCGCGATGTGCCTCCACGCGTTCGCCGAATCGGACGCGTGCACGCCGACCGAGGCGCCGTGGACGCTGCCGACGGGCTTGCCCGCTTGGGCTTCCGTCAGACCCGGGTCGTTGAGCAACAGACGCGTCGCAGCGAGCGACATCGCATTGCCGACGTCCTCGATCTCGTAGCCCTCGCCGAGCGCTGCCGCCACGGCGCCCGCAGCGGCCGCGCGGTCCATCCCGAAGATCGTGTCGGAGAGGCGCGCGATCCAGGCTCGATCGGCCGTGCGCCGGCCGCGTTCCTTGCGATCGAGGTGATGCTCGTCCATCAAGCGCGGGAGCAGCGCGACGATCTCGTTCGGCGCGCGGCCCTGGCTCGCGCGCCGGCCGTCCTCGTCGATGCAAAAGCGCACGGATTGCCGCAGCATCGTCACCGTGTTCTGGTCGCCGGTGAGCCGCGCGAGGTCGTACGCGCGCCACGCGAGCACGACGCGGTGCACGTTCATGTCGTCGCGCACGACCGTCTGCAGCTCCTCGTACGCCGCCGGCCGCGAGCGTTCCTCGAGCTGCGCGAGGCTCCGTTCGGCTCGCGGGAGATCGCGCGCGCGGACGCTCTCGACGAGAGCTGCGTCGCCTGTCGCGCCCTCGAGCGGCTCGAGCGCGTCCTCCTTCGCGCGCCCGCTGTCCTGGAAGAAGCGTGCGTTGCGGTGCATCACCTTGAGCACGGGCAGCGCCGCGAACGGCTCGGGCATCTGCGACGCCATCTCGTAGCTCGGCATCATCGCCATGAGCGCGTGGTAGCCATTGTAGTTCGTGCCGCCGTACGCGCGCGCGTTCGCGAGCGCTCCCGCCGCCACGAGATCGGAGAGCGGCGTCCCTTTGCGCAGCTTCTCGACGAGCAGCGCCAACAGCGCGTCCGCGGGCGTCTCCTGCATCGCGTCGACGAGCGGATCGAGCGCGCCGAATCGCAGGCGCTCGCGCGATCTCCGGAACAACGTCTCCGCGAAGCCCGCGCGGTCCACGAGCGCGAAACCGACCGCGGCGTAGCCCAGCGTCCCTCCGACCCGACTCAGGAATTCCCGACGGTTCGCGACTCTCATGTTGGCCTCCAGGCGGCTCTACTGCGGGACCTCGGAGAGACTACCGCGCCCAGGTCGAAAACACCGCGGGGACGCGGAACGGCAGTAGGATGTACACGCGATGAAACGATTCCTCACGCCCGCGTTCGCGTTGCTTTTCGCCTTCCCGAGTGCACTTTCCGCGCAGACGCGGACAATCACGCTGCGAAAGGGGACCGCGGTCGTCCAGGTGACGCCGACGGTCGGCCCGGGGCTCGCGCGACCCCCCGCATCCGCGGCGCCGCGCTCCGCGCTCGCGACCTGGCAGCCGATGAACGTCCCCGGCGGCGTCTACGTGCGCGCGATCTCGATGGGCACGAGCCAGGTCGGCTTCGCCGCGGGAGAGCTCGGCATCGTGCTCAAGACCGTCGACGGCGGGAGCAACTGGACGACGATCCTGAACCAGGGCTTTCCTTATTACTGGTACGGCTGCCACGCGTTCGACGCGAACACGGTCGTCGTCAGCGGATTCCAGAACCAGTCGGGCGACGGCGTTTTGCGCTGGAGCGACGACGGCGGCGCGCACTGGAGCGCGGACGTCGTGCTCCCCGCGGGCGCGGGAGTGCGGTGGCTCGACCGCGTCCGCTTCCTCGACCTGAACCGCGGCATCGTCGAGAACTCGTGGTCGGGCGGCGTCGACCACACGACGACCGGAGGCCGCACGCCGGCCGACTGGACGTTCACGCAGCCGTCGCCGAACTGGTACATCGGCACCTTCACGTTCCTCGACGACGCCCGCGTGTGGATGTCGGGGTACGACTTCGAGTTCTCGCCCGACGCGACGTCGACGTGGAGCAACTACTCGGGCACGACCGCGATCTTCGACGGGCCGAACTCGATCCACCAGAACGGCATCGGCTTCACGGGCGGCGGCTCGATCTCGCCGACCGTCGCGGGGTGGGTGTACAAGACCGCGAACGCCGGTCACGACTTCACCGCCTCGCCGGTTCTCTCGACCGCGTATCCGATCCGCGCGCTCCTCACGTTCGACACGCAGCGCGCGTGGGCCGCGGGCGGCAACGTCTTCTCGGGCGTCGGCGGCATCTGGGGCACGATCGACGGCGGCTCGAGCTGGAACCTCGAGCAGAACGTCGGCAACGAGATCAATGACCTGCAGTGGGTCCGCGTCGACGCGAACACCGTCAACGTCTTCGCCGCGGGGTACGTGAGCCAGATCTGGCGCGCGACGATCAGCGCGCCGGTCGGCGGCGGCCTCGTCGCGACCTCCTACGGTTTCTGCGACGCGCCCGTAGCGCCGTGCTCGAACCCGTACGAGTCCGGCGGCTGTACGAGCCAGGCGGGGACGGGCACGTTCCTCTACGGCAGCGGCACGAGCAGCGTCGCCGCGGACGACCTCGCGTTGCACGCGACGCAGCTCCCGACGCAGAAGCTCGGGCTCTACTTCATGGGACCCGCGCAGCAGCTCGCGATCGCCGGCAACGGCTTGCGCGTCATCGCGGGCGGAGCGAGCGGGTTGAAGCGCTTCAGCGCGGGCAACTCGGGCGCGGCGGGCGTGATCGATCTCGGCCCGGGGATCGTCGCGTATTCGCAGGCGCACTTCCCCGCGTCGAGCCACATCCAGGCCGGCCAGACGTGGAACTTCCAGTGCTACTACCGCGATCCGACCGGACCGTGCGGCGCGACGTTCAACACGACGAACGGATTCTCGGTCGCCTTCGCGCCGTGAGCACCGGAATCCGAACGTGCTCGCCCTCCTGATCCTCGCGCTCGCGCAGGCGCCGAGCCCTGCAGCGCAGGCGCCCTCGATCGCGAGGCTCTACAAGCCCGGCGAGGAATCCGTCTGGGTGTTCGAGGTCGACGGCAAACCGATCGGCCACCACGCGTCGAAGTACGTCGGCATGGACGATCTCGCCGGAACGCGCGCGCACCATTTCCAGGGCGGCTACCGGCTGAACACCGGTGGACCCGGCGGGATCGAGGCGCTCTCGACGGGCGATCTCTGGACCGACGACGCCGGCCATCCGATCCGTTTCGTGCAGCAGGCGCTCACCGGCGTGAGCTACGCGCGCGTCGAGCTCGCTGTCGCGGACAAGAAGGGGGCCGCGCACGTCGTCCAAGGACCGTCGGCGCGCGACATCACGGTCGACATCGATCCCGAGGCACTCCTGCTCGCGAACAACTACGTGTCGCACATCGAGCTCGCGGCGCTGCTGCAGCCGCCCGGCAAGGACGCGACGGTGAAGATGTTCTCGGGCACGTCGCTGCAGAGCTTCGTGTACACGCTGAAAGCGAAGCCCGACGGCTACGACGATTCGCTCGGCGAAACTCTCCGCATGGCCGACGGCCGCCTCGCCGAGGTCGACGTCGCCGCCGCGAAGCTCGTCATCCGCCGCTCGAGCGAGCACGTCGACCCGATCGCGATCGTTCCGCCCGACGTCGCGAAGCCGAACCCGGCGTTCGACGCGGAGAACGTGGAGATCCGGCACGACGACGCGACGATCGCCGGGACGATCACGAAGAAGAAGGGCGCGAAGGGACCGTTCCCCGCGGTGTTCTTCGTCAGCGGCTCCGGTCCGCAGGATCGCAACGGATACTCGAGCGGGATCGATCTCGGCACGCACGAGATCCTCGATCGATTGACGGAGAAGGGTTTCCTCGTCCTGCGCGTCGACGACCGCGGAACGGGCGGGAGCTCGGCGATGCCGCCCGACGCGAGCTTCACGGATTTGATCGCCGACGCGCGCGCGTGCGTGCAGTTCCTGGAGAAGCGGGAAGACGTCGACCCGAAGCGGATCGCGGTGATCGGGCACAGCGAGGGCGGAGAGACGGCACCGATCCTCGCCGAGGACCGCGGGATCGCCGCGATCGTGCTGCTGGCGGCGCCGGGCCGCTCGATCCTCGAGATCGTCGCGGATCAGAATCGACTCGCGTTGACGAAGCAGGGGCTCGGGAAGGACGACATCGAGAAGCAGATGGCGGGCGTGCGGGCGTTCCTCGCGAAGCTCGCGAGCGACGAGGCGATCGACGCGAGCAAGGCTTCGGAGGAGGAGATGACGGCGATCGCGAGCCGAAAGTGGTTCCAGTCGCACGCGAAGCGCGATCCGATCGCGACGATCAAGGAAGTGAAGTGTCCCGTGCTGATTCTGCAGGGCGCGACGGACTTCCAGGTGTCGCCGGAGAAGGACGCAGCGGCGCTCGAGGCGGCGCTGAAGGAGGCGAAGAACCCGGATCACGAGCTGAAGGTGTTCGCGGGGCTCGACCACCTGTTCAAGAAGTCGCCGGGCCAGACGTCGGAGCTGCAGGACTACTGGAAGAGCCGGCCGATCGACCCTGGGTTCCTCGACGCGCTCGGTACGTGGCTCGAGAAGCGACTGCTGGCGAAGTGAGGACGCGCTCGATCTCGCACCGTTGATTGGCGAAGCCCCATGGGAAGACACCGACATCTTGGCACCGGGATCGGCCTGGGCCTTGGAGGCCTCGGGTTGGCGTTCGGACAAGTGACTCAGCGCCGCAGCGTCGGCACGACGGGAGTCCAAGGAAACGACGACGCCGCATGCATTTCCATGACCCCGGATGCGCGCTACGTGGCGTTCACTAGCGGCTCGAGCAATCTGGTTCCGGGTGACTCGAACAACCTGTGGGATGTGTTCCTCAGGGACCGGCGCCTTGGTACCACGGAGAGAGTCAGCGTCACGTCCACGGGACTGGAAGGAGATGGAGCCAGCTACGATGGATGGCTGTCAGCCGACGGCAGGTTCGTGTCCTTCACGAGTCTGGCGGGGAACATGGTGCCCAACGACTCGAACGCGACGTACGACGCATTCGTGCGCGATCGACATTCCGGCCTTACCGAACGAATCAGCGTCGGCCCGAACGGCGTCGAAGGGAATGCTGACAGCTATGCCGCGCCGATCTCGGCGGATGGGAGGTACGTGCTGTTCAGCAGCTTCGCTTCGAACCTCGTAGCGGGGGGTGCTAGTGGGCAGCAGGTCTATGTTCGAGATCGGCTGTCCGGCGTCACTGAGATCATCAGTGTCGATTCGCAAGGCAATCAGGGAAACGGGTTCAGCTTTGCGGCCTCGATCTCAGCAGATGGCCGACATGTTGCGTTTGCCAGCGAGGCATCCAACCTGGTGCCGGGCGATGGAAACGGAAACCCGGACGTGTTCGTGCGAGATCGCATGGCCGGTACGACCGAACGAGTGAGCGTTGATTCCAACGGCGTCGAGGCCGCCTACACGAGCGAACCGGATGCTCAGATCTCCGCGGACGGGCGCTACGTTGTGTTCGTCACGGACGCTCCCAACCTCGTGGTCGGGGACACAAATCAGAAGGCGGATGTTTTCATTCACGATCGCCGAGCTGGCACGACCGAGCGGGTGAGTGTCGACTCGAGCGGGGTGCAGTGTGATGGAGACTGCTACTATCCCAGAGTGTCGGCCGATGGGCGATTCATCGTGTTCTCGAGCTGGGCCGGCAATCTCGTATCTGGAGACTCGAACAACATGCTGGACGTCTTCGTCCGAGATCGACAGAGCGGTTCGACTGAGCGGGCAAGCATCGGCGCGGGTGGAGTCGAGGGCGATAATGGTTCCGCCTCCGGCCAGGAGCCTTCCGCGGACGGACGGTATGTCGCGTTCAGCAGCTTTGCGACCAACTTGGTGCCGGATGACCTCAATGCGCGCGACGACGTGTTCCTGCGCGACCGCTATGACGGCACGACCTTCACAGACTTGTGCAGCCCAGGAATCGACGGGGTGGCTTCCTGTCCGTGTGGTAACCCACCGAGTACGGCTGGGAGGGGATGCGAGAACTCGTCGGGGACCGGTGGAGCGGTGTTGTCCGCGTCCGGTGGCGCGTTTCTGTCGTCCGACAGTTTGGTGTTCGTGACGCGCGGCGAGACACCGACGGGGCTCAGCATGCTGACGCAGTGGACTGGAGTTAATGCTTCCGGAGTCACGTTCGGGATGGGCGTGCGCTGCACTTCGGGCACATTCCGGCGGCTGTACGCGAAGCAGGCGGTTGCGGGGAGCATGACTGCACCGAGCTTCGGTATGGGGGACCAGCAAGTATCCGTGCGCTCAGCGTCACTCGGCGATGTGATCGTCGCGGGCCAGAGTCGCTGGTACCTCGTCTATTACCGCGACTCGATGGTGCTCGGGGGTTGCCCGCCCACGAGCACCTTCAACGCGACCCAGACTGGACGAATTGCTTGGTGGCCCTAGTTCAAGTTGTCCCTGAACCCCTCGACGCGCTCGATGCTTGGCTGGTGAAGCAACTGCAAGTGAAGTGAGGCAGTCGAGAATCATGAGCCTGTCCGGACCTTGAAGCTCGGGTGTGTCGACCCGCAGAACTGTCTGGTGATCCCTCTGCGGATCGGTCCCTCGTTGCTGTTGGTGACGACACTCGTCGGATGCACGACGGTGTCGACTCCGCAGATCGTGCAGAGAGGAACGGAACACCGAGGGGAGGCCAGCGTGGCCGTGTTCGTGGGCCAGAGCACTCTTCAGAGCGACGAACCGTTTCCCGTGGAGGACGAGAACGTCATGGGAATCTGCCTGCGCGCCATCGATCCCGAGTCGTACTCGATCGGCGCGGAGATGGGCTACAACTACAGAAAGGGATCGAACAACGACGAGTCGATTCCTGGCCAAGGAACCTTCGATTTTCGCTCTCGTACCGACGAAGTGTACTTCGGATTGTGGGCGCCGTTGTCAGGGGGTGGCTTCTGCCATCCGTACGTCGGAGCTGGAATCGCGTGCTACTCGATCCGCGCGCACCAGGAAGGAACCAGCTCTTCGTCTACGGAAGAGGACTTGGGGTGCGGTGCCTATGCGCATGTTGGAGTGCTATTCGACGTGATCGATCATCTCCAGTGGGGCATCGACCTGCGCGGAGTCTTGGGGAATGAGCTCAATCTGTTCGGTATCCACACGTTTGGGGACTACACGCAGGCGGCTCTCACCGTCGTGTACGGCTTCTAGCTTGGAAACAGCGCGGGCACCAATTCGACTCCGAGCGGAGTGTGCGAGCGAGATCGCGTTGGCATGCACGGCCTTGGAGTCGCAGCATGCTCCCTAGGGTCCGATCAGGATGAAGGGAACGCATCGCGGCCTGCTCGCCGTCGGGATTCCGACTCTCATCCTCATCGCGTCCGCGATCAGGCTCTATCGTTCGCCCTGGAGTGCGTCGCACCTGCACGTGACTCCGGATTCCGTCGAATATGCGGTGTGTGCGCAGCGGTTGGCATCCCTTCACACCTACGATCTCGTGATCGAAGGGATCTCGTACCCTCCGCGCTATCCACCGTGGTTTTCGGCCCTGATCCTGTTGCCTGCATACCTGCTCGATCCGGGTGAGCTCGGGATCGGCATCATCCCCGTCCTGCTTTGCTCGCTCGCTGGAGTGCTGGCCGCCTACCGCATCGGGGCGCGCATCGGAGGGGAATGGGGCGGAGCTGCTGCTTGCGTCTGCTTGGTGTCGAGCGGCGTCTATCGGCCCTGGTCGCGCGAGATCATGACCGACGTGCCTGCGGCAGCGCTGGGTCTCTGGGCGCTCTACGCGTTTCTTCTTCTTCGTGAGGGCGTGGGTGGCCGGAGAGCGTGGCTTTCAGGCGCTCTGTTGTCGGCGGGTGCGTTCCTGCTTCGAAGCGAGTACGCAATCCTGTTCGTCCCCTTCGGTGTCGAGGCACTGCGCTCGAAGGAACATCGCTGGTCGCGCCTGTTGGTCGTCACCGTTCCCTTCGTGTGTGCTCTCCTGGCAACGTTCGCCGATCACCTTCGTTCGTTCGGCGATGCCTTCCGGAGCGGGTATCAGTTCTGGACGCCGGTACCGTGTGACTATCCCGGCATGCTCGTGTCAGTCGCGAACGTGGGCCCGAATCTCGCGAACCTGTTCGGTCCCTGGGCTCTGCCCGACCTCATCCTTGGAGCAGTCGGAATCGCAGTGATCCTGGCGAGACGTTCCGCCGCCGGCCTCCACTCGATCAAGTTCCTCGTGCTCGGCGCCCTGCCCGTGAGCTGCGCCCATCTGCCGCTCCTGTTCCTCGATGCGAGATTCCACGTCCTGTCGCTCTCGATCCTTTGCATCTTGGGCGGCTCGGGGATCGTTCTATTGCTTCCCCAGCACTTCCGCAGCGTCGCGTGGATCGTGCCGCTCGTCGGAGCTCCGCTCGCGATTGCGCTGCCGAGAGCTCCAGATCCCGTTCCTACTCGGCGCATCGCGGCGGAAGCGCTCGCCCGAGTTCTGCCCGACGACGCGGTGGTGATCTCTGCGATCGACCCCGTGTACTTGGAAGCGATCGTGGTCCGAGGAACGAAGAGGCGTGTCGTGCCCGTGGATCGGGAGGTCGAGTATGCCTCCCAGGCGGTGGCCCGGACGCGGATCGCGCATCCGGTGCCTTTTCCCAGCGGGCCGGGAGATCACCGCTCTCCGGGACTCCTTGCCGCGGGCGCGCGCGATGTGTGCGCGTTCACCGCGGAGGAGGATCCCGAACGCCTGGCTGCATGGGTCCGCGATGGGGTTCCGGTGTACGTGGACCTGAGCTTCAGGCCCCGCAAGGTGCCGACTGCTCGGCTGCGTGCGCTCGGAATCGAGATCGAGAGTTTGCCGCGTGAATCCTGGATCGGCCGCCTCCGCCAGACGCGGTGACTGCCGCCGATCAGGCGCGCGGATACTTCGTCACGACGCTGCGTTGCAGCACCTGGTCGATGTGGTGCTTCATGTGCAGCACGTAGTCGTCGATCAGGAACGCGAGCGTCACGGGGCCGCCGCCGCCGACGCGGCACGGTGTCGCGAGCTTCGCCTGCGGGATCGCCGTGATCATCGGCACGAGGATCCGATTGTGCGCGTGCCACGCGTCGACCACTTCGGTCCACGGGATCTCGCGGTAGCGGTGCACCTCGACCCAGCGCGCCTGCTCGTAGCCGGGGCCTTCGTACACGGGTTCGAGCACCGCGCGGACGAACCGCGCGTGGTTGTTCACGGCGGAGTCGATCAGGTGGCCGAGCTCCTCGCGCTGCGACCAGCCGTCGCCGGATTTCCGATTCGACTTCGCGGTCGCAGGGCCGTCCGGGATCGCGCGCAGGGGCACGATCTCGGAGGCGAGCGTCCGCGCGAGGTACGCGGCGAGCTCGCTCGGCGTGTTCATGCTCCGCACTCCGTCGGGCGGCCGGCGCCTTGCCAGGCTTGGATCCCGCCGATCAGGTCCGCGAGGCCGTCGATCCCGGCGCGCTCGATCAGGCTCGCGGCGATCGACGAGCGATAGCCGCTCGCGCAGTGGATCGCGATCTTCCGGTCGCGCGGGAGGCTGCGCAGCCGGCCCTCGAGCTTGTCGAGCGGGATCAGCAGGCTTCCTTCGATCCGCACTTCGTCCCACTCGCCCGGGTTGCGCACGTCGAGGACGAGCGGGGGCTCGTGCGCGTCGAGGCGCTCGGCGAGCTTCTCCGGGCTCCAGCGTTCGATGCTCCGGACGAGATCTGGTCTCGCGCGCACTGCGTCGAATCCGCCCTCGAGGAAGCCGACGACGCCGTCGAATCCGACGCGCGCGAGCCGCGTCGCGGCTTCGCGCTCCTTGCCGCGCGCGGCGATCAGCACGATCTGCGCGCGCGGATCGAGCAGGGATCCCGCCCACGATGCGAACCGGCCGCCGAGCCCGATGTTCACGCTGCCGGCGAGGTGCTCGGGCTCGAACTCGGCCGGATCGCGGACGTCGAGGACGATCGCGCCGCTCTTCTGCAGCTCGAGGGCGCGCGCGAGGGTCAGCGGCTCGAGCGCGCGCTCCAGGTTCTCCGCGAGTGTTCCGTGCTGCCGGCGATTCTCGTTCGCGTCGTGCGAGAAATACGCCGGCGCCGCGGGCAGGTTCGACGTCGCCATCGCCACGAACGCGGCCTTGCTCATCGGCTGGAGCGCGTAATTGTGCGCGCGCTGCGCTCCGATCGTCGAGACCGTCTCCTTCGAGAGATTCTTGCCGCAGGACGAGCCCGCGCCGTGCGCCGGGTACACGAGCGTCTCGTCGGGGAGCTTCATGAGCTTCCCGTGCAGCGAGTCGTACATCATGCCGGCGAGCTCGGGCGCCGACATGCCGGCCGACGCCATCAAGTCCGGCCTGCCGACGTCGCCGATGAACAGCGTGTCGCCGGTGAGCACGGCGTGCGGCGCCTTCGCGTCGTGCGCGAGATCGTAGACAAGGATCGAGACGCCTTCGGGAGTGTGGCCGGGCGTCTCGAGGAACTGCAGGCGCACCTTGCCGAACGACAAACTCTCCCCGTCGCGCATCCGCTCGAAATCGAAATCCGCCTCGGCGCGCGCGCCGAGATGGATCGCGGCGCCTGTACGCGCGTGCAGCTCGACGTGTCCGGCGACGAAATCGGCGTGGAAGTGCGTGAGGAAGACGTGGCGGATGACGAGGCCGCGCGCCTCCGCATCGGCGAGGTACTGGTCGACGTCGCGCTGCGGATCGACGATCGCCGCGGTCTTCGTCTCCTCGTCCGCGATCAGATACGACGCGTGCGAGAGACAGGCGAGGTAGTACTGCTTGAAGATCACGGGATGGCGGATCGTGCCGTCGCCGCCCTGAAAAGCAAGGGCGGACGCGGCGTGCTAGGCTTTTCGGCCCGAGGCCATCGCGGGGAGCATCGTGAAGGAAGCGCGCACGGCTTCGGGATCCGAACCTGCATCCAGTCGGCCTTGGTTGCGTCGGTCGATCGCTCTCGGCTCCGGATTGGCGATCGCGGCTGCTCTCGCAGTGGTTTTCGTGCCCAAGCTCCCGGGTCGCGCGTCCGTCGTGAGGTTCATCCGGCACCTGTCGTCGCCCGACTCGCTGTACGCGGACCGAGCGAAGTACGCGGTCGCGTGGAACCCGGCGACGGCCCCGCCCGGTCATCGTCACTTGCCGCGCTTCCCGATCCCGGAGTCCGTGAGTCGGCAGCTGTTCCCGGTGAACGAGACGTCGCCGTGGGATGCGCTCACCTACGTCAAGCGTCTCCCGAACGTGGACACCTCCTTCAAGTTCGCGGAGCATCCCGGCGGCGGCTTCCGCGTCCGAACGAATTCGCTCGGGATGCGCGAGAACGCGGAGCCGATGTCGGCTCGGCCCGACTTGAGGATCCTCGTGACGGGCGACTCGCACACCGAAGGAGTGTGCAACAACGTGGAGTCGTTCCCGCACGTCCTTCGAAGCGAGCTCTCGAAGGCGCATCCGGAGAAGAGCATCGAGGTTCTGAACGCGGCGAAGGGCTCGTTTTCCTTCTACAACTATCTCGGGACCCTCGAGAAGTTCCTCTACCTCGAGCCCGACGTGTTCGTGGTCGCAGTCTACGGACCCAACGATTTCCTGGACGTCGTCGCGCCCTATCACTACTTCGAAGGCACGCGGCGCAAGCTCGGTTCCGCTTCGTACACCGACGTCGTCGAGAAGATGCTCGAGATGAATCCCGCGTGGCTCGCGCAGGACGGGCTCTCCCTCAAGTTCTTCCAGCACTACCCGGAAGAGATTCGAGTCGCCGTGCAAGGAGCGAAGGTCGCGGTGCTCGACATCGAGGAACTCTGCGCGGCGCACGGGATCCAGCTCGTGTTCGTGTACATCCCCGGGATGTTCGACATCGACTGCAAGAAAGCAGTGCGTGATCCGGGCCTCGTCGCATTGAGCCGAACTCTCTATCAGGCCCTCGAGCTCGGCACCGAAGACATCGATGTGCACGAGAAAATGGGCGTCGAATTGATGACGTTCTTGACAGAGCGCGGCATCCCCTGCGTCGACGTGCATCGAGTTCTCGCCGGACGTACCGGCCGCTTCTACTGGCTCGAGGATCACCACCTCGACATCGACGCGCATCGTGCGATCGGGGAGGCCCTCGTGCCCGTCGTCGAAGGCTTGCGGCCGAAGGGCCTGCGCTGATCGAGGCGAAATGCCACGTTGTGCCTTGCTCGAAAGGCGAGAGCGGGGAAGAGACGCCGTGATAGTCTCTTGTGACCAGGGCTATCAGGGGAAGATCGTGAAGGAAGCGCGCACGTTCGCGGGTTTCGTCGATCACTGGGACGGTCAGGTGCTCGCCGGCTGGGCGATCGACCGCGCCACGCCCGAGGTCCCGTGCAATGTCGACGTCTACGTCGACGGCCGGTTCGTCCTCAGGACCCTCGCCGACCTCCCGCGCCCGGACCTGATCGAGGTTTCCCCGCGCGACCAGCGCAAGGGATTCCGCGCGGAGCTGCCGCTGGATGCGCGCAACGGATCACATTTCGAGGCGCGCTTCGGAGGCACGGTCGAGCGGCTCCCCGCGATCACCGCGCTCGAGTCGCGTCTCTCGCGGCCGCGCATCGATCTCCTGCAGCCCCAGAGCGGCGTCACCAGTCGCTGGGTGCCGGTGCCTCCGATCGAGATGATCACTCACATCAGCGGAGAGGCCGGCGACAGGGTTGAACTCCAGGAGAACTACCGGCGCACCGGCTTCCGGGTCGCCGCGGACATCTACAACACGGCGCTCGATCTGGCGTCGGACCCGCACCGGAAGGGCTACTCGATCGTCGACCTCGGATGCGGATGCGGTCGCATCGCGACGTATCTCGCGCAGTGGCTCGACGACTCGAACTTCCTCGGCGTGGACATCTGGCGCGCGGGGATCGATTGGGCGACGGAGCACATCACGGCGACATACGGGAACTACCGGTTCCACTGCTCGGTGCCCGGTCAGAAGGGGTACGACGCGAGCGAGCATCGCCAGGTGCCCGTCGAAGCCGCACAGACCGACTATGTGATCTCGACGTCGCTGTTCACGCACTTGGACGTGCGCGCGTGCAACGGATATCTCCAGGAGATCGGCAGGATCCTGAAGCCCCGCGCGTTCGCCTACCTCACGTTCTTCTTCCTGGACGAAGAGTCGATGCCGGCCGCGGAGCAGCTCGCGCAGCGATTGAAGATGCCGATGACGAAGGAAGCCAACGCCTGGTTCTACGGCGAGAAGGGCTACATTGACATCTTCCACGACCGCGAGCGCGTCATCGCCGTCGCGACGCGCGCGGGGCTCCGTCCGGTGCTGCACCGCGACGGGTGCTGGCGCGGGCCGGCGCGATCGAGCACGAACCCGATGGCGTTCCAGGACCTGCTCGTCTTCCAAAAGGCCTGAGCCCCGCGCTACGCTCTGCGCATGGCCGGGCGCGAAGTCGCGACGCGGACGATCCTCGCCGCGTCTCTCGCCCTGGTCGGTTTCGCCGCCAACTCGATCCTGTGCCGGGCGGCACTCGACCATCGCTCGATCGACGCGTTCTCGTTCACGGCGATCCGCATCGCGGCGGGCGCGGCCGCGCTCTCCCTCCTCGCGCGCGTCGCCTCGCGCGGCGGACGGATCCGCGGGCAGGGGAGTTTCGGCTCCGCCATCGCGCTGTTCGCGTACGCCGCCGCGTTCTCCCTCGCGTACCTCCGGCTCCAGGCCGGCGTCGGCGCGCTCGTCCTCTTCGCGTGCGTGCAGGCGACGATGATCGTCGCGGGTGTCCGCGGCGGCGAGCGACCGACGGTTCTCGCCTGGGTGGGGCTCGCACTCGCGATGTACGGGCTCGCGCGGATGAAGCTCCCGGGCGCGAACGCACCCGACGGAGTCGGTCTCGCGTTCATGGCGGTCGCGGGCATCGCCTGGGGCGTCTACTCGCTGCGCGGCCGCACGAGCCGCGCGCCGCTCCTCGGGACCGCCGACAACTTCCTGCTCGCGACGCCGCTCGCTCTCGCGCTGCTCGGCGTGGGCGCGGCGAGGTCCGCGCTGCACGCGGACACGCGCGGCGTCTGCATCGCGCTCGCGTCGGGCGCGATCACGTCGGGGGTCTGCTACAGCCTGTGGTACCTGGCACTCCCGCACCTCGGCACCGTGCGGGCGGCGGTGCTGCAGCTCACCGTGCCGGTGATCGCCGCGACGGGCGGCGTCCTGCTGCTCGGGGAGAAGCTGACGACGCAACTCTTGCTGTCGGGTGCACTCATCCTGTGCGGCGTGGGGTGCACGGTCCTCGCGAAGAGCCGCGCCGTGTTCAGTGCACGTTGAGCGCCCCTCGCGGCCGGTTCCATTCGCTACACTGCTCCGGCACGAGACTCCCCCGTCCCTCACTGGAGATCCCCATGTTCGCACGCACCGTCCTCGCAACCGCCGCCGTCGTGCTCACGACCGGCGCCGCGTTCTCGCAGAAACCGGCCGACGCCGCCGCGAAGAAGCCCTCGCTCGTCGCCGGCTCTCCCGCTCCGGCGCTCGTCATCGACAAGTGGGTCAAGGGCTCGCCCGTCCCGAGCTTCGAGAAGGGCAAGGTCTACGTCGTCGAGTTCTGGGCGACGTGGTGCGGGCCGTGCATCGCGGGCATGCCGCACCTCTCCGCGCTGCAGCGCAAGTACAAGGACAAGGGCGTCACGTTCATCGGCGTGAGCGCGAAGGACAAGAACAACAGCCTCGCGGCGGTCGAGGCGATGGTAAAGAACAAGGGCGACGGCATGGACTACACCGTCGCGTGGGATCCCGAGCGCACGACCTTCGACGCCTACATGAAGGCGGCCGGCCAGAACGGGATCCCGTGCTCGTTCGTCGTCGACGGCACCGGCAAGATCGTCTACATCGGCCACCCGATGTTCCTCGACATGCCGATGGAGCAGATCGTCGCCGGGACCTGGGACATCCAGAAGGGCGGCGCCGCGGTCGCGGAAGCCCAAGCGAAGACGTCCGAGATCTACAAGGCGCTCTCGACGGATCCGAAGGCAGCGATCGCGCTGATCGGCGAGTTCGAATCGAAGTATCCCGCGTTCGGTGATCTGTTCGGAACGCTCAAGTTCGACGCGCTCATGGCGACCGGCGACTTCCCCGCGGCCTACGCCGCCGGCAAGAAGCTCGTCGACGACGCGATCGCGCACAAGGATGCGTCGGCGCTGAACCAGATCGCATGGAAGATCGTCGATCCCGACGCCAAGTGGGAGAAGGTCGATCTCGACCTCGCGATGCGCGCCGCGGAACAGGGCGTCGCGATCACGAACGAGAAGGACGGAGCGGTCCTCGACACGCTCGCGCGCGTGTGGTTCCTCAAGGGCGACATCAAGAAAGCGATCGAATGCGAGACCAAGGCCGTCGCCGAATCCACGGGCGAGATGAAGGCGTCCCTCGAGAAGACGTTGGCCGAGTACAAGGCGAAGAGTCCGCAGTAGTCGAATCGCCGGCGCGAGGAGGCGGCACCGCCGCGCTCCTCGCGCTCGCGATCTCCATCGCGTCCGCGGTTCCCGCCGCGGCGCAGCGACCCGCGCCGCAGCTCGACTCGGCCGGGATCCTGCACGAGATGCACGAGCTCGAAGTGCTCGGCAGCGTGCTCTACGTCGCGGCGCACCCGGACGACGAGAACACGCGGCTGATCGCGTACCTCTCGAACGGGAAGCAGGTGCGCACGGCCTATCTCAGCCTGACGCGCGGCGACGGCGGGCAGAACCTGATCGGTCCCGAGCTCGGGGACGCGCTCGGCATTCTGCGCACGCAGGAGCTGCTCGAAGCGCGCCGCATCGACGGCGGCGAGCAGTTCTTCACGCGCGCGGTCGACTTCGGCTACAGCAAGAACCCCGAGGAGACGTTCGCGAAGTGGGGGCGCGCGGAAGTGCTCGGCGACGTCGTGCGCGTCGTGCGGCGCTTCCGGCCCGACGTGATCATCACGCGCTTCGACACCGACGGCAGTGGCGGACACGGTCACCACACCGCGTCGGCGCTGCTCGCGCGCGAGGCGTTCGACCTCGCCGCGGATCCGAAGGCGTATCCGGAGCAGATCGCCGAGGGACTGCAGCCCTGGCAGACGAAGCGCCTCTTCTTCAACGCGAGCACGTGGTGGCGCGCGGACCTGGCCGAATTCGTGAAGAAGGAGCCGAGCGGCTGGGTCACCGTCGACGTCGGCGGATTCGATCCGCTGCTCGGCATGAGCTACACCGAGCTCGCCGGTCGCAGCCGCAGCCAGCACAAGAGCCAGGGATTCGGCGCCGCCGAGACGCGCGGCGAATCGACGGAGTACCTGCGCCTCGACAAGGGGGAGAAGCTCTTGACGCCGGACCTGTTCGACGGCGTCGAGCTCGGATGGGCGCGCATCGGGCCCGGTGGCGATCGCTGTGGCGCGCTCGTGCGCGAACTCGTCGACGGCTACGACCTGCGCGCGCCGGAGAAGAGCCTCCCGCGGCTCTCGGCGCTCGCGCGCGCGCTCGGCGAGATCGCGGCGACGAACGGCCCGGGGCGGGACTGGGCCGAGCGCCAGGCGGAAGTCGTCCGCCGCTTGATCCTCCAGGTCTGCGGCGCGGTCGTCGAAGTGACGTCGAACGCGCCGCGCGTCGCCGCCGGCGACACGCTCAAGCTCTCCTTCTCGTCGATGCAGCGGCGCCCGGGCCCGGCGCTCGAGCTCCTGCAGTTCGATGGCGCAGGTTCGACGCAGGTCGCAGCGGGTGCTGCGCCGGTCGGATCGGGTTCGACGCAGATCGCGATGGGCGGCGCGCTGGCTTGGAACCATCCGTCGACGAAGGACTTCGACTACGCCGTCGCCGCCACGCAGGCGATCGACCAGCCGTACTGGCTCGCGGCGCCGCACGCGGCGTTGTACCGGACCGAAGGCACCGGGTACGCGGGCATCGAGCCCGCGTCGCGCGCGTCGGCGAGCTTCCGCGGGACGCTGCGGCTGCCCGACGGGCTCGAGATCCAGACGGAACGGCCGGTGATGCAGAAGTGGGTCGATCGCGTCGCGGGCGAGTGCACGCGCCGCGTCGTCGTCACGCCGGTCGCGTCGATCGAGATCCCCGACGGAGTCGCGGTTGTCACCGGCGAGCGCGCCGTCGTGTCGGCGGATCTCCAGGCGCTCACCGACGACCTCGGCGGCGCGCTGAGCGCGAGCGTGCCCGACGGCTGGTCGATCGAGAAGGCGCCGCCGCCGGTCGAGCACCTCCGCCGCGGCGAACGCCGGCAACTCGAGGTCGCGCTGCGGCGATCGCCAGGCGCGCAAGCGGGCCTGCTCCACTTCTCCTTCGCCGGACCGAAGGGCAGCGCCGACCGCACGCTGCACGTGATCGACTACCCGCACATCCTCCCGCAGACCTGGTACACACCCGCCGACGTCCGCCTCGTGCCGATGGACGTCGCCGTCAACGTGAGGACCGTCGGCTACATCGACGGCGCCGGCGACGACGTATCGAAGGCGCTGCAGCGCCTCGGCGTCACCGTGCAACGGATCGATCCCGCCACCGCCCACGCCGCCGACCTCGAGAAGTGCGACGCGATCGTCACCGGGATCCGCGCGTACAACACCGTGCAGGCGCTCGCGCGCTTCCAACCGGTCCTCCTCGCCTACGTCGAGAACGGCGGCACGCTGCTCGTGCAGTACAACACGAACGGCAACGACCTCGTGCTCGACGCGCGCGCTCTCGGCCCCTACCCGTTCATGCTGACGCGCGACCGCGTGACCGTCGAGGAGGCCCCCGCGACGTTGCTCGTCCCCGCCCACCCGCTCCTGAACACCCCGAACCACCTCGGCCCCGCCGACTTCGCCGGCTGGGTCCAGGAGCGTGGCCTCTACTTCGCCGGCGAGCTCGACCCGAAGTACACGCCCCTGATCGCCTGGAACGACCCCGGCGAAAAGCCGACCACCGGCGCCCTGATCACCTGCGACTTCGGGAAGGGTCGCTACATCTACACGGGAATCAGCCTCTTCCGGCAACTCCCCGCCGGCGTCCCCGGAGCGTACCGCCTGCTCGCGAACCTGCTCGCGCGTCGGACGACCAAAGAGTAGTGAAGGGAGTCTGGCCCAGTTGGCTGTGCCACCTCGCGGCACAAGTCCAGTCGCGAACGAGGGTTGGAGTGGATTCGTCCACCCGGGCTCGACCGGGGCGCCGAGCGCCTCGCGGACCCTTGGCAATCCAGGGGTTGCGTCCGGGTTCGGCACAATCAACTGGGCCAGCTTCCCGTGAGTGACCTCGACTGGGCGATCCTGCTCGGCACCCTCGGCTTCATCGTCGGCTACGGCGTGTGGAAAACGCGCCGCGACAACACGCGCGAGAACTTCCTGCGCGGAGGCGGCGACGACCGTTGGTGGGCGGTCGGCTTGAGCGTCATGGCGACGCAGGCGAGCGCGATCACGTTCCTGAGCACGCCGGGCCAGGGGTACGTCGACGGCATGGGCTTCGCGCAGTTCTACTTCGGGCTGCCGCTCGCGATGCTCGTGATCGGCGCCGTGTTCATTCCGCTGTACTACCAGTGGAAGGTCTACACGGCGTACGAGTTCATCGGCCGTCGCTTCGACGAGCGCGCGCGCCTGCTGACCGCCTCGCTGTTCCTGCTCCAGCGCAGCATGGCCGCGGGAATCACGATCTACGCGCCGAGCATCATCCTCGCGAAAGTGCTGCACTGGCAGCTCTCGTGGACCTGCGTCTTCATCGGCGCGCTCGTGATCCTGTACACGACGACGGGTGGAGCGCGCGCGGTGGGCGTCACGCACAAGCAGCAGATGGCGGTGATGATCCTCGGGCTCGTCACCGCCTTCGGATTGACGGCGTACTACCTGAGCGACAGGTTGAGCCTCGGCGAGAGCCTGCGCACGGCGAAGGCGCTCGGGAAGCTCGAGGTGATCGACTTGTCCTGGAATCCAGCGGACAAGTACACGCTGTGGAGCGGCCTGATCGGCGGCTTCTTCCTGCAGCTCTCGTACTTCGGCACCGACCAGAGCCAGGTGCAGCGCTATCTCTGCGGGCAGTCGATCCAGCAGGCGCGCCGCGGATTGTGGATGAACGGCGCGCTCAAGATCCCGATGCAGCTCTTCATCCTGCTGACGGGAGTGCTGGTCTTCGTCTTCTATCTCTTCCATCCCGCCCCGCTGCACTGGAACGACGCGAATCTCGCCGCCGCGCGGAAGCTCGACGCGACCTCGATCACGCGTGATCTGGAGGCGAGCCACGCCGAGACGGTCGAGCAGCGAGCGCGCGCGGCGGAGGAGCTCGTCGGCGCCTGGCGCAACGAGGACGCTCCGCTGGCTCGAGCGGCGCTCGGCGAAGTGCAGCGCCTCGAGCGCGTCGACTTCGACCTGAAGAAGAAGTTCCAGCGACGGCTCGGCGAGCTGCTCCCGAAGGCCGAGCCCAACGACAAGGACTACATCTTCATCAGTTTCATCATGGATCACCTGCCCGTCGGGGTGATCGGCCTGCTCCTCGCGATGATCTTCTGCGCGGGGATGAGCAGCACGAGCGCGGAGCTGTCGGCTCTCGCGACGACCAGCACGATCGACGTGCTGCGCTCGAAAGCGGACGAGCGCAGCCAAGTCCGGATCACTCAGCTCGCCACCGTGTTCTTCGGCCTCGTCGCGCTCGGCTTCGCGGCGCTGTTCTCTCTTTTCGAAAACCTGATCCAGGCCGTGAACATCCTCGGCTCGCTGTTCTACGGCACGATTCTCGGCATCTTCCTGGTCGCCTTCTTCGTACGAAGAGTGCAAGGAACCGCCGTGTTCATCGCTGCACTCGTCGCGCAAGCCGCGATCCTCGCCATCCACTTCGCGGGCGTCGAGGTTGCGTTCCTCTGGTACAACGTGATCGCTCCTGCGATCGTCGTCGTGCTCGCGATCGCCATCCAGGCGGTGCAATCCCGGCGCGAGATCCCTAGAATGCGCGCACCATGAAGCACGCACTCATCAGTTCCGCGAAGCAAACTCCGGTCACGTCCGCGAACGTCGCATCCGCGAACAACGCGCTGGTCACATCCGCGGGCGACGCGCGGGTCACCTCCGCGAAGCACGCTCTCGTCACGTCCGCGAAGCGAGCGCTGGTCATGTCCGCACTCTGCGCGGTCGCCGCGTCCGTCCCCGCGCTCTCGGCGCGGGCGCAGACGCCCCCGGCGCCGGCTCTCGAGTTCCCGCAAGCGAGTCCCGCCGCGACGGTGAAGCAGCGCGTCGGCCTCACCGACATCGAGATCGAGTACTCGCGACCGAGCGTGAAGGGCCGGAAGATCTACGGCGAGCTCGTGCCGTTCGGCGAAGTCTGGCGCACGGGCGCGAACTCCGCGACCAAGATCACCTTCAGCACCGATGTGAAGCTCGGAGGCACGGCCGTGCCCGCGGGCTCCTACGCGCTGTTCACGATCCCGGGCGCTGCCGAGTGGACGATCATCCTGAACAAGGTCACCGGCCAATGGGGCTCCTACTCGTACGACGAGAAGAACGACCTCATGCGCGTGAAGGCGAAGCCGGTCGCGATGACGGATTCCCTCGAGACGATGACGATCGCCATCCACGAAGTGCGCGACGACTCCGCTCAGCTCGTGATCGCCTGGGACAAGACGCGCGTGCCCGTCAAGATCGAGACCGACATCGTCGCGGTCCTCGTCCCCAAGATCAAGGCCGCGATGGCAGCCGAAGGGAAGAAGCCCTACTTCCCCGCCGCGATGTTCTACTACGAACACAACCTCGACCTGAAACAAGCCGCCGCCTGGATCGACGAAGCGATCAAAGAGCAACCCGACGCCCTCTGGATGATCTACCGCAAGGGCCTGATCCTCGCCAAAGCCGGCGACAAAGCCGGCGCCCTCGCCGCCGCCAAGCAGTCGCTGGACCTCGCGACGAAGGCGGGCGGGTCGGTCGCCGCGGAGTACAAGCGCCTGAACGAATCGCTGATCGCGAGCCTCAAGTGAATCTGGCCCGGATCGCTGGCCTCGATCTGAGGGGCGAGCGCGGGTTTTTCTGATTCGGAGCTGAAACCGCGTGGAGTCTGCTCGGTCCGCCGTGGGACCGCATCCCCGGCCTCGGCCGGGAGAAGGACTCCCATGCGCTTCGAGCCTCGAATCTGCCCTCGACCTGATTGCGCCTCGCGTTCCTCCGGCCACCGGCGCTGGCGCTTCAAGGGTGGTTTCACCCGCGCCTGCGACGGACGCACCGTCCAGCGCTTCCTTTGCCTGGAGTGCCGGCGATCGTTCTCCACGCAAACCTTTCGCGTCGACTACCGCCTCAAGAAGCCCCAGCTCAACCACGCTCTCTTCGCGCCCTTCATCTCCAAGGTCACGCACCGACAGGCCGCGCGCGTCGTCGGTTGCTCTCGCGGGACAGTCGCGCATCGCCTGAGACTGCTCGGGAACCACTGCAAGAGCTTCCACCTCTGGCGCCTCTCGCGAGCCGCGGCACGCGGCGGGATCCGCGGCAGATTCCAGCTCGACGAGCTCGAGACCTACGAGCACTCGCGGCGGCTCGCACCGGTCACCGTGCCCGTCCTCATCGAACGCTCGAGCTACCTTGTGGTCGATCTGCAAGTGGCGCCGTTGCCCTGTCGCGGAGGGCTTTCCGAAGCGGATCGAGCGCGCAAGAGGGACCGTGAGCGCATCCACGGTGTGCGCAGGAGCGGATCGCGCGAAGCGGTCACGAAGTGCTTCGAGACGCTGGCAACGTTTCATGCCCGAGGACGCGCCGTCCACGTGCAGACCGATCGGAAGTTCACATACCCCGGCATCCTGAAGCGCCGCTTTGGGAGCAGACTCCAGCACCTGCGCCACTCATCGACGGCGAAGCGCGACTACCAGAATCCGCTGTTCCCCATCAATCACACGTTCGCGATGCTGCGAGACGGACTCTCGCGGCTCGTGAGACGGACCTGGGCCGCTTCGAAGCTGAGGCAGCGGCTCGAGCTCCACGCTTGGATCTGGATCGCGTGGCGCAACTACATCCGCGGCATCACGAACCGAGCGCCAGCGACGTCGCCGGCGATGGCGCTCGGTGTCGAACACAAGAGGTGGACCGTCGCGCAGCTATTCGCCTGGAGAGTGCTACCCGCCCGCTGAATTTGGCCCAGCCAACCGGGCCAGATTCACCATTGGACGATGATCCCGTTGCTCGAGTTGAATGTCAGCGGCGGGCAGAAGCTCGCCAGCGGGTCGCGGTAGTAGGACTGGTAGTACCGCGTCGAGCCCGGGGCGATCGGGTCGCCGAGGGCGGCGGAGCGGGAGGTGATCGAGGGGTCGCCGGGGCCGGGGTACACGGCGGTGCCGGCGACGGCGTTCTTGATGCCGATGCGCTTCAGGATGCCGGTGACGCAGCGGACGCCGTCGCCGAACACGAGGCCGTTCAGGTTCGTGTTGTTGCCCTGGAGGAAGAGGGTGAAGGCCGTCGCGCGTTCGCTCGAGGAGGTGAGCACCGCGGTGTCGGGGACCGTCGTTCCGGTGGCGGTCAAGAGAGCGCCCTGCGTCGTCGCGGAGTTCTCGCAGCCGTGGCCGATGAGGCCGTTGTTCCCGCACGGGCAGGCGGTCGCGAGCGTGCCGTCGCCGGCGCAGAAGTGCGTGAACGGCGAGGCGTCGCCCCAGAGGTCGATGCTTCCGCCGTTGCCGAACGTGTTCGCGTGGACGGCCTTGCTGCCGGCGACCATCCGCTGGCCGTCGGCCGAGATCGCGATCCCGAACACGGAGCCGGGGAGGTCGACGGTGCCGACCGCGGCGTTCTGGTTGCGCGCGTAGAAGCGCTCCTCCGCGACCGGGCCGGATCCGTCGCCCCAGAGGCCGACCGCGAAGTGCTGGCCGTCGGCGGCGATCGCGACGGCCGAGACGATGTTCTGGAAGGATCCGCTCGCAACGACGGTGTCGCTCATCGTCACGGACTGGCTGGGCACGTCGATGGCCTCGATCCGGACGGTGAGGTAGAAGTCGTAGAACGTGTAGCCGGCCGCGATCGTGTTGCCGTCGTCGGAGATGTCGATCTGCGCGCAGTAGTTCTGGCCCGGGACGTTGCGGGTGAACGTGTTCGTGTAGACGCCGCCGATCTTCTGGTAGACCGACATCGAGTTGAAGTTGCCGAACGCGAAGACGGAGCCGTCGCCCGAGATCGCGTGGCTGTCGAAGCTCGCGCCGATGTTCGCGACGGGAGTCGCGACCTGCGTCGCCACGTCGAAGATGTACGCCGTCGGGTTCCCGGCCGTCGCGAAGTAGAGCGTCGAGCCGTCGGCGGAGAGGTCGAACCCGCGGATCGCGTTGCCCGCGCCGATCACGACCGGTGTCACGCTCAGCGGGACGTTCGAGGCGGGGGAGAAGACCGCGATGGTCAAGGTGCCCGCTGACGCGTCGCCGGCGACCGCCACGATCGTCTGGCCGTCGCGCGAGATGCCGCAATTCGTTCCGCCGCCCATCGCCGGATTGAATCCGAACGTGTAGGTCCAGTCGGGTGACGGCGAGAGCGTCGTGTACTTGCTGAGCACGACGGTGGCGCTCGCGGTGCCGCTGTTGAAGGTGTGGATGGCGACCTTCGTGTTCGTCGTGTTCGCCGAGGCGACGTGGTGATCCTCGCTTCCGAACGGCGCGTTGTCGGTCCAGATCGCGTTCGGCGGATTCGTGTCGTAGCACGAGAAAACTGCCGTCGCTTCGTTGTTGAGGTCGTACGCCGTGAAGACCTCGGTGCCGTAGTTCCCGAGCGAAACGGCGTTGCCGATCCAGAGGAGACCGCCGTCGGGGTGGCTCCAGATCAGTCCGGCCGTCGTGAGCGAGGACGGACCGACGGACTTCGTCGCGGATGCGCGCGGGACGCTGCGGTAGAAGGCACCCTCGGGTGTCACTTCGACCCGGAGCGCCGAGCCGGGATCTCCAGCAGACTGCTGCGCAGTCGCGGTGGAACCGAGGACGCACAGGGCCAAGGCGGACGTCAGACGGACGGAGGTGAGTCGGACGGAGCTCGAAGACTGCATGGGGTGCCTCTCTGGGGTGAGGCGTCCATGCTATCCGGGTTTTCGAAGTGCGGCGGGAAACCGAAGCGACAGAGGCAACTGGGTCGCGGACGGACACCAGATCGACACGGGCGACCGCGTCGCGCAGGAACACCAGAGCGAGAGGGGCCACCGCGTCGCGCAGGAACACCAGAGCGAGAGGGGCAACCGGGTCGCGCGGGGACACCAGAGCGAGAGCGGCAACCGGGTCGCGCGGGGACACCAGAGCGAGAGCGGCAACTGGGTCGCGTAGGAACACCAGAGCGAGAGGCAACCGGGTCGCCAGAGGACGCCTGATCCAGCGAGTCCAGACCTGCCCCGATACCATGAGGCCCGGCCTGAGGAGGATTCCCCATGAAGAGCGTCGAGACGTGCGGCGCGATCGCCGCGTTCGCAACCCTTCTTCTTTCCACACCGTCATCCGCGCAGGTGACGCAGCGGATCAGTTTCAGTTGGAATGGAGGCCAGGCGAACGGGACGAGCTTCTCGAACGCGGTCTCGGCCGACGGCCGCTACGTCGTGTTCGAAAGCCTGGGGAGCAACATCGTCACCGGTGACTCCAACGACGCGCGCGACGTGTTCGTCCGCGACCGTCTGCTCGGCACGACCGAGCGCGTGAACGTCTCCTCGAGCGGCGCGCAGAGCAACGGTGACGACTTCTGGAACATCTTCGTCGCGATCTCGGCCGACGGCCGCTTCGCGACGTACTCCACGAACGGATCGAACCTCGTTCCCGGCGACACGAACCACAAGGTCGACATCTTCCTGCGCGACCGTCAGCTCGGCACGACGGAGAGGATCAGCGTTTCGACGGCCGGGACGGAGGGGAACCAGGACAGCCGCGAGTCCTCGATCTCCGCCGACGGGCGCTACGTCGCGTTCCGGAGCTACTCGGACAATCTCGTGGCCGGGGACACGAACGGGTACTCGGACATCTTCGTCCGCGATCGGCTCCTCGGCACGACGACGCTCGTCAGCGTCGATTCCGCGGGGATCCAGGGAAACAGCACGAGCCGGGATCCAGCGATCTCGCCGGACGGGCGCTACGTCGCATTCGTGAGCTACGGCTCGAACCTGTTCTCCGGCGACACGAACGGCATGCCGGACATCTTCGTCCGCGACCGGCAGACGAACACGACGGAGCGCGTGACCTTCGCCTTCAACGGCGGCGGGATCGACCTGCCCTGCTCGTCGCCCTCGATCTCCGCGGACGGCCGTTTCGTCGCGTTCGAGTCGTACGCGACGAACCTCGTCCCCGGCGACACGAACGGACTGCCCGACATCTTCGTGCGCGACCGCTTGAACGGCACGACGGAGCTGATCGACGTCTCGACGAGCGGCGTCCAGGGCAACTATGGCTCCGTGGCCCAGCAGTACCCTTCCCCGGGGATCTCGGCCGACGGGCGCTACGTCGTCTACTCCAGCGATTCGACGAACCTCGTCAACGGCGACACGAACGGGTCCTGGGACGTGTTCCGGCGCGACCGCATCCTCGGCGTGACCGCGAGGATGAGCGTCGGTTCCGAGGGAGAGCAAGGAAACGGCTTCAGCTACCTCCCGAGCCTCTCCGCGAACGGCCGGTACGTGACCTTCTCGAGCGTCGCCGGCACGTTCGACGCCAACGACCTGAACAACGACTTTGACATCTACGTCCGCGACGTCGCGCCGACCGGGTTCACGAGCCTGTGCTCCCCCGGCGTCGACGGAGTGATCACGTGCCCCTGCTCGAATCCGCCGAGCGGCGCCGGACGCGGCTGCGACAACTCGTCGGCGACGGGTGGCGCGACGCTGGCGGCGTCGGGCATCGCGTACCTCTCGCTCGATTCGTTGCGGTTCACGACGAGCGACGAGCGGCCGACGGCGCTCAGCATCCTGACCCAATGGACGGGCACGAGCGCGCACGGAGCGCAGTTCGGCATGGGCGTGCGCTGCACGACGGGCACGTTCAAGCGCCTCTACACGAAGGTCGCGTCGGGCGGCAGCATCACCGTCCCCGATCTCAACGGCGGCGACGCGCACGTCTCCGTGCGGTCGGCGGCCCTCGGCGACACGCTCCATCCCGGCGACAGCCGCTGGTACTTCGTCTACTACCGCGATCCGGTCGTCCTGGGCGGCTGCTCGGCGTTCCGCACGTTCAATGCGACGCAGACCGGGCAAGTCACCTGGTGGCCGTGACGGCTGGGCCAGCCCGCAGTTGACGCCGCGTCGCGATCGCGAGCCGGCGGACCGAGAGGGTACGCGGTTTGCCCTCGCGCGCGCCCGGCGCGCCGCTATCCGGCGGCCCATCACCCACGACTCCGGCTCCCGGCTCGCTCTTGCAAGAGTTGCAACGAGCTGCGGCGAATTCTGCAAACTGCAATGAACTCCGACACGCCCCCTGCGGACGGCGTCCGAATCCTCCTGGTGCAAGAGAACGTCGTCGGAGGCGTGCACTTGCGCCTCGCGGTCGAGTTCTCGGGGCTGCGACCGGCGCTGAGCGTGATCGACCACAGGGTCGAGGCCGTGCGAGCGGTCGCCGCGGACATCCGTTCGGGCGCGGGGTTGCCCGACCTGATCCTCGCGGAGGTCGACATGTGCGAGGAACCGGGACGTGAGATCGTGCACACGATCCGGGCGACCTCCGAGCTGGCCGAGGTCCCCTTGGTCGTGATCGGTCCCGGAGAGCGAGCGGAGGAGCTGCGGTGGGCGCGGGAACTGGGTGCCCACGGGTTCATCGCCCGCCCCGCGCGCGCGAGCGACCTCCACCGCGTGGGTCGGGAGATCGCGAACGCCTGGTCCTGCCGCGGACTGGTGATGAATTGAAACGATTTCGGGTCTTCCTGCAAGCGTAGGACGCCCAAACCACGAGGGGATCATGGTCACTGTCTGGCGAGACATGCGAGGTTCTATGTCCGTACGGCTCGGGAGCAGGGGAGACGTCCGATGAGTCCGTCCGGCGAATCGAAGAAGACGCAGGGTCCGCGCAACGGCAAGTCGCTCGCTCCCGCTCCCCCTCCCGTGCACGACGAGTCGATCGAGCCGCGCCTCCTCCTGCGCGCGTTGCAGGCCGTGCGCGACGGCGACTTCTCCGTCCGGCTGCCGACGGACTGGGTCGGGCTCAGCGGCAAGCTCGCGGACGCGTTCAACAGCATCGTCGTCTCGAACCAGCGCATGGCCGCGGAGCTCGAGCGCGTAGGCAAGGACGTCGGCAAGCGCGGTCGCACGCGCCAGCGCGTCTCCTCGGTGGCGCGCACCGGCTCCTGGGGCGCGATGGAGGACTCCGTCAACACGCTGATCGACGACCTCGTGTGGCCGACGGCGGAAGTCACGCGCGCGATCTCGTCCGTCGCGAAGGGCGACCTCTCGCAGAGCATGCGCCTCGAGCACGAGGGCCGGCCGCTGGAAGGCGAGTTCCTCCGGTCGGCGACGATCGTCAACACGATGATCGACCAGATGCGCGTCTTCACGTCGGAAGTGACGCGCGTCGCGCGCGAGGTCGGCACCGACGGCAAGCTCGGAGGCCAGGCGCAGGTCAAGGGACTCAGCGGAGCGTGGAAGGACCTCACGGACAACGTGAACTCGATGGCCGGGAACCTGACCGCGCAGGTCCGCAACATCTCCGAGGTGACGATCGCGGTCGCGAGCGGCGACTTGTCGCGCAAGATCACGGTCGACGTGCGCGGCGAAATCCTCCAGCTCAAGGAGGCCATCAACACGATGGTGGACCAGCTGCGCGGCTTCGCTTCCGAAGTGACGCGCGTGGCGCGCGAAGTAGGCAGCGAAGGCAAGCTCGGCGGCCAGGCGGTCGTGCCCGGCGTCGCGGGCACGTGGAAGGACCTCACCGACTCGGTGAACGCGATGGCGAGCAACCTGACTTCGCAGGTGCGCAACATCGCCGAGGTGACGACGGCCGTCGCGCGCGGCGACCTCTCGCGCAAGATCACGGTCGACGTGAAGGGCGAGATCCTCGAGCTCAAGAACACGATCAACACGATGGTCGAGCAGCTGCGCTCGTTCGCGTCGGAAGTGACGCGCGTCGCGCGCGAGGTGGGCACGGAAGGCAAGCTCGGCGGTCAAGCGCAGGTCCCGGGCGTCGCGGGCACGTGGAAGGACTTGACCGACAACGTGAACTCGATGGCCGGCAACCTCACCGCGCAGGTGCGCAACATCGCCGAGGTCGCTACCGCGATCGCGAGCGGCGACCTGTCGCGCAAGATCACGGTCGACGTGCGCGGCGAGATCCTCCAGCTCAAGGAGACGCTCAACACGATGGTCGAGCAGCTGCGCTCGTTCGCGTCCGAAGTGACGCGCGTGGCGCGCGAAGTCGGCACCGAAGGGAAGCTCGGCGGCCAGGCGCAGGTGCCCGGCGTCGCGGGCACGTGGAAGGACCTGACCGACAACGTGAACGGCCTCGCGTCGAACCTGACGTCGCAGGTGCGCAACATCGCCGAAGTGACGACCGCCGTCGCGCGGGGCGACCTCTCGCGCAAGATCACCGTCGACGTGAAGGGCGAGATCCTCGAGCTGAAGAACACGATCAACACGATGGTGGACCAGCTGAACGGGTTCGCCGCCGAAGTGACGCGCGTCGCGCGCGAAGTCGGCACGGAAGGGAAGCTCGGCGGTCAGGCGCAGGTGCCCGGCGTCGCCGGCACGTGGAAGGACTTGACCGACAACGTGAACGGTCTCGCGTCGAACCTGACGTCGCAAGTGCGCAACATCGCCGAAGTGACGACCGCCGTCGCCTCGGGCGACCTCTCGCGCAAGATCACCGTCGACGCGCAGGGCGAGATCCTCGAGCTGAAGAGCACGATCAACACGATGGTGGACCAGCTCAACGCGTTCGGCGCCGAAGTGACGCGCGTGGCGCGCGAAGTCGGCACCGAAGGCAAGCTCGGCGGCCAGGCGCGCGTGCCCGGCGTCGCCGGCGCGTGGAAGGGGCTCACCGACTCGGTGAACTCGATGGCTTCCAACCTCACCGCGCAGGTGCGCAACATCGCCGAGGTGACGACCGCCGTCGCGCGGGGCGACCTCTCGCGCAAGATCACGGTCGACGTGAAGGGCGAGATCCTCGAGCTGAAGAACACGATCAACACGATGGTGGACCAGCTCAACGCGTTCGCCGCCGAAGTGACGCGCGTGGCGCGCGAAGTCGGCACCGAAGGCAAGCTCGGCGGCCAGGCGCACGTGCGCGGCGTCGCCGGCACGTGGAAGGACCTGACG
>DASYPQ010000012.1:0-113723 GCA_036006425.1 Planctomycetota bacterium
GGAAGGTCCCCACTGGTCCCGTGAGCACGATCGGATCGTCCTGCGCGAGGCCCAGCCGCGCCGCGTCCGCCGGATCGATCAGGATGTGATCCCGCGCCGCGCCGGTGAGCTGATCGACGTCGCACTGCACCATCGAGTTGAACTGCTTGCCGCGGCGCGTCGCCAGCTTGAAGCGATTCGATGCACGGGCCGTTTCGCGTGCCAGCGCGTGGGGCTCTACGCACTGGAAGTGGGCCTTCCCGTCGGCCGTCGGGAACTTGCGGTCGGTGCAGAGCAGCGGGCCGCCCCACTGGAACTGGTCGCCCTGCTTCGCGAGCGCCGCGATCCCGCGGTACGCCGGCACGGCCGCCTCGATCTCCGCCCGGATCGCCGCGCCGTCCTCGAAGTGGATCCGCCCCGCCCCCTCGGGCTTCACCGCGCGCGCGAACTCGAGCAGCATCTCCCACTCGCTCTGCGTCTCGCCGACGTCGTGCCCCGGCACGTACGGCGAGAACACGACCCGCCGCTCGGTCGTCGTCTCCGTCCCGCCGCCGCGCTGCTCGTACCGCGTGCGCGCGGGCAGGAGGATCACCGTCTCTGCCGGCTCGGCGAGCATCTGCGACGTGACGACGATGTCGCTGTGGATCCGCAGCGGGATCTTCGCGAGCGCGCTCTCGACGCGATGCGGCTCGGGCAGCGTCTCGAGGAGATTGCCGCCGATGCAGTAGAAGGCGTCGAGCTCGCCGCGTCCGGCGGCCTCGAGGGCGTCGACTGTCGTCAGGCCCGGCGTCGCGGGCACCTCGAAGCCCCACAAGTTGGCGAAACGTCGCGCCGAGTCGGCGTCGATCGGCACGCCGCCCGGGAGCGCCGTCGCGTAGCAGCCCATCTCCGCGCCGCCCTGCACGCCCGAGTGGCCGCGGATCGGCATCAGACCCGTGCCCGGCCGTCCGACCCATTCGCGCAGGAGTGCCAAGTTCGCGATCGCGCGCACCGTGTCGGCGCCCTGCGTGTGCTGCGTGATCCCCATCGACCACACGAGGATCCCGCGATCGGCGGCGGCGATCTCGCTCGCGAACGCCTCGACCTCCGCGAGCGGGAGACCGCACGCGGCGAGGAGGACGTCCATCGGCTGCGCGTCGAGCGCGCGGACGAGATCCTCGTAGCCGTGCGTCGCGGCGCGGATGAAATCGCGGGCGACCTTGTTCTTCGCGATCAGGATCCGCTGCACGGCATTCAGGAACGCGAGGTCGCCGCCGACGCGCACGAGGAACGTCCGGTCGCAGAGGCGGGTTCCGAACAGCGCCGAGTCCACGTTCGACGGGATCCAGTACGCCTCGAGCCCCGGCTCGCGGTAGGCGTTGACCGAGAGGACGCGCGTGCCCCGGCGCCGCGCCTCGTACAGGTACTTCGTCGTGACCGGCTGGTCGTTCGCGGGGTTCGACCCGAGGAAGACGATCAGGTCGGCGTCGAACCAGTCCGAGTAGGAGCACGTCGTCGCCGCGACGCCGATCGTGCTCTTCAGGCCGCTCGTCGAAGGCGAATGACAGAGCCGCGCCGAATTGTCGACGTGGTTGCTGCCGAGGTAGCGGAACACCTTCTGCGCGACGTAGTAGACCTCGTTCGTCACCCCGCGGCTCGTCACGAACATCGCCGTGCGGGCGGGATCGAACGCCCGCCACCTCGGCCCGATCTCCGCCCAGGCCTCGTCGAACGAGATCCGCTGGAATCCCTTCTCGCCCTTCCGCCGGCGCATCGGGCAGGGGAGGCGGCCGAGCTCGCGGAGCTGGCGCGAGCTCCTCTTCTTCAGCGCGTCCGCGTCGCCGAGGAGCTCGGGCGACAGCGCACCCATCGTGTTGAGCCGCATGAGCTCGAGCCGCACCATGCAGAGGTGCGTGCCCTGGATCGTCCAGTCGCGCAAGCCAGTGGTACCGAGGGCGCATCCGTCGCAGACGCCGCGGGTGAGGACGCGCCAGGCGTAGGGGAGGCTGTCGCGGTTCTCCCACGCGATCCGCAGCATCTCCCGGAAGTGGCGAGGTTTGACGCGGGACAAACCGAAGGGCATCCAGCCCTGGATCATCGAGGCTCGGGAGCGCTGGACCCGCGACATGGCCCGAGATTATTCCTCGGCGCAGGTCCCGGCGCCTCAATCCTCTCGATGCGCCGACCGATACAGGAGTTCCCGCACCGGATCCCCGACACCTCCGCGTCCACACCGTGAAGTCCGCCAGTCCGCTTCCCAATCGTTCGTCGCTCGGCGACCTCCTGGTCGAGAAGGGCTTGATCCAGCCCGCCGACCTCGAGAACGCGATGACGTACAAGCAGGAGCGCAACGTGCGCCTCGGCCAGGCGCTCATCGCGCTGAAGCTCGTCACGGAGGCGGACCTCGCCGCGGCGATGCGCGACCAGGGGAAGATCCCGTGCATCCACCTCACGATCGGCATGGTCGACCGCGAAGTGGCCCAGGCGCTCGGCGAGGAGCGCTCGCGCAAGCACCAGGCGGTCGCGGTGAACCGGATCGCGGGCGTGACGACGGTCGCGGTCGAGGACCCGACCGATCTCTACGGCGTCGACGCGATCAGCCTGTTCCTGAAGTCGCCCGTGCTCGCGGTCCACGCGGAGCCGGCGACGATCGAACGCTGCCTCGAGGAGATCTTCCGGAAGGAGACCGGAGGGCCCAAGGTCGACGAGATCCTCACGCAGAACGCGCACCCGCTCGGGGAAGGAGTGAACCTCGACGTCCTGGCTCTCGAGGAGGAGGACGACGAGAGCAAGGCGACGGACATCGATCAGCCCGTGATCAACATGGTCCGGGCGCTGCTCGAGGAGGCGTTCGTCGCGGGCGCGAGCGACGTGCACCTCGAGCCGACGCGCAAGGCGCTGCGCGTGCGGTTCCGCGTCGACGGCGCGCTGTACGAGCGCGTCTCGCTGCCGAAGGCGTGGGCGCGGCCGGTCCTCGCGCGGCTCAAGGTCATCGCGAACCTCGACATCGCCGAGCGACGGCTCCCGCAGGACGGACGCGTCCAGGCGGAGATCCGCGGCCACCGTGTCGACCTCCGCATCGCGACGACGCCGACGCTCGCGGGCGAGGGCGGGGTCGTCCGGATCCTCGACGGGGGGCGCAAGCTCCTCGATCTCGAGTCGCTCGGCCTCGAGCCGAAGGAGCTCGAGTCGATGCGCCGGATGGTCGAGGGCGGCGACGGCGTCGTGCTCGCGACCGGGCCGACGGGACACGGGAAGACGACGACGCTGTACGCGCTCCTCCAGCACGTCCACGCTCCCGACACGAAGATCATCACGATCGAGGACCCGGTCGAGAACTCGATGGACGGGATCACGCAGATCACCGCGAACTCGAAGATCGGCCTGACGTTCGCGCGCGGTTTGCGCTCGATCCTGCGCCAGGACCCGGACGTCGTGCTGATCGGCGAAGTGCGCGACCAGGAGACCGCGCAGATCGCGGTCCAGGCGGCGCTGACGGGCCACCTCGTGCTCTCGACGCTACACACCGTCGGAGCGGCCGAATCCGTGACGCGCCTCGCCGACATGGGGATCGAGCCGTTCCTGCTCGCGGACACGCTGCGCGGGATCATCGCGCAACGCCTCATCCGCAAGATCTGTCAGCGCTGCAAGCGCATCCAGCGCCCGCGCGCCGAGCTTCTCGAGCGCCTCGGGATCGCGCCCGAGGACGACGCGTTCTTCGGCGGCGCGGGTTGCGACGTGTGCGCGAAGACCGGGTACAAGGGCCGGATCGGCATCTACGAGATCATGACTCTCGACGCGGACCTGTGCACCGTCGTGCGGCGCAACGGCGGCGCGGGCGAGCTGCGCGACGCCGCGCGCGCGAAGGGCATGATGACGCTGCGCGAGGACGGGATCCGGAAGGCGCGCGCCGGAATGACGACCCTCGAAGAGGTCTACGCCGCCACGGCGCGGGGTTGAACGCGATGCACAGGATCTTCCTCGTCCACGATCAGCAGGAGAGTCCGAACCAGCGGCGCGAGGCGCTCGCGAAGGCCGGATACGAAGTCTCGCTCTTCACGAGCGAGACCGACGTCATCGCGCAGCTGCACAAGGAGCTGCCGGCGCTGATCCTCGTCGACATCCTGCTGGAAGGACCGAACGGATTCGAGGTCTGCAAGCGCATCCGCACGCTGCTCGACGCCGCGCAGATGCCGGTCATCCTCGGCTCGCACATCTACCGCTCCCGTATCTACCGGGACGAGGCGCAGGCTGCCGGCGCCCAGCGCTACCTGCGCTATCCGGTCGAGATGGAAGAGCTCGTGGAGACGGTCGGCGAGGTGATCGCCGAAGCGGCCGCGGCGAATCGCGCGGCCTGAGTCAGAGGGACGGGTGCGCGAGGTGGAAGCGGGTCGACCGCTGCCACGCCTGCGCGAGCGCGGCGAGCTGCGTCTCGCCGAACAGGCGGCCCGTGAAGCCGATGCTGCGGGGGGACTTCGTCTTCTCGTCGAGCCCGCTCGGCGCGCAGATCGTGGGATGTCCCGTGAGGTTCGCGACGACGAGCGTGTCGCCGCCGAAGCTCGGGTGGACGTACAGGTCGACCTTCTGGAAGACCTTGTCCATCTCGCGCATGAGCTCCGTGCGCAGGCGCATCGCGCGCAGGTACTCGATCGCGGGAACGAGGCGTGTCGCGCGGAACGTGTTCGGCCAGGCTTCGTCGGCCTGCCAGACCATCTGCGCGTCGCGGCCGTCGCGCGTGAGCTCGTCGAACGCGGCGGCGGCTTCGCACGTGAGGACGACGAGGAGCTCTCCGGCCGGGATCGACGCAGGAAGCTCGATCGGGACGAGCTCGACGCCGAGCGCCTTGAGCTCGTCGAGGACGTGCTGGTCCGCGGGCGAGCGCTCGAAGTCCTTCGCCGTGTACCCGACCTTCCACCCGCGCACGTCGATCTCGCCCGGAGGCGCGAACGGGAACGCCTGCGCCGTCGGATCGAGGTCGTCGGGTCCCTGGATCGCCGCGAGGACGATCGTCGCGTCCTGGACGGTGCGGCAGATCGGGCCGAGCTTGTCCATCGTCCACGAGAGCGCCATCGATCCGGTGCGCGGCACGCGGCCGAAGGTCGGGCGCAGTCCGGTGGCTCCGCAGCGCGTGCACGGAGACACGATCGAGCCGAGCGTCTCCGATCCGATCGAGAACGCGACGCAACCCGACGCCGTCGCCGCCGCGGGACCGGCGGAGGATCCGCTCGAGCCCTGCTCGGGATTCCAGGGGTTGCGCGTGCGGCCGCCGAACCAGAGGTCGCCGTACGCGAATTCGCCGAGTGAGAGCTTGCCGAGGAGGACGGCACCCGCCTCGTCGAGACGCTTGACGACGGTCGCGTCGGCGTCGATGACCTGGTGCTCGTAGATCTTGGAGCCCCAAGTCGTCGGCGCGCCCTTGACCGCGAGAAGATCCTTCGCGCCCCAGGGGATGCCGTGGAGGAGGCCGCGCCACTTGCCGTCAGCGAGCTCCTTGTCGCGTTCCGCCGCCTGCGCGAGCGCGCGCTCCTCGGTGAGGTTGACGATCATGTGGAGCTTCGCGTCGAGGCGCTTGAGGCGCGCGAGGTACATCTTCGTGAGGTCGAGACAAGTGATCTTGCGCGACTTGACGAGCGCCGCGAGCGTCGGGATGTCCGCGAAGGCGAGGTCCTCGAGGTTCGCCGGCCGCTCGAGCTTCGACGCATCGGGGAGCGCGATCGGCTTCGGTTGGAAGGAGGGCGACGCGACCTTCATGCCCGGAAGAGCGGCGAGAAGACGAACGCCGGAGCGACGGAGTTGTCGAGCGGAAGCTTCCAGAGGTGTTCGTACGTCTCGATCTGCTCGGAGACGCTCTTGCGCATCTGCGCGAGCTGATCCGGAGTGAACGAGAGCCCGATCGTCTCGCCCGCCGCGCGGATCTGCTCGACCGAAAGCCGCGGCGGCGGCTCGGGCTTCTTCTCGGCGGGAGGGGACTCTTGGAGGAGAGCGAAGCTGAGTGCGAGGAGCATGCGGCGTGACTCCGTGGCGGAAGCGTGTCACGGTAGCGGCGACGAACTCGGACGCACAGGTGCGGCCTCAAGGACCACTCGGCATGTAGAGGTCGAGGTGTTCGCATCCGGATCGAACAGCAGAAGCCCACCCCGGGGGACCGATGAGGCTCCGCAAGTCCTGGAACCACTCCTGACGCCAGCCTTCGAGGTTCACGAACGCGCCTGAAGGAGCCCAAACCTCGAATCTTCCCGCCCCATCCGACACCTCGATGTCCTGAGCATCCGCGGACGCGAGGATCGCCGAAGGATGGGTGATCGAAACTTCGATGCCCGGCATCGGCCTGCCCAGAGAATCGAGGACTGAACCTCGGATCGGCGCTTGGGGGACGAGCGTCAACCGTAACTCGAAGGCCAGCGAGTCGACACGATCGAGATGCGCGCATCCAATCGCACGACGACGCGGGACCAACGGACCCCAGACCACGGCATCGAGGGTGTAGAGCGCGGGCCAGACGTCCTCGATGCGAAAGAATCCGTCGGCGTCCGTCGTCGCCTCTTGTGGCGAGATCTGTCCGGTCGGATCGTTCGACGCACGCAGGAAAACCGACGCTCCAGCAGCAGGCTTGTCACGTGGCCAGGAGACGTATCCGCGGAGGATCGCATGCTCGCGAGCCGACGCTTGCACGTCCTCGGGGAGGTGCTTCGTGAGGTCGTGCGAGGTCCGTGGGCGCGCCTCCGGCGACCCGCGGAGTTCCAGCCAGATCGTCCAAACAGCCACGGCTGCGAGAATCAGCGGAACGAGAACTCTCGCAGAGAAGGCCGTCATGACGAGCAGCAGCAAGCTTGCAACGCTGTGCCGGGAATCGCCAACTACCCGCGAGGCGAGCACCGGTCACCGGCCACCCGCATCGGGATCGCAGGGGACGATCAGACGTAGGACGAGCTCGCGCGAGTCGCAGACGCACGCACCGTACGATGGCAACGACGACCTCGGCGACGAAGCGATGGATCCGCTCGACACCTCGAAGACGCTGGACGAGTTGGACCCGCCGGTCTGGGGACCGGCGTCCGGTGGCTCGTACCTGATCACCACCTGCCATCAGCTCAGGACGAAGCCGATCGGCGAGTTCTCGACGGAGGAGCTTCGACTGATGATCGGACAGCAGATCGGGCTCGACTGGCTTGTGCCCTTGGCGCTCGACGTGCTCGAACGGGATCCCCTCACTCAGGGCGACTTGTTTCCGGGGGATTTGCTCGCGAGCGTTCTGCGCGTGGACGGCTCGTGGTGGCGCCAAGATCCACGGCGCCGCGAGCGTGCTCGCAGGATCCTGACGACGACAGGAGAGTTCCCGGCAGAGCTCCGTGATGTTGTCGCGGCATTCAACGCGTCGAGCGGCGGCGTCCAGGAGCCCTCGTAGGTCACAGCACTTCTCGCGGTATCTCCTCGGGCCGACACGTGAGCCGAAGCCGAGCGAGCAATGCGCCGTGCCCTCGTCCTCGACTCGGACGCTACAGTAGTCGCCTCACGAATGCAGCGCCGATGAATGCCGATGCGCAAAGCAGGTCGATGGAATCCCCCCGGGGTCCGGAGGATCCCCAGTGTTGCTTCTGCGGTCACGCGATCGTGGCCACGGTGCACGAGCCGATCGAACTCACGATCCTGTTCGCGAACCGGAGTCGTTCACAAACCATGTGGTCGCACGTCGACTGCGTCGGTTCCCGACTTCATCCGAGTGTGAACTGGCTGTCCTTGAAGGATTGGGATGAACTCGGTGGGTAGTCCTTCCATTCCGATGCGGCTCTGCTGCCATGCATGACGGCGAGGACTCGTCCCGGCGAGCCCTGCTCGACATGGCGATGGGCTACTTCCGCGGGAAGGTGCTCTGCGCGGCGGTGCGCCTCGGCGTCGCCGATGCGCTCGCCGACGGTCCGAGGACGGTCGACGAGCTCGCCGCAACCACGCAGAGCAATCCGACGGGCTTGCGCCGCTTCCTGCGCGCTCTCGCGAGCATCGGTGTCGTCGAGGAGATCGAGCCGGCGCGCTTCGCGCTCACGCCGTTCGGCGATCCGCTGCGCAGGAACGCGCCGGGGTCCGTGTGGGCGAGCATGATCTTCTGGTCCGATCTCCTCTCCGACGCCTGGACCTACCTTCCCGACTGCGTCCGCGCCGGCGATCGCTCGGGCGCGGATGCGGCGCGGCAGCGCGAGGGCTCGGTCTCGCGCTGGGCGCGGGAGCCCGACGCGAAGGCGATCTTCCATGCGGTCTTCGCGGAGGCGGCGGCGGAGGACTTTGCTCCGCTCGTCGCGGCGCTCGACTTCGCGCGTGCTCGCGTCGTCGCGGATCTCGGCGGCGGGGGCGGCGGACTCCTCGCGGCCGTGCTCGCGGCACGGCCCGAAGTACGCGGCATCCTCGTCGAGAGGCAGGGCGCGATCGACGGTGCATCGAAGCGCTTCGAGATGCCCGGCTTGAGAGGCCGCTGCGAGCTCGTCGCGGGGGACCTTCTCGAATCGATTCCCTCCGGCGCGGACGTCTACCTCATGCGCTGCGTGCTGCACGGCTACGACGACGCGTCCGCTGTGCGCATCCTGCGCAACGTGCGCGGCGCGATGGGCCCCGAGAGCCGCCTCCTCCTCATCGAGGTCGTGCTGCCGAGTCGGATCGCCCGCGCCGACCCGGAGCTCGAGAAGCTCCTGATGTCGGACCTCAACATGCTCGCCGTGACCGGCGGACGCGAGCGCAGCGAGGACGAATGGAACGCCCTGATCGCCTCCGCGGATCTCGAAGTGAGCCGGATGCTCACGGTTCCGGGCCAGTCGGCCGGCGTCCTCGAGGCCGTGCGGCGTTCGTGATCGGAGGATGCTAGGGTCGGCGACCCACCGTGAGCGAGCCCGCCTCCTCGAAGCCGCCTCTGCTCGAACGTCTCGCCCTGCACCGCCCCGAGCTGCGTGCGTGGGCGCTGTACGACTGGGCGAACTCGGCGATGTGGACCGTCGTGATCACGGCGGTCTTCCCGGTCTTCTACGCGAGCGTCCCCGCCGCCGGCCTCGGCGAGGACGCGGTCCGGCGCCAGTTCAGCCTGATCACGACCGTCTGCATGGCCGTCGCGGCCCTCCTCGGGCCGATCCTGGGCGCGATCGCGGACTACGCGCGCATGAAGAAACGGCTCTTCGGCGTCTTCTTCGGCCTCGGCGTCGCGACGACCGCCGCGCTCTTCTTCGTCCATCGCGGCCAGTGGGTGCTCGCGGCCGTCCTCTTCGGCCTCGCCAACATCGGCATCGCGAGCAGCTTCGTCTTCTACGACGCGATGCTGCCGCACATCGCGCGACCGGACGAAGCCGATCGCCTGTCGACGACGGGTTTCGCCGCGGGATACCTCGGGGGAGGGGTTTGTCTCGCGCTGTGCGTCGCGCTCATCCGCTGGGCGGGTCCGCTGGGACTCGCGGGGCCGGACGGACTCCCCGCGAGGGCGAGCTTCGTCGTCGTCGCGATCTGGTGGCTCGTGTTCACGCTCCCGTACTTCTTCCGCGTGCCGGAGCCGCCCCTCTCGATCAGGGAGGGCGAGAAGCCCGGCGAGAATCTCGTCCGTGTCGCGTTCACGCGCATCGGCGCGACGCTGCGCGAGCTCAAGACGTACCGCGAAGCGTTCGTCCTGCTCGTCGCCTTCCTCCTCTACAGCGACGGCATCGGCACGATCAATCGCATGGCGGCGCTCTTCGCGACCTCGCTCGCGATCCCGAGCGACTTCACGATCTTCTGCATCCTGCTCGTCCAGTTCGTCGGCGTGCCGTTCGCGATCCTCTTCGGCAAGCTCGCGGGCCGGATCGGCGCCAAGCGCGGCATCCTCGTGGCGCTCTGCGGCTACATCGTGGTGTGCGTCGCGGCGTCGCGCATCACCGACAAGTGGGGGTTCCTCGTCATCTGTCTTCTCGTCGGCATGGTGCAGGGCGGCGCCCAGGCCTTGTCGCGCTCGCTCTTCTCGACCTTGATCCCGAAGCACAAATCGGGCGAGTTCTTCGGACTCTTCTCCACACTCGACAAGTTCGCCGGCATCCTCGGTCCACTCGTGTTCGGCCTCGCGCCGAGCGTCCACGCGGCTGTCCTGTGGGTGGTCGCGTTCTTCATCGTCGGCGCGGCACTCCTGTGCTTCGTCGACGTCGACGCGGGCCGGCGCGCAGCCGTGGAAGCCGACGCGGCCTGAGGCCTACCGCGGCTTCCCGCACTGCCCGCAGAACTTGGCGTCCGGGCCCATCGCCGTCCCGCAGCTCGCGCAGACGGTCGCCTTCGTCGCCTGTTCCGACAAGTCCGCGCCGCACGCGCTGCAGAACTTGCCCGGCGGGACGCTCTTGCCGCACTTCGCGCACACGACGCCGGGCGCCGCGGGCGCGAGCGTCTGACCGCCGCGGTGATCCTGCACGAGCATCTGCGCGAGCCCGAGGCCGACGCCGAGCCCGGCGCCGCCCATCAGCGGGCCGCCTCCGCCCTCGCCGCCGCCGCCCTTCGCCATCCCTTCGCCCGCGCCGAGCATCGCCTTGCCCGCCGCGAACTGCTGGTAGGCGGCGACGCCGCCGACCGTCTTCAGGTAGGCCGCGTCCGTGTACAGCCGCTTCAGGTTCGCCGCGTCGGCTTCGTCGATCGCGATCTCGAAGTTGCCGAGGCGCACGATCTTCAATCCGTAGGAGGAGACGTGCACGTCCATCCCCTTGAGGACGTCCTGCTCGATCTCCTCGGTGTAGGCACCCGACGTCACGTCGAGCAGCGGCCACTTGTTCTTCACGAAGAGGGACGCGATCCGGTCGCGGATCACCTTGAGCACCTGCTCCTTCATCCACGAGCGCACCTGGTAGCTCTCGGCGCGGCCCGTGCCGACGAGGTTGACGATCAGCTGCTGCGGATCGGTCACCTTGAAGCTGAATTCCCCGTGCACCATCGTCTCGACCGGCACGCCGCTCTTCGGGTCCTCGACGTGCCCGATCGGGCCGCCGAAGAGGACGCCGGTGTTCTCGCGCGTCGTAACGAAGAACACCTCGGCGATGAACAGTCGCCCGCCCGTGACGCTGTCGACGAGGTTCGACAGGAACGGGATGTTCATCGAGTCGAGCGTGTGCCGGCCCGGCGGCAGCGTCCCGACGATCTTGCCGTCCCGGAAGAACACGGCCAGCTCGTCGGCTTGCACCGTGAGCTGGCTCTTCATCGGGATCGTCGGATCGGGGTGCTTCCAGACGACGTGCGCCTTCGCGTCGTCGGGGCGGGCGATCGTCATTTCGCCCACGCCGCGCTTGAACCAGTCGACTACGCCCATGTCGGACTCCTGTGGATGGGATGCTGCTGCCCGGAAAACGGCGGGCACGTATGCGAACCATAGGGTTTCATTCAGCCCCGAGCCAGCGACCAGCCGATCTCTGCCGGTGTGGAAGCGAGTCCCGCGCGCGCCCTCGTCGCCTGCCGCCGCTGCGGGCGGCAGTACGACGTCACGGGCATGGCGCTCGGCACGCACGTGCGCTGCGAGTGCGCCGAGCTCCTGACGGTCGAATTCCAGAAGGCGCGCTCGCCGAAGCCGCTGAAGTGCGGGCGCTGCGGCGGGACGCTCGCGCTCGACGCCGCGAAGTGTGCGTACTGCGACGGCGAGATCACGCTCGAGGCGCGCGGCCTCTCGGGCGTCTGCCCGGTCTGCTTCGCGCGCCTCCTCGCGGGCGCGCGGTTCTGCATGGAGTGCGGGATCGCGATCGCGCCCCAGGCGCTGCGGGCCGTCGCCGAAGGTACGGCGTGCCCGCGCTGCAGGAGCGCGATGCGCTCGCGGACGGTCGGATCGACGAGCCTCGTCGAGTGCACGAACTGCGGCGGCCTGTGGGTCGCGCAGGAGGACCTCGAGCGCATCTGCGAGAAGGCCGACGAGGAGGAGCTCGTGAGCCGCGCCCTCGCGGGTTCGCAGCCGGCGCATCCCGTGGATCCGGCGCGCGGTCCGACCTACCTGCCCTGCCCGACGTGCAGCGACCTGATGGTGCGCCGGAACTTCGGCGGATCGTCGGGCATCCTGATCGACGTCTGCCGCGGACACGGCGTGTGGCTCGATCACCGCGAGCTCGAGCGGATCCTCGAGTTCGTGCGGAAGGGCGGCTTGATGCAGGCGCGCGCGCGAGAGGTGGAGCGGCTCGCGCACGAAGCGGAGCTCGCGAAGGCGCAGACTCTCGCTGGGCCGGCGCTCGAGCGCGAGCAGGACGCGTTCGGGTCCGAGTTCGACTTGATCGGCGCGCTGCGCTGGCTCGGGCGGCGCGTCGCCAGCTGAACGAAGGGATTCGGGTTGAAGATCGCCGGTGCGGCGCTGTAGGAACGGCGTCCGAGGGACCGCCCGCTTGCCCGAATCCGAACCCAGCGCGCCGCCGCCGATCCCCGCCGCTTCGCAAGGGGTCCCGCCTCCCGCGACGTCGAAGGGTCAGGAAGTCCGCCTGCGCTGCAAGAACTGCGGCGCGCAGGTCACGTGGGACCCCGACGAGGACGCGCTCGTGTGCGCGTACTGCCAGACGAGCACACGCGTCCCGCGCGCCGACGGCGGGATCGTCGAGCACACGCTCGCCGACGCGGGAACGGCCGCGCGCGGTCTCGGCGTCGACGTGAAGGTCGCGCGTTGCCAGCGTTGCGGCGCCCAGGTCACGTTCGACGAGCGCACGACGTCGAAGGTCTGCGTCTTCTGCGGATCCGCGCAGGTCCTCGAGCAGACCGCGAACCGCAACGCTCTCCGGCCCGAGTCGTTGATCCCTCTCGACGTCGGGCGCGCCGCCGTCGAGAAGGAGTTCCGCGCCTGGCTCGCGCGCCTGTGGTTCCGCCCGACGGCCCTGCGGAGCCAGCGCGATTTCGCCGCGGTCGGCGTGTACGTCCCGTTCTGGACCTTCGACGCGCGCGTGCACTCGGACTGGTCCGCCGACTCCGGCACGTACTACTACGTCACCGAGCCGACGGTCGTGATCGTCAACGGCCGTCCGTCGGTGCGGATGCGCCAGGTGCGACACGTGCGCTGGGAGCCCGCGTGGGGCGCGCGCGACGACGTGTACGACGACCTGCTCGTCAACGGATCGAAGGGCTTGCCCGAGAAGCTCGCCCTCGAGCTCGGCGCGTTCGACACGAAGGCGCTCGTGCCGTACCGGCCCGAATACCTCGCGGGCTGGCGCGCGGAAGAGTACGCGGTCGACCTCGAAGCCGGCTTCGCGAACGCTCGAGCCACGATTGAGGCGCGGCAGACCGATCGCTGCGGCGGGGACGTGCCGGGCGACACGCACCGCGACCTGCGCGTCCAGAACCGCCTCGCCGACGTCCGCTGGAAGCACGTGCTCCTGCCGGTCTGGAGCCTGACCTACCGCTTCCAGGGGCGCGGCTACGCGGTGCTCGTGCACGGCCAGACGGGCAAGGTCGTCGGCGAAGCGCCGTACAGCTGGATCAAGATCGTGTTGCTCGCCCTCGCGATCGGGATCGTCGTCCTGGCCGCCGTCGCGATCCTCGGCGTCAGTTGAAAGCGGCCCTTTGACACTCGGCGCGGCAGGCACTTATCGTAAGGATCCAGCGCAACTTCCCGCCGAATTCGAGGGGCGTGGAACCGGTCGGAAGCTGCGCTGACTCCGTACTCCCCGAAGGAATCCGTTTCGATGGCTAGTCGGCTCTACGTGGGCAACCTGCCCTACAACTTCACTTCCCAGGATCTCCAGGCGCTCTTCGGCCAGCACGGCGTCGTCCGTTCGGCCGAGGTGATCATGGATCGAATGACGGGGCGCTCGCGCGGCTTCGGATTCGTCGAGATGGACTCGGACGCGGCATCGCAACAGGCGATCGCGGCGCTCCACGAGAGGGACGTCGAAGGCCGCCGGATGACCGTCAACGAGGCGCGCGAGCGCGCGCCGCGCGGCGCCGGTGGACCGCGGCCGCCGGGCCCGAGCGGTCCGCGACCCGCCGGTCCGAGCGGCGGATTCGGCGGCCAGAGCGGCGGATTCGGACCGCCCCGGGGAGCGCCCCGCGGTGACCGCGGCGAGCGGCGCGACCGCGGAGATCGCTACTCCGACGGCGGCGGCGGCGGCGGCGGACGCAACCGCCGTCGCGCGGACGACGACGGGATGTAGCGCCGCGGACGAGCGGACGATCCGCTCGCGAACAACTTTCCGTGCCGCCGACTGACACGGCTGTTACCCATTCGCACTGGGACCGCGGCGATCGTCGCGCCGATACCCACTCCCGGCCTGGCCCGGGATGTTTCGAACCGCACTCCAGACGTTCGACTGGCCGCGGCGCGGAGGCGCGGCGCTCGCGACCGTGCTCGCGATCCTCGTGCTCCTCGGCGTCGTCGGCACGGTGATCACGATGGGCCCGCGCTCGATGCGCGCCCGAGGAACTTCCGAAGGGAGCTTGAAGGCGCAGGCGGTCGCCGAAGCCGGCATCAACGACGGGCTGTCGCGCGTCCTCGCCGGCCACTTCGCCGGCCTCGGATCGGAGTCGAATCCGATCGAGTGCGAAGGCGGATCCTACTGGGTCACCGTCGAGAAGTTCGACGTCGCGAACCGCTCGTACCGGCTGACGGCCCGAGCGACGTACGCGAGCGACGCGCGCACGATCGAAGCCGTCGTCCGGCCGACGGTCGACCTCGCGTACCAGACCGCCGTCTTCGCCGGGAACAGCTCGATGGATCCCCGGTACACGCTCGAGCTCGGAGGGCGCGGCAGCGACGCGGACGTCGTGGAAGGGGACGTGTACAGCGGCAACGACGTCGCCGTCACCGGCGACGCGCGCGTCCGGGGAGCGATCCGCGCGCGCGGCCGCGTCAACGGCTCCGCGAACGGGAGGCTGAAGTCGCAGTCGGTCGCGAGCTTCGCGGGGCGGCACTACGGCACCGGCGCGGACTGCGACGTCGAGCACCTGTTCGCTGCCGCGACCTGCGAGGAGAGTCCGGCGGGCGGACGTGCGTGGCAATTGCCGCGGGAGAGCCCCGCGCACATGTTCCGGAAGAACCCTTCGGACCGCGAAGCGGAGACGCGCGCGACCGAGGGCGACGACTACTTCCTGGAAGACCCGTACGAGGCCGTCCGGCTCGACGCAAACGGCGACGGAGCCGACGCGTGCCGGCTGACGTTCGCCGGTGCGGGCGCGAACCACCGGGTGTTTCGCATCCACGGCGACCTCTGGATCCTGAACACGCGCACGAACTCGTTCCGGTTCCAGTCGCCCGAGAACGATCCGACGTCGATCACCATCGTCGTCCAGGGCGACATCCACATCGCCGACAACCTCTACTACGCGGACCCGCAGCGCGACGGAGTCGCGCTGATCGCGCTGTGCGACGCCGGCCGGAAGAGCAGCGGCAACATCCTCCTCGGCGATCCGTCGGACTCCACGCTCACCGAGGTCGATGCATTCCTGTACGCGGAGAACGACGTCCGGAGCGTCGCCGTCGACGCGCGCGCGCCGCGACGGACGACGGTCCGCGGCTCTCTCAGCGCGGGAAACCACGTCGATCTCGGGTGCTCGGAGCCCGAGCGCCACGTCGCGCTGGCGCTGCACTTCGACGAGCGACTCGTCGCCGGGCGGCTGACGCTGCCGTGGGTCTCGTCGCAGGTGCGGCGCGCGACGGCCTTCAGCGTGCTCTCGTGGCGCGAGAGCGCGCGACCCTGACCGCTCTTCCGCGCGCGCCGGGTTGCTAGACTCCACGCATGCGGTCTCCGACGAGATTCGAGCGCGATGTCCGGCGCGAAGCCGACGCGGCGGAGCCGCGCGCGACACCGGAGCCCCTCGAGCGGCTGCTCGGGTTCTTCACCGAGTCCGTGTGGGGGGAAGATCGCCCGCGGACCGGCCCGAAAGCGCATTTCTACCGGCTCTGCCGCATCGTGCACCTCGCCGGGCGCGGCTTCATCCAGGACGAGTGCGTGTTCCGCGCCTCGGCGCTGACGTACATCACCGTCCTCTCCCTCGTGCCCCTGCTCGCGTTCTCGTTCTCGGTCGCGAAGGGTTTCGGCTTCTACCAGCAGCTCGTCCAGGACACGGTGAACCCGTTCCTCGACCGCACGTTCGGGACGCTCGCGCCCGCGCTCCCGGAAGCCCCGTCGGCGGGCGGCACGCACGAAGTCCGCGTCGCGCTCGCCCACCTCCTCGAGATCGTCGGCAGCGTCGTGCAGGAGACGCGCGTGACGAGCCTCGGCGCGTTCGGGCTCGTCATCCTCGGCTGGGCGGTCATCAAGCTCCTTGGGACGATCGAGCACTCCTTCAACCACATCTGGGGCGTGCAGCGCCAGCGCAGCCTGCTGCGCAAGGTCTCGGACTACCTGACGATGGTGATCGTCACGCCGATCTTCCTGTTCACGGCGGCCGCGGTGACCACCGCGGCGCAGGACAGCGGCTTCGTCGAGATGCTGCGCGGGAAGCTGCACGTCGGTGTCCTGCTCGATCTCCTCGTGACGCTGCTGCCGCTCCTCTCGCTCTGGATCGGGTTCACGTTCGTGTACCTCGCGATGCCGAACGCGCGCACGCGTCTCGTGTCCGCGATCGTCGGCGCGCTCGTCGGCGGGACGCTGTGGTGGCTGACGCTGCGGCTGCACGTCCAGTTCCAGATCGGCGTCGCGCGCTACAGCGCGATCTACTCGAGTTTCGCGGCGATCCCGATCTTCCTGATCTGGGTCAACATCTCCTGGGTGACGGTGCTCCTCGGTGCCGAGGTCTGTTTCGCGCACCAGAGCGAGCCGAGCTACCTCCGCGTCGCGGCTTCGCGGCCCGCCGACCACGCGTTCAAGGAGCTCCTGGCCCTGCGCGCGATGGCGCGGATCGGCGAGCGCTTCCTCGCGGGAGGCGACCCCTGGAAGCCCACGGATCTCGCCGCGGCGATCTCCGTCCCGGTGCGGTCGCTCGAGGAAGTGCTCGCGGTCCTCGTCGAGCGCGGCCTCGTCGTCGCCGTGCCGAGCGGCAAGGAAGACGTGCTGCTGCCCGCGCGCGACCTCGACGCGATCACCGTGAAGTCCGTCGTCGACGCGCTCAAGGGCACGAGCGGCCCCGTCGACGTGCCCGCGAGCACGAGCGTCGATCGCGAGATCGACCGGATCCTCGCGAGCCGGAACCGCGAGGCGGAGCGCTCGAAGAACAACATCACGCTGCGCACGCTCGCGCTGGCCGCGCCGCACGACGGCGCGGAAGCCGAAGACGAGGAGGACGCGGAGCGGTCCGCGGAGCTCCGGCCCCGCACGGGCTAGTTCGCCGCGTCGGCGACCCCGAACGCCATCGCGGCGAGCGCCGCGGCGCCGAGCTCGAGCTCCCGCGGGCTGACCGTGTCCAGCGTGTCGCGCACGCAGTGGTGGACGTCGAAGTACCGCTGCGGATCCGTGAGGAGCTCCATGAGCGGCACGCCGTCTTCCTGGAGGAGGCTGATGTCGGCGCCGCCGCCTCCTGCGCGCACGAGGCCCGCTCCGGCGGGCTCGAGCAGCTCCGCGATCGCGCGCACGGTGGCGAGGAGGTCGCCGCGCGCGTTCGTCTCGAATCCGCGCGGCGAGAATCCGCCGCGGTCGGTCTCGATCGCGAGCACGTGGCGCGCGAGCTCCTGCTTGTGCGTGTCGTGGTAGGCCCGACCTCCGCGCAGTCCGTTCTCCTCGTTCATGAAGAGCACCGCGCGCAGGGTCCGGGCCGGCTTGAGCCCGAGCGAGCGCACGAGGCGCATCGCCTCGAGGACCTGCGCGCAGCCCGCGCCGTCGTCGTGCGCTCCCTGCCCGACGTCCCAGTTGTCGAGGTGCGCGCCGATCACGACGACCTCGTCCGGCTTCGAGGCGCCGCGGATCTCGCCGACGACGTTGTGCGAGGGGACTTCGGGCCCTTCGTGGCAGTCGAGCCGGAGACGGACGGTGACCTTCTTCCCGCCGCGGAGCAGGGCCGCGAGGCGCTCGGCGCCGGCGGTGCTGACGGCGGCGGCGGGGACGCGCGCGACGCCGTCCTCGTACCGCATCGCGCCCGTGTGCGGGAGATCGTCGATGCGCAGGGTCATCGAGCGCACGATCGCGGCGACGCCGCCGTGGCGCGCGGCTTCGACCGCGCCGTGCGCGCGCTGGTCGACGGCCGCGCCGTACGCGGCGAAGGGATCGAGCGTCTTCGGGTCCATCGGCCGGTCGAAGAACACGATCTTCCCGCGCGCGGCGTCGCCCAGCGCGGCGAGCTCGGCGATCCCCTGGACCTCGACGACCTCCGCCTCGATGCCTTCGGGCGGGGTTCCGACGCTCCCGCCGAGCGCGAGGATCGGCAAGTATGCGCTGCGCGCCGCCTCGGGCGCGCGGATCTCCAGCGTCGCGACGCGTCCGCGTTCCCAGTGCGGGACCATGCAGGGCTCGAGGCGCACGTCGTCGAGTCCGTCGTGGGCCATCTGGTCGCGCGCCCACGACACGGCGTTCTCGGCGTCGGGCGATCCGGAGAGACGGTGCGGCGTCGTCTGGCAGAGCTCCTGGAGCCGGGCGTACGCCGCGTTTCCGGCGAGCGCCTCGTCGAAGACGCGCGCGACGACCGCGCGGCGCGGATCCTCGATCGGTGCAGCCCCGGAGCCGTGCGCGCAGAAGGGCTGCAGGGAAAGCGGGATCATGCGGGTGCTTATATCCCGCCCCATTCCGGCGCGCCAACGAATGCAGAGGGGCCCCTTCAGCTCGCGCGCCCCCCATGCCGATCCATGTCTCCTCGGAGTCGAGCCCCGGGAGGTCCCATGAGCGAGCAGAACCGCAACTCCGTTTCCCCGACGGTCGCCGCAGCGCCCGCGCCGCTCCTCCCGAGGAAGCTGCGCGTGCTCGCGGTCGACGACAGCGAGAACGACCTCCACCTGCTCACGCGCGCGCTGTCGCGCGTCAAGAACTGGAGCGTCGACCTGAAGACCTGCTCGACGGCGCACGAGTTCCTCGCGGCGGTCGAGTGCCGCGCGAACGACCTGCTCTTCATCGACCATCGGCTCGGCGCGGTGACCGGACTGCAGCTCCTCAAGGCGATCCGCGACACGGGCTCGACCGTGCCCGCGATCTTCCTGACGGGGATCGGCGACGAGCGCGTCGCCGTCGAGGTCATGCAGGCGGGTGCGTGCGACTACCTCCCGAAGGAGGATCTCAGCGCGGCGCGTCTCGAGCGCGCGATCGACGGAGCGCTCGACCGGCACCGCCGCGAGATGGAGGAAGTCGAGAAGGTCGAGCGTCTCGAGCACGAGCGCCAGGATCTCCAGACGAAGAGCGAGGAGATGGAGGACCACTACCGCGGGTCGTCCCTCGATCTCACGACGCCGCTCTCGATGGTCACCGAGATCCTCTCGGAGATCCGCCGGGGCGCCCCCGGTCCGCTCACCCGGGATCAGATCGAGCTCCTCGACGCGGCGTCGGAAGGCTGCACGCGGATCGCGCGCGGAATGGACGACCTGCTCGGCGTCGGACGCCTCGCCGGCGGGCCGGTGTCGCTGTGGATCCGACGCGAGGATCTCGCGACGCTCGTCGAGCACGCCGCGACCGGCCTCTCGACGCGCCTCGAGAGCGCCGGGATCCGACTGGAGGTCCACACGACGCCCGGCATGCCGCCTGCGGCCGTCGACCGGATGCGCGTGCACCAGGTTCTCGCGAATCTCGTCGACCTCGCGCTCGAGCGCGTGCCGGCGAACGGAAGGATCGAGATCGAGGCGCGCGAGGACGAGTGCGATCCCGGTTTCCAGGTCGTCTCGGTCGCCGATTCCGGGCCGGAGATGTCGCCCGAGGACGTCGAGCGCCTCCAGGACTGTCTGTGCAGACCGGCGGGCTCGGCGCAGAGCGAGGACGAGATCGACCGGCGTTTCCTCGTCAGCCGTGACATCGTCGCGGGTCACGGCGGGAGCGTCGGGATCGCGAAGGAGTCGTCGGGCGGCACGGCGGTGTGGTTCTCGCTGCCGGTGCACTCTGCCGGCGACCGTTCCTGACGCCCGACGCGGGCGCGAAGGGCCGTTCCGGGCTGGCGGGGCCCGAGGTGCAGGAGTACGCTTTCGGGTCGGCTCGCCACCCCTGTCCGACTCCCCGCGCAACCGAGGAAGCCGCCCGATGATCTCCCGCACCGCGTTCGCCACCGTCGTTTTCACGCTTTGCGCCGCCGGACTCGCGAGCACGGCACCGGCACAGACCCCATGCCAGGGATCGACCGGTCCCGACGTGATCGTCGGGGACATCACCGGGCCGGCGAACTACGCCGCGACAGGCACGCTCGAGGCGCTCTCGCTCGGCACGACCTCCTGCAACCAGGGCACGGCGACGCTCGGCTGGCACGCGAACACGAACCAGCACCCGGTGATCGGCGGCGAGCTCTACCGCTACAAGGTCGTCAACGGCGCGGGCCGCTTCGAGCAGGTCGGACTCTCCTGGCTGAAGCACGGCTTCTTCGCCGAGAGCCAGCAGCTCTGTTGCACCAACTGCCAGGCGACGGACGGATCGGTCCTCGGCGTGCGCTGCTCGGACCCGTACACCGCGGGACGCAACGGCACGCAGAGCCTCCTCGGCCCGCGCTTCCAGGTGAACGCGAACACGGGCTTCTTCATCTACCCGCCGCCGCACCCCTCGGGCGGCAACACCGGACGCCTCCAGGTAGAGAGCGCAGACCTCCAAGTGAGCAGCGCGGGCGGCACGCGCTACTTCGCGAACTGCCAGTACATCGCACCGGACGACGCCGCCGCGGGAAACGACAACAACAACTGCTCGTCGCGCGAAGTGACCGTGACCGGCTCGGGCACCTCGTGGACCTTCGGGTTCTCGGGCACGACCCAGCGCGAGATCCCGGGCATCAACCAGTGGCAGAACTGCGAGCCCGGCGTCGACTCGCAGAGCATCCAGCTCCCGAACGAAGGCAGGTTGATCCTGAGCTCGAAGGTGACGCCGCTCGGCGGCGGCCAGTACCACTACGAGTACGCGATCTACAACCAGAACTCCGACCTGAGCGTCCGCCTGTTCTCGCTCCCGCTCGCGACCGGCGTCGTCCCGATCCACATCGGATTCCACGACGTGACGTACCGCGGCGGTGACGGCGTCGGCGGCGTCAACTTCGACGGCACGGACTGGCCCTCGTCGACGAGCGGCGGGATCCTCTCGTGGGCGACGTCGACGTTCGCGTCGAACCCGAACGCGAACGCGATCCGCTGGGGGACGACGTACAACTTCCGCTTCGACGCGAACGCGCCGCCGGTCACAGGAACGGTGACGCTCGGCCTGTTCAAGACGCCCGGAACCGCGACCGCGCAGGTCTTCATCCCCTCGACCGCGCCGCCGCCGCCGGACACGGACGGGGACGGCATCCCGGACTTCCTCGACAACTGCCCGAACAACGCGAACCCGGGCCAGGAAGACGCCGACGGCGACGGAGTCGGCGACATCTGCGACGGCTGCCCGAACGATCCGAACAAGAGCGCGCCGGGCATCTGCGGCTGCGGTGTCTCCGATGCGGATAGCGACGGCGACGGCACCGTGGACTGCGTCGACGGCTGCCCGAACGACCCGAACAAGACGGCGCCCGGGATCTGCGGCTGCGGCGTCTCCGACGCGGACAGCGACGGCGACGGCACCGTGAACTGCCTCGACGGTTGCCCGAACGATCCGAACAAGCTCGACCCGGGCATCTGCGGCTGCGGTGTCCCCGACATCGACTCGGACGGCGACGGCACGCTGAACTGCCTCGACGGCTGCCCGAACGACCCGGCCAAGATCGCTCCGGGTCAGTGCGGGTGCGGTGTGGTCGACACCGACGGGGACGCCGACGGCGTCGCCGACTGCGTCGACAACTGCGTCAACCTCGCGAACCCGGGGCAGGAGGACTGCGACGCGAACGGGATCGGCGACGTCTGCGATCTCGCCGCCGGCGGGCACGACTGCAACATGAACGGCATCCTCGACACGTGCGACACCGACAGCGGGAACAGCCAGGACTCGAACCTGGACGGGATCCCGGACGAGTGCCAGGCGCCGGGCGGGATCTCGTACTGCTTCGGCGACGGCACGGGCGCTCCGTGCCCGTGCAACAACAACGGCGGACCGGGGCGCGGATGCGCGAACTCGGATGCCGGGAGCACCGGCGCCCTGCTCGCGGCGAGCGGCCACACCGGCCCGGACACGATCGTGTTCACGGCCTCGGGCGAGAAGGCGACGGCCCTCACGATCCTCTTCCAGGGGAACGTGCGGCTCGCGAGCGCGGTGACGTACGGTGACGGACTCCGCTGCGCGGGAGGCAGCACGAAGCGCCTCGCGACGATCACGGCCGTCGGCGGCGTGGCGACCTACCCCGGTGCCGGCGATCCCTCGATCAGCGCGCGCTCGGCCGCGCTCGGCGACGTGCTCGGCTTCGGATCGATCCGCTCGTACCAGGCCTACTACCGCGATCCCGCTCCGACGTTCTGCCCGGATCCGCCGGGCAGCACGTTCAACGTGACCCAGGCGATCCAGCTCGTCTGGTAGTCGTTCGCGCACGGAGCCCGGGCCAGTCCGCCGCGGACTGGACCGGGCTCCGGTCTTGACTCCTTCGATTCCTTGTCGTTCTCTGTCCGTCACGGCCAACGGCCAGGAGGAACACGATGCCCAAGGGCGAACGCAACTCGAAGGAAAAGAAGAAGCCGAGCCTCTCGATCAAGGAGAAGCAGGACAAGAAGAAGGCGAAGCTCGCGGCGAAGCAGGGGATGGGCTGATCCCCGCTCTCTCGGCCGGCGACCTCGTCGAGGCGCGGATCGAGAAGCTCGTCTACGGCGGGCTCGGCCTCGCTCACGTGGCCGGCCAAGTCCTGCTGGTGCCGTACGCGGCGCCGGGAGATCGTCTCGCCGTCCGCATCACCGAGGTCGGCCGTCGCGTCCTGCGCGGATCGATCGAAGCAATCGTCGAGCGATCGACGGCGCGCGTCGAGCCCGACTGCGCGCACTTCGGAGCGTGCGGGGGATGCCAGCTCCAGCACGTCGACCGCAGCACGGAGCTGGCGGCGAAGGCCGAGTTCGTGCGCGACTGCCTGCGTCGCATCGGCGGAGTGCATTGGGGCGCGCCGATCGAGGTCGTCGCGGGTGAGCCCTACGGCTGGCGTTCACGCGCCGAGCTGCACGTCTTCCGGACCAAGGCAGGCGAGCGGCGCGCCGGCTACTTCCGCGCGGCGAGCCGTGATCTCGTCGCGATCGACGACTGCCCCGTGCTGGAGCCCGCGCTGCGCGAGGAGCTCCGCGGCCTCGCCAAAGATCCCGCGCGGATCCCCAGGGATGCGGAGCACCTGGACCTCGCGGCGGGGGACGACGGCGCGGTCGCGCGGGCGCCGGGAGCGCGCGTGCACCGCAGCATCGGCGGCTTCGCGTTCGTCTTCGAGGCCGGATCGTTCGCGCAGGGCAACGTCGCGATCGCCGAGGAGCTCGTCCGCCGCGCCATCGGGACCGCGCACGGAGACGTCGCGTTCGACCTGTACGCTGGTCCGGGTCTCTTCACGCTGCCGCTCGCGCGGCGGTTCTCCGTCGTCCACGCGGTCGAGGCGGAGCCGCGCTCGGTCTCCCTCGGCACCGGGAACGCGCTCGCGAACGGCATCGACAACGTGCGCTGGTCGGAGGAACGCGTGGAGGACTGGCTCGACGCGCGCGCGGGTGAGCTCCACCCCGAGTTCGTGCTCCTCGATCCTCCGCGCGCCGGCGCGGGAAAGCGCGTCGTCGACGCCGTCGCGGCCTGCGCGCCGCGCGAGATCGCGTACGTCTCGTGCGACCCCGCGACGCTCGCGCGGGACGTCCGCCACTTTCTCGACCGCGGGCGCGCGATCCGCGCGATCACGGCATTGGACATGTTCCCGCGCAGCTACCATGTCGAGACGCTCGTCCACTTCACGTGAGGACCATGGCTCGAACCCTGCTTGCCTTCTGTGCCTTCGCGCTCGTGATCGCCGGCTGCCACTCCACGACGGGTCCGGCGCTGCCGCCCGGCCGCGGGCTCGTGACGTTCGATCGGGAACCGCCGGCGGGCGCGGTCGCCTACCCGGCGCCCGCGTGGCAGGTCGGCGACCGCTTCGTCTACCGCAAGGGCGGGCTCTCGCGCGTCGCGTTCCGCCTCGATTCGACGGAGGACGGAGTCCACCGGCTCCTCGAGGAGCAGGGGACGGCCGTGATGCGCGTCGGCGACGACCTGCGCGACCTCGGCCAGGAGAAGCCGGGGGACCCGAGCGCCACGATCACGTACGACCCGGCCGACTTCGAGCTCTGCTGGCCGCTCTGGGAGGGCAAGCGCTGGAGCTGCAGCTTCACGAGCCGGAGCCCCAGCCGGCCGGACGTCCCGCTCCTCGTGTCGTACGAGTGCGACGCCTCCGAGGACGTCACCGTCCCGGCGGGCAAGTTCCATTGCCTCCGCATCTGGCGCCGCGCGCGCCTCGCGGCCGAGGGCAGCTGGATCGACCGGATCTCGATCGCGTGGTACAGCCCGGAAGCCGGCGCGTTCGTGCGGAGACTGAACGACAGCCTGCTGACGGAGCTCGAGGAGATCCACCGGCAGCAGCGCGACAAATGAGCCGGCCCGCCGCGAACGCATTCGCGGCGGGCCGGCGTCGAAACGAGTCCTCGGAGACTACTTGATCTCGAGGAAGTGCGAGTCGTCGAGCAGGAGGCTGCCCATCGCGCCGTCGGTCGCCTTCGGCGAGAAGTGCGTGAACGCGGTCCCCTTGCCGTCCCAGGCGTCCTTCAGCCAGAACGCGTAGGCGTCGGTCACCAGGAAGTCGCCGACTTGGGCGAGCAGGTGGGCGATCGGGAACACCGGCACGAACCACAAGACGCCGTTCAGCCAGGGCTGATCGATGTACATCTTTTGGTCCCAGTCGTCGACCGACCGGTTCAGCTGGTGCGGACCGGCCGCACAGGCGGCGAAGGTCGTGAGAGCGAGCAGAGCACAGACCAGACGGACTTTCTTCATGACAGCGGGGATCCTCGGCGTGTTGGTTGCGGTGTCGCGGCTCGCCCCTCGTCGGACGATGCCCCGTTGCACCTGGTTCTCCGGCCAGGGTAGGGGGCCCCCGAGTGTGGTTCAAGCGCGCTCCGCGCGTCGGAAGCGCGACTTTCGCGGCGAACGCTACAGTCCCGCGCGCGTTCCGGCCCACAGTCCGCCGATCACGAGCGCGGCGCAGGCGACCATCCACACCGGACTGGAGACGATCCACGAGATCGCGACGATCGCGAGACCCGCGGCGATCTGGGGCATCCGCGACTGCTTCTTCCCGTACGCGAACACACCCATCCCGACGGTGCCGACCAGGAACGACACCATGATCCACGATGCACTGAAATCCACGGGACTTCCATCGGCTCGGGGCGCCCGGAAGGTGGATCGAATCGTTCTCCGGCGGCCGCGAGGGCCGAGAGAGAGGCCGCCGGGCCGCAAGCGAGCTACACTCAAGACTTCGGCAATACCGCGTGAAGATCCTCCTCGCAGCCGGGCTCGGTTTCCTCGCGGACGTCTCGTCGCTCCGCGCGCGCCTGCAGCGCGACCTCGACGCTCTCCGCGTCGAACGCGGCTTCCCGGGTGCGACCCTCGGCGTCGCTCTCGACGGCGGCGACTCGTTCGCTCTCGCGACCGGTCTCGCCGATCGCGAGAAGGAGATCGCGATGCCGGCGGATGCACTGCTCCTCCAGGGCAGCGTCGGCAAGACGTACGTCGCCGCCGTCGCCCTGCAGCTCGCGGACGAGGGGACGCTCGAGCTCGACGCACGGATCGCGACCTACGTCGGCGACGCGCCCTGGTTCGCGCGGCTGCCGAACGGTCCCGACATCACCGTGCGCATGCTGATGAACCACACGAGCGGCCTCGTCCGCTACGAGTTCCAGGAAGCGTTCACGAAGGACCTGACCGCGCACCCGGACAAGACCTGGCAGCCGCCCGAGCTCCTCGAGTACATCCTCGGGCGCACGGCGCCATTCGCCGCCGGCGCGGGCTGGGAGTACTCGGACACGAACTACATCGTGCTCGCGCTCGTCGTCGAGAAGGTCGCGGCGAAGCGCCTCGACGACCTGATCCGCGCGCGCCTGCTGATCCCGCTCGAGCTCGGGCGCACGGTTCCGTCGGACCGGCGCAGGATCGACGGGCTCTGTCCGGGCTACGCCGGTCCGGAGAACCCGTTCGGGGGCGTCGACGCGATGCTCGTCGACGGGACGATGGTCATCAACCCGCAGTTCGAATGGGCCGGCGGCGGCTACGCGTCGTCGGCCGAGGATCTGGCGCGCTGGATGCGCGCGCTCCAGGGCGGACGGATCGTCGATCGAGTGCGGCTCGCCGAAGCGCGGCGCGGCGTCGACGCACCGCTGCTCGGACCCGGCGTGAAGTACGGGCTCGGCGTGATCGTCCTCGACACGCCGGTCGGAACCGCGTACGGCCACAGCGGCTTCTTCCCGGGCTATTGCGCCGAGGCGTACGCGTTCCCTCGCCTGCGCGCCTCGCTGGCGCTGCAGATCAACTCGAGCGACATCAAGAAGATGGGGGAGACGCCGCGCTCGATGCTCGTGCGCCTCGCGGGCGCGCTATCGAGATAGCGGTCAGGGCCGTTCGAAACGGCCGGCGTTCTGCTTCCACCAATCGAGCCACGCCGAGGGTTTCTCCGGCATCGTTTCGCCCGAGAGACGCGCCAGCGCGCGGCAGATGCTCGGGCCCTCGGCTTCGATCGTCTGCACGGAGGTCCCGCCGACGCGCACGTCGAGCACCGTCGCGTCCTCGACGACGTTGATGATCGGATCGGCGATCGATGCGCCCTGCGCGATCTCCGGATTGAAGTCCTGCACGTAGGCGACCTGGCTGCCGACGCGGATGTGCGCGCGCGTGCCCCCGGGGTGGCTGCCGGCGAGCACGGCGAGGCGCGTCGCGAGCGGGGACACCGCCGAACGGTAGCCCATCTCGGCGAGGCTCCCGGCGGCGAAGACGCGCACCCGCGCGTCGGGGAGATCGAGCGCGGACGCGACCCGTCCCGCGAGCGCATCGTCGGCGGCGTCGCGCAGGGCGCGCGCAGCCTCCAGGCGCACCGAGTCGACCGGGTCGACGACGCAGCGTCGTACGAGCGCGTCGGCGTACGCCTTCGGCTCGATCCGCCGCGCGGCGAAGGCGGCGAACGCACGGACGGTCGCGGACGGCGACCGGAGGGATCGCGCGACCACGGGGTCGGAATCGACGCGCGGGAGCGCCGCGAGGCGCGTCGCCGCGAGCTCGCGCAGAGCCGGCTTCGCGCGGGCGCCGAAGAGCACGAGCCGCTCGGCGAGGGGCCGCTCGGGCCCGGCGGGCAGCGTGAGCGCGAGCGGCGCCTCCGCGACGCACCGCCGCGCGGCGAGACAATCCGGATCAGCGGCGAGGACGCGATCGAGCTCGGCGAGCGCGTCGGCGAGTCGGCCGGATCGGAGCGCGTCCCGCGCGATCTCGACGCGCTGCGCGGCCCCTTGCGCGGGCCCTTCCGCGGGCCCTTGCGCGGGATCGAGCGCCTGGAAGCGGGGAGTCGACGCGAGGAGGAGTCCGGCGAGTGCGAGCAGGGGCATGCGCGTTTCCTTGCACGCGCCATTCCAGCCTGTGCGGCTCGAAGACGCCAGCTTGCCGCGCGGCGGCGTGCGGCTCCCGCGCGACCATCCGTGCGTCAGCGCACGCTGACGCACGGATGGTCGCGCACCCAGAAGCGCCAGGGCCGGGCTGCCCAGGCTCCGGCGTAGTCGATCCCGACGCGCGGACCCGACGCGATCTCGCGCGGGCGGAGCGCTGCGCCGGCTTCGATCCACACTTGGTCCCCGCGGAGATCCGCGCGGTCGAACCCGCGGTCGATGCCGAGCGCGATGCAGAGCTTCCCCGGGCCGCTCGCGAGGTCGCGCGGCCGCGCGCGCCCGCGCCGGCGGCGCATGAGATCGACGCCCTCGACCGGCTCGAGCGCGCGGACGAGGACCGCGTGCGGAACGTCGGCGGCGTTCGTGACGACGTTGAACTGGTGGTACATGCCGTAGACGAAGTAGACGTACGCCGTCCCGCCGGCGCCGTACATCGTCTCCGTCCGCGCCGTGCGCCGTCCGCCGTAGGCGTGCGAAGCGCGGTCCTCGGGGCCCCGGTACGCCTCGGTCTCGACGATCCGGCCCGAGACCCGGCGACCGGTCCGGGTCGGCACGACGAGCAGGCATCCGAGGAGGTCGCGCGCGACCTCGAGGACGTCGTAGCGCGCGTAGAACGCTCGTCCGAGGACCGCGCGGCGCCCCGTCACAGGCGACCGGCGTCCGTCGCGGCTTTCGGACGGGGCTGCGCGGGCGGCTCGGGGGTGAAGTCCTCGCCCGGGTTCACGAACAGGTCCTCCTCGAAGTGGTACTGCTTGTCGTGGAGCTGGCGGTAGCGACCGTCGAGCGCCATGAGCGCCGCGTGCGTGCCGCGCTCCACGATCTCGCCGCCTTCGAGCACGAGGATCTGGTCCGCGCTGCGGATCGTCGACAGCCGGTGCGCGATCACGAACGTGGTCCGGCCCTGGCGCAACTTCTTCAGTCCGTCCTGGATCAGCGCCTCGCTCTCGCTGTCGAGGCTCGCGGTCGCCTCGTCGAGGATCAGGATCGTCGGATCCGCGAGCACCGCGCGCGCGATCGCGACGCGCTGGCGCTGGCCGCCCGAGAGCTTGACCCCGCGCTCGCCGATCACCGTGTCGTAGCCCTTCTCGAACGAGCGCACGAACTCGTCGATGTGCGCGATCCTCCCGGCCGCTTCGACCTCGGCTCGCAACGCGCGCGGCCGCGCGTAGCCGACGTTCTCGGCGATCGTTCCGTCGAACAGGAAGTTGTCCTGGAGGACGACCCCGAGGTGCGACCGGTAGTCGCGCAGGCGCACCGAGGCGAGGTCCGTCCCGTCGACGAGCACGCGTCCCTTCGCGGGGCGGTGGAAGGCGAGGACGAGGCCGATCAACGTGCTCTTGCCGGATCCGCTCGATCCGACGAGCGCGGTCGTCGAACCCGCGGGCGCGTGGAAGGACACGTGCTTCAACACCGGGACGCCCTTGTCGTACTCGAACGTCACGTCCTCGAAGGCGACGTCGCCGCGGACGCGCGGGAGGGACGTGCGCGTCGCGTCGTCGTCGTCCTCGGTCGCGAGCTTCCGGATCTCGCGGATGCGGTCGAGGCCGGCGAGCGCCTCGGTGATCTGCGTCCCGATCGAGGAGATCTGGATCAGCGGCATCGCGAGGAGTCCGGTGAAGAAGACGTACATGACCCAGTCGCCCAGCGTCATCGTCCCCGCGAGGATCGCGTGCCCTCCGACGAGCGTCATCGTGACGCCGATCGCGCCGATGACGACGCTCGAGAGCGCGCTGACGCCCGAGACGCCGGTCATCGTCTTCGCGACGTTGCGGAACAGCCGGTGCGCGCCTTTCGCGAAGACGAGCTCCTCGTGCTTCTCGGCCGTGAACGCCTTGACGATCCGGATGCCGGCGAGCGATTCGACGAGACGCCCCGAGACCTCGGCCTGGATCTGGCCGCGCGTGCGGAAGAGGGGACGCAGGCGCTTGAACGCGATCGTCATCCCGCCGCCGAAGAGCAGCAACGCGACGAGATTCACGAGAGTGAGCTTCCAGGAGAGGTAGAGGAGGACTCCGAGGGCGACGACGGCGGTGACGAGCCCGCCCGAGAGCTCGACGAGACCCGTCCCGATCAGGTTGCGGATCCCCTCGGCGTCGTTCATGACGCGTGAGAGGAGCTCGCCGCTCTTCGTCGAGTCGAAGTACGACACCGGAAGGCGTTCGACGTGGCGCTGCACGTCCTTGCGCATGTCCGTGATCGAGCGCTGGGCCGCGACGCCGAGGAGCTGCGACAAGGCGAACGAGGTCGCGCCCTGCACGAGCGTCGCGACGCCGCCGGCGGCCGCGAGCCAGCCCAGGAGCTCGACGCGGTGCTTCGCGATCACCTCGTCGATCAGGAACTTCGAGGTCGCCGGGAGGACGAGGCCCGCGCCGCGGCTGACGAGCATGAGCGCGAGGCCGAGCGCGAGGCGCCGGCGGCGCGCCCAGATCAGGCCGCGCGCCTCCTGCCAGGCGCTCTGGAAACGCTCGCGCTTCGTCCGTGCGTCGACGGGCTTCGCTTGGGCACGGTTCTGGGTCATTGCGCGCGGCGCTCGAGTTCCGCGCGGGCCCGGAGGCCCTCGCCTTCGAAGCTCAGACCGAACTCGCCGCGGAGGAATCGATCGAGCGTGGAGGGCAGGGCGGGTCCGGTCTTCGGCGCAGCCGGACTCCCGTAGTCGCTCGTCTCCATCGTCTGTAGCGCTTCGTTCCAGGAAAACGTTCCGGCCGCGGGTGTCGAGAGGCGCGTACCCCAGAGGCGCTCGTGGAGCGCGACCGGATCCTCGGCGGGGTAGCGCCGCTTCCATTCGTTCAGGATCGGCAGCGCGGACCAGGCGGCGAGGCGCAGCTCGTCCGCGATGGGATCCGAGGCCATCCCGCCGAGCACGGCGACCGCGTCGCGATCGGCGCGCAGGCCGAGGCTCGTGCCGAGCCAGGGCTTCGATCGGGCCGCGTCCGACTTGCCGGCCTTGCGCGCGATGCGCCGGTCGATCGCCTGCTGGACGATGTCCTCGCGCAGCGAAAGGATGAACGCGTCCGGCATCGCCGCGTAGCAGATCGCGGTCTCGGCCATCGGGCCCTCGAGGCCCGCGCCTTCCGCGGCCGAGACGCGCACGTAGCTCTGGTCGTGCCAGGTCTTCGTCTCCCAGCGCGCCATCCCGGGCGCCGCGCCGTCGGACATCGCGCGGAGGCCGGTCAGGAACGCCGTCAACTTGAGCGCGTCCTTCACCTCGACGTGGAGCGCGACGGGGATGCGGTTGAAGTTGTCCTCGAGGGAGGCGCCTCCGCGCGTCTTCTCCCAGAACGGATCCTTCTCCGCGTACAGCGCCGCGCCGCCGCCGATCCAGCCGAGCGGATCGGCGCCGAGCTGCTGGGCGAACGGGCCGGCCTCGCGCGAGAACATGCGGCTGAGCCATCCGGCCTTGCCGAACGCGATCGCGAAGTGGAACAGCGTCCCCTCGTGCGGATCCCCGGCCTCGGCGCCGAGCGTCGCGTCGCGCGTCAGATCGCGGAGCTCCTGGTACTCGGTCGCGACCGCGAGCGGCATCACGGTGACGTCCGCGCCGAGGCGCGCGTCGGAGAACGAGAGTCGCACCGCGATCGGATCGAAAAACGCGCGCCACCGGTCCTGGAACACGGCGCGGAAGCTCTCGTAGGCCGCCTTCTCGCTCGGCGTGACGCGATCGACGACGAGCTCGGCGACGGGCGTCAGGAACGTCGGCGTGCCGTACAGGGGCGAGCGCACGCCGGTCGCGTCCCACACGAAGTCGGCGCTGAGCGGGAGATCCGCTTCGCCGGCCGCCGTCCCTGCGCGGATCGTCCGGCGGACGAGGTCGTCGAGGTGTCGCGCCTCGACTTCCGCCATCGCCGCGGCGGCGCGCACGCGCCTCGAGTCCGCGATGCGCGCGCGCGGGCTCGCCCAGCGCCGGATCGTCGCGTCGGAGAGGACGAGGAGCGCGCTCTCCTCCGCGTCGCCCTTCTTGTAGCGGTCTCGGAACCAGACGTACTCGTCGGTGTCGGCGAGCGCGGGCTCGCGTTTCTCCGCCGTCGCGGCGATGCGCTCCAGCTGCGCGGGGGAGTTCGAGACGACGATCGTGCTGCCGATCCGGGCGAGGTACGACGAGACGCGCCGGTCGTCGCTGCGGACGCCGGTGTACGCGATGGCACCCGCCTTCCCCGAGACCGGCTTCGCGCCCTTGCCTTGCGCTTCGAGGTGGCGCGCCTGCACGAGCTTCTCGAGGAGTGCCGCCTCCTTGCAGTCGAAGAGCAGCGCGAGGTCCGAGCCGCTGGGCAGGTACGCGTCGGAGCCCGTGATCGCGACGCTCTGGACGACCGCGGGGCCGAGCAGGCGCGCGACCGTGGAGAGAGGCAGGCACAGTTGCTCCTGGTAGCGCTCCTTCGTGCGCAGATCCTCGGCGCGGGCCACGGCGAACTGCACGAGCGGAGTCCCGGCCTGGTCGATCTCGTCGAACACGCGCGTCATCGCGTCGAACGAAGGGAAGAACAGGCCGTGCTGGTCGGCGGGGACGAGGCTCGCGAGCGCGTCGCGCTCGGGCTTCAGGTTCTTGACGAGCGCCTTCCAGTCCATCGCGCGCGTCGTGACGCCCTGGATCGAGGCGACGTCGACGTCGGCCTTCTCGTCCTTCAGGTTGCGCAGGGCGCGATCGATGTCGAGGTTCTCCGCGAGCGCGCGTTCGCCCGTGAAGAGGTCGAAGGTGTCCTCGAAGCCCTCGGGCCGCGACCGCCACGTCGTGAACGACCCGTCCGTGTCGCCCGAGCCGCCCGGTGCGGCTCCGCGCGCGGCGCGGGCGGCGGCGACCTGGTGGCGGAACCACGCGGCGCCGGGGAGATCGCGCTCGAGGAGACGCCGGTAGTGCGCCTCCATGATCGTGTAGAACTGCACCTTCGCGTCGGCGTCGGCGGGCAGCGCGTCGAGCGTGAATCGCCGCGACTCGAACCCTGCGTAGTCGGGGCGCGCGACGAAGACGCGTCCCGCGATCGCGGCGCCCTCGGGCGCGCGCACGGCGCAGCGCACGGGCTCGCGCGGCTTGCGGTCCCACGGATTCCGGCCCTCGAAGTCGAGGAACGCCTCGCCGGCGCCGTCGAGGACGACGTACGCGTCGTACGCGTCGAGGCTCTCGAAGCGCGGCGGCCGTTCGCCGCCGGCGTCGGCCGCCGCCTCGCCCTCGAGGTGCAGGGAGTCGAACGGCACGACGACGTACCGGTCGCCGCCGAACGCGAGCCCGGTGAACGAAAGGAGGATCGACGGCGCGAGGGCCGGGCGAGCGAAGCGTCTCATGATGGGTTCCTCTCCACTACCAGCGCAGGTACTCGGCGACGAGCCATTTCCGCGGTCGCTCGGGAGCGGCCGCGGCGACTTCCACGAAGCGCGCGAAATCCGACTGCTCGACCGCCGGCGCGAGGTCGGCCAGGAGATCCTTGGGGAAGCGGCCGTCCATCGCGCCGAGCTTCTGGACGAGCTCCTGCGCCTGCGCGAGCTTCTCCTCCTTCTTCGCGGTCTTCACGACCTTGTCGCAACGGCGGAGCGCCTCCGCCCAGTCCTTGCCCGCCTTGTCGTCGCGAGCCTGGGCGAGGGCGACCTGCGTGTTCTTGTCGATCGGCTTCTTGAGCACCTTCGCGAAGTCCATCAGCGGCGCGAGCGCGGGCTCGACGCCGTCGCGCGTGAACGACGCGATCGTCGCGGGGATCGACTCGAGCGCGCCCTCGAGCGATCCGAGCTTCGCCCGCGCCTGGTCGACCGCCTCGACGCGTCCCTCGGGCAGCGTCCGCGCCTCGCGCAGGATCGGCAGCGCCGCGTCGAGGTTGCCCTTGTGGATCGCGTCCGCGCCGGTCGCCTTCCACTTCGCGATCCAGGCGGCGAGCGCTTCGAGCTTGTCCTTCTCGATCAGGTCCGCGAACGGCGCGTCGAGGAAGCTCTCCTTCCCCGCCGCCCACGGATCGCCGCGCGTGAACCCGGGATCGCCCTCCCACGCGACCTTCCCGTCGATGTCGAGGAGGAGCAGCCGCGGCAGGTTGAAACGATCGACCGAGTACAGCTCGAACGTGTCGCCGATCCCGGGCTTCGAACGCTTGTCGATGCCGACCGATCCGGGGATCGGGTGCGTCTGGAGGTACGCCTCGCCCGTGTCCGCGTCGTTCGCGCTCTCGATCGCGACGATCTCGAGGCCGAGGCTCGCGTGCTTCTCGGCGAGCTCGCGCAGCCACTCGTCGATGCGGACGAGGTCGTTCTGCTGGATGCTCCAGAGCACGACGAGCTGGGGCACCGGACCCTTCTCCCTCCAGTCCTTGCGCGGGCTCTGCAGCCATTTCTCGACGTCGGGGAACCGCGGCACGCGGCCGAGGTAGCTGCCGCCCGGCGGCGGTCCGCCTTGCTCCTCGATCTTCTCCATGCGCACCTCGCGGTCGATGCGCGCGGCCGGGTCGCGCGGCGCGCGCGCGAGGAAGCGGATGCTCCGGAACTGCGCCGTGCCCGGGCCGACGATGATCCCGAAGTTGCCGCGCAGCGGGTCGGCGCTCGGGAACTCCTGCGTCGCGAGGAACTCGCCGTCGAACCACGTGTCGACGAGGCTGCCCGCGACGTCGATCCGGAGCTTGTGCCAGACCGCGACGGACGTCTTGCTCGCGTCCTGCTTCTCCGCCGCCGTCTTCACCGGGTTGTGACGCCAGGTCTTGAAGGTCGCGTTGCCGAAGCAGCTCGCGAGATCGACGAAGCCCGTCTCGGCGAGACCTTCGCGCGATCCGCTCGCCTCGGTGCGCCCGGGGAACAGGATCAGCCCGTGAAAGTTCTGCTGGTCCTTCTTGCCGAACGCGAGCCCGCAGAAGTTCGACGTGCCCTTCTCCGCGAGGACCTCGGCCTCGAGCGACCAGTCGCCGGACGTGACGGCGTCGAGCGTCAGCACGCGGAAGTCGAAGAGCTTCTCGTCGTACTCGCCGAAGTTCGCGAGGATGCTCGGGCCGTTCGCCTTGAAGCTCGACTCGGGCGACACGGCCCAGCCGTCGAGGTTCTTCTCGTTGTAGGCGAGGCGCCAGATCTGGAGCGGTTGGCCGCCGTGGCGCAGCGCGTACTCGTACATGTCGAACATGCCCGGCACGTTGAGATCCGAGCCGAGGTGCCAGGCGAGCTCCATGACCATCGTCGGGCATCCCGCGTCCTGGTACTCCTGGACGACGCGGCGGGCAGTCGCCCACAGCTCGTCGTGCACGCTCGCGAGGGCCTTCTGCTTCGGGTCCCACTTCTCGAGGAGCCGTTCGGCGCTGCGCACGGCCTTGTCGTCGACCGGCTTCCTCGACTCGAGCGTCCGCAAGGCCTCGAGCCCGAGCTTCGACGCGCGGTCGCCGCCCTTGTGGTCGGCGAGGAACGCGCCGAACTCGAGCAGCGTGTCGACGTCCTGCGGCGCGGCGGTGAAGGCCTTCTCGAAGTGCTCGCGCGCGGCAACGTCGTCCTTCACCTTGAGCGCGTTGCGCGCCCAGACGAGGTAGGGGCGCTTCACCTCGATCTCGCCGTTCTGCTCCTTCGCGAGCGCGACGAGCCAGTCCTTCCAGACGGCGTCGAGCTCGGCGACGGTCTTCGGGAGGCGGATGTCCGCGGCTCCCTTCGGCCGGACGACGCCCTTGATCGGCGGCTCCGGGTTCGCGAGCACGACCTCCTCGAAGTTCTTGACGGCACCCTTCCCGGTGCGCCCGGACTTGTTGATGAACGTCCGGAACGCGTTGCGGTAGATGTAGCGACCGTCGACCGGATCCTGGTAGTTGTAGAGGAAGTAGACGAGCGCCCACGTCGGCGCGTACCAGGGCGGACCCCACTCGTACTTGTCCTCGAGGATGATGCGGAACGTCGGCGCCTTCTTGGGGTCGCTCTTGTCCGGCTTGGCCTTGTCCATGCCGTCGTTCTCGTCCGTCATCCAGCCCTTCTCGAGGCGCGCGACCATCGGGAACAAGCGGTGGTTCGCCGGCAGGTTCATGATCACGGTGCCGTTCGAGAGCATGCGCGTGCCCTCGAAGAACGAAGCCAAGCCCTCGTTGAGCCAACCCGTCGCGCCCGTCGCGAGCGACACGAACTGGTGCGCTGATTCGTGGAACAGCGTGCCCATCATGTCGTTGAAGCTGCCCTCGCCGATGTAGGTCTGCACCGCATCGCCGGTGAACACGCCGCCGCTCCAGTCGGGCGGCGTCGGAGTCGCTTTCTTCAGGTACTCGTCGTGCGTCTTGAAGATCCGCAGGTCGATCTTCGGGACGGTGTGCCCGTCCTCCTCGTTGCCGTACCGGAAGAACTCCCGGTAGAACGCGTTCATCTGCTCCATCGCCTCCGCCGCGCGGACGAGATTCGCGTACCCGGTGTTCGTGTACGTGTTGTAGTGCTCGCGCTCGATCTTGTCGCACTTCTCCCACGTGTCGTGCTTCGCGTCGCGCTCGCGGATCGCCTCCTCGGACATGCCCGCGAGCAGGTCCTTCGGCTTCGCGTCGCCGGCGAGGCTCGGGTCCGGCGTCGACGCGAGTCGCTGGATCGCGTCGGCGCATTCCTTCGACTCGGGATCGAGCGCGAGGATCTCCTTGTAGGCGCGGATCGCCGAGTGCGGCCGCTTGTCCTTCTCGTACTGGTCGGCGACGGCCTTCAGCTTCGGCACGAACACTTTGGCGAGGTCGAAGAGTTCCTTCGCGACCGGATCAACCGCGAGGATCCGCGTCCGCAGCGCGTCGATCTCCCCGGGCGGCAGCTTCTGCGCGACCGAGAGGCGCAGCTCCTCGTGGAGCGCGTGGATCTGGAGGTCCTTCTCGCCGAGCGCCTCGGCGCCGAGCGCGCGCAGATCCCACGCGCGCACCGACTTCGCGTCGCGCTCGAGCGCGCGCTCGACCCAGACGCGGCTCTCCTTCGGATTCTTGTTCTTGAGCGCCTCGTCCGCGTTCCGCAGGGCGTCGTCGAGCGCGGACTCGCCGCTGACAGGAAACGAGGAGACGAGGAACGGAAGCGCGAGGGCGGCGAGGAGCGTCTTCATGGCGTCACCGGGTCGCGTCAAGCTAGCCGATCGCCGGACGGCTGACACGCGCGGCGATTCAGTCGCCCGCGGGAGTCCCGGAGCGGATCCTCGCGACGAGGTCGCGCGCGGCGCTCGCCCGGAAGTGATCGCCCCCGTACAGGCTCTCCAGGCGGAACGCCGCCCACTCTGCCGGCGCGAGCGCCTCGGCGACACGTCCCGCGTCGAAGCGCGCCTTCGCGAGGGAGAGGCTCGTCTGCGCGGCGAGCGGGTCGTCCTCTCCGAGCTCGCGCTCGACGTCGGCGAGGAGCTCCGCGAACCCGGCCGCGGCCTCGTCGTAGCGGCACTGCGCGCGCACGGCTTCGAGATAGCCGTGCCGCGCGATCAACGTGTCCGTCGCGCCCGCGCCGATCGACGCAGTCCGCGCGGCGACGACGTGCTCGAAGAGCTCGATCGCGCGCGCCGGATCCCCGAGCTTCGCCTCGAGGCTCGCGAGGTTCGCCTGGATCGTCAACGTCGCGGGGTGATCCGGCCCGAGCGCGTCCGCCGCCATCGCGCCGGCCTTCAGGAGGTACGGCGCCGCCTCGCGCTCGCGCCCGAGATCCTGGTAGGTCGCGGCGACGTTGTTGTTGAGGCCGAGCACCGTGAACCGCGGCGGATCGGGCAGCGCCTCCGCGGTGCGCAGCGCCTCGAGGAGCATCGCGAGCGAGCGCTGGACGTCTCCCGTCGCGTCGAGGGCGAGCGCGAGGTTCGACTGCGTCGTCAGGACGTCCCGGTCGACGGTGCCGAGGACGCGCTTGCGCCCGGCGAGCGCCTCCTCGAGGACCGGGACCGCGTCGCCGGGCTTCCCGCGACCCTCGAGCGTCACGCCGAGATCGTTGAGCGCCGTGTAGAGATCGCGGTCGTCGGTGCCGAGGATCGTCCGCGCGCGCGCGACGCACTCGCGCAGCGCCGGCTCGGCCTCGTCGAACCGCTCGGCGCGGGCGATCAGGCTCGACCGCGCGATCTCCGATCGCAGCGTGTCGGGGTCGTCCGGCCCCGCGGACGCGCGGCGCAGCTCCAGGGCGCGGTCGATGTGGCGCTCGGCGTCCTCGAGCGAGCCGAGCTCGGCGAACGCCTCGCCGAGCGCCTGGTGGACCGACGCCGCGACGAGCGGGCGCGTCGGGAAGCGCGCGTCGATCGTGTCGCTCGCGCGGTGGAGGAGATCGAGGACCGTGACGTCCGCTCCGGCGCGGTCGGGCGACGCCTGCGCGAGCAGGTCCTCCGTCAGGAAGCGGTTGATCTCGCGCTGGGACTCGTTCTGTCGCAGCGCCTCCGCGCGCTCGCGGTTCGCCTGGACGAGTCCGATCGAGAGGCCGAGGATCCCGAGGACGCACGCGGCCGCGACGAGCGCGCCCGCGGCGACGAGAGCGCGGTTCCTCTGTACGAAGCGCGCGGTGCGGTACCCGATCGTCGGCGCCCGCGCCTCGATCGGCTCGCGCCGGAGCAGCCGGCGCAGGTCGTCGGCGAACGCCGCAGCGGTCGCGTACCGGCGCTCGCGCGACTTCTCGAGCGCCTTCGCGAGGATCGCGTCGAGGTCCGCGAGAACCGACGCGGGCGCCGCGTTCGCGCGGACGCGGCTCGCCGGAGCAGGGACCGCGTCGCGGATGCGCCGCAGGACCTCGAGCGGATCGCCGGACGCGTCGACCGGCGGACGGCCGCACGCGAGCTCGTACAGGACCGCGCCGAGCGCGTACACGTCCGCGCGCGTGTCGACCCCGACGAGCCCGGTCTGCTCCGGCGCCATGTACGCCGGCGTCCCCATCGGGACGCCCAGGGTCGGCGGCGTGTCCGCGTGGAAGGTCCCCGCGACGGGCTTCGCGATCCCGAAGTCGAGGACGCACGGGATCGCGCGGTCCTGGATCGACGCGACGAGGATGTTCCCGGGCTTCAGGTCGCGGTGGATCACGCCGCACTGGTGCGCGTGCTGGACCGCGTCGGCGACGTCGAGCACGAGCCGGATACGGTCGAGGAGCGAGAGGCCCTTCTGATCGCAGTACGTCGTGATCGGCGGGCCCTGCACGTACTCCATGACGAGGTAGGGGAGCCCGCCGTCCGTGCGGCCTGCGTCGAGGATCCGCGCGATGTTCGGATGTTCCGTGCGCTCCATCGCGCGCCGTTCCACCTCGAACCGCGCCGCGAGCTCCGCGCTGAGCGCCGCCTCCGGCACGATCTTGATCGCGACGCGACGGTGGATCGGCTCGTGCTGCTCGGCGAGGAAGACCTGGCCCGAGCTCCCGCGGCCGATGCGCTCGAGGATCTCGTACGGGCCGATCCGGTCGAGGCGGTCGGCTGACCATTCGACGTCGGCGACGTCGCGCCCATCGGCCACGTCGTGAACGAGGAGCGATTCGACTTCGCTCGCGAGGAGCGGATCCTCGTCGGCGGCGGCGCGCAGCGCCTTGCGTCGATCCCCGACGGACAGGTCACGGAGCGCGACGAAGAGCGCGGACGCGCGCGCGTGGAGGTCGGGATCCGTCACGAGCTCTGCCCGGCCGGACCGCGGGCGAGATCGCGACGGAGCCACGCGCGGGCGACGGTCCAGTCCGCCTCGGCCGTGCGCTTCGAGATCGCGAGCTGCGACGCGACCGCGTCCATCGACAATCCGCCGAAGACGCGCAGCGTCACGACTTCCGCCTGCCGCGCGTGGAGCTCCCGCAGCCGCTCGAGCGAGCCGTGGATCGCCTCGAAGTCGACCTCGGTCTCCGAGGGAGCGAGGACGTCGGGCTCGAGCTCGATCCGCACGGCGCCGGCGCCGCGCTTGTCCGCGCTGCGCTTCCTGTGGTGGTCGACGAGCACCTGTTTCAGGACGCGGGCGGCGAGCGCGAGGCGTTCAGCGGGCGGGATGTCGGGCAGCGTCGAAGTCGTCAGGAGGCGCAGACACGCCTCGTTGACGACCGCGGTCGGCTGGAGCGTGTGCCCCTTCCCCTCGGAAGCGAACAGCCGCAGCGCGATGCCGCGCATCTCGTCGTAGAAGCGCTGCGTCAGCTGGGCCGCGGCGTCGGGGGAAGGCGTGGAGGCCTCGGGCATGGCCGAAAACGTGCTCGTGCTGCGGCCGAGGGCGCGCCGTCGCGCATCCGCGGGAAGGGGATCAGTGTACCCTCGAGAAGCGCCTGAAGACGCAGGCCGCCTGGACGGTTTGCCGGCGGCGGGGTTACCCTGCACCGGGTCGGATTCCGATTTCCTATCCGGAAACCGGCCGTTGCATGAAAGGGTCTGCGCTTCCCATCCCGCGCCGTGCCCGCTCGCGAACGACTCGTCACGCTTCCGATCCATCCGGATCGATCAGCGTCGCGACGGGTCATTCCGCGGCGATTTCGTCGGCCGGCGCACCCGCGGTCCCGTGGTTCATGCGGTCCGCGACGCGGCTCTTCGTCACATTGTTCCTGGTCGTCGCCGTGCCGTTCAGCGCGTTCGGCGTCGGCGCGGCGGCGAGCGCGCACAAGGCGCTCGAGCGCGAGGCGATGGCGTCGAGTCTCGCGACGGCGCGCCTCGGCGCGGACGCCGTGGAGGCGCACTTCGAGGGACTGATCCGGCACATCGAGACGTTCGTCGCTCGACGCGAGCTGCCGCGGGCGGTCGCGGCGCGGGACGAGGTCGCCGTGCGCGGCATGCTGCAGGAGCTCGTGACGACCAGCGGCGCGCTGAACCGCGCGTTCGTGACCGACGTCGCGGGCGTCGAGCTCTACGATTGGCCGCCCGATCCGAACGTGATCGGGAGGAGCTTCGCGTTCCGCGACTGGTACCAGGGCGTCACGAAGAGCGCGAAAACCTACGTCTCCGAGGTCTACCGCCGCGCCGCTCTCCCGCCCCAGCTCGTCGTCGCGATCGCGACGAGCGTCCCGCGCGCGGGCGGCGCGGGCACGCAGGCCTACCTCGTCGCGCAGTACGGGATCCCGACGCTCTCCGCGCGACTCGAGGGGATCCGGCCCGCGGAGACCGGGACGCTGACGCTCATCGATCGAGGCGGGCAGTTCGTCACCGTCGGCCAGGTGAGCGACACCGAGCCGAAGGCGTTCAAGCACGTCCCGATCGTCGAGGAGATGCTCGCCAGCGGCGAAGTCTCGCGTTTCGCAGCCGATCCCGTCACCGGCGTGCCGAGTCTCCTGAGCTCCGCGCACGCGGAGGCGATCGGGTGGGTCGTCCTCGCGCAGGTGCCCACGGCGACGGTCTTCGCGCCGGCGACCGCGATGGAGCGCTCTCTCGTGCTCCTCGCCGTCGTGTGCCTCGTCGTGCTCCTCGGGCTCGGCTTCGTGAGCCTCAACGTCGTCCGCAGGCACCACGTCGCCCTGCTCGAGATGCAGCGGCAGAAGGACCTGCTCGCCGAGATGATCCTGCACGACCTGCGGAACCCGCTGGCGGCCACGCTGGGGTCGATCGACCTGATCCGATCCCACTCCGCCGAGCTCGCGCCGATGCTGCGGGAGGACGTGACGCGCGCGGCGCACTCGGCGAAGCGCGCGCGGCAGCTCCTGAACGCGCTGATGGACATCGTGCGCATGGAGGAAGGCGTCCTCGTGCTGCACCGCGTGCGCGTCGATCTCTCCGCGCTCGTGCGCGCGAAAGTCGATGAGTACCGTCCGCTCGCGACGGCCGCGGGGATCGAGCTCTCGGAGGCGAACGAGACCGTGCGCGTCGAGACCGAGCTCGACCCGGACGTGATCAGCCGCGTCCTCGAGAATCTCCTCACGAACGCGATCAAGCACACGCCGCGCGGCGGCCGCGCGGTCCTCGGAGCCGAAGCCGACCTCGAGCGCCGTCGCGCGATCGTGCGCGTCTCGGACACGGGCGAGGGCATCCCGGCGGAATCGATGCCGCTCCTGTTCCACAAGTTCACGCGCATCGAGGGCCAGGAGATGCGCCGCCCGCACGACGTGGGGCTCGGCCTCCTGTTCTGCCGCATGGCGGTCGAGCTCCACGGCGGCACGATCGAGGCCGAGAGCGCCCAGGGCAAGGGCAGCGTGTTCCGCTTCGAGCTCCCGCTCGGCGCGACGTGAACCTACACCGCCGCGCCGGACCCGTTTTCGGGCTGGAAACCGAGGAGTGCGCGCGACCACGGCAGCTCGCGCAGCTTGGCCCGGAGGCGCTGCCAACGCTTGATCGCCGCGTCCTCGGAGAGCCCGAGCATCACGGCGGCCTTCGCGCACGATTCCTCCTCGAGGCCGCAGTGGACGAGCAGCATGCGGTCCGTCTCGTCGAGCGCGTCGGCCTGGGCGAGGAACGCGCGGACCGAATCCTCCCGCGCGAGCCGTTGCGTGAAGCTCGTCACGGCCTCGGGGATCGCGTCGAGGGAGCGACTCCAGCCCTCGGAGGTCCCGCCACCTTGCGGATTCGGATCGCTGCGCAGGGCGCGCAGCACTTCCATGAGGATGTTCTTCCCGATGCGGAACGCCCACGCGCGGAAGCTGACGCCGCGCTCGTCGAACGTCCCGAAGTTCTTGCGGCCGCGCAGCCAGACTTCCTGGACGAGGTCCTGCGGCTCGAGCCGCGCGCGCAACGACGGGCGGATCCGCAGCTCGGCCCACGCGTACAGGGCGGGCGCGACGTCCGCGTAGAGCGCTTCGAAGCGTTCCGAGCTCGAAGGAACGTTTGCCGGGACGGCGTCCATGGGCCCGCTCCCAGTCTACGCAGAACAGTCCTCGCGACGCTGGGCGGAGCTAGAATCGACGACGCCTGCGCTCGATGAACGTTCCCCCCCGTTCCGGCAGCGATTCGACGGGCGCGCTCCTGTTCGAATTCGCCGACCAGCTGTCGTCCGATCTCGAGGCCGGCCGCGTCCATCCGCTCGCGCACTACCTCGCGCGCTTCCCGGGGCACGAGGAGGAGGTGGCGCGCGAGTATCTCGCGTGGACGGGCGGCGAGGCGCCCGAGCCTGCTCCTCCGCGCGACCGCATCGGACCGTACCGGCTCGTCGAGGTGCTCGGCCGCGGAGGCCAAGGCGTCGTGTACCGCGCGGAGGACGCGCGTCTCGAGCGCACCGTCGCGCTCAAGGTCCTGAGCATCCCCGTCGCCAGCGTCTCGCAGGGGCGGCGCAACCGCTTCCGCCGCGAGGCGGAGATCGTGTCCCGCCTCGATCACCCGGGGATCTGCACGATCCTCGACGCGGACCTCGACACGGACGCTCCGTACATCGCGATGCGCTTCGTCGAGGGCGAGACGCTCGCGACCGCGCTCACGCGGGCGCGCGCGGCGGCGGCGGAGCGCCCGACGCCGACGCCCGACGGCGACACGTCGACGAGCGCCTCGCGACTGCTCGCGCCGCGGCGCGCGCTCGAGCTGGCCGAGACGCTCGCGTTCTTCGAACGCGTCGCGCGGGCGCTGCACGCCGCGCACGAAGCCGGAGTGGTCCACCGCGACATCAAGCCCGGCAACCTCATGGTGTCGAAGGACGGCGCGCCGGTGATCCTGGATTTCGGGCTCGCGCGCGTCGAGGAGGAGGACAGCTCGCTGCTCACGCGCTCGGGCGAGGTGTTCGGAACGCCCGCGTACATCTCGCCCGAGCAGCAGAAGAGCGGACGCGACGTCGATCGCCGGACGGACGTCTACTCGCTCGGCGTCGTGCTGTACGAGTGCCTGACGCTCGTGCGCCCGGTCCAGACCGCTCCGCTGCCGCCGTTGCGCCGATACAACGCGGCGTTGCCCCAGGATCTCGCCGTCGTGCTCGAGACGGCACTCGAGAAGGACGTCGCGCGACGGTACGCGAGCGCGATCGAGCTCGCCGAGGAGCTGCGCCGCGTCCGCGTGTACGAGCCGATCCGGGCGCGGCCGGCGGGGCCGGTCCTGCGCCTGCGGCGCTGGACGCAGCGCAATCCCGTGCTCGCGACGGCGACGATCGGCTCGATCGCGGCGCTCTCGATCGCCCTCGCGGTCGCGCTCGTCCTGCTCGGCCGGGTCCAGGACGAGCAGCGGCGCAAGGAGGCGGCGCTCCACCTGTACGAGGGCGCCTGGTACCGCGACCAGGCGGCGGAGTCGCTGGCCTACTCGCCGCCGCGCGCGCTCCACTTCGCGATCGCCGCGGCCGAGCGCGACCCCGGCCTCGCGAGCAATCGCGTCCTCCTCGCCGCGCTCGATTCGCTGTACGAGAAGCAGCTCCTCGTCGGCCACAAGGACATCGTCACGCACGTCGACGTCGACGCGACGTCGACGCGCGTCCTCTCGAGCTCCGTCGACGGAACGGCGCGCGTCTGGAACGCGGCGAGCGGCGTCGAGCTCGCTTCCTTCGCGATGCCGAAGGGCCCGGTGCTGTGCGCGCGCTTCTCCCCGGACGGCGAACGCGCGGTGGCGGCGGGGCTCGAGGGACAGCTCTTCGTCTGGCGCACTTCGGGAGCGACGTCGGCCGTCGCGCTCGCCGGGCACACCGCGGACGTGCACTGGGCCGAGTTCAGCCCCGACGGCACGCGCGTCGTCAGCGGGTCGCGCGACAAGACCGTCCGCATCTGGGACGCACGCGACGGACGCGAGCTCCTGTGCCTCTCCGGGCACGAAGGCAGCGTCGCGGAAGCGCGGTTCGTCGCGGACGGCAGGTTCGTGCTCACGCGCTCCGCCGGACCGCCGCTCGGGTCGTCCACGCAGGAATCGGATTTCACGGTGCGCTTGTTCGATGCGCGCACCGGGGCGCAGAAGCGCGTGTTCCGCGGCCACTCCGCCCCGATCGCGTGCATGGCGACGAGCGCGGATTGCGTCTGGCTCGCGACGACCTCGGAGGACCGGAGCGCGCGTCTCTGGCGCCTCGATCCCGAAGCGAGCGGCGATCCGCAGCCCGAACGCGTGTTCGACGCGCCCGGGAAGTTCCACTGCGCCGCGTTCAGCCCGGACAGCCGGCGCCTCGCGCTCGCGTGGGACGCGGGCGCGAAGGTCGTCGAGGTCGAGAGCGGTGCCTTGTGCTACGCGTTGCCGAGCCACGAGCACCGCGCCGTCGTCCGCGTCGCCTTCAGCCCGGACGGCGCGGTGCTCGCGACCGTCGCCTACGACGACGCGCTGCGCCTCTTCCGCGCGAGCGACGGGGCGCTCGTGCGCCTCGGGCGCGGCAACACGCGGCAGATCAGCGGGCTCGCGTGGAGTCCCGACGGCGGTTTCCTCGCGACGTGGCAGCGCCAGCCGACGATCGACCTCTGGTACGGCGCGGAACGGCCGTTCCTCCAGGTCCTGCGCGGCCACGCGGGCGAAGTGCGGACGTCGCGCTTCGACGCGAGCGGGGAGCGCGTGCTCACCGCGTCCGCGGACGGCACGGCGCGGATCTGGAGCGCGCGCAGCGCCGAGACCGAGCGGGTGCTCGATCCCGCGACTTCCGGTCGCGCGCGCGCGGCGCTCGTCGCCGCGGTGTTCGACGCGGCGGGGGAACGCGTCGCGACGACGGACGAGGCCGGCGCGGTGCTCGTCTGGAGCGCGAAGGACGGGAGCGTGCTCGCGGTCGCGGACGGCGGGCATCCGACCAGCGTCGCGGCGCTCTTCAGCCCCGACGGGACGCGCCTCGTCCTCGCGGACGCGCCCGGCTCCGCGCTCCTGCTCGACCTCGGTACCGGCCGCCGGCGCCATCTGCGCGCGCACGAGGGCGGCGTCGACTGCTGGCGTTTCTCTCCCGACGGCACCCGCGTCGCGACCGGCGGAGAGGATCGGTGCGTGTGCCTCTGGGACGCTCGCTTCGCACCCGACGCGCCGCAGGAGAGCGCGACGGCGGAGCCGATCTGGCGCAGCCATCCCTTCGAGAGCGAGTTCTACGCGCTGAAGAGCGTGTTCGACGTCGCGTTCAGCCCCGACGGCCGCTGGATCTGCGCCGCGTGCGAGAACGTGCGGATCGGCCTCTACGACGCGCGCGACGGACGCCTCTCGAGCGAGGGCTCGACCGCCACTCCGGGCCGGTTGTGCTTCAGCGGCGACGGCGGCGCGCTCCTCGTCGCCTCGAAGTACTTCCATTTCACGACGATGTGGCAGATCGAGGAGTCCGCGAGCGGCGGCCGTCTCGTCCGCCGGATGCTCCCGACCGGGCCGGGGCTCCACCACACGAACAGCATGACGTCGATCGCCGCGGCGGCGCACGCGCCGCGCGTCGTGACGGGCTCGCTCGACAAGAGCGTGCGCCTCTGGGACCTCGCGCGGCGCGAGTGCCTCGCGAGCTACGTCGGGCACGGCGACCGCGTCCTCGACGCGGACATCAGCGCGGACGGGGAGCTCATCGTCTCGGCATCGGGAGACGGGACCGCCCGTCTCTGGCCCGGGAATCTCCTGGCCACGGCGCGTCGCTCCGAGCCGTCGGCCTTCGCGGCGAGCTTCGGGCCGCTGCCGACGCCCGAGAAGCGCGAGTAGTCCGCGCGGCGCCGCGCGCGTTTCCTGATAGCCTGTCGGCCTCCTGAGTCCCGCGCGCCCCGGCGCACAGCCCCCCCGAGAACGTCATGGCGAAGCTCCTGCATATCGTTCGTCTTCTCGTCGCGCTCCCGATCCTCTCCGTCCCCGCGTTCGCGCAGTTCGATCCGCACGGGACGGTCGCCAAGTGGCCGGCCGGCGCGCCGAAGCCTCTGCCGACCTTCGACGCGCGCCTCGGCGCCGACGGGAATCCGGCCGGGGACCTGCACGAGATCAACGCGGAGCTGCGCAGCCGCGCGGCGGTGAGCGCGCGCGCGGCGGAGGAGCGCGAGCTCCGCGCCCGGATCCCGCTCCTGCGCATCGACTCCGATCCGGTGTTCGGGACACCGCGCTGGATCGCTTCGACCGTGCGCTTCCTGACGCCCGCGGTCCCCGGAGACGCGGTCGACGCCGTCGCCGTGACGCGCGCGTTCGTCGCGTCGCATCCGGGCCTGTTCGAGGTCGTACCCGAGGAGCTCGACTTCGCGCGCCGATCCCGCGACTACCGCACGCAGCACAACGGCGTGCGCCACCTGACCTTCCAGCAGCAGATCGGCGGCGTCGACCTCTTCGGCGCCGAGCTGCGCGCGAACGTGACGCGGCACGGGGAGCTCGTCAACGTCGCGAGCACGATGCTCCCGCGGCCGGCGGGGGACTTCGCGACGTCGTCGATCGCGCTGACGCCGCTCGCGGCGATCCGCGGCGCGGCGGCGTCGATCGGCACGCAGATCACGGCGGATCCGAAGCCCGTCGGATCCGCGCGCGGCGCGAGCCGGCTGCAGGCCTGGGCGGGATCGCCCGATTTCCGCGCCGGGACGGCGCTCACGACCGAGCTCGTGTACTTCCCGATCACGCGCTCGGACGTCCGCACCGGCTGGAAGGTCGTGCTCCCCGAGATCGGCGTCGGGAACACGTACGAGATCGTGGTCGACGCGACGGACGGACGGATCCTCTCGCGCCGGAACGAGACGCAGTTCCTCGTCGGCGGCACGCAGGACCTGACGCTGCGCGTCTACACGAAGGACAGTCCCGCGCCGGGATCGCCCGGGACGCCGACGCCGAACGGCACGCAGTTCCCGTTCGACACACGCCAGCTGCTCCTGATCACGCCCGCGTCGGTGCCCCAGTCCCCGCAGAGCTGGATCAACGACAACGACAACGACACGCAGGGCAACAACGTCGACGCGCACCTCGATCTCAACAACGACGACAACCCCGACCTGCCGCGCCCGACGGGCGTCCCGTTCCGGACCTTCGACTTCGCGCAGAACAACGCGCAGGACCCGACCGCGTGGCGCGACGCCGCGGTCACGAACCTCTTCTACTTCTGCAACATGTACCACGACCGGCTGTTCTCGCTGGGCTTCGACGAAGCCGCCGGGAACTTCCAGACGGTCAACTTCAGCGGCCAGGGCGCGGGGACGGACCGGGTGCTCGCGGACGCGCAGGACGGCGGCGGAACGAACAACGCGAACTTCGGGACCGGACCCGACGGCGTCAACGGCCGGATGCAGATGTACGTCTTCGACCAGCCCGTCCCGCAGCGCGACGGCGACCTCGACTCGGACATCGTCTACCACGAGCACAGCCACGGACTCTCGTACCGCCTGCACAACCTCGCGCTGAACGGCACGCAACCCGAGGGGATGGGCGAGGGCTGGGGCGACTTCCTCGGGATCTGCCTGAACGCCGACGCGACCGACGACCCGAACGCGGTGTACTGCACGGGCGGCTACACCGTGTACCAGCTCGCGCCGGGATTCGTCGACAACTACTACTTCGGGATCCGGCGGTTCCCGTACAGCACGGATCTCGCGAAGAATCCGGAGACGTACGGCGACACGGATCCTGGCCAGCAATCCTACCCGCCGGGCGTGCCGCGCAGCCCGATCATCGGCAACACGGCGGACGAGGTGCACAACGTCGGCGAGGTGTGGTGCAACATGCTCATCGAGGCGCGCGCGAGCCTGTGGGCCGCGCACGGCTTCGCGGGGAACGACCTCGTGATGCAGCTCGTCGTCGACGGCATGAAGCTCGACCCGGGCAACCCGAACTTCCTCGACGCGCGCGACGCGATCCTCCAGGCGGACCTCGTGAACAACGGCGGCGTGAACACGGCCGGACTCTGGGGCGTCTTCGCCAGGCGCGGGTGCGGCTATTCGGCGACGTCGCCGGGCACGAGCACGTCCGGCGTGTTCGAGGCCTTCGACCTGCCGCTCGACTTCGATTATCCGATCGGCGTTCCCGAGCGCCTCGATCCGGGCGTCGCGCGCACGTTCCAGGTGAACGTCGGCGCGGTGGGCATCTTCCAGCCGATCCCCAACACGGGTGTCCTCCACGTGTCCGTGAACGGCGGCGCGTTCGCGTCGATCAACATGACGGAGACGACTCCGAACCACTACGACGCGACGCTGCCGGCGGGCTCCTGCTTCGACGAGTACCGCTTCTACGTCAGCGTGAACACGAACCAGGGCATCGTCTCGAATCCGGCCGGCGGCACCGCGAGCGCCTTCGCCGCGACGGTCCGCACGGGCGCGCTCACGCTGTTCGCGGACAACTTCGAGACCGACCAGGGCTGGACGAACACGGTCAACGGCGCGACGACCGGCGCGTGGGAGCGCGGCGTGCCCGTCAACGATCAAGGTTGGCCCTACGGACCGATCACGGACGGCGACGGGAGCGGGCAGTGCTACCTGACGATGAACCAGCCCGGCAACACGGACGTCGACGGCGGCTCGGTGACCCTGATCTCGCCGATCCTCGACATGACCGGCGGCGCGGACATCCGCTACGACTACTACCTCGACCTCACGATCTCCGACGGCATCGACCAGCTGCTCGTCGAGATCGACAGCAACGGCGGCGCGGGTCCGTGGATCCCGATCGCCGTGCACGCGACGAGCGGCGGCCAGACGTGGCGCTCGAACGTCGTGACGACGGCGGCGCTCACGAGCCTCGGCGTCGCGTTCACGTCGACGATGCAGGTGCGATTCACCGCGAACGACGGCGGGACGCCTTCGATCGTCGAGGCCGGCGTCGACGGCTTCCGGCTCGAGCGACCGGTCTGCGCGCCCGTGCTCGGCACGAGCTTCTGCTGGGGAGACGGCGTCGCGGCTCCGTGCCCGTGCGGCAACAGCGGCGCGCCCGGACAGGGCTGCCAGAACTCGCTGGGCACGCACGGCGCGCGGCTCGTCGCGTCCGGGACGGTCGCGCCCGACACGGCGATCCTGACGACGACCGGGGAGCTCGCCGCGAGCGTCACGATGATCGTCCAGGGCACGGCCTCGATCACGCCGCGCGCGTACGGCGACGGGCTGCGCTGCGTCGGCGGATCGCTGAAGCGCCTCTACGTCAAGACCGCGAACGGCGGCGAGGTCACCGTGCCGGAGCCCGGCGACCTCGCGATCTCGGCGCGCTCGGCGGCGCTCGGGGACGTGATCCCGAGCGGGGCCACGCGCTCGTACTTCGCCTACTACCACGACGCGGACCCGACGTTCTGCGCGAGCCCGACGGGCGGCAGCTTCAACGCGTCGAACGCGGTCTCGATCGTCTGGTGACCGTCGTGATTTCCGTTGGAACTCATTGACAGCCGCTGAACTGCCGATAAGTTCCTTCGCAGCATCCAGAGCCCCGGGAGAGCTTCCGAGTTCCCGGGCGGCAACCGAGTCCCACACGGGACCACGGTGCCGAAGCCAGCCCCGACGTGGGGAACGATGCGGACGAGACCGGGGAAAGCCCCGGGACTGGTCAAAAGCGGAGAGTGCGGCGATCCTCGCCGCCCCCCACGTCGCTCCTGGTCCTCCGGGTGCCGGAAACGGAGACCGGCATGCAACGCCAAGCGACGCTCGCGCCCGAGACCCTGTGTGTTCGGAGCGCCCGCGGCCACGGGGACGGCTCTGCGCTCGTCCAACCCCTCGTCCAATCCACCACCTTCGTGCGCGACGGGCTCGAGAGCCACGCCGTGCACCGCTACTCCCGCGAATCGAACCCGACGGTCGCGGCGCTCGAGGAGACGCTCGGCGAGCTCGAGGCGGCGCCCCCCGCGGTCGCGTTCGCGACCGGGCTCGCGGCCGAGACGGCGCTCTTCCAGTCGATCCTCTCGGCCGGGGACCACGTCGTCTGCGCGCGCGCCCTGTACGGAGGCACGACGAGGCTCCTCCAAAAGGTGCTCGCGCGCTTCGGGATCGAGACGGACTTCGTCGACGCTCGCGATCCCGGTCGTGTGCGCGCGGCGCTCCGGCCGGCGACGAAGCTCGTCTTCCTCGAGACGCCGGCGAACCCGACGCTCGACCTCACCGACGTGCGCGCGGTCGCGGAGGTCGCGCGGCGGGCCGGCGTTCTCTCGGCCGTCGACAACACCTTCCTGACCGGCGTCCTCCAGCGCCCGCTCGACCTCGGGGCGGACTTCTCGGTCTACTCGACGACGAAGTTCATCGACGGCCACTCGGTCGCGCTCGGCGGCGCGGTCGTCGGACGCGACGCGGCGCGGCTCGAGGAATTGCGGTTCGTCCGCAAGTGCACGGGCTCGATCCAGTCGCCCTTCAACGCCTGGCTGACGCTCCAGGGCCTGAAGACGCTCCCGCTCCGCCTCCGGCGACAGTCCGAGAGCGCCGCGGCGATCGCCGCGTGGCTCGCGGAGCACGAGGACGTCGCGCGCGTCCACTACCCGACTCTCCAGGACGCTGCGCTCGCCGAGCGACAGCACGAGGGCGCGCACGGAGCCGTCGTCTCGTTCGAGCTCGCGGGCGGCTTCGAGCGCGCGCGGTCCCTCCTGCGGCACGTCCGCCTGTGCACGCTCGTCGAGCACGTCGGCTCGGTCGAAACGCTGCTCACGCACTCGGCGAGCATGACGCACGGCGGAGTCTCGCCGGAGGAACGCGCCGCGGCGGGGGTGACCGAAGGGCTCCTGCGCATCTCCGTCGGGCTCGAGGACGTTTCCGACGTGATCGGGGATCTCTCTCGCGCGATCCGCGCGAGCGCGGAGGAGGTGCAGCCGTGCGCCACCCGGTGATCGTCCTCAAGTGCGGTGGGTCCGTGGTCCAGTCGGAGAGCGGCCTGCGCGTCGCAGTGCACGAGGTGTATCGGTGGAGGCGCGCGGGGTACCGCGTCGTCTGCGTCGTCTCGGCGCTCGCCGGCGAGACGGACCGGCTGCTCGCCGAGGTGCGCGGGATCTCGCCCGAGCACGCGCCGGAAGCGGCGGCTGCGGTCGTCGCGACGGGCGAGCTCCGGAGCGCGGCGCTCCTCGGGCTCTTCCTCGATCGTGCCGGAATCCCCGCGAGCGTCCTCGCTCCGTCCGCCCTGCGACTCGTCGCGACGGGCCCGCCCGCGAGCGCGACCCCGGTCGCCGTCGACCGCGCGCGGCTCGAGGCGGCGCTCGCGTCGCACGGCGTCGTCGTCGTGCCCGGGTTCGTCGGGGAGGACGGGAGCGGGAGGGCGGTGCTGTTCGGCCGGGGAGGCTCCGATCTCACGGCGCTCTTCCTCGCGTCCGTGCTCGCCGCGCGCTGCCGCCTCGTGAAGGACGTCGACGGCCTGTACGAGCGCGATCCTTCCCGCCCGGGCCCCAGGCCGCGGCGGTACGCCGCGGCGAACTTCGAGGACCTGCTCGCGACCGACGGCACGATCGTGCAGCACGAGGCGGCGCGCTTCGCGCGCGCGCACGACGTCCGGTTCGAGCTCGGGAGCTGGAACGCGGAACACCCCACGGAGATCGGACGAGGCCGCACCCGGTTCGAGGCCGGGGATCCGCGGCGTCCGCTCTCCGTCGTCGTGCTCGGCGCCGGGACGGTCGGCGGGGGACTGCTCGAGCTCCTCCGCGATCTCCCCGGGACGCTCGAGGTCGTCGGCGTGTGCGCGCGCCGCCTCGACGCGGATCCGGTCCGGATGGCCGGCTCCGGCGCCGACGTCGTCGTCGAGCTGCTGGGCGGATGCGAGCCCGCGCGCGGCGCGGTCCTCGCGGCTCTCGCCGCGGGTTCGGACGTCGTCACGGCGAACAAGCGCCTGCTCGCCGTCCACGGACAGGAGCTCCGGGCGCTCGCGGGCGGACGCCGCCTGCTCGCGTCGGCGGCCGTCGGCGGCGCGGCGCCGGTCCTCGAACGCATCGCGGCGGCGCCGCGCGGCTCGATCGCGGACGTGCGCGGCGTGCTCAACGGGACGATGAACTTCGTCCTCGACCGCCTCGCGCGCGGATCCGAGCTCGACGCCGCCGTCGCGGAGGCGCGGCGCCGGGGCTACGCCGAGCGCGACGCCGCGCGCGATCTCGCCGGGCACGATGCGGCGGACAAGCTCGCGGTGATCGGGCAAGCGCTCGGGCTCGGGACGCTCGCGGTCGAGATCGAGGCCTTCGGTCCGGATCACGTCGCGCGCTGCCGCGACGCGGTCGCTCGCGGTGCGGTGCTGCGGCAGGTCGCGCGCATCGCCTGCGATCGCGGACGGACGCGGGCGTGCGTCGGTTTCGAGGAGATCGAGGCCGCCGATCCGCTCCACGGGATCGGGGACGTGCGCAACGCTGTCGTGCTCCGGTCGTTCGACGGCTCCGAGGAACTCGTCGCCGGCACCGGGGCGGGTCGCTGGCCGACGGCCGAAGCGGTTCTGGCGGATCTCCTCGATCTCTGCCGCGCGCAGGCGGAAATCCTCGAGCCCTCCGCGCGCCAAGGGTAAGCGTACTGTCCAGCTTTCGCCCGGCCCGGTCCGTGGACCGGGCCGGGCGGTATCCTGCTCGCCCCTGTTCGGCTCGTTCGACTCGACGGGTCCCCATCCACCCATCCACGGTCCCAGCCATGCGCTTCCTGTTCCCCCTCGCGCTCCTCGCATCCTGCGCTTCCACCACCGACAGCCACTCCGCCGCCCCCGCGGACGCGCACGCGAGCACGGCGACCCCGGCGCGCCCTGCGCCTGCGATGAAGCCCTCGATCCCGTACCAGAAGTTCGTGCTCGAGAACGGCCTGGAGCTCGTCGTCCACGAGGACCACTCGGATCCGGTCGTCGCCGTCTACCTCTACTACCACGTCGGGAGCGCGCGCGAGGTTCCCGGCCGGTCGGGGTTCGCGCACCTCTTCGAGCACATGCTCTTCCAGGGATCCGAGCACGTCGGGGACGACGCGCACTTCAAGCTCGTCCAGGGCGCCGGCGGCACGCTGAACGGGTCCACGAACACGGACCGGACGAACTACTTCGAGGTGATGCCGGCGAACCAGCTCGAGCTCGCCCTGTGGCTCGAGTCCGACCGCATGGGATTCCTGCTCCCCGCGATGACGCAGGCGAAGCTCGACAACCAGCGCGACGTCGTGAAGAACGAGCGCCGGCAGAACTACGAGAACCGCCCGTACGGCCAGGCCGCGGGCGTCGTCGAGGCCGCGCTCTACCCGCCCGACCACCCGTACAGCTGGCTGACGATCGGCTCGCAGGAGGATCTCTCCGCCGCGAGCCTCGACGACGTCAAGGGGTTCTTCCAGCGCTGGTACGGCCCGAACAACGCCACGATCGCGGTCGGCGGCGACGTGAAGACGGACGACGTCGTCGCGCTCGTGCAGAAGTACTTCGGCTCCCTCCCGCGCTGCCCCGCGGTCGAGACGCCGACGCCGCGCCCCGTCCGCCTCGACGCGGAGAAGCGCCTCGTCATGGAGGACAAGGTCAAGCTCCCCGAGATCTCGTGGACCTGGCCCTCGGTGCCGGCGCGGTCGCCGGACGAAGCCGCGCTCGACTTCCTCGGCAGCATCCTCGCCGCGAACAATTCCGCGATCCTCACCAAGGCGTTGACGATCGACGAGTCGCTCGCGTCCGTCGTGCGCGCGGGGAACGAGTCGCGCGAGCTCGCCGGCGAATTCTCGATCACGCTGCGTCCCGATCCGGGCGTCAGCCTCGACACCCTCGAGAAGAAGGCCAAGGATCTCCTGGCGAAGCTCTCCCGCGACGGCGTGGACGCGAAGCATCTCGAGCGCGTGAAGAGCCGCTACGAGGCGAACACCCTGCGCCGGCAGGAGACGGTCGGCCAGCGCACGGCGACGCTCGCCGACGCGAACATCTTCTCGAAGGACCCGGGCTTCCTCGACGAGGACATGCGCCGCCACATGGCGGTGACACCCGCGGACGTGAAGCGCGTGCTCGAGCAGTACGTCATCGGGAAGCCGGCGGTCGTCCTGTCGGTCGTGCCCGAGGGCAAGCTCGACCTCGCCGCGGCCGGCTCGACGGCCGACGCGAAGAAGCTGCCCGTGACCGTCGAGACGAAGCCGAAGGACGCGAGTGCGACGGCGTGGACCGCCGTGCGCGGCCGCGCCGTGCCGGGCCCGATCCCGGCGATCGACCGCAAGCAGAAGCCCGGGGCCGGCGCGGCGGTCGCGTTCCACGCTCCGACCGTGTGGCACGAGGAGCTCCCCGGCGGCGTCCGCGTCGTGGGCACGCGCTACCAGGAGCTCCCCGTCGTGACGCTGTCCTTGTCCGTGCCCGCCGGAAGGCTGCACGAGACGATGGACACGCTCGGTCTCTCGTCGATGACGGCCGAGCTGCTCCAGCAGGGGACGCGCGACCTGACGGCGACGGGGCTCACGGAGGAGCTCGATCGCCTGGGCGCGAGCTTGAACGCGAGCGCCGGCGAGGAGGAGATCACGCTCTCGCTCACGTGCCTCGCCAAGCGCTTCGACGAGGCGGTGCATCTCCTCGGCGAGGTGATCCTGCATCCGCGGTTCGCGGAGGACGACTTCCAGCGCATTCGCCAGGACCGCCTCGTCGCGCTCGACACGCGCGCCGACCAGATCCGTGTCGTCGCCGGCGACGCGTACCGCCGCCTCCTGTGGGGCGACACGGTCGCGGGGATGCCGACGAGCGGCACGCGCGCAACGGTCGAGAAGCTCACCCTGGCCGACCTGAAGCGCTTCTGGAGCGAGCACGGCGTGCCGTCGGGCGCCCGACTCACGTTCGTCGGCGCGGACGACAAGGGACGCGTCCGGAAGCTCTTCGAGCCGATCCTGGCGGACTGGAAGGGCAGTCCGCTCAAGGAGAAGCTCGGTGCGCCCGCTCCCGCCCCGATCACCGCGACGAAGCTGTACCTCGTCGACAAGCCCGGCGCGGCGCAGTCCGAGCTGCGCATCGGCAACGTGTCGCTCGCGTCGACGGACGCCGACTTCTACCCGCTGACCGTGCTGAACTACCCGCTCGGCGGCCTGTTCTCGAGCCGGGTCAACCTGAACCTGCGCGAGGACAAGGGGTACACGTACGGCGCGCGCACCGCGCTCGACGGCGGGTTCTACCCGGGAGCGTTCACCGCCAGCGCGGCGGTCAAGACCGACGTGAGCAAGGAGTCCGTGGTCGAGTTCATGAAGGAGCTCGTGCGCATCCGCGAGGGCGTCACGGAGCAGGAGCTCGCCTTCACGAAGGACTCGATCGCGCAGGGAGCGACGCGCCTGTACGAATCGCCCCGCGATCTCGCCGGCATGCTCGACAACATCAGCAAGTACGGCTGGGCGGACGACTACGCCGAGCAGCGTCTGCGGCAGCTCGCGGCTTTCTCCGTCGCCGACATGAAGGCCCAGGCGGAGAAGTACGTACGACCCGACGCGATGGTGATCCTCGTCGTCGGCGACAAGAGCCGGATCGGGGCCGGACTCGCCGGACTCGGATACGGGGATCCGATCGAGCTCGACGTGTACGGGAAGCCGATCGCGGCAGAATCCGCCCCCAGCGGAGCACCGCACTGATGCGGAGACACAGAAGGAGACCGCTCGCGTGAAGAAACGCTCGAAGATCGTCCTCGCCGTCGTCGGTCTCGCCGTGGTGGCCTCTGTCGTCGTCGTGCGCCAGAAGCTCGCCGGCAAGGAGGCCGTCGACGTCGAGCTGCACACGATCGCGCGCAAGGACCTGGCGGCGATCATCCAGGCCTCGGGCAAGATCCACCCGAAGACGATGGTCGACATCTCGGCCGCGGTGTCGGGAAAGGTGCTCGAGGTCGCGGTGAAGGAAGGTGACACGGTCAAGAAGGACCAGCTGCTCCTGCGGATCGACCCGACGCCGTTCCAGACCCAGGTGGAGCAGCTCGAAGCCGCGATCGCGTCGGCCCGGGCGACCGCGGACCAGATGCAGGCCAACGTGAAGCAGGCGCGCCAGGACCGCGAGCGGCTGGAGCACCTCTACTCGCAGCAGCTCGTCTCGCTGAACGAGGTGCAGAAGTCCCGCACGACGCTCGACGTCGAGGAAGCGCGGGTGCGCGGGGCCGAGCAGGAGCTCCTGCGACTCGGCGCGAACCTGTCGGAGGCGCGCCACGAGCTGACGAAGGTCGACGTGCACTCCGACATCGACGGCACGGTCGTCGCGTTGAACATCGAGGCCGGCGAGAACGCGTTCGTCGGTGCGTTCAACAACCCCGCGACCGTCCTGCTCTCGGTCGCGGACCTGGGCGTCATCGAGGCGGAGGTCGAGGTCGACGAGACGGAAGCCGTGCGCGCCCAGCCGGGGCAGCTCGCCGACGTCGAGGTCGACGCGCACCCGGGTTGGGTGTTCCACGGCCGCGTGTCCGAGGTCGGGCACAGTCCGCTACGGCTCCAGACCGGCGGAGAGCGCGAGGGCACCGCCTTCAAGGTGAAGATCGCGGTCGTCGACACGATCGCCGAAGTGCGTCCGGGCCTCACGTGCAGCGCGAAGATCCGGACGGAGGAGCGCGCGAACGCGCTCGCGGTCCCGATCCAGGCGCTGACGCTGCGGAAGCCGGACAGCGGGGAGGCCGCGAAGGACGGCGGCGCTCCCGCTCCCGCCGCCGCGACGCTCGCCGACGACGGGCAGCCGGGAGGCGGCTCGCCGGATCGCACGGCGCCGACCGGGCCGGTGAAGAAGCTGAACGAGAAGGGCAAGGTCGAGGGCGTCTTCGTCGCCAAGGACGGAAGCGTCTCCTTCCGCCGCGTCACCGTCGGGATCACGGGCGAGAAGGATTTCGAGATCGTCTCCGGGCTCGAAGAAGGCGACGTCATCGTCACGGGGCCGTTCAAGGCGCTGCGCACGCTGAAGACCGGGGACCACGTCAAGCAGTCGAAGAAGAAGGAGACGAAGCCCGGCGAGGATCCGGACGAAGAGCCGGACGGCGCGAAGAGCGGCGGCTCCGGCGCCTAGAGCGACTCGCACCGATGGGCACTGCCACGGAAGTCTCGCAGTCCGGCCGCGACGCCTCGGCGCGCGGCGGCGACGGCGGGCACACCGGGGAAGTCATCCGGACCGTCGACCTGCGCAAGGTGTACGACACCGGCGCCGCCGAGGTCCGCGCGATGGACGGCGTCAACCTCGTGATCCGCACGAACGAGTACGCCGCGATCATGGGGCCTTCCGGATCGGGCAAGTCGACTCTGATGAACCTGCTCGGCTGCCTCGACACGCCGACGTCGGGCCAGTACTTCCTGCGCGACCAGGAAGTGTCGCGCCTGACCGAGGACGAGCTCGCCGAGATCCGCAACCGCGAGATCGGCTTCGTCTTCCAGACCTTCCACCTGCTGGCGCGCTCGAGCGCGGTCCGGAACGTCGAGCTGCCCCTCGTCTACTCCGGGATGCGCTCCGCCGACCGCCGCGCGCGCGCGATGGAGCTCCTGAAGCTCGTCGGGCTCGAGTCCCGCGCGTCGCACCACCCGAACGAGCTCTCCGGCGGCGAGCGCCAGCGCGTCGCCATCGCGCGCGCGCTCGCGAACCGGCCTTCCCTGCTCCTCGCCGACGAGCCGACGGGCAACCTCGACTCGCGCACGAGCGGCGAGATCCTCGCGCTCCTCGACGAGCTGCACGGGCGCGGCCACACGATCCTCCTCGTCACGCACGACCCCGAAGTCGGGAAGCGCGCCCACCGCGTGATCCGCGTGCGGGACGGACGGATCGAATCCGACCAGAAGCGGGCGTAGCCGGGGCGCCGCGAAAGCTCGTCGTGGTCGAGAAGATTGCACGGGAGACGGTCGCGATCGGCGAGGGGATCCGCATCGCCCTCGAGGCGATCTGGAGCCAGAAGCTCCGCTCGTTCCTGACGCTCCTCTGCGTCGTCATCGCGATCCTCTCGATCATCGCCGTCGTCTCCGTTCTCGACGGGATGGACCGCTACGTGCGCGAGCAGGTCGTCAAGGCCGGGACCAACGTGTTCACGCTCCAGCGCGCGAACGAGCTCGACATCCTCACCGACTTCAACGCGTTCATGGAGTCGCTGAAGAACCCGCGGATCACGTTCGCGGACGCGCGCGCGCTGCGCGAGGAGATGACGCTCGCGAGCTACGTCGATCCGGGCTACCGCACGCGCCAGAACCTGTTCGTCGGCGAGCGCCACGTCGACAACGTCGAGGTCCAAGGACGGAGCGAGGAATACCCTGGCGTCGACGACCTGGATCTGCACGTTGGCCGGCACCTGACGGAGACCGACATCCTGACGAACCGCGCTTCGATCGTGCTCGGCAGCAAGATCGCCGAAGCGCTCTTCCCCGACGTCGAGCCCGTCGGGCGCGAGGTGCGGATCGGCGGGCGGCACTACGAGGTCGTCGGCACGTTCGCCGAGCGTCCCAACGTCCTCGGGAACGACCGGAACAGCTTCGCGATCATCCCGATCACGTCCCTCCTGCAGCAGTTCGGCGCGCGCCGGAGCCTGCGCGTCTACGTCAAGGCGAAGGATCTCGACGCGTTCCCGCGCGCGATCGAGGAGGCGTCGACGATCCTGCGTACGCGCCGCGGGCTGCGACCGGGCGCGAAGGACAACTTCAGCATCTCGACGGCCGAGCAGTTCCTCACGTTCTGGGAGAAGCTATCGCGCGGCATCTTCATGTCCCTGATCGGCATCGTGAGCATCACACTCGTGGTCGGCGGCATCATCATCATGAACGTGATGCTCGTGTCCGTGACGGAGCGGACGCGGGAGATCGGCGTGCGCAAGGCGCTCGGGGCGCGCCGACGAGCGATCCTCTTCCAGTTCCTCGTCGAGGCCGTGACGTTGACCACGGTCGGCGGGATCCTCGGGATCGTGCTCGGCGTGTTCGCGGCGATGATCGTCGGCGCGTTCTCGCCGCTGCCCTACGCGGTGAATCCGTGGTCGATCGTGATCGCCCTCGTGATCGTGTTCTCGGTCGGGATTTTCTTCGGCCTCTATCCCGCGAGCCGCGCCTCGCGCCTGGACCCGGTCGTCGCGCTGCGCCATGAGTGAACGTCGTCTCAAGAAGCGACTGACGGCCGCGCACCTCTTCGAAGGCGGGCGTCTCGCGATCGGCGCGCTCGTCGCGCACCGGATGCGGTCCACGCTCGTGATCCTCGGCGTCTCGATCGCCGTCGCGACGTTGATGGGGATGGTCGCGATCCTCTCCGGGCTTCAGGCGAAGATCGTCGAGGACGTCAAGGGCGCCGACACGCCGACGTTCACGGTCTCGCGCTTCGACGACACGAACGGAGGCGACTGGCGCGAGATGCTGCACCGCCCCAAGCTGACCGCGGACGACGGCGAGGCCCTCCTCGGGCTCGACGAGATCGACGCCGTCGAGACCGCGTACGGCGGGGGAGACGGACGCGTGCTGCGGCAGGGGAAGAACCTCGCGCGCCTGATCTTCGTGCGCGGGACGAACCTCTCGTTCCCGAGGTTCATGACGGTCGACCTCGCGGACGGGCGGTTCTTCACCGAGGGCGAGCTGCGCGCCTCGCGCGACGTCTGCGTCCTCGCCGAGCGGACCGCGAAGGAGGTCTTCCCCTACGAGGACCCGGTCGGGCGGAAGGTGCGCATCAGCGACACCGACTTCGAGGTCGTCGGCGTGTTCGCGAAGTACGACAGCCTGTTCGGCGCGATCGCGGAGAACTTCGCCGTGATCCCGTACACGACGTACGAGAAGCGCTTCGCCGATCGCGACGAGTCGATCCAGATCAACTGCCTCCCGGCGAGCACGCGGTCCCTCGAGGAAGCCGTCGAGGCGTCACAGGCCGTCTTGCGGTCGAGGCACCACCTGCTCCCCGCGGTGCCGGACGACTTCTCGATCCTGACTTCCGACGCGGCGATGGAGTTCGTGAGCAAGATCACCGGCCCGGTGGCGCTCGTGCTCGTGATCATCTCCTCGATCGGCCTGATGGTCGGGGGGATCGGCGTCCTGATCATCATGCTCGTCTCCGTGACAGAACGGACATCCGAGATCGGGCTGAGGAAGGCGGTCGGCGCGTCGCGGCGCGAGATCCTCTGGCAGTTCCTGCTCGAGGCCGCGATGTTGACCTCGATCGGCGGCGTGCTCGGGATCGGCGCGGGACTCGCGCTCGCGAAAGGCGCGACGAAGCTCATCGCCTTCCCGTTCGTCCTGCCCGTGCTCTGGATCGCGATCGCCGTCGGCGTGTCGGCCGGCCTCGGACTCGTGTTCGGCCTGTACCCGGCGAACCGCGCGGCGCGTCTCGATCCGATTGCATCGCTGCGGTACGAGTGATGACGATCCCGTGAATCCCTCCACGCATGCCACGCGTGCGAGTATTCTCGGGTCCATGATCCCGCTCCTCGCAACGATCCTCGTCGCCGCCGTTTCCACGGGCACGACGAACCATCCGCCCGACGCGCCGGTGATCACCGAACCGGGGGCCGACGGGATGATCCTGAACCCGGCGGATGTCCACATGGAGACGGCCCCGTTCAGCGACCCGGACCCCGGCGACCAGCACCGCTGCACGGACTGGGACATCTGGAGGGTCGCGCCTTCCGAGCGCGTGTGGTTCGCCGACTGCGTCACCGGGATCGAACGCGTCCACATCCACCTCGGCGACGGCACGTTCGAGGGTTCCCACGCGGGATGGATCGAGCTCCAGCCGAACACGAACTTCCTGCTGCGTGTGCGCCACTCGGATGACAGCGGTGATGCGGCGACGGAGTGGAGTGCGTGGTCGTCGCGGCCGTTCCGCACCGGAAACGCGAACGACGTATTCCCCTTCGAGACGGACGACGTCGTTCCGGCGCCCGCGCCGCGGTGGGTCGACACGAACACGGGCGCGGACGTCGTGCTGCAGCCCGCGCCGGGCTCGCCCGCGCTGTTCCTCGAGTCCGCCGGGGGCGCTCTCCTGCTCTCCGTCGAGCCGAACGACGGGGTGACGAACACGGTCACGAACCCGGGCGCTCTCCCCGCGCACGTCGCGCCCCGGATCCGACTCGAGGGCGGATCGTCGGGACTCACGCTCCCGGCGACGGATCTCGTCGTGACCGACGATCACTGCACCACCGAGCGCATCCTTCTGCCCGCGACGACGGTCGCGCCGGGCGCCGCGAGCTACTACTGGATCTCGTCCGCAGGCGCGACGTACGTCGGCTCGAGTTCCCAGACTGATCCGGTCTTCACCGTGCTCGCGCGTGGCCTCCCCTTGCCCTGGAACGTGAGGCACGAGGGCTTCCGCGTCGACGTGTTCGCCGGCGGCTTCACGCTCCCCGTGAATCTCGTGTTCGTGCCGAACGCCGGACCGAATCCCGGCGATCCCTTCCTCTACGTCACCGAGCTCTACGGCAACATCCAGACGGTCGCGCGCGACGGGACGGTCAACGCCTACGCGAGCGATCTGCTCGATTTCGATCCGAGCGGCGCGTTCCCGGGCTCGGGCGAACAAGGGCTGACCGGCATCGCCGTCGATCCCGCGACGGGCGACGTGTACGCGTGCCTCCTCCATGCGTCGGCGGCGAATCCGAACGATCACGAGCCGAAAATCGTGCGTTTCACGAGCTCGGACGGCGGGCGCACTGCGTCGACGCAGACGACGATCCTCGACATGGTCGGGGAGACGCAGGGCCAGTCACACCAGATCTCGGACCTCACGATCGGCCCGGACGGCAAGCTCCTGTGCCACATGGGCGACGGCTTCGACACGGCGACCGCGCAGAATCTCGATTCCTTCCGCGGCAAGATCCTGCGCCTGAACCTCGACGGGTCTCCGGCGCAGGACAATCCGTTCTACGACGCGCTCGACGGGATCTCCGCGCGCGACTACGTCTACTGCTACGGAGTGCGCAACCCCTTCGGAGGGGACTGGCGCGCCGCGGACGGGCTCCCATACGAGGTCGAGAACGGCCCGTCGGTCGATCGCTTCGCGAAGCTCGTGCGCGGCCGCAACTACCTGTGGAACGGCAGCGACGCGAGCATGACGAACTTCGCCATCTACAACTGGCATCCCGCGCACGGCCCGGTGAACCTCGCGTTCGTGCAGCCGGAGACCTTCGGGGGCAGCGGGTTTCCGCCGAGCATGATGGGTCACGCGTTCGTCTCGGAGTCCGGCCCGACCTACGCGAACGGCCAGCAATCCGCCGGGAAGCGGATCTCCGAGTGGGTCCTCGACGCGAGCGGCAACCTCGTCGCCGGACCGATCCCGTTCCTCGAGTACGCCGGCACCGGTCGCGCGACGGCGTGCGGACTCGAAGCCGGCCCGGACGGCCTGTACATGACCGAGCTGTACTACGACCAGGGCGGCTCGCCGACGCAACCCGGCGCGCGCATTCTCCGCGTCCGATGGGACCTCGAGGCGGACTGCAACGCGAACGGCGTCGACGACGCGTGCGACCTCGCCGCGGGAACGAGCGCCGACGTGAACGGCAACGGGATCCCCGACGAGTGCGAGACGAGCATCACCGCCTTCTGCTTCGGTGACGGATCCGGCGTCGCCTGCCCGTGCGGGAACGTCGGTATCCCGGGACACGGCTGCGAGAACTCGTCGACAACCGGCGGCGCCGTGCTCTCCGGGGGCGGGCTCGCCCTGCTCTCCGCCGACACGCTGCGGCTCTCCGCCGCGGGCGAGCGCGCGTCGGCGCTCTCCGTGTTCTGGCAAGGCGACTCCGAGACGGCGGGGTCGGTGTTCGGCGACGGCGTCGCATGCCTCGGCGGCCACCTGAAGCGCCTGTACGTCCACGGCGCGGTGGGAGGGGTCGTGAACGGACCCCAGGGCGCGGATCTCCCGGTCTCCGCGCGCTCCGCAGCGCTCGGCGCTCCGATCGCGCCAGGCGAATCCCGCGTCTACCACGTCTTCTACCGCGACCCGGACCCGACCTTCTGCCCGGCCCCCTTCGGCTCGACGATCAACGCGACGAACGGCCTGCGGGTGCTCTGGGGAGGGTGACGGGCCGTCCTCGGCGCGCCCATCTGGCTGGCTGCGGAGCCGGCGCGGTTCGGATAGCATGGCGGAATTCCCCGTGCCGTAACTCTGTTCAGCGAGTTCCCTCCATGACATCGAACGCGTCGTTCCTTCGCCGCTCCACGCAGCGGATCGCCTCGGTCCTCGCCCTCTCGGCCGTCGTCGGCAGTGCAGCCGCCGCCTTGCCCGGAACCTGGACGCCGCTCACGCACCTCGCGCCCGGCGGCGCGAACCTGATGCTGCTCCTCCCGGACGGCACTGTGATGGTGGCGAATAACAACGGCATGACGATCGGCAGCGCCTGGTACAAGCTCACTCCCGACGTCCACGGGAGCTACGTCAACGGCACGTGGTCGAACCTCGCGACCGCGCACGACACGCGTCTCTACTTCCAGTCTCAAGTGCTCCGGGACGGCCGCGTGTACGTCTCAGGAGGCGAGTACGGCACGGGCGGGCCCAAGGCCGAAGTCTACGACCCGTTGACGAACGTCTGGACGCCGGTGACGCCCGGGGCGCCGTTCTGGAACGTGAACACGGACAACTTCTTCGACTGCAACCTCGAGGTGCTGCCCGACGGCCGCGTGATCGTGATGCCGGTGTTCCCGCACACGTCCGCGATCCCGCTGATCTACAACCCCGCGACGAACACGTGGGCGAATGCCGGGCACCTGTTCCGCGGCACGTACCAGGACGAGGCGAGCTGGGTGAAGCTCCCCGACGACAGCATCCTGACGATCGATCCTTTCGGAACCCTGACCGAGCGCTACATCCCCTCGACGAACACGTGGATCAACGACGGCGTCGTGCCGGTGTCGCTGTACGACCCCTTCGGCCTCGAGCTCGGTGGCGCGGTGATGTGCGAGAACGGCAAGGCGTTCTGGCTGGGATCGACCGGTCACACGGCGCTCTACACCCCGACCGGCACGACGGCCCCGGGTACGTGGGTCGCGGGCCCCGACATCCCCGGCGCGCACGGAACGCCGGACGCACCGGCGGCGATGATGGTGACCGGGAACATCCTCTGCGCGGTGAGCCCGATCCCGACCAGCGGCAACCACTTCCCGTCGCCGACGACGTTCTACGAATACGATCCGGTCGCGAACGCGTTCACCTCGGTCGGCGCGCCCAATGGCGCCTCCGAGCCGGGCGCCTGCTACGGCACGCTGATGCTCGATCTGCCGGACGGATCCGTGCTCTTCTCGCACTTCGATCGCCAGCTCTACGTGTACCGGCCGACCGGCGCGCCGATCGCGGCAGGCAAGCCGACGATCACCAGCGTGACGCAGAACGGCGACGGTTCCTTCCACCTCGTCGGCACGCTCCTGAACGGCATCTCGGAGGGCGCGACGTACGGCGACGACTTCCAGATGAACACCAACTACCCGCTCGTCCGTCTGATCGAGGCCGGCGGGAACGTCTACTACGCGCGCACCTACAACTGGAGCAGCACGGGCGTGATGACCGGATCGGCCCCGGTGTCGACGGAGTACCGGTTGCCGGCCTCGCTGCCGCCCGGGACCTACACCCTCGAGGTCGTCGTGAACGGGTTCGCGTCGGATCCGATCCCGCTCGTCCAGCCGGTCACGCCGACCTGCTTCGGCGACGGGTCCGATGCGATCTGTCCGTGCTTCAACTTCGGCGACACGGGCAAGGGCTGCAACAACTCCGCCGGGACCGGCGGAGCGCTGCTGACCGCGATCGGCAGCCCGAGCGTGTCCGCCGACTCCCTCGTGTTCACTGCGGCGGGCGAGATGCCGGCGGCGCTCAGCGTCGTGCTCCAGGGCAACGCGCAGATCGCGCAGGTCGTCTACGGCGACGGTCTGCGGTGCGCCGGCGGGACCCTAAAGCGCCTGTACGTGAAGAACGCGGTCGGCGGAGTCGTCACGGCACCCAGCGGGGCCGAGCCTTCGGTCTCCGCGTCCTCGGCGGCGCTCGGCGATCCGCTGACGTCCGGTGTGACGCGCATCTACCAGGTCTTCTACCGCGACCCGAATCCGAGCTTCTGCACGACGCCCCCGGGCGGCACGTTCAACATCTCGAACGGGCTGAGCGTGATCTGGGGCAACTGATCGGCGAACGGCCCGCCGTCGTGGCCTGCTCCGGACTTCGCTGCTACGGCATGCAGAAGTTCAGGACGCAGTCCACGACGTGCGGCGCGCCGATCCGGATCGCCGCGCTCGACGTCGACGTGTTCGAGCTGCCGAGATCCTCGAACTGCGAGCCGAGCGGGACTCCGGCGAAATCGTAGGCGAGGTAGCCGCGGATCGTCTCGGTCCCTTCGAACCACTCCAGGCTGGTCGTCCCGGTGCAGCCGTTGACCGCGCTGAGGTAGCCGAAGTCGAAGAGGACGAACTGCACGCCGGGGAACTGCGCCGCGTTGTTCCAGCGGCCGATGCGCTTCTGGAGGAACATGCCGGCGGCGCTCGGGCCGATCACGCTGCCGCAGGTGCTGCTCGCGGTGATGTTCGTCGCGACGTACTGCGCGCCGCCCGACGTCGTGCAGAAGCAGAACGCGTTCGATGCCGCGAGCGATCCCGACGCCGGCTCCTCGAACGAGCAGAGGGGTACCGCGGTGTTCCAGTTGTTCCAGCGGATCGCCTGCTGCGTGATCGTGCCGTTGCTCTGCGCCGTGGTCGTCGGCAGCGCGACGAACGTCGACCCCGGGCCGACGATCGTGAAGGAACGTCCGGGGTGGAAGCCGGTCGCCGGAGCGGGGCGGACGGTTCCGGGCGCGTGGTGGATGCCGTCGCACTCGTGGCTCAATGCGAACGAGACGCTCCAGGTGTTCGCGGTGCAGTCGAACGCATAGTCGACGTAGCCCGTGAAGTACACGCGCGTGTACTGCGAGAGGCACGCCGGCCGGTCGCAGGGCGTGTTCGGGAGGAACGGCGTCGGTAGGAAGTCGCCGTTGACGATGAAGCGCCACACGTTCAGGTTGACGGTGCCGGCGATCGACGAGGCCTGCCAGTTCCGCGAGTAGTGGGCCTTCACCGATCCGTTCCACACGTAGTTGAGCGTCCCGCAGTTCCGGAGCCGGATGCGGATGTTGTAGACGCCGCAGAGGAGCGCGCCGCCCGCGCCGACGGGAGTCGGCGCTCCCACGTTGGCGCAGTACAGGGTGTTCAACGTCGTCTGGCAGCTGTCGAAGCACAGGAACCGCGCGTCGGGTGTCATCGCGGGGAACGCGGGCAGCGTCGCGGAGGTCTGCGTGCAGCACGGGCCTCCGTCGAGTCCGTCGGGTCCGCACTGGGCGGTCGCGCGCGGCGCGGCGACGACGAGAGAGAGAAGGGAAGCGCAAGCGAACGAGAGGAACGATCGGGCGAGCATGGGAAGCCTCCTGAATCGAGCCTTGGATCGGGCGGGGGTCCGTGCAGGGTAGGCGCGTTGTCCGACCCTCGCAACGGGCGCACGGGAGGATGGCGCTCTCGCTAGACTCACGGGCGCATCCTTCCACCGGGCTTCCCCTGGAGGCACCCTTGCACGCAGACCTCGCGAGCCGCGTCCGTCGTTCCAGCCGATCCGTTCTCCTCCTCGCCTGCGCGCTCGCACCCGCGTGCGCCGCCACGGCGAACGCGCCGACCGCGCCCGCAGCTTCCGACTCGTCTTCGAAGAAGGACGACGCCCGCGCGGTCGCGGCCGCGCACGACAAGGTCGCGATCGCGCGTCTCCAGCTCGGGATCGCCGAGAAGAACGCGGCGACCTCCAGGATGCGCAAGGAGAAGGAGCTCGAGCTCGCGCGCTCCGAGCTCGAGCAGTTCGAGGCGAACGACGCGCCGAACCGCCTCGCGAAGGCGAAGCTCGATCTCCAGCGGCGGCGCGACGCGTTGACCGAGCAGAAGGAGGAACTCGCGCAGCTCGAGATGTTGTACGAGCAAGAGGATCTCGCCGACAAGACCCGCGAGATCGTCCTCCAGCGCGGCCGGCGGCGCGTCGAGCGCGCCCAGGACGAGCTCGCGATCGAGGAGAGCGAGTCGACGGCGCTCGAGGCGAAAACCCTGCCGCGCGAGCGCGCGAAGCTCGCCCTCGAGATCGAGGTGAAGAAGCAGGAGCTCGACGCAGCGCAGAGCGAGACCGAGGTGACGATGCTCGAGAAACGCCTCGCGCTGCGCACGGCCGAAGGGGAGGCCGAGACGGCGGAGGCGAAGGCGAAGCCGTGATCGCCGCGGCTCTCTCCCTCGCGCTCCTCCTCCCGTTCCTCCAGCGCCAGGCGCCGCGCCCGAGCGACACGGAGGTCCGCGCCGCGGAGAAGAAGGCGCTCGTGTTCCTGCTCGCGCACCAGGAAGCCGACGGCGCGTTCGGGAGCGCGCGCAACGCGTCGTTCAACGACCTGTGGGAGAACCCGGAGACGCACAAGGCCTGGACCGTCGGCACGACCGGGCTCGCGGTGATGGCGCTCCTCGGCGAAGGTCCCGGTGCCGAGCCGGCGCTGCGCCGCGGCGTCGACGCGCTCGTCGCGAAGTGCGATCTGAAGCGCGTGTCCGAGTGGGACATGGACGACGTCTGGGGGTACATCTACGGCCTCCAGGCGCTCGCGCGCGTGCTCGAGGACCCGCGTTTCGCGGGCGCCGGTACCCGGGCCGCGATCGAACGCGCGGCGCGGACGTACGCCGACAAGCTCGCGCGCTGCCGCGCGGGAGGATGGTCCTACTACGCGAACGCGAACGCGGCCTGGCGTCCCGAGTGGTCGACGTCGTTCACGACGGCCGTCGCCGTGCTCGCGCTCGTCGAGGCGAAGCGCGCGGGGATCGAGGTCGCCGACGGACTCCTCGAGCCGGGGCTCCGGGCAATCGAGCGCTGCCGGCTCCCGACCGGCGCCTTCACCTACAACGTCGAGGCGATCCCCGGACCCGGCCGGATGGAAGGCATCGACAACGTCAAGGGCGCGATCGGCCGCATCCAGGTGTGCAATCTCGCGCTCCTGCGCGGCGGACGCGAGGTCGGCGTCGACCGGCGGGTCGCGGGGCTCGAGCAGTTCTTCGAGAGCCACCGGTTCCTCGAGATCGGGCGCCGCCGCCCGATCCCGCACGAGGCCTACTACCAGGTCGCGGGCTACTTCTACTACTTCGGCCACTACTACGCGGCCGAGGTGATCGCGTCGCTGCCGAGGGAGAAGCGCGAGCCGTACGCGTCGCAGCTCCTGCGCATCGTGATCGACACGCAGGAAGCCGACGGCTCGATGACGGACTACGTGATGCACGACTACCCGAGGCCGTACGGCACGGCGTACGGGTTGCTCGTGATGCAGATCGCGCTCGCGGCGCGGACCTGAGTCACTCGGGCTCGGCGGGCACCGGCACGGCGGGCGCGAGCGCCGCGAGCGGGGGATCCCCGGGATAGCGCACGCGCTCGAGGAAGAGCCCCGATGCAGGCACGGTCCATTCCGCGACCGAGCCGCGCTCGGGGAGGAGCGGACGGGCCGCGAGCAGCGTCTCGAGCTCCGCGTGCGCGAGATCGCCGGTGCCGACCTTCACGAGCGCGCCGACGATCCGCCTCACCATGCGCCACAGGAAGTGCGTCGCCTCGACGCGAACGAGCACGAGCGCGCCGCTCGTGCCGATCTCGGCGCGCGCGACCGCGACGACCGTGCTCTTCTCGTGCTTCGGGCGGTCGCAGAAGAGCGCGAAGTCGTGCTTTCCGGGCAGGAGCGCCGCCGCGCGCACGAGGTGATCGAGGTCGATCGGACGTTCGACGTGTCCGACGAAACGCCCGTGCAGGGCCGAACGGCGCCGCGCGATCTGGTACAGGTACGCGCGGGACTCGGCCGCGTGGCGCGCGTGGAACCGCAGCGGCGCCTCCGCGAGGGCGAGCACGTGGATGTCGGCCGGGAGCGCCCGGTTCACGGCCGCGCGCAGGCGCTCCGCGTCGACCGGCGCCGCGAGGCGCAGGTGCGCGACCTGCCCGAGCGCGTGGACGCCTGCGTCCGTCCGCCCCGCGCCACCGAGCTCGACGATCGGACCCGTCGTCGCCTCGATCGCGCGCCGCAGCGTTCCAGCGACCGTCCGCGCGTTCTTCTGTTCCTGCCAGCCCCGGTAGCGCGTGCCTTCGTACTCGACGACGAACTTGTAGGTGTTCACGGAGCGTGGGTGCTCGCGTCTCCCGTGCCCGGCGGCAGGATGCGCGCGAGCATCTCCGAGCCCTTGCGGAAACGGTGCCACGCCGCCGAGAGCCCGATGCCGAGGCGCTCGGCGATCGCTTCCATCGTCGCTTCCTCGACGAGGTGCATGCGCACGACGTCGCGCAGTTCCGGCGGGAGCGCCGACAGGGCTTCGCGCGTCGCGGCACGCTTCTCCTCCTTCGAGGCGATGCGGCTCGGCGTCTGCGAATCGAGAGGCGCGCCGGCGATCCCGGACGTCGACGCGGTCGAGCTCGGCGCGCATTCCGAGAACCTCGCCGTGCGGCGACCGGCGCCGCGCTTCTCGGCGGCCAGGTTGCGCGCGGCCTCGCGGATGCGGTTGCGCGCGATCTCGAAGAGCCACGACCGGAAGGCGGCCGTGCTCTCCCAGCGGTGCTGCGCGCGGTCGCGCCAGGCGTGCGTCAACGTCTCCTGCCAGATGTCCTCGGGTGAGCAGTGGTCGCGCAGGGCCTTGCTCATCGACGACGCGATCACGACTTGCATCGCGGCCGGGCCGACCGCCTGGACGAGTTCATCCCAGGAGGGACCCGGCTCGGTCACTTGTTCAAGTTGACCTTCGACAGGGCCACGAAGCGTTCGATCCGCGCGGCGGTCTTCGTGCCCGGATACTTGGTCGCGATCGCCTGGGCCTTCTTGACGTTCGCGTCCTCGAACGGCTTCTCCTTCGCGACCTTGGCGACGAAGCTCGCGTAGGCCTTGTCGGCGTCGCGTTCGCTCGCGAACTCGGGCGCGCCGAGCCGCTTTCGCTGCTCCGCGACCTTCGGCGCGAGCTCCGCCTGCGTCCCGACGCTCTTCTCGAGCGCGGCGACGAGCTTCTCCGCCTCGGCGGCATAGCCGTTGTCGACGAGCCACTTCGCCCGCGCGATCCTTGCGCCGGTGCGCTTCTCGAACTCCGCCTTGGCCGTCGCGGACGCGTCGTTCGCGAGCTTGTCGCACTCGGCGACGGCGCCGGCGAGGTCGCCCTTGTTGAAGAGCTGCCAGGCCTTCTTGAGCTCGTTCGGTGTGCCGGCGGGCGCCTCCTTCGACTTCTTGATCTCCGCGGCGACGGCTTCCTCGAACTTCTTGCCGAAGTCGCCGGGGTTTCCCTGCATGACGACATTGCCGTCGACGCCGATCAGCGCCGTCTCGGGGAGGCCGTTGCCCTTCGTCGGGATCGGGCGCTCCGTCGTCCACATCGCGCGGTTGCCCATCCACTTCATCTTCCAAGCGAACGCCTCGTAGACGTCCTTCGCGGTCCCCTGGCACTCGACGAAGATTACCTGGACATCGTCGCCGTACTGTTCCTGCAGCTTGGTGGAGGTCGGCACGGACCCCCCGATGCAGTTGGGTCAGTTCCTGCCCCAGAAATCGATGACGACCGGTTTTCCACGGAGGTCCGCGAGGCCCTTGACGCCGAGCGAGTTCAGCGGCGCGTCGCGGAAGGAGAAGTCCGCCGGCGCGGGAGCCGCGACGACGGCGAGTACGGCTAGAGCGAGCAGGTGCAGTTGCATGGAGCTGAAAGTACTCGCGGATCCGGGGACCCGCAAGCAAGGCTCCTGTCAGGTGATTCCGCCCGCCGGGCCCCTCGAGAGCTCGCGCTGGAGCCACATCCGCGCGACGCGCCAGGCGCGGACGACCGTCGGTTCCGAGACCGAGAGCACGCGGGCCGTCTCCTCGACGGAAAGCCCGCCGAAGAAGCGCAGCTCGACCACGCGCGCGAGGGTTTCGTCCATCGCGGCGAGGCCGGTGAGCGCCTCGTCGAGCGCCAGGAGATCCGGGGAGTCCGCGTCGAGCGTCTCGCCGATCTGGGACAGCGTGATGCGCTCGCCGGCCGCGGACCGCTTCCCGGCGCCGCGCCGGCGCGCGTGATCGACGAGCACGCTGCGCATCGCCTTGGCGGCGACGCACAGGAAGTGGGCGCGGCTCTCGAAGCTCGCCTGCGCCTTCTCGTCGACGAGGCGGAGATACGCTTCGTGCACGAGCGCCGTCGCCTGGAGCGTGTGATCGCCGCGCTGCTCGCTCATCAGGCTCGCGGCGATCCGATGCAGCTCCTCGTACACGAGCGGCAAGAGCTCCTCGCCGGCGTGCGCGTCGCCGGCGCGGAGGCGGTGGAGGAGCTCCGTCGCGTGATCGGTGCTCGAGCGCGACATGGAAAGCCATTGTCCCGCTCGCCTCCCCGCGCGGCAAGGCGCCGCGCGGGGAGGCGCCACCTACTCCTTGTCGCTCGGGACGTTGAACAGGACGCTCAGGTTGATGCTCCCGTGGCCCGCCAGCGGGAACGAGGGATTGCTCGGATCGACGGGCTCGAGGTTCGACGCCGTGTCCGGCGGCGCGAACAGCATCAGCGTCCCGAGGAACGCGACGACCTGGTTCTGCTCGGCGTCGGTCAGCGCCACGAATGCGTCGCGCGCGGTCTGCGCCTCGCCGCCGTGGCGCAGGATCACATCCTCGAGCGTCGGGCTGCGTCCGTCGTGGCCGTAGGGCGCCGTCGCGCCGACGCCCCAGAGCGCGGTCGTGAGGAACTGCGTCGTGACCGTGCCGTCGAAGTTGCGTTCGTGGAAGTTCGGTCCGAGGTCGTGGCGCTTGAAGTCGGTGTAGACGTTCTCGACGCGGAAGCTCGAGCCGCTCGGACGCTTGAGCGCCGGGAGGCCGCTCCCGTCGTCCTGCGTCGTGAACCGCGGGCGCGCCTCGGCGAACAGGTGGTTGAAGACGCCGTTCGACTGCGCGGGGTCCCAGTTCGTCCGGACGTCGGCGACGCGGCGGTCGTGGCGGACGATCATGCCCGGGACGTGGCAGGTGGCGCACCCGATCGTGCGGAAAGCCTGCGAGCCCGCGAGCGAATCGGCGGTCGGGCGCCCGATCCCGGGCTTGAAGTAGTTGAGGAGGTAGAACTCCATCTCGTCGATCAGCGGGAGCGGGATCTCGTCGACCGCGCCGTCGCTGTCCGGGTCGTCGCTCGCGCTCACCGCGGGCGGCGCGTCGATCGCGTCGATCGTCCCGCTGAGCACCATCCCCGAAGGCGTCACGACGTCCTGCCCCTGGGAGGCCGCGAGGAGGTCCGGATCGTACGCCGGCATCCCCATCTCGGCGCGCAGTGCTCCGACGAGGAACTCGCGGATCGAGATCGCCTTGCCTTGCGCGAAGAAAGGCCGGATGCGGAGGTCGGGGTTGACGCCCTCGACCTGCGAGGTGTCGACGCTCCCGTCGGCGTGCGCGGTGATCGATCCGAAGTGGACGCTCTTGCCGACGAGCGGGAGCGTCACGTCCTGTCCCTGCTGCTGCGCCAGGGTGATCGCGTTCGCGCGGACCGCGCGCAGCTCCTGCGTGATCTCGTCGGCGAGCATCTCCTTCAAGCCGAGGCCGAACAGGTGGGGCGTGTCGCGGCTGTCCGGGCGCGTGAAGACGTTCCCGCCGAAGCCGGCCGAGCCGAACGGCCGGCTGTGGCACGCGGCGCAGCTGTCCGCCAGGCCCGCGCCGAGCGCCGCTTCGATCTCGATGTTGCCGATGCCGTCGCCGACGCGCGGGCCGACGCCCTGCGCGCGCGTGAACTTGCGCTGGAAGAGCTGCCGCCCGCGCTGGATCGCGCGGAACGGGTCGCGCTGGATCAGGAACATCGAGGAGTCCGGGGTGAAGCTGTCCCCGCGCCCGGCCCCGATCTCCTGCGTCAGGGACTTCTTGATGCCCGCGCCGGCCGTGTTCGGCGTCTGGGTGATGTCGGTGAGTTGCGCGCTCGCGGTCCCCGCAAGGACGAGCGACGAGACGAGGAGGGCGATCGGACGCAGGCGATGGATCATGGGGAGCACCGGGTCTTTCTCTCCGGACGACGTTGCCGGTGCTCCCGACACGCAAGGCGCGGGAAACGGAGATCACGAAATCGCGGAATCGCGCAGGGATCGCGGGACTACTGGGCGGAACCGAGGGATCCGATGCAGGTCGCCAGGATCTCGGCGAGCCGCGCGCTCCGCGCTTCCGCCCCCGCGGTCGTGTGTCCCTCGGACCGGAGCTGCGCGAGCCCCTCGAGGCTGCGCTCGAGCCACATCCGCCCCTCGCGCAGGCTGCGGACCCGGTCCTCCCGCTGAGTTTCCGCCGCCTGCGCGACCGTCACGTAGGCGCTGCCGAGCCCGCCGTACGCGAGGAAGAGCAGGTTCTGGACGGCGGCGTCGCTCGCCTCGAGCGCGCAGATCGCCTCGAACTCGCGGCACCCTTCGTGGAGTACGCCCAGGCCGTCGTCCGCGCGTCCGGTGGCGATGAGTGCCTCTCCGAGGAAGCCGTCCGCCATGGCGAGGTTGGTGCGCAGCTCCATGTTCGAAGGATCGCGCACGACGAGCTCCCCGAATCGCTCGATGCTCCGCTCGAGGCACGGAATCGCATCGGCCGCTCGACCTGCGGCGAGGAGAAGCCCGCCGTGCTGGCCCAGCGCGCTGGCGAGATCCGAGACCGCGGCCGAATTCGCGTCGTCACCCCGGGCCAGGGCCTCGAACACCTCGAGGCATGCGCGCGATTCGTCGCAGGCTTCGTCGGAGCAGCCCTGATGGTTGTGGATCCGGGCGAGTCGGTGCCTGCAGACCGCGATCTCGCGGCGAAAGCTCGCGCGATCGGGCTCGCTGGCGACGAGGGTTTCGAAGATCGACAGGGCCCGGCGTTCGAGGGAAAGGGCCTCGTCGTGGCGCAGCTTCGCGTCGAGCATCTCGCCCTCGCGCTCGAGGGTTTCGCCGAGAGCCTCGATCAGCGTGGCGTCCCCGGGCCAGTCGCGGGCCAGGGTCTCGCTGATCGCAGTCGACGCGTGGTGGTGCTCGAGAGCGCCGTCGGAGTCGCCGAGGTGGAGCAGGATCTCGGCGAGACGGCTGTGGGCGTGCACCTTCTCGCACTCGAACGCGGCAGTCTCCGGATGGAAGGCGGCGAGGCGTTCGTCGAGCGCGAAGGATTCCGCGCAGAGATCGCGGGCTTCGGGAAGCCGCTTCAGGGCCTCGAGCACTTCCACGACGTGGATCTGGGTCCGGACGAGCAGGAGACCGTAGTTCGCGTTGCTGGGCTCGGCGAGGACGAGATCGCGCGCCGACGCGAGCGCGCGCTGGTAGCTCACGAGAGCCGCTTCCGTGTTTCCGAAGCTCGCGCGCCCGCGCGACGACTGGATCTCGCCGATGCGCACCCAGCTCTGGGCGAGCTGGAGCTGGAGCGCCGGGTCGTCGCGCCGCTCGCGCGCCAGGCGCTCGAGGTACTCGGTCGCGGTCTTCACGATGAGCTGCCGCGCAGGGAGCGACCCCTGGAGCGGCTCGATCGCCTGGTGCACGTCGAAGATGAACTTCGTCGCGAGGTTGCGCACTTCGGCGAAGCGCCGCTCGGCGAGCTCGCGCTCGCGGACCTCGGCGGCTTGTGCGCGCACGGCCTGGAAGTACAGGATCGTGCTCGCCGTGAATCCGCCGGCGAGCGCGAGGAAGAGCACGAGCGTCGCGCCGACGAGGATCTTGTTGCGGCCGACGAACTTCGACGCGCGGTATCCGAACGAATCGCGGCGAGCGAGGACCGGCATGCCGTGGAGGTACCGGCGCAGATCGGCGGCGAGCTGGTCGACGGACGCGTAGCGCCTCGAGGGCTCGCTCTGCAGGGCGGTCAGCACGATCGTGTCGAGGTCCCCGGCGAGCGTCCGCCGCAGCGACTTCGCGGCCGCGGTGCTGGGCCTGTCCGCGGTCTCGTCGCGCGCGCTCTCGGCCGCGCGCTTCCCCGCGGTGAAAGGCTGCGCGCCGACCAGGAGCTCGTACAAGACGACGCCGAGCGAGAACACGTCGCTCGCGGTCGTGATCGGCTCGCCGCGCAGCTGCTCGGGACTGGCGTATGCGGGAGTGAGGACGCGCTGTTCCGTCGACGTGCGGTCGACCGTGCGGTCGGCACCGCCGGGTGCGAGCACCTTGGCGATCCCGAAATCGAGCAGCTTGGGGACTCCCGTGCTCGTCACGAGGATGTTCGAGGGCTTCAGGTCGCGGTGCACGACGAGGTTCTGGTGCGCGTGGTGCACGGCCGAGCACACGAGGAGGAAGAGCTCGATGCGCTCGCGCACCGTGGAGCCGTGCTGTTTGCACCAGCGGTCGATTGGGACGCCGTCGACGAACTCGAGCGCGAGGTAGGGGAGCCCGTCGTCGGTCGCGCCCCCGTCGTAGAGACGCGCGATGTTCGGATGCTCGAGCTCGGCCAGGACCTGACGCTCGTTCCGGAAGCGCCGGAGGATCTCGTCCGTGTCCATCCCGCGCTTGATCACCTTGATCGCGACGCGCTGGCGGAACTGGCCGTCCGCGCGCTCGGCGAGGTAGACCTTGCCCATCCCGCCCGCTCCGATCTCGCGACCGAGCACGAAAGCGCCGATGCGCCGGCCTTCGACCGCGCTCGCGTCGTGCGCGAGGAGTCCCTCGATCTCGGCGAGGAGGTCCGGATCGTCTCCGCAGGTGTCGTCGAGGAACCGGCGGCGCTCGTCGGGGCGGAGATCCATCGACCTCTCGAGGAGGTCGCGGATCCGCCGCCACCGGGCCGTGTTCACGATCTCAGACGACCGATACCTTGACGCACGAGATCGGCGGGAGCGAGTCGAACAGGCAGTCCCATTCCTCGCCGCCGTCGTGTCCCATCCAGAGCTGCCCCGTCGTCGTTCCGAAGTAGAGCGCCGGCGACTTGAGCTCGTCGATGTCCATCGCGTCGCGGAGGACCGTGAAGTAGCTGTCCTTCTTCGGCATCCCGCGCGCGAGCCGGGTCCACGAGTCGCCGCCGTTCTCGCTGCGCCACACCGCGGGCGAGCCGCCCGGGCACGTGCGCGTCATCGGCTCGAGCGGCAGCACGTAGACGGTGTCCGGATCGTGCGGGTGCACGGCGATCGGGAACCCGAAGTCGGTCGGCAGCCCCTTCGCGATCGACCGCCAAGTGTGCCCGTGGTCGTCGCTGCGCAGGACCCCGATGTCCGGGCGCGGGCCGCCGGGCCCGTCCCAGTCGGCCCAGCCGCCGTGGTTCTGCATGTAGAAGCGACCGGGAGCGTCCTTGTGGCCCGCGATCTTGTGCACGCACTGGCCGAACTCCGGGTACGGATCGGGAGCGAAGCCGGCGCCGACGCCGTCGTTCGACGCCTTGAACGTCTCGCCGCCGTCCTCGGAGAGGTAGTGCCCTCCGGTCGAGATGCCGAGGTGCATCCGGTTGCCGTCGCGGACGATCGTGTGCAGGCACAGGCCGCCGTTGCCCGGCTGCCACTTGCGGGCGTGCTCGTGGTTGCTGATCCCCTGGACCATTTCCCAGGAATCGCCGCCGTCGCGGCTCCGGAAGAGCGACGCCGGCTCGACGCCGCACCAGAGCTCCTTCTTCCCGGCGCCCGCCTCGAGCGACCAGATGTTCACAAGGGCGCGGCCGTCGTCCTTCGGGAACGCAGGTGCCGATTTCGTCTCCTTGAAGTGCTTGCCGAGGTCGGTCGAACGCAGGATTTTCATCCCGAAGAACGGGTTGCAGCTCGACGCGAACAGGCGCGGTGTCCCGCGTGTGTCGATCAGGGTCGAGTAGACGTTCACGCCGGCGCCGAAGGGCCCGCGCAGGTCGAACTTCTTCCGCTTCTTCGACCCTTCGGCGACGAAGAGCCCTTTCTTGGTTCCGATCGTGAGCAGGACGCGGTCGGTCATCTTGAACCCCCTGAGACGGCTGGAAGGATCGTGAGGACGTCGCCGGCAGCCAGCGGCGTGGAAAGGCCCTCCCGATCGCGGATGTGGAACGTGTTGACGAACAGGTTGACGTGGCGCCGCACGGCGCCGGTCTCGTCGCAGACCCCGCGGTAGAGCGCGGGGTGCTGTCGCTCGAGCTCGCCCAGGGCGTCGCGCACGCTCGCGGCGGAGAGCGCGAGCTCCGACGCCCCTCCGCAATCGCCGCGCAGCGCGGTGGGCACCCGGATCGTGACGGTCATGACAGTAGCGTACGGTGCGGGGCCGAGTTGTCACGAGCCCGCTGCGGGTCCGTGACAACGCGCCGCGGCACCGTATGGTTTCTTCGTGACCCAAGCGTCATTCGCGAAGCTCGAGCGCCAGTTCGCCGCCGGGGCGAGGCTGCGCGGCGAGCGCTATTTCCGGCAGGGGCGGGTCCGCCTGAGCCGCCTCGACCCGGGCGCCGTCGCCGCCGAGGTCCAGGGCACGCACCGCTACGACGCCAGCCTGCGGTTCGACGAGCGGGCCCACGCCTGGCAGCTCTCGTGCAGCTGCAGGGCGTTCCCCGAGACCGGGCCGTGCAAGCACCTCTGGGCGACGATCGAGGCCGCGCGCGCCGCGGGGAAGTCCGTCGAAACGGAGGACGAGGCGGACGAGGAACCGGAGCCCCACGACGAATCGGATCCCGCGACGCTCCCGCTCGAGGAGCTGCGCGCTCTCGCGGCGCGGCACGCGTCGTCGGCCGAGCGCCGGCTGCGCTACGTCCTCGCGATCGGGAGCGGGGTGAACGGCGGCGACGCGGTCGTCCACGTCTCGGCGCAGCGCCGCCAGAAGAGGGGAAACTGGTCCGACGCGAAGCCGTTCCAGATGCGCGACCGCGCGGAGCTCGCCGCCTTCGATCCCGAGGACCGCGCGATCCTGGCGCTCCTGCGCGGCGCGACCGGCGAGGGGATGTCGGCGTACGGACACGCGCCTTCGTTCGCGCTCCCGAGCGAGCTCCAGGCGATCCTCCTGCCGCGCATGGCCGCGACCGGCCGGCTGCACCTCGCGGTCGAACGCGTCGTGCGCAAGGATCCGCTCCTCTGGGACGGAGGCGCTCCCTGGGAGTTCGGCCTCTCGCTCGCGCGCGCGCAACCGGCCGGAGGATTCGCGATCGAAGGTTTTCTCGCGCGCGGCGCCGAACGCACGCCGCTCGTCGGGCCGATCGCGGTGCTGCCGGGCGGGTTCGTCGTCACCGAGGGCAGGCTCGCCCCGGTCGACTGGCGCGGCGCGTGGGAGAGTGCCGCGATCCTGCGGCGCACGGGCGGGATCGCCGTGCCGAAGCGGCGCGCGCTCGAAGCGCTCGACCTCGTCCGCGATCTGCCGGGTGCGCCGCGCGTCGAGGCGCCCGGACTCTTGCGGGAAGTCCACGGTCCGCCGAAGCCGGTGCTCCTCGTCGACGCTCCGCACGCGGAAGTCGAGATCACGGCGCGCGTCGCCTTCGTCTACGACACGGAGCGCGTCGCCTGGCGCGATCCGCCCCGGCTCGGGCTGCGCGGCGAGGAGCTCGTCCACGTGCGCCGCGACGAGATCGCGGAGGCCGAGGCGATCGCGCAGCTCGCCGCGCTCGGAGCGCACCTCGAGGTCGGGCCCGACCGCGACGTCTCGATCCCGACCGCCGGGTTCGCGCGCCTCGTCGCGAGTCTCGCGGAGCAGGGCTGGATCGTCGAGGCCGAAGGGCACGGCCTGCGCAGCGGAGGCTCGCTCGCGCTCTCGATCCGCTCGGGCATCGACTGGTTCGATCTCGCGGGCAAGGCCGACTTCGGGGAAGCCAGTGCCGATCTCCCGGACCTCCTGCGCGCGATCGAGGGGGGCACGCGGCTCGTGCGGCTCTCGGACGGGAGCTACGGCGTCCTGCCGGAGGAATGGCTCGCCGGTTGGGGACTCTCCGGCGTCGCGACGGAGCGGCACGGCTCGCTCCGGTTCCAGAAGAGCCAAGCCTGGCTGCTCGACCTCCTCCTCGCCGAGCGCGGCGCCGTCGACGTCGACGCGGCGTTCGAGCGCGCCCGATCCGCGCTCCGGCGTTTCGAGCGCTTCGAGCCCGCGCGCGAGCCCGCGGCCTTCCACGGCGAGCTCCGCGGCTACCAGCGCGACGGTCTCGGCTGGCTCGTGCTCCTTCGCGACCTCGGCCTCGGCGGGTGTCTCGCCGACGACATGGGGCTCGGCAAGACCGTGCAGGTGCTCGCGCTGCTCGCCGGCGAGTCGCGCGTCGCGGGGAGGCCGGCGCTCGTCGTCGCGCCGCGCTCGGTCGTCTTCAACTGGCTGCGCGAGACGGAGCGCTTCGCGCCCGGCCTGACGGTGCTCGCGCACCACGGCACGGACCGGTCGAGGGACGCCGACGCGATCGCCGGCCACGACCTCGTCGTGACGACGTACGGCACACTGCGCCGCGACGCCGCGCTCCTCGGGAAGATCCGCTTCTCGTACGCGATCCTCGACGAGGCGCAGGCGATCAAGAACCCCATGAGCCAGGCGGCGAAGGCGGCGCGTGTGCTCGTCGCCGAGCACCGCCTCGTCCTGACCGGCACGCCGGTCGAGAACCACCTCGACGATCTCTGGTCGCTCTTCGAGTTCCTGAACCCGGGGATGCTCGGTCGCTCGCGGGTGTTCCGCGAGATCGTCGCGCCCACCGGCGACGCTCCGCGCGAGACCGACTCGACGCACCTGCTCGCGCGCGCGCTCCGGCCCTTCCTCCTCCGGCGCACGAAGGAACAGGTGCTCCAGGAGCTGCCGCCGAAGGTCGAGCAGGTGATCGGCTGCGACCTCGAGGGCGCGGAGCGGCGCCGCTACGACGAGCTGCGCAACCACTACCGGTCGGCGCTGCTCGCGAAGGTCGAGGAGCAGGGGATCGAGCGCGTCGGCATGCACGTGCTCGAAGCGCTGCTGCGGCTGCGCCAGGCGGCGTGCCACCCCGGGCTCGTCGATCCGGCGCGGGTCGGCGAGAGCTCGGCGAAGCTCGAGGCGCTCCTGCCGATGCTCGAGGAGGTCCGCGAGAGCGGGCACAAGGCGCTCGTGTTCTCGCAGTTCACGAGCTTCCTCGCGATCGTGCGCCGGCGGCTCGACGACGCGGGCGTCGCGTACGAGTACCTCGACGGCAAGACGCGCGACCGCGAGGAGCGCGTGCGCCGCTTCCAGGAGGACGCGGCCTGTCCGCTGTTCCTGATCAGCCTGAAGGCCGGCGGGTTCGGATTGAACCTCACCGCGGCGGACTACGTGTTCCTGCTCGATCCCTGGTGGAACCCGGCGGTCGAGCGGCAGGCGATCGACCGGACGCACCGCATCGGGCAGACGCGCACGGTGAACGCCTACCGCCTCGTCGCGCGCGACACGATCGAGGAGAAGGTGCTCGAGCTGCAGCAGAAGAAGCGCGAGCTCGCCGAGGCGATCCTCGGCGGCACCGAGGGGACGCTCCGCGACCTGACGCGCGAGGATCTGGAGCGACTCTTGTCGTGAGCCGGGTCGGCGCGGGCGCTGCGACGCCTCTCCTGCTCGGTGCAGTCTGCGCCTGCGCTTCCTCGCAGACCCCACCTCGGGACCGGACGCCTCCGGTCTTCTACCACCCGAGCACCGTCGGCTCGGAGGCGACCTACGACCCGCTCGCGTCGACGATGCAGTACACGCTCGACAGCGTGCAGGTGCAGCAGTTCACGACGCAAGACTACGACGAGCACCTCGACACCGTCGTCGACCACCTCCTCGATCCCGTCGCCGCCATCGAGCGCGAGGGCGGATGGGTGAAGTTCGTCAACACGCAGATCTTCCCGATCGACCCCAAGCACCTGCGCGACAGCCGCGCGATCCTGCCGAACGTCGCCTTGCACGGGTTCGGCGGGGGACTTCTCTACCGCAAGGACGCGGAATGGTTCGAGGCGCACGGGGTGCAGGACCCGTACGTCGTCTCCGGCGTCCTCGCGATGACTTCCGAGGTCCTCGCCGAGGCGATCGAGAAGCCCGTCACGCACGACACGGACGAGATCGGCGACGTGGACATCTGGCGCCCGATCGGGATCTGGTTCTACAGCGACGACGAGCGCGCGCGCTGGGTCCAACGCACCTTCGACCCGGTCGACTGGCCGAACCTCCTGATGTGGAGCGTGAAGGACGGGGAGTTCGCGAACACGGGCGTCAACTACGTCATCCGGCCCCGTTGGTTCGGCGACGGGCCCACGCGACCGTTCGTCAGCATGGGCATGACGACGCTGTTCGGGCTCTCGCACGCGATCTCCGACGGAGACGCGATCTCCTGGGGAGTCGGGACCACGACGCTCGCGGCGAACCCGGTCGACCTGCGCGGGAGCGCGGGCATCTACTATGACCGCGACAAGAGCCTGCTCGCTTCCGTGATCTTCAACGGCGGCGAGGCCTACGCCGTGCGCGCGAACGTCTACCCGGGCGTGCTGTTCGGCTCGGCCCTCGGCCTCTTCGCCGGGTTGACGGACGACGGCGATTTCGCGATCGGGATCCACTACCGCCTACCCGTCGGCGTCGCGCGCTAGCTACGCTTCGGCGTGGAGACAGCGATCACGTCAGGCGCCCATCGACTCCGGACCCGCATCGGCGTCTTCGCGCTCGCGTCGATCGCCGCGCTGGCGCTGGCGGAGCTCGGGTTGCGGGTCGTCGCGCGCGCGACCGGCCGCGGGCGCGGCCTGACGGAGCACGCGGAGTTCGGGTGGGCCTACCTGCCGAACATCGAGAAGTCGGGGGAGTGGTGGAGCGCTTCCGTCCCGGCGCGGACGAACGCGCGCGGCTGGCGCGACGCCGAGACGCCGCTCGAGCGCGCACCCGGAGTGCGGCGCATCGTCGTCCTCGGCGACTCGTTCACGTTCGGGATGACCGTCGACTACGGCGAGCGCTTCACCGAGATCCTCGAACGCGACGTCCCCGCGCTGGACGTCGTGAACCTGGGCCTCAACGCGGCGGGGACCGACCAGGAGCTGCGCATCCTCGAGGTCGAGGGCTTGCGGTACCGGCCCGACGTCGTCGTCCTCGTCGCGTTCCTCGGGAACGATCTCCAGGACATCTCCTACGACCGGAAGAACTTCTTCTCGAAGCCGTGGTACCGGCTCGAGGGGGAAGAGCTCGAGCTCGTCCCGCCGCGCCAGGACTGGCTCGTCCACGCGCGCTGCGCGAGCTACCTCGTCGAGGTCGTGTTGCGCCCCTTCGACGGCATGTCGCTGGCGACGACGGTCGCGCCACCGTGGAAAGGCCGGGAGACGGCGCCCTTGTTCGCGGCGCTCGTGGGGCGGATCGCCCAGCGCGCGAGGGAGAGCGGCGCGCCGTGTCTCGCGGCGCTGGTCTACGCGAAGACCTCCGCGACCGGCGGGGTCCCGGAACCCGAGGAGCGCGCGCGCGCGGCCGCGCGGGCGACGGGCGTCGCGCTCCTCGACACGTTCGACGTGTTCGCCGAGCCGACGCGCCGCGGCGTCGAGCTGTACTCCGCGGACGGGCACTGGAACCCCGCCGGCCACGCGCTCTTCGCGCGCGCTCTCGAGGCGGAGATCGCGCGCCGAGGCTGGTTGCCGTGACGGAGGACGCGCACCTCGCTCTCGGCAAGCGCCTCGTGGCGCAGGAGCGGCGCCTCCACCTCCTCTGCGCGCACCTCTCGAGCCGCGCCGTCCGCGCGCGCGTCGAGCTCGACGATCTCGTGCAGGAGGTCTTCGTGCGCGCGCTCGCGAAACCCGACGCGGTCCCTCCGTTCGAGCCCGGCGAGGCCGCGCTGTGGCGTTTCCTCTCCGTCCTCGCGCGGCACACCGTGATCGACGTCGCGCGCGCGCTGCGCACGAAGCGACGCGGCGGGACCGAGGAGCCGCTTCTCCGTTCCGACTGGAGCCGCGCCCCCGCGGCCGCCGGCCCCGGACCGCACACCGCCGCGGCGACGGGCGAGGGGAGCCGCGCGCTCGCGCGCTCGTTCCTCGCCCTCCCTCCGGAGCACCGCCGGGTGCTCGGCCTGCGACAGTTCGCGGGCCTTTCCGCCGAGGAGGCCGGCGCTCGCATGGGGCGCTCCGCGGCCGCGGTGCACTCGCTCTACCGGCGCGCGCTCCAGGCGTGGCAGGCTGCGCTCGAGGAGAATCCCGGATTGCGCGACGAATCGCCGCGGGGCCGACGCCCCTAGTGCCATGAACTCATCCCCGCAGCCCGACGACGACCTCGACGACCTCGACGACCGTCTCGACGCCCTCGTGGCCGAATTCTCGGACGAGCTCGCCGCGAACCGAGCGCCGAAGAAGCAGGCCTTCCTCGACCGCGTGCCGGCCTCGGCACGCGCGGGGCTCGAGCGCTGCCTCAAGATGATCGAAGCCGGCATGGCGAGCGCCCCGAGCGCCGCCGTGCCGCTCGCGCCCGGCTTCGTCCTCGGTCGCTACAATCTCGTGCGCGAGATCGGCCGCGGCGGGATGGCGCTCGTGTGGCTCGCGCAGGACGCCGAGCTCCAGCGCGCGGTCGCGCTCAAGATCCTGCGTCCGGGTCTCGCGCTCGAGAGCGCGCACGTCGACCGGTTCCGCCGCGAAGCGCTCGCGATGGCGCGGCTCAAGCATCCGGGCATCGTCCAGATCCACGACGTCGGCAGCGAGCGCGGCTTCCACTACCTCGCGATGGAGTACGTCGAAGGCCCGTCGCTCGCGCGCGTGCTCGAGGCGCTCGGGCCGGCGCGGGATCGGCGCTGGAGCGCAGAGGAGCTCGCGCACGCCGCCGGGATCCCGGCGCTCGCCGCGCGCGGAAGCACGCTCGAGCAGGCACTCTCGGCGCTGCTCGCGAGCGTCGCCGACGCGCTGGGCGTCGCGCACGAGCACGGCGTCGTGCACCGCGACGTCAAGCCCTCGAACATCCTCCTGCGCAAGGACGGCGCGCCCGTCGTCGTCGATTTCGGTCTCGCGAAGTCCGACGGCGATCCGGCGCTCTCGATCACGGGCGACACGATCGGCACGCCCTACTACATGTCCCCCGAGCAGGCCTGGCTCGCGGGCGTGCAGGTCGACCACCGCACCGACATCTACAGCCTCGGCGTGTGCCTCTACGAGGCGTTGACCGGCGTGCGGCCGTTCGACGGCGGCAGCGTGCTCGAGGTGTTCGAGAAGATCCGCAGCTCGCTGCCGCCCGCGGCGGCGGCGGTCGAGACGCGCGTGTCGCGCGACGCCGCGGCGGTGCTGCGCAAGGCGATGGCGCGCGCGCCGGAAGAACGGTACGCATCCGCGCGGGAGCTGCAGGAGGACCTGAACGCACTCGCCGCGTGCGTGCCGACGCACGCGCGCGCCGCGGAAGGCGGGCTCATTCGGCGCGCCTTGACGGGCTACCGCCGCTACGCGTCCGGTCATTCCTACGAGTACCGCTCGCACCGGACCTTCCTCGGCCTCCCGCTCGTGCACGTGATCAACGGTCCGCGCACTCCCGGAGCGCGCAAGCGCGTCGCGCGCGGATGGTTCGCGTCGTGCCCGGACGTCGCGGTCGGCGGCATCGCTTTCGGCTCGCGTGCGTACGGCGGCTTCGCGTTCGGCGGGATCGCGTGCGGGATCGTCTCGTGGGGCGGGATCTCGCTCGGACTCTTGTTCGCGCTCGGCGGCCTCGCCGTCGGTTCGTTCGCTGGCGGCGGGATCAGCGCCGGCTACTTCGCGATGGGCGGCTGCGCCATCGGGCGGGGAGCGGTCGGCGGGCTCGCGATCGGCGAGTACGCGATGGGCGGCGAAGCGCGTGGCAAGCACGTGATCACGCAGTCGCGCCGGGACCTCACGGAGAGGGAGTTCGCGATCGCGCTGTTCGGCACGGACAAGGTCGTCATCCGCATGTTCCCGGGGGCACCCTAGGCTCCCTCAAAGCGCTTCGAGCTCCTCCCAGCGCGCGTAGGTCCGGTCGACGTTCGCCTGCAGCTCGTCGCGCCGCGCGCGCACGCGCAAGAGCTCCTCCTTCGGTCCCGTGTAGAGCGCGCGGTCGGCGAGCTTTGTGTCGAGCTCCGCCATCTCCGCCTCCGCGGCGGTGATCCGCGCGGGCAGCTCTTGGAGCTCCTTCTCCTGCCAGGGCGTGCGGCGCTTCGGCTTCTGCTCGCGCTTCGGCTCGGCCTTCGCCGCCGGCGCGCGGACGTCGTCGCGCGCGGCGTCCCGCTCGGCGGCGAGGATCGCGAGCAGGCCGCTCATGTCGCCGAAGTGCACGCGCGCGCCGCCCGCGCCGTCGAGGTACAGGATGCGCGTCGCGACGCGGTCGAGGAACCAGCGGTCGTGGCTCACGACCACCACGGCGCCCGGGTACGCGACGAGAGCCTCCTCGAGCGCGCGCAGCGTCGCGAGATCGAGGTCGTTCGTCGGCTCGTCGAGCGCGAGCACGTTCCCGCCGGCGCAGAAGAGCTTCGCGAGCAGCACGCGGTTCCTCTCGCCGCCCGACAGGCGCCCGACCGGCACGTACTTCATCGGGCCCGGGAAGAGAAAACGCTCGAGGAATCCTTCGATCCGCACCGTGCGACCGTCCATGACCACGTGGTCCGCCGCGCCCGCGACCTCCTCGATCACGCTCTTCGACGGATCGAGGTCGTCGCGCATCTGGTCGATCGTCGCGACGCGGACCGTCTCGCCGATCGAGACGACGCCCGCGTCCGGTGCGAGCCTTCCGATCGCGATGCGGAGCAGCGTCGTCTTCCCCGCGCCGTTCGGGCCGACGATCCCGAGGCGCTCCCCCGGAGCGAGCTCGAGATCGAGCTTGGGCACGACGACCCGCCCGCCGAAACTCTTCGACACGCCGGCGAGCGAGAGCACGCGCGACCCGAGGCGCGGTCCGGGAGGGATCTCGAGCTCGAGGTCGGCCGCGAGCGCGACCGGCTCCGCGTCGACGAGCGCGTGGAAGCGATCGATCCGCGCCTTCTGCTTGGTCGTCCGCGCCGGGGCCCCGCGCCGCATCCACACCGTCTCGCGCCGCAGCGTGTTCTGCCGCGCGCTCTCCGTGCTCCGTTCGGACTCGAGACGCTCCGCGCGCTGCACCAGATAGTCGCCGTAGCCGCCCTGGTACTCGTGCAGCTCGCCGCGATCGAGCTCGACGATGCGGTCGACGACTCGATCGAGAAAGTAGCGGTCGTGCGTCACGATGCAGAGCGGCACGCGCGTCTCGAGGAGAAGGTCCTCGAGCCAGTCGATGACGAAGGCATCGAGGTGGTTCGTCGGCTCGTCGAGGAGCAGCAGCTCGGGCTTGCCGATCAGGAGGCGCGCGAGCGCGACGCGGCGGCGCTCACCGCCCGAGAGCGTGCCGCACACCGCTTCCGCGTCGCGGAGACCGAGATGGGAGAGGAGCGACTCGACCTCGTGCTCGACGTCGTGCCCGCCGAGCGTCTCGAGCTCCTGCTCGAGCTTTGCCTGGAGCGCGAGGAGCCCGTCGACGCGCTCGGACCCTGCCTCGAGGGCCCGGTGCACGCGCTCGAGCTCCGCGAGCACCGCTTCGCGCGCGTGCCAGCCGCCGCGGATCGTGTCGCGGACGGTCCCCGCGAGGTCGAGCACCGGCTCCTGGTCGAAGATCCCGACCCGGAGGTTCTTCCGCAGCGTCCGTTCTCCCGCCTCGAAGCCCTCGCGGCCGGCGAGGATCCGCATGAGCGTCGTCTTGCCGCAGCCGTTCGCTCCGACGAGCCCGACGCGCTCCCCGTCGCCGATCGCGAGCGACACTCCGGACAGGACCGGGCGTGCGTGGAACTTCTTCTCGATGTCCTTGAGCGCGAGGAGCGTCATCGCGGCGCATGATACGGGAGCGCGCGACTCAGAGCTTCGGGATGCGGAGCGTCTTGCTGATCATCAGCGATCCCGAGAGCGCGAACGCGAGGACGAGCGGGTGCAAGGTGCTCGGCCCGAGACGCACCGAGCCGCCCCACAATGCGTCGCCGACGCGGTCCCGCCAGATCGCGACCGCGAGCACGCCGACGAGGAAGAGGCTGCTCGGGATCGGCGTGCCCTCGAAGTACTTCGGCTTGTCGCCGCCCGCGGCGAGCTTGTCCGCCGTGACGTTGTAGCGCGCCAGGCGGCTGACGCCGCACGCGACGAACGCGAGGAGCACGGCGACGTCCCAGCCGCCCTGCATCCCGACCCCGTACGCGAGGCTCGCGGGTGCCACGCCGAACGAGATCACGTCGGAGAGGGAGTCGAGTTCGCGCCCGAGGGGCGACTGCTCGTGGCGCTGGCGCGCGACGCGGCCGTCGAGCACGTCGAGGACGAAGGCGATCGCGATCAAGGCGGCCGCCGCGAGGAGGCTCGTCGACTTCGCGTCCTGCAGGCTGCGCATCACGACGAAGATCGCGCCCGTGCCGCAGCCGGCGTTGCCGAGCGTGATCCAGTCCGCGAGGTGGAAGCCGCGGATCATGGAGAAGTGGGCTGTCATGGGGGTTCCTAGGTCACCACGGAACGATTCCGGGGTCCAATGGGGCTCGAGCGGCAACTCCTTTCGTAATCGTGTCCTCGCCTCCGCACTCCGAGACGGACCTCCTCCTCGCGCACGGCGCCTGGATCCGCGCCCTCGCGCGCCGCCTCGTCGCCGACGAGCACCACGCCGAGGACCTCGCCCAGGAGACCTGGCTCGCCGCGCTGCGCAGGCGCGGCAATCCGGTGCGCGCGTTCCGGCCCTACCTCGCCGGCGTCCTCTCGAACCTGACGCGCCAGACGCTCCGCAGCCGCGCGCGCCGCGAGGACACCGAGCGCGGCGCCGCGCGCGACGTCGAGATCCCGTCCGCCGCGGCGACGGTCGAGGCCGCGGCGCTCGGCCGCGACCTCGCCGGCCGCGTGCTCGAGCTCGACGAGCCGTTCCGGACGGCGATCCTCCTGCGCTACTACGAAGACCTGCCCCCGCGCGCGATCGCGCGCCGGACGGGCGTCCCCGTGCGCACCGTGAACTCGCGCATCGCGCGCGGTCTCGAACGCCTCCGAACGCGCCTGCGCCGCGATCGGACGCTCGCTGTGATCCTTCTCGCGCGGAGAGCCGGAGTCGCCTGGATGAACGCCAAACAACTCGCCGCGATCGGCGTCGCGATCGCGGTCGCCGCGGGAGTCCTCGTCTGGATGCGCCCGCCCGTGCCGGATCCCGTCGCCGCGGGAACCCGAGCCGACCTCCCGTCGACGCCGCTGGAGAAGGAATCTCCCTTGGCAGCGGCGACCTCCGCGGCGGAAGGCGCGCGCGCTCCCGCCGCGCCGCCTGCTCCGCGCGACGAGCGCGCGGGCTCTCCCGCACCGGCTGCGTTGCGCAAGCTCCGCGGCCGCGTCCTCGACGTCGAGGCCGTCCCGCGCGCCGGCGTCGAGGTCGCATTCCGCGGCGGCGCCTCGAACGTGGCCCCGCGCGCCGTCAGCGGAGTCGGCGGACGCTTCGAGCTCGACGTGCCGCCCGCCGACGGCATCGTGACCGCGACGGATCCGCGCCTCGTCAACGTGTGCGTCGGGATCGTCCGGGTGGGTCGCGAAGTGGAACCGCTCGTCGTCGTCGCTCCGGGCCACGACCTCGCCGGCCGGGTCGTCGACGCCTCCGGCGCCCCGCTCGTCGGCGCCGAGGTGAGCCTCGACCCGCCCGACGGGTTCATGCGGCGATTCGACGCCGTGCTCGACTCGACGCGGCGCTTCGAGGCGCGCGCGACGACGGATGCCTCGGGCGCGTTCGCGCTCCCGGGCGTCCCCGAGCTGGCGCTGTCCCGCGTGTCCGCGAGGCTCGACGGGTTCGCGACCGCCGGCGTCGACGCACCTCCCGGGAACGACGCCCACCTCCTGATCCAGCTCGCGCCGATCGCCGCGGAAGGCGGGACGCTCGAAGGCACCGTCCTCGACGAATCGGACCGGGCCGTCGCCGGCGCCCGCGTCTCGCTCGGCCAGCTGACCGCGGTGACCGACAGCTCGGGGGCCTTCCGCCTCTCGACCGCCGGCGCCGAGGACGCGGTGGAGCTCGTCGCGATCCATCCCGGCCATTTGCCCGGACGCGCGCGAGCCGAGCGCGATCCTGCGAGCGGCAAGCCCGCCTGGCCCCGCGTCCTGGTGCTGCGCCTCGGCGGGGAGCCGTTCAAGTTGACCGGTCGCGTCGTCGACGGCGAAGGCGTGCCGCGCGTGCGCCTGCGGGTGTGGATCGAGGATCCGACGCGCTTCGGGATCCTCGGCGTGGACGACGTCGCGACGGTCGAGTCGATGCTGTTCGAAGGCGTCGGAGGCGGGGACGATTTCTGGCGCTGGTGCGAGACGGACGCGGACGGAAGGTTCGCGCTCGGAGGCCTGCTCGATCGCGAGTACCGCATCGGGATGATCGACGAGCACACGCTGGAGACCGCGCGGGTCGGCCCGTACCCGGGGGGCGCGCGGGACGTCGAGATCGTGTTCACGAGGACGCCCGTGCGGAAGCTCGCGGGACGCGTGCTCTCCTCGCGCGGCAACGCAGTGGCCGGGGCGACGGTGAGCTTGATGGCGCACACGTTCGGCGGCGTGTCGACGGCGATCGACGACGGGAGGCGGGTGAGCGACGCGGACGGGAAGTACGCGTTCGAGAAGGTGGGGGGCAGCGAGCTCGAGCTGTGGGTGCAAGGTGACGACATCGTGCCGCAGCTCGTGCACGTGCCGGCGTCGAGCGGGGATCAAGCGTTCGACGTGACGGTCGAGGTGCGGTGCCACTTCAAGGTCGTGCTGACGCAGGACGCGAAGCTGGCGGACGGCTTCCGCGTCCTGGACGCGGAGGGCGGCATCCTCGATCTGCTCGAGATCGCGCCGGGGGGCGTGCTGACGGGAAAGCAAGGATCGCTGATCGAAGGGCGGTCACCGGCTCTCGGGGTCGTGGACCGGGCGTCGACGCTGGTGCTGCTCCAGGGAGGCGCCGAGGTGCGGAGGATCTCGATCCGTCTCGTGCCGGGGACCCTGAACCGGATCGAGATCTGATCGGCAGTTCGTGAGAGAATTGGTGCGCCATGGAATCGCGCCTCCTCGTTCTCGCCTTCCCTCTCCTCGCGCTCGGCTGCGCCGGCGGCTCGTCCGGTGGAGGCGGCGGCGGAGGGGGCGGAGGCGGCGGCGGCCCGATCGTGCTCGCCTTCGCTCCGATCGGCGGCTCCTTCACGTTCCCCGTCTTCGCGACCTCGCCGCCGGGGGACCCGCGTCTCTTCGTCGTCGAGAAGGGCGGCACGATCGTCGTCGTCGAGAACGGCGCGCAGCTCCCGACTCCGTTCCTCGACGTCTCTTCGCTGGTTTCGACGACCGGCGAGCAGGGTCTCCTCGGCCTCGCCTTCGACCCGGGCTACGCGACGAACGGCCGCTTCTACGTCGACTACACGAACCACGCCGGCGGCACCGTCGTCGAGCGCTACCAGGTCTCGAGCTCCGACCGGAACCGCGCCGATGCTGCGACCGCGTCGCTCGTCCTCACGTACCCGCACACGGCCGGCAACCACAACGGGGGCACGGTCACGTTCGGGCCGGACGGCATGCTGTACATCTCGGCCGGCGACGGCGGTGAATCCTCGAAGGGCCAGACGCTCGACGATCTCCTCGGCGCGATCCTGCGCGTCGACGTCTCCGGAGCTTCCGGCTACACGATCCCGCCCGACAACCCGTTCGTCGCCGGCGGCGGCGAGCCCGAGATCTGGAGCTACGGCCTCCGCAATCCCTGGCGCATCAGCTTCGATCGATCGACCGGCGACCTCTACGTCGGCGACGTCGGCCAGAGCACGATCGAGGAAGTCGACGTCGCGACGGCCGCCTCGGGCCTCGGGCGCGGCGCGAACTTCGGCTGGAACGTCATGGAGGGCACGCGCTGCAACGAGCCCCCGAGCGGCTGCAGCCCCGCGGGCCTCACGCTGCCGGACCTCGAGTACGACCACGGCGCCGGCTGCAGCGTCATCGGCGGATTCGTGTACCGCGGCGCGGCCATCCCGGCGCTGCAGGGGACGTACTTCTACGGCGACTACTGCTCGGGGTTCGTGAAGAGCTTCCGCTTCGTCGGCGGCGCGGTGACGGACCCGCAGGTGTGGTCGAGCTTCCCGTCGGGACGCCTGGTCACGAGCTTCGGCGAGGACGCGGCGGGCGAGATGTACGTGCTCACCGACGCAGGGCTCGTCTACAAGATCATCCCGGGCTGAAGCGCCCGGCGTCTCAGTTGACGAACGTCACCTGCACTCGGCGCGAGCGCAGGAAGTAGATCACCCATGGGATCGTGAAGAGGACCGTGCTGATCGCGACTCCCGGTCCGGGGCGATCTCCGGTGCTGGACACGAGCCTGGTCGCGACGTGATCCGCGACCACCACGACGCACCAGCCGCCGCGAACCAGCGCGAACATCATCGGGAGCGTCCGGCGCTTCTCTACCAGCAGTAGAACGAGCAGCGCGGACAGCGCGCACATGCAGATGTTCGCAAACAACTCCCCGAGGATGAGCGGCGCCCACAGCGAGTCGTAGTTCTTCGAACTCGGATTCGTCAGGGCGTCCCAACCCGGGCCGGCGACCGACAACAGGAGACGATAGGCCTTCGGGAACATGTAGAGAGGCGTCAGGCAGATTCCGATCGTCCCGAGCACCAGCCAGCCGCGGATACCCTGGAGTTCGGCGTCGGTGGAGCTCACGGCGACGGGTGGGTGCTTCGGCCGATACCGATAGAGCGCGAGCGATGCGCCGAGGGCGATCAGGCAGGCGAGAATGGCGAAACCGAGGACGCCGCGATTTGCCGTGGCCAGCGACTTCGCGCGCGTGTCGTTCGCAGTTCCCGGAGTGTTGCGGGACAGTCTGTACGAAGTCGTGTCCCTCACCACACCGAGATGTTCGGCGTGCGCGCGCATGTCCTCGGGCGGCACGCGATCCGCGAGTGTCGAGTACGAGTACGTGAGCTGCATGACCGAGCCGGAGAACTGCGTGTCGAACGCGAACCGGAATGCGGTGGTCTCGAGCGAACGGTGCTCGGGTGCGAGCTTCCAGGCTCCCGGGAGCGTCGCCTCGACATGGGAAACGACGCGCAGCGGAAAGGGGACGGCTAGCGGCATCGTGCGCACGGAAGTCGACGGCGCAGCAACGAGGTCGGCGATCTCTCGAGCCTCGAAAATGGCGGACGTCCGGCCGCCGTCGGATGAACGCTTCCAGAAGTGCGGTACCGCGTAGCGCTCGGTGGTGATGATCTCGTCGTTCTGTGGGTCGTCACGGACGCTCATCAGCGCGAGCGATCGGATCGACGGATAGCTCCGTGCGTAGTAGTTAAGGAACCGTTTGTCGACCGCGAGAATGCCCAGCTCGGCGATCTGGGCGCGCATTCGATCCGCGTTCGCGCCGAAGTCCGTCGTCTCGATCGTGACTTGCGCGTCGTCGTCCATGTTCGTCGCGACGATGCGCGTTTCGATTTTCGTGTTCGGGACATCGTCCGGTCTCGGCACGATCGGCGTGAGGGCCCGTGTCGAATCGTCGAGCACGAGCGCGAATCCGTATCTCGGACAAGCGCGGCGATCGAGGGTGCCACGAGCGTGGAGCAACGTCGGATCGATCCAGTGAGTGTGATCCTCGATTCGGATCTGGACGATTGCGTGATTGAACGCGAGCGGCGAGGGAAGGGCGCGTTCGAGCTCGACGATCGATTCGGAATGGACGAGAGCAGGGCACGCCTGGATGCCGATGCGTCGCAAGAGCGTGACGAGGAGCAGTGTCTTGTCCTTGCAGTCGCCGAATCGACGCTGCCAGACCTGGTCGGGTGGGGCCGGTCGGTGGGAGTTGGGGCCGAGTTCGAGGCCGAGATAGCGGACTTCGTCGCGCACGAGCGCGACTGCCGCATCGATGCGTTCGGCCGGCGTCGCGTGCGAGCGCGCGAGTTCGTCGACCCTGGCCACGAGCTCGGGGGAGCTCGGCTCCGGATACGTGAACAGTCCGACTCCCCAACGCGCGACATCCGCCCAGTCCGTGAACTCGGTGACGTCGCAGGCAGGGTACGGGTCGAACCCGCGCGGAAGCGCCGGCTCCGCGACCACGGCGAGGACGTCTTGGAGTTCCCACCGGAAGTCGCGTGCGCCATCGCGCTCCGCGACGACCGGTTCGGGTGCGCCGGCGTGCGGAAGGAGGTGGATGGTCCGCTCGTTCGGCACCACGATCCGCGCGAAAGACTTGGCCACCGGCATGGACCAGCCGAGCGGAACGTGCGCGGTGTAGCGCCCGGCGAACACCGGGTTCTCGCCCACTACGGAGTACGACGTCTCGATCACGTCGCCGACGCGAACGTCGTCGAGGAAGAGCACCACCGAGGTGCTTTGGTCGTAGACGTGCTCCTCCAGCTCGGGCGCCCGCTGAAGAACATGCAGCGCCGCTTCGTCGAGGCGCGAGAGTTCGGAGCCGTTGCGGCGAATCGTGACGCCGTGGAGGACGACGGTCTCGTAGGTCGGCTCGAACTGAGCCTGGAACTGCGAGACGTCCCGGATCGCCTTCTCGGTGAGGACGCGGTAGACGCGCCGGTGGAATGCCGTGCACGGGCCCGGCCCGAGGCGGACCTGGTCGTCGATGAGGAGGTGCTCGACTCCGTCGGGGCCGACCGGGTCGGTGCTGGACGAAACCTCGGTGGCCGAGACGGGCACGACCCATTCCGGGCGAGGACCCAGCGAGACGCCCGGGTGTTCGGACTGCCCACGGGCGAGGCCTCGGCCGAACGAGAGGGCCGTCAGGGCGATTGCGAGCCAGCGAGACGCAGAGAGTCGGGAAGACATCGGCGTTCTGGAAGCGCCGAATCCTAGCGACGCGGTGGTCGAAGCGCGCGGGACTTCACTCGTCGGGCGAACTCACCGCGCGTCCCCTGCGCACGACTGCGCCGGAAGCGAGGAGCTCGCGCTCCTTCCTGCCCATGCGGCCGTGGAAGATCGGCATCGCGATCCCCAGGCCGCTGTACAGGAAACCCGGCGCGCCCGGGACGAATCCGCGCGCGTCCGCGGCGCCGCGCAGGCACAGCGCGAGAGCGATCGAGGCGACGCCGAACGCGGCGAGCAGGGCGTACGAGCCCATCTCCTGCCGCGTCTTGAGCTCCTCGAGCGCGTCGAGCCCGATCGCGGGGGCGTGCTTCAACGCGTACTGGTTCAGGCGCCACATCAGCAGGCTCAGGCTCGTGAAGCCGACCCCGTAGATCACGAAGCAGTTCTCGAGGTCGGCCACGTTGTCGAGCTGCATCTCCGACGGCACCCAGCCGCGGCTCATGAAGGCGAGCCCGCCCGACAGCACCATGCGGAGCGGGTACACGTAGACGAGCATCACGAACACGAACACGAGCGAGAGGTTCTTCGTCCGCGCGTCCTCGATCCCGAAGCGCCGGCTCCAGCGGTCGTGCCCCGCCCAGAACGTCGCGATCAGCAGGAAGCAGGCCGCGAACGTCGGCACCTTGTGCAGCGCGAGGAAGAGCTCGGTCACGTCCTTCGGGAGCGCGCCGACCGAGATCACGAGCATGCTGACGGCGAACGCGAAGGCGGCGTCGACGAACGTCTCGAGGCGCGAAACGGACTCGCCGCGCAGGCGGAACCCGTCCTTGACGTCGAGCAGATCGAGATCCATGGGACGGGCGGCGGGATTGTACTGGTGCGGTGAGGCATGGGCATCCCCGCCCTCGTCCCGGTACAACAGAGGATGTCAGCCATGATCACCGTCCAAGCCGCTCCCGAAGTGATCCCGTTCCATTTCGTCGCGAACCAGATCCGTGTCGACGCGACGGTCCAGGGATCGGGCCCGTTCCATCTCGTCCTCGACACGGGCATGCCGATCCCGGGCGTCATCCTCTTCGAGGGTCCGCGAGTCGAAGCGCTCCATCTCGCGGACTCCGGTCACCGCGTCCGCATCTCGGGCGCGGGCGGCGACGAGGACGCCGGTTCGGACGCCGCGATGGCCACGGGTGTCGCCGTCAGCGCCGGGAAGTGGAGCGTCGAGAAGACCTCGGCGCTCGTCATCGCGCCGCCGCCCGGATTCCCGCCCGGCATCGACGGCGTGATCGGCGGCGAGCTGTTCTTCCACTACGTCGTGCGGATCGACACCGCCGCGGGCCGCATCGAGCTCTTGGACGCGAAGACGTGGACGCCGCCCGAGGGGGCCTGCGTGCTGCCGCTCGATCGGGTCGGCAACAAGATCTTCGTCGACGTGAAGGTCGCGCTCGGCGACGAGGAACCGCGCTCGGCGCACGTCGTGGTCGACACCGGCGCGACCCACGCGCTTTCCCTGAACTCGCTCGGGTCCGCCCGCTTCGCTCCGCCGGAGAGCGCGATCGCGACACAGATCGGGCGCGGCGCGTCGGGCGTCGTGCTCGGCAAGGTCGGACGCGCGCGCCGCGTCGAGATCGGCTCGTTCGTCCTCGACGGCGTCGTCACGACCTTCCCGGTGGCCAAGCACCAGAATCCGGGCGGCGAGGACTTCCACGACGGCAACCTCGGCGAGGAGATCCTGCGCCGGTTCGACGTGACGTTCGACTACGCCGGGAACCGGATGGTGCTCGAGAGAGCGGCCGCGTTCGGCGAGCCGTTCGAGCACGAGATGGCCGGGCTCGTGCTCGACTGGGAGAAGGACGGCGGTCTCGTCGTCCGCAAGGTCCTGGCCGGATCGCCCGCCCAAGAAGCGGGGATCGAGGAAGGCGACAGGATCCGTTCGATCGACGGCCGTTCGGTCGCAGACCTCGGCGAGCAGGGCTTCAGGAAGTCCCTGAAGGTCGATGGTGCGGAGATCCAGGTCTCGGTGCGACGCGGCCTCCAGGTCCTGATGAAGAAGATCAAGCTGCGCCGGCTCGTGTGATCGCATGTTCGACCCGCAAATGGAGCTGCTCGTCACCGTCCTCGCCGGCGTGATCGCCGATGCGGATGCGGGCACGGTGGGGAAGAAGACGTGGGGCGACGCGCGCGAGGCGCTGACGGCTTCGGGCGAGAAGGCCGAGGACATCGCGGCGGCCGTCGCGAACGAGGACACGGACGCCGTGCGCGCGCTGTTCGAGCAGTGGCATTCCGGAAAGCGCCATCTCCCCGAGCACGACCGCGAGGTGCTGAAGCGCGCGCTCAAGGCGTACCGGAAGCGCCTCAAGATCACCGTCCTCGACGCCGAGTCGTCGATCGGCGGCGGCCCGATGAGCAGCGGCCGCGCGTCGAACATCGTCGGCGTCACGCCTCCCGAGCGCTACCCGCGTCCGGTGTGGGACGAGCTCGTTCGCCAGGGACGGCTCATCGCCTCGCGGCACGGCACCTACGAGCTTCCGCCGGAGCCGAAGAGCTAGTCAGCGCTCGAACGGCATCGCCGAGAGCTCGATGTGCGGGCTCTTCTCCTGGAAGTAGTTGAGCTGCCACTCCTCCGCGAGGAGGAGGACGTTCCCGCCGTCGGGGTCGAACGCGAGCGCCGAGCCCGAGGGCCACACGGTCTCGCGCGGCGCGACACCCGCGCGCGGACGCCACCAGCGCGAACGCACCCAGGGCTTCGGCTCGAAGCGCGACTCGGCGTGGTACTCGCTCTCGAGGCGGTACTCGAGCACCTCGAACTGCAGCGGTCCGACCGCGGCGAGGAGCGGCACGCGACCGCCGGGAGCGTCGAGCTCGTACTGCTGCACGACGCCTTCGTGCAGGAGCTGCTTCATCCCCGCGTGGAACTGCTTGTACTTGGCGGTGTTCGGGTTCGTGACGACGGCGAAGCACTCCGGGCTGAAGCGCGGGATCTCCGCGAACCGGATCGTCGGATCCGCGCTGAGCGTGTCGCCGATCCCGTACTCCGTGCCCCCGACGAGGCCGATCACGTCGCCGGCGACCGCGTCGTCGACCGTCTCGCGGTCGCGGCCGAAGAGCTTGTAGGCGCTCGAGAGGCGCACCTTCTTGCCGCTCTGCACGTGGCGGACCTGCATGTCGCGCTCGAAGCGTCCCGAGACGATGCGCGCGAAGGCGATGCGGTCGCGGTGGAGCGGATCCATGTTCGCCTGGATCTTGAAGACGAACGCGGAGAAGAGCTCCTCGTCGGGCGCGACGAGGCGGTCCTGGCTCCGCCGCGGATTCGGCGGCGAGGAGTAGCGCAGGAAGTTGTCGAGGAGGAGCTGGACGCCGAAGTTGTTGACGCCCGAGCCGAAGAAGACGGGCGTCTGCCGGCCCGCGAGCACGAGGCCGGGATCGAACGCGTGTCCGGCGCCCTCGACCATCTCGATCTCGGCGCGCACGCGCGCGTACCGGCTCTCGTCGAGGCGCGACTTCACGGCCGGATCGTCGAGGCCGCCGACCTGGACCGGGGCCTGGAACGCGCCGTTCGGCGTGCGCTCGAAGACGTGGAGCTCCCTCGTCTGCCGGTCGTAGACGCCCTTGAAGTCGATCCCGTCGCCGAGCGGCCAGTTCATGGCGCAGGCGCCGATCCCGAGCACGTGCTCGAGCTCGTCGAGGAGCTCGAGCGGATCGCGCGCCGGGCGGTCGAGCTTGTTCATGAAGGTGAAGATCGGGATCTTGCGGCGCGCGCAGACCTCGAAGAGCTTGCGCGTCTGGCTCTCGATCCCCTTGCCGGCGTCGATGACCATGACCGCCGCGTCGACTGCGGTGAGGACGCGGTACGTGTCCTCGGAGAAATCCTTGTGGCCGGGCGTGTCGAGCAGGTTGACGCGGTAGCCGCCGTAGTCGAACTGGAGGAGCGTCGAGCTGATCGAGATCCCGCGCTGCCGCTCGAGGTCCATCCAGTCGGACGTCGTCGCGCGCTGGCCCTTGCGCGCGCGCACCGCGCCGGCTTTCTGGAGCGCGCCGCCGTAGAGGAGGAGCTTCTCCGTCAGCGTCGTCTTCCCCGCGTCGGGGTGCGAGATGATCGCGAGCGTGCGCCGGCGGGCGATTTCGGAGGCGAGGGCGGACATGAGGATCGCGCAGGATAGCATCGTGCCCGTGGGAAAGATGAAGAGCTATGCGTCGTTCGATCTGTACCTGGCGGACCAGTCGGCGAAGAACCGGCCCTTGATCCGCGCACTGCGCCGGTTCGTCGCGCGCGCGGCCCCGAAGCTCCAGGAGTCCGTGAAGTGGGGCAACGGGTGCTGGCTGAAGGGGAAGGACCCGGTCTGCTACGTCTACTCGGCGCCCGGCTACGTGCAGTTCGGATTCTTCCGCGGCGCTTCCCTCGCCGATCCGCGCGGGCTCCTCGAGGGGAAGGGGGAGTACGTGCGCCACGTCAAGGTGCGCACGACGAAGGACATCGACGAAACGGCGTTCCGCGCGCTCGTGCGCCAGGCGATCCGGTAGCGACTACTTCGCCAGCATCGCTTCCGCCGCGCGACGCCAGCGCATCGCGTCGGAGCGCGCCCAGCTTTCCTCGTGGTCGGCCATCCGTTCCTCCCAGCCGAGCAGACCGCGCTGGTAGTACGGCCGCGCCTCGACCTCGCGGCCGACGTGCGCGTAGACGATCGCCCGCAGGAATTCGTAGCACGTGGGCGTCAGGACCATGAAGAACGTCGGCTTGAAATGGTCGTCGAGGATCGCCGCCGCGGCGCGCCAGTCCTCGAGCTGGATGCGCGCGAGGAGTTCGACCGTGCGCGGCCAGCGCAGGCCGCCGAGCATCGCCTCGCGCTCCGCCAACATCTTGAACACGAACTCCGGATCGCGCTGCCGCGGGTCGGGGTGGTTGACCAGCGCGAAGAGGTAGGTCGCCAGGCGCAAGGGCTGCGTCTCGCCGTCGGCGCGGCGCTCGAACGCTTCGCGCGCGAGGACGCCGTTGAAGAACTGCGCCGCGTAGAGGTCGACGGCACTGTCGGGATCGGATGCGATCTCGGGCAAGCTCGAGAACGTCGTCAGCGCGCCGGCGTGGTCGCCGAGCAGCACCTGGATGTTGCCGATGAGGTCGGTGGCCAGCAGGTTCTTGGGATCCGCCCGCAGGGCTGCGCGCAGCGTCGTCTGCGCCTCGGTGAGCCTTCCGAGCGAGAACTGCGTTTCCGCCACCTTCACGCGACTGGCGAGGTCGCCTGGACGCAGGCTCAGCGCCGCCGCGCGGCAGGCGAGCGCCTCTTCGAATTGGAAGCCCTCCTGGTAGAAGTAGCCGGCGAGGGACTGGAGCGCGAAGTCGCCCGGGTACAGGGTCAGCGCCTGCTCGAGGATGCGGAACACCGACACCTGGCGTTCCTTCGCTCCGTCTCCCCACAGCTCCGCGCCGAGGACGAAGATCGAACCCGGGCCGAGCTTCGGGAGATTCTCCGGCGACGTCAGCTCCTGCATCACCGGCAGGTCGTGCGCGGCGATCGCCTCGCGCATCGTCTGCCGTGTCGGATCGGGGTCGAGGTCCATCGCGAGCACGGAGAGGTTCTCGGCCTTCTCGGACTTCGCTCCGTGGACCTTGCGGCGCAGTCGCCCCCAGTCGTCGAACGTCAGCGCGACCTCCTCGGCGATCGAGCGCTCGCGGATGCGCTTCAGCGCGGGGACGACGTCCTCGCCCTCGAGGTCGACGCCGTAGTCGCGGAATGCCTGCGTGAAGGCGGCGTCGAGCTCGGCCTCGAGCTGCACGTTGCCGAGCGACGCGATCTGCCGGAGGCGCAGGTCGATCAGGCGCGAGCGCAGCTTCTCGTCCTTGAGGACGAGCGCGTGCTCGCGTTCGGCCGCGCCCACCTCGGCCTCGGCGTTGGCGACGAACTTCCGCGTCCGCTCCAGCAACGGCGCGTCGGCCTCGCCTTGCTCGGCGAGCGACAGCGCGCGGCGCGCGGATGCGAGCGCCTCGACGGGTTTCCCGGTCTGCGCGAGCTGGATCGATTCGTCGTAGGCGGCTTCGACGACGATGTGCGTTTGCTCGAGGCGCCGCGCGCGCTCGCGATTCATCCACCAGAGCCCCGCGCCGCCGAGCCCCAGGACGACGGCGATCGTGCCGGCGAGAGCGACGGTCAGTCGCCGCGCGCGGCGCTCCTCCTCGGCCTTGATGCGCGCCTTCTCGGCCGCGAGCTCGGCCTTCTGCGCGCGCTCCTCGACCGAGGCGAGGAACTCGTGCACGGCCTTGGCGACGTCGCCGGCGTTGTCGGGGCGGGCCGTGCGGGCGGGCATCAGGCACTGGAGGCAGATCTGGACGAGCGCGGGATCCGCCTCGCAGGCTTCGATGCGCTCGCGCGCGGGCTGGAGCTTCGCGCGCGAGGCCTGAGACACGACCGTTTCGCCCGGAAGCTCCTCGTACACCGGACGCCCGGTGAGGAGCTCGCACAGGATCGCGCCGAGCGAGAAGACGTCGGCGCGCTCGTCGAGCATGTCGATCTCGCCTTGCGCCTGCTCGGGCGCCATGTAGGCGGGAGTTCCCATGACCGAACCGACCATCGAGTCCGAGCCCGTCGAGCCCGGACCGCTGCGGACGGTCGCGATCACGGTGTGGACGGGCTCTTGGACGCGCTTCTCGTCGGCGACGCCGCCGCGGCGGAGAACCTTCGCGAGACCCCAGTCGACGACTTGCACCTCGCCGAAGGCGCCGACCATGACGTTCGCGGGCTTCAAGTCGCGGTGGAGGACGCCTTTCGAGTGCGCGTACGCGACGGTCTGGCAGACGGATTCGAAGATCGCGAGGAGGCGTCCGCGGTTGTCGGTCGGGGTCTTGCGTTGCTTGAAGAGCGACGCGAGCGTGTGCCCCTTGATCAACTTCATCGTGAAGTAGGGGCGCTCGTCCGCCATCAGGCCGAGCTCGTACACCGGGACGATGCCCGGGTGCTGGAGCTGTCCGCCGATCTGCGCTTCTTCGACGAAGCGCTGGACGACTTCGGGACGCCGGGCGAGCTCGGGATCGAGGACCTTGACCGCGACGTCGCGCCCGAGATCGGTGTCGTGGCCCTTGAGGATGACGCCCATGCCGCCCCGCGCGATCTCGCCGAGGAGCTGGTAGTTGCCGCGTCCCTGCGGCACGAGCTTCGACGCGGGCGATCCCGGCGTCACGACGGGCGAAGGACCGTGCTCCGAGTCGGAGTCGGGCAGCAGGATCTTCGGCGCGAGGCCGGTCTTCGCACCGAGGATCGCGAGGACGGAACGGTGGGAGTTGGAATCGTCGGGGGGAAGCTGCGGCACCGGGCGACCTCGAGGGGAAGTGCGGGAGGATGAGCGAGAGCGCACGGAGTGTAGGGTCTTCGCCGGCCGGACGCGCTGGTTCAACGCGTCCCAGCGTCGCGGTACACGCCGCTCGCGTCCATCGAGAGCTTCTTCTCGTTCTCCTTCCACCACTGCCGCAGCTCCGCGATCGCCTTCGCGTTCTCCGCGAGCGCGAGATCCGCGCGGTAGGCGATCTCGACGTGCGCGTGCGCCTTCAAGTGCTCCCACGCGTCGCGCCGCGCCTGCGCGACCTCCCCGGACTCGATCTCCTCGATGATCGGCTCGAAACCGCGCGGATCGCCGAGCTCGAGCAGCGCTTCCGCCATCTCCACCTTGATGTACTCGTCCTCTTCCTTCTCGGCGGCGGCGAGGATCGGGTCGCGGCTCTCGACCGCGCCGACCGAACGCAGGCACCGCAGAGCGCGCTCGCGGATCGTGTCGCTCGCATCGAGGAGGAGGGGATGGACCTCGGGCAGCATCTCGCGGTCGCGGAGTCGCTCGACGAGATCGAGGATGCGGACGCGGACCTCGGTCTCGCCCGTCCGGAGCAGCGTCCCGGCCGCGGGGCGCGCCCGCGCCCAGAGCGCGGGGTCCGTCTCGGCTTCGGCGAGAGCCATCATGCGCTCGGCGGGACTTCCGGTCGCGAGCAGGCGGACGACGTCGCGGTGCTCGCCCTTGCGCAGGAGCAATGACCCGCCGAAGAGCAGGGCGAAGACGACCGCTCCGCCGGCGACGCGCGCGAGCGCGGTGGCTCGCGCCGGGGACTGGACGACGTAGCGCACGAGTCCCGCGAGGAGCAGCGAGAAGCCGAAGCTGACGACGATCGTCGGGCCCGAGGGCAGGTCGCGAAAGTAGGACAGCGAGCAGCCGATCGCGCTCACCGCCGTGCCGACCGCCCATCCGACGACGAGCCGCGGACGCAGTCCGTCGACGAACAGGATCGCGATCACCGCCGGGATCACGAGGAACGAGAACACGAGCAGGACGCCGGCGATCGAGACCGAGCTCGTGACGACGAAACCGAAGGTCACGTAGAAGAGGAAGTCCCAGAAGCGGACGGAGATGCCCTGCGCCTCGGCCTGCTCGGGGTGCAGGGAGATCAGGAAGAACTGCCGCCGGAACAGCCAGTGCACCGTTCCGACGGCCGCGTACAGGACCGTCGTGAAGACGATCAGATCGGCGCGGACCCACAGGATGTTGCCGGCGAGGAGGTCGCTGACCTCCTCCGCTCCGTGCGCGAGGTGCGAGCTGAAGAGGATCGTCGCCGCGAGCGCGACGGCGTAGGTGATCCCGATCAGCGCCTCGTGCGGCACGCGCTCGTGGCGCATCCGCGTCATCGAAAACACCGCCGCGCCGATGAACGTGAACGAGAGGGAGAACCCCTTGACGATCCACGGATCGGACGCGCGGTCCCAGCCGAGCAGCATGCCCCACACCGAGCCAAGCGCCGCGACCTGGGCGAGCGCCAGGTCGACGAAGATCACCTTGCGCGAAAGGACGTGGATGCCGAGGTAGACGTGGATCCCGGTGAGGACGAGGCACCCCAGGAAGGGGAGCGCCATCGACTGGAGGAAGGATCCCATCGAGGCTCAGTGGTCGCCGGCGGCGGCGCCTTCGGACTCGAGGAGACGGTTCACGACGTTGTCGATCAGGTCGAAGTACGTCGCGATCCCGACGTCCGGTCCGATGTCGATCGGCACGACGACGACGTGCGCACCCGTCTCCTTCGCGAGGTAGTCCGCCGCGCCGCGCTCGTAGAAGACCTCCTCGAGGATCGTCTTCACGCCCTGCTTCTTGATCAGCTCGACGACCGCGTCGCGGTGCCGCGCGGAGGGCGGGATGCCGGGCTTCTCCTCGATCTCGATCGGGATCTTCAGCCCGAAGCGCTCGGCGAAGTAGATCTGGCTCTTGTGGTACGTGACGATCGGCCGGCCCTTCAGCGGCGCCGCGCGCTTGAGCCAGCCGCCGAGCTTGTCGGAGAGGCCCTTGTCCTTCAGCCAGTTGTCGAGCCCGCCGTCGCGCGCGCGCCGCGCGAGCTGCCGGCCGCCGACTTCCTTGACGAGCGCCTCGCCGAACAGCGCGTTGTCGATGCGCGTCTGGAAGGACTTCAAGCGCTCCTCGTACTCGGACTTGTGCGCGGGATCGACGCGCTCGAATCCCTGCGCGATGTTCGCGGCCATGTCCTTCGCGTTCAGTGGATCGAGCCAGATGTGCGGGTTGCCGAAGGGGTGGACGTCGCCCCATTCGCGCGAGAGCTGCTGCGGCAGCTCGAGCGTCGGGATGCCCGCCGATGCGATCACGCGACCGGGCTGCCCCGACTGGATCTTCGGGTTCCCTGATCCCTCGACGACCTTGCCGCCCCAGAGCTCGAGCTGCAGCCCGATCTCGATGAACACGTCGGCCTCGCGCGCGCGGGTCATCAGCGTCGGACGCGGCTGGACGTAGTGCGGATCCTCGCGGGGATCGGAAAGGCTCTCGACCTGGACGAGATCGCCGCCGACCTCGCGCGCGAGGTCCTTGAGGATCGAGAGCGTGGTGACGACCTTCAACGGCGCGGCGGCCGGCGCGGGCTGCGCCGCCGGGAACAGCGAAAGAGCCACGAGGTGCAGGATGTTCATGTCGGATCTCCTCAGCGATTGACCCAGTAGGGCTCTGCGGGGTGGCTGCCGTAGATGAAGTTCATCTCGAAGAACGCGCTGTCGACGCCGTCGAGGACGGCGACGTCGCTGTCGGTGTGCTCGAGACCCACGCGGAAGCGCAGGAACTCGGTCGTGTAGTAGGTCACGTACGCGCCGATCGTGTGCGTGACGAGGCTCGAATCGACGAGATCGTCGTCCTGGCCGTAGCGCGCGCCGACGTACACGTTCCGGTCGAGCTGGTACTGCGTCCACAGGTCGAACCCGTTCGGATGCTCGGCGTGGACCCCGTCGGCGAGGTCGGCCTGGAAGAACTCGGCGCCGAAGAGGAACGACTTCCATTCGCCGCCGACGAACGGCTTCCACCGGTAGGTCGCATCCGCGCCGTAGAGCTGGTTCTCCGCGTTGGACGACCAGGCGGAGGCTCCGACCTCGAGGTCCTGGCCGGGGACGAGGTCGCGGAACCACTTCAAGTGCAGCACCGACGCGATGTCCGAGGCGTCCCGGTCCGGCGCGACGGCGATGTTGCCGCCGTCGATGACCTGCGCCGTGACGTCGAGCACGTCCTTCTCGCTCGGGCTCGGAAGGAAGAACTCGCCCGAGATGCCGTCGGCGACGAATCCCTCCGGCCCGAGGAAGTTCTGCAGGGCGCGCGGATACGTCATCTGCGGCAGGTCGTGGAGGTGGATCGTGTTGAAGCGCCCGAACGTCGGCCGGAATCGACCGATCTTGAGCTTGAGGCCCGCCGGAGCCGAGTCGAGCAGCGGGAGCGTCTTGAGGACGACGTACCCTTCCTCGACGCCCGCGGTGTAGTCGCCCGGGGTGTCGGCTTCGAGCGTCGAGATCAGGACGCCGTCCGCCCACGGATCGATCGGCGCGCGGAAGTCGAACTCGGCCTCGCGCAGGCTGAATTGATCGTCGACCCTCGCCCCGAGCGGATCGTCGTCGACGTAGACGGGTCGATCGTCGCTCCGGTACAGGAAATTGCCGAAGACGGTGATCGCCGGGTTGAAGACGGAGAGCGTCTGCTGCGCCGGCGTCTGCGAGCGGACGCGCGCCGCCGCGGCCTCCTCGGCGAGCTTGTCGATCTCCTCGCGGAGATCGGAGATCTCGCTCTCGTGCTGCTTCTTCAGCTCCTCGATCTTCTTCTCCAGCTCCTCGAGTCCGCTCGGTGGTGTTCCCTGCTGCTGCTGCGCCGAGCTCGGCATGGCGAGCGTCAGCGCTGCGCCCACGCAGGTGCAGATCGGCACGAACCTTCGTTCCATGGGCTTCCGTTCGATGGGCATCGAACCCTCCTCGTGTTGCGCTCGCGAGGCGTCGATCCGATCGACGCTCGCGATGTCCTGCCGGTTTCCTCGAGATCGGCGGAAGCGGCAGGAACCGACCTTCTCTTCCGACGATCGAAGACGACGCTGCGAATCAGCCGATCGTCGGAGGACCGCGAGGAGGAGGGAGGAGGTGCGGAAGGGATTCGGGGACGCGGTCGGGCTCTTGGACCGCGGTGAATCGCAGAGTCTGCGGAGGACCGGTGATCGTGATCGCGAGCACCGGCGTCGTCCCGGCGATCGCGCAGGCGTCGCAAGTCGGACCGTCGCCGTCCTTGTGGAGACCGAAGTGCGCCGGGCCGGCGAACAAGAGTCCCGCGACGAGCAGGACGCAGGTCACCCAGACGAGGACAGTCTTGACGCGCGGCCCCACGGAGCGCGACCCTACCCCCGGGTCGCGCTCCGCGCAAGTCGAGCGCCGTGCGGGCTGGGAGGTCAGGGACAGAACGTCGCGTTCTCCCCGTTCGAAGTGTTCAGCCGCGCGCCGCCGCCGGCGGGGTCGCGGAAGATGAACTGGAAGTTCTCGACGCTGCCGGGCGTGATCGGCTGGCCAGGCGGGAGATTGTTGTAGTCGACGGCGAACGTCGCCGTGCCCGCGCCCGACGTCGTCACGGTGTGCAGGCGGAAGAACGGGTTCGCGACGCAGCGGACGCCGTTCCCGTACGGCGCGCTCGCCTGGTTCGGGCCGTAGATGAAGAGCCCGAACTTGTTCGCGGGGCATCCCGCCACGTTGAGAACGAAGTCGTTCGCGGCGACGCTCGTCGTGCCCGACGAGCTGATGACGGCCCCGGGTCCGGCCGAGTTCGGCGACAGCACGCAGTACGTCGACGGCGGCGGACAGCACGCGGGGGCGGAGGTGTAGCTCAGCACGACGACGTCGTCGATCTGCCAGCCGCCGAGCTCGAGCCCGCCGTCCGAGCGCAGATCGAACTGGATCGTGACGGCGGCGTTGTTGTCGGCGAAGGCGCTGATGTCGATCTCCTGCGTCGACCACGCCGTGTCGACCGTGTGGCCCATCACGGGGTTCGTCCACACCTGGTTGCCGTTGACGAGGATGCGCGCCTGGTCGTAGATGCCCTGCTCGACGGTCAGCCAGCGCTTGAAGCGCAGGCGCGTGCCGAACGCTCCCGCGAGGTTGATCACCGGCGAGCGCAGGTACGGGTGCACCTGTTGCGCATACGCGCCGTCCGTGCTGCCGATGCCGAGGTCGATGCCCCAGCAGCGCGTCCCGCCCCCGGCCACCGCCGGATCGGACCACGCGACGCCGAACGAGCTCCCCGATCTCCCGAGAGGCGAGCCGTGCTGCCACTCGTCCTGGTTGTTGGCGGTGTCGCCGACGCTGCCGTGGGTCCAGCCGTTGTCACCGACGGTCTCGAAGTTGTCCGTGAACCGAGTCAGCGGGAGGCCGATCGTGAAGCTGATCAGCCCTGTCGGCGCGTTCGCGGGGTAGGTCAGCGTGTGCGCCGCGCTGTCGGTCGCGGAGATGTAGTACTGCACGCGCGCGGGCGAGGGCTGGCTCGGGATCGAGCCCGTCCAGTCGTTGCCGCTCGTGTTCGTCATCGGCACGTTGTTGAACCCGCCGCCGTTGACGCGCCAGACGAGCGTCGTCGACGTGATCGGCGGGGAGGAGTTGGCGACCACCGTCGCGGAGACGGGGTAGGAGGACGCCTCGCAGGTCTGGTCCGGGATCTCCGTCACCGCGGTGAACGAGAGGTACGGCGGGATGAACGGCGGGAATCCCTGGTCCACGAAACCCTGGTTGATGTCGGCGATGTGCGGCGTGCCGTTCCCGAGGTTGCCGTCGTCGTCGTCGAGCGTCAGCCACTGCGTCTCGATGATCGAATGGATCTGGCCTTGGTCGAAGGCGTTCATCCAGCCGAGGAAGATGCCGTTCGCGATCGCGCCGCCGGCGGCGTTCCCGTTCGTCGTCTGGAGGTGCGCGCGCACCTTCCAGGCGGCACCCATCCACACCTCGCCGTCGGCGTGCACTTCGCCGTAGCAGGCCGGATTGTTGTCGCCGCAGTACTGGCGGGTGTTCAAGCCGGTGCGGATGAACGTTCCGGGTCCGAAGAAGTCCTGCGCGACGACGGGCGTCTCCCACGAGTACATCGCCCACACGTCGGCGTTGCCCTCGCCCATGCCGTCCGGACCGTTGCCGGTTCCGTAGAAGTCGTTGAGCCAGTGGCCCTGCTCGTGGCTGATCACCGTCGAGTAGCACGTGTTCGGGCAGCCGCCGCCGGGCGCGTAGAAGTTGATCGAGACGCCGTCGTAGTACGCGTTGCACGTCTGGTTCAGGTTGACGTTCGCCGTCGCGACGAAATCGGCGGTCCCGTCGCCCGGGTCCACGGAGCGCACCCAGTCCCGCAGGTGGTCGACGCCGAGGAACGCGTTCGCTTGTGACGTGACGTTGCCGCCCGGGGGCACGTTGAGCTGCACGGCGTTCGCCTGGTTCGCGGGAAGCGTCTGCGTCAGGCTGTAGTTCGCTCCGGCCGTGTTGACGACGTGATTGAAGGTGCCGTTGTAGGTGAACGTCACGGCGAGCGGCGCGTTGACGCCCGCGATGTTGAAGTTCCCGTTCGCGTCGGTGGTCGCGTTGCCGGAGGCGCTCGTCACGAGCATGTACTTCATCGGCTGCTGCGTCGGGGGGTTGCCGGCGACGTCGGGGAGCAGGCCCGGCGTCGCGTTCGAAGTGACCGTCCCGTGGACGTCGAAGTTGTGGACGGTGGACTCGCGCGACAGGACGCGGCCGTCGCGCGCGTCGATCCAGTAGCGGAAGCCCTCGGGCTGCGCGCCGTCGACTTCCGCGCGCGCGTCGATCTGCCAGGCGAGGACGCCCTGGCGGCGCTTCTCGCGCAGCTCCTGGCGGATCACGAGCGTCGGGCCGTCGACGCTAGCCGCGGCGAGTCCCGAGTCCGCGAGGAACGCCGCGCGCGCGAGCGCGAGAGCGCGGGCCGCGTCCACGGTCGGCTGCGTGGCGAAGCGGGCGAGGTCCGTGAGACCGGTCGACTGCACCGAGAGCATCGCGCCATTCGCGTCGAAGAGGACGTTGACGTACCCGCCGACGACGCGGACGCCGCCGATCTCCTGGTGGAAGCGGACCGTCATCTTGTCGCTCGAGCCGATCTGTCCGAGCGGGAGGAACACCACGCGGTCGGCGACGAGACTCGACGTCTCGATGCCGTGCAACGCGCGCGATTCGGTCAGCGCGGCCCGCGCGAGATCGACGAACTGCGCGTCGTCGATGGGGCGGAACGCCGGCGCGCTCTTGCCGCCGTACACCATCTTCGCGTAGCCGGTCTCGACGTCGGCGGCGAGCTGCCATGTCGGCCCGTGGATCGCGCGCCAGCTCTCGAGGCGACTCGCGAGCTCGGAAGACAGCGCGCCCTGCGGCGCACCCGCGGAGGCACCCGCGGAAGCAATCGACGCGAGGGAGAGAAAGGCAAGGCAGGGAATCAGCTTCGCGATCTGGAGTGCGTTCATGGCTGGGGGGCGCTCTCGTGTCCTCGGTTTCTGGATCCGCCGGACGCCCATGCTAGCACCCGATCGCAGACACCCGGGGTCCGTCCCGAAATGCCCCACTCCGACTCCCGACGGCGCGCTACCAGTTGATCGCGATCGCGTTCGATCCGTTGAACGTCGCCGCCGTGCAGAAGGACGGCGCCGGGTCGCGGTAGTACGCCATGTAGTAGCGCGTCGAGCCGGGCGCGATCGGGTCGCCGAGCTGCGCCGAGCGCAGCGTGATCGGAAGATCCGATCCCGACGGACCGGCAACGGTCCCCGCGCTCGCGTTGTGGTGGTACAGGCGCTTCAGGTTGCCGCCGAAACAGCGCAGTCCGTCGCCGTACGTGACCGGGGACGTGAGCGCGTCTCCCTGCAGGAACACGGTGAGCGCGGAGGGCAGCTCGCCCGTCGCGGTGAGCACGATCGTGTCCGGAGAGGTCGTCCCCGAAGCCGAGCACTGCGCTCCGCCCGTCGCGATCGAGTTGTCGCAGCCCTTGCCGGTCGCTCCGGTGTTGCCGCACGGACAGGCGCCGCCGGTCCCATCGCCGAAGCAGAACGGGCTCGTGCCGGCCGTGTGCGTCCGGTACGCGGTGACGTTCGTGCCGATGCCGGCGACGATCAGCGTGCCGTCGCGCCCGATCGCGGGCGCGCCGATGTTGATGTTCGCGACGGGAACCGACCAGCGCAGCGTCAGATCCGCGTCGAACGAGAAGAACCGGCCGTTCGTGAATCCGCCGTTGGAGAGGAACACGCGGCCGAGCGCGTCGACCGCGATGCGCGGGGCCCACGTGTCGTGCGCGAGCGGTCCGCTCGTGTTCAGCGTGGCACCGGTGTTCGGATCGAGCCGATGGATCTCGTTGCCGGGCGCGAGGTGGTACACGCTCCCGTCCGGCCCGACGCCGAATTCGCTCGCGTACGAGTAGCCGGCGGGCACGTTCCACTTCTGGACGAGCGCGGTGCCCGTGTCCTGGAACGCGAAGAAGAAGTCGACGGCCGCGTTGTTCTGCACGCGCGAGAGGTAGATCGTGCCGTCCGGACCGACCATCGGCGTCGTCTGGATCGTGAAGCCGGCCATCACGGGGCTCTGGTAGAGGAACCCGCCGGTCGCGAGGTCGAACTTCTTGATCGAGTGGCCGCCCGGTACGGCGTCGGCGACGTAGATCGCTCCGGTGCCGAGCGCTCCGCCGCAGTCCCCGCTGACCGAGCCGACGCGGTTCGCCGTCCAGACGACGCTCCCGTTCGTGTGGTCGAACCGCCAGATGTGCGTGAAGCTCGCGACGACCGGGTCGCCGTTCGGAGCGAACACGACGCCGTCGTACGCGCCCCCGTCCTGGTCGATCGCCGAGAACCACAGCACGCCGCCGGTCGCCGCGTCGAGGCAGTACAGCTTCGCCGCGACGCTCGCGCCGTTCCCCGATCGCGATGCGTAGACGCGCCCGCCCTGGACGCCGGCGATCCAAGTCGTCCAGTCGCCGGAGTTCGCCGGGATGTCCGTCGCCCAGAGCTCGGCTCCGGTGTCGAGGTCCTGGCAGACGACCGGCGAACCGGTGGACTCGGGCGGGAAACTCGTCTGGCGCACGAGGAACACGCGCGAGCCTTCGATCACCGGCTGCCACGCGATGATCGAGCTGCGGCCGCCGTTCCAGAGGACGACCGCCGCGTCGGGACCGATCTCCGTCGTCAACCCGTTGCGGCCGGCATTGCCCCCGGAGTTCGTCCAGTCGGCGGCGACGGCGGGCCCAGCGAGGGGAAGGAAAGAGAGGAGGAGGGCGAAGAGTCGCGTGCGGATCATGGTGGGTCTCTCGAGGAGGAACTGACTGGGTTCCGTGTTGCGCCGCCGGCGGCGGCTCTGGGACCCGCCCGCGGCGCTGTTTCCGATCGTCGCCACACGGAACCCAGTCAGTTCCAGGACCTCATCAAGATATCCGCGTCGGCGGCGCCTGCGGGCGCCGGACGGGTTTCAGGCCGCAGACCGGGGCACAGACGTTGCTCCCGCCGTGCTTCTCGGCCTGATCCCGGCGCGTCCGACCCGATCCAGAAAGGGACCGATCATGACACTCTGCAAGATTCTTCTCTCCGGTTCTGCGCTTTGCACAATCGCGCTCGTCGCCGCCGCGACCGGTCCGCAAAAAGCCGGTCAAGGCGAGCCGGGCAAGCCCGTGGAGGCGGCCAGCCCCAAGATCACGCCCGAGCACACGATGCTCAAGAAGATGGTCGGCACGTGGACCGCGACCGTCATGACGTCGATGCCGGGGAAGGCTCCGACGACCTCGACGGCGACAGCCGAGTACAAGCCCGTCGGCGACACCTGGGTCGAGTCCACGTTCAACGGCGAGATGGACGGCAAGCCCTACATCGGCCACGGCGTCGACGGCTACGACACCTTCAAGAACAAGTTCGTCTCGCTGTGGGTCGATTCGTGGAGCACGGAGATGCACGTCTTCGAAGGCACGAAGGATGCGAGCTCGAACGCGACGACGCTCTCCGGGGAGTGCCACGATCCCGCGACGGGCAAAGTCGTCCGCGAGCGGCTCGTGACCGAGATGAAGGACAACGACTCGATGACCTTGCACATGTACATGCCGGGCCCCGACGGCAAGGAAGTCGAGGGAATGAAGATCGAGTTCAAGCGGCGGAAGTGACGCGCACCGCGCAGCATGCTTCGCCAGGCTACGAGTTCGAGCGCCGGAAGTGATCTCGGCGCCAGGTCGCTCACGGGCCGCCGCACTCGGCGGCCAAAGCGACGCGGATGCCAAGTCTGTCACGGCGCGTTCGAGCGACGGACGGGACGCGCGGTGCCGGGTCCGTCCCTGCTCGACGCGTTCGAGGCGCGGACGGGACACGCCGCGCCGAGTCCGTCACGGGCCGACGCGCGAGCGACGGACGTCACGCGCGGTGCAAAGTGCCTCACGGGTCGACGCACTCGAACGCCGGAAGCGACAGGGACTAACTGGGTTCCGTGTTGCGACCTCGGCGCGGCCCTGCGTCTTCGCCGTCTCGGAGGGTCACCACACGGAACCCAGTCAGTTCGGAAGCGACACGGGTGCCGACCCGCTCATCGGACGGCGAGTTCAAGCGAGGAAACCGGCGCGCGGTGCCGAGTCCCACCGCGGTCGACGAGTTCGAGGGGCGCATGACGCGGAGTGAGCGAGTCCGCGCTGGACGAGCCCGCACAGGTCGGGCGAAGACGCGTCCGCGCGCGTCCGCGGTCGCGGAGCTCGCTGTCGACGACGCGCGCAGCGCGGGCCTCCGTTACGTCTCCGATCTCGCCACCGGCATTCGCCGAGTCCGCGCGGGACGGGGATTCCGCTACGTCGACGCGGAAGGCAAGCCGGTGCGCAACCGCGCCGAGCTCGAGCGCATCCGCGCTCTCGCGATCCCGCCTGCGTGGGACGACGTGCGCGTGTGCGATTCGCCGCGCGGTCACCTCCAAGCGGTCGGACGCGACGCCCGCGGGCGGAGGCAGTACCGCTATCACCAGCGCTGGCGCGAGGTCCGGAACGAGAACAAGTACGGTCAGCTGATCGACTTCGCGCGCGCGTTGCCGGCGCTGCGGCGGCGCGTGCGTCGCGATCTGTCTTTGCCGGGCCTGCCGCGGCGCAAGGTGCTCGCTACGGTCGTATGGCTGCTCGAGAACACGATGGTCCGCGTCGGCAACGAGGAGTACGCCCGGGAGAACGAGTCGTTCGGTCTCACGACGCTGCGCGATCGGCACGCCAACTTCTCCGGCGGCACGCTGGAGCTGCAGTTCCGCGGCAAGAGCGGCAAGCTTCACCGCGTGCGCGTCGGCGATCGGCGCGTCGTCCGCATCGTCCGAGCGTGCCAGGACATCCCCGGGTACGAGCTCTTCCAGTACCTCGACGAGCGGGGCAATGGCCAGAGGATCGGCTCCGAGGACGTGAACGAATACCTGCGCGACGCGACCGGAGCCGAGTTCACGGCGAAGTCGTTCCGCACGTGGACCGGGACCGTCCAGGCGCTCGCGGCGCTGCGATCGCTCCCAACGCGTGCGTCCGCGCCCCGCGCCGCGGCGCGCGTTCGACGCCGCGATCTCGCGCAAGTGATCCGCAAGGTCGCGGCGGTCCTCGGAAACACCCCCGCAGTCTGCCGCGCGTGCTACATCCATCCCGCGGTGATCTCCGCATTCGAAGCCGGCACCCTGCGCGCGACGCTCGCCGCGCTGGCCCGGCGATCCCGCGGCACCCGCGGGCGGAGCGACGCGGAGAGCCTGACGCTCGCGTTCCTCCTCGCCAGCTCGAAGGCCCGCCACGCAGCCTAGAGAATCTGGCCCAGTTGATTGTGCAGAACGCGGTCGGAACTCGTTGGTCGGTCGCGCCTTCGGACTTGGGCTGGCGTACACGCCGGGGCCGGGGGCCAGGAATTGCCCGAACGGCCTGTGCGTGTGGGACTTGTGCTGAGGTCAGGCACAGCCAACTGGGCCAGCTTCCCTGGGTGCTCGAGGCGCTCCGTTCCTCCGAATGGGAGGGGAGCGGTGTCCCGCCCATTTCTGGTTATCGCGAGGGGCCTCTTCGACCGAACAGCGAAAGCCAGGCCCCAGCTCATGTTCTTCCGCAAAAGGCCCTCGAAGTCATCCTCGAAGCGCGCGCCCGGCTCCGCCGACGGGGGAGCCGAAAACCGGCGCAAGCACTACCGCGTGCCGCCGGGTTTGACGGAACGAATCTGGGTCAGCCTGATGTGCGAAGGCAGCGCGCCGATCGGTGGAGACTGCGTCGACCTCTCGATCGGGGGAACCGTCGTCGAGTTCGACGGCGCGCGCGACCCGAACCTCGCGGTAGGGAACGCCTGCATGCTGCGCATCTGCGCGAGCTCGCAGAACCACGCGATCAACGCCACCTGCCGCGTCGTCGCCGTGCGACCCCTCGACAAGGGCTGGACCCGCATCGCCTTCGAGTTCACGAACCGCATCGAGCTGTACGCGCAGCTCGACGAGTACTACGCGGGCCTCTTCAATCGCCGGCGCCAGATCCGCGTCATCCCCGGATTCGACATCCGGATCCCCGTGACGCTCACCTGGAAGACCGGCTCGCTCGCGACGACCGTGCACGACATCTCCGCAGAAGGCCTCGGACTCAAGATACCCCTCGAAAAGGGAGAAGCCCTCGCGCGCATCCCCGTGGTCGAGATCGCGCTCCGCCTCCCGAAGGAACGCGCCGACATCGTCTTCCGCGGCGCGATCAAGAGCCGCTCGCAATTCGCCAAGACCTGCCTGCTCGGCATCGAGTTCTCGACGGAGGGCGACGTGGAGCACGCATTCGAGGTCCTGCGCCGCTTCGTTCAGGAACGCGTCGCCCTGCTGCAGGCTTGGAACAAGAAGTCGGCGAAGCGCATGGCCAGCTAGGAATCTGGCCCGGTTGGCTGTGCAGGATTCAGCGGGCGGTCGGCACTCTCCAGGCGCACAGCTTGACGACGGTCCACTGATTGATCTCGACACGTAGCGCCATTGCCGGCGACGTTGCGGGGGCTTCGTTCGTGATGCCTCGGATGTAGTTGCGCCACGCGATCCAGATCCAAGCGTGCAGCTCGAGCCTCCGCCTCAGCTTCGACGCCGCCCATGTTCGTCTCACGAGCCGCGAGAGTCCGTCGCGCAGCATCGCGAGCGTGTGGTTGATG
>DASYPQ010000013.1:0-229718 GCA_036006425.1 Planctomycetota bacterium
GCTCCTCGGGGAGCATTGCAAGGAGTTCCACCTCTGGCGTCTTGCGCGAACGGCCGAACGCGGCGGCATCGCGGGCAACTTTCAGCTCGACGAGCTCGAGACCTTCGAGCACTCGCGGCGCCTCGCACCGGTCACCGTGCCAGTGCTCATCGAGCGGTCGAGCTACTTCGTGGTCGATCTCCACACCGCGCCTCTGCCTTGTCGCGGAGGCCTTTCCGAGGCGGACCGGTTGAAGAAGGCGGAGCGAGAGCGGATCGCCGGTGTGCGCAAGAGCGGGTCGCACGGAGCGGTCACGAAGTGTTTCGAAACTCTGGCAGCGTTTCACGCGCCAGGTGCCCCGGTCCACGTGCAGACGGATCGCAAGTCGACCTACCCTGGCATCCTGAAGCGTCGGTTCGGGCAGCGCGCTCTGCATAGGCGCTGTTCCTCGACCGCCAAGCGCAACTACGAGAACCCGCTCTTCCCGATCAACCACACGCTGGCAATGCTGCGCGACGGGATCTCGCGGCTCGTGAGACGAACATGGGCGGCGTCGAAGCTGAGACAGCGGCTCGAGCGCCACGCTTGGATCTGGATCGCGTGGCGCAACTACATCCGCGGCGTCACGAATCGCGCGCCGGAGACCCCGCCGGCGATGGCGCTCGGAGTCGAGACGAGGCGATGGACCGTCGCGGAGATCTGTGCGTGGAGGGCGCCAGCCGCGGCCTGAATCCTGCACAGCCAACCGAGCCAGATTCCTAGGCGGCACGAGCTCCAGGCGGCACGCTCAAGCAGACCCTGTTCCTCCCCTGCTCCTTCGCCATGTACACCGCGCGATCTGCGGCGAGGAGCAGGTCGTCGATGCTCTTCATGGTCGGGGTTCGTTCGGCGACGCCGAGGCTCACGGTGATTTGGCCTTCGAAGCCGGGGCAGGTGATCGTCGTGGCTTCGACGCTGGCGCGGAGGCGTTCGGCGCCGACGCGGGTGCCGGTCAGGTCGCCGTTGACGCTGATCAGGAGGAATTCTTCGCCGCCGATCCGGCAGACGACGTCGCTGCGGCGGGTCTTCGCGCGGAGCACGTTGGCGACGTTGCGCAGGACGGCGTCGCCGACCTGGTGGCCGTGCTGGTCGTTGACTTGCTTGAAGTGGTCGATGTCGATCATCGCGACGGAGAGCGGGCGGCCGTAGCGTTCGGCGGCGACCCAGAACTCCTGGAGCTGTGTCATCGCGGACCGTCGGTTCGGGAGTCCGGTCAGCACGTCGCGGGTCGCGGCGTTGCGCAGCTCGCGCGCCAGCTTGGCCATGTCGGCCACGCGTTTCTTGTCGACGCGCTTGTCGAGCTCGACTTGGTGCTGGAGCTCGACCATGCGCCGGCCGGCTCGCACGCGCGCGAGGAGGATCCGCGGGTTGAACGGCTTCGTCAGGTAGTCGTTCGCGCCGGCCTCGAATCCCTCGACGATGCTGTCCTCCTCCTCGCGGGCCGTGACGAGGAGCAGGTAGAGCTTCTTCCCGATCTCCGACTTGCGCAGCGCCTTGCACAGCTCGAGACCGGACATGCCGGGCATCAGCCAGTCGGTGATCACGATCTCGGGTGCGTCCGAGATCACCGCGCGGAGACCCGACTCGCCGTCGACGGCCTGGATCACCTCGAAGCCGGCGCGACGGAGGTGCAGGCTGATCAGGTGGCGAGCGCTCGGCTCGTCGTCGACGACGAGCACGCGGGTGCCGGGCTTGCTCGCGGAGCTGACGTCAGCAGTGTTGCCGGTGGAGCTGACTTCGACCGGCTTTCCCGTGGAGCTCGCCTCGCCAGGCTTGCCCACGGAGATGGCGTCGCCGGGCTGGTTTGCGGAGCTCGCGTCGCCGCGCTGGATTGCGGAGTTGGCGTCGCCGGGATTGCTCGCGGAGCCGATCTCGCCGGCCTTGCTCGCGGCGCTCGGTTCGCCGGGCTCGGGGCTCGCGATCCGCGACGCGACCGACGCCGGAGCCGCGGCGGAGCTCGGGTCAGCGTGAGCGCCCGCGTTCCAGCTCGCGCCTGCCCTCGCGCCCACGCTCAAGCTCGCGCCTGCGCCCGCGCCCACACTCGAGCTCGCGTCTGCGATCGCGCCCGCGCCCACACTCGAGTTCGCGGCTGCGCTCGCGCCCGCGCTCGGTCTCCCGCTCGCGCTCTTGCTCGGAACGCTCGTCGACTCCGGCCGCAGGTTCAGGCCGCACAGCTCGACGAGTTCCCGCCATCTGCGCACGGCGGCTGCGCGGGCCAGCGAGACTGCGTCGGAACCGATCGGGCGCTTCGAGTCGGCGTCGATCGCTTTCGACGACGGCGCCGCGGCGCCGGGAGCGTGTCCGGTCTCCGAGGCGACGATCGCGTCCGCCATCTCGAGCGCCATGTTGAGGAGCGAGGATCCGCGGATCGTCTCCGCGTCGTCGCGCCGGGCGCGGAAAGCGTCGCGCGAGAGCGCGACGAGCGGCTGGCGCAACGACTCGGGCATCCCCCAGTCGGTCATCATTTCCGCCGCCACTTGCCAGTGATCGATGCGCAGCGCGCGGACCTCCGCGAGCGCGAGGTCGTTCGTTCCGCCGTCGCGGCTCTCGCGCAGGACCTCCGCGAACGCGGCGGGATGCACGGTCGCCATCGCCAGCATCCCGACGCGGGAGGACAGACCGATCGTGAACGATTCCTCGGGATCGCTGGCGTGAAACTGCAGGGCCAGCGCTTCCGCTGCGGCCGCCGTCGCGAGGGACAGCAACCAGTAGTGGCGATGATCGAAGCCTTCGCACGCGTCGCCCGGTTGCCTCGAGACCAGGCGGAAGCCCAGCGCGAGCTCGCGCAGCGCTTCGATCCTCACGAGAGCGGCCGCGGCCACTGCGTTGGTCGCGGGCGGAACGCCGGCCGGACGCGACGCGTTCGCGAGCTTCAGCAGCCGGCCGGTCAGGACCGCGTCCGCACGGATGTACTCGACGATCCCGGCGTTCGAGGCGTGGTCGTCGCGCGCCAATCCGAGGAGCGAGAGGCCGAGCCCGGGCGGAGAAGGGAGGTTCTCCGCGAGGCGCAGCTCGTCGAAAGCGCGGCCCGAGCCGCCTCCGGTGAGCGTGTCGTCGGAGTCGCCTTCCATGGCTTCACTCGCGGCGCGCGGGAGCCGAGCGGCGATCGACGGACGACGCGCCGGGCATCATGCGGAGAGCACCCCGCCCCCGGCGGTGTCGGCGCGCTTCACCTGGTTCCGGCCCGCGCTCTTCGCGACGTAGACCGCCGCATCCGCGGCCTTGAGCAGCGCGTCGATCCCCGACATGTCGCTCGTGCGCCCCGCGACGCCGAGGCTCACCGTCGTGCTCGTGTGGAACTTCGGAGTGCGGATCACGTGCGACTCGACGGCGGCGCGCAGGCGCTCGGCGCCGATCGCGGCCTGCTCCGCGCTCGTGTTCGGGCAGATCACCAGGAATTCCTCGCCGCCCAGTCGCGCGACTTCCTCGCCCTGGCGTGTGTGGGTCTTCAGGATCTGCGCCACTTCGTTGAGCACGAGGTCGCCGATCTCGTGACCGTACTCGTCGTTCACGCGCTTGAACCGGTCGATGTCGACCATCATCACGGAAAGCGGCGACGACGAGCGCATGGAGTTCTGCCACTCCTCGGAGAGCTTGTTGCGCGCGCAGCGACGGTTCGCGAGCCCGGTCAGCGGGTCGGTCAGCGCGGCGACGTTGAGCTTGCGGTTCGCGATCCCGAGATCGCGGACGTGCTGCGCGGTCACGAGGCGCTCGGCGTCGACTTCGTTGCGGAGCTCCATGACGCGCTGCCCGGCCTTCAAGCGCGCGAGCAGGATCCGCGAGTTGAAGGGCTTCGTGACGTACTCGTCGACGCCCGCGTCGTACGCGGCGACGATCTGGTCCTCCTGGTCGCGCCCGGTGACGAGCAGGAAGTACATCTCGCGGCCCATCTGGATGCAGCGCAGGGCCTTGCACAGCTCCACGCCGTCCATGCGCGGCATCATCCAGTCGGCGACGATCGCCTGCGGGTTCGATTCGAGAGCGATCTGGAGCGCCTCGACGCCGTCGGACGCGCACTGCACCTGGTGCCCCGCTTGCGCCAGCGTGCGCCGCAGGATCTCCAGCGACATCGGGTCGTCGTCGACGACGAGGATGCGCAAGCCGTCCCAGTGCCGGGCGGCCGACTCGATGTGCCGCGTCGGCGCGGACTCCGTCGTCTCGTGCTTCGGCTCGGCCTTTCCGGGCGCGGCCGCTTCCGGCACCTTCGCGCGTTCGGCCAACTGGCGCTGGACTTCCGCCGCCACCATGCGCGCCGCCTCGTCCGACAGCCCGAGCCCGACGCGCAGGCTCGACACCGCGAGGCTCGTGCCTCCGTTCGGCTCGCGATCGAGCGCGTCGACGTGGATCTCGGCCTGGAGCTGCGCGCAGCGCAGGATCTCCGAGAGCTCGAGCGACTGGGCCTCCTCGGTCTCGGTCGACTCGCCGTCCTTCTCGTACAGGAGCACCGCGCGCGTGAACACGCGGCGCATGCCCCAGCGTTCGAACAGGCACGCGGTCACTTCCGCGTGGTCGATCTGCAGCCGTCCGCGCTCGAGCCGGGAGAGCTCCGCGCTCTCGCGTGCCCGCGGCTCGACGAGGAGCGTCGCGTACTCGCTCGGGTAGACGCTCGCGAGCGCGAGGCGCCCGATGTCCGCGAGGAGCCCGAGGGTGTACCCGGCCTCCGCTCCGCTCCTGCCGGTCGCGCGCAGGATCGTCTCGGCGGCGATCGCGCGGGCGAGCGAGATCGCCCAGTACCTCGAATAGTCGAATCCCGCGCACCACTTCGAGCCTCCCGCCGCCACCAGAGTGAGATCGCGGAGCGCGCGCAGAAGGGCACCCGGTCCGAGGACCTGGATCGCCGCTTCGACCGTCTCGATCGGCGCGGACCCCGACGGCGCGAGCGGTCGCGCGGCCTGGAGCAATCCGCCGGTCAGCGCCGGATCGATGCGCACGACCTTCGTGATCTCGTCGAGCTCCAATCCCTTCCGGCGCACGAGCTGCACCAGGAGACGTCCGACCCCCGGGGAGGAGGGCAGACGTCCCATCAGGATCTGCTCTTCGAAGGTGTTCTTGATCATGTCGGGAGGGCCGGGGGAGTGGCGCCGCCCGGCGAACGTCTCGCCGCGGCTCGTCGGATCTCAGGACTTGAGGGAGCGCAGGTTCGTGGCCGCCTCGGCGAGCGACTGGACGGAGGCTTCGCACAACTCGGGCAGGGCTTCGGGGTGGTTCGCGCGCGCGCTCTCGACGATGCGCCGGCACAGATCGGAGAGACCGAGCGCGCCGATGTTCGCGCTGCTCGACTTGAGCGTGTGGGCCCCGCGCTCGACCCGTCCGAGGTCGCCGCCGGCGAGTCCCTCGGTGATGTCCTTCATGCGTTGCGGGGCGTCCTCGAGGAAAATGTCGATCAGCTCGGAGAGGAGCTCGGGTTCGTCCTCGCCGCCGAGATCGCGGAGGCCCTGGATGACCCTCGAGTCGATGGCTCCGGTTGCCCCGGAGGGGCGAGACTTGGAGTCGGGATGCATGAGGTGGGCTGGCTCGCGGATTCCGGATGCTCTGGGGGCCAGATCGAGGGCACGGAGGGGCCTCGCTGGCCTGTCCCGAGGGGCTCGATCCACGGACGGTTCGTCCCAGTTCATCGGGTGTCCGCCGGCCTCGACTTGCGAGGCGAGATTCGAAAAGGGGGCGGAAAGCCCTTCAGCCCGGCGCTTTTCCTGGAAAGAAGCCTTTTCCGGCCCTCAGCGGCCGAGCTCGCGCAGCGCCTCGGCCCGCGTCGCCGGGTGCCGGGCGGCGATCTCGAGCTCGGCGCGACCCTCCGCATCGAGGCCCTTCCGCCGGAGCGCGACGCCGAGCACGAGGTGCGGGACCGGGCTCTGGAGCCCGGGGACGGACGCTTCGGCGTCGGCGACGGCCGCGCGGTAGGCGGCGATGGCGTCGTCGAGCCTCCCCATCCGGTTCATGTACAGGTTGCCGAGGTTCACGAGCGCCTTGTACGCCGGCGTCATCGTCCGACTCGCTTCGAGGTCCGCGCGCTCGGCGTCCTCGAGGCGACCGACGCGCGCGTACGCGATGCCGAGGTCGAACCAGGCGAGACCCTGGTCGGGCCGCACGCGCGTCGCCGCGAGGAAGTGCTCGATCGCGGACGCGTCGTCGCCCGCTTCCATGTCGAGGCCGCCGAGGTTGACGTGCGCGACCGACGAGCTCTCCCCCGCCACGATCGCGTGGCTCCAGAGCGTGCGGCTGTCGTGCCAGGTCGCGGCCTGCAGTCGCGACAGCGCGAACAGTACGACGACGAGCGCCGGGGCGGCGACCGCGAGTGCCGACCTCGCGAGCGCGGGTCGGCGGTCGAGGGCGACGAGGGCTCCGGCTCCCGCGAGCACCGCCCAAGGCATGCAGGCGACGTAGGAATAGCGGTCCGCGACGAGCTGGGGACCCGACTGGAAGCCGCCGAGGACCGGAGCGAGCACGAGGACGTACACCGAAGCGGCGGCCGTCCAGGCCGGCGCGCGCTTCCGGGTGAGCAGGATCGCCGCGGCGCCAAGCGCGACGCCGACCGCGCTCCAGAGGAAGCGCGGTTCGCCGAAATCGAAGCGCGCCGGCAGCTCGACGAGCGCCGCGAGATCGACGGGCAGGAGCGTCTTCCTCACGTAGAACGCAAGGCCGAACAGCGCCTGGCCGATCCGCGCGAGCGGGCCCCATTGTTCGAGGGTCTTGACCGTGTCCGGAGCCGAAGCCTGGGCCCAGGCCGACACGACGACGAAGGCGATCCCGAGGAGGAGGAACGGGAGCTTCTGGATCCAGACACGCCGCGCGTCGGCGGTCCACCAGGCCTTCGCGTTCGCGGGCAGTCGACGCAGCGGATAGAAGTCGAGCACCAGGAGCACGCCGAAGAACGTCATCCCGATCCCCTTGGAGAGGAGCGAGAGCAACAGAAGGACGATCGACGCGAGATAGGCGCCGCGCGACGCGAGCCTCGACGATCCCGGAGGGCAGGCGCGCAGGTAGCAGAGGAGCGCCGGGAGCAGGAAGAGGGCGTCGAGCAATCCGCGCCTCTCGGTGATCCACGCCACCGTCTCGGCGCGCAAGGGATGGACAGCGAACAGCGTGGCTGCGATCGCAGCCGAGACGTGCAGGGCGATCGGACGAGCGCGGGCTTCGGCCGGGCGCGCCGCCGCGAGCAGGCGCCCCGCCACGATGCAGAAGAGGGCCGCGTTCAGCGCGTGAAGAGCGAGGTTCGTCCTGTGGAAGGCGGCGGGATCGAGTCCGCTGCAGACGAAGTCGAAGGCGTGAGAGAGCCACGTCAGGGGCGCGTAGTGCCCCATCTGTGTCGTCGTGAACATCCACGCGAGATTGCGCGCGCCGAGCCCGCGGAAGGCCGGGTTGTGGACGAAGAGATCGACGTCGTCGTAGTTGACGAAGTCCGCGGAGAGCGCCGGCGCGAACGCGGCGAACGCGAGCGCGGCGACCGTGAGCGGCGCGAGGACCGCGGCAGCGCGCGTGGCGCCCGAAGGACGCGCCGCGCCCGCAGAGCCCTGGATCGCCACGCGCTCCGGCGGCCGCCTACCGACGCTCGATCTCGTCCGCGAGGGCCCCGCAGTCGTAGACCTTGCGCATCGACTCGATGATCGCGCGCGTGTCGACGGCGACCGCGCGCGCCTGCTCGGACGTGTACGCGATGTCGAGGATCAGGCTCTGGATGTTGCCGTCGAAGATCAGGCCGATGACGTCGCCGGCGCGGTCGATCACGGGACTGCCCGAGTTGCCGCCGATGATGTCGCAGGTCGAGATGAAGTTGAACGGCGTGTTCGGGTTCAGCTTGTCCTTCGCCGCGGCGAAGCGCGCCGGGATCTGGAACGGTCCTTCGTTCTTCCGCTCCTTCGCGCGCTCGTAGAGCCCGGCGAAGTTCGTGAACGGGGCGACCTGCTTGCCGTCGTCCTGGTACGGCGTCACCGCCCCGTAGGAGAGGCGCAGCGTGAACGTCGCGTCGGGGTACTGGTCCTCGCCGTTTACCGCGAACTGCGCGGCCGCGATCTTGCTGTAGCCCTCGCGCTCGGCGCTGTCGATCGTGTCCTCGTAGCGCTTGCGGACGGCGCGGTTCTCCGCGTCGAGATCCATCGCGAGCTGGATCAGCGGATCGGCGCCGCCCTTCGCGCTCGCGGAGGCGTTGATCGCGGCGGAGCCGCCGTCGGCGATGCGCTTCCGCTCCGCGGGATCCTTCAGCTTCGTGCCGTGGATCGCCTGCTCGGCGCGCGCGCGCGGGGACAGTCCGCCGAGCGCCTTGACGACGACCGGGTCGTCGGCGCCGAGCATCTCGGCCATCAGCTGGAGCCCGCTCGAGAGGTCCTCGATCTCGAGATCGTCGTACAGCGGAGCGGGCGAGAAGAGCTGGAGCTCGACCGTCTTCAGGTTGCTGTCGCGGTACTCGCGCAACCGGTCGGAGCTGGCCTTCGGCTTCTCCTCCGCGAGGCGGAGGAGCGTGCGCGCCATCCCGAACAGCGTGCCGAGGCTTCCGCGTCCGACACCGGGAGCGGTGTGACGCGTGTAGAACCCGGCGTAGGCGTGCTCGGCGTTCGCGATCTGGTCCCAGGCGTCGCCCCACTTCTTCTTCCACTCGGGGTTCTTGTCGACGGCCGCGCGCAGCGTCTTCTCGGCCGCTTCCTTCCCGGCGATCAGCCGCGGATCGAGCAGACCGGCGAAGATCCCCGTCCGCGCCTTCCGGCTGTTCTGGACGCCGAAGTAGTCCTCCTCGGCGATCCGGCGGAACTCCTCACCGCGTCCGGAGAACGTGGCGAGCTGGACTTCGCGCCTCCAGAGGTTGCGCATCGAGATCGGGTAGACGACGTCGCGCAGGAACTTCAGGTGGTCGACGGTGTACAGGCGCTCCGTGCGCCCCGGGTGGCCCGCGACGAAGACGAGGTCGTTCGCGGCGACGCCTTGACGGCTCCAGCGCAGGTAGTGCTCCGGCACGAGCGGCTTCTCGTTCTCGTAGATGCGGAAGAAGCACATGTCGAGGTCGTAGCGCGGGTACTCGAAGTTGTCGGGGTCGCCGCCGTAGAACGCGATCCCCTTCTCCGGCGCCATCACGAGTCGCACGTCCGTGTAGCGCTTGTAGCGGTAGAGGTGGTAGCGCCCGCCCTGGTACAGCGTGACGACCTCGCTCTTGAGCCCGGTCGCGTCCTCGGACTCCTTCTCGATCGTCGCCATCATCTTGCGGCGCGCGGTGTTCGCGTCGGCGGACGACATGTCCGGTTTCGCCGCGCCCTGGACGCGGTCCGTGGCGTCCTCGATCGACCAGAGGACTTCCATCTCGATCGCGGGGCACTTCACTTCCTCGGCGGTCGTCTTCGCGTAGAAGCCCTTCTCGATCAGGTTGTTCTCGCCCGTCGAGAGCTTCTGAAGCATGTCCGCGCCGACGTGGTGGTTCGTCATCACGAGCCCGGTCGACGAGACGATCGAGCCGGAGCCGCCCGTCGAGATGCGCACGCAGGACTTCTGCACGTGCTCGAGCCACTTCGCGTCGACGTCGAAGCCGTACTTCTCCTTCAACTGCTTCGTCGGCGGGCGACTGAAGAGCCACATGCCTTCGTCGGCGTGCGCCCAGGCGGTGGTGGCGACGAGGGAAGCGACGAGCAGGATGGCGTTGCGGACGTGGATGGCGTGCATCGGGAGGCTCCGTTTTCCTTGGGAAATCCGCCGAAGAGCCTACCGAGGGCGGCCGGCGACCGGAAGGAGGGCCGCGGTCTTTGCCTGCGGTGTACGGGGAAACGCGCGCGTTTCAGTGGCGCTTGAAGTACTGCACGGCGCGCTCGTGCTTCTTCGCCGCAGCGAGCGACTTGAACGTCCCGAGGTTGCGCCGCTTGCCGGTCTTCGGGTCCTTCTTGCGCGAGTACAGCCGGTACCCGCCTTTCGCGAGCTTGCGGATCATCGCTCAGCTCGCCTTCGCCCGGGATCGCACCGCCTCGATCACCAGCGCGGGATCCGGCCAGCCGCCGCCGAAGAGTCGCGCGAAGAATCCCCCGCCGCGGGACGCGACGAGCTGGCCGTCGATCAGGACGTCGAGGCGGCCCGGTGCCCCGACCTCGAGCTCCGATTCGACTCCGGTTGCATCCTTGATGTTCGCGGCGAGACTCGCCGCGCGCGCTCGAAAGCCTCAAGCCTGGCAATAGCGGATGTTCACGTGCATGGGGGGTTCATCGCCCATCCCGCCGCGGAACGCAAGCGCCCGCCTCAACCCAGGATCGGCAGGTCGGGGAAACGCGGGTCGGCGCCCTCGCGCGCGGGGGGCGGAGCCGGCGGGGGCAGCTCGAGCCCGAACACTTCGGTGAAGTGACGGATCAGCAGCACTTCGATCAGGATCGTCGCCGGCGGGAGCTCCGCGTGATCGGCGAGGCGCGTCATCACCTGCGGATCGAGCCCGCAGGGATTGAACCCGAGGAAGCCTTTCGGATCGTTGTGCACGTTGAGAGCGAGGCCGTGGAAGGTGACCCAGCGGCGCACGGCGACGCCGATCGAGCACACTTTCCTGTCGCCGATCCACACGCCCGTCTTGCCGGGCTCGCGCCGGCCCTCGACCTGGAACTCGGCGAGCACGCGGATCACGACTTCCTCGAGATCGCGGAGGTAGCGGTGCAGGTCGCGACGGCCCTCGGGAAGAAAAAGGATCGGGTACGCGACCACCTGTCCCGGCCCGTGCCAGGTCGCCTCTCCCCCGCGCTCGATCTCGAAGACGGGCAGCTGGATCCCTTCGACGTCGGAGCGCTTCGCTCCGCGCCCGAGCGTGATCACGGGCTCGTGCTCGGTGAGGACGAGCGTGTCGCGGATCGCTCCGTCGACGCGCTGGGCGACGAGCTCCTGCTGGAGCTCGTAGGCGTCTTCGTACTTCGTCCGGCCGAGGCGCCGGACGTCGAGAAAACTATCCGGCATACGCGCGCTTCAGCGCAGCGATGTCGAGCTTCTTCATCTGCAGCAGAGCCTTCATGACCCTCCCCGACTTCTCGGTGTCGGGATCCTTGATCAGCTCGGGGAGGACGGTCGGCACGACTTGCCACGACACGCCGAACTTGTCCTTGAGCCAACCGCACTGTTGCGCGCTCTCGTCGCCGCCGGCACGGAGCTTCTCCCAGTACTCGTCGATCTCCGCCTGCGTGTCGCAGTTCACCTGGAAGGAGACGGCTTCGTTGAACTGAAAGAGCGGACCGCCGTTGAGCGCGGTGAACGATTGACCGTCGAGCTCGAACGAGACAGTCAACACCGTTCCGGGGCGTTGTCCGTGAACTTCGTATCCCTCCTCGCCGTACCTCGAGATGCCGCCGATCTTCGAGTTCTTGAAGATCGACGTGTAGAACCCGGCCGCCTCTTCGGCGCGACCGTCGAACCACAGGCACGGGGAAATCCTTTGTACGCGCTGCATGGCAATCCTCCTGATGCTCCCCTCGGCTTCCATCGTCGCCGTCTGGTCCAGATCATGGTCTATCGATTCCGTCAGCTCGGCTAGCATAACTCGCGACGATGACTCCGCTCCGACGGCTCGTCTCCGCGCTCCGCGTCGAAGCGCCGGAGGATCCGCGCGCGCTGTTCGAGTTCAGGCGCGTCTGGATCGTGCCAGCATGGCTCCAGGTCGTCCTGGTGGTCGGTGGATTCGTCGCGACCGTCTTCCTGACGCACGCCGAGTACCGCGCGAAGGGAACGACGTTCGGCTTCGCGGGACCGGCGTTCAACGTGCTCGTCAACCCGATCTACGAGGAGCTCATCTTCAGGGGCTGGATCCTCGGACGGGTCGCGCGTCACAGGTCCGCGGCCGCCGGGATCGCGGTCTCCTCGCTCCTGTTCGGGATCCTGCACCTCCGCAACATCTTCTGGCTCGACACGGAGACGCTCGTGCGGTCGATGATCTTCACCGGCGCGGTGCTCGGCCCGATCCTCGCGTGGGTGACGCTGCGATGTCGCTCCGTGTGGCCCGCGGTGATCCTCCACTACGCGAACAACCTGACCTACTTCCTCTGACGTGCGCCACTTGCGCGACTTCCATAAGATGTCTGCGGTTCCGTCACCGCTCAACCCTCCTGGAGAATCCGATGAAACTGGCATCCTTCGCACTTCTTTCCCTGGGCTCGCTCCTCGCCGCCGGGGTCCTGACAGCGGCCGCGCAAGAAAAGAAAGGCGCCGACAAGGGCGAGAAGCCGCAGGCGCCGAAGCACGAGTCCGCGCTCGTGTGCTCGGAGACGGCGAAATTCACCGACGCGGTGCCCGGCGTCTCCCGCGCGATCATCTCGGGCGACCCCGACAAGGGCGCCTACCGCGCGTTCACGAAGTTCGCGCCCGGCACCGTGCACCCGATGCACACGCACCCGAACGAGATCTGGATCGTCGTGCTCAAGGGCGCGTACATCCAGACGAACGAGAAGGGCGAGGAAACGCGCGTCGGCCCGGGCTGCGCGTTCCACATTCCGGCCGGCGAGAAGCACGCGAGCGCGGGCGATGCGAAGGAAGGCGTCCTGATGCTCGAGGAGTCGTCCGAGAAGTTCGGGATGGAGCCCGTGGAGAAAGAGAAGAAGAAGTAGGCACGCGTCGGGCCGGGGAGGCGGCGCATGGGCGCCGCTCTCCCTGCGATTCCTCACCTGCGCGGCTGTTGGTAGAGACCGAATACATTGCCTGCGGGATCCGCGAACCTCGCCGTGATCTCGGGCGCGTCGACGCCGATCGGCTGCACGACCTTCCCGCCGTATCGAACGACGGCCTTCACCGACTTCGCCACGTCGTCGACGTTGATGTAGACGAGCGCGCCGGGCTTGCGCGAGGCCGGGCGGTTCTTCACCCACGCGCCGCTCACCGCCCCCGTCGCATCGTCGAACGCGGTCGCTCCGTCGCCGCGGCGACGGACCTTCCAGCCGAAGACGCCACGGTAGAACTTCGCTGACCGCGCGACGTCGACCGCGGGGATCTCGATGTAACAGATCTTGCCGTGCGGGAGCGAACTCGGCATCGGACCCTACTTCCTCTGATAGATGTGCACGGCCATTCCGTGCACCGCTTCCGCAGCTTCCATCACCGCCTCGGGCAATGTCGGGTGCGCGTGGATCGTGCGCGCGAGGTCCTCGGACGTCGCCCCCATCTCGATCGCGAGAGCGGCCTCCGCGATCAATTCCGTCACCTCGGGCCCCACCATGTGCACCCCGAGCACTTCGTCTGTCTTCGCGTCCGCGACGATCTTCACGAAACCCTCCGTCTCCATGAGGCTCATCGCCCTGCCCGACGCGGCGAACGGGAACGAGCCGACCTTCACCTCGATCCCCTTCTCCTTGCACTGCTCTTCCGTCAAGCCCACGGACGCGACCTCCGGCGACGTGAAGATCACCGCGGGCACGCAGCGCGCGTCGTACTCCTCCTTCTCGCCCGCGATCACCGCCGCGGCGACGAGGCCTTCGCGACTCCCCTTGTGCGCGAGCATCGGCTGGCCCGCGATGTCGCCGATCGCGTACACGTTCGGGACGCTCGTCCGCATCTGCTTGTCGACCTTCAGGAAGCCTTTCGCGTCGACCGCGAGGCCGATCTTGTCGAGCGCGAGCCCGTCGCTGTAGGGCCGCCGTCCGACCGTCGAGAGGATCTGATCGCACACGACCGTCTCCTCGCCGGACTTGCTCCGGACCTTGACGTGACTCTTCCCGTCCTTCGTCTCGAAGCCCTGCGCGAAGGTCTCTGTGCGCAGCTCGATCCCCATCTTCTTGATCGACCGCTCGATCGCCTTGACGCAGTCCTTCTCCTGCCCCGGGAGCGCGCCCGCCGTCGCCTCGAGCACCGTCACGCGGCTGCCGAGCTTCCGGTACATCATCCCGAGCTCGAGCCCGATGTAGCCCGCGCCGATGACGACGAGGTGCTCGGGGATCCGTTTCGGCGCGAGGGCTCCCGTCGAGGACCACACCTTGTCCTCGTCGAACGCGAACCCCGGGATCGCGATCGGAGCCGAGCCGGTCGCGATGACGAACGCTTCGGCCTCGAGCGTCTGCGCGCCGCTCTTCGTCGCGACCTGCACGTGGGTGCGGTCGACGAAACTCGCCGTCCCCATCACGACCGTGGCCTTGTGACTCTTCAGCAGCGAGCCGACGCCGCCCGTGAGCTTGCCGACGATGCCCGATTTCCACTCGACGAGCTTCTTGACGTCGAGGCGCACGTTCTCGGCGGTGATCCCCATCGCGGCGGCGTCGCCGATCCGATGGAAGAACGCGCCGGCCGCGATCAGGGCCTTCGAGGGGATGCAACCCACGTTGAGGCACGTCCCGCCGAGGAATTCCTTCTCGACGACCGTGACCTGCTGCCCGAGCTGCGCGAGGCGGATCGCGCACACGTATCCGGCCGGTCCAGCGCCGATCACGACGACCTTCTTCTGCTGGGTCATGGATTTCTGGTGTCCGTTCGAGGGTTGGGGCGGAGAGCATAGTCCATGACCACGTGACGCGCCTCCTCCGCGCGTGTAGTCTTCTCGCGCTCGATTCTCGACGATTCATGCCCACGGAAGCCCCGGCTCGAACGCACTGCCCGAACTGCGGAGCGAAGCTCCACCGACAGGACCTCTCCCTGTGCGCGTACTGCGCGACGCCGCTGACGCTCGGCGGAAAGGTGGAGGTCGCGGGCGACGAAACCGCGCAGCGCCTCGCGCGCTTGCGTGAGCACGCCGCGTTCGCCGCGGCGATGACGGCGACGCCGCGGGAACCCGAAGTCGAGGAGAGCGTGCGCCGCGGGAAGAGCGCCGCCGGATTCCTGTTCGTCGCGGGCGCGCTCGCGGTCCTGTTCGCGCTCGGCGGCGGAAGCTCGGTGCTGCTCGGGACCGGGATCGGCACGTGCGCGTTCGCGATCGTGCTCGCGGTGCGCGCAGCCGGCATTCGGCGGAAGGCCGAGTCCCTCCCGCTGCTCCGCCGCCCCGCGCTCGTCGTCAGCCGGCGCAGCTCGACCTCCGAACACCGCGGCCGAGCGGCGACGACCTACTTCTTCACGTTGCACTTCGACGATGCGAGCGAGGGGGAGTTCCGCTGGCCCGGCCAGGGGACGATGTACGAGCCGATGCCGAACGGCACGACCGGCCTGGCCTACACGCGCGGGGAACGGCTCGTCGAGTTCCGGAAGCTGTAGCCCCGGACTCCGGCCGGGCTCAGGCTACGATGGAGAGAGATCGGGTCCTCGATGTCTCTCTCCGTGTTCGTCCCCGCGGTTCGACGCTGGTTCACCGAGCGCCTCGGCGAGCCGACCGCGCCGCAGCAGCGCGGCTGGCCCCTGATCCGTTCGGGCGCGCACGTGCTCGTCGCCGCGCCGACGGGGACCGGCAAGACGCTCGCGGCGTTCCTGTGGGCGATCGATTCGCTCCTGCGGCAGGGTGACGAGCTCCTCGACGAGACGCACGTCCTCTACGTCTCGCCGCTGAAGGCCCTCGCGAACGACGTGCAGAAGAACCTCGCGCGGCCTCTCGAGGAGATCCGCGCGATCGATCCTTCGCTCCCGGAGATCCGCGTCGTCGTCCGCAGCGGCGACACGCCCGCGAAGGATCGCGCGGCGATGCGGAAGCGCCCGCCGCACGTCCTCGTCACGACTCCGGAGAGCCTCTACATCCTCCTGACGACCGAGAGCGGGCGCGCGATGCTCTCGACCGTCCGCACCGTGATCGTCGACGAGGTCCACGCCGTGCTCGGCTCGAAGCGCGGGAGCCACCTCGCGCTCTCGCTCGAGCGCCTCGATCACCTCTGCGCGGCGCGGCGCGGTCCGATCCAGCGCATCGGGCTCTCCGCGACGCAGAAGCCGATCGAGGATGTCGGTCGCTTCCTCGTCGGGAGCGGTCGCGAGTGCGCCCTCGTCGACGAAGGTCACAGGCGCGCACTCGACGTCGCCGTCGAGATCCCGCCCTCCCCTCTCGAGCCCGTCTGCTCGCACGAGACCTGGTCGGAGATCTACGCGCGCGTCGCGGCGCTCGTGCAGGAGCATCGGACGACGCTGGTGTTCGTCGGGACGCGCAAGCTCGCCGAGCGCGCGGCCGCGCAGCTCTCGAGGATCCTCGGCGAGGAGGCGGTCGCCTGCCACCACTCGAGCCTCTCGAAGGAGCGGCGCCTCGACGCCGAGCAGCGCCTCAAGGCGGGTCGGCTGCGCGCGCTCGTCGCGACCGCGTCCCTCGAGCTCGGGATCGACGTCGGCGACGTCGACCTCGCGATCCAGATCGGGACGCCGCGCTCGATCGCGACGTTCCTCCAGCGCGTCGGACGATCCGGCCACGGCGTCGGTCGCACGCCGAAGGGCCGCCTCTTCCCGCTGACCCGCGACGAGCTCGTCGAGGCGGCGGCGCTCCTGCGCGCGCTGCGCCTCGGGCTGCTCGACCGCACGCCGCAGCCCTCGGCGCCGCTCGACATCCTCGCGCAGCAGGTCGTCGCGGCCTGCGTCAGCGACACCTGGGACGAGAGCGCGCTCTTCGAGACCGTGCGCCGCGCCTCGCCGTTCCGCGATCTCTCGCGCGCGGACTTCGACGCGGTGCTCGCGATGCACGCCGAAGGTCGCGCGGCGCTCCTCCACCGCGACGGAGTCCACGGACGCGTCCGCGCGACGCGACGCGCGCGCCTGACGGCGATCACTTCCGGCGGCGCGATCCCCGACACCACGCAGTACCGCGTCGTCCTCGAGCCCGAAGGCACGCACGTCGGCGCCGTCGACGAGGACTTCGCGATCGAGTCGAACGCGGGCGACGTGTTCCAGCTCGGAAACGCCTCGTGGCGGGTCCTGAAGATCGAACGCGGCGTCGTCCGCGTCGCCGACGCGCAAGGGACGCCGCCTTCTCTCCCGTTCTGGGTCGCCGAGGCGCCGGCGCGCACGCGCGAGCTCTCGAAGCTCGTCGGGCTCGTGCGCGAGCAGAACGCCGCGTGGTTCGAGGCGGAGTGTGGTCTCTCGCCCGAGGCGGCGCGCGAGCTCGGGCTCTACATCGACGAAGGCCGCCGGACGCTCGGCACCGTGCCGACGCAGTCGCGCCTCGTCCTCGAACGCTTCTTCGATGAGACCGGCGGCAGCCAGCTCGTGCTCCACTCGCCGTACGGCGGCCGCGTGAACCGCGCGTTCGGGCTCGCGCTGCGCAAGCGCTTCTGCCGCCGGTTCGGATTCGAGCTGCAGGCCGCGGCGAACGAGGACGCGATCGTCCTGTCGCTGACGCCGGAGCACTCGTTCCCGCTCGAGGAAGTGTTCGACTACCTGCGCGCGGACTCCGTCGAGGAGCTGCTCGTCCAGGCCGTCCTGGTGACGCCGACGTTCGGTGCGCGCTGGCGCTGGAACACCGGACGGTCGCTCCTCCTCGAGCGCTTCCGCAACGGACGGCCCGTCGCGCCGCAGCTCCAGCGCATGCGCGCGGACGACCTGCTCGCGGCGAGCTTCCCCGCGGCAGTGGCTTGCGGCGAGACGCTTCCGCCGGGGGATCTCGTGATCCCCGACCACCCGATCGTCCGCCAGAGCGTCGACGACTGCCTTCGGGAGGCGATGGACGTCGACGGACTCGCGGAAGTCCTGCGCGGACTGCAGGACGGGAGCATCGAGCGCGTCGCCCTCGACGTCTCGGAGCCCTCGGCCTTCGCGCGGTCGGTCCTCTCCGTGCGCCCCTACGGCTTCCTCGACGACGCGCCGCTCGAGGAACGGCGCACGCAGGCGGTCATCGCGCGGCGTTCGCTCGATGCGCGGACCGCGGACGACCTCGGGGCGCTCGATCCGGACGCCGTCGCGCGCGTGCGCGAGGAAGCCTGGCCCGATCCGCGGAACGCCGAGGAAGTCCACGAAGCGCTGCTCTGGATGGGATTCGTGACGGTCGAGGAAGGCGCTCCGTGGAAGGAATGGCTCGCTTCGCTCGCCGGCGAGCGGCGCGTCGTGCTCGAAGGCGATCGCTGGCTCGCCACGGAGGCGAGCCGCGATCCGAAGAGCGTCCTGCGCGGCCGGATGGAAGCGCTAGCACCGGTCTTCCTCGAGGCCGGTGACGACGGCCTCCTTCTCCATGAGCTCGAGAAGGACGGCGTCGTCATGCGGACGCGCCTCGACGGGCGCGAGGCCTGGTGCGATCGCCGTCTCCTCGCGCGCATCCGCCGCTACACCCTCGATCGGCTGCGGCGCGAGATCCAGCCGGTCTCCCCCGCCGACTTCCTGCACTTCCTCGCGGCGTGGCAGCACGTCGCCGACGGACATCGACTCGAGGGGCCGGCCGGCGTGCGCGAAGCGGTGCTCCAGCTCGCCGGCTTCGAGGCGCCGATCGCGTCTTGGGAGAAGAAGCTGCTCGCGGCGCGCGTCGTCGGATACCGGACGGAGTGGCTCGACCAGGCGATGCTCGCGGGCGAGATCGCGTGGGCACGCCTCGCTCCCGGTGGGAGGACGAGCATCCGCAGGACGCCGATCGCGTTCCTCCCGCGCGAGGAGATGGACGCGTGGCTCGCGCTCTTCGGGCCCGGCGGCGAGCAGACGCTCTCGTGGCCGGCCGAGCGCATCCGCGAGACGCTCGCGGCGCGCGGCGCGACGTTCCCGCGCGAGCTCGAGAAGACGGCGAAGCTCCTGCCTTCCGACGCGGAGCGCGGACTCCAGGACCTGATCGCGGCCGGCCTCGTCACGAGCGATTCGTTCGCGTCGGTGCGGTCGATGCTGCGGCCGTCGTGGCAGCGGAAGGAGCCGGCGGTCGGCGTCGGACGCTGGAGCCCGATCGCGAGAGTCGCCGCCGAACCCGACGTCACGTTCGCCGCGCGCGCGCTCTTGCGCCGCTGGGGAGTCGTCTTCCGCGCGCTGCTCGTCCGCGAGCGGATCCCCGTGCCGTGGCGCGATCTCGCGCGCGCGTGCCGCCAGCTCGAATTGCGCGGCGACGTGCGCGGAGGACGCTTCGTGAACCGTTTCTCGGGCGAGCAGTTCGCGCTGCCGGAGGCCGTCGCACTCCTGCGGCGCGTGCGCGGCAAGGCCGGAGAGACGTTCGTCGCGCTCTCCCCCGCCGACCCGCTGAACCTCGAAGGCGTGCTGACCGACGGGGATCGCGTCCCGACGAGCCAGTCGCGCGCGATCCTGGTGCCGGGCTAGGGTGCGCGCGTGCAGATCCGCCTGAAGAAGGGCCGCGACGGGCCGGATTCGCTCGCGTGCGTGCGCGCGGACGGCACGAGCACGTGGCGGCGCATCCAGCGCGGGCTCGCGTTCCACGACCTCGCGCACTTCGCCGTCGAGACGGAGCTCGGCGTCGGCGACGGCTTCTACGGACTCGTCGCGGGCGGATGGAGCTTCGAGGACTTCGCGTCGGCGGAGGAGCGCGCAAAGATCCCGTCGGGAGCGATCTGGGTCGAGTTCCTCGTCAACGCGTTCCTCACGGAGGCGATGAGCGGCGAGATGCAGGACGCCGACGCGTTCCACGAGAGCCTCTCGCAGTCCGTCGCGAAGGTCGGGCATTCCGTGCCTCGCCGCCTCTCGGACGAGGAGATCGCGCGGATCCGCGGGACGATCGTCGGTCTAGCGGGCCGGTGGAGAGCGCTCGCACTCGGCGAGACGATCGAGCTCGAGTTCGCTGCTCAGGATGCCCGCGCTCCCGGTCGCTCGGACCGGTAGCACAGATTCGTCCACAGGATCCAGAGCGACGTGCACAACGCGAGTCCGGCCCACGCGTTCCACAGCGCGACGAGCACGGAGACGCCGTACACGAACGGGCCGATGCGGTACGCGCGGCGGATGCGCTCGATCACGGAGTCGGGGACGTCGTGTCGCACGAGTCGACGCCGGCGCATCACGGACTGGAACATCGCCTGGAACGCGAGGCTCGTCACGAAGAACGTCCCGTTGTAGAACGCGACGGCGGCGCGCGCTCCCGCCTGGCCGAGGTGCGCGGCGAGCACCGCGCTCGCGAACGGCACGAACGTCACGAACAGGAGCACCGCGCCGTTCGAGAAGAGGAACGGGTAGTCGACGGCGCGCACGAGCCTCAGGAACTCGTGGTGGTTCACCCACATGATCAGGATCACGAAGAAGCTGAGGCCGAAGGCGACGTAGGACGGCCACAAGGCCGCGAGCGAGGCGAAGAGCCCGGCGTCCGACGCGTCGTGCCCGAGCTCCGGCACCCGGATCTCGAGGATCAAGAGCGTGATCGCGATCGCGAAGACGCCGTCGCTGAAGGCCTCGACCCGGCCGGTGTCCCTCTCCACGACGCCTTCGTTCTTCGGCATCAGCGCTCGATCCTCCGCGCGGGCCGCAATCCGAGGTGGTTCGAGCGCGTCTCGGGGACCGAGTTGTTGCGTGTGCTCGCGCGCGCGTACGCGGCCTCGTGGTGGAAGCTCCCGCCGCGGCTCACCTTGTACTTGTGCTCGCCGGTCTCGCGCTCGCCGTCGCCCTCGCGCACGGGATCTCCGTACGCGGCCAGCCAATCGCGACACCATTCCCACACGTTTCCGTGGACGCCCAGGAGCCCGAACGGATTCGCGCGGAAGGCGTTCACCGGGGCGTGCACGGCCCATCCGTCGTCGAGCTCCGGCCAGTCCGCGATGCCCGACCACGGTGCTCCGACGCGCGCGGCGGATCGATCGGCGAGATTCGCGGCCCCCGCAAGCGATTCCTTCTTCTCGCCCGTCCACCACGGAGTGTTCGTGCCCGCCCGCGCCGCGTACTCCCACTGCGCCTCCGTCGGCAGCTCGAGCCCGAGCCGCCGCGTCGTCTCGTCGCACTCGTCCCAGCTCACCTGCTCCACCGGATGCGCGAGGTCGCTCGACTTGCCGTCGTAGACGCCGCTGCCGGGGCCGTAGGTGCTCGGATTCCTGCCGACGAAACGCAGCCACTGGCCCTGGGTCATCTCGTACTTCGAGAGGAAGAAGGGCGCGAGCGCCACTTCCTGCACGGGCGACTCGGGGGCGATCAGACCGGCCTGCGGGTCGTAGTGTGGTCCCGTCGGGTCGTCCGCCTGCGCGCCCATCTCGAAGGTCCCGCCCGGAACGAGGACGAACACGAGTCCGTTCGTCTCGCCGAACTCGAGCTCGCCCGTCTCCGCGTTCCGCACCGCGGCGACGCCGGTCTGGAGGTCCGCGAACTCCCACAGGCCGGAGTGCGGATCGCGCCCGATCGGGAGGAGCCCGAGCTGCGGCGCGAGCGCGAGGCCGCCGTACGCCGGCGACGCGCGCGGATCCGCGAGCGACGCGATCGCTTCCTTCCAGCGCGCCGCCGCGTCCGTGCCCGTCCGACTCCGCTCCTCGATCGTCCGCGCGAACGCGAGCCGGCGCTCGACGTCCGTGATTCTCCCGCGCTCCGGATCCGCGAACGCCTTCAGCCTGGCGACGAGCTCCTCCTGCGTGTCGTGCTGCCAGGCCTCCTCGGGAGTCGGGAACGTCCACTTGTCCCCGGCCGCGACGCCCCGCTGACGGATCTCGCCCAGCGCCTTCTCGTGTTCGGCCAGGCGTCCGGCGACCTCGCGCGCCTCGGCGAGCCAGTCGTCGTACCTGCCGGCGTTTCGGGGTGACGCCGGCCAGAGCACGTCGGCGCGCCGCACGAGGTCTTCGAGGCGCTTCAAGTCCGACAACCGCAGGATCCGCGTCGCGCGCTCCTCGGCGAGCGCTGCGTTCTTCCTGGCTTCGCCCTCGCTCTCGATCGCCCGACGTTCGCCGTCCCGGGCGCGCACTTCGCTCGCGGAGATGAGCGTGTTCGCGCTCGAGAGCTGCTCGTTCTTGCGCGCGAGCACGAACGAAGCGGTGATGCTCCCGACGAGCACGATCACCACCGCCGCGGCGATCGTGCCGGCGAGCGTGCGATTGCGCAGGATCCACTTGCGCGTCTCGGCGAACAGCCCGCGCTCGTACGCGCGGACGACGCGACCCTCGAGATAGGCGCGCAGATCCTCGGCGAGCTCGAGCATCCCCCCGTAACGATCCTTCGCGTCGCGTGCCATCGCCTTGGTGCAGATCGCGACGAGCTCGCCCGGGGCCTCCGGTGCGCGCTCGCGGAGAGTCTCCGGGGAATCCACGCGGACGCGGCGCCAGATCTCGATCGCGTCACGATCGCTCCCGGGCGGAGCGTAGGGCATGTGCCCGGCGAGCAGGTGGTAGAGGATCGCGCCGACCGCGTACACGTCGGACGCCGGGCCGATGGCCTGGAGGTCTCCGCGAGCCTGCTCGGGCGACATGTAGGCGGGCGTCCCGACGATGTCGCCGTCCATCGTGACGAGTGGCGAGACGCGCCCCTCGCTCACGGAGTCGCGCAGACTGGTGTTCACCGGACCGCGGGTCTCCTCGCTGGGCGCGCGCAGCCGGATGTCCCTCGAGTCGCTGCGACCGAGCACGCGGGCGAGGCCCCAGTCCATGACATAGACCTCGCCGAAGCGCCCGACCATGATGTTGGCGGGCTTGAGGTCGCGATGGATGACGCCCTTTTCGTGCGCGTACGCGACCGCCTCGCACACTTTCAGCACGACTCCGACGGCGCGCGTCTGCGTCCAGCGTTCGTTGTCGCCGTGCACGAACCCGAGGATCTTTTCGAGGTCGCGGCCGGCGACGAGTCGCATCGTGAAGTAGACGCGCCCTTCCGCGTCGAGGCCGAGCTCGTGGACCGGGACGATGCCCGGGTGATCGAGCTGCCCGGTGACCTGGGCTTCCTCGAGGAACCGTCCGAGGACGCGCGCTTCCTCGTGCTGCGTGCCGGGCTCGCGCGCGCCGCCGCGCGGCAGCACGACCTTCATCGCGAGATCGCGGCGGAGATCCTCGTCGCGCACGCGCAGGATCGCGCCCATGCCGCCGCGCGCGACCTCGCCTTGCACGCTGTAGCGCGCGAAGCTCGCGCTGCGCGTCGAGAGTCGGCGGACGAGCTCGCCGAGGAAGTCCTCGGGCTCGCTTGTGTCGCCCGGAGGGGCGGAAGGATCCTGCGGCTCCACGATTTAGGCGCTTGCTCGCTCCCCTGCGTCGTGGCGCACCGTCACGACCGGGGGCGAACGACCCGGCTGCGCGACCGCGCACGGACGCGCTGCGAGTCTACGATCACGCGACCGGCCCGGCCAAGCGCCGGTGGACCCGAGTCACTGCTGCTGGATCCGGACGCAGTCGACGGCGCTGAACACCACGGAACCGCCGCCGGCGAGCCCGGTCGTCCGCAGCGGAACCGAGTTCCCGTCGGGCTCACTGCCCAGACCCAGGGTGTCGATCACCTGCTGCTTGTTGTACTGCACGAGGATGTCGAGGATCCCGTCGGGGCCGAAGGCGGCGCAGTTGCACTCGGACCCGTCGAAAGGCGCACCGACGTCGGCGAACGTGAGGTGGCTCGGCACGACTTCGAGTCCGGTCATGCCCGCCTGCGGCGCGGCGCGCCCGAGACGCACCGAACCGAGGTCGACCTGCGTGACGTCGAAGGCGTTGCCGAGGATGCCGGTCGGCAGCGCCGCGAGCGCTCCTCCGCCTCCCCGGATCTGCACCGGGTTCGGGCAGGACCCGGGCTTGATGTCGAGGTGCGGCGTGAGCTCGTCGTGCAGGGCGACCAGCAACTGACCGTTCGAAGGATCGATCCTGCACACGAACTGGTCGATTCCGGCCCGGTGCATGACGTCGACGACGATGGGGATGTCCTCCTCCGTGAACTGGCGCTTGCCCTGGATCACGCGGATCAGCTCCGCGGGCGCGCTCGTTTCGGGATGGCGCGGCGCGACGTGCTTGCCGTGCGCGGCGAACACGCCCGCGGCGGCGATCAAGGCGGCGAAGGGGAGCGCGAAGGGCAGGACGGGATCGGCGAGCAGTTTCATCGAGAATCACTCCGTTGGGGGGTCTGGCGTCGAATGCGAGCTGGCTCGCATCGGTACGATATCGCATTGTGCCACGGTGCGCGGGTGATCTGGGGAGGAATCCGCCCGGCTTCAGAGCGGGAAGGCCCCGTCGCCCTTCTGCGCGTGTCCGAGGCGCTCCGCGACCGCGATGAAGCGGTTGTACTGCCGCCGCAGGTGGCGCGGGACGTCCGCGTAGACGTCCTCGACGAGCGTCTTCAGCGCCATCGGCGGCGCGCTCTCCTGGGCGTGGATCTCGCGGTCGATCTCGGCGAAGAGCTCCGTCTCGATGCGCGCACGTTCGCCGCGCGCGCAGATCGAGCTCGACACGAGGAAGCTCTCGAGCCGGTCAAGCGGATCGCGCGCGGCCCAGCGATCGACCTCCGCGGCGTCGCGGTACTTCGTCGGGTCGTCCGAGCTCGAGTGCCCGAGCATGCGGTAGCTGTGCAGCACGACGAGCGTCGGCCCGCCGCCGCCGCGCGCCCTCTCGATCGCCGTGCGCGTCTCGCGCCAGCACGCGAGCGCGTCGTTCCCGTCGACCGACACGCCCGGCATCCCGTACGCGGCGGCCTTGTCCGCGAGCGAGGCCGCGGCAGTCTGCTGGGAGGAAGGAACCGAGATCGCCCAGCCGTTGTCGATGCAGACGAAGACCGCGGGCACGTTCCACACGCCGGCGAAGTTGAGCGCGCTGTGGAAGCCGTTCGAGGAGGTCGCGCCGTCGCCGAAGTAGATCGCGTGGACCTCGGAGAGGCCGCGGAACTTCGCTGCGTAGGCCGCGCCGACTCCGTGCGCGATCTGCGTGCCGATGACCGACGACCAGGAAGGGTAGTGGCTCTCCTTGTGCTGGAAGTGGTTGCACATCTGGCGGCCCTTGGCCGTGTCGTTCGCGTTGCAGTACATCTGCGCGATGTACTCGGCGAGCGGCAGACCGCGCATGAGCGCGGCTCCGCCTTCGCGCAAACCCGACCAGAGCCAGTCCTGCGGCTCGAGCGCGTATGCCGAGCCGACGATCGCGGCCTCGAGACCCTTGGCGGTGCCGACGAAGCCGACGCGGCCGGCACGCTGGAGCTTCAGCATCCGCTCGTCCAGGCAGCGGACGCGCAGCATGTGCACGAAGAGCTCGCGGAGCTTCGGCGCGGGCAGCTCCGGGGGCGGGCCCGCGAGCGTGCCGTCGGGGGCGAGGATGCGGGACGGCGCGGTCAAGCGGAGGGAGCCGGCGCTAGAGCGCCAGCAGCCCGGGATTCTCGAGCAGCCTCTTCAAGTACACGAGGAACCGCGCCGCGTTCGCTCCGTCGGCGAGGCGGTGATCGACGCTGCACGAGAAATGCATGTACTGGCGCACCTCGATCTTGTCGCCCTGCGGGGTCTCGACGACGCCGGGGCGCTTCACGATCCGGTGCACGCCGAGGATCGCGATGTCGGGGAAGTTGATGATCGGCGTCGCGAAGATCCCGCCGATGTTGCCGGCGTTCGTGATCGAGAACGTGCTGCCCTTGAGCTCGTCGGGCTTCACCTTGCCGACGCGCGTGCGCTCGGCGATCTCGGCGAGCTCGGCGGCGAGCTGGAGCACGCCTTTCGACTGCACTTCCTTCACGACGGGAACGATGAGACCGGTCGGCGTGTCGATCGCGATCCCGAGGTTCACGTAGCCGCAGGTGACGATCTCCTGCGTCGCTTCGTCGAGGTGCCCGTTGAGCTCGGGGAACTTCGCGAGCGCGAGCGCGGTCGCCTTCATGATGAAGGGCATGAACGTCACCTTGACGTTCGATTCCGCGCCGATGCTCTTCGCCTGCTCGCGCAGATGGACGAGGTCGGTGACGTCGACCTCCTCGACGACGGTGAAGTGCGCGGCGGTGTGGACGGACCGCGTCATCGCCTCGGCGATCTTGCGCCGCACACCGCGGAACGGCGTCCGCGTCTCGCGCGCGCCGGGTGCGAAGGAGATCGGAGCCGCGGGTGTCGCGGCAACGCCTGCGGGCTTGCTCGCCGGCGCCGCGGGCGCCGCTTGCGCCGCCGGAGCCGCGCCGGAGCTCGCGAAGACCTCGACGTCTGCGCGGCGGACGATGCCGCCGCGACCGCTGCCCTGGACCTGACCGAGATCGATGCCGAGCTCGCGCGCGACGCGGCGCGCGCTCGGCACGGCGAGGACGCGGTCGTCCGCGCGGCTGCGCGTCGGGGCTCGGGGTGCGGCCGTCGCGCTCGCCGCCGCGGCGAGCGCGGGCTCGCGCGCGACCTCGGGGGCCGCAACCGGGGCGGCGACCGGAGCGGTCGCCGACGTGAGCGAGAAGATCACCTTGCCGACGGGGACGACCTCGCCCGCCCTCGCGAGCAGGCGCGTGATGCGGCCCGCGGCGGGCGCGGGGATCTCGACCGTCGCCTTGTCGGTCATCACCTCGACGACCGGCTGGTGCTCCTTCACCGAATCGCCGACCTGCACGAGCCACTTCACGATCTCGCCCTCGGCGATCCCTTCGCCGACATCGGGGAGCTTGAAGTCGATGATCGTCCCGGTCGTCACGGCAGGGGCGGGCGCGGCCGCGGCGGGAGTGGCCGGAGCCGCAGCGCGAGGTGCAGCCGGCGCCGGCGCGGGAGCAGCCGCCGGCGCGGGAGCAGCCGCGGGCGCGGCCTTCGCGGCGGCCGCCGGCGCGGCATCGAGCACGAAGATCACCTTGCCGACGGGAACGGTCTCCCCTTCCTTCGCGCGGATCTCGCTGATGCGGCCCGCTGCGGGCGCCGGGACCTCGACCGTCGCCTTGTCCGTCATCACCTCGACGACGGACTGGTGTTCCTTGACCGTGTCACCGACCTTCACGAGCCACTTGACGATCTCGCCCTCGGCGATGCCTTCGCCGATGTCCGGCAGCTTGAACTCGATGGCCATCGTCTCTCTCGCTAGAAGGAATGCACGTGCTCGATCGCGTCGAGCACGCGCCGGTCGTCCGGAAGATAGTGGTGCTCGAGCGTGTTCGGGAACGGCGTGTCGAAGCCGGTGACGCGCGCGATCGGGGCTTCCATGTACTCGATCGCGTTCTCGGCGACGAGCGCGCTGATCTCCCCGCCGAATCCGCAGAAGCGCGGCGCTTCGTGCACCACGACGACACGCCCGGTCTTCTTCGCGGCGTCGAGGACGCCTTCCTCGTCGAGCGGGAGCAGCGTGCGCAGGTCGACGACGAAGCACTCGATGCCCTTCGCGGCGGCCTGCTCGGCGGCCTTGACGCACACCGGCACCATCGCGCCGTAGCAGAAGATCGTGACGTCCTTCCCCTCGCGCGCGGTGCGCAGCGTCGAGAGCGGCACGGTGTACTTCCCGTCCGGCACTTCGCCCTTCGTCGAGCGGTACAGCGCCTTCGGCTCGAGGAAGATGACCGGATCCGGATCGTCGATCGACGAGAGCAAGAGCCCCTTCGCGTCGTACGGCGTCGAGGGGATGACCACCTTGAGGCCCGGCGTGTGGCAGAAGTACGCCTCGCCGGACTGCGAGTGGTAGAGACCGCCGCGGATCCCGCCGCCGTAGGGCGTGCGGATGACCATCGGCGCCGTGTACTGCCCGCCCGAGCGGTAGCGAAGCTTCGCGGCCTCGCTGACGATCTGGTCGAACGCCGGGAAGATGAAGTCCTGGAACTGGATCTCCGCGACGGGGCGGAGGCCGTTGACCGCCATCCCGATCGCCGCGCCGACGATGCCGTCCTCGGAGAGCGGCGTGTCGAAGCAGCGCTTCTCGCCGAACTCCTTCGTCAATCCGTCGCTCGCGAGGAAGACGCCGCCCTTCGGACCGACGTCCTCGCCGAAGACGACGACGTTCGGATCCGTGCGCATCGCCGTCTTGAGGGCGTCGTTGACGGCTTGGACGAGTGTGAGGTTGGTCATGGCGTGGGTCGGGTCCGAACCAGGGAGACGAAGCTCTCGTTCGAGGTCAGGTCCGCGAGCGCCGCCACGAACGCCTTCTTCACGATCGGCGCTTCGTAGCCGTCGAGGCGCGCTCCCCCCGCGCCCGCTTGGGTGAGCACGACCTCGTTCGTCGCGGTGTCGAACACCTGCCATTCGACGTCGACCCTCGCGGTGCAGCAATTCCCGCAGGTCGGCCCGTAGGTGTCGTAGCTCAGCCGCTGGATCCTGGCGCCGATCAGGAACCGGGGCTTCGACGCCCGCTCCTCGCTGAAGAGGTCCTTGTCGTTCCCGACGACCGAATACCCGAGCCGCCGGAGCTCGTCCGACCCCGCGAAATTCAGCTGTGCGTTGCCGTCCGTCAGGTCGGGGTCCCAGATGTGCTCGGCCTGCTTGACCTTCAACAGGCCGTCCCAGTGCGCGCCGACGACGGTGCCCGGGGGGACTTCGACGATCACCCGCTTGAACGCGATGGATTCGGTGCCCTGGGGTCCGATCGCGATCGGGGGCTTGTGCACGATCTCGAGCGCGGGGTTCTTCACCGGGGTCGTTTCGCAGGCCGCCAGGGCCTGCGATCCGACCACGAGGGGGAGCGCGATCCGGAGCCAGCCGGACGTGTTCGTGCGTGCGGGAGAGATGGACATGACCGCTTCCGTTTGCCTAGAGCGGGAACTTCCCGTCCCCCGCTTCCGCGTCGCCGCGGCGCCGCGACAGGTCGAAGAGGAATTCGCCTTGCTTGCGGAGGTGCGGCGGGACGGTGGCGTAGACGTCGCCGAAGATCGTCTCGAGCGCCGGACGCGGCGTCGCCTGCGCGACGCGCGCGGCGTCGTTCACCTCGTCGGTCGCCTCGGCGACGATTTTCTCGCGCAGCGCCTCGGTCCAGATCTTCCGCTTGGCGAGGAACTTCTCGAAGCGCTGGATCGGATCGCGGCGCTCCCACTCGGCGAGCGTCTCCTTCGGCACGTACTTCGTCGGATCGTCCGACGTCGAGTGCCCGCCCATGCGGTACGTGACGGCCTCGATGAGCGTCGGGCCCTTGCCCGAACGCGCGCGATCCGCCGCCTCGAGGACCGCCGCGCGGACCGCGAGGACGTCGTTGCCGTCGACGCGGACGCCGGGCATGCCGTAGGCCTGCGCCTTGATCGCGTACGTCTCCGACGCGGTCTGCTGGTCGGACGGGCAGGAGATCGCCCAGCCGTTGTTCTGGCAGAGGAAGATCACCGGCGCCTTCCACACGCCCGCGAAGTTCATCCCGGAGTGGAATCCGAGGCTCGAGGTGCCGCCGTCGCCGAAGCTCGTGAGCACGACGCCGTCCTCGCCGCGGTACTTCATCGCGTACGCGGCGCCGACTGCCTGCGGAATGTGCGTGCCGATCGGGGAGCTGATCGAGAAGAAGTGGATCGGCTGCGCGGGCGGGGCGAAGCTGAAGTGCACCGGCATCTGGCGACCGCGCGCTCCGTCGAGCGCGTCGCCGTACATGTTGTGCATCATGTCCAGCATCGTGACGCCGTGGTACAGCGCCATTCCGAAGTCGCGGTAGCTCGGGAAGATCCAGTCCGTCTTGCGGAGCGCGCTCGCCGCGCCGACCTGGGTTCCCTCGACGCCCTTGTTCGGGATCGAGAAGCCTATGCGGCCCGACCGCTGGAGCTTCATGCACGTGTCGTCGAAGATGCGCGTGCGCAGCATCGTCCGGTAGCCGTGGACGAGCTCGGCTTCGCTCATCTCCGGATCGTGTCCGTTGATGCCGCCGTCGGGCTCGATGACGGTGAGGAGAGTCGGTGCGGTCATGGTCGAGTCCGGGCAGTGTAGCCCAGGATCCGGGGGTGCGCGAAGGCGAGCCGGCGCGCCATCACGGCGATCGCCCTCGGATTCCGGTCGACGAGGACGCAGCTGCGCCCGTTCCGCGCGGCCGCCTCGCCGAAGCTCCCGCTCCCCGCGAAGAAATCGAGCAGCCGGTCACCCGCCTTCGAGTGCACGCGGACGATCCGCTCGAGGACTCCGAGCGGCTTCTGCGTCGGATAGCCCGTCCTCTCGCGGCCGTTCGTCGGCACGATCGTGTGCCACCACGTGTCCGTCGGAGTCTTCCCTCGCGCCGCCTTCACGGCGCCGACGAGCCGCGGAGCCATGTACGGGATCCGATCGATCTCCTCGGCGCGGAACGTGTACCGCTTCGGGTCCTTCGCGTACCAGAGGATGTTGTCGTGCTTCGGCGACCAGCGCTTCTTCGTGCGCGCGCCGTAGTCGTAGGCCCAGATGATCTCGTTCACGAACGACGCGCGACCGAAGATCTCGTCGAGGAGCACCTTGCAGTAGTGCACCTCGCGGTAGTCGATGTGGAGGAAGAGGCTCCCCGACGGCGCGAGAACGCGCCGCGCCTCGACGAGCCGCGGCTCGAGGAAGGCGAGGTAGTCGTCGAAGGAGTCGCCGAACGCCTGGCTCCCGATCTTCACGGTGCGGTAGCGCGCGCCGTGGAAGCCCGTGCGGTCACCGCGCGCGTCGCGGATCGCGCGGATGCGCGTCCGCGTCTGGCGCTTCCCCGTGTTGAACGGCGGATCGACGTAGATGAGGTGGAACGAGCCGCTGCGGAGCCCGCGCAGCACGTCGAGGTTGTCGCCGCGGTGGATCTCGAGGCGCGGTCGCGCGCTCACGCCGTCTCTCGTTCCCTCTTCCGACGCCGCTCGCGGACCATGCCGGCGGCGTAGAACTCGCCGGCCTTGTACGACGAGCGCACGAGCGGTCCGGAGGCGACGTAGAGGAATCCCATCTCGCGCCCGATGCGGCCGAGGTCGTCGAAGCGCTCGGGTGGCACGTACTCGCGGACGGGCGCATGCTGCGGGCTCGGACGGAGGTACTGGCCGAGCGTCAGGAGGTCGACGCCGGCGCCGCGCAGGCGCGTCATCGCGTCGACGAGCTCCTCCTGCGTCTCGCCGAGCCCGAGCATGATCGAGGACTTCGTGATCGCGTCGGGGTCGGCCCGCTTCGCGCCGCGCAGCGTCTCGAGCGAGCGCTCGAAGCTGCAGCGCGGGTCGCGGATCTTGCGTTGGAGCCGATCGACGACCTCGACGTTGTGAGCGAGGACGTCGGGGCGCGCGGCCATCAACGCCTCGAGGTCGGAGCCCTGGTAGTCGGGGATCAGCGTCTCGACGACGGTCTTCGCGGAGCGCTCGCGGATCGAGCGGATGCACGCCGCGAAGTGCGACGCGCCGCCGTCGGGGAGGTCGTCGCGGTCGACGCTCGTGATCACGACGTAGGCGACGCCCATCGCCGCGATCGCGACGCCGACGTGCTCGGGCTCCTTGGGATCGGGCGGAGCGGCCTTCGTCACGGTCTTCACCGCGCAGAAGCGGCACCTGCGGGTGCACTCGTCGCCGAGGACCATCAACGTCATCGTCGCGTGGTCCCCCTTCCAGCACTCGCCGATGTTCGGGCAGCGCGCTTCCTCGCACACCGTGTGGAGACCGAGGTCGCGCGCGAGCGTCTTGAGGCGCGCGTAGCCCTCGCCCCCGGGGAGGGGAACCTTGAGCCAGGCGGGCTTCGGGCCGTTGCCGGTGGAGGGAGTGGATGCGCGCATGCTCGGAGGCGGGCAACCGACGAGATTACCACACGGGCTTTCCGGGGATTCCTCTCCGGACCGGCAGTAGTCTCTGCGCGGGAGCACGGAACGACGACCGCACCCGAGGAAGCGAGCGACGGAACGCGGGCTGCGAGCCCGCTTCCAGTGCGTTGGTCGAGGCGCGTCGTGCGCCGGATCGCGCTGTGGCTCCTGCGCTCGGTCTACCGGCTGCGCGTCCAGGGGCTCGAGAACCTCCCCGCCGGCGGTGCGCTGCTCGTCGCAAACCACCTTTCGCACGTCGACGCGCTCGTGCTCGGCGCGGGGCTCGAGCACCGCGAAGTGCGCTTCCTGATGCACCGCTCGTTCTTCTCCGTGCCGCTCGTCGGACCGTTCGCGCGGTGGATGGGCGCGATGCCGGTGGCATCCGAGGACAGTCCCGAGGAGAAGGCGCGTTCGCTCGCGACCGCGGCCGCGCTGGCGAGAGCGGGGGAGCTCGTGTGCATCTTCGCCGAGGGCGGGATCTCGCGCAGCGGCGCCCTGCTGCCCTTCGCGCGCGGGCTCGAGTTCATCGCCCGGGACGCGCGCGTCCCGATCGTGCCCGTCGCCCTCGACCGCCTGTGGGGCAGCATCTTCAGCTTCTCCGAGGGCCGCTTCTTCTGGAAATGGCCGAAGCGCGTCCCCTACCCCGTCGAGATCGTCGTCGGCGCGCCGATGCCGTTCGACAGCGAGCGCTGGCAGGTGCGCGACGCCGTCGCGGAGCTCGTCGCGCGTTCGCGCGAGTCGCGCGCGTCGCGCACGCGCTCCCTCGCGTACCGGTTCCTCCGCGCGGCGCGCCGGCACGCGGGTCGCACCGCGCTCGTCGACCTCGACGGACGCGCGCTCACGTTCCGGGCGCTGCTGTACGAAGCGCTCGTGATCCGTACGGTCCTGCGCGCGACACGCGAGAGCACGGGGCGCGTCGGCATCCGGATGCCGCCCGGCGCCGACGCGGCGATCGCTCACGTCGCCGTCGCGCTCGCCGGTCGCGCGGCCGTCCCGACGGATGGAGCAGAGCGCGGCGAAGGCATCGACCTCGACCTCGAATCGCTCGCGGATCTGCGCCGGAAGGCCCGGTTCCCTGACCGCGCGCTGGCGCGCATCCTGTCCCTCTGCCCCGGGCCGCTGCTCGCGCGTCTCCTCGACCCCGTCCGCGACGGACGCGAGCCCGCGGCCGTGTTCGTCGCCAAGGGACCGGCTCGCGCGCTGCGGCTCGTCGTCCTCTCGCACGCGGGCATCGCCTCGAGCGCGGAGGCCTTGGCCCAGATGTTCCGGTTCGGCCCCGGCGGAGTCGTGCTCGGCGTCCTGCCCTGGTCGAGCGTTCTCGGGGCCGTGACGCACCTCTGGATCCCGCTGCTCTCGGGCGGGTGCGCCGTGTTCTCGACGGACCGGAAGCCGACCGTGATCGTCGCGACGCCGCGCTCCTACCGTGAGTGGCTCGCGAACGTGTCCCCCGAAGCCTTCGCTGGCGTCGATCTCTTCGTGTGCGGCGGCGAGCCGCTCGATCACGCGCTCGCGGAGGCGTGGAAAGAGCGCTTCGGGACCGAGCTGTGCGAAGGGTACGGATGCACGGAGCTCTCGGGGGTCGTCTCGGTGAACCTCCCCGGGATCGAGAGCCGTGACGCGCGGCAGAACGCGAGCAAGCCCGGCACCGTCGGACGAGCGATCCCCGGCGTCGCCGTGCGCGTCGTCGATCCCGTGACGTTCGCCGTCCTCCCCCCGGAGCAGGAAGGCCTCCTGCTCGCGCGCGGGCCCGGCCGCATGCTCGGCTACGATGGCGACGTCGCCGGCACCGCGGCGGCGTTCCGGGACGGCTGGTTCGTCACCGGCGACCGGGCGATCCTCGACAAGGACGTGTTCCTCGCGATGATCCTTCGCTAGCCCTCCCGCGCCGGATGAAGTTCCAGATCGTCGGTCACGCCTGCCTTTGCGTCGAAGCCTCCGGAAAGCGGCTCGTCGTCGATCCGTGGATCCAGGGCTCCGTGTACTGGGACGCCTGGTGGCACTGCCCCGAGCCGGTGTTCGACGAATCGCTGTTCCGCGCGGACTTCATCTATCTCACGCACTGGCACTTCGACCACATCCACCGCGAGTCGCTCCAGCGTTTCGACAAGAGCTGCCACGTGCTCGTGCCGAAGTTCCCGGTCTCGTCGCTGCCGGCGCAACTCCGCGACATGGGGTTCACGCGGATCACCGAGATCGCTCACGGGCGCGCGTTCCCTCTCGCGCCGGGATTCTCGCTGACGAGCTTCCAGATCCAGTACCAGGACGATTCCCTGTGCGTGATCGAAGCGGACGGCCGCGTGCTCGTCGACCTCAACGACGCGAAGCCGCTGCCTCGGACCTGGAAGATGCTCCAGCGACGCTATCCGCGCGTCGATTTCATGCTCCGCAGCCATTCGCCCGCGTGGTCGTACCCCTCGGCGTACACGTTCGACGATCCCGCCGACGCGATCCCTGTCGACAAGGAGAGCTACCTCAAGGCGTTCTGCGCGGCCGCTCGCGTGCTGAAGCCGAAGTACGCGGTCCCGTTCGCGAGCAGCGTGTGCCACCTGCACGCCGAGGTCCTGCACGAGAACGAGCACGTCGCGACCGCACTGGAGCTGGCGAAGTACTGGGCGGCGCATCCGCTCGACGGGACGACGTTCCAACGCATGCCGCACGGGAGCTCGTGGAGCAGCGAGGGAGGATTCGCGCTCCGACCCGGCGACGACGAGCGCGACGTCGCCGCCTACGTCGCGCGCAAGACCGCGGAGCTGCGCACGCACCTCGAGGCGACGTACGCGCGCGAGCGGGACGCGCGCGTCTCCTTCGAGGAGTTCGAACGCTTCTTCCGCCGCTTGCTTCTGCGCATCCTGCCGCTGCGCCCGTTCCTGGACGTCCGGTGGCTGTTCGTCGTGCGACAGGGGAACGCGACGGACCGCTGGCTCGTCGACGTCCGGCGCGGACGCGTCGAACGCGTCGAACGCGAGCCCGAGCGGCTGACGAGCCGGATCGAGGTCCATCCCGCCGTGCTCGGCGAAGGCATCCGGGACACGGTGTTCACGAACATCGACATCTCGAAGCGCTGGCGCGTCCACGTCGGCCGCGGCGGCATGATGAAGCACCTCTTGATGTGGGTGCTCGTCTCCGTGTTCGAGGCCGGATCGATGGAGCCTGGCAACGTCCTGCGCTGGCGCTTCTTCGCGGGCTGGTTCCGACGTCGATCGGAGCTCCTCGACTACCTGGCTCTCGCGCGCGCGATGCGGAGCAAGGACAAGGCGGTGGCGGCGCAGGCCGTCACGGAGCCGATGTAGAGCGCGGCGCCCGCCGTGGAACGACGGGCGCCGCGAGTCGAAACGATCGCCTTCCGGGTCAGTTCAGGAACGGGGCGACGACCTTGCGCAGGCGCGGCGTGCGCATCTTCGAGATCGCGCGCACCTGGATCTGCCGGACGCGTTCGAGACTGACGCCGAGTCGCTTCGCGACCTCGGCGAGCGTGTGCTCCGGCTCGCCGCCGATCCCGAAACGCAGCTCGATGACGAACCGCTCGCGGTCCGACAGCTTCGAGAGGGCCTCTTCGAGTCCGGCTTCGAGGGAGATGTCCTCGAGCGAGGTCGTGTACGGGCCTTCGTCGTCGTGGAACGTGAGCACGTCGCGGAGACTGGACGAGTCTTCCGGGTCGCCGATCGGCGCGTCCAGGGATCGCGTGGTCCTCACGGCCGAACGCGCCGACGTGACGATCCGCTCCGGGAGGCCGGACAGGCGCGAGATCTCCAGCGGGCTCGCGTCCGGGTCCCCGAGGCGCTCGATCGCCGCGCCGATGTGCTTCGTCGCCTTCTGGAGGTAGACCGGCACGCGCACCGTGCTGCCGAAGTTGTACAGGTAGCTGCGGAACGCCTGGTTGAGCCAGTGCACCGCGTAGGTCCTGAAGAGGAGTCCGCGCCTCCAGTCGAACCCGTCGACGGCGCGGAAGAGCGACGCGGATCCCTCCTGGATCAGGTCGGCCCGGCCCACGGTCGTGTGCGCGTAGCGTTCCACGTTGATGAGCGCGAGATAGAGGTTGCGCTCGACCATCTCGAGACGCAGCGAGTGCCACTCGATCCAGCGCCTGCAGACCTTGGGAGGGAGCGCGCAATCGGGGCTCACGCCACCGAAGAATCCGGACGGCGAGTGCGGGACTCCGCCGGCGAGGTCCTCGAAGCTGAGGTCTTCTTGCGCGAGTGCCAGGTCGAGGCGCACCCGGGCGAACTCGACGCGACGCGCGAGTCGCATCTCCTCTTCGCGACCCATGATCTTGATCCGGTCGATCTCGGTGCGGAGCTGGTTGTCGGCCGTGATGCGCGCCGGATCCCGCCCGGTGAGCGCTTCGCCGCGCCACATCGCGGGGTCCGTGATCTCGAGGCTCAGCCCCTTGCGATCCAGCTCCGCGGCGAGCTTCTTCGCCGCCTCGAGGAACCGCTCCGGCCTCTTCGCCAGGACGTCGAGTCGGCGATCCAAGTCTGCGTGGGTGATGGTGCGTGCGGGCATGTTGCTTACCTTCCCCGGCCGAGACGCGGTCGCGAGACCTGTCCCGATCGTCATGTGTCTTTCGTGTCGTTCCCGGGTCCGGGGACTGCCTTCAATTCCCCTGCCGGAGCGGGTCGCTTTCTCCTTATTCGATGACCGGACCGGCGCTGCCACGCCGGTCGACCAGCTATACGAATCGACGCCGAACTTGGACCGTGAAGTTCAAGTCATAATCCCGCAGCACGTTCGACGAGCGCGGCGCGCACGTCGCAAGCGATGACTGCGATTGGCTTTGGCGAATCCAGCTCGGATCGCTTCTACGCCGGCGTGGAAGGCATCGACGCGCCTTCCTCTTCGTAACTCTTCTGCACTTCGCGGGGTATGTAAGCTTCCAGGTGCTCCAGCTCGCTCGCTTCCTTGATCAGGTTGCGCGCGATGACGATGCGCTGGATCTGGTTCGTTCCTTCATAGATTTGAAGGATCTTCGCGTCGCGGAAGAACTTCGCGATCGGGTAATCCTCCATGAATCCGTACCCGCCGAAGATCTGGACGGCGTCGGTCGCGACCTCCATCGCGGTGTCCGTCGCGAAGCACTTCGCCATCGCCGCCGTGCGCGTGGTCTTCGCGCCGCCGCTCTCCGCCAGCGCCGCGGACGCGTAGACGAGCCAGCGCGCGGCCTCCGTCTTCATCGCCATGTCGGCGAGCATCTTCTGCACCATCTGGTGGTTGCTGATCGGCACGCCGAACTGCTGCCGGCGGTTCGCGTAGACGACGGCCAGGTCGAGCGCGCCCTGAGCGGCGCCGACGGCCTGCGCCGCGACGCCCGGACGGGCGAGGTCGAGCGTCGCCATCGCGTGCTTGAATCCCGAACCCGGGCGCCCGCCGATCAGGTTCGCCTTGGGGACGCGGACGTGATCGAAGTGCGTCTCGACGACGGGGACGCAGCGAATGCCCATCTTGTCCTCGACCTTGCGGATCGTGAACCCGGGCGTGCCCTTCTCGACGACGATGGCGCTGATGCGGCGCGACTTCGAGGTCGGGTCGGTCACGGCGAACACCGAGTAGATGTCCGCGACGCCGCCGTTCGTCGTCCACTTCTTCTCGCCGCAGATGACGTAGTCGTCGCCGTCCTCGGTCGCGCGGACCGAGAGACCGCCCGCGTCCGACCCGGCGAACTTCTCCGAGAGACAGAACGCGACCATCTTCTCGCCGCGCGCGATCGACGGCAGCCAGCGCTGCTTCTGCTCTTCGGTCCCGCCGACGAGGATCGGGAACGATCCGAGCGCGTTGACCGCGTAGGCGACGCCGAACCCGGAGTCCGCGCGCGCGAGCTCCTCCGTGACGCGTGCGAGCGCGAGCAGTCCCGCGCCGTGACCGCCATATTCCTTCGGGATGAACGTCCGGAAGAGTCCCGCGGCGGCGACGGCGCGTGCGGCGTCCCAGTTGTACTCCTGCGCCTTGTCGTGCTTGGCGGCCGCCGGGCGGACGAACTTCTCCGCGATCTCGCGCGCCTTGGCGCCGAGCTCCTCGCAGAGCGGGCTGAACGTGATGTCGTGGGGCATGATGCGTCCTGGGCCTTGGAAGGGCGGGGATTATACGGTCGCCCGGATCTCAGCGCCTGCAGGCGAGGAGGATCTGCCGTGGAGCCGAGGCCGACGCCGGCGATCCGTCGAAATCGCCGTGGCTCGCGCGCAGATCGAGGCCCGCCTCCGCGAGCCAGGGCGCGAGCTCGGCGGCCTCGTACAGGCGCACGTCCTCGCGCCACGACGTCGTCGATCCGTCGCGGGCGCGGAGCTCGACCTCCTTCTGCACGCGACGGCCGCCGTCGGTCAGGGAACGGGCCTCTTCGACGGTGATCCCGTTGCGCTCGGTGACCGAGCGCGGAACGAGGGTCGCGCGCACGTGCGCGGGATTCATCAGGTCGACGACGAAGCGACCGCCCGGCGCGAGCACGCGCCCGACCTCGAGCAGCATCGCGCGATCGCCGGATTCGCCGAAGTACCCGAACGACGAGAACAGGCTCACGACCGCGTCGAGGCGCGCGGACGCGATCGGGAGAGCGCGCGCGTCGCCGCACAGGAGTCGGCCGCCGAGCTCAGAAGCGAGCGATCGAGCCCGACCGAGCAGGTCGCGCGAGAGATCGAGACCGAACGCGCTGACTCCGAGCTCGCGCAGCGCGGCGCAGTGCCGCCCGGATCCGCAGCAGACGTCGAGCACGCGCCCGTGCACGCCGAGCTCGACGAGGAACTTCGCTTCGCGGCGCGCGGCGTCCAGCGTCCGGTGCGGGTAGACGTCGAGGTAGGCGGCGCGGAAAGCTTCGACGAACCAGGGCTCGGCCATGGCCGAGCTACTTGCCCGACGTCGTCTGGAGCTTGATCGCGAGCTTCTGGTCCCCCGGCGCGGCCGGCACCGACGCGCGCACGACGCCCGGTTCCTCCGCTCCGGGCTTCGGATCGATGAATCCCGAGGGCGAATAGCGCGCTTCGACTTCCATCTCCGCGCCCATCGGCGCTCCGAAGCCGGCCATGTTGTCCTCGTCCGCGAGGTCGAAGGCGAGGACGCGCTTCCCGTCCTGGGCGGACCAGCCGGAACCCGTCATGTCGTACTTGTGCGACAGCGTCGGGAGTCGAACGCCCTTCCGGCGCGCGCTGACGAAGATCGCTCCGGTCTGGACCTCGGCCAGGCTGCCCTCGAGCGCGATCGTCCCGCCGAAGTGCACCACCTTCTCGGCCTTCTTCGGCGCAGGCGCCGCCGCCGGCGCCGGGGAATCCTTCGTGACGCGCTGCGGACGCTCGCCGCAGCCGCAGACGAAGAGCAGGAACGCGGTCGTGATGAGTGCGCTTCGCATGGTCTTCGCCTCCATTGTATAGGCTCATGCCCGCGTCTTCCTCACCATGCCCGAGTCCGCGCGCACCCCGCTGCTCTTCGATCGCGCCGCGAAGGAGGCTCGCGAGGAAAGGGAGCTCGCGCGCTGGGCGACGTTCAGCTCGCGCTCGCTCGGCCGACTCCACCCGGAGGCCGAGGACGAGCTGCGCACGTGCTTCGAGCGCGATCGCGACCGGATCGTGCACTGCACCGCGTTCCGGCGCCTGATGTACAAGGCCCAGGTGTTCGTGAACTGGGAGGGCGATCAGTACCGGACACGGCTCTCGCACAGCCTCGAGGTGGCCCAGGTCGCGCGCAGCGTCGGCAACGCCCTGGCTCTGAACGAGGCGCTGTGCGAGGTGCTCGCGCTGGCTCACGACATCGGCCATCCGCCGTTCGGGCACCGCGGCGAGGTCGTGCTCGACGAGTTGATGCGTGGACACGGCGGGTTCCGGCACAACGCGCAAGTGCTGCGCGTCGTCGATCTCCTCGAGCGGCGCAGCCCGGACTACCCGGGCCTCAATCTCGCGCGCGAGGTGCGCGAATCGCTGCTGAAGCACGAGTCGAGCGAGGACTGGCCGGCGGAGTTCGCGCCGCGTCCGCGACACCCCTGCCTCGAAGCGCAGGTCGTCGATCTCGCCGACTCGACCGCCTACGACGTGCACGACGTCGAGGACGGCGTCGTCGCGGGCATGTTCCTCGAAGCGGATCTGCACGAGGGCTCGAGCCTGTGGAGGTCGGCCGAGGCGCGTGTCGAAGCGCGCCATCCGGGTTTCCTCGCCGGCACCGACGACGAGAAGCTCCGTCTGAAGCGCGCGGCGAACGAGGTCATCAAGATCTGCATCAACGACCTGATCGTCACGTCGGCGGCGCGGATCGCGGCCTCGGGAGTCCGCTCCGCCGCCGAAGTCCGCGCTTCGCCGTCGATGCTGGTGGGGCACAGCGACGACATCCGCCAGGGCGTGCAGGAGCTGCAGGCGTTCCTCAACCGGCGGTTCTACCGGCACCCCCACCTCCTCGAGCTCGCGGGGCACGCGCGCGTCGTCCTGTCCGTGCTCTTCGAGGCGTACGTCCGCCGTCCGGCGGAGATGCCCCCGTGGTACCGCGGGTGGGCGGAGACCGTCGGTCTCGAGCGCGCCGTGTGCGACTACCTCGCGGGCATGACCGATCGGTTCGCGCGCAGCGAGCACGAGCGGCTCGTCGGCGAACTCCCGCGCGACTAGAACGCCTGGTTCAGGACGATCGCGACGAGGGCGAGCAGCACGAGCGCCGCCCAGAGGAGCCTCCAGCCGAGGCGCGGTCGAGGAGCGGCGCGCGCCGTCGACGGTGCGTCCGGAGTCTTCTCGAGCGCTTCGAGCAGGGGTTCGATCTTCGGTTCTTCCTTGCGGGCCATCGCAGGGCGCCCAGCGTAGGGCCTGCGCGCGCGGCGGGTATGATCTCTTCCGTTTCGTCGTGCCGACCCCCAATCTCCCGCACACTTTCCGCGACCCGGATCTCCTCGATCTCGCGTTGACGCACTCGTCGTTCGGGTGCTCCCGCGACAACGAGCGCCTCGAGTTCCTGGGCGACGCCGCGCTCGATCTCGTCGTCGCCGAGGATCTCTTCCGGTTCCACAGCGATCTCGCCGAAGGGGAGCTGACGGAGCTCAAAGCCTCGGTCGTGTCGCGCAAGACGCTCGCCGAGGCGGCCACGGCCCTCGATCTCGGCGCGGCCGCGCGTCTCGGCCAGGGGCTGCGGCAGCGCGCACTGCCCCGATCGGTCCTCGCCAACCTGTACGAAGCCGTCCTCGGCGCCGTGTACCTCGACGGCGGGCTCGACGCCGCGCGCGCGTTCGCGCTGGCGACGCTCAGTCCGCAGCTCGGCGCGGTCCGGGTGCGCGCGCGGGAAGCGAACCCGAAGCAGCGCTTCCAGCAGCTCTGCCAGAGCCGCTTCTCCGCGCTGCCGTCCTACGTCGAGATCGAGAGCCGCGGCGAAGCCCACGCCAAGGCCTTTCTCGTCGCCGCCGAGGCGGACGGCGAGCGCTTTCCGAGCGCGTGGGGAAGGACACGCAAGGAAGCCGAGAGCTGGGCGGCGCACGAGGCGTTGCTCGTCCTCTCCGACCGGGGCCTCGTGTGACGAGCCCGACCGTACTCGACGCAGCCGCACTCGCGACGTTTCCCGAGCTCGACCGGCTGATCGAGCGCCTCGCCACGCGCCGCGCGAGCGGCGGCAACCTGTGGGGTTCGTCGCAGGCGCTCGTGCTCGCGGCGCTCGCTGCGAGGCAGACGGGTCCGTGGCTCGCGATCGCGTCGACGGACGCGGAGGCGCAGGCCTTCGCCGAGGATCTCGCCGCGTTCGGCGCGCCGGCGGAGTGGCTGCCGGCCCGCGAGGACGGTGCCAGCCCCGACGCCGAGACGCTGCGCGTGCGCCTGCGCGTCGCGCAGCGCCTCGCCGGTCCCGCGGAACGCCGACCGCGCATCGTCGTCGCCTCGGTCCTCTCGCTGCTGCAGCCCGTCCCCTCGCCGACGGATCTCGAGCGCGACTACCTCCACCTGCAGCTCCACCAGCGACTCGAGCCCGAGGACCTGCTGCAGCGTCTCGTCGCAGCCGGGTACGTCCGGACGCCGCTCTCGGAGAAGCCCGGCGAGGTCAGCCTGCGCGGCGAGATTCTCGACTTCTTCCCGTTCGCGTCCGACCTGCCGCTGCGCATCGAGATGTTCGGCGAGGAGATCGAGTCGCTGCGCACCTTCGATCCGCTCGACCAGCGCAGCGTGGAATCGCTCCCGCGGATCGAAGTGTGCGTCGCCGCGGACGCGGGCAGCGTCGAGGAAGGGAGCGGCATGATCCCCGCGGCGTCCCTCCCCGCGGGAGCGGTGTTCGTCCGCATCGAGCCGCTCCGGATCGAGGACCGCGCCGAGGGCCTGCGCATCCGTTCTCCCGCGCACGCGCGGGCGTTCGTCCGGCACACGGAGATTGCGGAGCGGCACGCGCAGCTCGACCTCCAGAGCCTTCCGGCCGAGACCGATTTCGGCGCGCGCTCGGTGCAGGCGCTGTCGGTCGGCATCCGCGAAGCGCCGCGCGCGCTGCGACAGATCGCGCTCGACGGCTCGCGCGTGATCGTCGCGTGCCGGAACCCGGCCGAGGAGCACCGCTTCCACGAGATCCTCGCGGAGGCAGGCGGCGTCGCGGGCGTCGAGACGCGCATCGGCGCCGTGGGGAAGGGATTCCGGCTCCCGTCGCTCGCTCTCGTCGTCGTGAACCACCGCGAGCTCGCCGGCGTGCTCGGTCGCCGCGCGCCTCCGCGTCCCCCGCCCACGCACCGCGTCCGCGCGATCCAGTCCTTCTTCGAGCTGAAGCCCGGCGATCTCGTCGTCCACGCGGTCCACGGGCTCGCGCGCTTCGCGGGCCTGAAGCGCCTCGAGCGCAACGGCGGCGAGGAAGAGCACCTCCATCTCCTGTTCGCCGACGAGGTCTCGCTCTACGTGCCCTCTTCGCGGATCGACCTCGTCCAGCGGTACGTCGGCGCCGGGACGGCGGAGCTGTCGCTCGATCGCATCGGCGGCCAGTCGTTCCGCCGGCGGAAGGAGAAGGTGGAGCGCGCGCTGTTCGACCTCGCCTCCGAGCTCCTCGAGGTGCAGGCGCGGCGCGCGTTGAAGAAGCGCGAGGCCTGGCGCAGCGATCCCGAGCTCGTACGCGACATGGTCGGCTCGTTCCCGTACGCCGACACGGCGGACCAGGTCGAAGTCGACGGCGAGATCGCGGCCGATCTCGCTTCCGAGCGGCCGATGGATCGGCTGCTCTGCGGCGACGTCGGGTTCGGGAAGACCGAGCTCGCGGTGCGCGCCGCATTCCGCGTCGTCAGCGGCGGCGGCCAGGTCGCGGTGCTCGTCCCGACGACCGTCCTCGCGCAGCAGCACTACGAGACGTTCCGCGAGAGGCTGGCCGACTTCCCGGTCGAGATCGCCGAGCTGTCGCGGTACGTCGAGGGCCGCCAGGAGAAGGAGACGCTCGCACGCCTCGAAACGGGCAGCGTCGACGTCGTCGTCGGCACGCACCGGATCCTCTCGTCGGACATCCACTTCAAGAACCTCGGTCTCGTCGTCGTCGACGAGGAGCAGCGGTTCGGCGTCGCGCACAAGGAGCACTTCAAGAAGCTCCGCGCGGAGATCGACGTCTTGACGCTGAGTGCGACGCCGATCCCGAGGACCCTCCATATGTCCCTCTCGGGAGTGCGCGACATCTCCGCGCTCACGCTGCCTCCCGAGGGGAGGCAGGAGATCGAGACGGAGCTCGGGTACTCCGACCAGGCGGAGCTCCTGCGCGAGGCGATCCTGCGCGAGAAGAATCGCGGCGGGCAGGTCTTCTTCCTCCACAATCGCGTCGGATCGATCGCGGGCGTCGCCGCGAGGCTCGCGCATCTGCTCCCCGAGTGCTCGTTCGCGGTCGGACACGGCCAGATGGGCGCGCGCGAGCTGCAGCGCGTGATGGACGCGTTCACGCGCGGCGACATCGACGTCCTCGTCGCGACGACGATCATCGAGAGCGGGATCGACATCCCGACCGCGGGCACGATCATCATCGACGACGCGGACCAGTTCGGCCTCGCCGAGCTGCACCAGCTGCGCGGCCGCGTCGGACGCGGGGCGCACAAGGCGCACTGCTACCTCCTCGTCGAGCGCGGGAAACCGCTGCGCGAGGAGGCGCGGGCGCGTTTGAAGGCGCTCGAGGAGATGAACCAGCTCGGCGCGGGCTTCGCGATCAGCATGAAGGACCTCGAGATCCGCGGAGCCGGCAACATCCTCGGGCCGCAACAGTCCGGGCACATCGCGGCGGTCGGGTACGACATGTACTGCAGACTGCTCAAGCGCGCCGTCGAGAGCCTTCAGTCGGGCGCAAACGTCGAGACCGCGCTCCAGGAGAGCGCCGACGAGGGCGGCGTCGAGCTCGAGCTCGGCCTGCGCGCGTTCCTCCCCGAGGACTGGATCCCCGACGCGCGCACGCGACTCGAGATCCACCGCTCCCTGTCGGACATCCGGAGCGACGAGGACGCGGAGAAGGCGGCCGCGATGCTGAAGGATCGCTTCGGTCGGGTGCCGAAGGAGGCGCAGGCCCTCCTGCGCGTCCTGCGTCTCAAGGGAGCGCTCGAGAGGCTCTCGATCCGGCGACTGTCCTGGCGCGACGGCCTCTACCTCGTCGAGTACGGGGACCGCGTCGCACTCGAGCGCGGCCTCGATCTCCGCGACGCCGAGCTGCGTCCGGTGCGGACCGGCGTCGCCCATCTGCAGCTCCCGGAGCGCGCACGGGCCCCCGAAGCGGCGTTGGCGTGGTTCGAAGGTCTCTTGAAGCGCGCTCGCCGGGGTCAGAAGATGGGCCCGTCGGAGACCGAAGCTTGACCCCCGCTCTCACCGCGCTGCTCGCGCTCCTCGCGCTCTCGCAAGACCCCACTCCGCCGGCACCCACGCCGACGCCCGCGCCCGTACCCGCTCCAGCGCCGGCGCCAACTCCAACGCCAGGTCCCGCGCCCGCACCGGCGGCCGCGGACGACGACGAGTGGCACGACCTCGACAAGGTCATCCAGGTCGTCAACGAGGACATGCTCACGTCCCGCGCGATGGCGCGCCAGATGTTCATCGAGAACCGGCGCAAGCCCTTCAAGGACGAGGCCGAGGCGACGGAGAAGCAGCGCCAGCTCCACATCGACCGCGTGAAGGACGCCTTGCAGGTCCAGGCCGGCCAGGACATGGGGCTCGATCCCAAGGAAGTCGACCACCGGGTGAAGTACTGGATCGACTCCGAGAAGGAACGGAAGGGCTCGGCCGTGTTCGCGCAGGAGCTCGCGGAGAACGGGATGACCCTGTTCGAGTACCAGCAGATGGCGCGCGAGCGCGTCTACGCGTTCTTCTGGGAGAACTACATCACGGGCGGCGGCGGGGCCGGCGCGACGCGCCCGAGCCGCGATCGGTACGTCCGCCCCGGGTACCTGTCGTACTGCTTCCGCCAGTGCCTCGATCACCCCGAGCTCCTCCCCGTGATCGGCGGCCAGGAGCAGCGCGTCGTGCTGCAGCAGCTCTTCATCGATCCGCGCACGAACGGCGGCCAGGAGAAGGCGCTCGCGCTCGCGGAGGATCTGCGCAACCGGATCGCGGACGGCGCAGACATGAACGATCTCGTCGAGCGCTACGACGCGCGGAAGGACAAGCGGGCGCACGGGATCACCGAGCCCGTCATGGAAGCGCGCCTCGCGCGCGGCGACCCCGCGGTCGGAGCGTTCGTCGCGGAGTCGAAGCCGGGCGACGTGTCGAAGGTCCTCGAGTTCAAGAGCAAGAACGACACCGCGTACCGCATCGTGCGCCTCGTCGAGCGGACGGCCGCCACCGTGCCCGATCTCGCTTCGGCGGACGTCCAGAAGAAGCTCGAGTCGCGCGCGAGGGCCGACCTCGAGGCTTGGCGCAAGGATCAGGGGCTCAAGGTGATGTACCGGGCTTCCTACGTCTGGCCGCCCGAATTCGGCGAACAGCGCTGATCGTCGCGTCGATCACTCGACGCGACGGCGCAGCAGGCGCATGAACTCGAGCACGCGCGCGCGGTCGCGCGAGAGCCCCAGGGGCCCGCCCGTGCTCTCGGAGCGCGCGTTCACCGTCGTCGACGGGATCCCCTCGGGCCCTTCGAAGGTGAGTGTCACGCGGCTCGCCGGAGCGAGCAGACCGCCCGCGCATTCGCACACGAGGAGACCGCGCGCTTCGTCCGCCTCGAGGACGCGCCAACGCGGGAGCTCGCTCGCGAGATTGCGCGCTTCGGTCCACACGTCCTCGCGACGCTGAGGCGCGCGCAGAGGCTGCGCATCGACGTTCGTGTCGTCGTCGCTCGTGGCGAAGGATCCGCCCATCTCGCGCGGGCGAACGGAAGCTACTTCGCCGTCGCGACCGCGCGCGAGAGCTGGCCCTTGTAGCGGGCCGCCGCGTTCTTGTGGATCACGCTGCCCTTCGCGGCCTTGTCGACGCGCTTCATCGCTTCGGGGAGGCTCTTCTTCGCGGCTTCGGCGGACTGCGCGCGCAGCACCTTCCGCATCGCGCTCCTCATCGCGGTGTGGAGGGCCTTGTTGGCCTCGCGGGCTCGGATGTTCTGGCGGTTGCGCTTCTCGGCTTGCTTGCTGTGGGCCATCGTCGTGTGGTTATCGGAAACGTTCCATCCTGGCGGCTACGTCTCGGTAGCTGATGTCGACCTGAAAGATCCGCGCGTAAAAGGCGCGCGCCTCGGCCGGCTTGTTCTCGCTCTCGGCGATCGCGCCGAGATTGTACAGGATCTCCTTCGCGCGATCATCGACGCCCTGGATTCCCTCGAGCGCCTGCTCGTATTCGCGCCGGGCGAGATCGAAGTAGCCCTTCTCCCGGAAGCACTGCGCGAGGAGCGTCTGCGCTTCGCGCTTCGAGCGCGGGTCGGCGACCGCCTTCTGGAGCTCGCTGATCGCGCCGTCGGGGTCCCCGGCGCGCGCGAGGCGCCTTCCGAGCGCGAGTCGGAGGGACGCGTCGCCCGGTCGCAGCCCCACGCGCCGGCGGGCCTCCTCGATCTCGAAGGTGCGGAGCTCGGCTTCCAGCGCTTCCGCGCCGGCCTCGTCGCCCTCCTTGCCCGCCCGGGCGATCTTCTTCTTGAGGACCTTGAGCCGCAGATCCCCGGCGAGGCTCGCGATCTCGAACGACTCCTTGCGGTAGGAGAGCGCGCGCTCCGCCCAGTCGAGCGCGGCCTCGGGATCCTCGAGCCGCACGTTGAGCTCGGCCATCTGCACCATGAGCTCGGGGTTCGGCGGCTCGGCCTGGTAGCGCGCTTCGAGCTTGCCGAGCTCCTCGCGCAGCTCGCCTTCGGACAGGTGCATGCGCTGCGCGCGCTCGAGCGTCCGCGCCCCCTCCTTGTCCTTGATCTGATCGCGGCTGTGCTGCACGCGCTCGGCGCCGGTCTGCGAGAGCGCGTGCTCGGCCGAGAGATCCTTGCGCGCCTTGATCGCTTCCTGGTCGCGCGGATCGGCCTGCAGCGCGCGCTCGTAGTACTCGAGGGCCTTCGCGTGATCGCCGAGACGCGTCGCCATCGCGCCGGCGCGCTTGAGTCCCTCGGCGCGACCCGGCGCGATCTCCGCGAGGAATTCGTACACGGCGCGGGCGCTGCGGTAGAACCCCGCGTCCTCGAGCGATTGCCCGAGCAGGAGATTGCCGTCCTCGTCGAGCGGGCTGACGGCGAGGTAGCTCTCGAGCGCCTTGACCGCGGCTTCGTGCTTCCCCGCCTTGCGGAGCGTCTTCGCCATCGCGAGCGGAGCGGCACCGCCGATCGCGCTCAGGAACCGGTTGCCGCCCTTCTTCGCGTCCTGGCGTTTCTTCAGCGCCTGGCGCAAGCCGCCGCGCGCCTCGCCCTGGTCGGGTTCGATGTCGAGGAGCTGGCGGTACAGCTCGATCGCGAAATCGAAGTTGCGGCGACGAACGGCTTCGTCCGCCTTCTGGAGTTGCTTGGAGAAGTCCACGCGCGGAGTTTGGGGCCGAAAATCGTAGGCGCGGAGCCTCGAGGCGTCAACGCGCGCTATGCTCCGGGGCGGCGCCGGCCGAGCTGTGGACTAGGATGGCGCCTGACCCGAATCGCTAGCCATGGCGCGGAATCTCGAGTTCGAAGTCGTCCTCTATCCGGGTCCGATCCTGCGCAAAGTGTCGGACCCCGTCGCGCATTTCGACGAGGAGCTGCGCGCGACCGTCGGGGCGATGTTCGCGCGGATGCGCAAGAGCAAGGGCGTGGGTCTCGCCGCGCCGCAGGTCGGTCTCCAGCAGCGGATCCTCGTGCTGAACCCTTCGGAAGACGAGAAGAACGACCTCGTCCTCGTGAATCCGAGCATCGTCGCGCGCGCCGGCGAACGCGTCGTGTTCGACGAGGGCTGTCTCTCCTTCCCCGGGATCTACGCCGAGATCACGCGGCCGGATCGCTGCACGGTCCGCGCGTACGATCTCTCCGGAGAGCTCACGGAGCGCGAGTACGCCGGCTTCGCGAGCCGCATCATCCAGCACGAGTACGACCACCTCGAAGGAGTCCTGCTCGTCGACCGCATGACGCCGGCCGAGAAGCTGAAGCACAAGTCCGCGCTCGAGGAGCTCGTCACGCGCTACAAGCGCGCGCGCCCGGCCGACGCCGCGGCCCAGGCTGCGGCCCAAGCTGCGGAACGCGAAGCCGCTCGACGGGAGTGATCGTCCACTTCGAGACCGACGACCTTCCCGCTCCGCCCGCGGAGGGCGCGGTGGTGAGCGTCGGCGTGTTCGACGGCGTCCATCTCGGGCACCAGGCGATCCTCGCGGCGAACGTCGCGCACGCGCGGGCGCTCGGCGCCGTCCCCACGGTCGTCACCTTCCGCCATCACCCGAAGACGGTGCTTCTCGGCCGCGCGCCGCGCACGTTGACGAGCCTCGAGCACCGCCTCGAGCTCTTCCGCGGCGCGGGGATCGCGCGCACGATCGCGCTGACGTTCGACGAGCGACTGCGGCAGATCCCTGCCGAGGATTTCGCGCGCGAGTTGCTCGCGGGCGAGCTCGGAGCGCGCCGGTTCGTCCTCGGGTTCGACAGCAAGTTCGGACGCGACCGTCGGGGCACGCCCGAACGCCTCATCGAGATGGGTTTCGACGTCGTGGTCGTTCCCAAGGTGGTCGTCGCGGACCGACCCGTGTCGAGCACGGCGATCCGCGAAGCGGTCGAGCTCGGCGATCTCGACGGAGCGGCGCGCATGCTCGGACGACCCGTCGCGGTGTACGGTGACGTCGTCCCGGGCGACGGAAGGGGACGGACGATCGGGGTCCCGACGGCGAACCTCGACCTGCACCACGAGCTCCACCCGCCGCCGGGCGTCTACGCGTGCCGCGCGCGCGTCGTGGAGCGCGGCCTCGAGGCGCAGGAGCGCGAGCGCTATTCCGCCGTGGTGAACATCGGGTACCGCCCCACCTTCGCGAACCCCGACGGGCCCGCGGTCTCGGTCCCCCTCGTCGAGGTCCACCTGCTCGACTTCCGCGGGGACCTGTACGGACAGCACCTCGAGGTGGAGTTCCTCGCCTTCCTCCGCGAGGAACGCCGATTCGCCGACCTCGCGGCGTTGCGCGACGCCATCGCCGCCGACATCGCGCGAGCACGTTCGCTCGCTCGTTGACGCTCGCGGGGGCGGCGGTGATAATCCCCGCCCCTCGCGCTCCGCGCGAGGAATCCCGCTCCGACGGGCAGGTAGCTCAGCTGGTAGAGCACTTGATTGAAAATCAAGGGGTCACCGGTTCAAGTCCGGTTCTGCCCACCACACTTCCATGTCGAGCTCCTCACCCAAGGTCATCCGTCGGAGCGATCCGACTCGGGTCGAGATCGAGTGGAGCGACGGCAAGACGAGCGTGTTCACGCCGGCGCAGCTGCGCGGGCTGTGTCCGTGCGCGCAGTGCGTGAGCGAGACGACGGGAGTGCGCATGATCGACCCCGCGAGCGTGCCCGCCGATCTGCGGCAGTCGGATCTTGCCCTCGTCGGGAACTACGCGATCACGATGTGGTTCTCGGACGGACACCACACCGGGATCTACACGTTCGAGTACCTGCGCGAGAACGATCCGACTGGACAGTGACCATGGGCGCGAGCGGTCCCCTCCACGTGCGACCCGGTCTCGTCCTGCCCGGAGACGAACTCGAAGTGGGGTACACCCGTTCGGGCGGGCCGGGCGGTCAGAACGTGAACAAGCTCGAGACCTGCGTTCTCCTGCGCTTCTCCGTCGACGCCTCGCGCGTCCTCCGCCCGGAGCAGAAGGAGAGGCTCCACCGCCTGCTGGGATCGAGGCTCGCCGAGGGCGGGACGCTCCTCGTCCGCGCGCAGCGCTTCCGCGAGCGGCACCGGAACGAGGAGGACGCCCGGGAACGCCTGGCCGAGATCCTCGACAAGGCGCTGACGGTCCCGAAGTCGCGCAAGGCCTCCCGCCCCTCGCGCGGATCCGTCCAGCGGCGGCTCGATTCGAAGCGGCGCCGCAGCTCGACGAAGCGCGCCCGCCGAGGAGAGGACGAATGAGCGCGGAGCTCGACCGCTCCCTCGCCCAGCTCGAGGCGCTCGCCGCGCGCGGTGGGCGGCCGAGCCGCTACGACGCTCGGGAGCTGCTCCTCGCCCTGGGCGAGTCGCCGGCCGCGGGCGGCGGCGCGCGCGCGCGGATCGAGGCCCTTCCGCCGACGTTTCGGGAGGCCTGGGAGGCCGCGGTCCGGGACGAGCTGAGCATGGCCGGGACCGAGCATGTCCGCTCCGTCGATCCCCGCTACCTCGACCGTCCGGGGTACGACTTCGAGTACACGATCGAGGCCCGGGAGCGTCTCGAGACCCGCCTCCGCGGTGCCGAGCAGCTCGGCCTGCGGACCGACGAAGCCCTCGCGGCGGCGATTCGCCGCGCCGACGAGCTCCTGCGCACGCAGCTCGAACGCCGGGACCGGAAGAGCCGAGACAGTCGCTGATTCGTAGCGTTTTTCTACGAACGCGCAATCGAGAGCGCCCCGGCCACCGCGGCCGATTGAATGCGAACTCGGGCGAAAAACGCGGATCAAGCAGGAATGCGGATTTCGAACGGAGCGTCGCGCAGCCGCGAGGCCGAGGAATCGCGCCGGGTGCTCGCGTCAAATCGATCGCGGGAGTGACCGAAGCTACCGGATCTGAAGGACTTACTTCCCCTCGGCAGCTTTCCGCAAATTGCGGGACGCCCCTCCAGATCCCCCGCCGATCCAGACCCTGGGGCGCGTCCGCGGTGCAAAAAAAAGGACCCGACCCTTTTCCTCGCCCCGGACAGTGGGCAACATCTGCGCGCTCCAGATCCCCCATCCCGTTGTGTCTCAGCTCAGCATCTGTCTCTCTCACAGGTTCCCTAGGAGTCCATTGCTCATGAGAAAGCTCGTCTACAGCGCCGTTGCGCTGACACTCGTCAGTGTTCCGGGCTTCGCTTCCGAGAACGAGTGGTCGAGCCTGGATCAGGAGATCAACAACCTCTCCTCCAGCCTCTCCGCTCAAAATGCCCCCGGTCCCAAGATCGGTGGCTTCATCCGCACCAGTTTCCGCTACTCGAACGATGAGGACGCCCTCTTCGGTGGCCCGCCCAATACGGAGAAGGAGAGCGGCTTCAAGCTCGACAAGGTCCGTATCGAGATCACGGGCGACGCCGGCCAGGACTACTCCTACAAGGTGTCGTTCGACCTCGCGACCGGCAGCGCCTCGCTCAAGGACGCGTACGTCACCTGGAAGGTGGCCGACAACGTCAAGGGCACGATGGGCCAGTTCACGAAGCCCGTCCTCCGTTCGGCGCTGATTTCCGACAAGAACCTGTTGTTCACGGAGCGGACCGCGCTGGGCGGGTTCTTCCGCCCCCGTGACACGGGCCTCATGTTCAGCGGCACGTTCGAGACGATCGAGTGGTCGCTGGCCGGACAGAACGGCATCGACGGCAAGAACGACGACTTCAACTACGCCGCGCGCATCTCTGCCAACCTCATGGGACCCGGCGTCGGCAAGGTCGAGGGCGCGTACGGCGCCGGCCAGGAAACCAACCTGATGGTTGGCGTGGCCTGGGCCGACGACAAGGAACTCGACAACGGCACGATCATCGGTGCGGACGCCGCGCTGACCTCGGGCCCGTTCTCGATCGCCGCCGAAGCCGTCAAGTTCGACGACGGCGACGCCGCCAACAACTTCCCGGCAAAGGACGGCAGTGACATGCACTGGGGCTCCGACAACACGTTCGTGAGCATCAATCCGTCGGGCAACACCTCGTGGGACATCACCGCGAGCTACATGTTCACGGAGCAGTACGAAGGTGCCGTCCGCTTCGAAGAAGGCAAGGCCGACGACATCGGTGGCGTCGACCCGAGCGTGCAGGCGATCAGCGCCGCCGTGAACCGCTACGTCCAGGGCCACGACATCAAGTGGACCCTCCAGTGGCTCAACACGTCGTCGGACGACGACACGAACGAAATCACCGAGTGGACACTCGGGCTCACCGTCGGGATCTGAACGGAAGCTGAGCCCCTCGCTCGCGCGCGTCGCGGGTGAGGTGTGAGAGACACAGGGCCCCGCGCGCGTCGCGGGGCCTTCTTCTTTTTCCGGTCCCCTCCGCGCCCGACGAGGCCGGCAACCTACGATGTGCGCCCTCGATGGCGCCTCACGCCCGGAGCGAGCTGATGTCCGATCCCGCGTCCCCTCGCAGCAATCGCCTCGGCGGGGAGACGAGCCCGTACCTCCTCCAGCACGCGCACAACCCCGTCGACTGGTATCCCTGGGGTCCGGAGGCGATCGCGCGCGCGCGCGCCGAAGGGAAGCCGATCTTCCTCTCGATCGGCTATTCGGCGTGCCACTGGTGCCACGTCATGGAGCGCGAGAGCTTCGAGAACGAGGCCATCGCGCGCCTGATGAACGAGAAATACGTCAACGTCAAGGTCGATCGCGAGGAGCGGCCGGACCTCGACGAGATCTACATGAAGGCCGTCCAGGCGATGACCGGCTCCGGCGGCTGGCCGATGAGCGTGTTCCTCACGCCCGAGCTCGAGCCGTTCTACGGGGGGACGTATTTCCCGCCGCGTAGCGCGCACGGCCGGCCCGGGTTCAGCGAGGTCCTGTCCGCTCTCGCTCGGGCCTGGGAGCAGGACCGCGAGAACGTCGCGCGCCACGGCAAGCGCATGGCCGAGCGCATCGCCGAGGAAGGCCGCGTCGACGCCCACGCGACTCTCGACCCGAAGATCCTCGATCTCTCGCTGGAAGGCCTCTCGAAGAGCTTCGACCCCGAGTGGGGCGGGTTCGGGAGCGCTCCCAAGTTCCCGCACGCGCTCGACCTGCGGATCCTACTGCGCCACGCCGCGCGCGCTCCCCGTGCGAGCGCGATGGCGACGACGACTCTCGCCCGCATGGCCGAGGGTGGGATCCGCGACCACCTCGGCGGCGGGTTCCATCGGTACAGCACGGACGAGAAGTGGCTGATCCCCCACTTCGAGAAGATGCTCTACGACACGGCGCTGCTCGTGCCGGCCTACCTCGAAGCGCACCTCGCGACGCGCGCGGAGGACTACGCGCGAGTCGTGCGCGAGAGCTGCGACTGGCTGCTGCGCGAGATGATCACGCCGGGCGGCGGATTCGCGAGCAGCCAGGACGCGGACAGCGAGGGCGAGGAGGGTCGCTTCTTCGTCTGGACCCCCGAGGAACTCGCGAACGTCCTCGGAGCGAAGCGCGGGGCCTGGGCCGCGGCCTGGTTCGGCGTCACCGACGAAGGCAATTTCGAGCACGGACGCAGCGCACTCTGGAGGCACGAACCGGCGGCGCGCGTCGCCGAGCGCCTGCACTGCGACGTCGGCGAGCTCTCCCGCGAGATGGAGGAGGCGCGCCGGCTCTTGTGGGAAGCGCGCGAGAAGCGCGTGCACCCCGGGACCGACGACAAGGTGCTCGCTTCCTGGAACGGACTCGCGATCTCGGCGCTCGCGCAGGCCTTCCAGGCCCTGGGCGATCCGCGCTGGCTCGCCGCGGCGCGCCAGGCCGCGCGCTTCGTCCTCGGCTCGATGCGGCAGCCGAACGGCCGCCTCTTCGCCACCGCCCGGTCGGTGGAGGGAAAGGTCCGCGCGCACCTCGACGCGTACCTCGACGACTACGCGTTCCTGATCCAGGCCCTGATCGACCTGTACGAGTCCGACTTCGACGAGACCTGGCTGCGCGAGGCCCTGGCGCTCGAGCGGATCGTGACGGCCGAGTTCGAGGACGGCGAGAAGGGCGGGTGGTTCACGACGGGGAAGAGCCACGAGTCGCTGATCGCGCGCCTGAAGAACCCGCACGACGGCGCGCTGCCTTCCGGGAACGGCGTGCAGACCTTGAACCTGCTGCGCCTCGCGGAGATCACCGGGCAGGGGCCGCTCGCCCAGCGCGCCGAGACGGCGATGCTCTCGCTCGGCGCCATGGTAAACCTCTATCCGGCCGCGTTCAGCCAGCTGCTCCTCGCGGTCGACTTCCTCGCCGCCGGCCCGCGCGAGATCGCGGTCGCGGGGGACCCGGCGCACCCCGCCGTACGGGCGATGCTCGAGGAGGTCCGCGGGACCTTCCTCCCGCAGCGCGTCGTCGTCCTGGCCCGGCCGGGGGCGGACGCAGGCCTCATTCCCCTCGTCGACGGCAAGTCCGCCGGCGCTGGCGGCGCGCGCGCCTACGTCTGCCGGAACTACGCCTGCCAGGCCCCGGTCGACACGCGCGAAGCGTTGGGCAAGGTCCTCGGCGAGGGATAGACTTCGACGTCGCCAGCCGAGGTCCGACGGCCTCCGATCCCGCGCTGGCACCCAGGCCCTCCTCGAGCGAGGCCGGCCCGCAGTGAAAGGAGGTGGTCCCCATTCCTACCAGTACCAGACCCCACAGTTCCCAGGCGACCCACGTGATCGAGGCGATCACCTAGTCCCCGGGAAGGTGGGACCGAAGAAGCGGCCGGGGTGATACTGCCCCCGGCCGCTTCCCTTTTTCAGTGCTCCGGATCCGGAGCCCCGGCCGTGCCGCCCTTGCGCATCGGCCGGCCCATCACGGCCCGCTCGCCGAAGCGCAGGCGCTCGGCGATCTCGCGGTCGAACCGCGGATGGCGCGGCTCGGAAGGGAAGCCGCGGTGCTCGGCGCCGCACACGTAGCAGACGACGCCGTCGGGGAGCGCGTGGTAGAGAAGCCAGTCGATCACGGCCGCGACGCCGAGGCTCAAGTAATGCGTCGACGGCGCGTAGAGGGCGGCGACGATCACGATCGCGATGCCGGTCGCGGTCGGGAACCGCTTCCGCGTGAAGAGCTCCGGATGCCCGCACACGACGCACGCGACGAGGCCACCGCCCGCGGACGCGGCGCCAGGGCTCAGCGGTCGCTCGGTGCCGCACGCGCTGCAGCGCAAGCTCGCCGGCAGCCGACCGCTCGCGTCGGCGTCCGCTTCCAGTCGTCCCCGGGCCGAGCACGTGCAGGGGACCCGGACGTGGATCCGGCGACTCACAGCGGGATCCCGTACGCGTTCTGGAGGGAGACGGAGACCGCGGCGCCGATCAGCACGAGGATCGTCGACGCGTAGAGGATGCCGGTCGCCGATCGCGTGTTCTTGAAGTCGAGCGATCCGGCGGTCATCCAGGCGAAGAGCAGCGGGAGCGCGAGGCCGACGGCGAGCCTCGTGCCGAGATAGAAGAGGCCGGACGGACCGAACAGCGGGGTCTCCGTCGCGTCGAGCCGGCTCGCGAAGGCCGCGCAGGTGATCCCGAGGAAGACGAGACACGCGGCCATCGAGACTGCGGTCACGCGATTCAGACGACGCAGGTGGGCGACGTCGAGCGTCGGGATCGTCAAGTACCAGTGGCCGAGCACCATCGCGAGCGAGACGCTGCCCGCGACCGCGCCCGTCGCCATCGCCGTCAGGCTCCCGAGCAGGACTTCGCCCGCGCCGTGCAGCGCCGATGTGCGGCTCACGACGAAGATCAATGCGAACGCGATGCAGGCTAGAGACCAAGCCAGGGCCGCCGCCCATCGGCCGCCTTTGACCGGACCCGAGACGACCGGATAGACGGCGAGCGCCAAGGCGCAGGCGACGACCGCCGGATCCGCGGCCGAGCTGCCGCCCCACGCGACCGGCGCGACCGCCGCGACGAGGATCGGCAGGAACGCGCACGTCCCCATGATGCGGTAGAAGAGGGTCCCGACCGGCGCCCGGGGCACGAACGCGAGCGCGAACAGCACGCCGAATCCGAGCTCGAGACAAAACTGCGTGCCGAGCGAGCTCCAGCCCATCCGCTCATTCTGTTATCGTCACGCCGCTCCGGCAAACCCGGAGAAGACATGGAAAGCCTGCGAGTGCTCGTGACAGGGGGAAGTCGAGGCATCGGCCGCGCGATCGCGCTGCGCTTCGCGCGCGAGGGCGCGCGGGTCGCCGTCGCGGCGCGGAGCTCCGGGCAGCTCGACGCAGTCGTCAAGGAGATCGAAGCCGCGGGCGGGCACGGCCGCGCCCAGCAGATGAACGTCGGCGACCACGGATCCGTCGAGGCGGCCGTGTGGCGCGCGGTCGAGTTCACCGGCGGCGCCATCGACGTACTCGTCAACAATGCCGGAGCGTTCTCGGTCCAGCCGTTCGCGAAGCTCGAGCTCGCGACGTGGAGACGCCACATCGAGGTCAACCTCGACGGGCCGTTCTACGTGACGTCCGAGGCGCTCGAGCCGCTGCTCGCGGGACACCGGCCGCACATCTTCAACATGTCCTCGATCGCGGGTCGACGCGCCTACCCCGGCGGCGTCGCGTACAGCACGACGAAGTACGGACTCCGCGGCTTCAGCGACGCGCTCCGCGAGGACTTGCGCGCGCAGGGCGTGCGCGTCTCGACCATCTACCCCGGCCCGACCGACACGGGCATCTTCGACGGGATCCCCGGCGATTGGGACCGGACGAAGATGAACAAGCCCGAGGACGTCGCCGAGGTCGTCTGGAAGGCGTACCAGGCCCCCGACGGAACGAACGTCGACGACCTCGACGTGCCGCCGCGGGCGTAGTCGGCGCCTAGCGCCCGATGCTGCGGACGAGTCCGAGGAACTCGTTGCGCGTGCGGAAGTCGCTGCGGAAGGATCCGAGCAGGCAGGACGTCATCGTCGACGAGTTCTGCTTTTGCACTCCGCGCATCATCATGCAGAGGTGCGCAGCATCGACGACGACGCCGACGCCCTTCGGCTCGAGCGCCTGCTCGATCGCGTGGGCGATCTGCACCGTCATCCGCTCCTGCACCTGCAGTCTCCGCGCGAACACGTCGACGATCCGCGGGAGCTTCGACAGCCCGATGATCTTCTTGTCGGGGATGTAGGCGACGTGCACGCGGCCGTAGAACGGCAAGAGGTGGTGCTCGCAGAGGCTGTAGAACTCGATGTCCTTCACCAGGACCATCTCGGAGCAATCCTCCTCGAAGACGCCGTGGCCGACGACCTCCTCGACGGTCTGCCGCTGACCCTGCGTCATCTCGGCGAACGAGGACTCGACCCGCTCGGGGGTGCGCAGGAGACCTTCGCGCGTCGGATCCTCCCCGATGTTCACGAGGAGCTGGCGGATGATCTCCTGGGTGTTCAAGAGATCGGTCCGAGGTAGTCCACGAAGTTGTTCCGGCTCTCGTACACCCGGACCCGGTGCAGTCGACATCCTTCGAATCCTCTCAGCCGCGGCTCGATCCGCCGCCAGAACGCCACAGCGACGTTCTCGGCGGTCGGGATGACGCCACTGAGCCAAGGCACATCGCGGTTCAAGTGCTTGTGGTCGACCTGGCTGACGATTTCCTCGCGCAGGATCTCCATCAGCCGGTTCAGGTCCATCACCATCCCGGTGCCGCGCGGGATCGCGCCCTGCACGGTGACCTCGAACGCGTAGTTGTGGCCGTGCTCCCCGTTGCAGAGTCCGTAGAGCCGCCGGTTCTCCTCCGCGCCGAGCTCGGGATTGTGCAGGCGGTGCGCGGCGGAGAATTCCTCGCGGCGCGTGATCTCGACGATGCTCTCGGCCATCGGGTACCGGCGGCCAGAGTACCGTCGGCGGGAGTGCCGGCACCAGCGAGAACGCGCTGCGCTCGGGTCAGGGGCGCGTGCGCTCGGTCTTGTCCTTGTCGGGACGATCGGGTGTCGGCCGCGGAGCCGGCGGAGGCTGCGGTTTCGGCGGTTGCGGCTTGCGACGCGATTCCGCGGGCCCGGCGGGTGCAGCCGGCGCGGGCGGAGTGTTGACCAGCGGGGCCGGGGTGGTCTTCGGCGGGACCGTCGTCGTCGCGGTCGCGCTCCGCCGCAGCGACTGGAATTCGTCCCGCGTCACGGGGCCGAGCGAAGCACGCCTCTCGATCCGATCGAGCGCGTCGAGCATCGCCGTCTGCGATGCCGCCTGTCCGGCGTCGGTTCCGGGCCGCTGCGTCGCGCGGCCGTTCAGGATCACGAGGTTCCGAAGCCGCTGGAAGTCCGCGCGCGTCGCCTTGCGGTCCGCGCATTTCTTCTCGAGATCGGAGAGCGCGCACTCGAATCGTTCGCACACGGTGGCCGCGTCGGCGGCCCGGGCCGACGTCTCCGTCGTGAGCTTGCGCGTCTCCTCGACGACCCGCACGCGCTTGAGCGCTTGGAGCCGCGTGATCTCCGCCTCGAGATCGGCGCCGACCGGCTGGCCACCGGCGATCACGCGGTGTCGGTAGAAGACGAGGAACTCGTCGCGCGACCAGAATCCGTCCTTGTCGTCGTCCTCCGCCGCGAAGACCGAGGTCGACACCGGCATCGAGCGGGCCTCGTCCGGCGAGATCCTGCCGTCGCGGTCCGTGTCGGCCGCGGCGAAGGAGGCGAGGGCACGCGACAGATTCTGCGCACTCGGCGGAGTCTCTCCTGCGACCGCGAAAAGAAGGGCGACGGCGGCGATGCGCATCATGTTGTCCGGTTCCTGCCGAACCGAGCGAGGCGCCCACGGTGCGAAGGCCATGCCATGGCAAGATCGTTCGTCTGGAACGCCCTAAGCCATTGAGTCCGATTCTGTTACCGTGACCGAGCCGGCGGCCTCGGCCCGGCCGGGGTCCTTCGAGTTGGACACACGATGAGCTCCCTGCTGCTCGGCATCGAGACTTCCTGCGACGAAACGGCCGCCGCCGTCGTCCGCGACGGCCGCGAAATCCTTTCCTCCGTTGTCCACAGCCAGGCGAGCCTGCACGCCGTCCACGGCGGAGTCGTCCCGGAGATCGCGGGACGCTCGCACCTCGAGCAGATCCTGCCGGTGATCGACGCGGCGCTCGAAAAAGCGGGCACCGACGTCGGCGGAATCGACGCGATCGCCGTGACGACGCGGCCCGGATTGATCGGGTCCCTCCTCGTCGGCGTGTCCGCCGCGAAGACGCTGGCGTGGACCCGGAACCTGCCGCTCGTCGGCGTGCACCACATCGAAGCCCACGTGTACGCGGCGACGATGGAGCACGGCGAGCGTCCGTACCCGTGCCTCGCGCTCGTCGTCTCCGGCGGTCATTCGGCGATCTACCGCGCGGATAGCGAGCTCGAGATCGAGCTCCTCGGCGCGACGCTCGACGACGCGGCCGGCGAAGCGTTCGACAAGGTCGCGCATCTGCTCGGACTCGGGTACCCGGGAGGACCGTCGGTCTCGAAGCTCGCAGAGAGCGGGAATCCGGATGCGATCCGGTTCCCGCGGTTCCGCCCGGACGGCGAGCGCCCCGGATTCTCGTTCAGCGGCGTCAAGACGGCGGTCCTCTACCACGTGCGTGGCCAGGACGCCTTGGCCGCGACGCCGCCTCCTGCCGCGATCCCCGACCGCGCCGACGTCGCCGCGTCGTTCGAGAGCGCGGTCGTCGACGTGCTGGTCGAGGAGACGCTGCGGACGGCGCGCAAGACCGGCCTCGCGACGGTCCTCGTCGCCGGAGGCGTCGCCTGCAACCGGCGGCTGCGGAAGGAGATGACGGAACGCGGCGCCGCCCGCGGCATCCGCGCGCTGTTCCCTTCGCCGGCCTACTGCACGGACAACGCCGCGATGATCGGCGGTCTCGGGTTCCATCTGCTGCGCGCCGGACGGACGGCGGCCCTGGATCTCGACGCGTCGCCGCGCTGAGCCGGCGCGCGATCCGCTACAATCTCCGGGCTTTGAACGACCAGGGGATCCGCGGACTCCTCGAGGACGTCCGGGAGGGCAGACTCGACGTCGAAGAGGGTTTGAGCCGGCTGCGGGGCTGGCCGTTCGTCGATCTCGGCCATTCGCGCGTCGACACGCAACGGGAAGTGCGCTGCGGCCAGGCGGAAGTGATCTACGGCGAGGGAAAGACGCCGGAAGAGCTCCTCGAGATCGCGCGCGCGATCCTCGAGCACCACGGGCGCCTGCTCGCGACGCGGGTGCGCCCCGAAGGCGCTGCGTTGCTCGTCAGCGAGATCGCCGGCGCGAAGCACCGGCCCCACTCGCGGACCGTCACCGTGGAACCCGAGGGCGGGATCGCCGAGGAAGGCCTCGTGCTCGTCGTCAGCGCGGGGACCTCGGACCGGGCTGTCGCCGAGGAGGCGGCCGTCGTCGCGCGCCACATGGGCGCGCGCGTCCGCGAGCTCGCGGACGTCGGTGTCGCCGGGATCCATCGATTGCTCGCGCACGCGAGCGAGCTGCGCGAAGCGCGCGCGCTCGTCGTTGTCGCGGGGATGGAAGGCGCGCTCCCGAGCGTCGTCGGCGGCCTCGTCGACCGGCCGGTGATCGCGGTGCCGACGTCGGTCGGCTACGGGGCGTCGTTCGGAGGTCTGGCCGCGCTGCTGGCGATGCTGAATTCGTGCGCGGCAGGAATCGCGGTCGTGAACATCGACAACGGCTTCGGGGCAGGCTACATGGCGGCGATGATCAATCGACGCGCGGAGGCGAATCGAGGATGAGTGACAAGAAGAAGGCGTGGCTGGCGCTCGAGAACGGCTGGGTCCTCGAGGGAGCGGCCGTCGGCGCGGAGGGTGAAGCGGGCGGCGAGCTCGTGTTCAACACCGCGATGAGCGGATACCAGGAGATCCTCACGGATCCCTCGTACGCCGGCCAGGTCGTGATCATGACCTACCCGTTGATCGGCAACTACGGCGTCGCCGAGGAGGACTCGGAGAGCTCCCGCGCGTGGGCCGAGGCCTTCGTCATCCGCGAGATGTCGCGCATCGCGAGCAACTTCCGCGCGTCCGAGTCGTTGTCGGACTGGCTCTCGCGTCGAGGCATCGTCGCGATCGAGGGCGTCGACACGCGCAAGCTGACGCGGCTCGTCCGCACGGCCGGGTCGCTGCGCTGCATCGTGACGACGAAGAGCGGCGACGAGAAGGATCTCGTCGCGAGAGCGCAGAAGGTCGCATCGACGGACGGTCGCGACCTCACGCCCTCGGTGACTTGCGAGAAGCCGTACACGTGGACGCAGGAGTACGACGAGTCGTACCCCGACTGGATCGAGAAGCCGAGCTCGCCCAAGGGCGCGCGCCGGGTGCGCTGCGTCGCGTACGACTTCGGCGCGAAGCGCAACATCCTCCGCAGCCTGGTCCACAGCGGCTTCGACGTCACGGTGGTCCCCGCGGGGACGTCGGCGGCGGACGTGCTCGGCATGGACACGGAGGCAATCTTCCTCTCGAACGGCCCGGGCGATCCCGCGGCGGTGAAGCCCGCGATCGACGCGATGGCGGACCTCGTCGGGAAGAAGCCGATCTTCGGCATCTGCCTCGGACACCAGATCCTCTCGATCGTGATGGGCGCGAAGACGCACAAAATGAAGTTCGGCCACCACGGTGCGAACCAGCCGGTGCGCGACATCACGACCGGCCGCGTGGAGATCACGTCGCAGAACCATTCGTACGCGGTCGATCCGAACACGCTGCCGGCGCATCTCGAGCTGACGCACATCAACCTGAACGACCAGACGGTCGAAGGGATGCGGCACAGGAAGCTCCCCGTGTTCAGCGTGCAGTACCACCCCGAAGCGGCTCCCGGGCCGCTCGATTCCGCGCACCTCTTCCTGCGGTTCCGGGAGATGGTCCTGCGGTAGTACGGAACCAGGTACGTTTTCTCGCACCGCGGCGGTGCGAGAAAACGTACCTGGTTCCGTTACAGCATCGACGCCGGGTCGACGTCGAGGATCACCCGCGGGCGCTGTGTCGAATCGGCGAACTTCCGCAGCGCCTCGCGCGCCGCGTCGAAGCCCGCGTCACCGATCGGCGACTTGACGAGCACGTGGTGGCGGTGCCGTCCGCGCACCATCGCGATCGGCGCTTCGGCCGGGCCGAGGACGGCGACGCCAGTCGCGTCCGGCAGCCGGCGCACGAGCTCGGCGCAGGCACGCGACGTCTCGACCACCTTCGTCTCGTCCTTGTCCTCGACGACGACGCGCAAGAGGCGGCCGTGCGGCGGGTACCCGAGCTCCGCGCGGAGGCGACTCTCCGCCGCCGCGAACGCCTCGAAGTCGTGGCGTGCGGCGGTCAGGATCGCGGGGTGCGCGGGCGACGTCGTCTGGACGACGATCTCCCCGGCGAGCTCCCCGCGCCCGGCGCGGCCGGCGACCTGGGAGAGGAGCTGGAACGTGCGCTCGGCCGCGCGGAAGTCGGGCAGGTGCAACGAGCTGTCGGCCGACACGATCCCGACCACCGTCACGCGCGGGAAATCGAGTCCCTTCGCGATCATCTGCGTGCCGACGAGCACGTCGATCTCGCCGCGCCCGAAGCTGTCGAGCGTCGTCTCGTAGTCCTCGCGCCGGATCATCGTGTCCGAATCCATCCGCCGGATGCGCGCGCCCGGGAGCAGTTTCGCGAGCTCCGTCTCGATCCGCTCGCTGCCCGCGCCGAGGTAGCGCAACCCCGGAGCGGTGCACGACGGACACGCGGCCGGCGGGGCGATCTCCGTGCAGCACGAATGGCACACGGCGCGGCGGATCCGGCGGTGGAACGTCAGCGTCACGTCGCACATCCCGCACCGGACCGTCTCGCCGCACGCCGCGCACCAGAGGACCGGCGCGAATCCGCGGCGGTTCAGGAAAAGGATCGACTGCTCCTTCCGTTCCAGCGCCCCGCGCAGCAGGTGCTGGAGCCTGCGCGAGAAGAGCACGGGCCCCTTCCCCTCGGGCTTCTCGGTGCGCAAGTCGACGATCTCGACGCGCGGCATCCGTCCGCCGCCGACGCGCTGGCGGAGGAGGAGACGCGCGATGCGACCCTCGCGCGAGGCCGTCCAGGTCTCGAGCGAGGGGGTCGCGGACCCGAGGATGCACACGGCGCCCTGGAGCTTCGCGCGCATCGCGGCGACGTCGCGACCGTGGTAGCGCGGCGCCCCGTCCTGCTTGAACGACGGTTCGTGCTCCTCGTCGACGACGACGACGCCCAGCTTGCGCACGGGCGCGAACACGGCCGAGCGCGCCCCCACGACGACGCGCACGTCGCCGCGCTGCACGCGCAGCCATGTGTCGCGCCTCTGCGCGTCCGTCATCCGGCTGTGGAGCACGGCGACCTCGCCGAAGCGCGAACGGAACCAGCCGACCGTCTGCGGCGTCAGCGCGATCTCGGGCACGAGCACGATGGCGCCGAGGCCGAGCTCCAGCGCGGTCTCGATCGCGCGCAGGTAGACCTCGGTCTTCCCGCTACCGGTGACACCCTGGAGGAGGAACGTCGCGTGCCGTCCCGCGCGCTGCTCCTTCGAGATCGCGTCGAGGGCGACCGCCTGGTCCGCGGAGAGGACCTCCGGGCGCGGCCGCGCATCGATCGCGGCGAGGAGCGGATCCGTCCGCGCCGCACGGCGGTCGACCACGACGAGCCCCTTCCGCGCGAGACTCGCGACGACGCTGGCCGAGAGCTGCACGCGCCGGCAGATCTCCCGCACTTCGATCGGGGCGCCGATCTCGATCAAGGTCCGCAGCAACCTGTGCTGCTTCGGGTCCTTCGCCTCGAGAGCCACCAGATCGGCGGTTCCCTTGCCGGTCGCGACCGACACCGTGGCGACGGTGCGAGCGCTCGTCTCGCCCTTGAAAGCCCCGGGCAGCGCGGCCGCGAGCGCTTCGCCCCAGGAGCACGCGTACGTCGATGCGATCCAGCGCGTCAGCTCGAGCAGATCGGGCTCGAGGAGCGGCGCCTCGTCGAGGACGCGGGCGAGGGGCCGGATCTTCGCGACGTCGACGCCGGGCTCGACGCGGAGACCGGTGACGACGCCCACCTCGCGCTTCCCGCCGAGCATGACCGCGACGCGCACGCCGGGGCGCGCGACCGCGCGGAGCTCCTCGGGCACGCCGTACGTGAACTCGCAGCGCACGGGACGGTTGACCGCGACGTCCGCGTAGAGCTCGAAGCGCCCGCCCGGGGCCGCGAGGCGGGCCTTCGGATCGAGCGCGTCCGCGAACAGCAGCGCGCTCGTGTCCTTCCGCGCCGCCATCGCGAGCCTCAGGCGCAGCGGCAGGGAATCGCGGTGCAGCGCGGGCAGCCGCTCTCGTACTTCGCGGCGGCGGCCTTCTCGAGATCCACGCCGGCGATCGACGCGAGCGTCGCGAGCCACGCGAGGACGTCCGCGAACTCGCCTTCGAGCTCGTTCTTGTGGCCGCGCCGGAGGGCGCGCGTCAGCTCGCCGACCTCCTCGCAGAACCACATGTGCGTCCCGGCGAGGCCGCGCGCGCGGTCGCGCTCGAAGTAGATCTCCTCGATCCGCTTCTGGAACTCCGCGATCGTCGTCATGCGCTCCTCCGCCGCGACAAGCTGACGACGGAGAGGTCCGCGGGGAAGGGCTCGCCCGCCGCGAACGCTTCGAGGGCCGTCTTCAGCGAGCCCAGCATCGCCTGCGTCGTTCCGGGCGCGTGCTGGACGACGAGTCGGTAGAACGCCTTCTCCCCGATCTCGTCCCCCTTCCGGTTCTTGACGCGCACGGGTCCCGTGTTCGCGATCAGGATCCGGTCGCCGGGTTCGAGCGGGAATTGCTGCGGCTGCAGCGCGCGGTCGAACACGGGTCCCTTGTCGAACCCGAGCGCGATGCCTTCCGGCTGCACGAGGCGGGCCTTCCCGTCGGCCGCGGTGATCCGCACGAGCGGCAGCTTGTGGCCCGCGCAGGCGACCGTCGCCGTGTGCGCGACCGGATCGAGGAGGACGTACATCGCCGTCGCGTACATCCCGCGCTTGACGTCGCGCGCGATCTCGCGGTTGACGCGGGACAGCGCCGCGGCGACGTCCTCGCCGAGCCCGAGCTCGACGCGCAGGTAGCTGCGCGCGATCGCGCCGACGAGCGCGCCGGGGATCCCGCGGCCGCTCACTTCGCACACGAGGAGGCCCACGCGGCCCCCGGGGAGCTCGATGAAGTCGTGGAAGTCCCCGCCGGGCGAAGGCGAGGCGACGTGCAGGTCGCCGAGATCGTAGTCGGGAGGCAGCTTCGGCAGGCCCTCCGGCAGCAGCGCCTCGCGCACTTCGTCGGCGAGCGCGAGCTCGCGTTCGCGCTTGCTCAGCTCGATCTGCGCGTCCTGCGCCTCCTCGAGGCTGCTCGCCATGCGGTCGACCGACCGCGCGAGCATCATGATCTCGCCGCCGGCGCGAACACGCGTCCGGTGTCGGAGGTTGCCGGCCGCGATCTGCCCGATGTCGTCGACGATCATCTCGAGCGGTCTCGACACGCTGCGCGCGACGAGGTACGCGACGCACGCGCCGACGAGGATCACGCAGGCCGTGACTTCGAGGATCAGCTCGAGGAGCCCTTGCCCGGCGCGCTCCTTCGTCGCCCGCGACACGATCAAGGGCGGCATGACGTCCTGGTACTGGTACAGGAAGCCGGGCTTGTCGAACTTCTCGCCGTACATCACTTCGCGGCGCTGGATCTGGCCGTCGGCGAACGCCTTGATCTCGGCGCCCTTGACCGGCATCGCGCTCTCGACGCGCGCGCTGGTGTCGCGTTTGTCGCCGAGGGCTTCGTGCCGCAGGTCCTCGATCGCCTGCTTCACGAGCGGGCCCTGGATCTGGACCGCCTCGACGAAGGCGTTCTCCTGGATCGTGTCGGCCTTCTGGAGCACGCGGTGGTAGAGGAACGCGCCCGCGCCGAGCATCACGACCGCGAGGGCGATGCTCATTTGGATCGAGAAACGCGTTCCCAGCGTCGAGCCGGAGAGCTTCAGCTCGGATCCCTTCTTCGCGCGAGCCATCGGTGCCAGAGCCTAGGCGGTCCAGTGCAGCCGGTCGAGCAGGAGGCGCGCGGGGAGCATGACGACGAGGAATCCCCACAGTCCCGCGACGACGTCGTCGAGAAGGATGCCGTGTCCGCCGCGGATGCGTTCCATCGCGCGCGCGGGCGGCGGTTTCACGATGTCGAAGAATCGGAAGACGAAGAACGCGACGACGAGCGCGAGAAGGCTCGGGCCGCGGAACCAGACGACGGTCAGGAGATAGCCGATCACTTCGTCCATCACGAAGATCCCGGGATCCTTCCGTCCGGCGTACTTCTCCGCCCAGTCGCCGAGCGGCTGGCTGATCGCGTACAGCGCGACGCACGCGAGCAGCGTCCACGCGGCGTAGTACTCCGTCCGCGCGAGCGCCCACGCGATGGCGACGCCTCCGAGCGTCCCGAACGTCCCGGGCGCGAACGGCGAGCATCCGAGGAAGCCGCACGAGACGATCGCGAGCTTGAGCTTGTTCATCGCGAACGTTGCAGGAGCAGCTGTCGCGTCTTCACGAGGTAGGCGAGACAAGATCCAAGGCTCGTGATCAGCGTCGCGTACACGAGCCCTTCCGCGATGCGCGCCCAGAACGCGAACGCCGCCTCGCCGAGATCGAACGCGTGCAGACCGAGCACGACGCCGACAGCGAGGCACTGCATGACCATCTTGATCTTGCCGAACCAGTCCGCCGGGAACTGCGAGCCGAGGCTCTCGACGTAGCCGCGGATCCCGGTGACGAGGAACTCGCGCGCGAGGATCACGACGACGATCCAGGCCGGGAACCAGCGCCGCGACCACGGCATGACGGCCAGGAACACCATCGCACCCATCACGAGCACCTTGTCCACAAACGGGTCGGCGATCCGCCCGAAGGCGGTGATGTGCTTCCCGCGCCGGGCGAGGTAGCCGTCGAGCACGTCGCTCGCCGCGGTCACGACGAAGAGCCAGAACGCCGCCTGCATGAGCGTCCGGCTCGCCGCCAAAGTGTGCTGGGGATCGGCGTCGTGCAGCCCGAAGATCGCGAAGAGGGCGAGAGCACCGAGGAACCGCAGGGCGGTGATGCGGTTCGGCCAGTGCTCGAAGACACCCAAGGTCAATTCCTCGCGCGCAACTCGCGGCAGACGAGGTTCTTCTCCGCGTCGAGGCGCTCGACGCGCGCGCGGACGACGTCGCCGACCTCGGCCGTCGAATCCTGGACGAGAGCGACGAGATCGACTTCCGGTGCATCGCTCGCCGGGCGACCGGCGACGGAGCGTCTCTCGGGATGGGTCTCGTCGACGAGGATGTCGACGGTCTGTCCGATCAGAGCCGTCTGGGTTCGCGCCAGCACGCGGTCGCGTTCGGCGATCACGGCCTCGTAGCGCGCCTGCGCGACGTCCGCCGGCACGCGTCCGGGCAGATCGAAGCCGTGCGTCCCCTGCTCGGGCGAGTAGGTGAAGGCGCCGAGGCGCGCGATCCCGTACTCGCGGACGAACGCCGTCACCAGCGCGGCGTCCTCGTCGGTCTCGCCCGGGAAGCCGAGCAGCACGGTCGTCCGCAGCGTGATCCCCGGTACCTCGGCCCGCAGGCGGTCGAGCGTCTCGCGCACCTGGTCGCCGCTGCCCGCGCGCCGCATCGCGCGCAGGACGGGCGTCGCGACGTGCTGCACCGGGATGTCGAGGTACGCCGCCACGTTCGCGTGCGCGCGCATGACCTCGAGGAGCCTCCAGGGGAAGCGGTTCGGATACGCGTACATCACGCGGATCCGCAGAATGCCCTGGACCGAGGTGAGCGCCTCGACGAGATCGGGCAGCTCGAGCGCGCCCGGGAGATCGCGGCCCCACGCCGTCGAATCCTCGGCGACGAGGACGAGCTCACGGACGCCGCTCGCCGCGAGCTCGCGCGCTTCGTCGAGGACCGCGGCGAGCTGCTTCGAGCGGTGCGGGCCCCGGATCGACGGGATCGCGCAGAAGCTGCACGTGTGGTCGCAACCGTGCGAGATGCGCAGGTAGGCGTAGGACCGCGGCGTCGAGAGGAGGCGCGCGCCTTCGCGCTCGGCTTCGCGCAGCGGCGGGCCTTCGAGGTACCCTGGCACCGCGCGGCCCTCTCCGAGCTCGCGGACGGAACGGGCGAGCTCCTTGTAGTTGGAGATCTCGGCGAAGAGGTCGACGCCCGGGAAGCGCACGGCGAGGTCGCGCTTGTAGCGCTGCACGAGGCAGCCCGCGACGACGACGCGCTCGATCTCGCCGCGGCGCTTCCGCGCGAGCAGGTCGCGGATCGCCCCTTCGGACTCCTCGCGCGCCGGCCCGATGAACGAGCACGTGTTCAGGACGACCGTGTGCGCGGAACCCGGGTCGTCGGTCACGACGAGACCCTCCTCGGCCATCCGCCCGAGCATGAGCTCGGAGTCGATCAGATTGCGGGCACAGCCCAGGTGGACGAGGGAGACGTATGCGGGCGATTTCACGGCAGTCGCGCGCTCGGCCGATGCGACCGCTCGTGGACCCGCGGGTGCAATCAGAGGCTCGAGACCTTCTCCAGCCACTCGTCGCGGGTCAGGAGGATATCACGGCGCTGGCCCCCGAGGTAGGGACCGATGAGACCGAGGACCTGGAGCTCGTCGAGCACCTGCGTCGCCTCCTCGAAGTCCATCTCGTACTGCTTCTGAAGCAAGGAGACGGCGACGCGGCCGCGGTCGACGAGCAGACAGCCGACCTCCGCGAGGAGGCGGGAGCGCTCCTTCCCCGGAGGAGCGGGAGCCGGCGTCAGCACGACGTCGCGGGCTCCGACCTCGAGATCCTCGGACGCGACCGGCGTCCCGTAGGCGTCGACCGGCTCTTCCTCGACCGCGAAGAGGCTCGGTTGCTCCCAGCTCGGACGCAGGACCGGTGCTTCCGGTTCCGGCTCGGGCTCGGGAGCCTCCATCACCTCGACCTCTTCCTCTTCGAGTTCGGCGACCTCTTCGAGCTCGTCGACCTCCTCGTGCTCTGCCGCGATCACTTCTTCTTCGACTTCGAGTCCTTCTTCGACGTCGGCGACGGGCTCGAGCTCTTCGTCGTCAGCCAGATCCTCGCCAACGGGGTCTGCAGTCCTCCCGGGCTCGGCTGCGGGAGACCAGTGCTGCACGGAAGAAACTGAAGGCTCATCGATCGGCCGCGAGGTGGCTGGAGAGGCCTGGGTTTGGACATGGGAAGCTTCGAGGGGTCGGGCGCCTTCGGGAATCTCGCCGCGTCGACGGAGGTCTTCGCGGTGGGTCGTGAGGACGGCGGCGGGCATGGTGCGGACGAGCGGCTCCTTGCGCGGCTCCGCTCGCCAGGACGGGAGATCCTCGGGGACGAGCGCGGCGGCTTCCTCGGCGGTGACGCCCTGCTGCGACGGACGCGCGGGGATGATCTCGGGATCGTGCTCGGGACGCAGGGTCTCGGCTGCGACGCGCGTCGGTCGGATCCAGGCGACCCACACGGCGCTCGCGAGAATCACGAGCCCGGCCAGCGCGCCGAGCACGACATGGACCGAGCGGGACAGGGCTCCCGCGGTGTGGTTCCCGACGAAACCCCCGGCCGTCGGCGAGAAGGCGCCGAACATCACCGCCACGCCGAGCGAGACGATCGCGAGGCCCCCGAGCTGGCGCCGGACGTCGGTGCCTCCGACGAGGAACAGATGGGCGCCGAAGATCGCGGTCCCTCCGCAGAACACGAGCGCCGGGAGCAGCCCGACGCCGCCCGCCCACATGCGGGCGAGCGCGGCGGTGCCTTCGGCGCGTTCCAGCGGCTCGGAGCTCACGAGGGCGAGCACGAGGAGCACGGAAAAGAAGGCGCCGGCGGTGAAGAGGACGATGCCGAGTCCGTCGCGGCGCAACTCGAACGTGTTTTCGCGTTGATCACTCATGGGAATCACTCATCCGGGGCTCCTTGCGAGGAAGGCTGCCCGGTCTTGGCTCCGTGGGCTTCCTCCCAATCCTCGAGCGACATCAGGATCTCGCGGACCTTGCTGCCCTTGTACGGTCCGACGATGCCCGCGTCTGTCATCATGTCGATCAGTCGCGATGCGCGCGTGTATCCGATGCCGAGCGCGCGCTGCAGGAGGCTCGCCGACCCGCGCTTGGACTTCAAGATCACGCGCACGGCGTCGTCCCACATCGGGTCCTGGGGCTCGCCGCTGCCGTCCTCGCCCGCGTTCGCGGGGCGCTCCCCGGTCGCGACCTGCACGAGCTCCTGGCTGAAGTTCGGCGCCGAATTGTTGCACACGAACGCGACGACCGCCTGGAGCTCGGAATCCTCGACGAGAGCGCCCTGGACGCGCTTGATCGACGAGGACTGGGGCGGCGTGTAGAGCATGTCGCCGCCGCCGAGGAGCTTCTCCGCGCCCGAGTGGTCGAGGATGACCCGGCTGTCGATCTTGCTCGCGACCTGGAACGCGATCCGCGTCGGCAAGTTGCCCTTGATGACGCCCGTGATGACGTCGGTCGAGGGACGCTGCGTCGCGACGATCACGTGGATGCCGACCGCGCGCGATTTCTGGGCGAGGCGCGTGATCGCGAGCTCGGCTTCCTTCTTCGACGTCATCATCAGGTCGGCCATCTCGTCGACGACGACGATGATGTACGGCACGTGGCGCGGCGTGCGCTCCTCGTCCCATTCGGTGCCGAACCGCTTCTTGAGCTCCTCCTCGGAGAGCGCGTTGTAGGCCTTGATGTTCTTGACCGCGGCGCTCTTGAAGAGCTCGTAGCGGCCCTCCATCTTCTCGACCGCCCACAGGAGCACCTGCGTCGCCTGCCGCGCGTCCGTCACGACCGGACACATGAGGTGCGGGACGTTCGCGAACATCTGCATCTCGACCATCTTCGGGTCGACGAGGATCATCTTGACGTCGTGCGGCGATCGGGTGAGCAGGAGGCTGCACAGGATCGTGTTGATGCACACCGACTTGCCCGAGCCCGTCGTGCCCGCGAGGAGCAGGTGCGGCATGCGCGCGAGGTCCTCGATGATCGGGACTCCTTCCGTGTCCATGCCGATGAAGAGCGGCAGCGCCATCACCTTCGGGTCGTACGCCTGCTGATTCACGAGCTCGCGGATGCGGACGACGCGGCGCTTCAGGTTCGGGACCTCGATGCCGATCGTCTCGCGCCCCGGGATCGGCGCGATGATGCGGACGCTCTTCGCGCGCAGCGCCGCGGCGATCTCGCCCGAGAGCTGCGTCACCTTGTTGAGACGCGTGCCCTGCGCCACCGTCAGCTCGAACATCGTCACGGCGGGGCCGACCTGCGCGCCGACGACCGTGGCCTCGACGCGGAAGCTGCGCAGAGCGCCCTCGAGCTTGGTCGCCGAGTCCTCGAGGAAGCCGTCGTCGGCGCCGGAACCCGCTTCGGCACGGATCAGGAGATCGAGCGGCGGGAACTGCCACGGACCGGCCGGCGGTGTCGGCGGTTCTTGCGGCTTCTCCTGGGGTTTCTTGCTCTTGTTCGGGACGGTCGCCTTCTTGGAGGGCGCGCGCGGCGGAACGAGTTCGCGCGCTTCGTCGTCCTCCTCGTCCTCGGTGTGCTCGTCGTCGACCGCGGCCTTCGACGCGACCGGCTTCTCTGCCTCTTCCTCGTCTTCCGGGAACAGCTCCTCGGCGGCTTCCGCCCGCGCGGCCTTCCGCTCGGCGCCCTTCGCGACGACCGCGGGCGTCTCCTCGGCCGCCTCGGCGCGCAGATCGTTGCCGCGGAGGAAGTTCCAGATCCCGACCGCGAGAGACCCGAGCTGGTGCGCGACGGCGGAGAAGAAACTCTCGCCGCGCTTCTCGCGGCGCTCCTCGAGCCAGGCGCGGAACGCGACGACGGACGGATAGAAGGCGCGCTCCGTAGCGAGCAGGAACGAGACGAGCGTGACGACGAGCAGGAGGATCAGGAGACCCGGTCCGCCGAACTTCCTGGCGAGCTGCGGGACCGCGATCTGTGCGAGGCGACCTCCATATCCGTACGGGAGGCCTGCGCTGACGCCCCGGAAGCGGATACCGGAACCGGTCTCGAACTCCCCGCCGAAGCACAGGTCGAGGAGGAGCGCCGTCGACATGACGAACATCACGCCGCCGAAGAAGCGCAGGCCGACCCACGACACGGCGCGCCCGGCGATCATGATCGCGCCCCACACGAGACACAGGACCACGGCCACGTAGGACGCGAGCCCGACGCTCAGGAACGCGGCGTTGGCGAGGTAGAACCCCGCCTGTCCGCCCCAGTTCCACCCGCGCGCGCCCGGATCGCGGTACGGCGTGAAGAAGCTCGCGAGCGACACGAGCAGCCACATCGAAGCGCCGAAGAGGAGCAGCCCCTTGATCTCGCGCAGCCGGACCGCGGTCTCGTCGTCGACGCGCGTGCCGAAGAGGAAGCCGCCCACCGCCTGGCGCAGGCGCGAGAAGGCGGTGGCGCCGCGCGTCCACTGCGCGCGTCCCCGCTTCCCCTTGTCGCTTCGTGCCATGTACGGTGCCCCTCGACCGCGCGTCCACGCGGACGCCGCGGATTGGGGGGCAAGAGCGGCCGGCGCCTACCGCCGTCCGAGCAGCCCGACCAGCTCGCGTGCGATCCGCACCTTGGTCCGGTTCTCGAGGCGGCGGACCGATCCGTCGCCCCCCAGGATGAGAACGCTCGCGCGGGGGGCATTCAATGCCCGTTCGTCGTTCAGGACGATGAAATCCGCGCCCTTGCGCGTGAGCTTGCGCCGCGCACGCCGGATTCCGGACGAAGTTTCCAGGGCGAAACCGACGACGAGCTTCGGATCGGCGCCGCGCTGCCGTCCGCAGGCCGCCAGGATGTCCGGGTTCCGGACCAGGGTGACACGGGTGGAGACGCCGGCTCGTTCCTTCGCACGCCACTTCCCGGCGAGCCGGCGCGACGGGCGGAAGTCGCAGACCGCGGCCGCCATGAAGAGCGCGTCGGCGGCGCGGAACGCGCGCAGCGTCGCCGCGAACATCTCGCGCGCGCTGACGACGTCGATGCGCCGCACGCCCCGAGGCGTGGGCAAGGCGACCGGGCCGGCGATCAAGGTGACCGCGTGGCCGGCGGCCGCGGCCGCCGCGGCGATCGCGAATCCCATGCGGCCGCTCGACTCGTTCGAGAGGTAGCGCACCGGGTCGACGTGCTCCCGCGTCGGCCCCGCGGTGACGACGACGTTCAGGCGCTTTCGTGCGCGGGATCGGGCTGCGGCCATGGGAAGGGCCGCTAGGATACCTGCGTGAACACCCTCCCGCGCCGCGTGTTCCTCGTCGCTCTCCTCGCGCTCGGCGGCACGGCGTGTCGGACGCCGGCCGAGCCGCCGTCGACGCGGTCGTACGTCCTCGCGTTCCTCGTGACGCGTCCGGACAAGTCGAGCAGGACGCCCGAGGAGCGCACGAGGATCCAGGAGGCGCACCTGGCGAACATCCGCCGCCTCGCGGCGGAGAAGACGCTCCTCGTCGCCGGATCGTTCGGGAATCCGACGCCGGATCCGCGGCTGCGGGAGATCTTCGTGCTCGACACGGAGGACATCGAGACGGCGCGCGCGTGGACCGCCTCGGATCCGGCGGTGCAGGCGGGCGTGCTCGCGACGGAGCTCGCGGTGTTCCGGAGTCCGACGCCGTTGCGGCGCGCGGTCGAGCTCGACAAGGCGGAGAGCGCCGCGATCGCGAAGAGCGGGAAGCCCGTCGACAGCAGCGCGCGGTTCCGGAACTACGTGATGCTCCTGGCGCGCGAGCCGGACCGGGCCGAGGTCGCGCTGACGGCGCTGCGCAAGCAGGGGAAGGTGCTCTTCGAGGGCGAGCTCGAGGGAAGTCCGCGCGGGAAGTACCTCGCGGTGCTCGACGCCGAGGACGTCAAGGACGCCGCGATGATGATCGGCGAAGCTTCGATCGTGCTGCGCGAGCACGACCTCGCGCAGTGGGCATCGACGAAGTCGCTCGTCGGGCTCGCGCCTCGGACGAAGTGATCGGGCGCCAGCAGACCGGACCGCCGCTCACCTGAAGTACGCCGACGCGCGCGGTCGGAACAGGAAGAAGGCGAGGACGGCGAGGATCAGGGAGTGCGAAACCAGCTGCTCCGTCGGATGGAAGATGCTGAGCGCGACGTGGAACGCGAGCCAGGCGAGGATCAGCCAGCGCCCCCAGTTCGATCCCCGGTACGCGAGGATTCCGCCGGCGAGCGCGACGATTCCGACGACGAGCACCAAGGCGTCGTCGCCCCCGAGGCGCTGATGGATCTGCGAGATCCCGAAGACGAGCTCGGCGATCCCGAGGGCCGTGAACAGGCCCGCGATGAGCGTGATCGAGAGTGGACGCCGGTCCATGCGCGGCCGCTAGGATACCGGCATGCTCCACTCTTCGCGGCTCGCGTTCTTCCTCGCCCTGCTCGCGACGAGCACCCTCTCCTGCCGCGCGGCGCCGCCCGCGAATCCGAAGAAGGCGTACTCGTTCGTGTTCCTCGTGACCGGTCCGAAGGCGGCGGAGAAGACGCCCGAGGAGAACCGGACGATCATGACGGGGCACATGGCGAACATGAAGCGGCTCTCGGAGGAGGGGATGCTCCTGATCGCGGGGCCGTTCGCGAAGCCGACGCCCGACGATCAGCTGCGCGGCATCTTCATCCTGGACACTCCGGAGATCACGACCGCGCGCGCGTGGGTGCAGACCGATCCGGGCGTCGAGGCGGGAGCGTTCGCGATCGAGATCGTCCCGTTCCGCACGGATGCGCCGCTGAAGCGGTCGCTCGAGCTCTTCAAGGCCGAGACGGCGGAGATCGAGAAGAGCGGGAAGCCGGGTGGATTGACGGACCGGATCCGGCCGTACGCGATGATCCTCGCGCAGGACGGCGAGCGCGCGGAGCGGGCGATCGCGAAGGCGCACGCGGAGGACAGGGTGATCTTCGCAGGGAATCTAGAAGGCTCTCCGCGCGGATCCTATCTCGCGATCCTCGACGTGAAGGACGCGTCCGAGGCGGAGGCGCTGCTCGGGAGCGGGAGCCTCGGCGAGAAGGATCTCGTCGGCTGGTGGTCGGCGAAGACGGTCGCGGAGATCGCGAAAGCGGGGAAGTAGGGCTCGGCGTCCTACCGGCGCGCGAGCGACTTCTCGATCCACGCCGCGATCTTCTGCGGCTCCGGCAAGCGCCCTTGGCCCTCGTCGCCGCAGGCCATCCGGCCTTCGTCGGGCGAGAGCACGGACCAGCCGTCGCCCTGCACCGTCTCGAGGTGACGGCGCACGGGCGGCGCCGCCAGCATCCCCGGGTTCATCGCGGGGCACAGCAGGCGCGGCACCGACGTCGGCAAGGCGAGCGCTGTCGTCGTCGCGAGGTCGTCGGCGAGCCCGAGCGCGAACTTCGCGATCAGGTCGGCCGTGCACGGCGCCACGACGAAGCACTGGCCCCACTTCGCGAGCTCGATGTGGTCCATCGCCGTCCGCCGCGTCGCGCCGAACTCGTCCGTGTACGCCGGCTCGCTCGTCAGCGCCTCGAAGAGCTGCGGGCTCACGAGCTTCGCGGCGCTGCGCGTCAGGATCGCGCGCACCTTGTGGCCGTCCTGCGTCAGCTTGCTCGCGAGATCGCAGGCCTTGTGGATCGCGACCGACGCGCCGGAGACGAGCACGATCTGCGCCATCACTTCACCCCCGCGGGACGATCGAGCCCGAGGATCGTCCGGATCTCCCCCACCGCACGGTCGATCGCGTCGTTCACGACGACGTGATCGTAGCGCACGCGCTCGCGCCATTCGTCCTCGGCCTTGTGCAGCCGCCGTTCGAGCATCTCCGTCGTCTCCGTCCCCCGTGCCGCGAGACGCCGCCGCAGCTCCTCGAAGTCCGGCGGCGCGATGAAGATGTACGTCCCGGGAACGCCCAGCGCCCGCAGCTGGTTCGCGCCCTGCACGTCGATCTCGAGCAGGTACACGTTGCCGCCCGCGAGGACCTTTTCCATCGGCGCGCGCAACGTCCCGTACATGTTCCCGTACACCTCGGCGTGCTCGAGGAACTCGCCCTGCTCGACGCGCCGCTTGAACTCCTCGCGCGGGAGGAAGTGGTAGTCGCGCCCGTCGACCTCGCCCGGCCTGCGCGCGCGCGTCGTCGCGGACACGGAGAACACGACGCGCGGATCCTCGAGGAGGCGTTTGCAGATCGTGCTCTTGCCCGACCCGGACGGGCCGGAGATCACGGCCATGCGGCCTCGAGCCGTCGTCTGGAGCGCCATCGCGCTACTCCACGTTCTGGACCTGCTCGCGCAGCCGTTCGATCAGCGTCTTGAGCTCCACCACCGCGTGCGCGACCGCCGCGTCGTTGCACTTCGACCCGATCGTGTTCGCCTCGCGGAGCAGCTCCTGCACGAGGAAGTCGAGCTGCCGTCCGACCGCTCCGCCCTTCCCGAGCAGCGACTCCCACTGGTCGAGGTGGCTCGAGAGCCGCGTCAGCTCCTCGCCGACGTCCATGCGGTCCGCGATCAGCGCCAGCTCGCGCGAGAGATCCTCGGGGCGCACCGGCTGCCGTCCGCCGAGCAGCTCCTCGACGCGCTTCTTCAAGTTCTCGTGGTGCTCGCGCACGACGACGGGCATGCGCTTGCCGATCGTGCCGACGAGGACCGCGACGCCTTTCGCGTTCTTGCGCAGGTCCGCGAGCAGGCTCTTGCCTTCCTTCCCGCGCATCTGCACGAGCGCCGCGACGGCCTTCTTCGCCGCGTCGAGCACGAGCTCGTCCTCGCGCCGCCGCTCCCGGTCGTCGTCGCCCGACCCGAGGACGCCCGGCAGGCCGACGAGCGTCTCGACGCTCAATCCGTCGCGGAGGCCGAGGTCCTTCGAGAGCGCGGCGAGCGTCTTCTGGTAGTACCGCGCGACGTCGGCGTTCACGCGAGCCGTGCGCGCCTCGGCCTCGCGCTCGACCGAAGCCGAGATGGAGACGGATCCGCGGTCGAGGCTCTCGCGGACGATCGCCTCGAGGCCGGGCTCGAGGGTCCCGAGGTCCGAAGGCAGCCGCGCCTTCACCTGGAGGTAGCGGTGGTTCACCGACCGGACTTCGACGCGCGCGGAGATCCCGCCCTTCGCCACGGCGGCGACGCCGAAGCCGGTCATCGAACGGATCAAGCCTTGGCTCCCGGGCGGCTGCCCGGCTTCGTCGCACGCGTTCCGGCGCGGCAGAGAGCGCACTCCTCGGGCTTCCACGTGCGCACTTCGACCTCGGCGAGCGCGTGGAGGTCGAGTCCGTCGCGCGCGAACGGGTTGCCGCCCGAGCGGTTGACGATCGCGGCGACCGCGGCCGGGCGCACGTCGAAGCTCTTCAGCACGTCGATGACCTCGCGCGCCGATCCGCCGGTCGTCAGCACGTCCTCGACGACGAGCACGCGCTCGGAAGGCCGGATCCTGAATCCGCGGCGGAGCTCCATCCGCGCGTCCTTGCGCTCGGTGAACTGGCAACGCGCACCGAGAGCGCGCGCGACCTCGTGCGCCCAGATCACGGCGCCGAGCGCGGGCCCGACGACCACGTCGAAGCGCGCGGAGTCCTTCGCGCGGATCTTCTCGGCGAGAGCGCGCGCGAGGCTCTCGGCGCGCACGGGGTCTTCGAGCAGGAGCGCGCACTGGAAGTAGCGCTCGCTGTGGAGTCCGGACGACAGCTCGAAGTGTCCTTCGAGCATCGCCCCGGTCGAGCGGAAGAGCTCGAGGACGCGCTGCGAGTCCAAGGATCCGTCCCCTACTGCGGCTTGTTGGGCGGGGTCATCGGCGTCAGCTTGATCGGGTTCCCGCCCGGAGCCGGAGCCGGCCCCGCCGGCGGAGCCGAAGCCTCGGGCGTCGTGATGTCCTTCATGACGCCGCTGCTGATCGAGTGGCGGTTCATCACGTGGATCAGGAGCGCGCTGCCGAGGAAGACCGCCGTCGCGGCGCCCGTGAACCGGTTGATACCCGACGCGCCGACGCCGAAGGTCTGCTGACCGGACGTGCCGAGCGCGTCGGTCAATCCGCCTCCGCGACCCTCCTGCAGGAGGACGACGACGATCAGCACGATCGCCGCGATGACGAACAGGATGTAGAGGAGCGTGGTGATCAGTTCCATGGGAGTGACAACGATACTGCGGACTAGGGTTTGACGAGCGACAGGAAACTCTCGGCCTGGATCGAGGCCCCGCCGACGAGGCAGCCGTCGACCTCGGGCGCGGACAGCAGGGCTTGGACGTTCGACGGCTTGACGCTGCCGCCGTACTGGATGCGGAGTCCGCCCGCGAGGCGGTCGTCGTACAGGCTCGTCAGGACGCCGCGCAGGTAGCCGTGGACCTGGCTCGCCTGCTCGGGAGTCGCGTTCAGGCCGGTTCCGATCGCCCAGACCGGCTCGTACGCGATCGTGAGGCGCGGAAGGTCGCGCGCCGTCACGCCTTCGAGACCGCGCCGGAGCTGGTTGCCGACGACCTTCTCCGTCGCCGCGCGCTCGCGCTCCGCGAGCGTCTCGCCGACGCAGAGGATCACGTCGAGGCCCGCGGCGAGCGCCGCGTGCACTTTCGCGTGCACGAGCTCGTCCGATTCCCCGTAGACGTGCCGGCGCTCCGAATGGCCGACGATCACGAGCGTCGCGCCGACGTCGGCGAGCATCTTCGCGCTCACTTCGCCAGTGAACGCGCCGACGGCCTGGTCGCAGCAGTTCTGGCCGCCGACGCGGATCGGGGAGCCCGCGAGGGCCTGCGCGACCTCTTGGAGATAGACGAAGGGCGGGAAGACGGCGACGTCGACGTCGCTCCGGGTCGCGAGGTGCTCGCGGAGCGTCGCCACGAGCGCCGACGCGCTCGCGCGGTCGAGGTTCATCTTCCAGTTCCCCGCGATGAAGCGCTTGCGCACCACGGTGCCGGTCACCTCAAGTCCTTGCGCGGGGCGAGGATGGAAGCGGGAAGGCGCGGCGACATCGCGGGAGGATTGGTGCGGCCGGGTTCGATGGCTCGCAGCCGAACGCGACAGTATGGAGCGGCCGCTCCGACGCGTCAATCGCGGGTCGGGGCTCCGACTTACGCGAGCGGTTTGGCAAGGTGCTGACGCATGGATCGGGCGTCTGGAACCCTTCTCCCCTCGCTGCTCGCCCTCCAGCCGCTCGAGAGCCTCCCGAGGACGGGCTGGGCGATGAACGGGATCGCGAACCCCGAGACGGTCGCCGGCCACGTGCTCGGGACGTGCCACGCGATCCTCGCGCTCGCTCCACGCGTGGTCCCTCCGATCGACGTCGAGCGCTGTCTCGCACTCGCTCTCGTCCACGACGCGCCCGAAGCGCTGATCGGCGACCTGCCGCGCGGCGCGTCGGACCTCCTCCCGCGCGGAGCGAAGGCCGCCGCCGAGGAAGCGGCCGCGCGCAGCCTCCTCGGCGGGCTCTCCGCGTTCGCCCTCGAACGCTCCACCGAGTACCGAGGACAAGGCTCCAGGGAAGCGCGCTTCGCGCGGCTCTGCGATCGCCTGCAGATGGGCGTGCGACTCGTCGGCTACCGTCGTCTCGGCGTGCGCGGACTCGAGGAATTCGGGCGCACGATCGAAGGTCTCGACTGCTCGGAGTTCGAGCCGGCCGCCGGACTGCGCGCCGAGATCCTCGCCGCGCTGTGAACGGAGCGCCCTTGTCCCTCCTCAAGAACTGGAAGATCTGGATCCCCGTGCTGACGCTCGTCGGGATCGCCGTCGGAATCCTCGCCGCGCGCATGTCCGCGCCGGCGCAGGACGATCTCGTGATCCAGCCTCCTCCGGCGGCGAAGATCGGCGCGCTCGAGCTCCCGGCGAGGACCCGCGCGCTCGAAGGCCGCGTCGTCGATCCGTCCGGCGCGGGCGTCGCGGAGGCGCTCGTGTGGATCCGCGCCGGGGACGCTCCGCACTTCACGTACACCGACGCGCAGGGCGCCTTCCGTTTCGAAGCGCTCGAAGCCCCGCCGTGGCGCGCGACCGTGCTCGCGCAGGGCTTCTCGCCGCTCGCCCACGAGTTCGTGGAGTCGCAGGAGCCGCAGTCGGTCCAGCTCGGCGCGCGACTCCAGCCGCCGCCGGAGCTGCCGCGGATCGCGCGCGCGCGCCTCGCGGGATCGATCGCGAGCAAGCTCGCGACCGTCCTCGAGGGTTCCGAAGTCGTCCTGACGCCCACGTCGCCGCCCGAGACCCTGAGCGCGCCGCTCCCGCGCCGCGCGAAGGTCGCCGCCGACGGCCGGTTCGAGTTCGAGGACCTCGTCGTCGGCGAGTACAAGGTCGAGGTCATCCCCGCGTGGGCCCGCGGCGGGAGCTGGCCCGATCTCGCTCGCGCGATCGACGGCGCGGAGCCGCGCGTCCTCGCGCACGCGGCCGATGCGCCGCCTCTCGCCCCCCTCTCGATCGACCTCGCGATCGGCGAGGCGGCCGGGAGGCTCCTCGACATCGACGGAGAGCCGATCGAGGGCGCCCTGCTCCTCTTCGCTCCGGCCGCGGACGCGAGCCGCGTCTTCCCGCCCGAAACGAGCGCCGCGGACGGCACGTTCGCGCTCCGCGCGCTGCCGGCCGGCGACTACCTGCTCTCGATCCGGGCCGGATCCGCGGCGGTGCAGAAGGAGCTGCGGATCCGCGCGGGCGAGTCGACGGCGATCGAGCTCGCCCCCGTCGAGGTGCACCGCTCGCAGTAGGGGGTATCCTGTGCGGTCCCGAGCACGCCCTTGACCGCGCCCTTCATCTACCTCGACAACGCCGCGACGACCCCGGTCGACCCCGAGGTCCGCGAGGCGATGCGCCCGTTCCTCGACGCGGAGTTCGGCAACCCATCCTCGCGGCACCGCGTCGGCCAGCGCGCCGCGGAGGCGGTCGATCGCGCGCGCGCCGAGGTCGCGCGCGCGACGGGCGCGAAGGCCGCGGACGTCGTCTTCACGTCCGGCGGGACCGAGGCGAACAACCTCGCGGTGCTCGGATCGGCGCGCGCGCGCAGGAAGCACGGGCGGCACGTCCTCGTCGGGCCGACCGAGCACCCGTGCGTCCGCGAGAGCGCGCAGGCGCTCGTCGAAGAGGGCTTCGAGGTCGAGACGCTGCGACTCGACTCGAGCGGCGCGCTCGACCTCGCGCACCTCGCCGCGGCGCTGCGCCCGGACACGGTGCTCGTCGGCCTCCTCCTCGTGCAGAACGAGTTCGGGAGCGTGCAGCCCGTCCGCGAAGTCTCCGCGCGCGTCCGGGCGCGGTCGCCTCACGCCGCCGTCCACGTCGACGCCGTGCAGGCGTTCGGGAAGGTCGAGGTCTCGCTGCGCTCCCTCGGCGCCGATTCGATCGCGATCAGCGCGCACAAGGTCCACGGTCCGAAGGGGTCGGGTGCGCTCGTCACGAACGGCGCGATCCCCCTGCGGCCGCTCGTGTTCGGCGGCGGCCAGCAGGGCGGACGGCGGCCCGGGACGGAAGGCGTCGCCGGCATCGTCGGCCTCGGAGTCTCCGCGCGGCTCGCTGAGGAACGCCGCGAGTCCGCCTGCGCCTCGATGCGCCGCTGTCGCGACATCGTCGCCGCGGGGATCGCGAGGATCCCGGGAGCGCGCGTGCTCGAGCCCGGCGCTCCCGCGCAGGCCGTCTCGCCCGCGATCCTCGCGGTCGTGATCCCCGGGGCGCCGTCGGAAGTGCGCATGAACCACCTCGAGGAGCTCGGCGTGATCGTCAGCGCCGGGAGTGCCTGCCATTCGAAGACGAGCCAGGTGAGCCCGTCCCTCGTCGCGATCGGTCTCTCGGCCGCGGACGCGCGCCGCATGCTCCGTTTCTCCTTCTCGAGAGCGACGACCGAGAGCGACGCTAGCACCGCCGGGTCCGCGCTGGAGGCGGTGTGCAGCAAGCTCGAGAGCGCGCGCAAGTGAGCGGATCGCCGGCGCTGCCGCCGCCCGAGATCGTGCTCGTCCGCTACGGCGAGCTCGCGTTGAAGGGCGGGAATCGCCGGCAGTTCGAGGACCGCCTCGCGCAGAACATCCGCGACGCGACGGCGCGGATCTCCGGAGTGCGCGTCGAGCGGCGACGCGGAAGACTCGCGGTGTTCCCGGAGCGCCGGACCGAGGACGTCGCGTTCCGGCTCCAGGAAGTGTTCGGCATCAAGTCCGTTTCGCCGGCCTGGGGATCGCCGAGCGAGCCCGACGCGATCGCGCGCTGCGCGCAACCCGTCCTCGTCGACGCTCTCGCGGCGCTGCCGCCGGACCGCGAGGTCACGTTCCGCGTGCACACCTCCCGCGGGGACAAGCTCTTCCCGCTCAACTCGATCGAGCTCGATCGCTACGTCGCCGAGCGGATCATGCCCGGCCTCGGCCGTCTGCGCGTGCGCCTCGACGATCCCGAGCTCGCGCTCGGGATCGACGTGCGGGCGGAGCGCTCGTACGTGTTCGTGCGCCGCCTCCCGGGCCCGGGCGGGCTGCCGGTCGGGACGCTCGGTCGCGCGTTGTGCCTGCTCTCCGGCGGGATCGACTCCCCCGTCGCGGCGTGGATGTCGATGAAGCGCGGACTGCACGTCGGATTCATCACCTTCCACTCGTATCCGTTCGTCGGCGACGCGAGCAAGCGCAAGGTCGTCGAGGTGGCGCGGCTCCTCGCGCGGTGGCAGCAACCCGAGAGCCGCCTCTTCGTCGTCCCGTTCACGGAGATCCAGACCGCGATCCGCGACGCGGCGCCGGAGAGCTACCGCACGGTGCTCTACCGGCGCTTCATGCAGCGCATCGCCGCACGCGTCGCCGCCGAGAACCGGCTCGCCGCGCTGATCACCGGGGAGAGCCTCGGGCAAGTCGCGAGCCAGACGCTCGAGAACATCGCCTGCATCGAGGCGGCGGCGGACGCGCAGGTGCTGCGCCCGCTGATCGGCTTCGACAAGGAGGACACGGTCGCCGTCGCGCGCCGGATCGGGACCTTCGACGTGTCGAGCCGGCAGGAACCCGACTGCTGCTCCGTCTTCATGCCCGAGCGGCCGGTCCTGCGCGGGAAGATCGAGGCGTGCGAGGCCGCGGAGGCGGGACTCGATCTCGCCGGACTGATCGACCGCGCGTGCGCCGGGATCGAAACGATCGAGCTCGATCCCGAGGCCTGACGCGCTCGCGGGGGTCGACCCGGTCGCGGCGAAAAACTAGGCTGCCCGCGTGAACAGGACCATCGCCCTCTTCGTGGCCCTGGTGATCCTGCTCGCGCACTGCCTCGCGATCCACACCGACGGCCAGGGGCACTTCGCGTTCCCGTACGACCAGGCCTACGTGCCGCTGCGCCTCGCGCACAATCTCGTCTTCGAGGGGCAGCTGCGCTGGAACCCCGGGACGTCGGCGTGGGAGAGCTACGACTCGCCGCTCTGGGTCGCGATCGCCGCGGTCGCGGAGCGCCTGTCGGGGACCCGGATCGGCGACCACATGGAGCTCTCCTCCAACGTGATCGTCCAGGCGACGAGCGTCCTCGCGGCGCTCCTCACCGTGATCCTCGCGGCGCAGCTCCGCGGCGACCGCACGGCCGGCCTGATCGCGCCGCTCCTCCTCGTGACCTGCGGGTGCTTCGCGGCGGCCGCGGCGAGCGGTCTCGAGACGTCGATGTTCGCGCTGCTCGTCATCACGTCGTTCTGGACGTTCGAGCGCCGCTTCGGCAACCGTCTCGCGATCGCGATGGTGCTCTTGTGCCTCACGAGGCCGGAAGGCGCGTACGTCGCGGTCCTCCTGCTCCTCCTGCGGACGTTCGGATTCCGAAGCGGATCGCCGCGCCCCGCGCTCTGGCCCTTCATCGCGCCCGTGGTGACGATCGCCGCCACGACGTACGCGCGCTACCGCGCGACCGGCTTCCTGCTGCCGCCTTCGACGTACGCGATCCTGCATCCGCTCGCGGGGCAGCTCGGCGAAGGCGTCGTGTGGCTCGGGGACTCGGCGCGGACCGCGATCAGTCTCGTCCTCCTCGTGTACGCCTTCGTCTCGCTCGCGCGCGGACACATCTCCGGCATGGGAGCGCGCGCGCTGTTCCTCGCTCTCGTCCTCGTCGCCGTGATCGTCCCGCAAGGCCGCGGCCCGCTGCCGTTCGCGGAAGCGCTGGTCCCGGTGCTGCCCCTCGCGTTCGTCGCGGTGCAGGAGGGGATGATCGAGTCCCTCGACGGTACCTCGGTGCTCGGACGGCGACTCGCGCTGTCGTCGCTCTTCGCGTGCCTCTTCGTCAGCGCCTTCGTCAGCCGCCACCCGGCGGACCTCGGGCCGCTCCCGCTCGAGGAATGGCACGAGCGCTGGATGCGATCGCGCGGCTCGGCGCGGTTCGGCTACGAGCAGCCGCTCGGACGTCTCGGCCTCGAGGAGGAGATCGACACGACGATCCGCCTGCGCGGGCTCGGGATCTTCCTGCGCGACTTCCTCGATCCCGGATCCAGCGTGCTGACCGCCGCCCCGGGCGCCGTCGGATACCTCTCGCGACTGCCGGTGATCGATCTCCTGGGCCGCGCGAGCCCGGTCACGGGGAAGAATCGCCCCGCCGCCTGGACACGGCGCGAGCGCGCGGACGTCGTCGCGGCGCTGGCGATGAACCCCGACTACGTGATCGAGCAGATCAAGCCGAGCGCGAGCGCGCCCGCGCTGCGCGAGGTCGCCGGCGCGTGGCTCGAGGCGCTCGACGACCGCCCGAACGAGAAGGGGCGCCTCGAAGCGATCGAGACGGGCTTCTCGAACTACGAGATGATCGCCGTCCCGATCCGTTTCGCGCCCCGCGGGAGCGCGCCGCCGCGCAACGAGCCCTTCTTCCTCCTGCGCCGCCGGGATCTCGCGCAGCGGCCCGTGCTGCGGATCTCGATCGAGGGTCGCGGGATCCGGATCCAGACGACGCAGCCGGCGCACATGCAGATCGCGGACCTGCGCGTCGAGGCGATCGACGCCCGCGGCCGGACGTGGTCCGTGCGACCGACCGGCGATCTCGTCGAGGGAGCCGGCGCTCTCGCGCGCCCGGATCTGCTGCTCTACAACTCGGGAACGCGCCCGGTCGAGCTCTACCGCGGAACGCTGCCCGCGCGGATCGACGGCGCGGATCTCGTCGAGGTCCGCGCGGTGCTCCGGAATCCCGGGGCCTCGGACGAGAACGCCTTCTCGGACGCGAGCGACGAAGTCGTCGCCCGGCTCTAGCTCATCCGATCCCGAACTGCTTCAGCTTGCGGTAGAGCGTGCTCTTCCCGACGTTGAGGAGCCGTGCGGCCGCGAGGCGGTCGCCGCCGACGCTGTCGAGCGCGCGCAGGAGCGCCTTCTTCTCGTAGAGCTCGAGGCTGATCGGATCGTCGTCCGTGATGTCCCAGGGACGCGGTTCCTGTCCGGCGCGCGCGGCGCGCGGGGCGATCTCCTTCTCCGGCAGCGAGACCGCGTGGGTCCCGGCCGCCGAGCCGCGCCCGGGCGGGACGGAGGGGATCAGGTCCCGATCGCCAGGCGATCGACGGTGATCGCGCAGGGAACCCGGCAGGTCCTCGACGGCGATCGTGTCGCCGTTCGCCTGCGCGCAGGCGTGCTGCATGCAGTCGATGAGCTCGGCGACGTTCTTCGACCAGGTCGGGCGGACGAGCGCCGAGAGGACCTCGGCGGCGATCGACGAGACGCCGCGCCGCGCGCCGAAGAGCGCGACGCAGTGGCGCGCGATCGGCTCGATGTCCTCGGGCCGCTGCGAGAGCGGGAGGAGCGTCGCCGTCGCCGGTTCGAAGGCTTCGAGGAGCTTGGCCGAGAAGCGGCCTTCGCGGACTCGACCTTCGAGCGGGTCCCGGCTCGAGACCACGAGCCGCGCGCGCACGCGTTCGGGCTTGCGCGAGCCGAGGCGCATGATCACGCCTTCCGAGAGGAAGCGCAGGATCTGCTTCTGCGTCTCCGCCGGCGCGTCGCCGATGTCGGCGAGGTAGAGCGTCCCGTCGTGCGCGAGGTGGAAGAGCCCCGGCCGGTCGGCGAGGGCTTCGGGCGAAGCCCCTTTCGCGCGGCCGAAGAGCTCGAGATCGAGGCTCTCGGGCGTGAGAGCGCCGCAGCGGATCTGGACGAACGCTCCCGTCGCGGAGGAAGAGTAGTGGAGGATGCGCGCGGCGCGCTCCTTCCCCGTGCCGCTCTCGCCGCGCAGGAGGACCGGGACCGCGCTCGCCGCCCAATCCGCGAGCGTCGCGCGCAAGGCCGCGGTCGACGCGCTCGCGCCGATCATCGCCTCGGGTCGGAACGTCTCGCGCGCGGCTTCGACGAGCGGGCCGTGCTCCTGGCGCGGCATGCCGGGCTCGCGCAGATGCAGGACTTCCGCGGCGAGCCTCCGCCGCGCCGCATCGTGGAGCAGCACGGCGCGCATCTCCGGGTCGTGCTGTCCCGGCTGGACGACGAGCGGCACGACGGTCGCCGAGAGCGAGCGCGCGGAGTGCCCCTTGCGCGCGCCGAGGTCGAAGCGGAATCCCTCGCGCGCCTCGAGCCGCGCGTCGCGGACGAAGGCCTCGAGGCCGCTCGCCGGGGCGAGGTTCCCGAGGTGGCGTCCCTCGATCCCGCCGCCGAGCATCTCGCAGGCGCCGCGGTCCGCGTGGCGCACCGTCCCCTCCGAATCGACGAGCAGGAGACCGTCGGGGCGACCGCAGGCGAGCTCCTTCACCGCGTCCGCGCGATCGACTTCCTTCGAGGCCGCGGCGGCGCGCGGAGTCGGGGGCGGAGTCGCCGGACCGCGGCGCACCTGCTCGCGCAGTCTCGTCAGCTCCTCCTCCATCTCGGTGACGCGCCCGCGCTGTCGCAGGAGGTTCCCGAGCACGGACTCGAGCGCCGGCAGGTCGGGCCGCGTCACGAACGAGTCGCAGCCGGCCTGGTAGCCGCGCTCGAGGACCTCGGGGACCGGCGTCTGCTCGCAGAAGAGGACGATCCCCGGTCGCGCGGACTCCGGCAGCGCCTTGACGCGCCGGCACACCTCGAAACCGTCGACGCCGGAGCGCAGCTCGGTCGAGATCAGGATCAGGTCGAACCGCGATTCGCGCGCGAGCGCGAGGCCGAGTGCGCCGTTCTCGCCGGCGACGACCTCGTGGCCCTTCTCGGCGAGGCGACTCTCGAGGATCCGTCGGTTGCCCGAATCATCGTCGACGACGAGCAGACGGCTCACGGAACACCTCTTGGCTTCTTGAACTGGACGGTTGTCGATACGCGCCGACGCGCCCGAGCGCGATCGTGCCGCGCGCGACGCGGGCCCCTCGACACCGCCGCGCACGCGCTGACGTTAGCCGGCGAAGCCGTCCGAGGAAAGCGGCTCCCTGGTGGGCGATGAGGGATTCGAACCCCCGACTTCCTCCTTGTAAGGGAGGCACTCTAGCCGCTGAGTTAATCGCCCGGTCCCGGAGCGCCCGCGGACACGGTATCCTTCGGCCCCCAGTCCCTCCACCTCGGCCGCGATCCCGGCCGGCACCGCCGCCGACGGCGCCGCCCAGGCGCCTCGCGGCGGATGCCCCGCGCGGCTCCGATCGCCCCTTCCTCCAGGAGCCCCTGTTTCATGCGCATCGCTGTCGTAGGCACCGGCTATGTCGGTCTCGTCGCGGGAACCTGCTTCGCCGAGAGCGGCAACCAGGTCACCTGCATCGACATCGACCGGCAGAAGATCGACAAGCTGCAGAGCGGCATCGTCCCCATCTACGAGCCCGGCCTGGAGGAACTCCTGCGCCGGAACGTGCGGGACGGGCGGCTCGCCTTCACGACCGACTACGCACAGGGGATCCCGAACGCCGAGGTGGTGTTCATCGCCGTCGGCACCCCCCAGGGGGAGGACGGCAGCGCCGACCTGAAGTACGTCCTCGCCGCCGCGACCTCGATCGGCAAGCACATGACGGCGTACACGGTCGTCGTCGACAAGTCGACGGTCCCGGTCGGCACCGCGAAGAGGGTGATGGACGCGATCCGGAAGGTCGCGAAGCACGAGTTCGACGTCGTCAGCAACCCCGAGTTCCTGAAGGAGGGCGCCGCGATCGACGACTTCCTGAAACCTGACCGGGTCGTCATCGGGTCGGGGAGCCGGCGGGCGGCCGAGATCATGGACGAGCTCTACGCCCCCTTCGTGCGCACCGGCAACCCGATCATCCACATGGACATCGCCTCGGCGGAGCTCACGAAGTACGCCGCGAACGCGATGCTCGCCACGCGGATCTCCTTCATGAACGAGATCGCGAACATCTGCATGCGCGTCGGCGCGAACATCGACGCGGTGCGCCGCGGGATCGGGTCGGACGCGCGCATCGGCTCCAGGTTCCTGTTCGCGGGGCTCGGCTACGGCGGCTCCTGCTTCCCGAAGGACGTGCAGGCGATCGTCCGGACGTCCTCGGAGAAGGGGTACGAGTTCAAGATCCTGAAGGCCGTCGAGGCCGTGAACGAGTACCAGAAGCGCCTGCTCGTCGACCGGATCCAGGACCGGTTCGGCAAGGATCTGCGCGGAAAACGCTTCGCGATCTGGGGGCTCGCGTTCAAGCCGAACACCGACGACATGCGCGAGGCCCCGTCCGTCGTCGTGATCCAGGGTCTGCTCGACGCGGGCGCGGAAGTGACGGCGTTCGACCCGGAAGCCGTCGAGGAATGCCGCGCGCACCACCTCGGCGACCGGATCGACTACGCCGACGCGCCGATGAAGGCGCTCGAAGGCGCGGACGCGCTCGTGATGATCACGGAGTGGAACGAGTTCCGCCGGCCGGATTTCGAGGCCGTGAAGGCCGCGCTCCGAACGCCGGTGATCTTCGACGGGCGGAACATCTACCCGCGCGGAACCCTCGAGAAGCTCGGCTTCGAGTACTTCGGGATGGGAACCTAGCGACCGGAAACGACAGAGCGGCTCGTCCCTCGAAAGAGCCGAGCCGCTCGATGATGTCGTAGTCGCCGGAGCGGTGTCGGTTCGCTCGTCCCTGTCGCACAACGGCGACAACACCCGGACGAACGCGACCGATCCGTTCTGACACGCTCATCCCTACATCAAGCGCGGAGGGGGAAGGAAGAGTCCGTCGTCCTTTTTTTTCTGATCACCCCGGGAGTCGGTTCCCGCGTCACCCTTCTTCCGGGTCGTCTTCGCCTTGTCGCGCTTCTCGACGGCGCGTTGCAGATCGTCGACCGACCGCATCGACGCGAGAGCGTTGCGCACCCTCTCGCCGAGGCGCGTTTCCTCCGCCGAGCTCTCCGCGAGCGCCTCGCGGCACCGCTCCAGCGCTCCGGCGGCGCCTTCCAGGTCGCCCGCGTCGACGTACGACGACGCGATGCAGTCCCACGCGCGGATGCGGTCGAGCGGATCCTCCGCTCCGTCGGCGACGCGCTGCCAGGTGCGGCGGGCGTCCTCGACGCGCTTCGAGGCGGCGTACACGTGCCCGGTCCAGTAGGACGCGTCGTCGCGCTGCCCGGGAGTCGCGGCGGGATCGGCGAGCACGGCTTCGTAAGCGGCGAGCGCCTTCTCGTGATCCTGCGCCCGCCGGTGGATGTGCCCGATCTCGAGGCCCGCGCGCACGCGGAACGGCGAGTCGCCGGCGCGCTCGCGCGCGGCTTCGAATTGCGCCAGCGCGCCCGGCGTGTCGTCCGCCGACCGCAAGAGCTCGCCCGCCCGGAAAGCCGCCTCGGAGCAGGCCCGCGCGTCGCCGGCGAAGTACTCCCGCACGGCCTGGTACGCCGCGATCGCGGCGCGCCGGGCGGACGCGCGCGCATCGCCTTCCTTCCCGCGCAGGGCGGACCGCAGCGACGTCGCGTGCGCGAGCTGGGCCGCGGCGTTCTCGAGCTTCGGCACCGCCTCCTCGCTGCGGACGGCGTCGCGCGGCGTCGCCGGGGGCTCCGCCGCGGCCGCTCGGGCCGAAGTCGCAGCGGTCAAGAGCAGGGACAGGACCGGCCCGGCGATCGCCGAGCCTTTCATGGGAGCATCCATCGCGTTCCTCCGTTCGTCGTCTCGCACGCCGCGACGCACCGTGCGCCGCGGTCGAGTTCCAATGAGGTGGGTTCCGCCTCCGCGCGCAGGCGCGATCGGAGGACGCGCTGCAGCCGCTTGCGTGCGCGGAAGAGCCGCACCTTGACGAGGTTCGGGGGGATCTCGCAGACGACGGCGGTCTCGCGGCACGAGCGACCGTCCTCGTACCGCGCGTCGAGCAGGGTCCGGTCGCGCGCGCGCAGCGCGTCCTTCGCGTCGCAGAGGTGGAGGATCGCGCGCGGCTTCTCGACGATCGATCCGTCGAGGTCGACGCGTGCGTCCTCGCGCGACTCGCCGGGGACCTCTTCCCTCCCCTCGAGCCGTTCGAAGAGCTCCTGATCCGCCTCGACGCGCGGCAACCGGCGCTCGCGGCGAACGTGGTCCCGCAGGAGGTTCACCGCGATGCGCAGGAGCCAGGGGCGGAGCCGGTCCGGGTCCGCGAGGCTGCCGCGGTACCGCGACGCGCGCAGCAGCGTCTCCTGCGCGATGTCCTCCGCCTCGTTCTCGTCGCGGCAGCGCTGCGCGAGGAAGTGGCGCACGACCGGCCGCATCTCGGCCAGTCCGGACCAGGTCTCCGACGTCCGTGCTGCTTCCATGGGATCCTCCTGCGCGAGAGGAGACCTGCGCAGGAGTCGGGTCCCTGGAGTGCACAGCGGGCGCGGAACCGGCGATCGCGAGGCGCCGGCCTCTCGAGTGGTGACGAGCCGGCGCCGTCATCTCGCGCGCGGCGGCTCTCCCCGGTTCGCGCCGGATCCGCGTGTGGACCGCGCGCGCGAGCTCCAGCACGCCGTCCGCGGACGCGGACTCCTCGACCGGAACGCGCGCCGCGTCGGCTGCGCGGCCGACGCGCGCAAGAAGTCAGGCCGCGCCGGGGACGACCATCGCGCGAGCGAGCTCGGCCGCTTTCGCCTCGCCGCACAGCTCGGCGACGAGGGCGAGCGCGAACTCCAGGGCGGTGCCGACTCCCTGGCTCGTCGTCACGGGACCCGAGCGGACGACGTGCGACTCCCCGTCGACGACGGCGCCGCCGAGCCTTTCGCGGACCGAAGGATGCGACGTCACGGGGACGCCCGCGAGAATTCCCGCGGCGTGGAGCACGATCGGCGCGGCGCAGATCGCGGCGGTGCGCTTGCCCTGCGAGCTCAGGCGGCGCACCAGGGCGAGGACGCGCTCGTCGGCCATCAGGTTGCGCGTGCCGGGCATCCCCCCGGGGAGAACGACCATCGAGAACGCGGACGGCTCGATGACGTCGAAGTGCGCCTCGGGCGTCACGACGATCCCGTGCGCGCCCATGACGGGGCCAGCAGCGAGGCCGACGACGGTGACGTCGAGCCCGGCGCGGCGCAGGACGTCGACGATCGTGATCGCCTCGATCTCCTCGAAGCCTTCGGCGAGGGGCACGAGGATGCGTTCGGTCGACCTCAAGGGGGTTCCTCGGCTCCCAGTGTAGGCTCTCCTCCATGCTCCAACTGCTCCGGTTTCCCGGCCTCGCGGCGTGCGCGCTCGTCCTCGCGTCGCTGCCCCCCGCCCGCTCCGATGTCCGCGACGTCAGCGCGGTGCTCGCGCCGATCCGCGCGAAGAACGACGTCCCCGGCCTCGCGGCGGCCGTGGTCCGCGGCGGCGAACTCGTCGCGCTCGGCGCGGACGGCGTGCGGAAGCGCGGGAGCGAGGTCCGGATCACCGCGCAGGACCGCTTCCACATGGGTTCCTGCACGAAATCGATGACCGCGACGATGCTCGCGACGCTCGTCGAGGAGGGGAAGCTCCGGTGGAGCACGACCGTCGGCGAGGTCTTCGGTCCGCTCGTCGCGACGATGCGGCCGGCGTGGAAGGACGTGACGCTCGAGCAGCTCGTCACGCACCGCGCCGGCGCGCCCGCGGGACTCGACGCCGGCGGATTGTGGGGACGGCTCTGGAAGCGCGAAGGGACGCCGCGGGAGCAGCGGATGACGCTCGTGCGCGGAGTGCTCGAGCGGGAGCCCGAGGCTCCGCCCGGGACGAAGTTCATCTACTCGAATGCGGGCTTCGCGATCGCAGGCGCGATGGCGGAGACGGTGACGAACAAGGCCTGGGAAGAGCTGATGGAAGAGCGCGTCTTCACGCCGCTCGCGATGAAGTCGGCGGGATTCGGCGCGCCCGGCACGGCGGGGAAGCTCGACGAGCCGCTCGGGCACGGCGCGAACGGCGAAGCGGTCGAGGTCGGCCCCGGCGCCGACAATCCGCCCGCGATCGGGCCCGCGGGGACCGTGCACCTCACGCTCGCGGACTGGGCGAAGTACGTCGCGTTCCACCTCGAGGGCGACCGCTGCGCCGACGGGAAGCACCCGTGCCCGGAGGCGAGCGGCGCGTTGAAGGGCTTGAAGCCCGCGACGTTCGCGAAGCTGCACGCGCCCGCGCCCGGCGAAGGCGCGACCTACGCGATGGGCTGGGGGATCGCGGAGCGCGACTGGGCGCACGGGCGCGTGCTCACGCACAACGGCAGCAACACGATGTGGTTCTGCGTCACGTGGATCGCGCCGGAGCGGGACTTCGCCGTGCTCGTGGCGACGAACCAGGGCGGCGACGCCGCCGCGAAGGCCTGCGACGAGGCGGCGTCGGCGCTGATCCGGGAGATGAAGGACGATGACGGGAAGCGCTGATCCCGCGGGCGCGAAGCGATCCGTGCTCGTCAGCGCCTGCCTGCTCGGGCGGCGATGCCGCTACGACGGCAGCACGAACCGCGACCGCGAGCTCGAGCGGGAGCTCGAGTCGCAGGGCTTGCAAGTGATCCCCTTCTGCCCGGAGGAGCACGGCGAGCTCGGGACGCCGCGGCCACCCGCGTGGATCGAGTCGCGGAGCGCCGCGGACGTGCTCGACGGGAAGGATCGCGTGGTGACCGACGCGGGCGTGGACGTGACGGCGCAGTTCCTGAAGGGCGCAACGGGCGCGCTCGAGACCTGCCGCGCGCACGGGATCCGCCTCGCGTTCCTGAAGGAGCGCTCGCCGTCGTGCGGCGTGTGCAAGACGCACGTCGCCCACGGCCTCGCCGACGGCCCGGGCGTCACCGCGGCGCTGCTCGCCCGGAACGGGATCGAGGTGAGACCGGTCGAGGGACGCCGGGAGTGACTGCGTCCGCTCAGCGCTGCGGCCGGGCGACGACGACGACGTGGAAGCCGAGGATCGAGAGCCCCGGCGTCGCGCACAGGACGCGGTCGAGCCGGATGAGGGCGCTCGTGATCGCGGCGTTGCCCGGGATCCAGCGCAGGATCGGCAGGTGGTCGGGGAAGCCGGCGAGCGCGTAGGCGAGCACGCCGTACTTCTTCACGAGAAGCACCTCGAACCCCGCCTGCTCGCACAGCGACGTGATCTCCTTCTTCCGGAAGCCTTCGTCGTCCTCGTGGAAGTGCGGGCTGAGCTTGTACAGCACCCACCGCGCCCCGCGGATCAGCGGGTTGTCGTTGCACGGCTCGCTCATCACGAGCACGCCTTCGGGCGCGAGCGTCTGCCGGCAGTTCGCCAGGAAGCCGACGTGATCGCGCGTGTGGTGCAGACTCCCCTTGCAGAACACGGCGTCGAAGGCCCGCGGCTGGAACGGCAGCTTCTCCGCGTCCCCGGTGACGACGCGCGCGCGCGGGACGTACTGCCCGGACACCTTGAGCATGTCGTGGCTGATGTCGAGTCCCACCGCGCCGGGATGCTTCGCGTCGAGCTCGGCGAGGAAGAACCCCGTCCCGCAGCCGAGGTCGAGCACGCGCCGCGCGCCGATCGGCACGTGGGACATCATCTCGGCGTGCCAGTCCTGCTGGAACCGGCGCGAGAACTCGAAGCTGTACCGGTACGCGTACCGCGGCGCGAGCGCGCGGTGGAGATCGATCTGGGCCTGGGCGTTCGACGTGGTCATCGCGCGGAGGGACGGGAAGTCTACCCCGCGCGATTCGCGCGCTCGCGCTTGAACGGCGGCGCGGGATGCCCATTCTTGTGAGCCGAGCCCTGCTTCCCGAGGACGCCCAGCTTGTTCAAGAACGTCGGAGCGAACTGGGCGCTGAACGCGCTCCAGATCCTCGTCCTCCTGAAGCTCGCTCCCTTCGTCGTCGAGACCCTCGGCCGCGAGCCGAACGGACTCTGGGTGACGATCGTCTCGCTCACCGGGATCCTGTCGCTGCTCGTCCTCGGCGTCCCGATGGCGTCCGTGCGCTACGTCGCCGGCCACGTCGCCACGAAGGACTACCCGAGCGCGAACGCGGCCGTCTCGACCTGCCTCGCGATCTGCATCGCGCTCGGCGTCGGGGCGCTCGCGATCGGCGCGGCGCTGTGGGTCTTCTTCGAGACCACGTACCTCCACGGTGCGGCCGCCGCGGCCGTCTCACCCGAGACGATCGAGGGCGCGCGCATCGCCTTCGCGATCGTCGTGATCCAGGTCGCGATGGGCTTCGCGATGCGGCTTCCGTACGGAATCTTCGACGCGCACCACGACTTCACCGTGCGGAACGCGATCATGGCCGGCGAGCTCCTCCTGCGCCTCGGCCTGACGCTCGGCCTGCTCGCCTGGAAGGCGTCGCTGCCCGTGCTCGCGTGCGTCCAGGTCGCGTGCATGCTGTTCGAGTTCGCCGTCGCCCTCGTGGTCCTGCGTCGCCGCTACCCCGCCATCCGCTTCGGCCTCGCGAGCTTCGACGCGGCACTCGTGCGCGGGATCCTCGGCTTCAGCGTCTTCGCGATGCTGCTCAACGTCGGCAATCTCCTCGCCTTCCGTTCGGACGCCATCGTCATCGGAGCGCGCCTCGACGCCGCGCAGGTGACGTTCTTCGACATCGGGAACAAGTTCTTCGATCCGCTGACGGGCCTCCTGATCGCCGTCGGAGCCGTCGTCATGCCGATGACGACGAAGCTCCAGGCGACCGGCGAGCGCGAGGAGATGCGGCGCCTCTTCCTCAAGTGGTCGAAGATCTGCCTTTCGATCGTGCTCCTCGTCGGGCTCTATCTGATCGTCCTCGGACCCGAGTTCCTCGGCTGGTGGGTCGGCCCGGACTTCGTCGGGCCCTCCGGGCGCGTGCTCCAGGTCCTGATGGCCTCCTTCTTCTTCTATCTCCCGGTCCGGGGCGTCGCGCTGCCGGTGCTCCTCGGCCTCGGAAAGCCGAAGGCCCCCGCTCTCGCGCTCCTTGCGATGGGCGTCGTCAACCTGCTCCTGAGCCTCGTGCTCGTCGGGCCGCTCGGGATCTTCGGCGTGGCTCTCGGGACGGCCGTCCCCAACGTGCTGTTCGCGGGCGCGCTCCTCGTCCTCGCGTGCCGCGAGCTCGAGGTCCCGATGACGCAGTACGTCCAGTACGTCGCCGGACGCGCGCTCGTCGGCGCGCTGCTCCCGCTCTCCGTGCTGCTCCTCGTGAAGTACCGCTTCCACGTCTCGGGGCTCGTGCCGCTCGTCGGAGCAGGGCTCGCGAGCGTCCTCGCGTTCGCGGTCGCCTGGGCGGGGTTCGTGTACCGCGGCGATCCGTACCTCTCGACGAGGCGCGCGCCTTGAGCTGGCTCCTGTGGACACCCGCCGCCGTCGCCGTGCTCGCCGTCGCGGCGGAGCTCGCGGCGCGCGCGTGGCTGCGGCGCTCGGGGAAGTACTACGTGTGGCCGCCGTTCGCGCGCCTGCACATGACGACCGACCGCGAAGCCGTCCCCGAGCTCGAGCCGGTGATCCGCATCGAGTTCAACCGCGACGGCGAGCGCGGCGGACCGCCCCCCGAGGACGCGCACGGGACCTACCGCGTGCTCGTCGCGGGCGGGAGCGTCGCCGAGTGCTGGTTCCTCGACCAGGCGAGCGCCTGGCCGCAAGTCATCGAGCGCTCGCTCAACTCCGCCCCCGCTCTCGCGCGTCTCGGCGTCGCGCGCGTGCACGTCGGGAACATCGGCCGCTCGCTCGTCGCCTGCGAGCACGTCGATCGGATGCTCGAGCGCGTCCTCCCGCGCTACAGCCGTCTCGACACGATCGTGCTCATGGTGGGAGCGAGCGACCTCGTCCACTGGCTCGAGAAGGGCACGCCGGCGCGCATCGATCGCGACGACATCCCCCTCGACGCGCTCTTCAGCCAGCACCCGGAAGGCCCCTTCGGCTGGACGCCGCACACGCTCGCCATGCGGCAGGTCGCATCGGCGGCCGTCCGCCGCCTCTTCCGGCCCGTCGGACGCCGCCGGAACGTCGGTCGCCGGATCTCGCGGGCGCGCGCCGCGAGGACTCGTGCGACCGAGATCATCGGCCAGGTCCCCGATCCCTCGCCGATGCTCGACCGGTTCGAGTCGCACCTGCGCTCCCTCATCGCGACGGCGCGCAAGGGCGCGAAACGCGTCCTCGTCGCGCGCCAGCCGTGGCTCGAGAGGGAGTTCACTCCCGAGGAGGAGAAGCGCCTCTGGATGTTCGGCGCGGGCCGCATCCACGCCGACCGGGTGCACGCCTACTACGCCCACGAGCTCGTCTGGAGGCTGATGCGACAGGTCGACGAGCGGGTCGTGAGGGTGACGCGGGAGCTCGGCGTCGAGGCGATCGACCTGATGCCGGTCGTGCCGCCCACGTTCGACCTCTGGTACGACGAGATGCACCACACGGCGGAGGGCTGCGGCCGCATCGGAGCCGCGCTCGCCCGGGCGATCCTCGACGGCGCCTGACATTCGGCTACGGATTCGGCGAACGGCGCGCCGATCCAAGGTAGTCCCCATGCTCACGCCGCTCGCACTGCTCGTCGTCGCCGTCCTCTTCCCGATCGCATTCCTGCTCGCCGAGCTCTGCGCGCGCGGGTGCCTCGCGATCCGGGCGCGGTACGACGTCTGGGCACCGCACACGCGGACGCTGCAGGTTCTCGACAAGGACGCCTTCCCGGGACTGCCGCCGCTCGCGCGCTTCGAGGTGAACCGGGACGGCGAGCGCGGAGAGGAGCCGCCGAAGGCGACTTGGGACACGTACCGCGTGCTCGTGATCGGCGGCAGCGCGGCCGAGTGCCGCTTCATCGACCAGCGCAGCGCCTGGCCCGCCGTCGCCCACCGCTTCCTCGGTCGCTCCGAGAACCTCGAGCTCCTGCGCTCGCGCCGCGCGCACGTCGGGAATCTCGGGCGGTCGCTGACGACCTCGCGCCAGCTCGCGCTGATCCTCCGTCGCGTGCTGCCGCGCTATGCGAGGCTCGACGCGATCGTCCTGATGGCGGGCGCGAGCGACGTCGTGCACTGGCTCTCCGTCCGCGCATCGGGGCGGATCGGCGATGAGAGCGTCGAGCCGGACGAGATCTTCGACGAGCATCCGGAGGGACCGTTCGGATGGCGCGCGAGGGAGCTCGCGTTGTGGCGCGTCGCGGCGTCCTGGAAGCGCGGGCTCTTCCGCCCGATCGACGACCACGACGGCGCGGGCCGGGGCATCGCGCGGGCGCGGAAGGGGCGGGCGCAAGCCGAGGAAGTCATCGATGCGCTCCCCGATCCCGCGGCGATGCTCGACCACTTCGACCGGAACTTCCGCGAGCTCCTCCGCTGCGCGCAGTCGAAGGCGCGCACGGTGATCGTCGTGCGACCGTGCTGGGCGCGCGGCGGCATCCACGGCGGCTCGGCCGAGCACGGCTGGATGTTCGCAGCCGGCGACCTGCGGTCGGGCGAGAACCGCGTGTGGTACTCGCAGAGCGTCGCCGATCGGCTCCTCGAGATGGTCGAGCGGCGCATGTCGGCGATCGCGCGCGACTGCGGCGCGGCGGAGATCGATCCGAAACCGCTGCTGCACCCGACGCTCGAGCACTTCTACGATGTATGCCACCTCTCGCCCGCGGGGTGCGAGATTCTCGGCCGAGCGGTCGCGCAGGCGGTGCTCCGCGAGCGCAAGGGACGGTTCACGTCACGCTTGCGGGCGGTCGCGGACGAGCGCCATGCCGACGTGGCCTAGCACGCCGAGCAGCACCGTGTTCGCGATCTGCACGACGTGCAGCCCGACGCCGGTCGCGGAGGCGAGCGGCGCCGCCACCCCGAGCGCGGTGAATCCGAGGACCCAGCCGGCTTCGAGGGTCCCGAAGTTGGCGAAGGCGCTGATCGGAAGGAGCGTCGTGAGGATCGCGAGCCCGGATCCGAACGTCGCCTGCGCGAACGTCGTCTCCGGCGGCAGGCCGAGGCCGCGCGCGAGAATCGCGCAGTAGAGGAACACGCACACCCACGCCGCGAGTGACAGCACCGCGGCCGTGAACAGCCGACCTTTCGCGCTGCACGCGCGCAGCGCGTCGCCGATCTTCTCCGACGCGGCGAGGACGCGCATTCCCGTCTGCGTCTTTCCGAAGCCGAGCAAGCGCGACGCAGAGGACGCGACCCGCACGAGCAGATCGCCGCGCGCGCTCGCCGCGAAGAGGAGCAACGCCGCCGGAAGCAGCGCGAAGCCCAGCGGCGCGAGCCACGGAAGCTTCGGATAGGCGTGGCTCGCCGCGAGCGCGAGGCAGGCCGCCGCCATGCCGAGCGTCAGCGTCGCGAAGTCGAGGAGCCGCGCGACGAGCAGGCACGCGAACGCGTCCGCGGCGGGAACTCCACCGGCTCGACCCGCGTACACGACGAACGACGCCTCCCCCACCTTCGCCGGCAGGATCACCGAGGCCATCGTGTAGGAGGCCGTGATCGAGAGCAGGCGCGGAAACGCGAGGCGGGAGTTCTCGGGGAGGAGGACGCGGAAGCGCAGCGCGCGGAAGACGTAGACGGCGACGGTGAGCCCGAGCGCGTACGCGTAGACCTCGAACGAAAGGCGCCCGAGACCGCGCAGGAGCTCGGAGGGATGCACCCCGCCGAGCGCGAGGAGCACCGCGAGCAGTCCCGCGGCGATGCCGAGCGAGAGCGCGAGCCGGACGGGAAGCTTCAACGACGCCCGGGGGGTCTCAGTCGAAGCTCTTGTAGGTGCCGCCCGAGTCCTCGGCGAGCCACTCGAGCACGTCGTGCTGCCCGCCGATGGCGATCGTGTTGATCAGGATGCCGCGGTGATCGTTCCACTCCTTGACGTGCTCGCGGATGATGACGGGATCGGTCTCCTTGCCCGTCGTCGGCTCGCCGTCCGAGAGGAAGAAGATCGTGTCGACGTCGGGATCCTTGAACGCCGTCTCGAGCGCGTCGTACGTGCTCGTGCCGCCCCCCATCATCGACTTCTCGACGAACGAGACCGCGTCGTCGAGGTTCTTCTGCGAAGTCGCGGCGAGCCCGCCCTCGACCCAGTGGTTCACGTCGGCGCAGAACGTGATCACGTTGAAGAAGCCGCCCGGCTCCAGGCTCTTGATCGCCTTGATCATCTCCGCCTTCGCGACCTCCATCCGGGTCAGACCGCTCTTGCCGTCGTAGTCGCTGGCGATCGCTTCGTTCATCGACAGCGACACGTCGAGGACGAGGAGCACCTTGTGCGAGACGATGCGGATCCCGAAGAACTTGGCTTGAACCTTCGTCCCCTGCTTCAGGCGCCAGTCGTCCGCGGCGGTCTTGACCTTCGCGAGCTGCGACTTGTCGATGAACTCGAACTTCTCGCCGCTCGCCTTCCACCAGTTGTCCCAGGCGGCGGGGTTGTCGTCGAAAGGCTGTCCGGTCAGCCGGAACAGGACGCCGGCATACTCCGCCAGCATCCGACCCTCCTCCTTCGGCATGTGGGCGATGATCGCGGGGATCGCTTCCTTGGCGCGGATGTTCTCGAGGGCATCGAGCGCGGCGAGGCGCGTCGACCACTCCTTGTCGTCGAGGGCCTCGATCAGCTTCGGGACGTGCTTCTTGTCCGAAGTCTGGCCGAGCGCCTGCAGCGCGAGGTTGCGCGCGTCCGGATCCTCGCTCTTCGTCATCACGAGGAGCTCGTCGATCCACTTCGGGTCGTCCTTCCGGAGGACGACGATCGCGTCGAGCGCCGCGCGCGCGAGCGGCTTCTCCTTGCCGATCTTGCCGAGCAGCTTCTGGAGCTGCGGAACGGCTTCCTTGTCCTTCCGGTCGGCGAGCACCTGACAGGCCGCGATGACGACTTCGTGCTCGCGGTCGAAGAGCAGGCGCTCGATCGCGCGGTCGATCTTCTCGTCCTGGATCCCGGCGAGCGCGTGGATGACGAAGAGCTTCTCGCGCGCGTGGCCCTTGCCGAGCTGCCCGAGGAGGTCGCGGTTCACGCCGGGGTCGTTCAAGCTGCTGATGATCTCGGCGAGGCCGCGACGCAGCTCCTCCGGCGTCTCGACGGCCATCCCGCGCTTGATCAGGTCCGGCGTCGCCTTCACCCCGTTCAGGCGCACGAGGATCTGCGCGGCGGTGATCCGGATGTCCGCGTACTCGTTCGCGCGCGGATCGAAGTGGTCCGTGTCCGTCGTCGTCGCCTTCGCGAGCGTCGCGGCCGCGATCTCGGGCAGCTGCTTGTCCTTCCGCGCCTCGAGCTCCAGCAACGCGGACTTGCGGATGTCGTGCGTGCGGTCTCCCACCGCGTCGACGAGCTCCTCGGACGTGAGGTCCCCGCGGATCACCTCGAAGGCCCGGCTGCGGATCCCGTCGAGCATCCGCGGCTTCTTCGGTTCGGGCGGCGGCTCCTCCCCCTTCTTCCGCTGTTCCTTCTTCTCCTTCTTCTCCTTCTTCTCCCGCTCCCTCTCCTTCTTCTCCTTGTCCTTGTCGGGCTTCTCGTCCGCGTGCGGCTTGTAGAGCTCCTTGTACCAGGGGTGGTCGTCGGGGCCAGCGAGCGCGACGTGGAGCTCCATCGCCTTCTCGCGGATCTCGTCCTCGGCCGGGGATTTCACGATCAGCGCGAGGAACTCCTTGCCCTTGTTCTTGCACTGGCCGAGACCGTCGAGGGCGGCCGTCCGGAGCGCGGGCTCGGGATCCTGCGTCGCCACGTCCATCAGTCGCTGCAGCGCGGGCAGCTCCGCGTCGGGGACGCCGTCGAAGTCGTGGAGCACGCGGACGATCTCGCGCCGCATCCAGGCCGTGTTCATCACGGAGTAGGCGTCGAAGAGGCCGTCGAGCGCCGCCCGCGTCCGCACGCGCGCGAGCTCCTCGACGAGCTTCGGATCGGCGAGGTCGGCCTTCGCCTTCAGCTTCGCGACGAGGTCGGCGACCGGATCGGCGCCCGCCGGCGGCTCCTGGCGGGGCGCGGGCAGCACGGTCGCGAGGGAGAGGAAGATCGGGGCGCAGAGCGCCGTGACGCGGGACAGGCTGTGCATTCGATCCATCTTCGTGCCGAAATCACAAGATGCCTAGCGCGGGCTGTCAACTTCGGGCCCGGAAGCGTCGATAGGTCCTCCCCGCCCGGAGGACAACATGATCGAGGTCGCATACCCGTCGCTCGCGCAGGATCGGACGCGCGTCCTCCTCCGGAAGCTGCGCGACTTGAACCTCTCCGCCGGTCCGATCGCGGTCACGCCCGGGGCGCGCGTCGCGCTCGCGGGGTGCGCATCGACGGACGATCCCGCGGAACGCGGAGTGCGCTACCGCATGCGCCTCGGCGACGGCTCGGACGGCACGCTCGAGATCCACGGCCGGCCCGAGGGCCTGGAGATCCGGCTCTGCGGCCCGCGCGGCTGCGACGAGCGCCGGCTGCTCGTCGCCGTGACCTGCGACCGCTTCGGTCGCGCCTGCGCGCGCGCCCTCGGCGCCCGCGTCGTCCCCGAGACGCACGACGCGCGCGAGCTCGAGCACTTCCTGCGCCGGATCGTGCGCACGCTCCTCAGCGGAGGAGCGGCAAGAGACTGCTGAAGTCGTCGGTCCAGGGCCTGGAGAGGTCGACCTCGGGCCAGGGCGAGACGATCTCCTTCTGCGCGCGCAGCTCTCCGCACAGGGCACCGTCCGAGCTCGCCGCGACCCAGTCGGTCGCGAAGCATCCGTGCGCGGGATCGGCGGCCGAGCTCATGTTCACCGCGCTCCATCCGCGGCGCTCGGACTGCAGCCGCACGACGGGCGCGAGATAGAGGAACTTGTTCGACACGTGCACGGCGAGCAGTGCACCGCGCGCGAGCCGCGCTTCGTACAGGTCGAAGCACTCGGTCGTCAGGAGGTGGACGGGGATCGCATCGCCCGCGAACGCGTCGACGACGAGCACGTCGTAGGGCTCCGCCGGCTCCTTCTCGAGGAGAAGCCGCGCGTCGCCGACGCGTACGTCGAGTCGGGCGCCGCGGGCGACCGCGTCGTCCCAGTACGTGAACCACGCGCGCGCGAGTCGGATCACCTCGGGGTTGATCTCGTAGAACGTGAGCGCGTCGCCGGACCGCGTGAAGGCGGCGAGCGCCCCGGCGCCCATGCCGATCACGCCGATGCGCAGGCTCGAGGGACGCGACTTCCGCAGCGCGCGGAACGCGGCCTCGACGCCGGTCCCCGGGCCGTAGTAGGCCGCTGGATTCCCGCGTGATGCCGGCGCGACGAACTGCACGCCGTGGACGGTGCTGCCGTGCGAGAGCCGTCTCCGGTGCCGCGCGGGGTCCTGCGCGTCCTCGTCGCTGACCTGGAGCACGCCGTAGAAGTTGCGCGACGCCGCGAGGACGCCCCGGTGCTCGAGGTAGCCGCTCCACAGGCGGCCGGTCAGCGGCACGACGGCGACGGCGCCGACGAGCGCGGTGCCGATCGCCGTCGCGGAGCGCAGCGGACGTCCCTCGAAGCGTCGCTTGCACGCCTCGCGCAGTCCCTCGAAGCGCTTCGCCGCCGACCACGCGAGACAGCACGCGGCGAGCGCGACCGGGAAGTCGGCGAGAGTCTTGAACGCGAGCGGAGCGACGAGCGTCACGATCGACGCGCCGAGCACGCCGCCCGCGGCGACGTGAAGGTAGAAGCTCGTGAGGTGCCGCGGCTCGGGCTTGATGCGCGCGAGCTCCCCGTGGCAGGCCATGCAGCAGGCGAACTGCGCGACGCCGTACCCGGCGACCTGCGGCCAGAGCCCGAGATCCATCTGCCCCCAGTGGACGCCGGCGACGACGAAGAGCGACGCGACGAGCGTCCAGCCCACGAGCCCGCGCCGGTACCAGCGCCTCCCCTCGAAGCACAGGATCAACGAGACGAGGTACAGCGCGAGCGGCAGCATCCAGAGGAACGGGACCGGCGCGACGTCCTGCGTGATCTGGTTCGTCGTCGCGAGCAGGATCGCCGAGCCGCACGCCGAGAGAGCGACCCAGAACGCGCGCGCGACGAAGTCCGGCTTCGCCGCCGGCGCGAGCTCTCGCGCGACTGGCGCCTCCTCCCCGCGGTGAAGCGCCGTGCGCAGTGCCCAACCGCCGCAGAGGAGCACGAAGACGCCGTAGCCCACGGACCACGCGGTCATCTGGATCCGCAGCGGGAGCGCGGGCTCGACGAAGAACGGATAGCCGACGAGTCCGAGGAGCGAGCCCGCGTTCGAGAGCGCGTAGAGGCGGTACGGAGAGCGCCCCGGGGTGAGGCGCACCGACCACGCCTGGATCAACGGTCCGGTCGCCGAGAGCACGAAGAACGGCCCGCCGACGTGCACCGCGAGCAACCCGAGGATCCTCCAGGTCGGATCGGATGCGTCGATCGGCTTCCACGTCGGCGACGGCGCGATCGGCAGGAGGAGGAGGCTCAGGAGCAGCGGCGCGAGGTGCGCGATCCCCTGCCAGCGCGGCGCGAGGCGGTCGACGACGAGGTACGCGTACAGGTATCCGCCGAAGAGCAGCGCCTGGAAGAAGAGCAGGCAGGTCATCCACACCGCCGCGCTGCCGCCGAACCACGGCAGGATCGCCTTGCCGATGACGAGCTGGACCTGGAACAGCAGGAACGCGGACAGGAAGACGGTGATCACTCTAGAGGCGCGAGCGCTTGTCGACGAGGTCGGCGAGCAGCCCGACGGAGAGGACCTGGACGAGCGCAACGAAGAAGAGGACCGTCTTCTCGGAGAGGTTCGGCGGCGAGACGACGCAGAGGTCGTAGTAGATCGACCCGACGAGTCCGACGCCGAAGACGAACGCCGCCGGGAAGAACACCTTGAGCGGGTTGAAGTACAGGACCGTGCGGATGATCAGGCTCAGGAACCCGAGCGTGTCCCGGATCGGTCTGATCTTCGAGATCCCCTCGCGCTTCTTGTAGTTGATGCTGACCCAGTCGACGCGGTGCCCGTTCGTCAGCGCGGCGAGCGTGATCGTCGTCGTGAAGCTGAACCCGTTCGAGAGGATCGGCCGGTACGACTTGACGAGGTCGCGCCGGATCGCGCGCAGGCCCGAGTTGAGATCCGGGATCTTCGTCTCGGAGAGATACGACGCGAGCGCGCGCAGGAACGCCTTCGCCGGGCGCCGCAGCAGAGGGACCTCGACGTCCGGACCGGTCCGCGCGCCGACGGCCATCTCGGCGCCGGCGTCGATCCGCGCGAGGAGCTCGGCGATGCGGTTCTCGGGGTAGGTGCCGTCGGCATCCGTGATGACGACGACCTCGTTGCGCGCGGCCGCGAATCCGGTCTTCAGCGCGGCGCCGTAGCCCCGGTTCTGGTCGTGGCGGATGACGCGGAGGTTCGGATGGCGCGGTGCGATCCGTTCGAGCGCCGCCGCGGTGCCGTCGCGCGAACCGTCGTCGACGACCAGGAGCTCGACGGGGACTCCGAGTCCGAGGCCGGCGAGGCGCGCCACCACCCCCTCGATGCCGTCCTCCTCGTCGAACACCGGGACGACGACCGTCACTCCGCGGGCAGTCAGGCTCTGGGACGCTTCGGTGGCGATGGTGAGCTCCGGTTGGAAGGTGCGGGAGATCGGGCCGGACTGCGCTTCCCCGGCGGCGCGAGGATAGCGGTCAGGCACTTCCGCGTCATGCCGGTGAGCGCCATCTCCGCGAGAGCCGCGCGTGGAACCCAGGCGAGCGGCGGCGCCGGAACGGCCGCGGTCAGCACGGCGCGCTTCACGGTCGCCCGGATCCGGTGGCACGTGATCGTGTGCCGGATCGTGCACAGCGTGTCGCCTTCCCGCAGCGAGCGCGGCTTGCGCGTCGGGAAGAGCAACCCTCCGCTCGCCGCGAGCTCGACCGTCGGGAGCTGCCACATGCCGGCCATCCGGCCTTCCGGAGGACGGCGCTCGAGCAGCCAGCGCTCGCCGTCCGACGCGGCCAGGACGAGGAGCTCGACCGGCACGGCGGCCGGCCGCGACTTCTTGCGCGGCAATTCCGCGACGCGGCCGAGGCGGAACGCCTCGCAGCTATCCGAGAGGGGGCAGCGCACGCACGCGGGGTCGCGCGGCGTGCAGACGAGCGCGCCGAGCTCCATGAGCGCCTGGTTCCAGTCGCCGGCACCCTTCCCGGGCACGAGCTCCCGCGCGAGCGTCCAGAACTCGGCGCGCCCGGCCGCCGAGTCCGGCGCGACGTCGCGACCGAAGAGGCGGGCGAGCACGCGGACGACGTTGCCGTCGACCAGGGGCTCGGAGCGGTCGAATGCGATGCTCGCGATCGCCCCGGCCGTGTAGGGACCGATCCCCGGGAGCGCGAGCAAGGCGTCGCGGTCGGACGGGAACCGCCCGCCGTGCCGCTCGAGGACGGCGCGCGCCGCCAGCTGCAGCGATTTCGCGCGACGGTAGTAGCCGAGACCGCTCCACGCCGCGAGGACTTCTTCCTCCGGGGCATTCGCGAGGACCGCGACGTCCGGGAAGCGCTCGAGGAACCGCAGGTAGTACGGGATCACGACCTCCACGCGCGTCTGCTGGAGCATCGCTTCGCTGATCCACACGGCGTAGGGATCCCTGGTCCGGCGCCACGGCAGATCGCGCCGCGCGCGCGCGAACCAGCGCACGAGTTCCCGGCGGAGGGACCGCGCGGTTTCCGGTGTGATCGGCATGCGCCGTCGGAGTCTATCCCCCTCCGCGCACCCCTGTCCCGCTCTCGCGCGCTTCGCTACCGTCAGCCGTCGCATGCGCAACCTCGTCCGCGGTCTCGTCGCCGGCTCGGTTCTCTCGTGTCTGCGCGCGCCGCTCGGGGTCGAGCTCCTCGAATGGGGAGCTGTCGGCGCCCGCACGTCGTACGAGTGGCGCACCGCGGCGCTCGCCGTGGTCGCACTGGGAGCGTGGGCAGCGGGCCAGGCGACGCTCTCGGTCCGCTTCCTGCTCGGGATCCTCGTCGGATTCGCCATCCACGGCTTGTTCCTCGCGAACGTCTGGTCGCCGGGCGGGACCGTTTCGCTCGCGCTGACGGCCTGCGCGGGATTCGCGCTCCTCGCCGCGGTCCGGTCGCCCGCCGTCGACGTCGCCGGCGATCCGCCGAAGTTCCTCGAGATGATCGGCATCGCCGTCGCCGCGGCGGGCGCCGCGATCGCGCTCGACGGCGTCGCGCGCGAGGTCCGCATCTTCGGCGCCGGCCTCGCACAGGACGATTCGCTCTCCGTCGTCGTGTGGATCGCGCTCGCGACCGCCGGACTGCTCTCGTTCGGCTGGATCGCCGGCGCGAGAGTCCTGCGCGGCATCTCGCTGCCGATCGCGCTCGCCGGATGCGCGTGCGCGTGCCGCGTCTCGCTGGCCGTGATCGCGCGCCTCGTCGAGCCGCGCGGACTCGGCGCCTACCTGAAACACTTCGGCCTCGACGCGTCGCGCCACGGCACGCTCGCGTACGACGCGCTGATCTCCGCGGCGATCCTGGTCGTCCCGGCCCTCGTGCTCGGAGCGGGACTCGCGGGAGCGCGCGGGAGGTCCCGGATCCTGGCGGTGCTCCTCGGCGCGGCGGTCGGGCTCTTCCTCGTGCCCTCGCTCCTCGCGCTCGATCCGCGCGCGAACTCGGCGGACGCGCAGCCCTCGTGCGCGGAGATCGTCGCCCTCGGCGGACTCGTCGCGGCGCTCGGCGCCGTCGTCGCGATCCTCTCGCTCTCCGACCGCGGCGCCGTCGCACGCTGGAGCGGCATCGGCGCCGCCCTGGCGCTCGCCGCACCGGCGCTCTCCGGAAAGGCCGAGCCCGTCCACGTCCTCTCGCCCTGGGCTCGGCGCCCGGTGTTCCCCTCGTACGTCGCGGACACGCCGGAAGGTCTCGTCACCGTGGAGTCCTTCGGGATCCTCGGCGGCGCCTGGGTCTTCGTGACGGTCGATCGGCACCTTGTCACGCCTGATTTCGACGACGCGGTCGCGGACGCGCTGCGATTCCGCTCGACGATCGAGCTCGTGCCGCCCGAGCACCGTCGCGCCGGCGGGATCCGGATGCTGCTCGTCGGCCAACTCTCGCCGGAGCGCGCCCGCATCCTCGCCGACGCGGGCGTGCGGCGCGTCGACCGCACGGCGGCCTGGTGGAGCTCGATGTCGCGCGTCGAGGATGCGCTCTGGGCGGCGCTGCCCGAGGACCACGCGCGACCGGAAGGCGACATTGTCGCGCCGTCGGAAGCGCGCGCGCGCATGGCGCGCGGCGACTACGACGTCGTCCTCGCGCCTCCGGTACGAGGCGACGCCCCGCGCGCGGGTACGGTGGACGTGCCGGAATCGACGACCGTCGTGCGGTGGATCGACCTCGACGAGCCCGCCGTGCACAGGAAGCTGCCCGAACGCGTCGCGGTCCTCCTCGACGGGCTCGAGCGTCCGGCGCTCGCGCTCGTCGACCACGGCGCGGCGTCCAGCGCGGGTCCCTACGCGCCGTTGCTCGTCCGGCCCGGGCCCGCGCGTGCGGCGCCGACGCCTCTCGCGTGGCTCCTCGTCCCCCACGCCGAGCGGGACGACGCGCGCGCCACGGCCGCGCGCGCCGCGATGTTCACCCGCCTCGCCGCGGGCGAGCGCGGCGGCCCCCTCGAGGACACAACGACCGCGTTCGAGCTCTTCTTCGACGCGCAAGTCCCGAGCTCCCAGTTCGAGACCGCGGTCGACCGGGTGGAGCTTCCCGACGCGTGCCTCGATCGCTTCCGCGCCGCGGCGCTCGCCGGCGCTCCGGACCCGTCGCTCCGCCGCACGTGGGAGACGATCGCGCAGGTTCTCGCGGGGAAGCGCTGGATCGAGAAGATCTACGCCTACGCGCGGCCCGTCGCGGAGAAGAATCGGACCTGGCCCGCGCTCGAGAAGGCGCTCGCGAAGGCGGACCTCGAGTCGCTCCAGCCGCAGGACGCGCTCCACCGCCTCGAACCTCTCCGGCTGACGATTCCGGAAGATTTCGAGCTCTGGTACCTGCTCGGCAACGCGCAGTGCGCGGCCGGAGATCCGAGCGCGGCGACGGAGAGCTGGCGCCGCGCCGTGTGGTTGAAGACGTCGGACCGCCTCGCGAAGCGCAAGATCGCGCTCGCCCTGACGCGCAGCGGCGATGCGGAGGGCCGGGAAGCGGCGCGCGGGCTCCTGCTCGAGACTCCGGGGGACGAGGAGCTGAAGGCCCTCCTCACCCAGCCGACTCCCTCCGGACCGCTGCCGGACCCCTGCTCACCCTGAGCGCCGCGCCGCGGGACTGCCGGCGGGAAGAGGGTGCCCGAATGCGGCGCGCAGTGGTCCAATGGTGCGTGGCATGGGATCTGGGCGAGACCTCGCGTCGTCCTCCATCCGCACCGCGAGACCGGACTCTGAACCGAAAGGAAACTCCCGAACCATGAAAATGAAACACATCGCACTGCCGTTCGCGGCGATCGCGTTCGTGGCAGCGACGTCGATCGCCGTCGCGCAGATCGAACGCCTCGATCTGGCGCAGATGGTGTCGAAGGCGGACAACGCCGTCTTCGGCACGATCACGAACAAGCGAGTCTTCCGCATCGATCACCCCAGGGACGGCGTGGAGCTCTACTTCACGTCGCTCACGATCCAAGGCCGCTCGCTGCGGACGGGCGATCCTCTGACCGTCGACGTCGCGTTCGCCGGAGGCTTCGTGGACGACCGGCACGGCGTCTACAACTCCGAGGCTCCCTCCGCGGACGACACGCGCGTCGGCAACAAGGTCGTCGCGTTCTACAAGTGGACCGACAACATGGGCGGCGATCTCGCCGCCAATTCGATCTACGCGGCGCACGGCGGCATCTACCGGACGTTCGAGACGCCCAAGGGCGCGACGGTGGTGCAGGGTCGAGGTGAAGGGTACGCGGTGGCGACGAACGTGGAGCTCACCGCACTCGGTCAACAGGTCGCGACGCTGGCGAAGGCGCCGAAGCAGAAGTAGTTCGAGAAAGGACACCGAACCATGAAGCTGCATCGAATCGTCCTCCCCTCCGCGGCACTCGCGGGCACGGCCGCACTGCTCCTTCCGAGCATCGGCATCGGCTACTCCACGATCGGAGGCAGCCTCGGCGTCTCCCCCTCGCAACGGGACGTGCGCCTCTTCAACAACTTCACCAACTCCGGCGCGAACGGGAACACGACACCGGACACGAACTTCCCCGGCTTCGTCGGCGCGGAGATGGCGATCTGGAAGTCGGCCCTCGAGTGGGGCAGCCGCCTGCACGGCGACGGCAACGGGGATCCCTCGCAACCGGGAGGACTCGGATCCGGCGGAGCCAACTTCGACGCCGCGTGGGCCGGCAACGCGAGCTCGGGCGGCGGCACGAACGACAACATCATGTCGCTCGCTGGCGGCTGCAGCAGCGGCGTCCTCGCCTACACGGAGACACCGATCGCCGACGGCTGGCGGATCTTCTTCTGCAACCAGTGGACGTGGGACGACGGACCCGGAATCTCCGTCGTCGGCATGGACATCGCCGGCGTCTGCACGCACGAGTACGGCCACGCTCTCGGGCTCGGTCACTCCACCGTCAACGGCGCGACGATGTACCCTTCGATCAGCGGATCCGGGGTCTCCCAGCGCTCGATCGAAGCCGACGACATCAACGGCGTCCGGGCGGTCTACGGCGTCGCTTCGGCCTCGAAGCCGATCATCACCAACGTGACCGTCTCCCTGCACAACGTGACGATCACGGGGTCGAACTTCGCGGTCGCGAACACCAACGAGGTGTGGTTCACCAACAAGAACGTCACCGCGCCGGCTGGGAACCCGATCGTCGTCCTTCCAGGTGTCACCTCGAACGGGACGACGATCAGCATCACGCCGCCGACGAACGCCGGCCCTGGCGACGTCCTGGTGCACATCCCCGGAACGGGTCACAACACGCTGTCGAACGCCTGGCCGGCCGACCTGAGGCTGGCGGAGTGCCCGACTCCGACGATCTTCTGCACGTCGTCCCCGAACTCCGTCGATCCGATCGGGGCGGTCATGAGCTACGGCGGCACGACGGAGATCCACAACAACGACTTCGTCCTGATGACGAGCAGCCTGCCGCCCAACAAGACCTGCCTGTACATCTACGCGCAGGATCAGTCCGCGTACGCCCCGTTCGGGAACGGGGTCCGCTGCATCGGCAGCCCGATCTACCGTTACTACCCGCTCGTGACGTCCGACTTCTTCGGCGACCTCGCGGTGCCGTTCGACCTGAACGCCCTCCCTCCGGGCGGACAGATCTCGGCCGGGCAATCGTGGGGCTTCCAATGCTGGTACCGGGATCCCCCCGGCGGCGGCGCGCTCGTCAACGTATCGGACGGGCTGAGCACCGTCTGGTGTCCGTGACGACTTGAGACAACGAGGCTGGCCTCCACGAGGCCAGCCTCGTTTGCATCTGCGCTCCTTCGCGGAGTACACCAACCGCGTGGCCGATCCGCAGGAACCAGGACCGCGCGCGAAGACCTGGATCCTTCTCGCGTGTCTCGCGCTGACGGCTCTGCCGTTCCTCCCCGGGCTCTCCGGCGAATTCGTCTACGACGATCTCGCGATGGTCGTCCGGAATCCGCGGACGACCGGCCTCGAGCACGTCCCGGAGATCCTGACGAGCCCGATGCTCGACTTCCTCGACCCGCAGACGGCGTCGCACATCGGGTACTGGCGGCCAGTCGCGGGCCTCGGGCTGATCGCGGGGGCGAGCCTCGCCGGCGGCAGGCCGATCGGCTTCCACGTCGTCTCCCTCCTCCTCCACCTCGCCGCGACCGCGGTCGCGTTCCGCCTCGCCGCACGTTTGACGAAGAGCACGCCGACGGCGTTCTTCGCGGCGCTGCTCTTCGGGCTCCACCCGACGCACGTCGAGGGCGTCTCGTGGATCAGCGCGATCAACGACCCGCTGTTCGGGCTCTTTTCGCTCCTCTCGCTCGACGCGTTCGTCGCCTGGCGCGACGAAGGGTCGAAGGGCTCGCCGTGGAAGGCCGCGCTGTGGCTCCTGCCGGCGCTCCTTTCGAAGGAGATGGCCGCCGCCGTCGTCCCCATGGCGATCGCGATCGATCTAGCACGCGCGAGGACGCTGCAACCCGTCGTGCGCGCCTACGGTGCGTTCGCGATCGCCGTCGCCGCCTACTACATCGCGCGCATGGCGGTCTTCGGCGACGTCTTCGCGGGCTTCGACCGCACCACGACCGACTTCGGCGTGCCGCCGCTGCGCCTCTTCGAGCTGCGATTCGAGCTCCTCGGCGGCTTCCTGTGGCTGCTCGCCTGGCCCGCCGACCTGAACCTCTTCCGCCCGTTCCGGCCCGAGGTCCCGTTCGGCGACCCCGAGCTCCTCCGGGCACTCGCGTGCATCGTCCTCCTGTGCGCGTGCGCGTGGTGGCTCTGGAAGAAGCGCTCCGGTCTCTTCCTCGCGTGCGTGCTGCTGCTCCCCGCGGCGCTCTCGCCGGCACTCGTGCGCGTCGAGTCCTTGGGCATCTTCCCGATGTCGGACCGCTTCCTCTACCTCGCGGCGCTCGGCTGGGGGATCCTCCTCGCCGCGGTGCTCGTGCGCGCGCTACCGCGCCGCGCGGCGTTCGCGGTATTGACGCTCGTCGCCGTCGCCTACGGCGTCCGCACGTACGCGCGGACCGGCTTCTGGCGCGACGAGGACACCTTGTTCGCGACGGCCGTGAAGCAGAGTCCGAACAGCCCCTACGTCCACTGGGGGTACGCGCGCGTGCTGCTGCAGCGCTACCGCGACCGGAACGACGTCGACGCGCTCAGGAAGGCGCACGACGAGGCGCAGACGGCGCTCGACCTGCTCGAGCGCGCGCAGAAGGGCGACTCGGGCGTCCTCAACATGCGCGACGACTACGTACAGGCCAACCTGTGCCTCGCGGAGAGCCTGCTCGCCGAGGCGAAGATCGATCCGTTCCACGACTACGAGACGGTCAAGGCCGTCTTCCAGTCGATCGCGACGCACTACCCCGACAATCCGTACGCGCAGTCGGGCCTCGGCGTCGCGCTGACGGAACTCCACCGCTACGACGAGGCCGACGCCGCGTTCGCGAAGGCGATCCAGCTGAATCCGCGCTACGCCGAAGCGCACCACAACCGCGGGATCCTCCGCATCCGCCGCGCCGACCCGAAAGGCGCGGCCGAGTCTTTCGAGCGGGCGCTCGCGAACCGCCCCGACGGCCTCGACGACCTCGTCTGGCTCGCGCGCGCCCGCGCGGAAGCGGGCGACCGCACCGGAGCGCTCGCCGCCGCGACGCGCGCGCACGAACGGTACCCGCGCGCGCCCGGACCGCTCGTCGTCCTCGGCACGATCGCGGCGAAGGCCGGCGACCTCGAGGAAGGGCTCCGTCGATTCGAGGAAGCGCTCCGCGGGACTCCCGACGACGGCGAGGCGCTGCTGCAGAAGAGCAAGGTGCTCCTCGCGCGCGGAGAGAAGAACAGCGCGAAAGTCGCGCTCCTGCGCGCGTGCGACGTACTCCCCGAGAGCTTCGAGGCGCACTACAACGCCGGCGTGCTGATGCTCCAGGAGGGCGGCATCAAGTCCGCGCTGCCGTACCTCGAGCGCGCGTACGGCGTGCGGCCGGACGACGCGAACGGAAAGCTCCTCCACGACAGGCTCGTCGAGATGGCGATCGACGATCCGGACGTCCTCGCGCGGTTCGCCGCCGCGGATGCGGACCGCGGCGACAAGGCGAGCGCCGGCGAGTGGCTCGAGCGCGCGCTCGCGCGCAAGCCGGACCACGGGCCGTCGCTCTACATGAAGGGGATGCTCCTCCGGAAGAGCGGCGACGACGACGCCGCGGAGCCGCTCCTGCGCCGCGCCTGCGACGCGATGCCGGGGAGCCTCGAAGCGCACCTCCAGCTCGGGGGACTGCTCCTGAAGCAGGCGCGCGACGCGGAGGCGCTGCCGATCCTCGAACGCGCTCTCGAGATCGCGACCCGGGCGTCCCCGGGCGTCGAGGGCGCCGAGACGCCGCTCGCGGAGCTGCGCGCGACCGTCGCGCGCCTCAAGAACGCTCCGAAGTAGCCGCTCCGCTCAGTGCCCGGCCGCGAGCGTCACCTCGCCCGTCGAGAAGACGGGCCCTTCGACGCAGCACTTCGCGTTCGGCCACTTCCCGCGCGGCCCGTCCGGGATCGTGGGGACCGGACAGCCGTTGCAGATCCCGACGCCGCAGCCCATCAGCGTCTCGAGCGAGAGCCACGCTTCCGTCCCCGTGCGCCGCGCGTGCGCCTCGACGGCCTCGAGCATCCGCTCCGGGCCGCAAGCGAGCAGCCGCACGGTCGCCGGGATCTCCTTCCTTTCCTGCAGATGCGCGAGGAGCTGGAGCACGTTGGCGCGCATTCCAAACGACCCGTCGTCCGTGCAGACAGCGACGCGCACGCCGAGCGACTGGAACGCCTCGAGGTCGTACAAGAGTCCCCTGCGCGCCGCGCCGTAGAGGTAGACGAGCTGCTCGGGACGCGCGGGACGCGCGCCGTCCATGCCGGCGAGCGCCTGCTCGATCGCCATGTAGAACGGCGCCGAGCCGATCCCGCCGGCGAGCATCACCCACGGCGCGCCGTCGCCGTCGAGCGCGGGCCATCCGTTCCCGAGCGGACCGATCAAGCGCAGCGGCGTCCCGGGGACGCACGCGCCGAGAGCCGCGGTCCCCGTGCCCATGACCTTGATCAGGAACCAGAGCTCGCGTCCGACCTGCCTGTAGATCGAGAACGGGCGCGGGATCGCGGGCGAAAGCCGGTCCTCGCGGCGCAGCATGAAGAAGCGCGCGGCGCGCAGCGGCGGGAGTACCGCCTCGGTCGCAACGCGCAGGATGAAACCGTCGTCACCGCACGCTTCGACGGACAGCGCCTCGGCGCGCATCGACCGGGCGTCGGGCGGCGGAGCGGGCATGCGCGCGAGGTTAGCGAGCCGTCGCTCGTCGCGCGAGGCGCGGGCGGCGACTGGCGCCGCGTCGCGGATTGGGCGATGATGCGCGGTCGTGGCACGCGCGTCGGATGTCTCCGGACTGGTGAGGAGCGGCTGGCGCTCGAAGAGCGTCAAGGACGAGCTCCGCCTCAACGTGATCGCGCGCCTGCGCGAGAATCGCCCGATCCTGCCCGGCATCGTCGGCTACGAGCAGACCGTGACGCCGCAGGTCGTCAACGCGCTCCTGTCCGGCCACGATTTCATCCTGCTCGGGCTCCGCGGACAGGCGAAGACGCGCATCCTGCGCTCGCTCGCGGACCTCCTCGACGACGAGATCCCCGCGATCGCGGGCTGCGAGATCCGCGACGACCCGCTGCAGCCAGCCTGCGCCGCCTGCAGGCGGCGCGCAAAGGAGGAGAACGGCGCGTTGCGCATCGTCTGGATCCCGCGCGAAGAGCGGTACCACGAGAAGCTCGCGACGCCCGACGTCACGATCGCCGACCTGATCGGCGACCTCGACCCGATCAAGGCCGCGACGCGCAAGCTGACGTTCGCCGACCCCGAAGTGATCCACTACGGCATCCTGCCGCGCGCGAACCGCGGCATCTTCGCCGTCAACGAGCTGCCCGACCTCCAGGCGCGCATCCAGGTCGGCCTCCTGAACATCCTCGAGGAAGGCGACGTCCAGATCCGCGGGTTCCCGATCCGTCTGCCGCTCGATCTCCTGCTGACGTTCTCGGCGAACCCCGAGGACTACACAAACCGCGGTCGCATCATCACGCCGCTGCGCGACCGCATCCGCTCGCAGATCCTGACGCACTACCCGCGCACGATCGAGGAAGCGCAGGCGATCACGGAGCAGGAAGCGCGCGTCGACCGACCCGCCGCCGTGCGCGTCGGCATTCCCTCCTACATCCGCACGGTGATCGAGGAGGTCGCGTTCCAGGCTCGCGCGAGCGAGCTCGTCGACCAGGGCTCCGGCGTCAGCGCGCGCCTGCCGATCGCGCTGACCGAGAACACGCTCTCGAACGCCGAACGGCGCGCGTTCGTCGCGGGCGCCGAGGATGCGACGGCGCGGATCTCCGACGTCCTCGCCGCGGTCGCGGCCGTCACCGGGAAGATCGAGCTCGTGTACGAGGGCGAGCGCGAGGGGCCTCTAGGCGTCGCGCGCCACGTCATGGGCCGCGCGGTCAAGGCGGTCTTCGATCGGCACTTCCCCGACGCGTACAAACCCGGCGAGGAACCCGGAGCGGGCGAAGGCGAGTTCCAGCCGATCGTCTCGTGGTTCCAGGGCGGCAAGGCGATCGAGCTCTCGGACGCTCTCCCCGACGCCGAGCTCCTCCGGAAGCTCTCGGTGATCCCGAAGCTCGAGGACCTCGCGCGGAAGTACCTGAAGACCGCGACGCCCGCGGAGACCGCGGCCGGCATGGAGTTCGTGCTCGAAGGGCTGCACCAGTCGTCGCTGCTCGCGAAGGACGAGATCGCCGGCGGCAGGGTGTTCCGCGACATGTTCGAGGACATGGTGCGCGGACTGAAGAAGCCCGGCGACCGGCCGCGCCCGCCGCGCTCGCAGCGCGGCAAGGAATGACGAGGGGGCGGAGTGGAATACCGCTACGCGTGGCTCGACCCGGCGCTCCGGACGATGCAAGAGCGCCTCGAGCGCCTGCTGCCGATCTTCAACCAGCTCCTGATGATCAGCGACGGTGACGTCGAGGAGGCGCTCCGCGGCCTCGAGCAGGTCGGGAAGAAGCTCGGCCTCTTCGACGACAAGCTCACGATCGAGGACTTCAAGCGCTTCATCGAACGGAACCGCACCGCGGCGCGCGGTGCGCGCGGACGCCTCGAGCTCACGCGCAAGGGCGAGCGCGGCATCCGCACGACGGCTCTCGACCTCGTCTTCTCCTCGCTCGGACGCGATCTCGCGGGCGAGCACCGCATCGCGACCGGCGGCGCAGGTGCCGAACGCCTGCCCGAGACGCGGGCCTGGGAGTTCGGTGATCCGCTCGCGCTCCTCTCGCCGACCGAGACCGTCACGAACGCGATCCGGCGCGGGGGTCTCGGCGATCTCTCTCTCGAAGAGGAAGATCTGCGCGTCCACGAGACAGAGAGCCTCTCCTCGTGCGCGACCGTGCTCCTGATCGACGTCTCGCACAGCATGGTCCTCTACGGCGAGGACCGCATCACGCCGGCGAAGCGGGTCGCGCTCGCGCTGTGCGAGCTGATCAAGTCGCGGTATCCCAAGGACGCGCTCGACGTCGTCCTGTTCGGCGACGATGCGTGGGAGGTGCCGCTGACGGAGCTCCCCTACCTCACCGTCGGCCCGTACCACACGAACACGCGCGCGGGACTGCGCCTCGCGCGCGAGATCCTGCGCAAGAAGCGGCAGACGAACCGCCAGATCCTCATGCTGACCGACGGCAAGCCGTCCGCGCTGACCGAACGCGACGGAACGATCATGAAGAACCCGTTCGGGCTCGATCGCCGCATCGTCAACAAGACGCTCGAGGAGGCCGACGCGTGCCGGCGTCTCTCGATCCCGATCACGACGTTCATGCTGACGAGCGATCCGCTTCTCGTCGATTTCGTCGAGCGCTTCACGCGCGTGAACCACGGACGCGCCTACTACTCGCAGCTCGATCGTCTGGGCTCGTTCGTGCTCGTCGACTACGTCCGCAACCGCCGCCGACGCGTCTGAGATGTCGCTCCTCGTCCTCGAAGGCATCCAGAAGCACTTCGGCGCGCAGGAGATCCTGCGCGGCGCGAGTCTGCGTCTCGATCCGGGCGAGAAGATCGGGCTCGTCGGGCGGAACGGCGGCGGCAAGACGACGATCCTGCGCCTGATCGAGGGACTCGAGCAGCCGGACTGGGGCTCGGTCACGCTGCGCAAGGGATCGAGCCTCGGGCACGTCGCGCAACGGCCCGAGTTCGAGCCCGGCGCGACGGTGCGCACGTACGTCGAAGCCGGCCTCGAGGAGGCGCGCGCGGCCGTGCGCGAGCTCGGGGAGAACGAGCACGACATGGCGACGGCGGCCGGCGACGACCTCGATCGATTGATGAAGGATCACGATCGCCTCACCGAGCGCGTGCGGATCCTCGGCGGCTGGGAGATGGAACGCCGCGTCGAGACGGTGATGTCGGGCATCGGGCTCGACCCTGCGCTGTGGGAGCGCGAGGCGAAGACGCTGTCCGGCGGCGAGCGGAGCCGCGTGGCGCTCGCGCGCGAGCTCGTCGGCGGGCACGACATCCTCCTGCTCGACGAGCCGACGAACCACCTCGACCTCCCCGGCATCGAATGGATCGAGTCGTGGCTGCGCGAGCTCGAGGGCGCCGTGCTGATCGTGAGCCACGACCGGCGGCTGCTCGACAACGCCGTCGACGGGATCGTCGAGCTCGAGCGCGGCGTGCTCGCGCGGTATCCGGGGAACTGGTCGAAGTATCTCGAGCAGAAGGAGCTGCGCTTCCTGTCCGAGAATCGCGCGTGGGAGGAGCAGCAGGACTTCATCCGGAAGGAGCAGGACTTCATCCGGAAGCACCTCGGGAGCCAGCGGACGGCGGAAGCGAAGGGACGCGAACGCAAGCTCGCGAACCTGGTGCGCGTCGCGAGGCCGTACAACGACGTGCGGCGCCCGGCGATCAGTGCGCCGAAGGCGGAGCGCGGCGGCGAGCTCGTGATCGAGCTGCGGGACGTCACCGGCGGCTACGACCGCGCGAAACCGTTGTTCAAGAACGCGAACGTCCGGATCGCGCGCGGCGATCGCGTGGGAATCGTCGGGAGGAACGGAGCGGGCAAGACGACGCTGCTGAAGATCCTGGCGGGAAAGATGGCGCCGCTCGCCGGCGAGGTCGACCGCGGACACCGCGCCGCGTGCGGATACTTCGACCAGGACACGTCGGAGCTGCGCGACGAGGGGACGCCGTACACGGAGATCCGTCGCGATCACCCGGAGCTGATCGACCAGGAGATCCGCGATCACCTCGCGAAGTTCCTGTTCCGCGGGAACGACATCGACGCGGTGGTGTCGACGCTGTCCGGCGGCGAACGCGCACGCCTGTGCCTCGCGCGGCTCGTGCTGACGAAGCCGTCGTGGTTCGCGATGGACGAGCCGACGAACCACCTCGACCTGGCGGCGCGAACGTCGCTCGAAGAGATGCTCGGCGATTTCCAGGGCGCGATGGTGTTCGTGTCGCACGACCGCGCGTTCCTGGACGGACTGTGCACGCGGATCCTCGAGGTCGGCGCCGGAGGAGTGGTCCGGTACGACGGGAACTACAGCGCTTGGCGAACGAAGCGGGGCCAGATGGAAGCGAAGGCCGCCGAAGCCGTGCGCCCGGCGAAGAAGGCCGCTCCCTCGCCGCCGCCGAAGCCACCGCCGAAACCGAAGTCACCGAACCCGGAAACGACGGAAGCGAAGGCCACTCCCCGCAAAGTGCGCAACCCGTGGCTCTTCGAGAGGCTCGAGGCGCGGATCATCAAGCTCGAAGAGGAGATGAAGGCGCTGCGGGACGCGGTGACGACGAAAGACGTCTACCGGAATCCCACCAAGTTGCGCGACACGCAAATGCGGATGTCCGAGATCGAACGCGACCTCGCCACCGCGAACGAGGAGTGGGTGAACTGGCAGTAGCGGGACGATTCGATCATCGAGTCCAGTTCCCGTCCGCATCCGACCGCGCGCACCAGACTCCGAGCGGACTCAAGTGCGCACGCAGCTCCGCGAGGTCGAGCCATCCCATGCACGGTTGCGCTCCCGGTTCGAGGCCCGGACCCAGCAGGAGCTTTCTCGCCAGCAGGATCGCGGGAGAGCTCGGTGTCGCGGGGCCGTCGTCGTCGGTCACCAGCGCGATCTTGCGTTCGATCGTGGCGCCGTTCGCTGAGCGCCCTCGAACCCACACGGCCAGGGCTCCGTTCTTCGAGCCCTTCGAGAAGAACCACAGGGAGACGCGCAGGCACAAGGGCGCCAGACGCTCGAGCGGCGGCAGTGCGTGCATCCGCCGGAGCGCGGCGAGCGCACTGAGAGTCCGGTTGAAACCCCGCAGCTCCAATCCGGCGTGAAACTCCACGGAGCGGGCGCTCCACGTCGTCGGGAACAACTCGAGGTCCGGCACCTCGCATCGGAACACCTCGCGACGACCGACCTTCGGCGGGAACTCGAGCTCGATCCGATCACCCCACCCGGTTCGCGAGCGCCACTGCCCGTCGATCCAGACGCGCATCGGCTGGCCCAGATAGCCCAGGATCGCCCCGATGGTCGAGGCGCCGCGCGGGTTCTGATTGCCGGGACTGAGCGCGATCTGGATGGACTCGATGACCGCGAACTCCGGAGCGAGTTCCGCGATCAACGCCCATGTGATCGTCGGCACGGAGCTCGCTCCGGAACCGACGACGACTCCGCGCTCAAGTGCCTCCGCGTGCAGCACGCCGATGCCGCTCACGAAATCGCGCGCATCGGCGAGGTCCAGGTAGTGCACGCCACGACCGATGCAGGCTCGAGCCACCGTGTAGTCGCGACCCTGGAACGGACCCGCGGCGTGGATCAGCAGATCGCAGTCGTCCAGGCAGGCCGCGAGAGACTCGGATTGCTCGAGCGCGCAATGCACGTAGCGAGCGCCGATGTCCTCCGCGACCTGTTCTCCTCGTCGACGGCTTCGTCCGGCGATCCGGACGTCGAGGACCTTGTACGACGCCAACGCCTTGGCGATGCGACCGCCGAAGATCCCGCTGCCACCCAGCACGACGACGCGCTTCATCGCGGACCGATCCGATGCTCGCGAATCAGGCGGCCGTACGCCTCCTGACGGAACGCGAAGAAGCGCCGCAGCAACGGCGCCGCGATCAAGCGCTCCGCGATGCGCCCTCCCCGATACCAAGGCAGCTCGAAGCTCACCTCGTCGACGATCGCGGTGCGCTCGCCCTCCGCCTCGAACGCATGGACGTGCTCGAACTTCGTGAACGGCCCGGCGACGAGGCGCTCACCGAAACGCTCGGGGGGCTCGAGCAAGAAGTGCTCGAACGTCATCGGGAAACGCAGCGGGCCGAGCGCCTGGACCAGCGTGACGCGCGCACCCGGGCGGATGTGACCCGAGTGCGAGAGAAGCTCGAACCCGCGCCACCCCGCGAGCAGGACACCGAGGTTCCCCGGATCGGTGTGGAACGCGAACAAGTCGGCGCGGCGAACGTCCTGGAGCTGGCGGAAGGAGATTCGCACCGGCCCGGAGTGTCGAGTCCCGAAGCGGTCGCGTCCATCGGGGACGCGACCGAGGAGGTCTACCGCAGCTCGGCTCGTACCGCTGTCACGGCATCCAGGTCACCTCGCCCGTCTGCGTCGCGTTGAACGTGCTGCTGGCGGGACAGCCGCCGAGCACGGTCGGGTCTCGATACGACACGAAGTAGAAGCGCGATTGGCCAGGCTGGATCACGTCGCCCTGGGCGGCCGAGCGCGCCGAGACCGTGGGGTCGCCGGATCCGAAGTCTGGTGCCGTGATGCTGCCCGTCACCGCGGTCTTGTTGTACAGGCGATGGAGGGACCCGTTCACGCACCGCACGCCCTGACCGTAGACGATCCCGGCGGCGGGCGAGGTCGGTCCCTGCCACACCGTGCTCAACGCCGTCGGCTTCTCCGCGAAGGTCGTGAAGACCAGGCTGTCCATCGACAGGTAGGCGATTCCCGACGCGGTAAGGAAGGCCCCGCCCGTGGCGCTCGAGTTGTTGCAGCCGCGGCCGGGCACGCTCGGCGGATTCGAGCACGGGCACGCATGCACACCGTCCACGCCAGGGAAACACAGGCTCGTGAAGCCGCTCGCATTGCGGTCGTATAGGAAGACGTCGTCGACGCCGTTCGTGTCCCCGGGGACGAGGCTGGTCGCAGAGCTCTCGAACGCCACGAAGCGGCCGTCGGCGGAGATCGAAGGAGACGAGCTATTTTCGTCCCCCTGCGTACCGTTCGAGGCGAGGCTCACTCGTTCGGTCGTGTCGGTGGAGCGGTCGTGGACGAAGACGTCCTCATGGCCGTTCGTGTCACCCGGAACGAGGTTCGACGCGTAGCTATGGAACGCCACGAAGCGGCCGTCGGCGGAGATCGAGGGGTGCCCTGATAGGTTATTCCCCTCAGCAACGCTCGAGCTGCTGACGCTCACCCTCCCGGTCGTGCCGTCCACCAAGTTTCTGCAGAAGACATCCGCGACGCCGTTCGTATCGAAGGCGAGGGGGCCGATGAGGTTGTTCGCCAAGCTCTGGAACGCCACGATGCGGCCGTCGGCGGAGATCGAGGGGAGGGAGCTATCGCCGTTCCCCTGCGATCCCATATTGTTGACGCTCGCACGCACGGTAACGCCGTTCAGCCGGTCGCGAACGAAGATGTCCGATACGCCGTTCGTGTCCCCGGGGACGAGGTTGGTCGCGAGGCTCTGGAACGCCACGAAGCGGCCGTCGGCGGAGATCGAGGGGACAGAGCTTTCGCCGTCCCCCTGCAATCCGGCCGAGGAGACGCTCACCCGCTCGGTGACGCCGCTCAGCCGATCGCGAATGAAAATGTCCAATACGCCGTTCGTGTCCCCGGGAACGAGGTTGGTAGCTGAGCTCGTGAACGCCACGTAGCGGCCATCAGCGGAGATCGAGGGTTGGTAGCTGCCGTCGTTCGCCTGGACCGCGCCCGAGGAGATGCTCACTCGCTGGATCGTGCCGTTGGAGCGGTCGCGGACGAACACGTCCCAGGTATTGTTCGTGTCGCCGGCGACGAGGTTGCTCGCTTCGCTGTCGAACGCTACGAAGCGGCCGTCGGCGGAGATCGAGGGAAGGAAACTGACGTTGTCCCCGAGCGTCGAGCTCGCGTCGACGCTATCGATTTCGGTTTGGCCGTTAAGCAAGTTGCGGCAGTAGACGTCCTTGGCGCCGTTCGTATCACCACCGACGAGGTTCGATGACAGACTGTCGAACGCCACGGAGAATCCGTCGGCGGAGATCGACGCGTGGATGCTGTCGCCGTTCCCAGCGGCCCCGCTCGAGGAGACGCTCACCAGCCGGGTCACCTGAGCCCAGCCCGGGCTCGAGAGGACGACCACGAGACTCGACACCTGCAATGCCCATCTGTTCTTCATTGTTCTTCTCCGCCGGGATTCCTGGCATTCGTCTTCCGGGTTCTTTGGCGCTCCCTCGGAAGCGCGCGCGAGCCGCCTATCCTCCCGACCTCCAGTCCCGCCGGCTGCGAGACACGAATTCCCGCAATCCACTGGGTTCAACTCGATTGCCCGCCGTCCCTCCAACGTTCCTTCCGTCTCTTCAACGCTCCTTCCTCCTGAAATCGAAGCTGGCCGCAAGGCGCACGCCCCACAGCCAGCTCCCAACGGATTCAGCCTGACCCCGGTCGTGGGGGAGTCGACAGGTCGATCGATATCACGGCGCCCACACGACGGACATGCCGTTCGTCACGTTCGTCGTCGCCCTCGTGCAGAACGCCGGCGGATCCCGGTACCAGACCTGGTAGCACCGCGTCCCGCCGGTCGCCGGGATGCCGCCCTTCACGCTGATCGGCGTCTCGGATCCCAGCGGGTACACCGCGTTGCCGGCCACGGCCGTGTGCACGCCGATGCGGATCAGCGTCCCGGCGAAACAGCGGATGCCGTCGCCGTACGTCGCGCCGCCCGTCGACGACGACCCCTGGATGAAGACGCATGACGCGGTCGGCGGCAATCCGCTCACGCTGAGATTGAGCGTGTCATGGATCGGCGAGCACTCGCCGGCCGCGGCGAGCAGCGCTCCCGCCGACACCACCGAATTGCCGCAGCCGTGCCCGATGATCCCGTTGTTCCCGCACGGGCACGCGGCGCCGGTTCCGTCGCCGAAGCAGAAGGGCGTCGCCCGTCCGCCGACGAACGCGTCGAAGAGCTGGCCCGCGATGTCGAAGTCGTTGTCGTTCTCGCGCACGTCGTACACCGCGAAGTATCGGCTCGTGTTCCCCGTCGTCTGGTGCTGAGCGGAGATCTGCGAGTGCCGCTCCCACAGCGGAAGGTGATGGAGGACGACGCGCGACTGCATGACGCCGATCGTGCTCCCGGCGAGGCACAAGTCCGACGCGAGCACGTCGTAGTCGCCCGTGCCGGGATCGATCTCGGAGTACGTGACGACGAAGTGCCGCCCGTCGGAGTCGACGCTCGACTCGACCTGGTCCCGCGTGTCTCCGGGGACCTGCATCGTGCTCAGGTCCGCGAGCTGGAGCACGGTGTCGCCTTCGAGCGCCGCGACCATCGTGTCCTGCCCGGATCCTCCCGAGACGAACCGCGTGAACGAGACGAGCGATCGCCCGCTGCCGTCGATCGGGCTCGAGACGCAGGGCCTGAGGTCGATCGCCGTGTCGCCGGTCGAGATGTCGATGGTATTCGGCGCCCGCGTCCCGTCCTTGTGGATGTACCGCGCGCGGATGTCGCCGTTGAAGGTCGGGTCCGCGCGCTGCCACGCGACGAGCCAGTCGCCGCCGCCGTTCGACCTCGCGATCGAGGGGTAGGTCGGCTGCTGCGTCGAGCCGCCGCCCGTCTCGAGGTACGTCGACATCGTTCCGAGGACGGTTCCGTCGCGGGCGACGCGGCGGCAGGCGATCTCGACCTCCCCGGGGGGAGTGGGGAAGCTCTCCTGGAAGCAGACGCACCAGGTCGAGTTCGGATCCGTGGTGGGATCGCCGCCGACGTCCGGGCGAATCTTCTCGTTGCCCGGTGAGCCCTGGTAGGCGACGTCGAACTGCGAGCTCAGCGTGACGATCGTCCCGTTCGGCTCCACGATCCGGCCGCGGATGTAGTGCGGCGTCACGCGCGTGATCTCCGCGACGACGAGGAACGATTGCGCCGACGCGAGGTCCGCGATCCGCGGAGACGCCCAGGACGCCGTCGTCTGGTCGATGAAGCCGCCGCCGGAGAGCGCGCCCGACGGGAGGATCATCTGCACGAAGACGTCCGCGTCGGTCGCGGAGAAGATGTCCGTGTAGACGACCATCCACACGCCCTCGATCGGATCCCAGGCGACGTCCGGAGCCTGATCGTTCTCGAGCGACGTGTTGATCCAGACGTCCGTGACGACCGGGTCGATCACGAGAGGCATCGCCGCAGTCGCGAGCGAGTCTCCGTCGACGCGGATCACGATCGCGCCGTCCTCGATGCGGGTGGAAGCGTCGATCCGGCGTCCGTTCGCGTCGATCGCCGTGGCGCGAGAGTAGCTCACCGTCCCGAGCTCGCCGCGGAACTCGAGTCCCGCGGCGTCCTCGATCCCGTCGAGCTCGCTCGCGACCGGGATGTGGACGACGAGGTCGCCCCGGGAAGGAAGCGAGGAGAACAGGAAGAGCTGTTCCGCAGAGCAGGGCTCGAGCTCGTAGGCCTCCACGAACGCTCCGCGATCGATCTCGACGCGGTCGCCCGAGCGCACGGCACGCGACGTGGGTGCGAACGCGATCGGCGCGCCGCCAACCGTCACGACGTCGGGCGAGAGGCGATGGGGAAGGCTGTGCGATTCCCGCGAGACGAAGCGCGGGTAGTACGTCGCTCCGTCCGCGCCGAAGCTCATCTTGTAGCTCTCGCCGCGCGCCCAGAGCGCGCCGTCACCCGGCTCGTCGTAGTAGACGCGGTCACGGGCGATCGTGGAGAAGAGGCTCGCGGGGGGCGCGGTGGCAGCGCCGGTTCCGGCGAAGCAAGGGGAAGCGAGAAGGACGGCGGACAGTGCGATGGATGTTTTCACGGCGGAGTCCTCGTGGTTCAGGAACGGTCTCCCGAGTCCGACCTGCACGGAGGCCCGCCGCGAGACAGGCAAGTCGAAGAGAATCGGCCGCGGGCAAGGACGCGCGCTGCAAACGCGTGGAGCCGAGCTGGAACTTCTCCAGCTCAGCTCCGCACGATGCGCGGTGCGATCCCGGTCAGCCGGGAGTCGACCGGTCCATCCAGATCACGGACTCCAGACCACGAGTCCAGTCTGTGTCGCGTTGAACGTGCTCGCCGCGGAGCATCCCCCCAGCACGACCGGGTCACGGTAGTACACGAGGTACACGCGGTACTCTCCCGCCGAGATCACATCACCCTTCGCCGCGGAGCGAGCGGAGATGCTGGGATCGCCCGCGCCGAAATCCGGTGCCGTCACGCTGCCGGCGAGGGCGTGCTTCGCGAACAGTCGCTTGAGCACGCCTCCTGTGCACCGCACGCCTTGCCCGTAGACCACTCCGTTTGCGAGGAACGTGGTGCCCTGAAGCACGATGCTGAACGCCGTCGGCTTCTCCGCGAACGTCGTGAAGACGAGCCGGTCCGCCGTGAGATAGGCGGCTCCGGACGCGGTGAGCAACGCTCCTCCTGTCGCCGACGAGTTGTTGCAGCCGCGTCCGATCGTCGTCGGCGGGTTGGAGCAGGGGCACGCCTGCACGCCGTCGAGTCCGGGATGGCACATGCTCGAGAATCCGGTCGCGTCGCGGTCGCGCACGAAGATGTCCGTGTTCTGGTTCGTGTCTCCTCCAACGAGGTTGTCCGAGTCGCTTTCGAAGGCCACGAAGCGACCATCGCCCGAGATCGAGGGCCAGGCGCTCCTGGCGTTCCCTTGGACACCGCTCGTGTCGACGCTGACTCGCTCGATCGTGTGGAGGACGCGGTTGCGCACGAAGATGTCCTGGATGCCGTTCGTGTCCCCGGGGACGAGGTTGGTCGCCGCGCTCTCGAACGCCACGTAGGTGCCGTCGGCGGAGATCGACGGAGCGCCGGAGGCGCCGTTCCCCACGGTTCCTCCCGCGTCGCAGCTCACGAGTTCGATCGAGGTGGCCGACATGTTGCGGCACAGGATGTCCGCGACGCCGTTCGTGTCGGCCACGTTGGTGAGATTCGTCGCAAGACTGTAGAAGGCGATGCAGCTGCCGTCGGCCGAGATCGACGGGAAAAGGCTGTTCCCGTTCCCTTGCGACCCGTGCGTCCCAGGGACGACGCTGATCCGCTCGTTGCCGCCGCCCAGCGTGAAGCACCGGAAGACGTCCCAGAAACCGTTCGTGTCCCCATTGATGAGGTTGGTCGCACCGCTCGCAAAGACGACGTAGTTGCCGTCGGCGGAGATCGCAGGGGCTTCGCTCCAGCCGTTCGATGGCGTGAAGCTCGCGCCTCGGCTGATCAGCACAGTGATGCCACCCAGCCGGTCGCGCACGAAGATGTCGCCGACGCCGTTCGTGTCCCCCGAGACGAGGTTGGTTGCGCTGCTCTGGAACGCGACGTACCTGCCGTCGGCGGAGATCGTGCCGTAGGCGCTGGGCCCGTCTCCTTGCGCACCGCCAGAGGAGACGCTGACGCGCTGGGTCGTGCCCGCAACGCGGTCGCGGACGAAGACGTCCGTCTGTCCGTTCGTATCCCCTGGAACGAGATTGTTGGCGTCGCTCGAGAACACGATCAGGCTGCCGTCGACCGAGGCGAACTGCGGACCCGACGCTCCGTCTCCCAGGTGTTCGCTGGAATCGACGCTCACGATCTCGGTCTGGGTGGTGATGCGTCCACGACAGAACGCGTCCCGGAAGCCGTTCGTGTCCCCGCCCACGAGCGTCGAGCTGAGGCTCCTGAACGCGACGATCGCGCCGTTGCTGGAGATCGAGCTGAAGTCGCTCAGGCCGTTGACCTGTCCGCCGGACGAATTGACGCTGACCCGCCGGGTCACCTGGGCCGAGCTCGTGCTGCTCGCGACGAGAAGAAGACCGAACACATGCAAGATCCGTCCGTGGTTCATGAAATCTCTCCGACGAGGGGGTACCGACCTCCGGCTCGCGAGGCCGTTGGCGCCAACGGAGGGGTTTCCGGAGCCGCCCAGCTTCGTGACCTGCGCGCTCGCCTCCGTGAGGACGCAGATTCCCGGAGATTCCCGGTCGCGTGCTAGCCGGCATTCGCAGTAGGACGCGAGCCTCTCGCTCCAGTATCCTCCCCGGATGCTCGCCTTCTCCGACCGGATCCGTGTCGCGATCTCGCGCGCGAGCGGCATCGCGGAGTCGGAATTGCGCATCGAGCAGCCCCGCGATCCCTCTCTCGGCGACCTCGCCTTTCCCTGCTTCCAGCTCGCGAAGGCGCTGAAGAAGGCGCCGCCCGCGATCGCGGCCGAGCTCGCGGCGAAGCTCTCCGCGGATCTCCCCGGCGTCACCGCCGTCGCGGCCGGTCCCTACATCAACTTCAAGATCGACCGCGGCGAGCTCGCGCAAGCAGTTCTCGGCGAAGTCGCGGCGCACGGCTCGGCCTACGGGCACTCGAAGATCGGCGCGGGGAAGACCGTCGTCGTCGACCTCTCCTCCCCCAACATCGCGAAGCCGATGTCCGTCGGCCACCTCCGCTCGACCGTCATCGGCGCGGCGATCCAGCGCCTCCACGACGCGCTCGGCTACAAGACCGTCGGCATCAACCACATCGGCGACTGGGGCGCGCAATTCGGCAAGCTCGTCGCCGCCGTCGATCGCTGGGGCGACACCGTCGATCTCGAGAACGATCCGATCAAGGCGCTCCTCGCGCTCTACGTCCGCTTCCACGAGGAGGAGGAGAAGGATCCGACGCTCGCCGAGCAGGGACGCAAGGCGTTCCAGGAACTCGAGAGCGGCGTCGAAGGCAAGGTGCGCGCGACCTGGCGCCGTCTCACCGAGCTCTCGCTGCGCGAGTTCGGCAAGATCTACCAGCGCCTCGGCGTCCGCTTCGACGAGATCCGCGGCGAGGCGTTCTACGAGCCTTACCTCGGCTCCACGATCGAACGCATCGTTTCGGCTGGGATCACCGAGGAATCCCAAGGTGCGCTCATCGTCGACCTCGCGTCGATCGACAAGAACATGCCGCCGTGCCTACTCCGGAAATCCGACGGCACGACGCTCTACGCGACACGCGACCTCGCCGCCGCTTTCCACCGCTGGGATCTCTACGGGTTCGAACGCTGCCTCTACGTCGTCGGCGCGGACCAGCGCCTCCACTTCAAGCAGCTCAAGGCCGTCCTCCGTCGCATGAACCTCGAATGGGAGAGCCGCGTCGCGCACGTCGACTTCGGCATGATGCGCCTCCCCGAAGGCAAGATGAGCACGCGCAAGGGCCGCGTCGTCTTCCTCGAGGACGTCCTCGACCGCGCCGTCGAGGAAGCGCGCCGGATCATCGCGGAAAAGAACCCGAACCTCGCGAGCGCCAACGAGATCGCGGAGCAAGTCGGCGTCGGCGCCGTCGTCTTCAACGATCTCAAGCGCGAACGCATCAAGGACGTCGAGTTCGTCTGGGAGGAGGTCCTCTCCTTCGAAGGCGAGACCGGTCCCTACGTCCAGTACACCCACGCGCGCCTCGGCTCGATCCTGCGCAAGGCCGCCGAGGCACAGGAGGGCTCCGCTCCGCCGGATTGGTCGAAGCTCGAGGACGCCGGCCCGGTCCTCCTCTCCCTCGGCCGCTTCCCCGAGGTCATCCGCTCCGCCGCCGACCACGCCGAGCCCTCCGAGCTCACCGCCTGGCTCCTCGCCACCTCGCGGGAAGTGAACAACTGGTACGCCGCCCGCCGCGTCCTCGGCCAGGAACCGGCCGTCACATCCGCCCGGCTCGCCCTCGTGCGCGCCTCCAAGACGGTCATCGCCAACGGTTTGCGGCTGCTCGGGGTCGCGACTCCGGAGGAAATGTGAAGGTGACCTTCAGACGCAAGAGCGCTCTTCCGATCTGTACCGACGGCCCCTACTCTCCCTTCGGCTGCCGCCGCTGCCGTCTCCGGAGGAGTCCTTGATCGAACAGCTCATCCGCGACGTCCCGGACTTCCCGAAGAAGGGCATCCTCTTCAAGGACATCACGCCCCTCCTCCAGAGCCCGCAGGGCCTCCGGGCGACGATCGCTGCGATGGCTGAGGCGGTGGATCCGAGCACCTTTGATCTCGTCTGCGGGATCGAATCGCGAGGTTTCATCTTCGGCACCGCCCTCGCCCATCACCTGAACAAGGGGTTCGTGCCGATACGCAAGCCCGGAAAGCTTCCGTGGAAGACCGCCGCGGAGAGCTACGAGCTCGAGTACGGTACCGACCGCATCGAGATCCACGTCGACGCCGCACAACCGGGGCAAGGCGTGCTCATGGTAGACGACTTGCTCGCGACCGGAGGAACCATGGAAGCCGCGCTGCGCCTCGTCCGGCGCATCGGGGGCAAGCCGGTCGCCTGTTCGTTCGTGATCGAGCTCGGCTTCTTGAATGGACGCAAGCGCCTCGGTGACATCCCGGCCCACGCGCTGATCCAGGTCTGACCCCCCGCACCCACTCATCCGCCAGCCCGCGCCGCCCGCACGCCACACACGAGGTCCATGACGCGCAAGAACTCCACACCCTCGCGGAAGGAACAGCCCGAGGGCGAGCCGGAGCGACGCGCGAAGGGCGCGTCCGGCAAGGCGCCCGCGCGCGCCCGGAAGCCGATCGCTCCGGAGCTCGCGAGCCTCTCGACCGAGCGGATCTGGGAGCTGTACCGCCGCGCACGGAAGGGCGGTCCGAAGGCGGCCGACGATCTCGAGAAGCTCCGCAACGCGCTCATGGAGCGCTACTACCCGCTCGTCCGGTACATCGCCGAGCGGCTCCTGCAGACCTTGCCGAAGTCGATCGAGCTCGACGACCTCGTCAGCGCGGGTCTCTTCGGCCTGATGGACGCGATCCGCGGCTTCGACCACGCGCGCAACATCAAGTTCAAGACCTACTGCACGACGCGGATCCGCGGATCGATCCTCGACCAGCTCCGGTCGCAGGACTGGGTGCCGAGGCTCGTGCGGTTGAAGGCCGGGCGCATCGAGAAGGCGTTGCAGCGGCTCACGGGCGAGTACGGCCGCGAGCCCACGCACGCCGAGCTCGCCGCGGACCTCGACCTCGAGCACGACGAGCTGTCGCTCGAGATGCAGAGCGCGAGCGCGAAGACGATGTTCTCCCTCTCGGACAAGTGGGAGGACCGCGACGAGGACAGCGGGATCGAGAAGGTCGACGTCCTCGAGGACCGCAAGTCGATCGATCCGATCTCGGAGCTGCACCGGCGCGACATGCTCCACTTCCTGACGCGCTCGCTCACGCACAAGGAGCGCTTCATCATCGAGCAGTACTACCACGTCGGTCACACGATGCGGGAGATCGGCGAGATGCTCGCGCTGACCGAGAGCCGCGTGTGCCAGATCCACAGCAACGTGATGGGCCGCCTGAAGGCGCAGCTCGGACAGAAGTCCGGCACGCTGCTGACTTGAGCGCGCGCGGACCGCGCGCCGCGCTCACCAGACGATGATCTGACCGCTCGAGACGTTGAACGAGCTCCCCGGGGGGCTCGGACAGAACGTCGCGTTCCCGTCGCGGTAGTACGTCTGGTAGAAGCGCGTCGATCCGGGCGCGATCGAGTCGCCGAGCGCGGCCGAGCGCGCGGTGATCGAAGGATCGCCCGCGGCCGGCGCGGCGGCGGTGCCGCCGGCCGCGTTCTTCACGTACAGGCGCTTGAGCGCGCCGGTCACGCAGCGGGTCCCGTCGCCGAAGACGATTCCGTTCGGCGCCTGCACCGCGGACTGGAGGAAGATCGAGAGCGAGGTCGGCAGCTCGCCGGACGAAGTCAGCACGACGGTGTCGGGGCTCGCCGTCCCGGTGGACGCGAGCAGCGCGCCGGAAGGATTCTGCGAGTTCGCGCAGCCGTGGCCGGCGCTTCCCGTGTTGCCGCACGGGCAAGGCGTCGCGAGGCTGCCGTCTCCGGAGCAGAAGAGCATCCCCGGCACGGCTCCTCCGGGGACGTCGGCGGACGCGTAGATCGTGCCGCCGTCCTTGAAGGTGCCGATCGCGACCGTGCCGAGTCCGGGTCCGACGAGCGCGTCGAACCGGAAATTGTAGGTCGTCCCCCAGCGGATCGCGTTCGCGTTCGGATCCTGCGCGAAGGTCGCGGTCGCCCACCTGCGGACGCCGGCGGTCTGCGTCGACGGCCAATCAGTTCCGTCCTGGTCGACGCCGCCGACGCCGTCGCCGCCGCGGTGCGCGACGTCGTGGAAGCCGACGTTCGTGATGCCGCCGCCGGCGGGGATCGGCACGGTGAAGGCGCCGACGGCGAGGTCGGAGTCCAGGTTCTCGAGCGCGTACTCGTAGCGGAATCGACCGCCGGCGAGCGGCGTCACGCGACTCGCGAGGACGAGGAGGCCTTCGTTCGGGATCCGGATCTCGACGCGGCGCACGGACGGATCGACCTCCGCCCAGGCCTCGAGCGCCTCCCTCTCCGGCCGCGACGGGCTCGTCGTCGTGAACGTCCACGCGGAGCCGCTGCCCGCGACCGCGAGCTCGCGGTAGGCGCAGTTGTCGGCGGAATTCCCGGCCGCCGCATCGTCCGCGGCGATCGCCTGACACACGCCGAAGTAGCGCGGCGAAGGGCCGCCGCTCGTCGGCGCGAGATCGCTGGTCAAGACCTCGATCCGGCCGCGGTTCCCGCCCGACGGATGCGTCGGCGGATACGGGAACGCGCCCGTGAACGCGTCGACCTCCGAACGCGGTCCCATCAGGCCCTGGCTGCCGTTCGCGCCGGCGGTGTCGGGAGACGAGCAGCCGACGCCGAGGTGCGTGCCGCCCGGATCCGCCGTGCACGTGGTGCAGCAGAAGGTCCCGCTCAGTGCGAAGAACCCGTGCGTGACCCAGCCGAGGCCGACCTGCTCGAAGCGCCCGGCGCCGTCGACCTCGGTGTAGCGGTAGAGGTTCCCGGTGATCACGGGATGGTGGACGCCGGTCGCGATCCAATCGATCCAGACCGTCCCGAGGTTGCAGGACGTCGTCCCGAGGGAGAGCGCCTCGAGGCCGCCGACCGAGTTGTAGTTCGCGACCAGCTGCTCGATGTCGCCGAGCGCGAGGTCGGGCCCGTTTGCCGCGGGACAAGCCGCCTGACCGACCGCGGCGTGCACGAGTGTCACGCCGGCGAGGAGGGTGGACGCGCGGCGCAGCGAGAGCTTCACGAGGGTCGCCGGCCGGCCGGGAGGCGATCCTCCCGGCCGCCGGAACCGGATGGGCCTACCAGGTGATCGCGATCGCGTTCGAGACGTTGAACGTGCCGCCCGCGGGGGCGGTGCAGAACGTCGGGTTCGCGTCGCGGTAGTAGCTCTGGTAGTAACGCGTCGAGCCGGGGAGGATCGGATCGCCGAGCGCCGCCGAGCGCGCGGTCACCGAGGGATCTCCGCCTTGCGGAGCCGAGTAGGCTCCGCCGCTCGCGGTCTTGATGTAGAGCCGCTTCAGCGTGCCGTTGACGCAGCGCACGCCGTCGCCGAACACGACGCCGTTCGGGGCCTGCGCGTCGCCCTGGAGGATGATGCTCAGCGCGGTCGGGGTCTCTCCGGTGGCGGTGAACACGACGGTGTCGGGGACGGCGGTTCCGGCCGACGCGAGGTTGGCGCCGGCCGAGTTCGCCGAGTTGGCGCAGCCGTTGCCGGGGTTGCCGAGGTTGAAGCACGGGCACATCATCGCCAGCGAGCCGTCGCCGAAGCAGAACGGCGTGCCGGCCGTGACCGTCCCGCCGGGGACGTCGCCGGTCGTCGAGAGGTTGAGCGTGCTCTTGAACGTGACGATCGAGATCGTGCCGGTCGTCGGCGCGGCGTTCGCGTCGAAGCGGAACGTGTACGTCGTGCCCCAGCGGATCGCGTTCGCGTTGGGATTCGACGCGAAGGGGGTCGTGGCCCAGGTGAGGCTGCCGCCCGCATTCGTGCTCGGCCAATCGGTGCCGTCGTAGGTGACGCCGCCGATTCCGTCGCCGCCGCGGTAGGTCACGTCGTTGAATCCGACGTTCGTGACGCTGACGTTCGCCGCGACCGGGATCGAGAACGTGCCCACGCCCTTGTCGGAGTTCATGTTGTAGAGCGCGTACTCGTAGTGGTACTGCCCGTTGCCGAGGTTGGTCGCCTTGTAGCCGAGGATGAGCAGGCCGCCCTCGCCCGTGACCGTGACGTCGTTGGTCGTGACGCCGGCCTCGCACGTCGCCCAGGCGCGGATCGCCGGGATTTCGCGGTGCGTCGAGCCGGAGAATCCGAAGCTCCAGTTCGTGCCCGAGCCGTTCACGACGATCTCGCGGTACGACGCGTTGTTGTTCCCGTGCCCGGCCATCGCGTCGTCCGGGGCGATGTACTGCGCGTTGCCGAAGTACCGCGTGCCCGAGCCGCTCGCGTCGAGCTGGCTGACGTCGACCTGGATTCGGCCCGTGTTGCCGCCCGACGGATGCGGCGGCGGGTAGGTGAAGAAGCCGGTGTTCGGATTGACCTGGTAGCGCGGTCCGCAGAGGCTCTGCGTGCCGTTGCGATCACCGGTGTACGGGTCGGAGCAGCGCACGCCGAGCACGGTGCCGTCCGTCGCCTGGCAACCGCTGCAGCAGAGCTGCTGGCTCTCGGCGAAGAAGCCGTGCTTCAGCCAGGAGAGTCCGAGCTGATCGAAGTGGCCCGCGCCGTTGATCATCTTCCAGCGGTAGAGCTCGCCGCCGATCACGGGGTGCTGGTTCGTGTTCGAGTGCCAACCGAGGGTCGTCGTGCCCTGGTTGCACGACGTCGTCCCGAGCGACAGCGCTTCGAGCGTGCCGGTCGCGCCGTAGTTGGCCGGGCCGGTGATGTCGCCGACGATCACGTCGGGACCGACCGTTCCCTGGCAGCCCGTCTGTGCCGCAGCACTCGACGACAGCGCCCAGGTACAGGCGGCCATCGCGAAAAACCCGAATGCACGTTTCGCTGTCTGGATCATCTTTTCCTCACCCCTGAATCGGTTTGGTTCGCGGGCGCCCGTGGCGCCCGGCAACTACAAGTAGAAGCCCCGCGACCATGCCGCGGGAAGTTCGGTCGATTCAGGATCCTAGCGGGTCCCTGCGAAAAGGGTCAATCCATCCCCCGGGCGATTCCGCGGTCTTACGGGCGCGGGCCCGCGGACAGCGAACAGTGCAACGCCCCGCCGCGGCGCTGGCTCTCGCTGGTGAAGATCGGAACGATCTCGACGCCCTCCCCGAGGACGCGGTGAAAGGCCGCCGTGGCCGCTTCGTCGAGCCTTGCGTAAAGACCTCCCCACGCCGGCAGCAGGTACCGGCGGCGGTCGTGGACGCCGTTCAGGTAGTCGATCCCGCGGTTGGCTTCCGGCAGGCTCGGGATGCGCTGCACTTCGAAGCCCGACGTGCGCAGGTCCGCGATCATGTCGCGACGATCCGCATCGCGTCGCTGGAACGACCGGAGATACGCGAGCGAGTGCGGATCGAACGGGAGGTCGGCGACCGGGAGCGCCCAGCTCGAGAGGAGATCGGTCGCGAGCACGAACACCTCGAGGTTCGCGACGCCGGAGTCGACCGGCCCGCGCGCGAATGACGACGCCAGCGATTCGGGGAACCTCCCGAAGCCGTGGCAACGGCTCGCGATCGGCGGGACGACGAGCGCCAGGAACTCCGCGTCCTCTCCGGCGTCGAGCCGCGCCCGCGCATCGCCCGCCTGGGACGCGGTCAGCACCTGCGCGGACTCGAGCGCCTCGAGCCCGCAGCGCAGCACGATCCGCACCGCGTCGACCGGATCCGCGACGCACGCGACCAGTCGGTCGCCGACGGCCCGCACGGTGATCTCCTGGTCGATGTGGAACGAGATCGCGGGCATCAGCTTGCACCGATCGACGCCGAACTCGATGCGGAACGCCTCGAGGACCTGCTCGCGCGTGAGTCCGAGGGCCGTGTTCCGCCAGACGTTCGCTTCGCCGACGAGGAGCACGCGTTCTCCGCTCTTCGGATCGCGCACCGCGAGGAGATCGCCGCCCTGGAAGAGGAGCGGCGACTGGACGACGCGATGCCCGGCAGCCGCGAGGCCGTCGGCGAGGAACGTCTCGCCGGGGATGAAGCTCGCCCCGTCCTCCCCGCGGCTCGCGTAGCGCGGGACGAGCGTCACGAGCTCGAGTCCGGAACCGTCCGCCGCGGGAGCGAGCCCCGGCTTGCCGTCGTCCTGCGCCCACTGCGAGACCGGGAGCGCCTCGGAAGCGATCGTGATGCGCGCGGGGTCGGCGATCTTCCACGTCCGCGCGACGTCGAGGATGCGCGCGAGGTGCTGCTCCTCGACGCTCGCGAAGAAGTCGGCCGTCGGCAGCGCCGTGACGAGCTGCCGGGCGACGTCGAGCGCCCCGCCGTCGCCCGGGCCGGCGTAGTAGGCCGGACTCGCGAGCTGGAGCCGCACGAGCCCGATCTCGTGCTCGCCGCTCTCGGTCGCGACGGCGAAGCCCGCGAGACTCGGCCGGAAGCCGAACTCCGCGCCGGCGACGTCCTCGCCCGCGGCGATGCGCCGCACGAGCGACGCGCCGCCGAAGAACTCGAGCCAGTCGACCGGCAGTCCGATCGCGCGGAGGCGGTCCGTGCGCCCCTCGCGCTCGACGTCGGACACGCCCAGGGCCCGCAGCGCCGCGACCGTTGTCGGAACGAGTCCGTCGCGAGCGAGGTCCTTCCCGACGATCGCCGCGGCGTTCCGCGAGGTCTTGTCCGCGGGGAGATCGATCGGCGCGACTTCGGCGCCGTGGAGCGGCGCGCGGAATCCGCGGAGCGCAGGGCGCCCTTCCTTGAGTGCCGCGCGCCAGGCGGCGATCGGCGGAGGCGCCTCGGAACGTCGCACGGTGATCTCGCCCGGCGCCGCCGCGGCGACGAGGAGGGCGAGCGCGACACAGTGCCGGACGGAGCTCATGCGCGCTCCTTGCGCCGCGAGACGACGATCCACGCGATGCTCGCAAGGCCGAGTCCCGCGACGCCGAGCACGAGCGGCGAACGCGCGAAGCCCCACGGGCTCTCGTCGGCGTGCTCGACGTGCTCGGGCGAGGCCTCGTCGCGCACGACGAGGCGGTACCGCTCCTCGTACGACGAGCGCACGATCCGATCGGCGACGCGGCGCAGGAATGCGTCGGGAAGCGCGAGATCCGCGACCGTGCCGTCGGCGAGCGGCTGCCGCTTCACGTTGTCGAGCACCTCGGCCTCGAGCTCGGCGGGCGTCGGAACCTGCAGCGCGAGCGCCGCGACGAGGGCGAGAAGGACGGTCACGCGCCCTACGCTACCGTATCGACATGGACCTGCGCTTCATCCGCCACGGCGAGGTCGACTCGACGTCGGAGCGCGCGTTCGGCGCGATCGCCGTCGGCTCGGCGCGGCACGGCGACGTCCATCTCGCCGACGCGCAGACCGCGGGCCGAGGACGCTTCGGCCGCCGCTGGTCGAGTCCCTCCGGCGAAGGCGTGTACGCGAGCCTCGTCCTGCTCCCGCCTCCGCCGCCGTGGAGCGGCGCGGCGTTGACGATCGCCGCCGGACTCGCGGTGCTCGACGCCGCGGCGGCGCTCGGCGTCGAGAACGTGCGTCTCGACTGGCCGAACGATCTCGTCGTCGGCGACCCGGGCGAGGAAGCGAAGCTCGCGGGAGTCCTCGTCGAGACGCGCGGTCTCGAGCCCTCGCGACCGCACTATGTCGTCGGGATCGGCTGGAACGTGCGCCAGACGCAGTTTCCCGCGGAGCTCCTCGCCGAGCGCCGCGTGGCGAGTCTCGCGACGCTCGGGATCGCCGTGTCGGTCGAGCACGCGACCGAGACGCTGCTCCGGTCGCTCGTGCGGCGCGTCGAGCAGATTCCGCGCGCCGGGGAGACGCTCGCCGCGGACTTCCTCGCCGCGACCGGCCTCGCGGGCCGCCTCGTCCGCGCGCGCGTCGGCGAGGTCGACCACGAGGGTGTCCTCGAGTCGATCGCGCTCGCCCGCGGAGTGAGCCTGCGGAGTCGCGACGGCGGCGCGCAGTCGTTTCCGCTCGAGATCGTGCGCCGACTTGCTCGCGCGCTATGATCCGCACGCGGCGCGAACGATGGCCAGACCCGACTCGAGGACTCCCGCAGACCTGCGCCCGATCCGTTTCGAGCGCGGATTCACGAATCGAGCGCCCGGATCGGTGCTCGCCGTGTTCGGCAACACGCGCGTGCTGTGCACCGCGATGATGACGGACGGCGTGCCGGCCTTCCTGCAGGGCAAGGGCCGCGGATGGCTGACGGCCGAATATTCGATGCTCCCTTCGGCGACCGAGCAGCGAAAGTCGCGCGACCGCATCGGCTCGGTCGACGGCCGTTCGATCGAGATCCAGCGCCTGATCTCGCGGTCGCTCCGCGGCGTCCTGAATCTCGCGCAGATGACCGAGCGGACGATCTGGATCGACTGCGACGTGCTCCAGGCCGACGGCGGCACGCGTACCGCCGCGATCAGCGGTGCCTGGATCGCTCTCCACGACCTGCTGCGCCACATGGATCAGCGCCGCGTGCTCCGCGCGTGGCCGCTCGTGAGCCAGCTCGGCGCCGTCTCCGTCGGCGTCGTCGACGGAGTGCCGATGTGCGACCTCTGCTACGCCGAGGACAGCCGGGCGGAGACGGACATGAACCTCGTGATGACCGGCGAGGGCAAATTCATCGAGGTCCAGGGGTCCGCCGAGGGCGCTCCGTTCGACCGCGGCGAGCTCGATGCGATGCTCGAGCTCGGCGCGGCGGCCATCCGCCGGATCTTCGAGCTGCAGAAGACCGCGCTCGCGTCTCCGTGAAGCTGCTTCTCGCCAGCAACAACCCGAAGAAGCGCGCCGAGCTCCTGCCGTTCCTCCGCGATCTCGCCCTCGAGGTCGTGTCGCCCGCCGAGATCGGCGGCATCCCCGACGTGGTCGAGGATCTCCCGACGTTTCGCGCGAACGCCGCGAAGAAGGCGGCGTCCGCGGCGCGACACAGCGGGCTCTTCGCACTCGCTGACGACTCGGGCCTCGAGGTCGATCATCTCAAGGGCGCGCCCGGAGTCCTCTCGGCGCGCTGGGCCGGCGTCCACGGCGACGACGCGGCCAACAATCGCCTGCTCGTCGCGCGCCTGAAAGGCGTGCCGATGCACAAGCGCGGCGCGCGCTTCGTCTGCGCGCTCGCGCTCGCGAGACCGGACGGCTCGATCGCGCTCGAGGTCCTCGGATCGGCGAGCGGGAGGATCCTCGAGCTGCCGCTCGGGACGCGCGACTTCGGCTACGACCCGTACTTCCTCTTCACCGAGGACGGATTCCACGAGACCGGTCGCGGGTTCGCGGAGTTGACGCCGGAGGAGAAGCTCCGGGTCAGCCACCGCGGACGAGCCCTGAAGGAGCTCGCGCGGCGGCTGCCCGGGATCCTGGCCGCGACCTAGCTCGCCCGCCTCACTGCGCGCCGAGCGACAGCGTCCACGAGTTCAACGTGCCGACGTCGACGGCCGCGAGATCGCGGACGCGGAGCCTCCACGCGCCGCTGATCGCCTTGCCGGTGAACGCGGACAGTGCCTGCGCGGGCACCGTGAGGTCCGGGTACTCCGTGTTGATGTTGTCCGTTCCTCCGCCGGTGCGGTTGTGGAGCAGCACGGTCGTGTTGTCCGGTCCGATGAGCGCCACTTCCAGGTCGCCCTGGTAGGTGTGCGTGATCGCCACCTTGACCTTCACCCATGTCACGGTGCCGGTCTGAGCGACGTTCAACGTGCTCGTGATCCCCGTCGTGTTGTTGTCGGGGATCGCGAGGTTCGGCGTCGCCGACTGCTCGCCGTTGAACGTGATCGTCCACGCGTTCAGCGTGCCCACGTCGACCGCGGCGAGGTCCTGCACGCGCAGGCTCCAGCCGCCGGCGGTGTTCCTGCCGTTGAACACCGTCAAGGACTGCGCGGCCGCCGTCGCCACCGAGAAGGTGGTCGTCACGTTGTCCGCCGAGCCGCCGCTGCGGTTGTGCAGGATCGCGCTCGTCCCGTCGGGCCCGATCAGTGTCACCACGAGGTCGCCCCGGTAGGTGTGCGTGATCGTCGTCCCGACCGAGATCGATGACACCGTGAGGCTGTCGGGCACGCTGATCGTGCTCGTGACACCCGTCGCGTTGTTGTCCGGGATCGCGAGGTTCGGTGCGACCGCGAAGGTCTTCACCGGGTTGCCTCCACTCGGCGCGTTGATCACGAGCGTCACGGGAGTCGAGTGCGTCAGCGATCCGCTCGTGCCGGTGATCGTGACCGTGTAGCTCCCCGGCGGCGCCGCCGCGGTCGTCGCCGCGGAGAGCGTCGCGGAGCCGCCCGCGCCGACGGGGTTCGGTGCGAACGTGTAGGTGACGCCGCCGATCGCCGGCGACGCGGACAGGCTGATGCTGCCGCTGAAGCCGTTCAACGCGGTGTTCGACACCGTGTAGTTCGCCGTTCCGCCGGCCGTCACCGTGCTCGACGGCGGACTCGCGGACAGCGTGAAGTCCGGCGACGCCGGAGAGTTGATCGTCAGGCCGACGTTCCTCGTGTGCACGAGCGAACCGCTCGTCCCGGTGATCGTCACCGTGTAGTTGCCCGGAGGCGCGCCGGCCGTCGTCGACACCGTGAACGCCGACGAGCTGTTCGCGGCTTCCGGGTTCGGCGAGAACGAGTAGGTGACGCCGCTGATCGCCGGCGACGCGGACAACGTGACGCTGCCGCTGAATCCATTGACGCCCGTGTTCGAGACGCTGTAGCCGACGGAGTTCCCGGCCGTCACCGAGTTCGACGGCGGCGTCGCGGAGAGGCTGAAGTCGGGCGTTCCGTTGATCGTGAGACCGACGGTCGTCGTGTGGACGAGCGAACCGCTCGTCCCCGTGATCGTCACCGTGTAGTTGCCCGGCGGCGCGGCCGCGGTCGTCGACACCGTGAAGGCCGAGGAGCCGTTCGGGGCTTCCGGGTTCGGCGAGAACGAGTAGCTGACGCCGCTGATCGCCGGCGACGCCGACAACGTGACGTTGCCGCCGAAGCCGTTGACACCCGCGTTCGACACGGAATAGCCGACCGAATTGCCGGCCGTCACCGAGTTCGACGACGGTGTGGCGAAGAGGCTGAAGTCGGGCGGCGGAGCGCCCGCCGAGCCGTTGTAGACGAGGAGCGCGAAGTCCTGGTCCGTCGTGTCGCCGTTCCCCGGGACGCCGTCGCCGGAGATGTTCGTTCCGCGCACGGTGACGCTGAACGTCCCCGCCGTTCCGGCGGGCAGGAACACGCTCTCGAGGTTGTTGCGCGTGTCCGCGGTGCCGCCGGTGATCGACGTCGCGCCCGAGAACACGTTGCCGTGGTACAGCGTCCCGTTCACCGTGACCTCGAGATCGAGGTCGTTGACGAACGCGTTGCCTGTCGTCGGGCCGGGCGCGTCCGTCCACGCGAGCACGACGCGGAACGGCGCCGACGACGAAGCGATGTTGCCCGTCGTCGTGTAGACGTCGCCCGTGTTGGCGAGGACCTGCGTCTCGTCGACCCGGACGCGCGCGGCGGAGTCGAGCGTCATCCCGAGGTTGACGCGGCCCATCCCCTGGCTGTTCGACCACAGGGTGTCGTTCGCGCCGACGCCGGTCATGTACGTCGTGCCCGCGATCAAGGCGGCCTTCAGCATCGCCGGGCTCGGCACGGGCAGTCCCTGGTTGATCGCGTTCTGACGAAGGAGCGCGCACGCTCCCGAGATCGCGGGCGTCGAGTGGCTCGTGCCCGAGGACCAGGCGTAGAGCGTCTGGCCGGTCGGCCAGAACTGGTTGCAGACTCCCGAACCGTCGTAGCCGCTGGCGCGGCTCGCGGCCCCCTGGATGTGCGTGCCGGGCGCGCTGATCTCGGGCTTCTTGCGCGCGTCCGACGTCGGGCCGCGCGACGAGAACGAGATGATGTCCTTCGCGCTGTCCGCGCCGGTGTTCGCGACCGCGCAGCCGTCCGTGCCGGTCATGCGCCAGTTCTCCGACGCTCCGACCGTGATGATGTTCTTCGCCGTGCCCGGCGGGTGGACGGTCGAGGCAGCAGAGCCGCTGTTCCCGGCGGCGAACACGATCGCGAGCTCCTGGTTGCCCGACGTGCCGCTGACGGCGTCGCGGACGGCCGCGTCGTGAGCCTGGCTGTCCGTGTTGTACGTCGTGCCGGACGTGTAGCCCCACGAGTTGCTCGAGATGCGCGCGCCGCCGTTGTAGGCGTTCGCCATCCGCGTGCCGGTGGGCTGGTTGAAGACGCCCGCGCCGGAGTTGCTGAACACCTTCGAGTTGCCGATGCGGACCCACGGCGCGATGCCGAGGCCGTACTGGTAGCCGAGCGAGTCCTCGAACGCGGTGCCGCTGCTCGCGTTGTACCCGCAGATGATCGAGGCGTTGATGTTGCCGTGGCCCGCTCGACCGTCGGCGAGCGCGTCGCCGGAGTAGTTGTTGTTGTAGGCGAGACGGCTCGCGCCGCCGGACAGCCCGTCGACCTTGAACTCATCGTTGACGTCCGTGAGGCTCCCGCGGTCGACGCCGTCGTCCTCGACGTCGACGACGAAGCCGAAGGGATCGCTGCCGGGGAAACCCTTCGACGCGAGCCACGAGAAGTACGTCGGTCCCGACGGTTGCGTGCCGGTCGCGTCGAGGTTGCCGGCCATGATCTGGCCCTGGCGTTCGTCGAGGAGCCGCGCTTCGAGCGCCGGCTCGATCGCGAAGACGCGCGGATCGCGCGCGAGGTCGAGGACGTTCGCGCCGTCGAGCCGCAGCTTGAAGTCGATGTAGCCGAGCACGGGATCGGGTTCCGCGAGCACGGCGATCGCGCGCGCGCGCAGCGATTCGGCGAACGCGGGTCCTTCCGCGTCGCCGATCACCTGGACGATGACGTCGTAGGCCTGCGTGTCGACGATCGCGGGCGGTCGGAGCTCGGGCCGCAGCTTGAACGCCGGGTGGTAGTCGCCGAGCGAGAGGACGTACGGGTTCTGGGCGAACACGGCGAGCGCCGCGGTCTCCACGGCGCCGGTCTTCACGACGTACGCGTTGCTCGCGGCGTAGGACACGAGGGTTCCGCCGCTCGCCGCCATCGCTTCGAGCCAGGCGTCCTTCACGGGCCCGACGAACTGGACGAGTTTCAGGCGCGATTCGCCGTCCACGGGCGGCGCCGTCGGCGCGCGCAGCGCGTCGGGGATCCCCGCGAGCGCGTCCATCGTCCAGGCCGGGTCGGCGCCGTCGAGCCGGTAGCCGTTGAAGTCGACGAGCGTCATCGCGTCGACGACCTGAATCCCCATCGCGGCCAGGTGCGCGACCCCGCCGACGCGACGCGCGTCGACGTACGCGAGCGAGAACGAGCCGTAGTCCTCCGCCCAGATCACCGCGTTCGCGTCGAGCAGCGTCGTCATCGACGACGAATCCGCGGGAACGATCACGCGGTGGAACGTGCTCTTCGCGACGTACTCGACGGGCGCGGCGGAGATGTCCTGCGGCGGACCGTTGTCCTGCGACGCGGCCGGCGCGGCGAACGCGACGGTGATCGAAAAGAGAGCAAGGGAGGACGAGACGCTGGTGGGGATTCCGAACGTGGTCATCGGCTGGGGCTCCTTGCGAAAGAAACTCCGAGCGCGCGAGCGCGGCTCGGGGGAGGTCAAGGCGCTCCGAGGCTACGACCGGCCGCGAAAGTTGGAAAGTCCCCGCGGCGGGGTTCCGACGACCCGAACGCGGACGCTAGAGCCGCGTCTCCCAGGCGCCGCGACCCTGCGTCGCGACGACCATGCGGTGCCGCGCGGGCTCGAGCAGGATGTCGACCACGACGGCGCGCGGCAGTCCGGTTCCGTAGCGGCTCCAGGTCGCGCCCGCATCGGGCGAGAACCAGAGTCCGTCGTCCGTGCCAGCGAAGATGTGATCGGTCGCGCCGGGCTGGACCGCGACGACGTTGACGGGAACGTCAGGCAGCGTCTGGTCGAGGTTGGTCCAGTTCTGTCCGCCGTCGATCGTGCGCCGGATCTGCGCGGTGCCGAATGCGGCGACCGCGAGGTATGCCTTCGAGGCGTCCGTCGGATCGACGAACAGCTCGCGCGTCGTCCGCGGCCAACCCGGGATGCCCGTGAGCACGGTCTGGAAGACCGATCCGCCGTTCGTGGACACGAGGATCTTGCCGTCGTTCGTCGCCGCGTAGAGCACGTTCGAGTTCGAGGGCGCGAGCGCCAGCGCGCGGATCGCGCCCGCGCCGTTCGTGAGGTCGCCGCTCAACGCGCTCCAGTTCGATCCTCCGTCGAGACTCCGGTAGATCCGCTGCGTCGCGTAGAACATCCGGGTCGGAGTCGTCGCGTCGATCAGATAAGGAGGGAGGAAACAGTTCCGGTCCCCGCTGTTGATGCCGTTCGCCGCGGAGCTGAAGTTGTTCCCGCCGTCGGTCGAGCGGAAGAGGTTCCCCGATCCCTGGTACTCGCCGAACACGCGATTCGGATTGACGGGATCGACCTGCGTCCAGCCGCCGTCGCCGCCGAGGACCTGACCCCAGGCCTTCGAGGCCGTGTTCCTGCGGTTCGTGCCGTTGTCCTGCGCGCCGCCGAAGAAGATGAGCGGGTTCGTCGGATGGCTCGAGAGCCCGGCGTAGAACTGGACCGTGCCGAGTCCGTTGTTGAGGGTCGACCAGCTGCCTCCGAGGTTCGTCGAGCGCGTCACTCCGCCGTCGTCGCCGATGAGCAGCCGACCGGACGCGTCCCAGGCGGCCGCGTGCAAGTCGACGTGGAGCGGCGTCACGTTGCTGAACGTCCCGCCCGAGTCCGTCGAGCGCGAGAGAGTCAGCCCGCCGAAGAACACGGTGTTCGCGCTGGTCGGTGAGACGCTGACGACCGAGAGATACCAGCCGTACGTCGCCTGGATGCTGCCGACCGGGAGCGACGTCCAGTGCGCGCCCGAGTCGTCGCTTCGGTACGCGCCCTGCGTCGACGCGCCGCTGCCGTCGCTCGTCGACGGGCTCGCGATCAGCGCGTAGAGCCTCGCCGGTTGGCTCGGCGCGACGCCGATCGTGACGCGGCCGATCACGCTGCTGGCGGGAAGCCCGCCCGCGAGCTTCACCCACGTCGCGCCGGCGTCGATCGACTTCCAGACGCCGTTCTGCGCGCTGCCGAAGATCCTGCCGATCGCCGCATAGAGGACCGCGCTGTTCGACGGATCGAGCGCGATGTCGGTGCCTTCGACGTTCGGCAGACCGCCGGCGAGGTGGCTCCATGTCACGCCGCCGTCGATCGACTTGAAGCAGCCGACGGCGCCCGTCGCTCCGGGGTGACCCTTCGCCGCGGCGAGCTCGGGAAAACCGCCCGCGTGCCCGATCGACGCGTACACGATCTGCGAGTTCGCGGGATCGACGACGATCCTGGAGAAGCATCTGCCGCCGAACGTGGACTCGGCGAGCTGCACCCACGAGTCGCCGCCGTCGGTCGACTTGAAGAGGCCGAGCCCGTAGCGGCTGTGGTTCGCGTAGTTCGCCTCGCCGGTGCCGGCGTAGATCGTGTTCTCGGCGTTCGGGTCGAGCGCGAGCGCGCCGATCGCCGTCGTCGGCATCTGGTCGGTCCTCGGATCCCAGGTCACGCCCCCGTCGGTCGTGCGCCAGACTCCGCTGTCGGCGCCTCCGACGAAGAAGCGGTTCGCGTTCGTCGGGCTGCACACGATCGCCGAGATCCGGCCGGCGTAGCTGCCGCCGATCGGGGCGGGACCGAGCTCCACCCAGGGCGACGGGTACGGGAACTCGTGCGGGACCTGGTGCTGCGCGCGCGCGGTCGCCGCGAGGACGAGGAGCAGCGCGAAGGAGATCGGGCGCATCACTTCCCACCTCCAGCCGGCTTGGCGGCGGCGGGCACGACGAAGCTGAGCGTCGCGGTCTCGAGCTCCCAGTCGGCGGCGGAGTCGCCGCTGAGCACCTTCGCGCGGTGGACTTCCACGAGCCATTCACCGGGCGCGTTCACGGTGAACCATCCCGCGCCCTTCTGCGAGAGCGCCGCGATCCGCGTCCCCGTAGCCGGTTGTCGCGCCACGATCGTCGTGTCGACGCTCGACGGATCGGCCCAGGAGATGCGGAGCGGGAGATCGCTCCCGACGGCCATCACCGTCGGATCGACGAGGGGCCGGATCTCGGTGCGCTGGCCGACCTTGCTCGGTGCCGTCGCGGAACCCCGTACCTCTTCCTTGCCGGCGGCGCCGCGCGTCATCCGGACGACGAGCTTCGCGGACTCGACACGGCGGACGCGCACGGTCTCGCCCTTGATGCGCGACGTCCAGTCCGCCGGCAGCGCGCTCGCTGCGACGTCGGCTTCGAGGAACTTGCGGAAATCGGCCGCGGGCACCCGCTCGATCCACGGCCGCCGGTCGAATCCGACGAGCGCGGCGTCGGGCTGGCCGAGCGCGATGCGGACGAGCTCCTCGCCGCTGCGGGCCGAGGTCTCCCCGGGGATGTTCGTCTGCGTGCCGGCGGTGCGCGCGTACAGCCAATCGAGGTCGCGGCCCGGCCACGCGATCGTCCGGAGGCCGTCCGCGGTGCGGTTCGCGGCGTGGACGGCGACTTCGCCTTCGCCGACGAGCTCGTAGCGGTCGGGGATCAGGAACGTGGTCGTCTGCGCGGGCGCGCGCGTGCCCGACGCGACCGCCGCGGCGAGCAGAAGGAGGAACGGACGGAGATTGCGCTGCATGGGCTCATGCTAGCCGAGGTCCGCGATTCCGTGCGACTCCGACGCCGAACGGCAGGCGCGTTTCCGGTAGCATCTCTGCCCCTCTCGCCGCCGGAACGCCTTGGACACTCGCCACATCCGCAATTTCTCGATCATCGCGCACATCGACCACGGCAAGTCGACGCTCGCGGACCGGTTGCTCGAGATCACCGGAGCCGTCGACAAGCGCGAGATGCGGGAGCAGCTGCTCGACTCGATGGATCTCGAGCGCGAGCGCGGCATCACGATCAAGGCGTCGGCCGTCACGATCTGGCACGAGAAGGGCGGCGAGCTCTACGAGCTGAACCTGATCGACACCCCCGGCCACGTCGACTTCAACTACGAGGTGCAGAAGGCGCTGCAGGCCTGCGAAGGGGCACTGCTGCTCGTCGATGCGTCCCAGGGCGTCGAGGCGCAGACCGTCGCGAACGCCTACCTCGCCGTCGAGGCGGGACTCGCCGTCCTCCCGGTGATCAACAAGATCGACCTCCCCCACGCGCGCCCCGAGGTCGTCTGCGAGGAGATCGAGAACTCGATCGGGATCGACGCGTCGAGCGCCCTACGCGTCTCGGCGAAGAGCGGCGAAGGCGTCAAGGAGCTGCTCGACGAGCTCGTCGCGAAGATCCCGCACCCCGAAGGCGATCCGAACGCCCCGCTGCGCTGCCTGATCTTCGACGCGGTCTACAACGAGTTCCGCGGCGTCATCGTGTACCTGCGCGTCGTCGACGGGACGATCCGCGAGAAGGAAATGATCCACATGCTCGGCACCGACAAGGTGTACGAGGCGATCGAGATCGGCCGCTTCACGCCCGAGATGAAACGCACGAAGGAGCTCGGGCCCGGCGAGGTCGGCTACTTCATCTCGAATATCAAGCAGCTCGGCGACGTGCGCGTCGGCGACACGATGACGCGCCACAAGGGCCCGAAGATCGAGATGCTCCCCGGCTACCGCCCGCCGACGCACATGGTGTACGCGGATTTCTTCCCGACCAACGCCGGCGACTTCGAGAGCCTGCGCGAGGGACTCGAGACGCTCTCGCTCTCCGACTCGTCGTTCTCGTTCGAGCCCGTGACGTCGGATGCGCTCGGCTTCGGCTTCCGCTGCGGATTCCTCGGCCTGCTGCACATGGAGATCGTGCAGGAGCGCCTCGAGCGGGAGCACGACATCGACATGATCCAGACCGCGCCGACGGTCACGTACCAGATCCGCCGCGAGGACGGGAAGCAGGAGGAGATCCATTCGCCGGGACAGCTCCCCTCCCCCGACAAGTACGTGGAGATCCTCGAGCCCTACGCGCGCGTCAACATCATGGCGCCGACCGAATTCATCGGGAACGTGATGCAGATCGCGTCCGATCACCGCGGAACCTACGTCCGCCAGGAGCACCTCTCCCCGACGCGGGTGCAACTCGCCTACGACATCCCGCTCGCCGAGCTGATCTACGACTTCTTCGACAAGCTGAAGTCGAGTACGCGCGGGTACGGCACCCTGAACTACGAGATCTCGGGCTTCCGGGTCAGCGATCTCGTCAAGCTGCGGATCCTCGTCAACGGCAAGGAAGTCGACGCTCTCTCGACGATCACGCACGCGGATCAGGCCGAATACCGCGGCCGCTCGGCGATCAAGAAGATGAGGAAGGAGATCCCTCGCCACCTCTTCGAGATCGCGCTCCAGGCCGCGATCGGCGGGCGCATCGTCGCGCGCGAGACGATCTCCGCGCTGCGCAAGGACGTCACCGCGAAGTGCTACGGCGGCGACATCACCCGCAAGCGCAAGCTGCTCGAGAAGCAGAAGGAAGGGAAGCGGCGGATGCGCCAGATCGGCAACGTCGACATCCCGCAGAAGGCCTTCATGGCCGTGCTCGGCGGCGGCGAGGAATCGGAGTAGCGCGGCCCCCGTCAGGGCTGCTTCACGTCGAGCTTCTCGATGAGCGCGAGGACCTGCGCGAGATCCTCGCGCGGGCCCGTGACGATGATCGAGTTCGTCCGCGAATCGGCCACGACGCGCATGGACCTCCGCGACTTCAGGCCTTCGAGGACGGACCTCAACTCCATCGCGATCTGGTCGGCGGACGCGTATTTCAGCGGGACGACCTCGATCGTCGCGCGCGCTTCCGCGTCCTTCTCGATCGCCACGTCGGCGCTGGCCTTCGAGGTCTGGGGCGCATGACAACCCGCCGCGGCGAGCGCGAGCACAAGGAATGACTTCTTCATCGCATACCTCCTGGGAGCCCTCCTCGACGACAGGCTCGCAGTTTCCTTCCGGCCGGATAGGCTCACCCGACCGGTGACCGCCCTGCTCGACAAGCCCGCCGCCACCCGCAGGCCCTGGCGCGACAACATCGAGGCGATCGTCATGGCGATCGTCATGGCGGTGATGCTCAAGTACTTCATCGTCGAGGCCTACCAGATCCCGACGGGATCGATGCAGCCGACGCTGATGGGGAGCGACGAGGCGGGCATCAAGGACCGGATCATCGTCGACAAGTTCTCGTACCACTTCCGCGATCCCGAGCGCTTCGAGGTCGTCGTCTTCAAGTACCCGCTCGATCGCTCGAAGAACTTCATCAAGCGCATCTGCGGGATGCCGGGAGAGGACCTGCGGATCGCGCTCGGCGACCTCTGGACCCGCAAGGGCCCCGCGGACGAGTACCGGATCCTGCGGCGTCCGGTCCCGATCCAGCGCGAGGTCTGGAAGCGCATCTGGCCGAAGGACCCCCGGTTCTCGTCCTGGCGGGTCGAGAGCGGCGCCAAGAGCTGGGTGCTCCACGGCCGCGACTCGATCCAGGCCCGCGGCGACGGGACGGTCCGCCTCCCGAACGACAACGGACCGGTGACGGACAGCTACCGCGACGGCTACCCGGGAGAGATCGCCAACGTCCTCGCCCGCTCGCGGCCGGCATCGCACCCGACCGGCGACCTCCGGATCGTGGGCGACGTGAAGGCGATGGCGGGCTGCAAGTCGGTCGAGGTCGTGCTGCGCGAAGGCGAGCGGCGCTACGTGTTCGAGCTTCCCGGGCCGGCGGCACCGTCCGACGCGACCTCGGGGATCCGCACCGAGGGGCTCGCGTCGGCGGTGCACGGCGAGGACGCCTCGGTGCGCGCGAGCCGTCCGTACCGGCTCCCCGCGGGCGCGAGCGTCTCGTTCGCCGCGCAGAACATGGACGATCTCCTCACGCTCGAGATCGACGGCGACCGCGTCGCCGAGCTCGAGATCCCCGCGGCCTCCGACCAGGCCTCGTGCTTCGAGCTCCGGAGCGAGGGAGAGGGATCCGACTTCAGCGGAATCGAGGTCTATCGGGACATCTACTACACGGAAGACGGCAAGCAGACCGAGTTCCGGATCCCGGCCGAGTCGTACGTCATGCTCGGTGACAACACGCAGGACTCGAGCGACAGCCGCTTCTGGACGCTGATCACCCTCGGCCCCGACGCGGACGGCAAGATGGTTCGCGGGAACTATTTCCCGCCGCAGAACCCGATCTCGATGCCCGGAGATCCCGCCGGCACGCGCGTCTTCCTGCGCGACGAGTGGGGCGACCTCCACGACTTCGTGCAGAGCCTCGACGTGACGCCGGAGATGACCGGCGCCCCGTTCGTGCGGCGGGACCTGATCGTCGGCCGGGCGGTCGCGGTGTTCTGGCCGCTGTCGCTGGCGCACAAAGTCTGGCGGCTCCAGTGGGTCCATTGACCCGTCCGCGGGATCCCGTCGTCGTCCCAAACCGCCTTCTTCCAAGGCCTTCCGTTATCCACATCACGCGTCGAGCCGCGTTCAGCTCGGTGCGCACCCCCGAAATGCGATCGTCCCGTGATCGAGAGGGGGTGCGGATGTCCAGCCGGAAGGGTGATAACGAGTTCTTCATGTACTCAAGTACTTGCCGTCAAAGGCTTTGTTCGTGTTCCGCAGATCCCGCTGTTCATCTGTGAAAAGTGGGCTCGCGCACGTCTCGCGCGGCGGCACGGCGCGACCGCGCGGGTCGAGAAGCGCGCGCGTCGGGCTTCCCAACAACTTCTCCACAGCCGCGCGTCCCCCTCCTCCAGCCGTCTAGACTCGCCGCGCATGGCACGAACCGAAACCCGTTCCGAGACGACACTTCTGGAGGCGCGCGGGCTGATGAAGTCCTTCGGCGGCCGCCGCGTCGTCGACGGAGTGCGGTTCCAGGTGGGAGCGGGCGAGATCGTCGGGCTCCTCGGTCCGAACGGCGCGGGCAAGACCACGAGCTTCCGCATGACGGTCGGCCTGATCCGCCCCGACGCCGGCGAAGTGATCCTCTCCGGCAAGAACTGCGCGCGCCTGCCGATGTACCGCCGCGCGCGCTTGGGCATGGGCTACTTGCCGCAGGAGCCGAGCGTGTTCCGGCGGATGACGGTGTTCGACAACCTGATCGCAGTGCTCGAAGCGATGCCGCTCTCGCGCAGCGAACGGCGCGTCGAGGCGCTGCGGCTGCTCGAGGAGCTCGAGCTCGCGCACCTCGCCGGGAACATGGCCGACACGCTCTCGGGCGGCGAGCGCCGGCGGCTCGAGCTCTCGCGGGCGCTCGCGACCCGGCCGACGATCCTTCTGCTCGACGAGCCCTTCGCGGGCGTCGATCCGATCAATGTCCAGGAGATCCAGGACCTCGTGCGGAAGATGCGAGAGAAGGGCATCGGGATCCTGATCACCGACCACAACGTGCGCGAGACGCTGCGCCTGACGGACCGCGCGTGCATCATCCACGAGGGAAAGATCCTGCGGCAGGGCACGGCCGTCGAGCTGATCAGCGACGAGCAGGTGCGCCGCGTGTACCTCGGGCACAGCTTCGACGAGCCCGTCGCGGGGATCAGCGCGGCCGAGGAGCGCGAGCTCTTCCAGGATCCGGAACCGCCGGAGCCCCCGGAGACTCCGGGACCACCCGAGCGTCCTCCCGGACCTAGCGGCTCCCGCCCGCCTCGGCGAGATGGGACCTGATCCAGTCGAGCCAGAGCTTCGTGCGCTCGCGCGCGTTCACCGGATCGAACGACGCGTGCGTGCGCCCGGGGAAGGCGACGAAGTCCGTCTCGACGCCGCTGTCCTTGAGCGCGTGGAAGAGCTCGAACGACTGCACCGGCGGCACGCGGAAGTCCTCGAGGTTCGCCATCACGAGCGTCGGTGCGCGGATGCTCGTCGCGTACGTGATCGGGGATTGCGCGCGGTACTGCTGCTCGAACTCGCCTTTCCAGGGTGAGCCGCCGAAGAGGTAGCCGCACTGCACGTTGTTGTCGGAGAGGTTGTACTGGTCGTTCCAGTTCGTCACCGGCGCGCCCGCGACACCGGCCTGCCACTCGCCCGGATACTTTCCGAGCAGCCACGTCGTCATGAATCCGCCGTAGGACCATCCGCTCACCGCGGTGCGGCTCCCGTCGACGTACGGACGCTTGCGCAGCTCGGCGACGCCGGCCATCACGTCCCGGCCCGGGCCTTCGCCGGCGTCGTTCATGATCGCCAGGTTGTACGCGTTCCCGAGGTTGTCGCTGCCGCGGTAGTTGGGGCTGAACACGACCCAACCCGCTGCCGCCATCAGCTGCGGGAGCGTGCCGAACGACGTCTTCGAGGCGGAAGTCGGGCCGCCGTGGATCAGGAGCACGAGCGGATGCGGCTGCGAGAGGTCGGCGGGAAGCGCAATCACGCCGTCCTCCTCGAAACCGTCCGCGCTCTTCCAGGTGACGCGCTCCATCGGCGCGAAGCGGCGCGACCGCGACCATTCGTTGAACTGCGTGAGACGGCGCGGCTTCGCCTTCTCCGAGCTCATCACGTAGACCTCGGCCGGCTGGTCCGCGCGCGTCGCCACGAAGGCGATCACGCCGGTCTTCGACACGGTCAGGTCGTAGCCGTAGGCGCCCGAGAGGACGAGCCCGTCGAGATCGAGCGCGCGCGCCGGCGCGGACTTGTCCTCGACCGGCTGGATCCACACGCCGACGCTCGTCCGGTCGTTGGCCGCGACGAGGATCTCCTTCCCGCCCGGCATCCATTCCGCCGTGTAGAAGTTGCGGTCGATCGCGCGCGTCAAGTTGCGGCCGGGGTTGCCGATCCCCTCCGTGGTGCAGATGTCGTTGAGATTCTCGTACTTGCCGTCGCGCGCCCGGCGGTAGATCACCGCGTCGCCGTCAGGTGCGAATGTGGGCGCCCACTGGAGTCGGTCGATCGCGTTCAGCGGACGGATGGCGCCCGTTTCGACGTCGACGACCGCCGCGTGGACGAGGTCGAGCTTGCCGCTCTCCGTCGAAGGCGCGTACGCGAACGCGATACGGCTCCCGTCGTGCGACCAAGAGAGCGGTGATGCACCGCTCGAAGGCGGGAGCACGAATTCGATGGACCACGCGCCGCTCGTCAGGCGCTTCGCGGCCCCGGACTCGACGCCCTGGATCCAGATGTGGCGGGGACGGAGCGGCTGCTTCAAATAGAGGTCCTGGTCGCCGACGTGGAACGTGCGGACGTGGCGCGCCTCGCCTTCGAGCTTCGGGGCCTCGTCCTCCGCCACGAACGCGATCGCGCCGCCGTCGTGCCGCCAGGTGAACTGCTCGACGTCCGTCGTCGACTTCGTGAGGCAACGCGCTTCGCCGCCGCGGAGCGGGAGGAGCCAGACCTGCCCGAGATCCTTCGAGTCGGTCGCGAGGAACGCGATCGTGCGGCCGTCGGGCGACCAGGCGGGCGACGCGATCTTCGCGCGACCGAAGGTCAGCGGCCGCACCGTGCCCGACGCGACGTCCACGGCGCACAGCTGTGGCTCGTACACGTTCTCGGCGAAGTTCGGCCGCGACGCGATCACCGCGACCGCCGAGCCGTCGGGCGAGATGCACACACCGGAGACGCCGACGAGCTGGCGCAGGTCCTCGATGGAGAACGGCTCCTGGGCGACTGCGGGAAGGGCGAAGAACGGAACGGCGGCGAGGAGGAGGGAGGGGCGCATGGCGCCCAGATTACTCGCCGGCGAGCCGGTAGCCGACTCCGGGCTCGGTCAGCAGATAGCGCGGCTGCGTCGGCTCGACCTCGAGCTTGTGGCGGAGCTGCGCCATGTACACGCGCAGGTACTGCACTTCGTTCACGTCGGCGGGCCCCCACACTTCCTTGAGCAGGAACTGGTGCGTCAGAACCTTCCCGGCGTGCTGCACGAGCGTCGTCAAGAGCCTGTATTCCGTCGGCGTGAGGTGGACCGCCTCCCCGCGCAGGGCGACGACGCGCTTGCCGAGGTCCACGCACAGATCGCCGACCTGGAAGACCGACTCCGCCTCGCCGCTCTGCGTGCGCGCGGCGTGTCGCAACGCCACGCGCAGCCGCGCCGCCAGCTCGGCGACGCTGAAGGGCTTCGTCAGGTAGTCGTCCGCTCCGGCGTCGAGCGCGGCGACCTTGTCCTGCTCCTGGCCGCGCGCGGAGAGCACGACGATCGGCACCGCGCTCCACGCACGGATCTCGCGCGTGACCTGCAGGCCGTCCATGTCGGGCAGACCGAGGTCCAAGATCACGAGATCCGGCGGCTTCGTCGCGGCGAGGAGGAGGCCCTGCTTCCCCGTCTCGGCTTCCTCGAGCCGATACCCGTGCGCGATCAGCGACGCGCGCAGGAACTTGCGGATCTGCGGTTCGTCCTCGACGACGAGCACGAGCGGGGCGCACGCGGGGGTGTTCATGAGTCACCGGACGGCAATGCCGGGCCGGCTTCCGGCAGGGGCAGGGAGAAGTAGAACGCCGCTCCGCCTTCGGGTTCGTTCTCCGCCCAGATCCGGCCGCCGTGCGCGGCGACGATCCCGCGACAGATCGTGAGGCCGAGCCCCATGCCCGCGGTGCCGGAAGCGGAGGTGCCGCGGTAGAAGCGCTCGAACACGCGTTGCTCCGTGCCCTGCGGCAGGCCCGCGCCGCGGTCGGCGATCTTCACGACGATCGTCTTGTCCGTCCTCCACGCCGAGATCTCGATCGGCGTCCCGGGCGGCGTGTAGCGCAGCGAGTTCTCGAGCAGGTTGAGCACGACCTGCTCGATGAGCACGCCGTCCGCCTGCACGAGCGGCAGATCGCGGCGGATCGTCGTCTTGATCGGCCGCCCCGCGAGCGCCTCGCGGAGTCGGGTCAGCGCGGGTCCCACCACTTCCTCGAGCGCCAGCCACTCCTTGCGCAACGACACGTTGCCGGCCTCGAGCCGCGTGGCGAAGACGAGATTGCCGATCAGCTTGTTCAATCGCTCCGCTTCGTCGTAGATCGAGCGCGTCAGCTCGCGCTTCGTCTCCTCGTCGAGCACCGTCCGGTCCTCGATCAGGCTGCTCGCGGCCCCGGTGATCACGGCGAGCGGAGTGCGCAGGTCGTGGGAGACGGAGCTCAGGAGCGCGCTGCGCAGCCGCTCGGTCTCCGCCTGGAGCTTCGCCTGCTGGGTGTCGGCGAGCACGCGCCGGCGCTCGATCGCGAGCGCGAGCTGGTTCGCGAAGGTCTCCAGCAGGTACAGCTGCTTCGCCGCGAACGCCCCGTCCGCTTCCTCGGAGCGCACGCCGAGCACGCCGACCTTCCCCTGCGCGGCGCGCAGAGGAAGGTAGAGGGCGCGCGCCCCGGGGAGCGTGCCCGTGCCCCTCCCGGCCATCTTGCCGTGGTCGTGAACCCACTGCGCGACGCCCAAGTCGGTCGGATCCACCTCGAAGGCCATCTTGTCCTCCGTGGGCACTTTCACCCGACCCGCGTCGTCGGGCAGGAGCAGCGCCACGCTGCTCGCGAACGTCTCGCGCAGGTGGCGGGAACCGTTCGCGATGAGTTCCTCGAAATCGCGCGCGGCGGCGAGCTCCCTCGTCATCGCGTACAGCGCGGACGTGAGCTTCTCCCGCTCCCGCGCCGACTCCGCCTGGTCGCGGATCCGCACCATGAGCGTGCTCGTGAGGAGCGCCACGAGGAGCATCACCGCGAACGTGACCAGGTACTGCGTGTCCGAGATCGCCAGCGTCAGCCGCGGCGGGACGAAGCAGAAGTCGAGTGCCGCGACAGCCAGGACCGACGCGATGACCGACGGCCCTCGGCCGCAGGTCGCTGCGGCGAGGACGACCCCGAGCAGGTAGATCATCGCGAGATTCGCCAGATCGAAGCGCCGGAACAGCAGGTAGTCGACGCCCGTGCATGCGGCGACGATGCCCGCGGCCATCACGTAGGCTGGCCAAGGGCTCGTCGGCCGGAATCGCGGATGCGGCGCACGGGAGACCGGATCCTCCTCCTCGTCGCCGCTGATCACGTACACCTCGATTTCGCCGCTGCGGCGGATGAGGTCGCCGACGAGCGAGCCGAGGAGCACGTCCTTCCACAGAGACCGGATCGTCTTCCCGATCGCGATCTTGTTCACATTCCGCGTTTGCGCGTACCTGACGAGCTCGTCGACGACGCTGCGACCGCTGAGGGTGACGGTCTCCGCGTCCAGGCTCTCGGCCAGGCGCAGCGTCGCCACGAGTCGCTCCCGGTCCTCCTGCGACAACCTCAAGCTGTCGGGCGTTTCCACCGAGACCGCGATCAGCTCGGCGCGTGTGCCGACGGCCAGGCGCTTCGCGGCACGGACGAGGCGGCCGCAGAGCGGGCTCTCGTCCACGTACACGAGGATGCGCTCGCCCGCGGGCCACACGCGCGAGATGCGGTGCTCGTCCTTGTAGGACTGCATCTGCGTGTCGACCCATTCGGCCGTGCGCCGCAGGGCGAGCTCGCGCAGGGCCGCCAGGTTTCCCTTGCGGAAGTAGCTCGTGGCCGCGCGCGCCACGACGTCCGGGAGATAGATGCGGCCCTGCTTCAAGCGCTCGAGCAGCGAGTCGGGCGGCAAGTCGATGAGCTCGACTTCGTCGGCCTGCGCGAACACGGAGTCCGGAACGGTCTCCTGGACCTGGATGCCGGTGATCTGGGAGACGATGTCGTTGAGGCTCTCGAGGTGCTGGACGTTGAGCGTCGTGTGGACGTCGATGCCGGCTTCGAGGACGGCCTCGACGTCCTGCCAGCGCTTCTCGAACCGCGAGCCCGGCGCATTCGTGTGGGCCAGCTCGTCGACGAGCAGGATCTGTGGCCGGCGGGCGACGGCCGCATCGAGATCGAACTCGCCGAGCACCGTGCCGCGGTATTCCACTTGCCGCCGCGGAAGGATCTCCATCCCGAGCATGAGCTCCGCCACTTCCGAACGCTTGTGCGTCTCGCCGTAGCCGACGAGGACGTCCACGCCGTCGGCGTAGAGCCGGCGAGCCGCGGTGAGCATCGCGTAGGTCTTCCCCACTCCCGGCGCGGCACCGAAGAAGATCTTCAGCCGCCCGCGCTTCTGCCGCTTCTCGTCGGCCTGCAGCTTCTGCAGCAGCGCGCTGGGATCCGGTCGGGAAGTCTCCATCGGAGCTCTAGTGCCCGCGCTTGCGAGGCGCCAGTGTGTCGAGCTCCAGATTGAGCTCGAGCACGTTCACGCGGCGCTCGCCCAGGATGCCAAATTGCCGGGGCTCGATGTGCTTCCGGACCAGATCGTCGACCTGGGTCGAGGCGAGTCCGCGGGCTCGGGCGACGCGTGCGATCTGGTATCGCGCCGCGGCCGGACTGATGTGCGGATCGAGTCCGCTGCCCGAAGCGGTCACGAGGTCGGCGGGGACCGGACCCGTGGCCGAGGGATCGGCCGTCCTCAGCGCGGCGATGCGCGCACGCACGGCTTCGATCAGAGCGGGATTCGTGGGTCCGAGGTTCGATCCGGAGGATGCGGCGGCGTTGAAGGCCGGCGCGGTGGCGGAAGGACGCGTCCAGAAGTAGGCGGGATCGTCGAACGGCTGTCCGATCAGCTTCGAGCCGATCCAACGCGGTCGTCCGTCCCGTTCGAGCGGGATCAAGCTGCCGTTCGCCTCGCGCGGGAATGCGATCTGCGCGACGACCGTCACGATTAGCGGATACAGCACCCCGGTGACGATCGTGAACGCGACCAACGCGGCGACCGAGGATCGGATCTGGCTCATGAAGGTCGTGCTCATCGTGGTCCTCAGGCGAGGTTCAGGGCGACCAGGGCGAAATCGATCGCCTTGATGCCGATGAAAGGCACGACGAGGCCTCCGAGGCCGTAGACGAGGAGGTTGTTCCTGAGGAGTCGGCTGGCTTCGACGGGAACGTACGAGACTCCCCGCAGTGCGAGCGGGATCAGCGCGACGATGATCAGCGCGTTGAAGATCACTGCAGAGAGGATCGCGCTCGAAGGGGAAGCGAGGCGCATCACGTTGAGACCGCCGAGAGCGGGATACGTGGAAGCGAACGCCGCGGGGATGATCGCGAAGTACTTGGACACGTCGTTGGCGATGCTGAACGTCGTGAGCGAGCCGCGGGTCATCAGCAGCTGCTTGCCGATCCGAACGATCTCGATGAGCTTGGTCGGATTCGAGTCGAGATCGATCATGTTCCCGGCTTCCTTGGCGGCCTGGGTTCCGCTGTTCATGGCGACAGCGACATCGGCTTGCGCGAGCGCGGGCGCGTCGTTCGTGCCGTCTCCGGTCATCGCGACGAGCCTTCCGCCCTTCTGATGCGCGCGGATGAGCTCGAGCTTCGTCTCCGGCGTCGCCTGGGCGAGGAAGTCGTCGACCCCCGATTCGGCCGCGATGGCTGCGGCGGTGATCGGATTGTCACCGGTGATCATGACCGTCTTGATGCCCATGCGCCGCAGCTCGGCGAAACGCTCTGCGATCCCGCCTTTGACGATGTCCTTGAGCTCGATGACCCCCAGAACGTGCGCGCCTTCGGCGACGACGAGCGGCGTGCTCCCGCGACGCGCGACGGTGTCGACGTTCGCCGCGACGTCGGCCCCGATGCTGCCGCCGAGGCGCCCGACATAGGACGTGATGGCGTCGGGTGATCCCTTGCGGATCTGACGTCCGGCGAGATCGACACCGCTCATGCGCGTCTGCGCCGAGAACGGCAGGAACACCGCGCCGAGCTTGTGGATGTCGCGCTCCCGGATGCCGTGCGTCTGCTTGGCGAGAACGACGATGCTGCGCCCCTCCGGAGTCTCGTCGGCCAGCGAGGCGAGCTGCGCCGCGTCGGCCAGGACCATGGGCTCGACGCCCGCCGCCGGCAGGAACGCGCTCGCCTGCCGATTGCCCAAGGTGATCGTTCCCGTCTTGTCGAGGAGGAGGACGTCGACGTCACCCGCGGCCTCGACGGCGCGGCCCGACGTCGCGATCACATTGGCTTGGACCATGCGGTCCATGCCGGCGATGCGGATCGCGGACAAGAGTCCGCCGATCGTCGTGGGGATGAGGCACACGAGCAACGCGACGAGCACCGTGATCGTCACCGGGCTGCCCTTTCCGGCGGCCAGGACGCTGTAGATCGACATCGGCAGCAGCGTCGTGCAGACGAGGAGGAACACGATCGTCAGCGCTGCGAGCAGGATGTCGAGGGCGATCTCGTTCGGCGTCTTCTGGCGCTTGGCGCCCTCGACGAGCGCGATCATTCGATCGAGGAAGGACTCGCCCGGGTTCGCCGCGACGCGGACGATCAGCCAGTCGGAGAGCACCCTCGTCCCGCCCGTGACCGAGCTGCGATCGCCTCCGCTCTCGCGGATGACGGGTGCGCTCTCGCCCGTGATCGCGCTCTCGTCGACCGATGCGACCCCCTCGAGCACCTCGCCGTCCGCAGGAACGACGTCCCCGGCCTCGACGAGGAAGAAGTCGCCCTTGCGCAGGTCCGAGGCGGGGACTTCCGAGACGCGGGCGTTCTTCTCCGCCTCCGCGATCCGCTTCGCTCGCACGTCGCGTCGGGTGCGCCGGAGCGAATCCGCCTGGGCCTTGCCCCGACCCTCCGCCATCGCTTCGGCGAAACTGGCGAAAAGCGCGGTGAACCAGAGCCACACGGAGATGCCGAGGATGAATCCCGCGGGAGCCTCGCCTCGACCGAGCCAGGCCTGGATGCACAGGACGCTCGTCAGGAGGCTTCCGACGTACACGACGAACATCACGGGGTTCCGCGCCTGGTTGAGAGGCCCGAGCTTCAGAAGGGCATCGATGCACGCTCGCCGCACGATGGGCGGATCGAAGAGCGAGCGGGTCTTGCCTGCGGTCGTCTTCGTGTCGTCCACGGTTCACGATCCGATCATCATCAGGTGTTCGACGATCGGTCCGAGAGCGAGCGCGGGGATGTAGGTCAAGGCGCCGACGATGATCACGACGGACACGAGCAGCCCCGCGAAGAGCGGCGTGTGGGTTGGGAGCGTCCCGGACGTGACCGGGACGTTGCCCTTCGTCGCGAGCGAGCCCGCGATGGCGAGCACGGGGATCTTGACCAGGTACCTCCCGAAGAACATGCAGATGCCGAGCGCGATGTTGTAGAAGGTCGTGTTCGCGCCGAGGCTCGCGAAGGCGCTGCCGTTGTTGTTGGACGCGGAAGAGAAGGCGTAGAGGATCTCGCTGAACCCGTGCGCGCCGGGGTTCGCGACGCCGGCGCGCGCGACGGGGAGCAGGACCGCCACCGCCGTCCCGACGAGGACGAGAACGGGCGTGACGAGGATCCCGAGCGCGGCCATCTTCATCTCGAAGGGCTCGATCTTCTTCCCGAGGTACTCGGGCGTGCGCCCGACCATGAGCCCGGCAACGAACACGGCGACGATGGCGAAGAGCAGCATCCCGTACAGGCCGGAGCCGACGCCGCCGTAGACGACTTCGCCGAGCTGGATGAGCCACATGGGCCAGAGGCCGCCGAGCGGCGTGAACGAATCGTGCATCGCGTTGACGGATCCGTTCGAAGCCGCGGTCGTCGCGGTCGCCCAGAGCACGGAGTTCGCGACGCCGAACCGGACCTCCTTGCCTTCCATGTTTCCGCCGGGCTGCTGGTCGGTCTGGACCTGGTCGACACCGATCGACGCGAGTCCAGGGTTTCCGCCCTGCTCCGAGGACGCACACGGGAACAGCGTGCACAGGAAGATGGCGGTCATCGCCGCCAGGAGGACCCAACCCTGGCGGGTGTCCTTCACCATCTTCCCGAACGTGTAGCAGAGCGCAGCGGGGATCAGGAGGATCGCGAGCATCTCGAAGAAGTTCGAGAGCGGCGTCGGGTTCTCGAAAGGATGCGCCGAGTTCGCGTTGAAGAACCCGCCGCCGTTCGTCCCGAACTGCTTGATCGCGACCTGCGAGGCGACCGGGCCCATCGCGAGGACCTGTTCGGTGGCGGGCCGCTGCAGGAGCTCCACGGTCTTGTACGCGCTGAAGTTCTGCAGCATCCCCTGCGACACGAGGACGATCGAGAGGACGAGCGAGAGCGGGAGCAGGACGTACAGCGTGCTGCGCACGAGATCGACCCAGAAGTTCCCGATCGTTTCGGCACGGCTGCGGGCGAAGCCGCGCACGAGCGCGGCGAGGACCGCCATGCCGGAGGCTGCCGAGACGAAGTTCTGGACGCACAGGCCGAGAGCCTGGGTCAGGTAACTCATCGTCGACTCGCCGCCGTAGCCCTGCCAATTCGTGTTCGTCGCGAAGCTCACGGCGGTGTTGAAGGCGCTGTCGGGCGACACGGCACCGAGGTTCGCCGGATTGAGCGGCAGCACTCCCTGGAACCGCTGCAAGAGATAGACGGCGACGAGTCCCACGCCGTTGAACGCGAGCATCGCGATCGCGTAGGTCTTCCAGTTCATCTCCTGCCAACCCGCGCCTCCATCGGAGCGCACACCGCAGAGCCGATAGAGAAGCCGCTCGAGGCGACCGAGAGCCGGTTCGAGCCCCGTCTTCCCGCCCTCGTACACGCGAGCCATGTAGGCCCCGAGCGGTTTCACGAGCGCGAGGAGCACGGCGAAGTACACGCCGATCTGCAGCCAGCTCCCGAAGCTCACGAGAACTTCTCCGGCTTGAGGAGCGCCACGACGAGGTAGGCGAGGAGGAACAATGCCACGGCCGCACCGACGAGCTGGATCGTGGTCATCGCATCACTTCCCCAGCGCCTCGCAGGCGTGCACGAGTCCCCATCCGAGGATGAAGAGCGCCGCGACGATCAAGGCCATGCAGAGATCCATCATCGGAGGTCACCGTCGTCCGAAGCATCGGCGCAAGCGCCGCCGATTGGGAGCAAGGCCGCACAAGAACGACCGCGTTCGACATCAAGGAATCATCCAGACGCGCGGAGTCTCAGAAGCCGTAGCCGAGCTCGAGCGTGAGCACGTCGCCGTCGCGGCCGTCGTTCGCGAACCCGTAGGCCGCGTAGAACGTCCACGGCGACCGAGAGAGGATGAAGCCGCCCGTGGCGTAGGCGCCGTCGCCGGATTGCCAATCCCCGGCGACGCTGAGGCCCTCCATCCAGGAGACAGGCTGCACGAGCGTGAGCTGACAGCCGACGCGCTCGTCGCCGAAGACGTCGCGCGTCACATAGTAGGGGCCCGCGGAAATCGTCGTCTGGAGATCGGGCAACGTGACGAAGCCCGCCGCGTAGGCGTAGTCTCTCTCGTCGCCTGACGCATCGCCGCGCAGGCCGACGCCCAAGTTGTTCCCGAGGAACAACCCGAGTGCGCCGGGATCGCCGGTTTCCCGCAAGTTCGTGCGCAATGGGCGCCACTTCACCGTAGCGTCGAGGAACGGCTCGCTCGCGTGGAGGTAATCGAACGCGCCGCTGTTGAGACCGACCTCCACATTCGATCCGACGCCGTAGACGCCGCGAAGGAAGAAGAGCGCGGCCTCCTCGTCGTCGCCCTTCCACGTGCGGAGGTACTGGTCGGTCTCGAGATAGAGGTTGCTCTTGTCGAGCACGTCGGGGGAAGGAACGTTGAAGACCGTCTGCTGAGCGCGACCGCTCGATGCGATGCAAGCCGCCAGCATGCACGCGAGGGCGAGCCTGATTCCGATCCGTGTGTTCATCCAGGAATCGTCGCCCGGATGGAGCGAACGCTCGAGTCAGAAGGGCATCAAGAACGCCGGCAGAATCATCAAGACGGCATGCGCTCCTCGCCCCAAGCCTCGCGCAGGATCGAGCGCGCGCGCTCGAGCGCGGCCTTCGGAATGAACAGATCGGGGCGAGCGATCGCGCTGTGGCTGGACGATCCGAGTTCCGCGAGGTCCCGGTCCTGTCCCTGGAGGAGCGAGGGAATCCCCGCAGAGTCGAGCAGATTGCGAGCCAGATCCGCTTCGACAGGATCGGGCGCGGGCAGCAGCAGAGCGAAGTCGTCGCGAATGGAACTCATCGGTCACCTCTGCGGCGCGGAGCCGCGGCCTCAACTATTCCTCGCGCAGTCTACGCGGATTGAAGGGCGGACCGGCACGGACGCCCCCGATCGGATCCTCCTGGATCGAGCGCTGCAGGTCGTCCAGGGCGTCCCGGCAGTGATCCCTCGCCGCGCGCATCGAGCTTGCGGAGAGCTCGAGCGAGCGCACGTTCGTGTTCTCGCGCGAGAGCGCGATGATCCGCGTTTCGATCCCGGAGAACGCCGTGTACGCCGACGCGGCGGCCTCGCGGTCCGCGTCGCCAGCGAGGGACGGAATCGTCGCCAGGCGTTCGAGATCGGCCCGGGCCTCGCGATCCGCCTCGGACATCCGCTTCTCCATCGCATCCATGTTCGCGTCCCGCGCCTCGGCGATGTGCGGAGCGAGGAGCGCCTGGATCCGCCGCGCGGCGATCTCCGCGCGCAACCCGAGCTCCGCGATCTCCTTCGCATCCGGCGAGTCGGCGCTCTTCGCGAGAAGGCGATCCACCGCATCGTGCATCCGGTCGACGGCGTCGGCGGCGGGGTCGAAGGCGAGCTCGCGCGCCTTCACGTTCGTGCTCTTCATCGCGAGCGCCAGGACCTCGCGCTGGACGTCCTGGAACTGCAGCAGGCTCTCCGAGAACCGCGCGAGTGCGTCCTTGCGTGCCGTGCCTTCGTCCTGGTCCAGGAGCCGGTGCAAGTCGGCGCGCGCCCGCTCGAGCTCCCCGACGGCGGCGCGCGAACGATCCGCGAGGGCTTGCGATTCCGATTCGGAGGAAGCCATCACGGCTCCGTCTCCCGCCTCGCAAGCCGCAGCGAGCATGGAGCGCATGCGTTCTACCTGCTCGATGCGCTCGGACCTCCGCACGAGCTCTTCGGCCGAGGTTCCCTGGCGCCGGTTCCTCACCGCGAGGAACGCGAGCGTCGCGAGGAGCGCGACTCCGACGCCCATCCAGGCGAGGTCTCGGGACGGAGGCCGGATCCTCGCCGACGCGCCCTTGAGCCGGATCGTCCACGCGACGTATCCGAGAAGGACGGCGGCGATGCACGCATCGAGGAGTCCCATGACGATCCGCTTCCCGTCGCGATTGCCGGCGAGAGACGGATGTATAGATGCGATGTGCATCCGGTTGCCATCAATACGGAACGCACGCGCATCAGAAACTCATCAATGCGCTGCGCCTGCGCCTTGTCGGATCCCGCGTCCATCGCTACCCTTCCCGCCCCGAACCCCCGGGAACCCCGATGAAAATCGCCGCCTGCATCAAGCGCGTCCCGACGACCGAGGCCCAGGCCAAGATCGGCTCGGACGGAAAGAGCCTCGACTCAGCCGGCTTCCAGTACATGCCGTCCTTCTACGACGAGATCGCGGTCGAGGAGGCGATCAAGACGAAGGAGAAGCTCGGCGGCGACGTCACCGTGCTGACACTCGGCCCGCAGGACGCGTCGAAGGAGCTGCGCGAGTTCATCGCGCGCGGCGCGGACGCCGGCGCGATCCTCGTCGACCCGGCCTGGCACGCGCGCGACGCGCGTTCGACGGCGAAGGCGCTCGCGAAGAAGATCGGCGCGCTCGCCGTGGAGCTCGTCTTCCTCGGTCGCGTCGCCACCGATCGCGACAACGCGGCCGTCGGGCCGATGCTCGCGACCTACCTCGGCTGGGCGTGCGTCACCGAAGTCGTCTCGATCGAGATCACGGCGGGCAAGGGCGTCGCGAAGCGCGAGACGGAGCACGGCGTCGAGACGGTCGAGTTCGCGCTTCCGGCCGTGATCACGTGCAACAAGGGACTCAACGAGCCGCGTCGCCCCAACTTGAAGGGCATCATGGCCGCGAAGAGCAAGCCGATCGCCGAGGAGCCCGCCGAAGCCGTCGCCAACCAGACGGTCGTCGAGAAGGTCGAGCTCCCGCCCGCGCGCAAGGCCGGCCGCATCGTCGGCGAAGGCGCGGCCGCGGTGCCTGCGCTCATCAAGGCGTTGCGCGAGGAAGCACAGGTTCTCTGACGCCATGGCCACGATCGTCGTCTACGTCGAGCAGGAGAACGGCAAGCCGATCCGCGCGAGCCTCGAGTGCCTCGGTGCCGCGCGTGCGGCCGCCGGATCGCAGGGCGCCTCGGTCGTCGCCGTCGTCGCGCGCGCCGGCGCGAAGGACGCGGCCGCGAAACTCGGCGCGTTCGGCGCCGCGAAGGTCGTCTGCCTCGTCGGTGACGCGCGCCCGAGCGCCGACGCGACGGCGCGGGACGTCGCGCGCGTCGTCCGCGACCAGAAGGCGTCCGCGTTCCTCGCCGCGGCGACCGCGACGGGCAAGGATCTCGCTCCGCGCGTCGCCGCGGATCTCGACGTCACGCTCTTCAGCGACTGCACCGGCTTCGAGGCGCAGGGCGGGAGCTTCCGCGTCGTGCGTCCGTGGCTCGCGGGCAAGGCGATCGCGACGCTCTCGACGCAGGCCCCCGTGCTGTGTGCGACGACGCGCCCGAACGCGTTCGCGATCGCGGAAGTCGGCGGGACGGCCGAGATCCTCGACGTCGCGGCGAGCGACGACGGGAAAGCGATCGTCACCGCCGTCGCGCCGAAGGCTGGCGGCAAGCTCGACGTCAAGGAAGCGCCGGTCGTCGTGTCCGGCGGACGCGGCCTCAAGGGACCGGAGCACTTCAAGCTCATCGAGGATCTCGCCGCCGCGTTCGGCAACGCCGCGACGGGTGCCTCGCGCGCCGTCGTCGACGCCGGGTGGCGCCCGCACGCCGAGCAGGTCGGACAGACGGGCAAGACCGTCGCGCCGCAGCTCTACATCGCGATCGGCATCTCGGGCGCGATCCAGCACCTCGCCGGCATGCGCACGTCCAAGGTGATCGTCGCGATCAACAAGGACGCGGAAGCGCCGATCTTCAAGATCGCCGACTACGGGATCGTCGGCGACGCGTTCGAGGTCGTCCCTGCGCTCGCGAAGGCAGTGCAGGAAGTGAAGGCGCACAAGTAGACTGGGGCGGCGATGGCGCTCTCCCCCAAGCTGGACGATGCGGAGGTTCGCCGGCGGCTGGCGAGCGTCCCGAAGTGGGAGCTCCGCGACGGAAAGCTCCACCGCACGTTCACCTTCCGCGATTTCTCCGAAGCCTTCGCGTTCATGGCGCGCGTCGCGCTCGCCGCCGAGAAGGCGAACCATCACCCGGACTGGAGCAACTCGTGGAACAAGGTCGCGATCGACCTCGTGAGCCACGACGTCAAGGGGCTCTCCGGTCGCGATTTCGACCTCGCGGCTGCGATCGACGCCATGGCAGGCTGACGCGATGAACCCCGAACTCCTGCTCGATGTCCGCGAAGCGCGTGCCCTCGGCGTCCTCATCGAGAAGGAGCTCTCGACGCCCGACCAGTACCCGTTGACGCTGAACGCGGCGACGAACGGGGCGAACCAGAAGAACAACCGAGACCCCGTGCTCGAGCTCAGCGAGCACGAAATCGACGCTTCGTTGCGCAAGATGATCGTGAAGGGCCTCGTCGGCTCCGTGCACCCGGTCGGGAGCCGCGTCGAGAAGTTCCGGCACAACGCCGCGACGCTGCTCGCGATCGAGAAGCCGCAGCTCGCGGTCCTCGCCGAGCTCCTCCTGCGCGGACCGCAGCAGCCGGGCGAGCTGCGCGGGCGGGCGAGCCGCATGGCGCCGATCGAGTCGCTCGCCGCGCTCGCGGAAGTCCTCGCGCCGATGCTCGAGGCGGGACTCGTCGTGCGCCTGGATCCGAGCCCCGGCTCCCGCGCGGAACGCTACGCGCACACGCTCTCGGGCGCGGTCGCCGCGCGGGCGCCCGCGGCCGCGCCTCCCGTGCAGGTCGCGCCGCCGCCGGCCGCGCCGGTCGCCGATCCCGTAGCGAGCGCGCGCGCCGAGACGGTCGAGAAGCGCATCGAGGAGCTCGAGTTCCACGTCTCGCGGCTGCGCCGTCAGCTCGACAACCTCGCCTGGAGGCTCGGAGAAAAGCTCGAGGGATAGAATGTCCGCGGGCTCGGACCGAAACGCGGTCCTCGCGTCATGAGCCTCCCGGGATTCCTGTACACGCTCGCCAGCGTGCCGATGTTCGCCTCGAGGCCGTTCCTCGCGGCTTTCGTGACCGCCGCTCTCGCGAAATGGGGCGTCGACATCCCCTGGCTCAAGGATCACCAGGTCGTCATCGCGCTGTCGCACGTGCCCGCCTGGTTCACGAGCTGGCCGGTGATCCTGGCGCTCGCCGCGCTCGCGACGGCGGAGGTCCTCGCGGTCAAGCACTCCGAGGTCCGCGACTTCCTCCACGAGGTCGACGGCTACCTGAAGACCGCGGTCGCGATCCTCGTCAGCCTCGCGATCCTCGACAAGGACTCGGTGCAGACGATCCACTCGATCCAGCGCGCGGGCTTCGGGTTCCACAGCTTCTTCGCGATCGTCGTCGGCGGGCTCACGTACCTGACGGCCGCGCTCCGCCGCGGCGTGATCGGCGTGCTCGCGGAGATCGACGACCACGACGACATCGGGCTGCAGTCGCTCCTGAACTGGGTCGAGAACTCGTGGACCGTGCTCGGCCTCCTCTTCCTCGTGATCTTCCCGCTGGTCGCGCTCGTCCTCTCCGCGTTGACCGCGCTCGGGCTCTGGCTCTTCCAGAAGCGCGCGGAACGCCGCGAACTGGCCTCGAAGCTCCCGTGCGCGCAGTGCGCGACCCCCATCTTTCCGCATGCGATGCGATGCCACGCGTGCGGCACGGCCGTCGCGGAGCCGCGCGGAGTGGGCGTGTTCGGCACGCCGAAGGACGGCCCGACGCGCGACCTCGCGCGCCACCGGTTCGATCTGATCGCGCGCAAGCGCTGCCCGGTCTGCGCGACGCGCCTGACGGAACGCGCGGTGCGCCAGGCGTGCCCGACCTGCGCCACGGTCACGTTCGCGAACCAGGGCGAGCTCCAGGACTACCTCGACGCGCTGCAACGCCGACTGCCGAAGACGCTGCTGATCTGCCTCGGATTCTCGGCGATCCCCGTGATCGGCGTCATCCCGGGCGTCGTGTACTACCGCTTGACGCTCGTCACGGGACTCCGCGGCTACGTGCCGCCGCTGCGCGGCTGCCTCGCGCGCGTGATGATCCGCGTCATCAACTGGGGCATCATCGCGCTGCAGCCGATCCCGATCCTCGGCGCGCTCATCGTGCCGCTGATGTGCTTGTCGACGTACTCGATCTACCGGCAGTCGTTGAAGGGACGGGCGTCGAAGGACCTCGCCCCCGCCGTCGCGGTCTTGCCAGCCTAGCTCGTCCGCGCGTTCGCCTGCATCACGTCGAGGAGCTCCGCCGCCACGGAGATGGCGATCGCCGCAGGCTCCTTCGAGTGCTTCGAGACGCCGATCGGACAGCGCACCTTGGCGATGTCGCGTTCCTCGAATCCGCGCTGCTCGAGCCGCTTCTTGAACCGGTCCCACTTCCGATCGGATCCGATGAGCCCGAGGTAGGCGAAGTCCCTGCGGATCGCGCGCGCGACGATCTCGAGATCGAGCGCGTGGTTGTGCGTCATCACGAGGACGAGCGCATCGTCGGAGAGCGTGTCGATCTCCTGCTCGGGGTGATCGACGCACACGAGCTCCCAGGGTCGGACGCGCGGAAGCGGCGGGCGGATCTCCTCCTCCGAACGTCCGTCGATCAGCACGAGATCGGCCGAGAGGTACGCCGACAATCCCGCGATCGCCTGCGCGACGTGCCCGGCCCCGAAGATCGCGATCCGGCGGCGCGTCCACGGGAACGTCTCGAAGAAGAGCGTCACTTCCCCTCCGCAGCACTGCCCGACCTTCTCGGAGAGAGGGAACGCGACGCTCTCGGAGCGGGCGCGCTCGTCGGCGAGGAGCTCCCCGCACTTTGCGATCGCCTGCAGCTCGAGATTCCCCCCGCCGATCGTCCCGAAGGCGAGGTCGAGCTTCCCGTCGGTTCCGCGCGTCACGATCATGCGCGCGCCGGCTTCGCGGGGACCGCTGCCCTTCACCTGCGTGACGACGACGAGCGCGCACGGCCGGCGCTGCGCGCGCAGCTCGGAGAGTCGCTCGATCCACTCTTGCGCGTGATCCACGTCGATCCTCGGAGCGATCAAGGCTAATCGGCGCGCACGCGCGCTCCAAACCCCCCATCGCACTCCCTAGGATGTCCGGAATGCGCATCGCGATCCTGGGCGGCGGTCCGGCCGGCCTCTATTTCGCCGTCCTGATGAAGAAGGCGTTCACGGACACGGCGATCCAGGTCACCGAGCGCAACCGTCCCGACGACACCTTCGGATGGGGCGTCGTGTTCTCGGACGAGACGCTCGCGAACTTCCAGATCGCCGATCCCGAGAGCTTCGCCGAAATCCAGAGGAGCTTCGCGAACTGGACGGACATCGAGACCTACTTCGCCGACACCTGCGTCCGTTCGACGGGCCACGGATTCTGCGGACTCGCGCGGAAGCGGCTGCTCGAGATCTTCCAGACGCGCTGCCGCGCACTCGGCGTCGAACTCCGATTCGAGCACGAGGTGCGCGATCCGGCCGAGCTCCCGCGCGCCGACCTCGTCGTCGCCGCCGACGGGATCAACAGCATCGTCCGCGAGAAGGACGCGGCGCATTTCCGGCCGTCGATCGACTGGAGGCACTGCCGCTTCTGCTGGCTCGGCACGACGCGGCCGCTGCGCGCGTTCACGTTCATCTTCCGGGAGAACGAGCACGGGCTCTTCCAGGTCCACGCCTACCCCTTCGAGAAGAACCTCTCGACGTTCATCGTCGAGTGCCACGAGGACACGTGGAAGCGCGCGGGACTCGACCGCGCGAGCGAAGCGGAGACCGTCGCGTACTGCGAGAAGCTGTTCGCGGACCATCTCGACGGCCACCCGCTGCTCGTCAACCGGTCGATCTGGCGGCGCTTCCCGACGATCCGCTGCGAGCGCTGGACCCACGGGAACGTCGTGCTCGTCGGCGACGCCGCGCACACGGCGCACTTCTCGATCGGGTCCGGGACGAAACTCGCGATGGAGGATTCGATCGCGCTCGTCGACGCGTTCCGGCGCGTCGGCACCGGCGACGTCCCACGCGCGCTCGCGGCGTACGAGGAGGCGCGGCGCGTCGACGTGCTCAAGACGCAGCGCGCGGCGCAGACGAGCCTCGAGTGGTTCGAGAACTCGCGGCGCTACCTGCGCCAGCCGCCGCTCCAGTTCACCTTCAACCTGATGACGCGCAGCAAGCAGATCACGTACGACAATCTCGCGAAGCGCGATCCGGATCTCGTGCGGCGTGTGACCGACGCGTGGTGGGACGGCGAGCACCTCCCGCGCGATCCGAAGGCGCCCGCGCCGCCTCCGATGTTCGCCCCGTTCGCCCTGCGGAGCCTGCGACTCGCCAATCGCGTGGTTGTCTCCCCGATGTGCGAGTACTCCGCCATCGAGGGCGCGCCGACGGACTGGCACTTCGTGCACCTCGGCAGCCGCGCGGTCGGTGGCGCGGGGCTCGTGATCGCCGAGATGACGAATGTGTCGGCGGAAGGCCGCATCACGCACGCCTGCACCGGCATGTACGCGGAGGAGCACGTCGCCGCCTGGAAGCGGATCGTCGACTTCGTGCACGCCCACTCGCAGTCGAAGATCGGCCTCCAGCTCGGACACGCCGGCCGCAAGGGCTCGTGCAGGCTGCCGTGGGAAGGCGACGATCCGCTCCGCGACGGGCGCGCCTGGAAGACGATCGGTCCTTCCGCGGATCCGTTCGACGCGGGCTGGCCCGCGCCGCGCGAAATGGATCGCGCCGACATGGACCGCGTCGTCGCGCAGTACGTCCAGGCCGTCGAGAAGTCCCTGCGCGCCGGTTTCGACCTGCTCGAGCTCCACATGGCGCACGGCTACCTGCTCTCGAGCTTCCTCTCGCCGAAGTCGAACTCGCGGCGCGACCGGTACGGCGGAAGCCTCGAGAACCGCATGCGCTTCCCGCTCGAGGTGTTCGACGCCGTGCGCGCGGCGTGGCCGAGCGAGCGACCGCTGGTCGCGCGGATCTCCGCGACGGACTGGCTCGACGCGAGCGGCGGATTGACCGCCGACGACTCGGTGGTGATCGCACGTGCGTTGAAGGAGAAGGGCTGCGATGCGATCGACGTCTCCTCCGCGGGCAACACGCCGGAGTCGAAGCCCGAGTACGGCCGGATGTACCAGGTGCCGTTCGCGGAGAGGATCCGAGCCGAGGTCGGGATCCCGGTGATGGCCGTCGGCGCGATCCAGGGTGCCGACCACTGCAACACGATCCTCGCCGCGGGCCGCGCGGACCTGTGCGTGCTCGCGCGCCCGCACCTCCTCGATCCCTACATCACGCTCCGGGCGGCGGCGCGGTACGGCCACACGGACCTCGCCTGGCCGAACCAGTACCTCGCCGTGAGGCCCACGGATCCCGGCGAGCGGTAGGATTGGTGGAACTCCGATGCATGCCTACCACCTCCCTCTCGCCGTCCTGACGCTCGCTTCGATCGCGCGCGCTCAATCCGGATTCCACGACGCGTACTGGGACACGGTCGATGCGCAAGGACATCTCACCGGCGGCAAGATGCAGGTGTTCGTGGCCACGAACCGCCGCGACGCCGGGGTCATCCCCGCGCCGGTCACGACGCTGACCCAGACGCTGCTTCCTCCGAACAACGGGAACCGCGTCGATCTCGTCGTCGTCGGCGACGGCTACCAGGCCGCCCAACTGCCCGCCTACGCGGCGCAGGTCGCGACCCTCGCGACGTCGTTCTTCAACAGGGAACCGTACCTCACCTACCAGCCGCTCTTCCTCGTGCACCGCGTCGACGTCGTCTCCGTCGATTCGGGCGTCGACAACGATCCGTTCGGCGTGCTCAGGAACACGGCGATGGACATGGAGTTCTGGTGCAACGGCATCGATCGGTCGCTGTGCATCGACGTCGTCAAGGCGTACCAGTTCGCGAACAACGCACCGGACGTCGATCTCGTGCTCGCTCTCGCGAACTCGACGATGTATGGCGGAGCCGGCTACCCGATGGACGACCTCGCCACGTGCGCGGCGGGCAACGCCGGAACGCTCGAGATCGTCCGCCACGAGTTCGGCCACGCGCTCGGCAATCTCGCCGACGAGTACGACTACGGCGGACCGGCGCACTACTCCGGTCCCGAGCCGCCGGAGCCCGACGTCTCGATCCTCACGTCCGTGCAGATGGCGGCGTCGATGACCAAGTGGTTCCGCTGGCTCGGCACGAACGACGCCGCGTTCGACGGGCTCGTGTCGACGTACGAAGGCGCGATGTACAGCCAGTTCGGCATCTACCGCCCGACGGACAACTCGCTGATGCGCAGCTTGAACCGCCCGTTCAACCTGCCGTCGGCCGAGTCGATCATCCTCCAGATCTACCGGATCGTGCGTCCGATCGACGACTCCTCGCGCACGACGACGATCTACGACGGCACGGAGACCCTCTTCGTGACGCCGGTCGCGCCGGCCGGGAATCCGCTCGCGATCCAGTGGTACGAGAACGGCGCGCCGATCGCGGGAGCGACGGGGACGACCCTGGATCTCACGACCCTGGGCCTCGGACTGTGCCCGGTCACCGTCTCCGTGACCGTCCAGGACACGACCCCGATGGTGCGCGACGACGCGGCGCGGGCCCAGTGGATGACGGAATCGCGCAGCTTCACGGTCCAGCCCGCGGGCACGGGGTTCACCAACTTTTGCGTGACGACGCCGAACTCCGCGGGCCCCGGCGCCGTGATGGGCTACTCCGGCACGAGCAGCGTCGCGGCGAACGATCTCGTGCTCCGGACGAGCGGCTGCCCGCCGTTCAAGACGGCGATCTATTTCTTCGGCGCGGGCCAGACGCAAGTGGTCCTCGGCAACGGCTTCCGCTGCGTCGCGTCGCCCTTCGTCCGGTTCCCCGCGATCCAGACGGACTTCCTCGGCGACGCGGAGCTCGTCGTCGATCTCGCGCACCTGCCGAACGGGCAAGTGATCCACTCGGGAGACGTCCGCAACTTCCAGCTCTGGTTCCGTGACCCGCCCGGCGGCGGCGCGAGCACCGACACGTCGGACGGCTTGCGCGTGCAGTTCTGTCCGTGAAGTGACCGCGAAGCGCGTCTCCAATCCGCCGAACCCCTGGGTCTCGGCGCACGTCGAGTGGCTCGACGAAGTGCCGGTCGCCGAGGTCGAGGTCTTCGAGGAGGAAGCGAAGAGCGTCCTCGCCGAGAACAAGAGCCCCGATCTCGGCTTCCGCTGGAGCGTCAACCCCTACCGCGGATGCCATCACGCCTGCGCGTACTGCTACGCGCGTCCGAGTCACCAGTACCTCGGCTTCGGCGCGGGCACCGACTTCGACCGCAAGATCGTGGTCAAGGTGAACGCACCGGCGGTGCTCGCGCGCGAGCTCTCGCGACCGAAGTGGAAGAGGGAGCTCGTCGTGTTCTCGGGGAACACGGACTGCTACCAGCCGCTCGACGCGCACTACGGATTGACGCGCGGCTGCCTTGAGGCGTGCCTCGCGCACGGAACGCCCGTCGGGGTCATCACGAAGGGCGCGCTCGTCCGCCGCGACGTCGACGTCCTCGCGAAGCTCGCCCGCGGCCCCGGCGCGAGCGCGGCGATCACGATCCCGTTCGCGAACGAGGACGTGGCGCGACGGATAGAGCCCGGAGCTCCTTCGCCGAGGAAGCGCTTCGAAACGATGCGCGCGCTCTCCGACGCCGGCGTCCCGACGACGATCGCAATCGCGCCGCTCGTGCCCGGCCTCAACGAGAGCGACATCCCCGAGCTGCTCGCGCGCGCGAAGGAATCCGGCGCCACGAGCGCGTTCCTGACGCTCCTGCGGCTGTCGGCCGAGGTGCTCCCGGTGTTCCGCGAAAGGATCGCCGAGGCCTTCCCGGAGCGCGCGAAGCACATCGAGTCCGCGATCCTCGACGTGCGCGGAGGTCGGATGAATCGCAGCGACTTCGGCGACCGGATGAAAGGCCGCGGGCCGCGCTGGGACGCAGTCGCGCGGATGTTCGAGATCCACTGCAGGCGCAACGGAATCGCCGTCGTGCGCGGCGCTCCGGGCCAGGCGAAGTCTGCGCCGACGCCGAAGCAGGGCGAGATGTTCGCCTAGCTCCCTCGCCTAGTTCCAACGCCTAGTTCCAACGATGGTAGGCGGGATGGCCTTCCCGTACCGCGACGAACACGCCGCGGCACGTCGAGGTCACCTTGCCGTCCGCCTCGAGCTCCGCTTCGACGACCGCGCGGTCCCCCTCCGATTCGACGACGCGCGCGCGGAGGCGCACGGGCCCCTTCGACGGCGTCGGCCGCTTGAGCTTCACGTGGAACTCCGCCGTGACCGTGCTCGGAGGGAAGTCGAGCTTCTGCGCGTTCATCAGGTGCCACGCCGCCGTCCAGTTGCTGTGGCAGTCGAGCAGCGCGCCGATGATCCCGCCGTTCAACATGCCGGGGAACGCCTCGTGATGCGGCTCGGGCGTCCAGTCGGCGACGACGACGTCTCCCTCGACGCGGCTCTTGATCCGCAGGCCCTTCGCGTTCGCCGGACCGCAGCCGAAGCACTTGTTGTTCGGGGCGTACCGGTCCTGGAGGCTCTCGTTCGTCACGCGGTAACTCTTCCGCCTCAGGCTACTTCCGCGACTTCCGCCGGACCAGTGGACGGTACGCCCGGCCTTGCAGGGAAACGCCCTTCGGCGTGCTAAGCTCCCGCCCCTTCCGGAGACAACTACCCATATGAAGACCCTTTCGACACTGTTCGTGGTCGCGCTCCTCGCGGCGCTGCCTTCCTCCTGCAAGTCCACCGAGGCGACGCATCTGCCGTGCATCTGCGGCACGGCCGAGGGCGACCTCGAAGGCTGCGAGAACCCGATCTGCCGCGACGGCAAGACGAACCCCGACAACCCGAAGTGCGTGTGCGGCACGCTCGAGATCCCGAACGGGAAGAAGAAGTGATCATGCGACGCCTCCTGACCAGCCTTCTCGTCCTCGCGTGCGCAGCGCTCCCCGCCTCCGCGGCGAAGATCAATCTGAAGAACGGCACGACCGTCGACTGCAAGGTGCAGAGCTACGACACGGCCACGAAGACGCTCCACGTCAAGTTGAACGACGGCAGCGCGGCGCAGTACCGGATGGACGAGCTGGACGCGCGCAGCGCCTACCTCCTCAACGCCAGCCTGATCCCGAAGGACGACGCGAAGGCGCAGCTCACGACCGCGAACTTCGCGCGCGATGCCGGCCTGTACGCGCACGCCGCGCGCCGCTACCGGGCCGCGGTCAAGCTCGATCCGTCGCTCCAGTCGACGGTCGACGCCGAGATGACGAAGCTGCGCCGCGCCGCCGCGGAATTCTGCGCGTCCAACGCTCACGCGGCCGCGTCGAAGGGCAACTACCCCGAGGCCGAGAAGTGGGCAAAGATCCTGATCGAGAAGCTGCCCGGCGAGCCGGAGGCCGAGCAAGCGAAGGCCGCGCTCGACAACTACTATGCCCAGAATCGCGCGAAGAAGATGGCCGCGGCCGACGAGAAGGCCGACGCCGCGCTCCAGAAGGACGTCGAGAAGGGCAAGGAGCGCTACGCGCAGATGGTCGAGAAGTCGAAGCAAGGGCTCCAGGCATCGGGCAGCTCCCAGGCGGAGGGCCTCTTCCGCGGCGCGCTCGCCGACGGCTCGGCCGTGCTCAAGCAGATCGACGACGTCGAGAAGAAGTACGGCAGCGATCCCCAGATCAAGGAGAAGGCCGGCGGCTACCGCAGGGTGGTGACCGACCAGATGATCGAGGTTCGCCTGAACATCGCGAGCCAGCTCGCGACGAAGTCGGACTACCGCGGTGCGCAGAAAGAGGTCAACGCTGCGCTCGCGCTCGATCCCAAGAACGACGCCGCGATCGCGATGCGGGCTCGGATCGAGGACTACTCGAGCCGCGGGCTCGGCTGGGCCTGGCGCTGAGCGGACCCGACCCGACCTAGAATCCGCGCGTGACGGTCAGCACGATCTGCAGGCCGTCGATCTCGAGGTCTCCGGCGCCGCCGCTGAGATCGGTCCTCGTGTCCGACCAGCGCGCGCCGAGACCGACCATCGTCCGCGACGGGAGCACGAACTCGATGCCCGTCCGCGCATAGAGACCCGTGCCGAAGCCCGATCCGTGGTCGGACGAGAGGCCGCCCGTCTGATCGTACGAGGCCCACTGCAGCACGGGGCCGGCCGCGGCGTAGAGGCGCATCTTGTCGCCGATGAACGTGCTGATGAACGGGCCGCCGTAGAGCTCCCAGATCCACAGATCGACGTCGACGGCGATCGCCGCGCCGCCGCCTCCGACGACGAAGGCCTCGGCGTTCGCCCGCCAGCTGAAGTCGAACATCCCCTCGAGGCCGAAGTCGACTTTCTCGCCGGAGAGCTTCCATTGCCCGCCGCCGCCGAAGACCGGCATCTGATCGAGGTCGCCCTCGTCGCCGTCGACGTGGCCGGGGCCGTTTCCGTCGACGGAGACCTTGTCGAAGTACGAGACGCCGAAGTAGCCCTGCATCAAGGCCTGGCCAGGACGCCAAACCAGATCCCGGTTCGGCACGACGAGCACGGGTTGTTGTTGGCCCGGCGGGGGCACGAACGACCCGGCCTGGCTCGGAGCCACCGTCGCCGCGGACTCGAGGGACCTCGACGGAAGGTCGTACGACCTCAGCGTCGTCGGCGCAGCGCAACCGCCGACGAGGCCCGAGATCACGATGAGCGAACGGAATCGGGGTGCCATGAGGGCCGAGAGCTTAACAAGCGCGACGGCTCAGTGCGTCTTGATTCGCTCCGCGGACATCGAGGGCAACCCTTCCCGGATCCGGCGGCTGAACAAAGGGTCCTTGTCCGCGGCGATCGCGGCCTCGTCGATGTTCGATCGGCGCTTCCACTCGTCGAACGGCAAGTCGGTCGCGTGCAGATGGTTCGCGTAGGCGAGCTCGGGCGCGTATCCGTTCATCAGGATCTTCTTCGAGAACGGAACGCGACGAGGCATGACCTCGTTCACGAGGTTGACGACGCTCGTCGTGCAGTTGTTTCCGATCGTCCGGTAGAACTCCGGCTCCGTGCGGAAGAGATTGATCTTCCCGATCACGTCGAGGAGCACGCGCCGTCCCTCGTCGGGAGTCAGCACCGAGCGGACCAGGTACACGCGCTCGCGGCGGTAGTTGGTCCGCAGGCGGATGACGTCGCGCTCGTCGGCCAGGATGTAGAGGATCTCGAACTGCTTGAACAGTCCCGGCAAGCCGCCGGCTTCCTGCCCGATCTCGCGCCGCACTTCCACGGACAGGCACAGGACGTCCGTGCCGCCGAAGTCCCAGCTGAACATCGTGTGGGCGACGGATTCGTTCTGGTCCCAGTAGCTGTAGTAGACGTCGACCGCCTGCAGCTTCGACAGATCGAATTGTCGATCGTCGTAGCGGATGTCGAAATCGTCCGGCGTCCGGTAGTCGAAGTTGCGCACGCCGTGCACGCGCACGCGATCGCCGTCGACCTCCGCCCAGGGCATCACCGCGAGCTCCGGCCGCCAGTTGCGATCGTTGCGCGCCGGGATCGAGAGGAACCACGCGAGCGTCGCCGCGAAGCCGAGCGCGATCGCGCCGAGCGCGCGCCGCTTGCGTTTGACGAAGAGGACCGCGAGCAGACTGCCGACGGCGAATGCGATCGCCGGCGCGGTGCGCAACGCGGGCACGGGGAACGTGTAGTAGAGCGCCCCGCACGTCCACGCGACGAGAAGCACGAAGATCGGCGCGAGCAGAATCGTTCCGAGAATCTTCATGAGCCGGTGAGATGAGCCGGTCTCGCAAACCGAGTCAAGGAGCGCGCCGTTTGTCGATCCGAACGAGGATCCCTACGATGGATCCCAATGCGGTTCGTTCTTCGCGGCCTCGCCGCGCTCGTCCTGTGCACGAGCTGCGCGCTGTACACGCGAGCGACCGTCGGCGTGAGCACGATCGGCTCGTACGCGACGCAGGGAAAGCTGAACGAGAACGCGATCCTCGGCACCGAGCCGAGCACGTTCGCGAGGGAAGCGCTGCACGCTCTCAACCTGGACGAACTCTTCGACACGGATCCGGACGCCGCGCTGCGCGTCCTGCACCGCGCGGCGCTCGAGGACAAGGATCGCCGCCAGCTGTACGCGCTGGCGGAACTCTCCTACTCGGTCGGAAGGAGACTCGGCAGCCGCTCGCACTTCCTGGCCGCGGCCGTCTACGCGTACTGCTACCTGTTCGACGACCAGGCCACCGATCCGCCGAACGCGTTCGACCGGCGGTATCGATGGGCCTGCGATCTCTACAACCGCGGGCTCCAGTTCGCCCTGGTGCCATCGGACCTCGGGTATCTCGACATGGCGAGCGTGCCGCACGGCCTCCCCGTGGGAAGCATCGACATCACGCTCGATCGATCGCACTTTCCCTGGAGAGAGGAGCTCTTCCCCCGCTTCCTTCCCGTGGACGATTTCGACGTGTTCGGGTTGAGCCTGCGCTACCGGCGCGCGGGCCTCGGCGTCCCGCTCATCGGCGCTGCGCCGGAGAAAGGCGCCTCGACCGCATCCGCGGATCCCGCGGACAAGTTCCTCGGCAAGCGCACCTGCGTGCCCGCGACCGCATTCCTGCGCTTCGAGGGCGGCATCGCGGCGATCGAGCGCGGGATCTCGGCGAAGCTCGAGCTCTACTCCGGATACGACGTTCAGGAGACGAAGGTCGGCGGATCGCCGGTCCCGCTCGAGTCGGACCTGTCGACGCCGCTCGCGTACGCCCTGGGCAGGAACACCGCGCTCTGGGACTTCAGCCTGACGGGATTCTTCGGCGGCGAATCGGAATTCCGCGACAACCGTCTCGTGATGGTCCGTCCGTACGAAGCCGGGAGGATCCCCGTCGTCTTCGTGCACGGCACCGCATCGAATCCGGCGTACTGGGCCGAGATGTACAACACGCTCCAGGCGGATCCCGTCCTGCGCGATTCCATCCAGTGCTGGTTCTTCGTCTACAAGACCGGCAATCCGATCGCCTACTCGGCTGCGACGCTGCGCGAATCGCTGCGCGACGCGATCGATTCGCTCGATCCGGAAGGCAAGGATCCCGCGCTCCATCACATGGTCGTGATCGGCCACAGCCAGGGCGGCATCCTGACTCGCATGATGGTGACCGACGGCGACATCAGCTGGCTGAAGGACATGTACGGGACGCCCCTCGAGGACTTCCACCTGACACCCGACCAGCAGAAGCTCGTGCGCCGAGGGCTCGACTTCGATCCCGTGCCCGAGGTCGATCGCGTCGTGTTCATCTGCACGCCGCACCGCGGGAGCTCCCTCGCGGTCGGCTTCCTCGCGCGGCTCGCGTCGGGACTGATCTCCCTGCCGCGCGAGTTTCTCGAGTTCAGTCCGAAGCTGGCCGAGTCGCAGAAAGGCGTGCCCGAAGAGCTGCGCATCAAGCGCATCGGGACGAGCCTCGACAACATGGGCCCCGACAATCCGCTCCTGAAACGGCTCGCGCAGGCCCCGATCGCTCCCGGAGTCACCGCGCACTCGATCATCGCGAGGGACGGCGGGGACTCGCTGGAAGAGTCGGACGACGGCCTCGTCGCGTACAAGAGCTCGCACCTCGAGGCCGCCGCGTCGGAGTTCGTCGTGGAGAGCGGCCACTCGTGCCAGTCCAATCCCCTGACGATCCGCGAGGTGCGCAGGATCCTCATCGAGCACCTGCGCTCCATCGCGTATCGAGGAGAACAGCACTCGAGCGGCCCGCGGAACTAGCCGCGCCGGTTCAGCGCGTGACGAAGTACACCCACGGCGACCCGATCAGCAGGTACACCGCAAGGAACGCGAGGGTGACGAGGAAACCGAGCTTGTAGAGCTCTCGCTGCGTCAGGTAGCCGCTGGCCGCGAAGATGATGTTCTGGCTCCCGCCCTGCGGCGTGATCACCGAGAAGTAGCTGCTCGCGAAGAGCAGGCCGAAGGTCATCAGCGGCAGCGGCACGCCGCCGCGCACGCCGACGTCGAGGAAGACGCCGAACAGCGCGAGGACTTGCGAGGTCTGGCTCACGAAGAGGTAGTGGATGAAGACGTAGAGGACGATCAGCGTCACGTAGAGGGTCGTCCACGACAGGCCGCCCAGGCTCGAGGCGAGGCGCTCGCCGACGTAGCCCATGAACCCGAGCTCGTTCAGCTGCGCGCTCATCGCGAAGAGAACCGCGAGCCAGAGAAACGTGACCAGCGTGTCGCCCTGCTTGGTGATGTCGTCGAGCGTGATCACACCCCACAGCAGCAGCGCCCCGAAACCCATGAACGCGACACTGGTCGTATTGAGATGCAGCTTCTGGCCGAACACCCAGCCGGCGACCATGAACACGAACGTCGCCGCCGTGATCCACTCGGCGCGCGACATCCTCCCCATGGCCGCGAGCTCCTTGCGCGCCGCGGCGGGAGCCTCCGGCGTCTTCCCCACGCGCGGCGGGAAGATCGTCGCGACGATCAGCGGCAGGAGCCCGATCGCGATCAGCGACGGCACCGACGAGGCGAGGATCCACTTCGCGAAGTCGATCTCGAGCCCGGCTTTCGCGGCGATCTGCACGGCGATCGGGTTGCAGGAGGTGGCCGTCATCCAGAGGGCCGACGAGACCGAGAGGCTCGCCATCCCGCAGAACATGAGGTAGCCGCCGAGCCGCCGCCCCTCGGGCTCCTCGGGCTTCGAGCCCGCGCCGCGGACCACCGACAACACGATCGGGTAGAGCACGCCGCCGCGCGCCGTGTTGCTCGGGAACGCGGGCGCGATGGCCGCGTCGGTGAGCACGATGCTGTAGGCGAGTCCGAGCGACGATCCGCCGAACCGGCTCACCATGAGGAGGCTGATCCGCTTGCCGAGCCCGGACTTCACCACCGCCTGCGCGACGATGAACGCGATCACCACGAGCAGCACGCTCGAGTTGGCGAATCCGGAGTACGCCTGCGCCGGCGTGATCGTTTCGGTGAGAACGATGGCGCCCACGGCGAGCATCGATGCCGTGAGCAACGGGAACGCGCCGATCAGCACCGATGCGATGGCCGCGGCGAAGACCGCGAACAGGTGCCATGCCGGAGCCGTGAGCCCCGCGGGAACGGGAAGGAACCAGATGACGACCGCGATCACGAACGGCGTCGTTCGCTTGAAGCGCAGTGCCGCGCTCATCGGGGCGAGCCTCCCGCCCCGGGACCGGGGTGGACACGGCCTTTCAATTCGACAGCGCGTCCCTGGATCGAGCCGTCCTCGGACTCCATCACGAACTGCCAGGAGAACTCGTACGTGCCCGTCGCTTCGGCGTACCGGCCCGTGCCTCCGAGGATCGTCCCCGTGATGTGGTTGTGATCCGCGGTGCCTTCGCCCCGGAGCTCGCTGAACACCTGCTCACCGCGCTCGTCCGTCCAGACGCCGCGGCCCTGGAGTCCCGTGGCGCTGTCGACGAGCGCGATCACCTCGGCGCGGAATCCCACGCCCGGGCGATCCGCGCCCGTGAGCAGCATAGTCCCGTTCAGATCGAGGATCGAGCCGCGGCGATCCGCGCCGAGCGGGATGCTCCGACGTCTGCCGGAGGCGTTCCACGAACCGCTGAACTCGAGCCACCCGTCGGCGGTCGCGCGCGGCTTCGGCGACTCCGACGCCGGGCCGCAGGCGACCGCGACGACGGCGAGGGCGCGGAGGAGGCTGCGCCGAGTCGTCAGAGATCGAATCTCCATGACAGCTGCACGCGATCGGCCGCTCCGTCGTCGCCGTCGAACTCGTCGAGCGTCCCGTGCAGGTACTCGATCCCGACCCAGGCGCGGTCGCAGTACTGCCAGATCAAGTTCGTCGCGAGGTACGTCACTGCTTCGTTGGCGTCCGCGGGCGCTCCGCCCGGGAGGTCGCCCCGGCCAGCGCTGTAGGTGACCGTGCTCCGGTACTTCGGCGACCAGCTGTGCATGTAGGCGCCCATCCACGCGGACAGCCTCACCGCCTCGAGGTTGCCGTCCGAATCCGGCGCGGCCGTCACGCCTCCGCGGTAGCGGCCAACGCCGTCGCCGTACGTGAGCTGCAGGATGGCGTAGTCGTCTCCCCAGGTCCGTTCCTTCGTCGCGAGATTGACGCCCCACAGTTCCACGTTGTCCGACGCGCCGGCGTCGGGCTGGAACTTCGTCATTCCGCCCCACAGGCCGAGCTGCACGTGACCGCGCTCGTTCTCGAGGCGGACGCGCGCATTGATGTCGGGAATCGGGCTCTCCTCTACGCCGGGGACTCCCGGAGGCGACACGAGGTCGTTGTTCGGATCCTCGAGCGAGACCGCGGCGTAGCCGCCGCCTTCGAACTTCTGGGTGTAACGGACCTGGGCTTGGCGGATGAGCGGGAACGCCGTCGGCGATTCGAAGTCGAGCGTGGTCGGCATCGCGTCTTCGTCCATGAACGTCGTCCAGGTCTGCCCGGCGAGAAGATGGTCGATCTGCCCGTAGGCGTGGCGCAGGCGGAACGCGTTGCCGTCACCGAAGAAGTCGCCCTCGATGTACGTCTTCAACTCGCCGATGTCGGTCGGCGTTCGCAGGTCGAGATTGACGCGCGTGTCGCGCGCGTGCATGCGCGTGTTCTCGCCATCGAGGCCGCTCGTATCGATCGTGCGCGGGTCGAAGGAGTCCGTCGAGCCGATCCTGTCGAAGTCGTGGATGAGGTTGAGCTTCACGTAGCCGCCGACCTTGAGCGTGGACTCGCCGATCTTGAACTCCAGGCCCTTCTTCGGCGGCTCCGGCGCCGTGTCGGGTTTCTGGGCAGGCGCAGGCTCGGGAGGAGTGCCGCTCGTCTGTCGAGCGCTGAGCTGCTGAGATACCACCGCGAAGAAGACCGCGAAGCAGAATCGGGTCCGGCTCGTGCCGATCATGCGAGCATGCTTCCTTCGTTCGAGGGATCGCAGGAAGGACGAGGGCGGGCATTGCCCCGTCCAGGAAGGCCGGCAGCTTATCGAGCCGGCGCTCACGACCGAACGGATCGGCTCTTTTTCGCTACGGAGAGGGTGCGGGCGGTTCGCTGTACAAAGCCGTCGTGCGCCAATTGAACCGGATCGCGAGGAGGCGGAACGTGGCGACGACCACGATCGTGATCAAGCCCGCTTCCTTCGGCGTGAGCACGGCCCATCGGCGCAGCGCGAGGAACAGGCAGCACCCGCCGATCGCGACCAGCGCGTAGAACTGCCCCGGTTTGAAGAGCAACGGTTCCTCACGTACCAGAATGTCCCGCAGGAGCCCGCCTCCGACGGCGGTCAGCGTTCCACCGAGGATCGCCGCGGGCACGCTGAGGCCTGCATCCAACGAGCGCTGCACTCCGTGCACCGCGAACGCGCCGAGGCCCAGCGCATCGACGATCGCGATCACCTTGTTCAATCGGTACACGTAGCGATGGAAGAGGGACGTCAGGAGCGCCGCGACGACCACGACGATGACGTACTCCCCGTTCGTGACGATCGACGCGGGGCCCTCGGAGATCAGCAGCCCGTCGCGGATCAGTCCGCCGCCTCCCGCCGTGATCAGCGCGAGGAACACGACACCGATGAAGTCGTAGCCGCGACGGAGGCCTGCGAGCGCGCCTGTGACGCCGAATGTGAAGAACGCGAAGAGAGTGAATTCGATCGGCAGCTCGAATTCGGTTCCGGTTTTCTGGATCTCCGCCAGAAGCATGCACGCATCCTACGCCGGAGGTGCGCGGACGCGATTCGGCGCGTCGAGTTGATGGTCCTGTCGATCCCTTGTTATCCTGCGCCCTGCTCCGTGAAGCGGCTCCGGTTCCTGAGCGCCCCCCGAACGTCAGAAGGCTCCGATGCAGAGACTCGTATCGCCTCTTTTTTGTCTTCCTCTGCTGTGCGCGTTCGCGGGTTGCGACGAGAAGAAGAAGGAAGTTCCCCCGCCGCCTCCGCCTGAAGTAAAGGTCGCGCAGGTCGTGCAGCGCGACGTCCCCGTGCACGTCGAAGCGATCGGCGAGACGCGCGGCAACACCGAGATCGAGATCCGCGCGCGCGTCGAGGGATTCATCCAGAGCGTCGACTACAAGGAAGGCTCGCTGGTCAAGAAGGACCAGGTGCTCTACACGATCGACTCGCGACCGTTCGAGGCGAATCTCGCGAAGACCAAGGCGAGCCTCGCCGAATCCGAAGCGCAGCTCGCGCGCACGCACCAGGACGTCGTGCGCTACGAGCCGCTCGTCAAGAAGAACGCGATCTCGAAGCAGGAGTACGAGACCGCGGTCGCGCTCGAGAAGGCCGCTGCCGCGGTCGTCGACGCGTCGAAGGCCGTGCTCGAGCAGGCGCAGATCGATCTCTCCTACACGAAGGTGACGGCGCCCGAGGACGGCTTGGCCGGACGCACCGAGGTCTACGCGGGCACGCTCGTCGGCCGCGGGCAGAGCACGCTGCTGACGCGCATCTCGCGCATCGATCCGATCCACGTGAGGTTCACCTTCCCCGAGCGCGACTACCTCGCGTACGCGCGCAAGCGCGGCGACGCTGCCGCCGCGGGCGGAGAGGGCGGCCCAGCGTTCGAGCTGACGATGGCCGACGGAACCACGCTCCCCGCGCCCGGGAAGCTCGTCTTCGTCGATCGCAACGTCGACGCGCAGACCGGCACGATCATGGCCGAGGCCGCCTTCGCGAACTCCGCGGGGCTGCTGCGGCCGGGCCAGTACGCGCGCGTGCGCGCCACGATCGAACAGCGGGTCGGCGCGCTCCTCGTGCCGCAGCGCGCGGTGAAGGAGACGCAGGGCGTCTTCAGCGTGATGGTGGTCGGCGCCGGCGACGAGATCGAGGAACGCATCGTCACTCCGGCGGAGCGCATCGGTCCGCTGTGGGTGATCACTTCGGGTCTGAAGGCCGGCGAGAAAGTCGTCGTGGAGGGACTGCAGAAAGTGCGGTCCAAGATGAAAGTGCACGCGCAGGAGGTGCCCGCGGAGGAGAAGGAGAGCCCGACCGGGGCGACCGAACCGAAGCCCAAGACCGGCGAGCCGAAGTAGCCCATGGCCAACTTCTTCATCCGGCGCCCGATCGTCGCGATCGTCATCGCGATCATGACCGTGCTCATGGGTCTCTTCGCCTTGAAGGGCCTCAGCGTCGAGCAGTATCCGTTCTTCGCCCCGCCGACGATCCGCGTGACGGGCACGTACCCGGGCGCCTCGGCCGTCGCGGTCGAGCAGTCGGTCGCGACGCCGGTCGAGCAGGAGGTCAACGGCGTCGACGACATGATCTACATGAAGTCGTCGAACACGAGCGACGGCCGCATGCAGCTCGACGTCAACTTCAAGGTCGGCGTCAGCCAGGACAACGCGAACGTCCTCACCCAGAACCGCGTCTCGGCCGCGACGGCGCGCCTGCCGCAGGAAGTCGTCCAGCAGGGCGTCACGGTGAAGAAGATGAGCCCGAGCATCCTGATGCTCATCTCGCTCTATTCGCCGGGCAAGACGTACGAGGCGAACTTCCTCATCAATTACTGCGGGATCAACCTGCGCGACCAGCTGCTGCGCATCCCCGGCGTCGCCCAGGTCGACCTGTTCGGCGGCACCGACTACGGAATGCGCATCTGGCTCGAGCCCGACAAGCTCGCGAAGCTCGGGCTCACGCCGTCCGACATCATCTCCGCGATCAAGGAGCAGAACCTCCAGGCTCCGTCGGGGAAGATCGGCGGCGAGCCCGCGCCGAAAGGGCAGGACTTCACCTACACGGTCAGCGTCCCGAGCCGGCTCATCTCCGCGTCCGAGTTCGAGAATATCATCCTGCGCGAGACCGAGACGGGCGCGCAGATCCGCATCCGCGACGTGGGTCGCGCCGAGCTCGGCTCGCAGAACTACGACTCGTTCGGCCGGCTGAATGGCCAACCCGCGGGCGCGATGGCGGTGTACCTGCTGCCGGGCGCGAACCAGCTCAAGGCGTCCGAAGCCATCTACGACACGATGGCGAAAGCGAAGGAGCTGTTCCCGACCGACATGGATTACCGGATCGTCTACGACACGACTCCGGCGGTCGAGGCGTCGATCAACTCGATCGTCCACACGTTCATCGAGGCCGTGATCCTCGTCACGCTCGTCGTCTTCATCTTCCTCCAGAACTTCCGGGCGACGTTCATCCCGCTGCTGACGGTGCCGGTGTCGCTCATCGGGACGTTCATCTTCTTCCCGATGCTCGGGTTCTCGGTGAACACGCTCTCGATGTTCGGCCTCGTGCTCGCGATCGGCATCGTCGTCGACGACGCGATCGTCGTCGTCGAGGCGGTGATGCACCACATCGAGCACGGGAAGGAGCCGAAGGAGGCGACGATCGCGGCGATGAAGGAGGTGTCGGCCCCGGTGATCGGCATCGCGCTGATCCTCTCGGCCGTGTTCATCCCGGTCGCGTTCGTCGGCGGCCTGACCGGACAGATGTACCAGCAGTTCGCGCTCACGATCGCGATCTCGGTTCTGCTCTCGGCCTTCAGCGCGCTCTCGCTGTCCCCCGCTCTCGCGTGCCTGCTCCTGAAGCCGGCCGGAGCGAAGAAGAAGGGCCTGCTCGCCAAGTTCTTCGGCGGATTCAACAAGGGCTTCGACTGGACCACGGCGCGCTACGTCGGCGTGTCGCGCCTGCTCGTCCGGCGCGCGTTCCTGACGGTGGTGATCGTCGGCGTCGTCGTCGTCGGCGCCGGGTTCTTCGCCAAGCGCGTGCCCGCCGGCTTCATCCCGGACGAGGACCAGGGCATCTTCGGGATCGCCGTGCAGCTGCCGCCGGCGTCGTCGCTCCAGCGCACGAGCGACCTGCTCGCCCAGGTCGAGAGTTTCCTCGGGGAGACCGAGGGTGTCGAGTCCTACCAGACGATCGGCGGCTACGGCGCCGTGACGAGCACGTACCAGCCGAACTTCGGGACGATCTTCGTGCGCTTGAAGCCGTGGGAAGAGCGCAAGGGCGAGGCGCTGCACGTCAAGGGGATCATGGCGAAGCTCCAGGGACAGCTCGCGCGCGTCCCCGAGGCGATCGCGTTCCCGTTCAACATCCCGACGATCTCGGGTTTCGGAGCGTCGGCCGGCTTCAACTTCCTCCTGCAGGACCGGAGCGGATCGATGAGCGTCGCCGAGCTCGGCGAGCAGTCGCGGAAGTTCCTCGCGACTGCGCGCCAGCGACCCGAGCTCGCGAACCTCTTCACCTCGTTCGACCCGACGTACCCGCAGATCAAGATCGAGCTCGACCGCGACAAGGCGCGCAAGCTCGGGGTTCCGATCAACGAGGCCTTCCAGGCGTTGTCCACCGCGATGGGCGGTTCGTACGTCAACGACTTCAACCGCTTCGGTCGCCTGTTCCGCGTCTACGTCCAGGCCGAAGGCGCCGCTCGCACGCAGCCCGGCGACATCGGGAAGATCTACGTCCGGAGCAAGACCACGAACGAGATGATCCCGCTCGCGACGATCACGAGCACTCATTCGGAGCCCGGCCCGGAGCTCACCACACGCTTCAATCTCCTGCGCTCCGTCGAAGTCAACGGAGTGCCGGCGCCCGGGGCCACGTCGGGTCAGGCGTTGGCCGCCCTCGAGGCGGTCTTCCACGAAACCATGCCTCCCGAGATGGGCTTCGCCTACTCCTCGCTCTCCTACCAGGAGAAGGTCGCGCCGCCGGCGGGGCCGACGCTCGTCATGGCGATCGTGTTCGTCTTCCTCCTGCTCGCCGCGTTGTACGAGAGTTGGCGATTGCCCTGGGCGGTGCTCCTCGGTTCTCCGCTCGTAGCCCTGGGAGCGTTCTTCGGCGCCTGGCTGAGGGGCTTCGACAACAACGTCTACGTGCAGGTCGGACTGATCATGCTGATCGGACTCGCAGCGAAGAACGCGATCCTGATCGTCGAGTTCGCGAAGGCGAAGCACGAGCAGGACGGGATGACGGTCGACGAGGCCGCGCTCGAATCCGCCAAGCTGCGCTTCCGGCCGATCCTGATGACGGCGTTCGCGTTCATCCTCGGCGTCGTGCCCTTGATGAGGGCGAGCGGTGCCGGCGCCGGTGCCCAGAACGTGATGGGCTCGGCGGTGTTCTGGGGCATGCTGGTCGCCACGGGACTCGGAGTGTTCCTGATCCCCGGGAACTTCGCGTTCGTCGAGCAGCTCGGGCGCAAGGGCAAGATGAAGGCCGCGGCCGAGGCTGCCGCAGCGGCTGCGCCGGATTCGAAGCCGACCGCTGGAGGCGGACACTAGCCATGAACCGGCGCCTCCTCCTCGGTCTGACCGTGCTCGCGGGCGGATGCACGCTCGGCCCGGACTACCATCGACCCGAACTCCCCGTTCCCCAGGGCTGGCGCGAAGTCACCGCGGGCGAGCAGGAGTCGCTCGCCAACACGCCGTGGTGGGAGCTCTTCCAGGATCCGGAGCTCGTCCAGCTGATCCACACGTCGCTCACGGAGAACAAGGATCTCGCGATCGCGGTCGAGCGCATCGAAGAGGCGCGGGCGATCTACGGCTTCACGCGCGCCGACCTCTACCCGCGAGTCGACGCCGGCGCGTCCGTCAGCCGCGTCCACGTGAGCGAGAACGGCATCCCGAGCCTGCCGTCCGGCGTGGACAACGAGGGAACGATCTACAGCGTCGGCGGCGCGGTCTCCTGGGAGCTCGACTTCTTCGGTCGCGTCCGGCGCGCGACCGAGGCCGAGCTCGCGCAGATGTATGCCGCCGAGCAGTCGCGGCGCGCCGTCGTGCTCTCGCTGGTCTCGGACGTGGCGAAGGCGTACGTGGAGCTGCGGGACCTCGACCGACGCGTCGAGATCGCGCGTCGCACGCTCGAGTCGCGCATCGCCTACGTGACGCTCGCGAAGGACCGCTTCGAGGGAGGGGTCACCTCCGAGCTCGACTACCGCCAGGCCGAAGCCGAGCAGCACCGCACCGCGGAGTTCCTGTACGAATTCGAGGGACTCGTCAAGCTGAAGGAGAACGAGATCTCGCAGCTGCTCGGCCGCAATCCCGGCGCCATCGCGCGCGGTCGCACGCTCGAGGAGATCACGTTCCCGCCGGCCGTGCCCTCGGGGCTGCCCTCGGAGCTCCTCGATCGCCGGCCCGACGTCCGCGAAGCGGAGGAGCTGCTCGCATCCGCCAACGCGCGGATCGGCTCGGCGAAGGCGCTCCTGTTCCCGAGCGTCTCGCTCACGGGCGCGTTCGGCTGGCAGAGCGCGGAGCTCGACGAGCTGCTCAAAAGCCCGTCGCGCGCCTGGTCGATCGGCGCGAACCTGCTGCAGCCGATCTTCAACGCCGGCCAGAACCGGAGGCGCGTCGAGGTCGCGGAATCCCAGCAGCGCCAGGCGCTCTCCGCCTACGAGCGCTCCGTGCTGTCCGCGTTCCGCGAGGTCGAGGACTCCCTCGCCAGCCTGAAGCAGTCGAAGCTGCGGCTCGGCTCGGCGGGCGAGCGCGTGAACGCCGAACGCAAGGTGCTCGATCTGGCCGAGACCCGCTACACCGGCGGCGTCGCCACCTACCTCGAGGTGCTCGACGCGCAGCGATCGCTGTTCGACGCCGAGCTCGACGAGACGAGCGCGCGGCGCGACCAGTTCGTGGCCCTGATCCAGCTCTACAAGGCGCTCGGCGGCGGCTGGCCGCAGGCCGCCGAAGCCGCCGATTCCAAGGATGCCGACGCGCACGTGAAGGGATAGAGGAGACCGCCATGGACGAGGCTCGAGTCGAGGAGACTGCACCGGCCCCGCAAGCACGGACGAGGAAGAAGCGCTCGAGTGCGGTGAATCAGGGCGGAAAGGATCCGAGGGACCCGAAGCCGCTGAAGCGCAAGAAGTACGAGAAGCAGCTCGAGAAGCTGCAGGCCGAGCTGTGCGTCCTCCAGGAATGGATCAAGCACAAGGGTCTGCGCGTGATCATCGTGTTCGAAGGCCGCGACGCGGCCGGCAAGGGCGGCACGATCAAGGCGATCACCGAGCGCGTCAGCCCGCGCACGTTCCGTCTCGTCGCTCTTCCGGCACCCTCGGACCGCGAGAAGTCGCAGATCTACATGCAGCGCTACATCCAGCACTTCCCGGGAGCGGGCGAGGTCGTGATCTTCGATCGCAGCTGGTACAACCGCGCCGGCGTCGAACGCGTGATGGGGTTCTGCAACGACGAGCAGTACGAAGCCTTCCTCGAGCGCATCCCCGACTACGAGAAGGACTTCATCCGCGCGGGCATCCACCTGATCAAGTTCTGGCTCGAGGTCGGCGACGAGGAGCAGAAGCGCCGCTTCGAGGCGCGCATCGAGGATCCGCGGCGGCAGTGGAAGCTCAGCCCGATGGACCTGCCCTCGCGCGAGCGCTGGTACGACTACTCGCGCGCGCGCGACCGGATGCTCGACGCTTCGGACACGAAGCACGCACCCTGGTATGTCGTGCGCACGGACGACAAGAAGCGCGCGCGTCTGAACGTGATCGCCCACATCCTGCGGCTGATCCCGCACAAGAAGCTCCCGCGCGAGAAGATCAAGCTGCCCAAGCGCTCGATGAAGCACGCCTACGACGACCAGGCGACGCTGAAACGACGCAAGTTCGTGCCGGAGATCTACTGAGCCGGGTCGGGCCGCACGCTCCATGAGCACCGGCCAAGTCGAAGCGCGCGATCGGCCCGGAATGCTCGAGCGGATCGTCCCGGCGACCGCGTGGCTGCGTGGCTACCAGGGCTCATGGTTCGTGCCGGATGTCGTCGCCGGACTCACCCTCGCGGCCTACCTCCTCCCCGCCGGTCTCGCGGACGCGTCCCTGGCGCAGCTGCCTCCCGAGGCGGGCTTGTACGCGTGCCTGTTCCCGGGGCTCGTGTTCTGGCTCTTCTGCAGCTCGCGGCAGACGGCGATCACGGTCACCTCCGCGATCTCCCTGCTCGTCGGCGCGACCTTGGGTGGGATCGCCGGAGGCGACGTCGCGCGCATCGCAGCCCTCGCGGCCTGCACGGCGCTGATCGTGGCCGCGATCTCGCTGCTCGTCTTCCTCTTCAAGGGCGGATCGGTCGTGAGCTTCGTCTCCGAGACGGTCCTGATCGGATTCAAGGCCGGCGTCGCGCTGTACCTCGCGAGCACGCAGCTTCCGAAGCTGTTCGGCATTCCGGGTTCGCACGGCGACTTCTGGGAACGGATGGGCCACTTCTTCGCGCACCTGGGAGAGATGCATGGCGCGGCGCTGCAGCTCGGCCTCGCAGCGCTCGCGTTGCTCGTGCTCGGCAAGCTCTTCCTGCCGAACCGCCCGGTCTCGCTGTTCGTCGTCGCCGGTGGAATCGCCGCGGCGAGCCTGCTCCACCTCGGAGAGCACGGCGTCAAGCTGCTCGGCGAAGTGCCGCAGGGCCTGCCGCGTCCGGGGCTGCCGAACGTGAGCTGGGACGACATCAACGAGATCCTTCCGCTCGCGATGGCCTGCTTCCTGCTCGCCGCCGTCGAGACCTCCGCGATCGGGCGCATGTTCGGCCAGAAGCACGGCTACCGCGTCGACACGAACCAGGAGTTCCTCGCTCTCGCCGGCGCGAATCTCGTCGCCGGCATCGGCCGCGGATTCCCCGTCAGCGGCGGCATGTCTCAGTCGCTCGTCAACGAGGGCGGAGGAGCGCGCACGCCGCTCTCGAGCTTCGTCTCGGCGCTGCTCGTCCTCGTGGTCGTCGTGTTCTTCTCCGGGCTCCTCCACGATCTTCCGCAGCCGGTCCTGGCGGCTCTCGTCCTCGTCGCGGTCACGGGCCTCTTCAAGTTCCAGGCGCTCGTGCGCCTGTGGCGATTCAGCCGCGCCGAGTTCGTCGTCGCCATGGCGGCCCTGTTCGGCGTGCTCGGGTCCGGCCTCCTGCGCGGCGTCCTGATCGGAGCGGTGCTCTCGATCCTGATCCTGCTGCGGCGCGCATCGCGCCCGCCGACCACCGAGCTCGGCCGCGTGCCGGGAACCGACTACTTCGCGGATCGGGTCCGCAATCCGGAGAACGAGCGCACGCCGGGCGTCTTCGTCTTCCGTCTCGCGGGCGCCCTGCTCTATTTCAACGTCGACAACGTGCGCGACCGCTTCTTCGAGCTCCTCGGCGAGTTCGGTGAGGCCCGCCGCGCCGTGTTCTTCCTCGGGGCCGTGCCGACGGTCGACCTCGCGGGCGCGGAACTCCTTGCCGAGCTCCACAAGACGCTCCGTGACCGCGGCGTCGAGTTCAGCCTGGCCGCGACGCCGAGCAGCGTGCGCGAAACGCTCGTGAAAGCCGGTTTCGAGGAGCACTGCGGGCCCGTGGTCGCCAACGAACCCGTGGCCGAGGCCATCGCAGCGCGCAGCGCAATGCGCGCAGAAGGCTGAGATCGAGAATGGATCCCGGAGCTCGAAGCGCCTCCCCCGCCTGGAAGACCTTCCTCTTGCAGCCGCTCAACTGGCTGCTCGTCGGCGCGCCGTTGTCCGTCGCTCTCGAGAAGGCGGGTTCGCCGGCGCCGCTCGTCTTCCTGCTCGCCGGACTCGCGCTCATCCCGATGGCGGGCCTGATCGTGCACAGCACCGAGGAGATCGCCGCGCGCACGGGGCCGGCGATCGGCGGACTCCTGAATGCCACGTTCGGCAATCTGCCCGAGCTGATCATCGCCCTCGTGGCGCTGCGTTCGGGGCTGGTCGTGATGGTGCGCGCGTCGCTGATCGGCGCGCTGCTCGCCAACCTGCTGCTGGCTCTCGGGATCGCCTTCATCCTCGGCGGTCGGCGCCGTCACGTTCAGGAGTACAACCCGGCCGCGGCGCGCACGTACGGCTCGATCATGCTGCTCGCGGCGCTGAGCATGAGCATCCCGGCGGCCTTCAACCGCTTCCTGAGCGACTCCGAGCCGCAGCACGCGGCGGCGCTCGACACCGGCGTGTGCATCGTGCTGCTCGTGATCTACGCGCTCTACCTCGTGTTCATGCTGCGCACGCACCCGGACTTCTTCTCGGTCGTGAAGAAGGGTGAAGAGGCAGGCCACGCGCCGCAATGGAGCATGGGACGCGCCGGTGCGACGCTCGTCGGAGCCTCCCTCGGCGCCGCGTGGATGAGCGAGGTGATCGTCGGTGCCGCCGAGGAGACCGGCCACGCTCTCGGCATGTCGGCGGGATTCATCGGCATCATCCTCCTCGCGATCCTCGGCGGCGCCGCCGAGAGCGGCGCGGCCATCGCGATGGCGAGAAAGGACAAGATGGATCTCTCGGTCGGCATCGCCATGGGGAGCTCGATCCAGATCGCACTGTTCGTCACCCCGGTGCTCGTGCTCTTGAGCCATTTCGTGGCGCCCCAGCCGCTGTCGCTGTCCTTCACTCGGGTCGAAGTCGGCGCACTCTTCTTCAGCGTCCTGATCGGCACCACGATCGCCGCCGACGGCCGCGCGAACTGGTTCAAAGGCGTGCAGCTCGTCGGCTTCTATCTGATCCTCGCGGCACTGTTCTACTTGCTTCCGGGGGTGAAAGCATGAGCACCGGCGAACCGAAGAAGCGCGAGCGCGTGCTCGATCCCATCGAGCGTCTCTCCGAAGTGCTCTTCGGATTGATCATGGTGCTCTCGTTCACGTGCTCGATGAGCGCCGCCACCGCGGGTCACGAGGAAGTGCGCACCGTCGTCATCGGAGCGATCGGCTGCAACATCGCCTGGGGGCTCGTCGACGCCGTCATGTACCTCCTCGCGATCCTGTTCGAACGCGGACGCGGCCTCTCGATCGCGCGGGCGGTGCGCGCGACTCGCGATGCCGAGCGCGGACGACAGCTGATCACCGAAGTGCTCCCGGAACCCCTGGACCAGCTGTTCGAAGGCGAAGCGCTCGAGCAAGCGCGCTCGAGGCTCGTCGCCCTGCCGACCTTGCGCGCGCGACCGCACCTCACCTGGCGCGACATGAAAGCGGCGGTCGGAGTGTTCCTGCTCGTCTTCCTGTCGACGTTCCCGGTGGTCACGCCGTTCATGCTGTTCTCGCCGGCGCATCATGCTCTGCGCATCTCGAACGCGGTCGCGATCGTGATGATGTACGCCGCTGGGCACTTCCTCGGGCGCTACGCGGGAATGAAGCCGGCGTTGATGGGACTCGCGATGGTGGCGATCGGCATCCTGCTCGTCGGCATCAGCGTGGCGCTGGGAGGCTGATGGTCGCCACACAGGAGACACGGGCGCGCCGCGGGGGCGCCGGTGCGCTCGTGGTCCTCGCCGGCCTCCACGCAGCGCTCTTCCTGCTCGCCTACGCCCTGGTGACCAGCACGCCGGGGCCGAGTGCTCCCGACGAGGAGCTCGTGGCTTTCTACGGGAGCACCAGCCGGATCCGCCTCGTCCTCGTGGGACTCTTCGTGATGCCCTTCGCGGGCATCTGCTTCCTCTGGGTGAGCTCGGCGCTGCGCGCCTGGATCCGGGCGGCAACGGAGCGGGAGAACGAGTTCGTCGGCGGCCTCCAGCAGGCGAGCGGCATCATCTACGTCGCGCTCTTCTTCACCGCCGCCGCGGCGTCCTCGGTGATGGCGGTCAGCGTCGAGTACTCGAACACTCCGTTGGACCCGATGGTGGCGCGCCAGCTTCCGCAATTCGGCAAGACGCTCCTGCTCGTCTTCGGCATGCGCATGGCCGCGACGTTCGTGTTCACGACGACGCAAATGGTGCACAGGACGGGCGTGCTGCCGCGCTGGTTCGAGCTCGCCGGCACGTTGGCCGGGGTGTTCCTCCTCCTGAGCACCGCGTTCAACCGCGAGCTCGTGCTGATCTTCCCGCTCTGGCTGCTCCTGCTCTCGATCCAGATCTGGTGGCGGACGAGAAGCGACGAACCGGTTCCCGCCGCCTAGCTGCGTCCGCTAGATCTTCTCGATTCCGAGCGCCAGGGCCTCGGCGTAGTCGATCTGCACGACGTCGCCGACCTTCAGATCCGCGGCGAAAGCCCGGCCCTCGGGAGTTTGCACGTGGCGCGCGATCAGCTCGCCGGACGCCAGCGAGAACGTGACGATCTCGTGCTCCAGGTCGATCGACTCGGTCCGCACGCGGAGGCGGACCTGCCGGCCCGCTCCGGCGCCGGCCGTGCGACTCTCGATCGGCGTCGCGACGGAGCCGGCCGGCAGCTTCAGAGCAGTCACCGTCTCCTCGTAGCGGACGCGCAGGGTGTCGCCCACGGCGATCTGGTCGAAGTTGCCCACGCTGGCGTCGGCGCGAAGCTCGAAGACGCTGCCGTCCTCGCGGCGCAGCGTCACCTTCCGTTCGGCGGGTGCGAGCGCGGTGACTCGCGCATCTGCCGTGAAGCGGCTGGAGATCCGCACCGGCTTGTTCTCGTGCACCGACAACGGCGGGTGCGCCGGCTGGGTCTCGCAAGCATTCGTGACGATCAAGCTCAGGGGAAGGACGAGGCGGACGATGTTCATGACGAGGTCACTTTGCGCCCGCAGACGGCGTCGCCGCCGCGTGCAAGCTCGCTTGGAGATCGAGCAGCGGTTGCTGGCTGACGAGGATGAACCCGCTGCGCGGCCTGTCGAGGTCGATGATCAACGTGATCACCCCGACGATCAGCACGGGAAGGATCGACCGGAACCATTGCTGGCGGTCGCCCTTCCGGCCGGCGGCGTAGCCGAGCATCCCGACCGACGCGATCGCCGCGGCGATCAGCAGGAGGATCACGATTTCGGGCACGTGGTCGCGCTGTGCGCGCAGGCGCTCCGAGTGGACGTCGATGACGTCATTCAGCGCCTCGAAGAGGAGTGCGTCCAAGGGAGTCGACGTGCGCTCCCGCACCGTTCGAAGGGCGGCGCTCCAGATCGCCGCTTGGAGGCGATCGGTCTCGCGCAACATCGCGGCGTGTCGCGCCGCATCGAGGCCGGCGTCCGAGAAACCGACTCGCGCGTCCGTGTACGAACGGAGGAGCGCCTGCAGCTCTGTTCGCTGCGGATCCGGCGTGAAGTCGGTGCGCAGAAAAGCCGTGCCGATCGCATTCGCCTCCTTCAACACGAGCTGCTTGCGCAGGTCGAAGTGGTCCGAGGCGACCGAGTAGGTGAACGCGAGCAGCAGCGCGAGGAGACCGAGCGAGGCACCGGAAAGGCTCGCGGAGTCCTCCTCGGCCGCGCCGAACCGATCGAAATCTCGCCGTCCGTACCTCCGAGCGAGCTCGACCACGACGAGCAGCACGACCGCGAGCGTGACCGCGATCGACCACTCCGGCAGACGGAAAAGGATTTCGTCTTCGCGCATGGAAGCGCGCGGATTGTAGCGATCCGCGCGCCGCGACGCGGATTCTCAGGACATCAACTGCCTCTTCGAAGGCTCGCCCGTAGTCCCCGAGAACGGCGATTGGACTGCTCGGGCAGCGACGGGCCACTGCCTGCGCAACGCCACCTCGCGGACGTACAGGAACCCGAGGTAGTACGTGAAGAGCTCCCGGAACTCCGAGATGCTCTTGCCGAGCGATCCCTTGACGACGGCGTTCTCGTTGAGCACGTGCGCGACCTGCGAGAGCACGAGCATCGCGACGACGGTCGTGATGATCGCGCGCGGCGGAACGAAGTAACGGAACGTCGCCGGTCCCCGCTTCGAACCAGCGAGGGGCAGGACCACGAAGAACAGCACGAGGACGGCGTCGCCCGCGCGTTTGAACCGATCGCTGTTCTTGCCGACGTTGTGGATGCTCAGCGCCTTCTTCAGGTCGACCTGGTCGACCCCGTGCAACGCATTCCAGTAGTGCTGTCCGTAGTTGATCTCCTCCAGGAACAGGAACGCCGTCACGAGGAAGATGAAGACGAACCCGAGCTTCGGGAGCGCGCTCGGAGCCCGCACGAGGCCTCTGCACGCGACGACCATCACGGCGATCAGGACGATGTTCTGGAGGTTCTCGAGGAGCCCGAGCTCGCGGTTGGCGGGCGGGGACACGACGCTCGCCAGCTGAGGGATGCCCGAGAAATAGGCGGCGATCAGGAGCCCGATGACGAGGCTCGGCAGGACCCAGTACTCGAAGTGCACGCGCCGAGGCATCGCTCTCTCCTGTCGAAAAGCTGAACGCGACGGTAGGGAGTCTGTCAGGTGACAGCATCGCCTGCCATGAGGAGAAAGTCATCTCCCGAGCGGCCGGGAGCGCGCGGGAGGGGGTCAGCCCCCCTCGGTCCTAGTTCCGGACCAGCCTCTTCCGCTCGATCTCGGACTTCGCTTGCGCGAGTTGGGCCGAGCGTCTCACGCCGAGGATCTCTCCTCCTCGGCAACCGGCAGCTCGAGCACGAAGACGCAACCCTTTCCGGGGAGGTTCTGGATGCGAATGCTCCCGCCGTGTGCATCGACGGCTTGCTTGGCGATCGCGAGCCCCAATCCAAAGCCGCTCTGCTGATTGTCGAGACGCACGAACGGAGCGAACGCTTCTTCGACCTTCCCCGCCGGCAGGCCGCCGCAGCAGTCTTCGACTTCGAGCACGGCGCGTCCGTCCGCGATCTGCGCGCGCACTTGGACCACTCCTCCAGATGGAGTGTACTTGACCCCGTTCCGCACCAGATTGCTCAGCGCGGACCGAACCAGTCTCTGATCGAGGTTGACCTTCTCGTCCGTTTCGACGGACAGTCGAAGCTCGACACCTTTCGCTTCAGCTTCGGGTAACGCGAGAACCCCAGCATCCTCGAGAAGTGTTTCCAGCGTGGTCCATTCCCTGCGCAGATCGATGCCCGATGTGACACGAGCGAGCTTCAACGTCTGATCGACGAGCTCACTCGATTGTTGGAGCCCTCGCTCGAGTGCACGGACTGCATGCCCTGCCGGGAACTGTCCCATCTGCTTGAGGAGCTCGAACGCCACCCTTGCCGACGCCAGGGGATTGCGCAGCTCGTGGGCAACGAAGGCGAAATGCTCGTTGGCGTGCCGCAGCAGCTCCGCGTCACGCTGGCGCGTGTACTCGGCGACAGCGTGCGCGACTCCGGTGATGATGCAATCGAATACGACCTGGAGCTCACGGAACGTGACCTGTACGCCTTCGTCGATCGCCGTGGTGACGATGGCCGTGCGGAGAGCGCCGTACTCGCGCACGACCGAATCCAGGCTGAAGCCGAGTCGAAGCCGTTGCTCGCCGTGCCCGGCAGCGCTCGGGCTGTCCTTGGGAGATGGACCGATCGAGGTGAGCCCGGAGTCTTCGCGCAGAGCAGCGAGGATCTCCCCCAGGAACTCCGGCAAGTGATCGATGAGCTCGAAGGTCGGCATGGACTCGGGAACGAGCGTTCCCTGCACCTGCGCCTTCCAGCGCTGCATGATTTCGTCGCGCTTCACCGCCAGCAGGTCGTGGAGTGCCATGCCTGCATTGACTATCGCACGAGGACGGGCAGGAGTGCCAGGAGAGCACGCTGGCGGCTCGAGCAGCCGCAACCACGTGGGGTTCTGCACGACGGAAGCGTTCAACTCGACGAACGCGATCCGCGTGCAGTGGTGGCGTCAGCGGCCTCGGATCAGTGGATGAGACCGAACCAGTGTGCGGCCAATCCGGCGAGCCCACCGCCGAGGACGATCCAGGTCGAGTTGACCTTGATCCGGAGCAGCAGCACCGCCGAGACGATTCCGAGCACGGCCGTCGGCAGGTCGACGACAGCTGCGTGTCCAAGCTGCACGGTCACGACCGCCATGAGCGCGAGTGATGCAACGTTGACGCCATCCAGAAAGGCGGCCGCCAGGGGTGATGCGCGCAAGCGCGGCACCAAGGGGCCGCTCAACGCGACGAAGATGAACGCTGGGAGGAAGATCCCGACCGTTGCGACGAGCGCCCCGCTCGTTCCTCCCAACAGGTACCCGATGAAGGTGGCCGTCGTGAACACCGGTCCCGGAGTGGCCTGGCCGACTGCAACGGCGTCGAGGAGCTGGGGTTCCGTGATCCAATGCAGGCGCTCGACCAGATCGGACCGGAGGAAGGCGAGGAGCACGTATCCGCTCCCGAAGAGGACGGAGCCGATCTTGAAGAACACCCAGAAGACGCCGGGCAGCGTCACGGCGGAGGCAGCCAAGGCTCCACTCGCCGCGGGCACGATCGGCATGAGCTGCGAGAGGCCCTTGGCGCTTCGTCTGCCGAGTGTGCCGCGCGCGAGCGCCACGGCGGCACCACAGCCGAAGAGCACGAGCAGCTCGTTGGATCCGAGCGCCGAAGCGGTCGCAGCTGCCACGCCGAGCACTCGCAATGGCCACGTGCGCAATGCCTTCGGCGCGAGGCCCCAGAGAGCCTGCACGATGACGGCGATGATCACCGGCTTGATCCCGTAGAGCAGCCACGATGCCTCTGGCAACGTCCCGAACTTCACGTAGGCCCAAGCGAGAGCGCCCGTGATCATCATCGCGGGAAGGATGAACGTGGTCCCCGCCACGACGAGTCCGGACCAGCGGCGACGCTGCCATCCGATATGGATCGCCATCTCGGTGGAGTTCGGGCCAGGGATGAGGTTCGTGGCGCCGAGCAGATCGAGGAAGCGCTCTTCGCTGAGCCACTTTCGTCGACGCACGACTTCGTCCTGCATCATCGCGATGTGTGCGGCCGGGCCGCCGAATGCTGTCGAGCCCAGCCTCAGGAACAGGAATGCGAGCTCTCGCAGCGAGGTGCGCTCTTGCGTCACGGAGGCGTGAAGCGGTCGAGATTGTCGATGCCGAGCGTCGCCTCCAACCGGGCGACCTCGGCCACGGTGGCCTCGAAGCCGTGATCGCCGAGACGGACGTGCTCCTCGTCTTCGAACTGCTCACCGAGCTCCGCGTAGGCGCTGCGGCCCACGACGGAACGGAAAGCCGGGAACACGACCGTGTCCTCGCGCGCGGCGTGAGGGCGGTACATGCGCTCGAATTCGCGCAGCCGGTCCGAGAGTTCCGACGACACGCCCGCCTTGGACAACCGAACGATCTCGTCGGTGAGCTCCCGGCCGCGCTCGTGCTGTCGGCGCAGTGTCGCGACGAGTGCGACCTCGCGCTTGGCTGCCTCGAGACGCGGGAACACGTGCCGCTCCTCGTTGCGCTCGTGGTAGTCCTCGACGAATCGGCGGATGATGCCTGCGGCCTGTGTCACCACGGCGGGGTCCATGTCTTCCTTGCCGTCCATGCGCCGCACCGACTCGCCGTAGAGGAGCAGAACGCGCTCGAGGACTCCATGCTCCTGCATCAAGTCCTCGCCGGGCGTCACCTCGGCCTCCGTCGAGCTCGCCTCGGACGACCCTTCGGCTTCGCGGTCGGGGCTCGAAGCACAACTGCCGAGCACGACCGCGGATCCCGACGCCATTCCGATGAGGAAGGTCCTGCGCTCCGGGCGTCGTTCCTCGTTCGTGTCTTGAATCATTGGGTCCTCCTTGCAGTGCGGGCGAGACCGAGCACGGCCGAGCCGAGCGCTCACTTCCGCTCGACGGCGGCCTTGATGTCGTTCAGGTCCTGCACGAGGGCTTTTTTCGCGACGCCCTTGAACAGGACCACCATCGGGATCGACATCAATCGCGCGGCGATCGTCTGAGGCTGGGAATCATGAGCGCTGGTCAAGGTGATGTGGCCATCGCTGCCGGAGAGACTCATCGTGGACAAGAACACGAACCCATCGCTCTCTGCCCTCGTCTTGTAGAACTCGTTCTCGGCCGCATCGGTGATCCACTTCTCCGCGGTAGCCGGCTTGCCGAAGAGCATGCGGGTCTCTCGCCACCTGAGCCCGACGAGCCCGTGCGCCGGTTTCCCGACGACCTCGATCTTCTCGATGCCGCTGATGATCTTCGAGGCGTTCTCGATGTCGGTCATCGCGGCCCAGACCGCCGGCTTGGAGCCGGTGATGGTTACCTGCACTTCGACGAGCACGGCGCTTCTCCGATGTCCATGCTAGCAACCCGAAGACGGGCAGCAGACCCGCTTCGACTTCCTATCCTCGAGCTAGACTATGAGCGTTGAAACGATTCGCGCTGATCCTCCTCGTCGCGGGGATCCTCGCCGTCCTGGCGTTCCTCGCGCTGCGATCGAACGACTCCGGCACGCACGTGGTCGCGCCGGAAGCGGGCGAGAAAAGCGTCGCGCCGTCCAGCGAATCCGCAGTCGCTCCCGAGCCGACGCCCGCGCCGACCGACAAGAACGAACGCACGAGCGTGGCGCCGCTCACGCAGCCCGGCGACGCCGAGCGCGCGTCGGGTTGGACCGTGTGCGTCGTCGACGAGAGCACGAACGCGCCGATCGGCGGCGCGCGCGTTTCGGTCAGCGACTCGCAAGCGATCGGACGCGCGACGATCGCCCAGGGAATCGGCGCCGACACTTTCGAAGGCTTGCGCCGGCGACGCGAGCTGGCGGTCGAGCTCGAGACCGGGCCCGACGGCTGCGCCCACTTCGCGACTCCGCCGACGTCCGCGTGGGTCGAAGCGCGCCACGGCGAGCTCTGGGGCGTCGCGCAAGTCAACCAACCGCCGGCCGACGGCCGCGTCACTCTGCCGATCGGTCCCGACCGCGAGCTCCGCGTGCGCGTCGTCGATGCGGCGGGAACCCCGGTCGGCGGCGTGCCGGTCGCCTTGCGCCGCCAGACCGACGCGCGCCCGGCGTTCACGTGGAAGTGGACCGACACCGCGACGCAGAACGGCGTCGCGACGTTCCTCCACTTCCAACGCCGGCTGGCGCAAGGCACCGGCTGGCACGCGATGCTCGCGTTCCCGGTGCGCGAGCAGCATGCGCTTCCAGTCGACGCACTCACGCCGAGCGAGCCGCCGCTCGAGCTCGTGCTGCCGGGCACGGGCAGCGTGCTCGTCCGCGTGCGCGCCGCCGATGGCAGCGTGCCGGAGCTCGGCGACGCCGAGCTGCGCATCGAAGCGTTCGAGAGCGAGTCGCGCAGCACGCCGCTCTGGCCCGGCGGTCCGTGGTCGACGCCGCGGCTCGACGCCGGAGAGACGCGTGTACCGTGGATTGGCGTCGGACTCTTCGTGCGCGCGACGCTCGTTCGCGAAGAAGCCGTGCTCGCAGCCAAGTCGATCGCGGGCCCGACCCGCGCCGGCGAAGAGGTCGTCTGCGAGCTCGATTGGCTCGAACGAGCGCCGTGCTTCGTGACCGGGCGCTTCGTGCTGCGCGACGGCCGCGCGTGGCCTGCGGCGACCGTTGTCGCGCAGCCCCTGATCTTCCCGGGTCCCGCTCGCTGGCCGCAATCGCGCGCGCTCGACGTCGGCGCCCGAGGGCGCTTCCGGATGCAGGTGGACGACGTTCGCCCCCAGAACGGCTCGCTGAAGTTCCGCTTCACCGCGCCCCATCCGGACGGGCTCGGAGAAGTGAATGCATTGCTCGCGCTCGACCAGGAGATACCGTCCGAAGGACTCGAGCTCGGCGACGTGCTCCTGGACCACGGCGTGCTGCTCGCTGCGGGACGAGTCGTCGACGCCGAGCGCCGGCCGATCGCCGGCGCGACCCTCGAAGTGCGCGCGCGTACCCTCGTCCAGGCTCAGGAGCTGTGGCCGCGTATCCCGACCTCCGGGACAGTTCGCACCGGCGACGACGGCGGATTCGCGGTCTACCTGCCCTCGGGCGAGTCGGCGCCGGGCGACGAGCTGCGACTGCGCGCCGCCGCCAAGGACTGCGCCGCGGAGCGAGACGTGGACGTTCGGCTCGGCGAACGCGGCGTCGAGCTGGTCCTCGCGCGCGCTGGCGCGCTCGCGGGCTCGCTCCTGCTCGAACGCGGAGTCGCACCCGGAGACTTCGTGCTCGTCGTCGTCGGTGCAGCGAGCAGGCTCGGGGCGAACACGAGCAGCGACGGCTCGTTCGAAGTGCGGGAGCTCCTCCCCGGCACCTACTCCCTCGAAGTGAAGCGCGTGCTCGCGACTGCCGCCGAGCGCGCGTCCGCCGCGGTGGTCGAGGACCTCGTCGTCCGCGCCGGCGAAACGTGTCGCGATCCACGCATCCAAGGCCTGCGGATCGAGAGCGCGCTGAGGACGCTGCGGATCCGCGTCGTCGATCATGCGTCGTCGCCGCTCGCGCGCGCGGCCGTGTCGATCGTCGGCGGAACGGCCGCGCGAACGGTCTTGTCCGGGAACGACGGCGTAGCGTTCGTGCGGTTCGAGGCCTTGCCCGTCGATCTCGAAGTCGCGGCCTTCGGCTTCGCGCGCCGGCGGCTCGCCGGGGTGAGCTCCGATCGCGAGGTCGTGCTCGACGCGGGCTTCCCGATCCGCTTGCGCACGAGCGCACGCACGAGCGGCGGAGCACCGCGCTATGTGCTCTACGTGCTGCTGAGCTCCGTCGGCGTCGGCGACGTCCCGGCTCGACCGGCGTGGGGCCCGGAGCTCGATCTAGCTTCGTATCGCTTCGACGAGCGCGGTGAGTTCGCCCTGCGGATGCCCGAAGCCGGTCTCTACGAATGCGAAGTGCACGTCACGGTGCTCCGCGACGACCGCGTCGGCGCCGGTGCGCTCGTGAACGTGACGCCGAGGCCGCGCATCGACGTGCGCGCGCTCGACGAGGAGCAGGTCTTCGAGCTCGCGATCCCGCAAGCGGCGATCGACGAAGCGGTGGAAGAGGTGCTGCGCTAGTTCCCCAGGGGCACGCTCGGTTGCGATCGAGCCTCGAGGCGCGGGCGTTCGCGGCGAGTCGGCGCAGTTCCTCCACAGCGGGCCGCTGGAAGGGATGATCGTGGTGTGGGCCGCAGCGATGTCGCGCTCGGCTGACGGCGGCATGCAGACACGAAGTTCGCCCTCCGTGGCGAGCGCGAAGGACATCACGGACTAGAGGCGCTCGGCGCTCGGCGTTTGCGCCGACGAATGGAGCGAGTGATGATGACGAAGCACGTACTCACCCGCCTCTGACTCGAGCAGACCATGGCGCAACGAAAGAGCGCCGCGAACGAACCCGGCAACGCCCTCCGTGAACTCGCTCTGCGTCATCCCGGCGTCGACGAAGGCGTCGCGTGCGAGGGTACGGTGATCGAGAAGCGGACGCTCAAGGTGGGCGGCAAGGCGTTCCTCTTCCTCGGCCCGCGCGACGCGATGCTCAAGCTGCGCGAGTCGCTGTCGGAGGCGACGCGACTCGAGAAGGCCGACCCGAAGCGCTACCGCGCGGGTGCCGGCGGCTGGGTCAAGGTGAGCTTCGTTCCGGACGCGCCCGCCGACCTCGCCCTCCTCGCGAAGTGGATCGCGGAGAGTCACCGCGTGCTCGCGGGCGCGGCGAGCGGGCCGGCGAGGCGCAAACGCGCGCCGGCGAAGAAGGCACCGGCCCGGCAGAAGGCGCCGAAACCGCGCGGGCGGTAGCCACCCGCGAACTCGCCGCGGGACGGGCGCGTTTCGGCGGGCGATCGCCGATCCCGCGGCGAAGTGCGTGAGGCCTTCCCCCGACATCTCCCAGCTGAGCTCTCCGCCGTGCCGCAGTTGCACCCGCTCGACCCGCGTCCGTCGCTCTAGCGCGAGCCGGTGCGCTCCGCCGCATCGCGCATCATTTCCTCGGCGACCTCGCGCACCGCGAGCACGCGCTGCGTCAGCCGCGAGTCGAACCAGAAGAACGCGACGAAGCAGAACAGCGCGACCATCAGGCCGAGCGCCGTGGACGCCAAGGATTCGCCGATGCCGAGCGTGAAGTCGCGGGGGACGGGCGCCTTCAATTGCGCGATCACGAACAGCGTGCTCATCAGCGCGGTGGTCGTGCCGAACACGCCGACCAGCAGCGCGACCCCGCCCAGGCGCGCCAGATTGGCGACGCGGTTGCCCAGGCGCAGCGATTCCTTGGTCGTCGCGCGCTCGACGTTGGCGAGCATCTCGTCCAGCCCGGCCTTGCGCAGGTAGAGGCCGGCCGCGACCAGCTCGCCGAGCAGCGTGTGGCTCGCGACGGCGCGCTCGAGCCCCTGGTCGAGCTGACCGGCGTGCACGGCGGCGTCGAGCGTGCGCTCCAGCTCCGTCGGCGCGAGGCGGACCGCGCGCAGCTCGAGCCAACGGCGGATGGCGATGAACAGCGCAACCGCGCCGGCGAGGAGCATCAACGGACCCATGGGACCGGTCGACATGAAGAGATGCGACGACGAAGGGGGCGTGTAGGTGCCGGAGGGCGGCGCGGAATTCGACTGGAGCGCGATCGCGGAGGTGAGGAGCGTGGCGAACATGGCTTGATCTCCTGGGCTGCGGGGTTCGCCGCAGTGAATGCCGCGCACCGCTGCGAGGGTTCACCGCGAGCCGCGAGCGCTTTTCGTGAACCTTGACGGGCGAGCGTGGCATTCTGGGTCGCCGAAATGGCGAGCCAACGCCTCGAGCGCGGGCTGGAGAGGGACGAGCTGATCCAGCACGACCACTTCGTGCGCGCGCTCATCCGCCGTTTCATCGCCGACCCGCACCTGGCCGACGAGCTGACGCAGGAGACTTGGCTCGCCGCGCTGCGCCAATCGGCCGCGTCGCGCTTCCTCCAACGCGCGTGGCTCGGCACGGTCGCACGCAACCTCGCCTTCCAAGCCATGCGCGCCAACGCGCGACGCCTTGCGCGCGAAGCGGCCGCCGCACGTCTGCTCGCGGTCGAGCCCGACGGCGAGGTGCACATCGATGCCGCTTTGCGCCAGCGCGTGCTCGCTGCGGTCGAGGCTCTGCACGAACCTTACCGCACCGTAGTGCGCCTTCGTTTCTACGACGATCTCGCGCCCACCGAGATCGCCGCGCGCCTGCGCGTGCCGCACGAGACGGTGCGCACGCAGCTCAAGCGCGGATTGCAGGCGGTGCACGCGCACTTGCGCGCTTCGCGGTAACTCGAAGGAGCGAATCAGCACAACTCCGCTTCCGACAACGAGTTGATTGGTGGGCTACCCGGGATTTGAACCCAGAACTTCCACGCTGTGAACATGGCACTCTGCCGATTGAGTTAGTAGCCCGCGGAGGGGCGAGAGATTACCGCGGGCGTCGTTCAGCGACAAGCTCGGCGCAGCTTCGCTCGAGCGATTCAGCCGCTGAAATCCTTGCCGATCGTGCGGCCGAGGATCTCCCCGAGCTTTCCTTCCGCGCGCTTCAACATCATCCGCACCGCGTCCTCGCTCTTCCCGCCCATCGCCTGGCCTGCGTCGCGCAGCGGCATTCCCTGGAAGAACACGAGCGCGATCGCCTGACGGTGCTCGGGCGGCAGCTCCGCGAGCGCGCGCCGCAGGTGCTCGTAGTTCTCGTCGCGTTGCACCTGCACCGTCACCGAGAGGTCGTGGCTCTCCGGCTCGAGCGTCGGCATCGCGTCGACGCTCCCGGACGGCGCCGCTTCCATCGCGCGCTCGCGCGTGAGATCGCGCTTCGTCGCGCCGTAGAACTCCGCGCGGTCGCGGATCTTGTTCTGGAGGATCTGCACGAGCCAGCGCACGAGCGATCCCTCGCCGCGGTAGCGGTAGTTCCCGAAGTCTCGCGTCGCCTCGCGGAACGTCGTCTGCGCGAGGTCGTCCGGCTCCTCCTTCAGACGCAGGCGGCTCCCGAGCTTCCGCCGCGCGATCTCGACCATCAGCCGGTGGTAGCGCGCGAAGAGCTCGTTCAACGCCTCCGCATCGCCAGCCTTCGCGTTCGCGACGAGCTTGCCGGTTTCGTCGCTGGCGAACTCGCTCGGCAACTCGAAATCGACCGGCAGCGCGACCGTCGCCGGTTCGCCGCCGTCTGCGGAGGGCTTGGAGCCCGGGCTCGACTCTGAAGTCATCTCGGGGTGCGTCCGGGGGGTCTCGGAGTGGGCACCATAGCCCAATCCCCGAGCGCTTCCCCGACCTCTATCTATCGAACGATTCGGCCCCCGTGCATGACCCAACCGACGTGCTCGAGGACGGTGACGTCCGAAAGCGGGTCCCCGGCGACCGCCACGATGTCGGCGAGCATCCCCTGCGCGAGGATCCCGCGGTCGGAGACCCCGAGGAGGTCCGCCGCGTTCACGGTCGCCGTCCGGATCGCGTCGGCGGGCTTCATCCCCGCCTGGACGTAGACCCCGAATTCGTGGGCGTTCTCGCCGTGCGGGTAGACGCCCGCATCGGTGCCAAAGGCGATCTTCACGCCGTCCCCGATCGCCTTCCGCAGACTCTCCTCCGCCGTCGGGAAGATCGACTCCGCCTTCGCGCGCAGCTGCGCGGGGAGGTGATCGAGATCGATCCGATGGCGCAGGTACGCCGTCGGCACGAGGTAGGTTCCGTGCTTGATCATCTCGGCGACGATCTCATCCGTGATCATGCTTCCGTGCTCGATCGAAGCGACTCCGGCGCGCACGGCGGCGAGGATGCCCTGCGATCCGTGCGCGTGCGCGGCGACCTTGACGCCGTGGCGCGTCGCTTCCTCGACGATCGCGCGGAGCTCGGCGTCGCTCAGTTGTTGCGCGCCGACGCTGTCCTCGAACGAGAGGACGCCCGCCGTCGCCATGCATTTGATGACCTTCGCGCCGTACTTGAGCTGCGCGCGCACGGCCGCGACGCACTGGTCCGGCCCGTCCGCGACTCCGCTCGCGGGGCTTCCCTCGAGAATCCCCGGCCGGAACCCGGTGACGTCCGCGTGGCCGCCGGTGATGCCGATCCCGTTCCCCGCCGGAAAGATCCACGGCCCGTCGATGTCGCCGCGCTCGACCGCGTGCATGAGAGCGACGTCGACGAAATCGGCGGAGCCGAGATCGCGCACCGTCGTGAATCCCGCGAGCAGCGTCTTCCGCGCGTGATTCGCGCCGCGGAGCGCGTCGTCGGCGGGCCCTTCGTGCACGCTCCGGTTCACGAAATCGCCTTCGAGCGTCGTCGAGAGGTGCGTGTGGCAATCGATCAGGCCCGGGAGCAGCGTCATGTCCTTCAGGTCGACGATCTCGGCGCCGACGGGCGGAGCGTCGGCCGAGGTCCCGATCGCCACGATGATCTTGCCGCGCACGATGATCTGGGGATGCTCGACGAGGCGCCCCGCTTTCACGTCGACCATGCGCGCGGCGCGGATGGCGATCGGCGGCGGCTGCGGCGTCGCGGGCACCCGCAACGACGGAGCCTGTGAGAGAACGGTCAGGGCGACTGCGATCGACGAGATCATGCTGGGTCCTCTGCGGAACGACTCGGGTCACTCACGTTCGATCTTCTTCAGGAACTCGGGCTCCAGGAGCACGTGCACGCCGAGCTCCGCGGCCTTCTTCGCCTTGCTGCCGGGCTTGCCTCCGACGACGAGGAAGTCGGTCTTCGCGCTGATCGACGACGCCACGTTGCCGCCGTGCTCCTCGACGAGCTGCTTCGCTTCGGCGCGGCCGAGGCTCTCGAGCGTCCCGGTGAAGACGACCGTCTTGCCCGCGAATGCGCCCTCGCTCGCGCCGATCTTCGGGTAGTCGATCCGCACGCCGCCGTCGAGGAGGCGCGCGACGAGCTTCGCGTTCGACGCCTCGGCGAACCACGACGTGATCCGGTTCGCGACCTCGGGTCCGACGCCGTCGATGTGCTGCAGCTCGTCCTCGCCGGCGGCGCGCAATTCCTCCAGGGAGCCGAAGTGCTGCGCGAGGAGCCGCGCCGTCGCCGGGCCGATCTCGGGGATCGCGAGCGCGACGAGAAAGCGCTGGAACGACACGGAGCGCTTCTCCGCGATCTGCGCGAACAGGTTCTCGACGCTCTTTTCCCCCCATCGATCGAGCTCGAGGAGCTTCTCCTTCTTCTCCGGATCGCGGTCGAGGTGGAAGACGTCGACGGGCGAGTGCAGGAGCCCCGCGGCGATGAGCTGCGCGATCTGCTTCTCGCCGATCCCGTCGATCTCGAAGGCGCCGCCGCCGGTGAGGATCAACGTGCGACCGACGAGCTGCGGCAGGCACTCGGGATTGGGGCACAGCCAGTACTTCCCCTCGTTCCGCGCGGCGGTTCCGCACGCGGGGCAGCGCTCGGGCATCGCGAACGTGTCGCGCCAGCGCCAGAAGACGCCGTCCCGGGGAGCGCCCTTCTCGTCGAGCAGCTCGAGAGGGATCCCGTCCTTCCAGTCCGGCGGCGCCGCGCCTTCCGCCGCCTTCGCGACGCCCGTGACCTGGGGGATGACGTCACCGGCGCGCCGCACGAACACGCGGTCGCCGACGCGAACGCCGAGGCCCACGACGTAGTCCGCGTTGTGGAGCGTCGCGTGCCGCACCGTGACGCCGCCGACCTCGATCGGATCGAGGTGCGCGCGCGGCGTCAAGCGTCCGGCGTTCCCGACCATCACCTCGATCGCCCGCAGCGTGCTCGAGGCTTCCAGCGCGGCGAATTTGTGCGCGTACTGCCAGCGCGTGGCGCGCGACGTCGAGCCGAGTCGTTCGCGCAGACGCAGGTCGTTCAGCTTCGCGACGATGCCGTCGACCTCGAACGGGATCTTCTGGCGCCGCGATTCGATCTCGTCGTGGTAGGCGATGCAGGCAGCGAGGCCCTTGACGAGGCGCGAGAGCCCCGCATCCGCGAATCCCCAGGAGCGGAGCGCCTTCGAGATCGCGACCTGCGTGACGAACTCCGCGCCCTCGAGCTGCGGCGCCGACCACGCCAGGAACTCGAGCGGGTAGCGCGCGACTTCCGCGGGCGCGTTGCGCCGGAGAGCGCCCGCGACGGTGTTGCGCGGATTGGCGAACGGGGTCTCGCCCCGGCTCTCGCGGTCGCGGTTCAGGATGGCGAACCTCTCGCGCGAGATCAGCACTTCCCCGCGGACCTCGAGGAGTCTCGGCGGCGTCGAGGCTCCGGCCGACAGGCGCAGCGGGATGTTGCGCACGGTGCGGAGGTTGTTCGTGATGTCCTCGCCCTGCACGCCGTCGCCGCGCGTCGCGCCGCGCACGAGGACGCCGTTCTCGTAGAGCAGCGACGACGAGACGCCGTCGAGCTTCGGTTCGACGACCCATTCGAGGTCCGCGTCGTCCTTAAGATTCAGGAACCGGAGGATCTTGCCCTCGAACTCGCGCACTTCGTCGTCGGTGAAGAGGCTCTCGATCGAGAGCATCGGCACGGCGTGCTCGACGGTCGCGAATCCCTGGCCCTCGGGGAGCGGCGCGCCGACGCGCCGCGTCGGGCTGTCGTCGGCCGCGAGCTCGGGGTGCTCGGCCTCGAGCGCCTGCAGCTCACGGAAGAGGCGGTCGTACTCCGCGTCGGAGATCTCCGGCTTCCCCTCGACGTGGTACAGCCGGTCGTGCTCGAGGATCTGCGCGCGCAGCTCGCGCACGCGGCGCGCCGTCGGTGTCTCCCTGGCCATGCCGATCAGAAGCAGACGCGGCGCCCCGGGCGGACGCTAGAAAGGGAAGTCCTCGTCTTCCTCCTTCCCCTGCGCATGGCGAGAAGCGTCGCCCTTCCCGCGCCAGCCGTCAACCGGCGCGAGAGGCGCCGCCTGTCCCGCGTCCGCGTCGCCCGACTCCTCCGAAACCGGCGCGTCCGCGTCGCGCGCGGCCGAGTGCACTTCCGCGAGCGGCGCGTAGCCGAGGTAAGGAACGCGCATGCGCACCTGCTTCCGGCCGGTGACCGGGTCCTCGCGTTCCTCGGGGATCACGCGGACGCGCGCCTGGAGGTTCAGGAGGTCCGCGGGTTCGATCTCGAGCTCGCCCTTGACGTCGAGCCCGAGCGCCTCGAGCACCTTCTTCACGCGGTAGACGCCGCGCTCGCTCCACGTGAGCGAGTCCCAGGCGGCGGTGCGCCCGGCCCACTCGCCGTCGAGGACCTCGAGGCGCAGGCTCCACCTCACCGATCCGTCGCGCGAAGTCCCCTCGCGCACGTCGGCGACGCGACAGTTGTGCTCACCCTCCGGCACGAAGACGTAGGAATCGACGTCGTCCACACTGCTGAAATCGAAGCGCATGGTTCACCTCCGGTTGTGCTCGGAGGACCGCGCAGTCCGCGCGCGGGTTTCAGCGAATCCCGGTTTTTCGGTGTGTCGGCGCCGCCGTCGCATGGGCGAGCGTTCCGGGGCCGGTCGTTCGAGCGAACACGCGGCGCATGTTGCCGCCCATGATCTTGGCGACGTCGTCCGAACCGAAGCCCGTCGCGCGCAGCGCATCGCCCAGTCGCCCGTAGCAGGACGCGTCCTCGAGCCCTTGCGGCGTGCGTCCGATGCCGTCGTAGTCCGATCCGAGGCCGACGTGGTCGACGCCGGCGATCTCGACCGCGTGGACGACGTGCTCGACGACACAGTCGATCGGAAGCGGGCTCGCTTCGCGCTGGAGAAATCGCCCCTGCAGCAGCGAGAGCTCCGTGTCGTTGCGCGCCTCGATCGCCCGGTATGCCGGCGTCTCGCGGAGCCGTGCGTCCTCTTCCTGCGCTGCGCGGGACAGGAACGCGACGCAGAAGGGGATGCCGACGACGCCGCCGGCGCTCCCGAGAGCACGGAGCTGGTCGTCCGTCAGGTTGCGCGGGTGCCCGTGGAGCGCGTGGCAGGCGGAGTGGCTCGCGATCGGCGGCGCGGAGCTCGCATCGAGCGCGTCGTAGAACGACCGCTCCCCCGCGTGCGAGAGGTCGACGACCATCCCGAGGTCGTTCATCGCGCGCACGACCTTGCGCCCGAACGCCGAGAGGCCCTCCGGAATCGCCGCGCCGGCTCCGTCCCTGCACGAGCGGATCCAGGAAAGATGGTTGTTCCACACGAGGGTCAGCACGCGGATCCCGTCGACGAAGAACGCGTGGAGGACGTCGAGGTCCTCCTCGATCGCGTGGCCGCCCTCGATCCCCGGGATCCCGGCGATCGCGCCCGCGGCGTGCGCCGCGTCGAGCATCTCCGCGTTGCCGGCGAAACGCAGACGATCCGGATGCCTCTGCGCGAGCGCGTGGAACGCGCCGAGCAAGGCGCTCGCGCGCGCCCGGGCGCCGGCCGCGTCGCGCGCGAGGTGCTTCGGATCGACCCAGCTGACGAACACCGCCGTGGCGAGCCCGCCCGACCGGCCGCGGACGAGATCGAGATGCCCATCGCTGCGCAGCCCGAGGTCCTGGGCGAGGTCGAGCTCGAGCTGCAGCGAATCGACGTGGGCGTCGAAGACCGGGACCGCCGTGTTCATGGCGGTGCATGCTGCGGCCCGGGTCGGCGGCTCGGCAAGGATCTCCCCCTGTCAGGCTGACAGGTGAGGACCGACGCTTCGGGGCCGGTCTGCCAGGCTGGCAGAGCGATCGGGGTTCGAGCCTGCGCTCGACCGCTGCACCCCAGGAGCCGGTAGCGGCACGCGGTTTGCCTTCCGCGGCGCCCGACCAGGGAGCAGGCAAGAACCATGTCCATCGACCGCCGGGTTTTGATCGCAGACGACGACCGCGAAGTGCGGGCGGGCGTCGTCGATCTCCTGCGCGATCTCAAGATGGACTTCGTGCACGCCGAGACCGGAACGGAGGCGATGCAGATCCTGCGCCGCTCCGTGATCGACCTCGCGCTCCTCGACATGCACATGCCCGGCCACACGGGGCTCGAAGTCTTGTCCGTGATGCGCCTCGAGGTGCCCGAGATCCCCTGCATCTTCTTCTCGGGCGACGCCACCGACGCGATCCGCAAGCAGGCGCTCCACGAAGGAGCGCTGGCTGTCCTCGCGAAGCCCTTCGTGCCCGCCGTCCTCCGCCGCGAAGTCCGCCGCGCCCTCCAGATCGCGGGAAGCGACGGGTTCTGACCCGAGCGCTCCACCGTTCGATTCCCACACGACACTCCAACCGATTTCCGCACGAGAAGTACCGACCATGACCACCAAGACCACGAAGCCCGCCATGAACACGACCAAGAAGTCCGGAATGATCCGTCCCCTGGGAGACCGCGTGCTCGTCGAGCGCGTCGAAGCCGAGGAGCGCACCGCCGGAGGAATCCTCCTCCCCGAGAGCGCCAAGGAAAAGCCCAAGGAAGGCAAAGTCATCGCGATCGGCGAAGGGAAGCTTCTCGACGACGGCAAGCGCTCGACCTTCTCCGTCAAGGTCGGCGATCGGATCCTCTTCACGTCCTACGCCGGCACCGAAGTGAAGTACGTCGGTGACGAGTACCTGATCATGCGCGAGGAAGACATCCTCGGCGTCATCTCCTGAGACCACGGCCAGACGAGAAGAAAAGAGGATCCATGGCAAAGCAGATTTGTTACGACGCCGCCGCGCGCGAGAAAATTCGCGACGGCGTGCGCAAGCTGGCCCGCGCGGTCAAAGTCACCCTCGGCCCGCGCGGCCGCAACGTGATCATCGAGAAGTCGTTCGGCAGCCCGACGGTCACCAAGGACGGCGTCACCGTCTCGAAGGAGATCGATCTCGAGGACGCCTACGAGAACATGGGCGCGCAGCTCGTGAAGCAGGTCGCCGCGCGGACGAGCGATCAGGCCGGCGACGGCACGACGACCGCGACCGTCCTCGCCGAGGCGATCTTCGAGGAAGGCCTCAAGAACGTCACCGCGGGCGCCAACCCCGTCGCGCTCAAGCGCGGCATCGACAAGGCCGTGGACGCGTGCGTCGAGCAGCTGAAGAAGCTCTCGAACCCCGTCAAGGGCCACCAGGACATCGCGCAGATCGGCACGATCGCCAGCAACGGCGACACCGAGATTGGCGAGATGATCGCCAAGGCGATGGACAAGGTCGGCAAGGACGGCGTCATCACGGTCGAGGAGGGCAAGGGCCTCGCGACCGAAGTCGAATGGGTCGAGGGGATGCAGTTCGACAAGGGCTGGCTCTCCCCGCACTTCATCACGAACCCGCAGGCGATGGAGACCGTCTTCGAGAACCCCTACATCCTGATCCACGAGAAGAAGCTCTCGACGGTGAAGGACATGATCCCGCTGCTCGAGCAGGTCGCCCAGAGCGGGCGGCCGCTCGTCGTGATCGCGGAAGACATCGAGGGTGAAGCGCTCGCCACGATGGTCGTCAACCGCCTGCGCGGAGCGTTCCCGTGCGTCGCCGTGAAGGCCCCCGGGTTCGGCGATCGCCGCAAGGCGATGCTCGAGGACCTCGGCGTCCTCACGGGCGGCAATCCCGTGTTCGAGGCGACCGGTCAGACCCTCGAGTCGGTGACCATCAAGGACCTCGGCACGGCCAAGAAGGTCGTCGTCGAGAAGGAAACGTGCACGATCATCGAAGGTTCCGGCTCCAAGGAAGCGATCCGCGGCCGGATCGCGCAGATCAAGGCCGAGATCGAGACGACGAAGTCCGACTACGACAAGGAGAAGCTCCAGGAACGTCTCGCCAAGCTGTCGGGTGGCGTCGCCCAGATCAACGTCGGTGCCGCGACCGAAGCCGAGATGAAGGAGAAGAAGGCGCGCGTCGAAGACGCGCTCCATGCGACGCGCGCAGCGGTCGAAGAGGGCGTCGTGCCCGGCGGCGGCGTGGCCCTCCTCTCCTGCATCGAGGTGGTCGAATCGCTCAAGCTCGAGGCGGACGCCCGGGTCGGAGCGATGATCATCCGGCGCGCGCTCGAGGCGCCGATGCGGCAGATCGCTTCGAACGCAGGCCTCGACGGCGCCGTCGTCGTGCAGAACGTCCGCGGCTCGAAGCAACGGAACCACGGCTTCAACGCCGCGACGGAAACCTACGAGGACCTCGTGAAGTCGGGCGTCATCGACCCCACCAAGGTCGTGCGCACTGCACTCCAGAACGCGGCGTCGGTCGCCAGCCTGCTCCTCACGACGGATGCACTCGTCAGCGAGCTCCCGGAGAAGGAAAAGGAACACACCCACGCGGGCGGACACTGATCCTCCTCCGTTCGATCGAAGCGAGAACGCACGTCCTCGGACGTGCGTTCTTGCATTTCCAATCGCTGCCTCTCCGCGTATACTCCACGCGCGCGTTCGGGTCGCCGCGCGACTGGCGACCTCAGCCCTAATCAATTCTTCGAGGTCCCATAGATGGAACCGCATCCGAGCACGATCTCGGAACTCGAATCCGATCTGCAGCGATGCCTCGCTTCCCTGCACGAGCTCGATGAACGCGGGGCGCTCCCGCGCGAATTGAAACCGCTCCTGGCGCTCGCACCGCCCGACGGCGCGAGTGTCCACGTCTCGCTGCGTCAGCGCGAGAGCGGCCGGCAGCTGCGCCTCGCGGCGCCCGCCCAGTCCTGGGCGCCGCGCGTGTGCGGCGCATGGGTCGTGTACGAGCTCCCCCAAGTCGGCGGTGGCGCCGCCGGAGCCTCCGCGCGTCCGATCGAAGGCACCGGCAACCCCCTCGAGGACTTCATCGCCGCGCTCGATCACGTCGAGCGCGATCCCCATCTCCGATTCGTCTCGCTGAAGTGGTTCCGCGACACCTACCTCCCGAGGCGCGGCTACGACTGGGCGAACGACCCGGACCTCCCGCGCCAGATCGTGCACGAGGCCGCTGAGGCGGAGATGATCCTCACCTCGAAAGTGCCCAACCCGAAGACCCCGGAATTCCCGGTGACGACGATCCAGCTGAACCGCACGCACCCGCAGGTGCTGCGCATCCTCGAGGCGCTCGCCCCGAAGAGCGAAGTACCCGCGGCACCGGCGCCGGAAGCCGTCGACGGCGCCGAGGCGACCCCGGCTGCGAAGCGCAAGCCTCGGCGGCGCTCGGCCGGCGAGGGACCGCGCGAAGAGTCGGTCAAGGCCTAGCGACCGACACGTCCGGTTAAAGGATCTCGGGCCGTACCCCCCGGCACGGCCCGAGCAGTGCGAGGCGTCGCGCGTGTCCTACGCGGCGCCTTGCACGATGCGATGGTCGAGCGACACGCCGAGCTCGGTGGCGAGCTGCTTGTCGATCGGGGTGCGGAAGCGGACGCCGTAGACGCCGGGGATGCCGTTCCGCATGACTCTGGCTCCGAAGGAATCGCCGGCGACCGAGGTGAAATCGATGTCTTCTCCGATCACCAGGCTGCGCGCGCCGACGTTCACGAGCGCTCCGTGGGTGCTCAGGTCGCCGAGCCGCGCGGAGATCGTCTCGCCGTTGCGCCGCACTTCGACGGGGATCGAGACGGGGATGCGCTCCTCGGTGCGGCGGTTCTCGAGTCGTTCGATGGCACCGTCCGCGCGGAGACACACGATCTCCCCGGTGACGAGCCCGTCGAGGGCTCCCACCGCGCCCACGATTCCGGTGATGTCGTACTCGCGCGCCTGAATGGCCGCGTGCGAGAGCCAGCCGCCGACCTCGGTGATCAGCCCGCGCGCGAGCGGGAACACCGACATCCACGTCGGATCGGTGAAGCGTGCGACCAGGATCTCGCCCTTCTGGAAAGATTCGATCTCGCTCGCGTGCCGCAGCACGCGGACGCGACCGCTGACGTCGCCGGTGCCCGAGATCCGCGTGCCACGCAGGTTCGTGGTGCCGCGCGGGACGATGATGTCCCCGCTGTGCTCGACGTCCATCGACTCGAGAGCCGCGATCGTGATCTCCTGCGGCAGGCGCACGACGCGCAGCGCTTCCTCGTTCTCCTGCCGTTCGAGGATCAGCCGCGCCGCGTCCGCCTGGCTGAAGCCGGGCGCGTCCAGCCGACGGACTTCCGACGGAGTCAGCTGGAAGATCCCGTCGCCGACGTCCATGCGGCGGCCGATCTCGAGGAGCAGCGTCCTCAGGAACGCGAGCTCCCGCATCGCGTGGTGCTTCGCCTCTTCCTTGAGCGACTGGTAGCGCGTCGCGCGATCGACCGCGAGCCGCAGGACCCGCTTCTCGATGACCGGTCGCGCGCTCGGTTCGGCCGAGGGCCGCGCGGACACGCCGGCGGAGCGGGACGCCATCGACATCGCGGAGGACGGCGACTCGTGGTAGCGGGCGTGGGCGAACTCGTAGTCCTGCGGAGCGCGGTGCCCGAAGAGCTGCATGAACTCGGAGAGCTGGGCCTCGTTGCGCCCGACTCGCGCGAGCAGCTCCATGGCCTCCGCGACGACCGTCTTCGGCAGGTGGGACAGGTGCGCGACCGGATCCAGGCCGGCCTTCTCGAGCTCGCGGACCGCTACCTTGAAGTAGAAGTCGGCCGCGATATTGACCGTCTCGGCGTGGACGTAGTTCTCGGTGAGGAACGTGCGCGACGTGCGCCGGAAGAGGTCGATCGTCTCGTTGAACGAGAGCCGGGTCAGGTCGAGGGCCTCGCGCATGCGCATCTCGCGCAGGTATCCGGGGAGGTAGTCCTCGCGCCACGAGCGCTCGATCTCGTCGCCCGCGCGCGACAGCCGGAACGCGGCGAGCGAGCCGGGGCCCTTCGACAGGCGCCGCTTCTCCTCGGCGCGGTGGACGTACAGCGACCCGAACACGCTGACGACGAAGCGCGGTGAATCAGGCAGAGCGTCGTAGGGAATGCCGAGCGCGCGGCAGGCGAGATCCGTGCTGCCGCCGTAGGCCCACATCTCCTCCATCCATTCCAGGGAGAACGGAGTCGGCTCGGGGAGGAGCTCGGAGAGCTCGTTCTGCGCGAGCACGACTTCGTCGGCTTGCGCGCCGCGCACGAGCGCGAGGAGTCGGGCGCGTTCGCGCTCACGGATCGCCGGCGCATCGGCGGCCTGCGTGCAGAGGCGCGTCACGTCGCGGGCTTGGAGCAGGAAGAACCGTCCGCGCGCGTAGGCCCATTCGATGTCCTGCGGGCGGCCGAAGAGCGCCTCGACCTGGCGGCCGAGCTCCAGCAAGGGCGCGAGATCGATCGGCGGAGTCTGCTCGCCGTGCAACCGGCCGCTCGAGCGGCCGAAGCGGAAGGACATCGGATCGACGCGACCCGAGACGAGGTCGTCCCCGAGCCCTGCGACGAGTTCGACGGCGCACGCACCGGAGACCGCGGGGTGCTCGGTGAAGAGCACGCCGGCGTACTCCGCGGGCACCATCGCCTGCACGACGATGCTCCCCATCTCGACCTGGTTGTTCGAGTAGATCTTGGCTCGGTCGGACGAGAGCGACTCGGCGACCTTGGCGATGGCCTCGATCAATCCGTCGGCCTTCACGTCGAGGATCGACTCGAACACTCCGGCGTAGCTGCGCGCTTCGCCGTCCTCGTTCAGACCCGAGCTGCGCACCGCGACGCGCTCCGAACCCAGCTTCGCGTGATGCCGCGCGATGTGCGCCGTGCACGCGGCGGTCCACGCGCCGGTCGTGCGCCAGGTCTCGATCGCGCGCCCGCGCACGACGAATCCGTCGGGGACGGGCATGCCGGCGTCGATCAGCATCGCGAGCCTCGAGGCCTTGCCGCCGCAACCGGACACGTCGTCGGCGAGAGCGAGCGGCACGACGTCCTGGGAGTCGAACCGCGCGATCTTCTTGTCCTTGCGCGACGCCCGCTTGCTCGAGAGCAGCCACGACGTCAGCCCGCTCTGCAGCACGAGCAGCGCCATGTTCGCGGTCAGGTAGAGGTTGGTTCCGGCGCGGATGCCGAGGACGAGCGCGAAGAGTGCGGCCGCCCCGAGGACGATCAGCGCGACACGCGTCTTCGTGATCTTCTTCGCCGTAACGAGGAGCAGCGCGATCACGAGGACGCCGATCGCGATCGGGAGGATGTGCGTCGGATCCGGCTTGCCCAGCGCGGGAAGCCACAGGAAACCCTGCGCGCTGTCCTTGCACGCCTCGTTGACGACCGTGAAGAACCCGGTGAACAGCAGGAGCTGGGCGACGGCCGCCGTGAGGTTCAGGAACGGGCGGATGCGGTGCTCGCGGAACAGCTTCGACGTGGCGCGCGACAGGGCGGCCGGGTCCTCGCGGAGTTCGGCCTTGAGAGCGGCGAGCTTCGGATCGAGCTGGCCCTGGACGACGCGGTCGCGGTCCGACTTCAGAGTGAGCGGCAGGACGCCGAGCCGGATCAGCGCGACGAGGATCAGGATGGAGAGCGCCAGGTTGCCGACGCGCGCGTCGATCCCGTTCAGCGCGCCAGCGAGCGGTGCCGAGGCGATCGAGAGCAGCGTCTTCTCCTGGTGACGCTCCTTCCAGGCGGCGACGTGCGCCTTGTCCTTGCCCGGGACGTAGAACTCCTCGGGAACCGTGTAGCGGCCGAGGAATTCGTAGCCGAGCCGGGTCAGGCGGACGCCCGCGATCAGGCCGAAGAAGGAGCTTCGGCGGTCGTAGCACGGAACGATGATCGGCTTGTTCGGGAGAGCGCGCAGTGCCGCGTCGAGCTCCGGCGTCGTCATCTTCCGGATCGCGAGATTGATCGCTCCGGGCAGGTGACCGAAGGTCTCGAAGTCGCCCGGGTAGCGCACGTCGAGGAACAGCACTTCCTTGCGCTGCTCGATCAGCGCCATCACGTCGGGCGTGTCGAGGAGCACGTCCTTGTTCGGGAACTCGGGGACCGCGCGCAACTCGGTGCGCGGCGAGCCGTCCTTCGTCTCGAGCGGGCGGTCCTCGGAGACCCACTTCTCGTAGCCGCCGATCATGAACTTGCAGTCGAATCCGCGCTCGGACAGGTACTCGCCGAGCTCGGAGCTGCGGTTCCCGTTCGCGCAGAAGAGGTAGGCCGTCTTCGACTTGTCGAGGTACTTCTCCGGTTCCCGCATCAGGTCGGGGAAGCGCACGGCCCGCACGCCGGAGATGACGCCCATCTCGACTTCTTCCGACTCGCGGATGTCGAGCATGACGAGCGGCTCGCGACGCGCGACGGCGTCCGCGATCTCGGTCGTCTGCACACCGTCCTTGCGCTTCTGCTGATCGCTGAACGCGAGCTCCTTGAGCGTCACGTCGCCGACCGCCTTGCCTTCCTCCTTGCCGGAGCGGTTGATGTTCACCTGGAGACGCGCGCTCTTCAGGTCGTTCTGCTCGGCCGCGAACAGGCCCCAACCGATGATCGAGAGGACGCAGAGTCCGGCGCTCGCGAGGAACGCGATGCGGTAGGTCGCCGAAGCGTGACCCTTCGCGGTCGCCTTGCGGCTGCTCGAGAAGAACCACTTCCCGAAGATCACGGTCAGGAGACCGAGGACCTGCGCGGAGCTCGCGAACAGGTTCACCACGACGTCCGGCGACGGGATCGCCCAGGCGTGTCCGTCGAGCACGAAGCCCGAAACGGCGGCCCAGCCGATGCACGCGCCGATCGCTCGACGGGCGCGATCGAGACGGGCCTCCGCGCGGGGCTGTCGGACACTCTGGGGGCGGGCGGGACTCGGGGAGCAGGAGTCAGGGAAGCGGTTCATGGGGTGTTCCTGTCGAGGTGGGGGGATTCCCGGACAGTCGAAGTTGGAGTCGGGCGCTTCACGTCCGCCCACGCCGGGGCAGCGGGGGCCGTTTTTCTTCAAAATCTCGTGAAGATCGAAGATTCCGGAGCTCGGACGCGCGCGGCTCTCGCGAGTGAAAACCTCGGGATGCCTGGGAAGCGCGAGAGAAACGAGAGCGGCCTGGCGGCTGGCCTCGGTGCTCAAGCACCCCGCGCCGGGTGGTCGAAGAAGCTCTGCAGTCCCCCTGCTCCGCCCGCTCCGAGAACGGTCCCAAGAGGTCCGAGGATCCGCACATGTTCATCGTCGCCACTGCACTCCTGAGCGTTCTGGCCGTCGCGCAGAAGGCTCCTCCGCACCCGGTCGAAACGCCCTCGCTGTCGCTGAACTTCGGCGTCTACCAGTCGGAAAAGGCGACGCAGATGTACCGGTCGTTCACTCCGATCCTCGACTCGCTCACGGCGTCGATGGAAGCGACCCTCCACCGGCCGGTCGACATCAAGCTCGTGATCTTCAAGGACTACGTCGACGGGATCGATTCGCTCGCGGCCGGCGGCGTCGACTTCGTGCGCTTCGGCCCCGCGTCGTACGTCACCGCGAAGGTGAAGCAGTCCGGCGTCCAGTTGATCGCGATGGAGACGGAAGGCGGCGACAAGCGCTTCAAGGGCGTCGTCATCGTCCGCAAGGACAGCCCGATCCAGACCCTCCAAGATCTGCGCGGCAAGAAGTTCGCGTTCGGCGATCCGAACTCGACGATCGGGCGCTACCTGGTCCAGGCCGAGCTCGTGAACGCCGGCATCTACAAGTCCGATCTCGCGGACTCGAAGTACCTGGGCCGCCACGACATCGTCGTGAGCGCGGTCGAGATCGGCGACTTCGACGCGGGCTCCGTGATGAAGTCCGCCTTCGACAAGGCGAACGCCAAGGGCACGCTGCGCGTTCTCGCGACGTTCGACAACGTGACGAAGCCGTGGGTCGCCCGGAAGGGACTCGACAAGGCGACGATCGAGGCGATCCAGAGCGGGCTCTACTCCATCCAGGATCCCGCGATCCTGAAGGAGCTCAAGATCAGCGGGTTCGTCCCGACTTCCGAGGACGAGTACAAGCTGGTCCGCGACGGCATGCAGCTCGCGGAAAGGTTCGAGCTCCCGCGAAGTGGGCAGTGAACGAACCTGGCTCGGGAGGCAACTCCACCGGCTGGCGTTCCGGCTGATCGGCACGACCCTCATCGTGCTGTCGGGCGGACTGCTGATCTCCAATTTCCACACGATCAGCAGTGAGGAACGGCTGCTCACGGAGCAGCTGGAAGCGCGCGGCGAGTCACTCACGCGGCTCGCCGCCGGACCTTGCGCGGACAAGATCCTGACGTTCGACCTTCCCAAGCTGACCGAGCAGGTCGAGAACCTCGTCAACGACGAACCGGACGTCGTGTTCGCGCAGGTCCAGCGCGCGGCCGACGGGAAGCCGCTCGCGTCGGCCGGCCCGATCGGCAAGCTCGACCCGGCGAGCTTCCGCCAGTTCTCCGCGCGCATCTTCGCTCCCGCGACGGCGGGACACGACGAACCGGAGCTGCTCGCGCAGCTCGTCCTCGGCGTCTCCACCGAGAAGCTGGTCCACCTCAAGGCGACGCGCCGTACCGAGCTGCTCTTCCAGGGCGGCCTCAACTTCGCCGCACTCGCGCTGGCGCTCCTCTTCCTGCTGCGCCGCACCGTCGTCGCTCCCGTCGCCGAGCTCGACCGCCAGGCCGAGGCGCTCGGACGCGGGGATCTCGACACGCCGATCCGGCTCGACACCAGCGACGAGCTCGCTCGACTCGCCGCCACGCTCGACGAGATGCGCCGCGGCCTGCGGTCGTCGTACAACGAGATCCGCACGGCGAACGAGGAATTGAAGCGCGTCGGCGCGGCCAAGGACGAGACCATGGAGCAGCTCGCGCAGGCTCTCGAGCGCGCGAACGACGCGAGCCGCGCGAAGAGCGAGTTCCTGGCGATGATGAGCCACGAGATCCGCACTCCGATGAACGGCGTGATCGGGATGGCGGACCTCCTCCTCGACGCGGGGCTGAACGCCGAACAGAAGGACCTCGCCGAGACGGTGCGCGCATCGGCCGAATCGCTGCTCCTCGTGGTCAACGACATCCTCGACTACTCCAAGGTCGACGCGAAGCGCATGCGGCTCGACCTCGTCCCGGTCGAGCTGCGGAGCGTGGTCCACGAGAGCTTCAACATGCTGCGCAGCGAAGCGCAGAAGAAGGGTCTCGAGTTCGCGTTCCACTTCGACGACGCCGTGCCGAACGGCGTGCGCGCCGACCCGCTGCGCATCCGCCAGGTCCTGATCAACCTCCTGAACAACTCGATCAAGTTCACGACGCGCGGGAGCGTGATCCTCCACGTCACGCTCGACCGCAGGCAGGAAGACCGCGTGGCCGTGCGCTTCAGCGTCAAGGACACGGGCATCGGGATCAGCGGCACCGCGTTGAACCGCTTGTTCAAGCCTTTCTCGCAAGCCGATTCGTCGATGTCGCGACGCTACGGGGGCACGGGACTCGGCCTCGCGATCTGCAAGCACCTCGCCGAGCTGATGGGAGGCGAGATCGGAGTCGAAAGCCAGGAAGGCAAGGGCAGCATCTTCTGGTTCACCGCGCAGATGGCCCTGTGCGCGCACGAAATCGAATCCGCGCCCGCGCAGGAGGGAGTCCGGCCGGCGCTGCCGTCGAATCGACCGCCGCCCCAAGAGACCACCGACAGCGTCAGGACTCCGCGCGGCGTGCCGGCGCGACTCCTCCTCGTCGAGGACAACCCCGTGAACCAGCGCCTCGCGCTGAAGATGCTGACGAAGCGCGGCTATCTCGTCGACGTCGCCGCCAACGGAGCCGAGGCGCTCCCGATGGTCACCGCGAACGCCTACGACCTCGTGTTGATGGACTGCCAGATGCCCGAGATGGACGGATTCGAGACGACGCGCAAGATCCGCGCGGCGGAAGTGGGGACCGCCAAGCACCTGCCGATCGTCGCGATGACGGCGAACGCGCTCCAGGGGGACCGCGAGCGCTGCATCTCGGCCGGCATGGACGAATACCTCGCGAAACCCGTCCGTCCCGACGTGCTCTACCAGATGATCGAAGCCGTGATGACGAGCCTTCGCACGGACGCGTCGGCAAGCACCTGAGGCGCGCCGCTGCGGCGGTCGGTATCCTCTCCCCGCGAGAGGTGACCATGGCCGACGACAAGATCTTTCACGTGCTCCCGCGGCTGGTGACGAAGCTGACGACTCCGCTCCAGCCGCTCGTCCCGCTCGCGACCCGCATCGTTCTGGGTCAGGCCTTCGTGCTCACGGGCCTCGGGAAGTGGCGCAACTTCGATCGAACGGCGGAGTTCTTCGGCAACATCGGCATCCCGGTCCCGCGCGCGAACGCGGCCTTCATCGCCACGCTCGAGCTCGTCGGTGGAGCGTGCCTCATCCTCGGGTTCGGCACGCGGATCTTCTCGCTGCTCTTGTCCGCGACGATGGTCGTCGCGCTGATGACCGCGGATCGCGAGGCTTTCCTCGGCGCGTTCGCCCTGTCGCCGGAGACCGGAAAAGGGTTCACCGACGTCGTGCCGGTCGTGTTCCTGCTCTTCCTCCTCTGGCTCGCGGCCTGGGGCGCCGGTCCGATCAGCGCGGACCACCTGCTCCCCCGCGCTCCGCCGAAGAGCGACTGAGCTACTTGCCCTTCTCGACCAGGATCGCGTCGATCGACGCGGTCGTGGCGGCGTGGTACCGCGGTCGCGCCTTCGCGTAGATCGCGCGCGCGCGCTGCTCGCCTTCCTCGGTCTTCGCGAGCTCCTTGTACAGCGGCTCGAGGTACTTCCTGCGGCCCACGGTCGTCAGGAAATCCTCGAGGCGTGCGTCCGCGGCGCCGTAGCGCGCCGCGACGGCGAGTCGCAGCCACACGTCGAGCACTTCGCTGTTGCCCGTCTGCGTGAAGTGGAACGCGTCGTCGAGCTTCGCCATCGCCGGAGCGTCGAGGCGATCGGCGATCCCCTCGAGGAAGTGCAGCCACTGCTGCGTCACCCACCCGCGCGTCGCGAGATCGGCGGGGGCGGTGCCCTCCTTCCACTTCGCGATCCGTTCGTCGACTTCGGCGAGCGGCTTCGACTGGACCCTCGGGAGGTCGGCGGGCAGGCCGGGCTTCTCGAGCCAGGTGTCGAGATCGATCGTGGCGGCGAGCGCGCGGTCCTGCGCGAAAAGCTCCTTGCGGAGGTAGTGGACGAACTCCCCCGTCGTGATGCTCTGGAACGCGAACGTGTCGAAGTAGGACCGCAGGAACCGATCGAAGAGTCCGCGGCCGAAGACCTCCTCGACGCGCTCCAGGAACAAGGCGCCCTTGACGTACGGGATGCCCGAGAAGCCGTCGTCGGGGTGGCGGCCGCGGAGATCGATGTGCAGGACCTGATCGCGCGGCGCGAGCTCCTTCATCTCGCGCTCGAGATCGGCGAGCCCGATCTGCTGCTCCATCCGGGCGCGCTCCGTGCCGTAGAGCCGCTCCATGATCCGGCTCTCGAAATAGACGGTGAACCCCTCGTTGAGCCAGAAATCGCTCCATGTCGCGTTCGTGACGAGATTCCCCGACCACGAATGCGCGAGCTCGTGCGCGACGAGGGAGACGAGCGATCGATCCCCCGCGAGCACCGTCGGCGTCGCGAAGGTCAGGCACGGGTTCTCCATCCCGCCGAACGGGAACGAAGGCGGCAGGACGAGCAGGTCGTAGCGCCCCCACCGGTACGGCCCGAACAGCGATTCCGCCGCCTGCACCATCTTCTCCGTGTCGGCGAACTCGGACCGTGCGCTCGCGATCACGGACGGCTCGGCCCACACGCCGCAGCGCTCCGAGATCGGACGGAACTCGAGCCGTCCGCAGGCAAGCGCGATCAGGTAGGAAGGGATCGGACGGTCCATCCGGAACCGGAACGCGCCGTCGGGCCCTTGCCCGACCTGCTCCGCGCTCATCACGACCGTCTGGCCGGCGGGTGCGCGGACGCGCGCGTCGTACGTGATCCGCACGCCCGGCGAATCCTGGAGCGGGATCCACGTGCGGGTGAAGATCGATTGCCCTTGCGTGAAGAGGAACGGCGCGGCGCGGTCGGCGGTCTGCTCGGGCTCCAGCCACTGGAGCGCCTCGGCGCGCTCCGTGGTCCGGTAAACGACGCGGACCGACGTGTCCGCCCAGACGAGCTGGATCGCGAGCGCCGAGCCGATGTTCTTGTCCTCGGGCCCGATCTGCCAGAGACGCACTCCCCCGTCGCTGCCCGTCACCGTCTCGATCGCGAGCCCCTTGACGTCGAGAATCAGCGGCGACTCCTTGTCGTGACGATCGAGCGAGAGCACGACGGCGCCGCGGATCTCCTTCTTCGCGTGGTCGATCTCGAGGTCCAGGCTCGCGTGGGTGACCCGAACCCGCTCCGGCTCGCAGTGGCTGTGGATGTCCATGGGGATCGACGGAGGAACGTCGCGGGGGACGCCGGCGCAGGCTGCGAACGCTCCGAGGAGCGCGGCGCGGGCGAGGGAGCGGGTGGTCATCGTGGACTCAAGCCATGCCGCGCATCGCCCCCAGCGGCAAGCCTGGCTCCGTCTTTTCGTGACCGGCGCGCGCGCGCGGGTCTTTGCTATGCTCTTCGGTCCTCGTCACCGGACGCGGAGCGCGCGTCGCACCGCCCGCCGGGCCGGCGTGGGAACCCGTTACCCGACAAGGACATGCGCCAGACCGGACCCACCCCGAACGCGTCGAACCTCGACTTCGTCGAAGGCCTCTACGCGGCGTTCCTGAGCGACCCGTCCTCCGTAGGAGATGAGTGGCGCGCGTACTTCGCGACCTTCTCGAACGGCGGTCCCCCCGCGCGCGTCGGACCGAGCTTCCGCCCGCGGACGCTCTTCGATCCTTCGGACGCCGGAGGCACCCGAGCCGGCTCGACGGCGCGCATGCGGGACTCCGATCCCGCGGCGCTGCAGGATCGGCTCGACCGGCTCGTGCGTTCGTACCGCGTGCGCGGGCACATGATCGCGGAGATCGATCCGCTCGGGCGACCGCGGCCGCATTTCCACGAGCTCGATCCGGAGCACTACGGCTTCACCGAATCGGATCTCGATCGCGCGTTCGCGGCGAGCGACGTGCAGGGCCCGCCGACCCTCAAGCTGCGGGAGATCCTCGAGCGCCTGCGGACGACCTACTGCCGCACGATCGGCGTGCAGTTCATGCACATCGACGATCCGCGCAAGAAGTTCTGGCTCCAGGAGCGCATGGAGGCGAGCCAGAACCACGTCGTGCTCTCGCGCGACGAGCAGGTGCGCATCCTCACGCGCCTGACGGACGCCGTGATCTTCGAGGAGTTCGTCCAGAAGAAGTTCCTCGGCGCGAAGAGCTTCTCCCTCGAGGGATCGGAGAGCCTGATTCCCCTGCTCGATCTCGCGATCGAGCGCGGCGCCGAGCAGGGCGTCGTCGAGATCGTGATCGGCATGGCGCACCGGGGACGACTGAACGTCCTCGCGAACATCATCGGCAAGCATCCGCGCGACATCTTCCGCGAATTCGCCGACCAGGACCCGGAGCTCCACAAGGGCAGCGGCGACGTCAAGTACCACCTCGGGTACTCGAACGAGTTCACGACCTCCGCCGGCGCGACCGTCCACCTCTCGCTGTGCTTCAATCCGAGCCATCTCGAGTTCGTGAACCCGGTCGCGCTCGGCCGCACGCGCGCGAAGCAGGATCGTCACGGAGACGCGCGCCGCCGCAAGGGCATGGCCCTCCTGATCCACGGCGACGCTTCGTTCGCCGGTGAAGGCATCGTCCAGGAGACGTTGAACCTCTCCGAGCTCCGCGGCTACACGACCGGCGGCACGCTCCACGTCGTCGTGAACAACCAGATCGGCTTCACGACGGATCCCGAGGACGCGCGTTCGTCGGTCTACGCGACCGACGTCGCGAAGATGCTCCAGATCCCGATCTTCCACGTGAACGGCGAGGACCCGGAGGCGGTCGCGCAGGTGGTGCAGCTCGCGATGGACTTCCGCAACGAGTTCGGGAGCGACGTCGTGATCGACATGTACGGCTACCGGCGTCGCGGCCACAACGAAGGCGACGAGCCCGCGTTCACGCAACCGCTCCTCTACCAGGCGATCCGCGCGCGCAAGCCCGTGCGCGAGGGCTACCTCGATCACCTCCTGCGGCTCCGCGGGATGACGCGGGAGGAAGCGGACGAGATCGCTGTCGGCCGCCGCGACCATCTCGAGCAGGAGTTCTCCGCCGCGAAGAGCCCCGACTACGTCCACAAGGTCGATCCGCTCGGCGCCCTCTGGCACGGATTCCACGGCGGACCGGACGCGAGCTCACCCGAGGTCGCGACGAACCTGCCGCGGGAGTCGCTCGCGAAGCTCCTCGAGGCGCTGACGGTCGTACCCAAGGGATTCACGCCGCACCCGAAGATCGCGAAGTGGCTCGAATCGAGGCAGGAAATGGCGCGCGGCGAGAAGCCGCTCGACTGGGCCGCCGCGGAGGCGCTCGCCCTCGCGAGCCTCGCCGCGGAGGGCGTGCGCGTGCGCCTCACGGGCCAGGATACGGAGCGCGGGACGTTCAGCCACCGGCACTCGGCGCTCCACGACGTGACGACCGGATACGTCCATCGACCTCTCCAGCACGTCGCCGAGAACCAGGCCGCGGTCGAGATCTGGAACAGCCCTCTCTCCGAGACCGCGGTCCTCGGCTTCGAGTACGGCTACACGCTCGACTGCCCGAACGGTCTCGTGATCTGGGAGGCGCAGTTCGGCGACTTCGTGAACGTCGCGCAGCCGATCCTCGACCAGTTTCTCCTGAGCGCGGAAGAGAAATGGAAGCGCCTCTCGGGCCTCGTCCTCCTCCTGCCGCACGGCTTCGAGGGCCAGGGTCCGGAGCACTCGAGCGCGCGACTCGAGCGGTTCCTGACGCAGGCCGCCGAGGACAACATCCAGGTCGTGAACCTGACGACGCCCGCGCAGTTCTTCCACTGCCTGCGGCGCCAGGTGCTGCGCCCGTGGCGGAAACCGCTCGTCGTGATGTCCCCGAAGAGCCTGCTCCGTCACCCGAAGGTCGTCTCGACGCTCGACGAGCTGGCGACCGGCCGCTTCCACCGGATCCTTCCCGATCCGCGGCACGCGGCCGACGCGAAGCGGGGCTCGGTGAAGGTCGACCGTGTCCTCCTCTGCACGGGCAAGATCGCGCTCGAGCTCGAGGAGCGCCGTGCGTCGCTTGCGCGCGAAGACGTCGCGCTCGTGCGCATCGAGCAGCTCTACCCGCTATCCGACGACTCGCTCGCGCGCGTCCTCGCGCCCTATCCCGATGGCACGCCCTGCGTCTGGGTCCAGGAAGAGCCGCAAAACATGGGAGCGCGTCGGTACCTGCGCCTGCGCTTCGGGAGCTCCATCCTCGGACGCTACCCGTTCTTCGAGATCAGTCGCGAGCCGTCCGCGAGCCCCGCGACGGGTTCCGCGAGCAGCCACAAGCTGGAGCAGGAGGAGATCCTCTCCCGCGCCCTGGGTCCGCTGGAGAAGATCACCCAAGCGAGGTGAATCGATGCCGATCGAACTGAAAGTGCCGTCCGTCGGCGAGTCCATCACCGAGGTGCAGATCGGCGACTGGCTCGTGCCCGAGGGCCAGGCCGTCGAGAAGGAAGGCGCCGTCGTCGTCATCGAGACCGACAAGGTGACGGTCGAGCTCCCGGCGCCCGCGGCGGGGACGGTGACGCGCGTGCTCAAGAAGAAGGGCGAGAAGGCGAACGTCGGCGAAGTGATCGGCTACATCGAGAACGGTCCGGCGCAGGCGAAGACCCCGCCGAAGACGAAGGCCGCGCCTGCGCCTGCGCCGGAAAAGGCGCCGACTCCTGCGCCCGCACCTGCGCCGGCGCCCGCGCAGGAACCGCGCGTGATGCCGTCGGCGCGTCGCGCGATCGCGGAGAAGGGTCTCGAGCCGAAGGACGTGCGCGCGTCGGGTCCGGGTGGACGCATCCTGAAAGAGGACGTCCTCGTGGCGCCTCCCGCAGCGAAACCCGCGGCCGCCGGCGCGCGCGAGGAGGAGCTCGTGCCGATGACGCCGCTGCGCAAGCGCATCGCCGAGCGGCTCGTGCAGGCGCAGTCGACCGCCGCGCTCCTCACGACCTTCAACGAGATCGACATGTCGGCGGTCGTGGCGCTCCGCAAGGAGCACCAGGAAGCCTTCCAGAAGCGCTACGGGATCAAGCTCGGCTTCATGTCGCTCTTCGTGAAGGCCGTGATCGACGCCCTGAAGCTCGTGCCGCAGCTCAACGCCGAGCTCCGCGGAGACAACATCGCCTACCGCAACTACTACGACATCGGCGTCGCGGTCGGGGGCGGCAAGGGGCTCGTCGTCCCCGTCCTCCGGGATGCCGAGAGGATGAGCTTCGCCGAGATCGAAGTGGCGATCGCCGACCTCGCGAAGCGCGCGCAGGAGAACAAGCTCGCGATCGAGGAGCTCACCGGCGGCACGTTCACGATCAGCAACGGCGGCATCTACGGCTCGCTGCTCTCGACGCCGATCGTCAACCCGCCGCAGAGCGGCATCGTCGGTCTGCACGCGATCCAGGACCGTCCGGTCGCCCGCGACGGCCAGGTCGTCATCCGCCCGATGATGTACGTCGCGGTGACGTACGACCACCGCCTCGTCGACGGTCGCGAGGCGGTGACGTTCCTGAAGCGCATCAAGGAGTGCATCGAGGCGCCGGCGCGGATGCTGCTGGAGGCGTGAGCGTGTCGTCGAAGAAGCACGACATCGTCGTCATCGGCGCCGGCCCGGGCGGCTACATCGCCGCGATCCGCGCCGCGCAGCTCGGCTTCTCGACCGCGTGCATCGACGCCTGGCAGAACGACAAGGGCGGCCCGGCGCCGGGAGGCACGTGCACCAACGTCGGCTGCATTCCGTCGAAGGCGCTGCTGCAGTCGTCGGAGAACTTCGACCACGCCGGCCACGCGTTCGCCGACCACGGCATCACCGTCGGCAGCCTGACGATCGACGTCGCGCGGATGATGGCGAGAAAGCTCGCCGTCGTGAAGCAGAACAACGACGGCATCCTCTATCTCTTCAAGAAGAACAAGGTCACGTTCTTCCACGGCCGCGGCTCGTTCGCGGGCCGCGGCGAAGGCGGTGCGTGGCAGATCGCGGTCGCGGGCGCGAAGGCCGAGACGCTCGCCGCCAGGCACGTCATCGTCGCCACCGGATCGAACGCGCGTCCGCTGCCGGGAGCGCCGTTCGACGAGCGGACGATCCTCTCCAACGACGGCGCGCTCGCGATCGGCGCGGTGCCGAAGACGCTCGGCATTGTCGGCGCCGGCGTCATCGGCCTCGAGATGGGATCGGTCTGGCGCCGGCTCGGCGCCGACGTCACGATCCTCGAGGCGCTGCCCGACTTCCTCGGCGCCGCCGACGCGCAGGTCGCCGCCGAGGCGAAGAAGGCGTTCACGAAGCAGGGGCTGAAGATCGTCCTCGGCGTCAGGATCGAGAAGGTCGAGCCGGGCGCGGCCGGAGTCCGCGTCGCGTACGCCGATGCGGCCGGCAAGGCGCAGACGCTCGCCTGCGACAAGCTGATCGTCTCGATCGGCCGCGTCCCGAACACCGACGGGCTGAACGCGCAGGCGGTCGGCCTCGCGCTCGACGAGCGCGGCTTCGTCACCGTCGACGACGACTGCCGCACCAACCTCGCCAACGTGTGGGCGATCGGCGACGTCGTTCGCGGGCCAATGCTCGCGCACAAGGGCGAGGAAGAGGGCGCCGCGGTCGCCGAGCGGATCGCCGGCCAGAAGCCGCACGTCGACTTCAACACCGTGCCCTGGGTCATCTACACGAGCCCCGAGATCGCGTGGGTCGGCCAGACCGAGCAGCAGCTGAAGGCGGCCGGCCGCGACGTGCGCAGCGGATCGTTTCCGTTCATGGCCAACGGCCGCGCGCGCGCGCTCGGCGACACGACGGGGTTCGTCAAGGTGATCGCCGACGCGAAGACCGACGAGATCGTCGGCGTCCACGCGATCGGGCCGATGGTCTCGGAGCTGATCGCCGAAGCGGTCGTCGCGATGGAGTTCAAGGCGTCGGCCGAGGACATCGGACGGATCTGCCACGCCCACCCGAGCCTGTCGGAAGCGACGAAGGAAGCGGCGCTCGCGGTCGACAAGCGCGCGCTGAACTTCTAGGTGGCGGGGGTCCGCGAGCTCTACGAGCAGACGCTCGCCGAACGCGGCTACAAGAGCGACCCGGCGCAGCTGCGCGCGCTCGACTCGCTCGAGCGCTGCGAGCGCGAGTGGGCCGACTACAAGGCGCGCCGCTCGAACGCGCTCACCAAGTTGATCGCGCGGCCGCCGATCCCGCGCGGCGTTTATCTCTGGGGCGGCGTCGGCCGCGGCAAGAGCTTCCTGATGGACTGCTTCTTCACCGCGCTGCCGCTGCAGAGGAAGACGCGGCTGCACTTCCACGAGTTCATGCGCGAGGTCCATCGCGAGCTCGCCGAGATGCAGGGGACGAGCGACCCGCTGCTTCATCTCGGCGAAAGCATCGCACGTCGCTTCCGGCTGATCTGCCTCGACGAGTTCCACGTCGCGGACATCACCGACGCGATGATCCTGCATCGCCTGCTCGAGTCGCTGTTCGAGAACCGGGTCAGCATCGTGACGACGTCGAACTTCGCGCCCGACGGGCTGTATCCGAACGGCCTGCACCGCGAGCGCATGCTGCCGGCGATCGAGCTGCTGAAGGAGAAGCTCGAGGTCGTCGGCGTCGACGGCGCGACCGACTACCGGCAGGCGACGCTGCAGGCGGTCGAGCTCTACCACACGCCGCTCGGGCCCGAGGCCGACGCGGCGATGAACGAAGCCTTCGAGCGCCTCGCCGAGGCCAAGGACGAGAGCCCGATCCTGAAGATCGAGCACCGCGAGATCCGGGCGCGGCGGCGCGCCGGCGGCGTCGTCTGGTTCGACTTTCGCGAGCTCTGCGGCGGCCCGCGCTCGCAGAACGACTACCTCGAGATCGCGACCCAGTTCCACACCGTGCTGCTCTCGGGCGTGCCGCAGATGTCGCCGCGCCTCGCCTCGGAGTCGCGGCGCTTCACGTGGCTGATCGACGTCCTCTACGACCGCCGCGTCAAGCTCATCATGTCGGCCGCGGTCGAGCCCGAGGCGTTGTATACCGAAGGGCCGCTCGTCCACGAGTTCCCGCGCACGGTCTCGCGGCTGCGCGAGATGCGCTCCGCCGGGTTCCTCGCCGAGGCGAGGCGAAGCGTCGATACCTCGCTGACATGAAGATTCCCCCGATCCGCGCCGGCATGCTGGCGGCGCTCGCGCTCAGCGCGGCGGTGCTCGTCCCGGCGCACGCTGCCGACGGCGGCGAACGCGCGCGGATCGCGAGCGAGCGTGCCGAGGTCGAGAAGCGCTACGCCGAGCGCGAGCGCGAATGCCGCGAGCGCTTCGTCGTCACCTCGTGCATCGACGACGCCAAGCGCGAGCGCCGCATGAGCCTCGACGCGCTGCGCGCCCGCGAGCTGAAGCTCGACGAGGAGACGAGACGCGCGCGCGCCGACGCGCGGC
>DASYPQ010000014.1:0-246042 GCA_036006425.1 Planctomycetota bacterium
GCTCCTCGGGGAGCATTGCAAGGAGTTCCACCTCTGGCGTCTTGCGCGAACGGCCGAACGCGGCGGCATCGCGGGCAACTTTCAGCTCGACGAGCTCGAGACCTTCGAGCACTCGCGGCGCCTCGCACCGGTCACCGTGCCCGTGCTCATCGAGCGGTCGAGCTACTTCGTCGTCGATCTCCACACGGCCCCTCTGCCTTGTCGCGGAGGCCTTTCCGAGGCGGACCGGTTGAAGAAGGCAGAGCGAGAGCGGATCGCCGGCGTGCGCAAGAGCGGGTCGCGCGAAGCGGTCACGAAGTGCTTCGAGACTCTCGCCGCGTTTCACGCATCAGGAGTCCCGGTCCACGTGCAGACGGATCACAAGTCGACGTACCCCGGAATCCTGAAGCGGCGATTCGGGCAGCGTCTGCTGCACAAGCGCTGTTCCTCGACCGCCAAGCGCAACTACGAGAACCCGCTCTTCCCGATCAATCACACGCTGGCGATGCTGCGCGACGGAATCTCACGGCTCGTGAGACGAACGTGGGCGGCGTCGAAGCTGAGACAGCGGCTCGAGCGCCACGCTTGGATCTGGATCGCGTGGCGCAACTACATCCGCGGCGTCACGAATCGCGCGCCGGAGACTCCGCCGGCGATGGTGCTCGGAGTCGAGACGAAGCAGTGGACCGTCACGGAGCTCTGTGCGTGGAGGGCGCCGACCGGCTCCTGATCCTGCACAGCCAACCGGGCCAGATTCCCGCTGGACCTAATTCCGGAACTGCTTGTGCCCCGCCTTCTGGATCGGGCCGAGCATCTCCCGCATCACCTTGTCCGCCTCGTCGAACTTGTTCGCGAGGATTGCCGTCTCCAGGTCGCCGGATGCCTTGAGCAGCTCGACGAGCTTCGTCCGGAAGGCGTTGACGAACGCGGGACGTTCGGCGTCGGATTTCGCCTTCGCGGCGTCCGGCGTCTCCTGTTTCGCGTCGAGGATGCTGCGTTGGATCGCGCAGACGGTCTTCCAGGCGGCGGCCTGGTCCTTGCTCTCGACCTCGCCGCGGAGCTGCCGCATTCCGCCTCGGATCTTCTGCATGATCCCGCCGAGCTTCGTGTCCTCGTCGGGTTCGCCTCTGGGTTCCTGTGACCTGGGATCCTGCCGCGGCGCCGCGGAGGACGTCGCGAAAAGCGTCGTTCCGGCCGCTGCGAGGAGGAGGGGGGCGAGCAGGAGGCGAAGGGATCGAGTCGGCTGATTCACAGGGTTCTCCGGTGGGTTCGAGGCCCAGCATCCTAGCGCGGACATCCGCTACAATGAGCCCGTCGTGGCACTCCGTCCGAGCCTGCTCGCAGCCGCGGCGCTTTCGTTCGCCGGCGCGCTCGCGACGTCGCCGGGAACGCCCGAGCCGTTGCGCTACGACCGCGACGTGCGCGCGATCCTCTCGGACCGCTGCTTCCGCTGTCACGGGCCCGATGCGGGCAAGCGGCAGGCGGAGCTGCGACTCGACGTCGCGGAGAGCGCGACCGCCTTGCGCGACGGCAAGTGGGCGATCGTCCCCGGCGATCCGGAGCAGAGCGAGCTCCTGCGCCGCGTCTCGAGCACCGACGAGGACGTCCGGATGCCGCCTCCGAAGAGCGGCCGGCGTCCGCTCTCCGACGAGGAGCGCGACATCGTCCGCCGGTGGATCGCGGAGGGCGCGCGGTACGAGCCGCACTGGTCCTTCGTCGCTCCCGTGCGCCCGCCCGTCCCCGCGGTGAAGGAGGCCGCGTGGGCGCAGAACCCGGTCGACCGTTTCATCCGCGCGAAGCTCGAGGCCGAAGGCGTCGCGCCGAGTCCGGAAGCGGAGCCCGAGACCCTGATCCGCCGGCTGTTCCTCGACCTCACTGGACTCCCGCCGACTCCCGAGGAATCGGACGCGTTCCTCGCCGATCTCCGCGCGCCGGACGCGATCGGGGACGACGTCTGGTCGCGCTGGGTCGAGAAGCTCCTCGGCGACGAGCCGTACCGATCGCGGTACGCAGAACGGATGGCGACGCCGTGGCTCGACGCGGCGCGCTACGCCGACACGTGCGGCATCCACATGGACGCGGGCCGGCAGATGTGGCTCTGGCGCGACTGGGTCCTCGCCGCGTACCGCGACGGGATGCCGTTCGACCAGTTCCTGACGGAGCAGCTCGCCGGCGATCTCCTGCCGAACGCGACGGATGCGCAGCGCATCGCCAGCGGATTCAACCGCAACCACGTGACGACCGACGAGGGCGGCGCGATCGCCGAGGAATACCTGGTCGAGTACGCGGTCGACCGCGCGGCGACCACCGCCTCCGTGTTCCTCGGTCTGACGATGGGCTGCGCGCGCTGCCACGACCACAAGTTCGATCCGATCGCGCAGGAGGAGTTCTACCGCTTCTACTCCTTCTTCGACTCGATCGAGGAGCCCGGGCTCTACGCACAGAGCACGGACGCCAACCGCGCCCTCGAGCCGTTCCTGGACGTGCCGCGGCCCGAGCAGAAGACGGAGCTCGATGCGCTGCACGCGAAGCGCGACGCGGAGCAGCACGCGCTCGACGTCCCCGAGCCGGGCGAGGACGCGGCGCGCGAGTCCTACTTCGCGACCGTCCTCGCGGACGGCGGCGTGGAATGGCCGGAGACGAAGCTCGTGTCCGCCGTTTCGACCGGCGGCGCGACGCTGACGACGCAGGGCGACGGATCCGTGCTCGTTTCCGGCCCGAACCCGGACCAGGACGAGCACGTGATCGCACTGCACACCGACGCGAAGGGGCTGCGCCTGCTTTTGCTCGAGGCGTTGCAGGATCCGAGCTTCTACGACGGCCGCGTCGGTCGCTCGGACAATGGCAACGCGGTCCTGTCGAGCATCACGGCGGAGGCCGTCTCCACCGTGGATCCCGCGCGGACGACTCCGGTGCATCTCGTCTGGGCCTGGGCGGACCACGAGCAGCCGGACGGCGACTTCCGCGCCGTGAACGCGCTCGACGCGCGGGACGATCTCGGCTGGGCCGTCGACGCGCACCGGGTCCCGGGCGGGCGCGTCGCGCTGTTCGTCGCCGACGAGCCGTTCGGCTTCGAGGGCGGGACGGAGCTGCGCGTGACGCTCCGCTACCAGTCGCCGTACGCGCGCCACGTCCTCGGCCGCGTGAGGCTCTCGGCGGGCAGGATCGGCGCGGCGGGACTCGAGCGGCTGCCCGTCGCGACGAGCGCGTGGTACCTCGTCGGGCCATTCCCCGCGGAATCGGGTCACGCGGCGTTCGAGACGGCGTTCGGGCCGGAGCTTCCCGCCGCCGACGGCGTCGCGACCCGCATCGATCTGTCGAAGAACTTCGGCGCCGGCAACCAGTACTGGCACTTCGACGAGACGCTCGCCGACGACAAGGCGAACGGCGCGTTGCCCGCGGGAGTCAACGCGACGTACGTCGGTCGCCGCGTCTTCGCGCCAACGGCGCGGCGCGCCGAGGCGGAGGTCGGAACCGACGACGGCTTCCGGCTCTTCGTCGGAGGCGCCGAGGTCGCCGGGAAGGAAGTCGACCGTTCGCTCACGACGGCCACGGACCCGGTCGCGTTCGATCTCTCCACCGGCGAGAACGCGCTCGTCCTCAAGGATGCGAACTCGGGCGGCCAGGCGGGGTTCATCTGGGCCTGGAAACATCGCGCGGACGAGCTCTCGGGCGACCTGGTCGGCGCGATCCTGCCCGTAAGCGCGCGCCCGCCCGATCTCGCGGCGCGGATCGTCCGCGGGTGGCGCACGGCGTACTCGCCCGCGTACCGCCTGCGCGCGGAGCGGATCGCGAAGCTCGACGCGGACATCGCCGCGGTCGAGGCGCTCGTGCCGCGCACGATGGTGATGAAGGAGCTCGCCGTGCCGCGCGAGACCTTCGTGCTCCAGCGCGGACGCTACGACCACCCGGACAAGGCGCGGCCGGTGACGCGCGGCGTCCCGGCGGCCCTCGGCAGTCTCCCGGACACCTTCCCGAAGGATCGGCTCGGCCTCGCGCAGTGGATGACGTCGCCCGAGAACCCGCTCGTCGCGCGCGTGGCGGTCAATCGACTGTGGGAGCAGGTCTTCGGCACCGGCGTCGTCCGCACGAGCGAGGACTTCGGGATGCAAGGCGAATGGCCGAGCCATCCGGAGCTGCTCGATTGGCTCGCGGTCGAGTTCCGGGAGAGCGGCTGGAGCGTGAAGCGGATGCTGCGGCTCCTCGTCACGAGCCGGACGTACCGCCAGAGCTCGCGCGCGCGGCCGGACGTGCGCGAGCGCGATCCCGACGACCGCTGGCTCTCGTGGTTCCCGCGTCGGCGCCTCGCGGCGGAGCAGATCCGCGACCAGGCGCTCTACACTTCGGGCCTGCTCGTCGAATCGCTCGGCGGCGCGTCGGTCAAGCCGTACCAGCCCGACGGACTCTGGAACGAGGTCGCGATGGTCCAGTCGAATACGCGCGCGTACGTGCGCGGGAGCGGCGGCGACCTGTGGCGACGCAGCCTCTACACGTACTGGAAGCGCGCGTGCCCGCCGCCGACGCTCCTGACGCTCGACGCGCCGACGCGCGAGTTCTGCACGATCCACCGCGCGCAGACGAACACGCCGCTCCAGGCGCTCGCGCTCTGGAACGACGAGCAGCTCGTCGAGGCGTCGAGGGTGCTCGCGGAGCGCACGCTGCTCCGGACCGGCGGCGACGGGGAGAAGCTCGCCGTGCTGTTCCGCCGCTGCACGGGCCGGACGCCGGATGCTTCCGAGATCGCGCGCCTCGCGGAGACCCTGGCTCATTTCCGCCGCCGCTACGCGTCCGCGCGCGGCGATGCGTACGATCTCGTGCGCACGGGGACCGCTCCGCTCGCGGACGGACTCGACGTCGCGGAAGTCGCCGCCTGGACTCTCGTCGCCGGCGCGATCCTGAACCTCGACGAGAGCCTCTCGCGCTCCTGATCCGATGCATCCCTTCGAACAACGCGGCCTCGACCTCACGCGCCGCCGGTTCTTCCGGCTCGCCGGAGCCGGCTTCGGCGCCGCGCTCGGGACGACCGCCCTCGCGTCGATCTTCGGCGAGAGCGCCCGCGCCGACACGATCGCGACGCCCGGACCACACTTCCGTCCCAAGGCGAAGCGCGTGATCTACCTCCACATGGAAGGCGCGCCGAGCCAGATCGACCTCTTCGACTACAAGCCCGGGCTGCGCGAGCGGTTCGACGAGGACCTGCCCGACTCGATCCGGCAGGGGCAGCGTCTCACGGGCATGACGAGCGGCCAGGCGCGGTTCCCCGTCGCGCCTTCGATGTTCAAGTTCACGCGCTACGAGAACAACCAGGACGGCGCGTGGATCAGCGAGCTCATGCCGCACCTCGGCGGCGTCGCCGGCGAGCTCTGCTTCGTGCACTCGATGCGGACGGAAGCGATCAACCACGAGCCCGGGATCACGTTCTTCCAGACCGGGAACCAGCAGCCCGGGCGCCCGTCGTTCGGATCGTGGATGAGCTACGGCCTCGGCAGCGCGAACGCGAACCTCCCGACCTTCGTCGTGATGATCACGCAGGGGCTCGGGAACATGCAGGCGCTCTCGGCGCGCTTCTGGGGCAGCGGGTTCCTCCCGAGCGAGCACCAGGGCTGCAAGCTGCGCAGCGCGGGCGATCCCGTGCTGTTCCTCGGCGATCCGAAGGGCGTCGCGCGCGCGGATCGACGCGAGATGCTCGATCTCGTCGGCGAGATGAACGAGCGCGAGGCGGAGCGGACGCTCGATCCCGAAGTGCGCGCGCGCATCGCCCAGGCGGAGATGGCCTACCGGATGCAGATGTCCGTCCCGGACCTCACCGACGTCTCGGGAGAGGACGACGAGACGATCGATCTCTACGGACCGGACGCGCGGAAGCCGGGCACGTTCGCGTCGAGCTGTCTCCTCGCGCGGCGGCTCGCGGAGCGCGGCGTGCGGTTCATCCAGCTCTACATGCGCGGCTGGGACCAGCACGGGGAGCTCCCGAAGGAGATCCGGCTCCAGGCCGCGGCGGTCGACCAGCCGATCGCGGGCTTGTTGAAAGACTTGCGTCGGCGCGGCCTGCTCGACGAAACCCTGGTCCTGTGGTCCGGGGAGTTCGGCCGGACGGTGTACAGTCAAGGGACGCTGACGGCGACGAACTACGGACGCGACCACCATCCGCGGTGCTTCACGACCTGGCTCGCCGGCGGCGGCATCCGGCCCGGGACCGCGTATGGAAAGACCGACGACTACAGCTACAACATCGTGGAGAACCCGGTCGAGGTCCACGATCTCCACGCCACCATGCTGCGACTGCTCGGACTCGATCACACGAAGTTGACGTACCGGCATCAGGGCCGCGACTACCGCCTGACGGACGTCTTCGGGCGTGTGGTGCCGGAACTTCTGGCCTAGGGAGAGCCCCGCGTGTTGGATTGGCCCAGTTGGATCGGCGTGTTCGGACGGTTGCACCCGCTCGTGGTGCACCTCCCGATCGGCTTCCTGCTCGCGCTCCTCGTGCTCGAGTGGGTCGCGCACTCGCGCGGCAGCGGATTGCCGCGCGCGACGGTGTCCGTCGTCGTGTGGATCGCGGCGCTCTCGGCGGTGTTCACCGCGGTCAGCGGCTACGCGCTGTCGTTCGAGGAGGGCTACGGGACCTCGACCGTGACGCTGCACATGCGCTTCGGGATCGCCGTCGCCGTCGCGTCCGTCGTGCTCGCCATCGTGCATCTGCGCGCGAGCGAGGGCACGCGCGCCGGCGCGCTGACCGCCTACCGCGTGCTCCTCGTGATCACGGTGCTGCTCGTCCTCCCGACCGGCCACCTCGGGGGAACGATCACGCACGGCGAGGACTTCCTGACGGCGCCGTTCCACGAGGCCGCGAAGCGCGACGGCGGTCGGGTGCTCGCCGCGGAGGCGCCGCCGAAGGCGGTCGCCCATCCGACGGAACCCGCCGCGGAGACGGTCTCCTACGCGCGCGACGTCGCGCCCGTCTTCGCGGCGCGCTGCACGGCGTGCCACGGGGACACGAAGAAGAAGGGGGGACTCTCGCTCAAGGACGCGGCATCCGTCGCGGCCGGCGGACGCAACGGCCCGATCCTCGTCGCGGGGAAGCCCGCCGAGTCGGAGATCGTGAGGCGCCTGCGCCTGCCCGCCGAGGACGACGACCACATGCCGCCGGGAGACAAGCCGCAGCCGACGGCCGACGAGATCGCGCGCATCGAGAAGTGGATCGCCGCGGGCGCCGCGTTCGATTCCACGGGGTCTCCCGCGGTGCCCACGACCGGCGACGCCGCGCAACCCGCGCGCGCCGCGCCGGCTCCGGTCGCCGACGCCGCACCGTCGAAGGCGATCGAGGCCCTGCGCGCGAAGCTCGTGCACGCCGAGACGATCGCGAAGGACTCGAACCTCCTCATCATCTCGTTCTCGGCTGTCGCGAAGGACACGGGCGATGCGGAAGCGCAGGCGCTCCTCGAGCCGATCCTCGCGGAGGTCGCGGAGCTCTCGCTCGCGCGATCGAAGATCACCGACGCGAGCATGGCGCTCTGTGCGCGGATGCCGAACCTCTCGCGTCTCGACGTGCGCGACACGGGTGTCACGGACGCGGGCATCGCGGATCTCGCGGGCCATGCCCAGCTCGCCGAGCTCGTGCTGGCGCGGACGCATCTCTCGGACGCGGCCGTCGACGCGCTCCTGAAACTGCCCGCACTGAAGAAGGTGTTCGTGTGGAACAGCGGGCTCAGCGTCCAGGGGCTCGCGCGCCTGAGGCTGCAGCGCCCCGAGCTCGCGATCGAAGCCGGCGCCGCCGCGGATTCGAAGCCGCTCGAGACCGAGAAGGACTTCGTGCTCGCGAAGCCGACGCCGGTGAACACGGTCTGTCCGGTGACGGGACAACCCGTGGACCCGGCCCAGCAGGTCGTCTTCAAGGGTCGCCTCGTCGGCTTCTGCTGTCCGAAGTGCCCGGCGGTGTTCCTCGCCGATCCGGCGAAGTACGAGTCGAAGCTGCCCTGAGCGGCTATCCGAAGTAGTCCGGCTCGTTCCCGGCGCGCCACTTGATGTTGCAGCCGAGGCTCGCCTTCTGCTCCGGCGGGATCGGCTTGTCGTCGAGCAGTGCCTCGACCGCGGCGCGCAGGCTCGCGCCCGTCACCGGGATCTTCGTCTCGGGCCGGCTGTCGTCGAACTGGCCGCGGTACACGAGCTTGCGCGCGCGATCGAACACGAAGAAGTCGGGCGTGCACGCGGCGGTGTACGCCTTCGCCACCTCCTGCGACTCGTCGAACAGCATCGGGAACTTGTAGCCCGCGGACTTCGCGTCCTTCGCGAGCGCTTGCGGCGCGTCGTCCGGGTGCGTCACCGGATCGTTGGCGCTGATCGCGACCATCGCGAGATCCTTGACGGCGTAGTCGCGCCCGAAACGCGCGAGACCTTCGCGGATGTGCCGGACGTACGGGCAGTGCGTGCAGAGGAACATCACGAGCAGTCCCTTGCGCGCCGCGAGATCGCGCAGGGCGACCGTCTTGCCGCTGACTGTGTCCGGCAGCTCGAAGTCGGGAGCCGGAGTTTCGAGCGGGAGCATCGTGGATCGGGTCAATGCCATGGCCTGAGCCTCCTCTCAGTTGGGTTGGGCAGCCTCTGCCCGCGTGTGGCCGGAACGGAAGAACGAAGTCCGGTCGAGCACCTTCTCCTGGAATTCCTCGAGGTACAGGTAGATCACCGGGGTGACGTACAGCGTGATGAACTGGGACACGACGAGTCCGCCGACGATCACGAGGCCGAGCGGCCGCCGCGACGAGCCGTCCGCGCCGAAACCGAGCGCGATCGGGAGCGCGCCGAACACGGCGGCGAGCGTCGTCATCACGATCGGGCGGAAGCGGTCCATGCTCGCGTCGTGGATCGCCTTGACCGCGTCCTCGCCCGCGTCGACGCGCGCGCGCGCGAAGTCGACGATCATGATGCCGTTCTTCTTGACGATCCCCATGAGCATGAACATGCCGACGAACGCGTAGAGCGACGCCTGCTCGCCGAACAGGAAGAGCGTCAGCAGTCCGCCGACGAGAGCCGTCGGCAGCGTCGAGAGCACCGTCAGCGGGTGCACGTAGCTCTCGTAGAGGATCGCGAGGATGACGTACATCACGAACACGGCCAGCAGCATGAGCGCCGTGAGGTCGCGCACCGCGTCGCGGAACGTCAGCGCTTCCCCCTGGAGGCTCGCGCGCACGCTCGTCGGCACGATTCCGTCCGCGGCCTTCGTGATGAAGTCGGTCGCTTCGCCGATCGCCACGCCGGGTTTCAGGTTGAAGAAGACCGTCACGCTCGTGAACTGGTTCAGGTGGTTCACGGACTGCGGGCCGAGCGACGACTTCCACCCGACGAGACCGGAGAGCGGCACGAGGTTCTTCCCGTCGTCCGAGCGGATGTAGAGGAGCGACAGGTCCTCCGGCTTCGACCGCGACGCGTCCGCCACCTCGAGGATCACCTGGTACTGGTCCTGCGGCTTCTTGATCAGGTACAGGTAGTTCTGCGAGTACGCCGCGCGCAGGAGCTCGAGGATCCGCGTCTCCGACACTCCGTACATCCGCGCCTGGTCGCGACGCAGCTCGATGTCCAGACTCGGCGTGTGGTCGAAGTGGTCGGTCGAGACTGAGAGGAAGCCAGGATACGTCCGCAGCTTCTGCATGAGCGCGTCCGACGTCGCGTACACCTGCTCCGCGTTCACGCCGGACATCGAGTACGCGTACTGCCCTTGCGTCTGGTTCACGGCGCCCGTGCTGATCTCGAGCACGGGGTAGGGGCGCAGGAACGCGAACACGCCGGGGATGCCGCCGAGCTTGCCCATGAGCTGGGCCGCGGCGACGGCGATCGGAGGGCGCTCCGCCGCGGGCTTCAGGAAGATGAAGAGCAGCCCCTGGTTTGACGACAGGAACTGCGAGTTCCCCGTCATCGTGAAGTCGGTGAGGACGTTCGGGTCCTCGTGGAGCGTCGCGTCGACCTTCTCCTGCAGCGCGTGCATCTCCTCGGGTGACGAGCCTTCGCGTCCGATGACGACGCCGAAGCAGACGCTGCTGTCGCCCGGCGGGAGGAAGGACTGCGGGACGGTGCGGAACAGGATCACGGTCCCCGCGAGGCAGACGACCCAGAGCAGCGCGGAGATCCAGCGCCTCTCGAGGAACCAGGTCAGCGACGTCCCGTAGATCCCGAGCACGCGCTTCTCGACGTTCCCGCCGACGCGCTCGACGAAGGACTTCTTGATCCCTTCGCCGCGCGGGCGCAGCAGCCGGGCGCACATCAGCGGCGTCAGCGTCAGGGACACGAGCCCCGACGCCAGGATCGCGACGACGATCGTCACCGCGAACTCGCGGAAGATGCGCCCGACGAGCCCCGGCATGAAGATCATCGGCAGGAACACCGCCGCGAGCGAGATCGTCATCGAGAGGATCGTGAAGCTGATCTCCTTGGCGCCGTGGACCGCGGCGTCGAGTGCGTTCTCGCCGCGCTCCATCCGGCGCACGGCGTTCTCGAGGAACACGATCGCGTCGTCGACCAGGAACCCGATGGCGAGCGTCAACGCCATCAGCGAGAGGTTGTCGAGGCTGTACCCGAGCACCTTCATCGCCATGAAGGTCATCAGCAGGGACAGCGGCAGCGCGACCGCGGGGATCAGCGTGTCTCGCGCGCGGCCGAGGAACAGGAAGATGACGAGCACGACGAGCACGAACGCGATCGCGAGCGTCGTCTGGACGTCGACAACGGAGTTCACGATCGACCGAGAACGGTCGTAGATCGGCGTGATCCGCACCGACGCCGGCAGCTCGGAGGAGATCGCCGGGACCTCGTCGCGGATCGCCTGGGCGACGGCGACCGCGTTCGCGCCGGCCTGTCGATTCACGGCGAGCACGACCGTCGCCTCGGGAACCGGGTAGCCGCGCACCCAGAAGCGCATGCGCACGCGCTCGTCCTGCACCGACGCGGTCGTCGTCGCGACGTCCTTGAGGCGCACGGTGGCGCCCTCGTGCTGGCCGACGATCAGGTCGTCGTAGGTCTCGGGGGAATCGAGTTGCCCTTCCGGGCGGAGCAGGAGCGTGCCGGTCGGGCTGTCGAGCTGCCCGGCGCCCGTGTAGTGCGTCCCGTTCTGCACCGCCTTGGCGAGGTCGTCGACCGCGATCCCGCGCGCCCACAGCTGCGAGGGATCGACCTTGATCCGGACCGCCGACTTCGTGCCGAAGACGTTCACGCGCGAGACGCCGGGCAGGATGCTGATCCGCTGTCCGACCTGCGTGCTCGCGTAGTCGTACAGCTGGCCCGCCGTCAGCGAGTCCGACGTCAGCGCGACGTACATGATCGGCTGGTCGTTCGGATTCGTCTTCGAGAAGGTCGGCGGCGTCGGCAGGTCGACCGGAAGGCTCCCGCTCGCCTGCGAGATCGCCGTCTGCACGTCCGTCGCGGCCGCGTCGATGCTCTTCTCGAGCGCGAATTGCAGGGTCATCGTCACGTGACCCTGGCTGCTCTTCGACGTGACGATCTCGAGCCCGTTGATCTGCATGAACTGGCGCTCGAGCGGCGTCGCGACGTTGCTCGCCATCGTGTCGGGCGACGCACCCGGGTAGTCCGCCTGCACCTGGATCACCGGGTAGTCGACCGAAGGCAGGTCGTTCACCGGCAGGCGCAGGTAGCTGAGCGTGCCAAACAGGATGACGGACGCCGTCAGCACGGCGGTCATCACCGGTCGTTTGATGAACGGCTCGGAGAGATTCACTGCGGCGTCCCGGCCGGCTCGACGACGCGCACCTTGGCGCCGGGCATCACTCCCATCTGCCCTGCGATCACGACGCGCTCGCCGGGCTCGAGTCCCTTCTCGACGACCACGAGGTCGCCCTGGCGCTGTCCCGGCGTCACCGGGCGCAGCTCGGCGGTCGAGTCCTCCTTGATGACGTAGACGAACGGCCCGCGCGCCGAGAGCTGCGGGGCGCTCGCCGGGACGAGGATCGCGCCCTCGAGCGTGCTCAGGACGAGGCGGACCTTGACGAACCGTCCCGGCCAGAACCTGTGGTCCTTGTTCTCGATCGTCGCGCGCAAGCTCACGGTGCCGGTGCCCGCGTTCACGGCGTTGTCGAGGAACGTCAATTCGCCCGCGCGCGGGACGTCGGGCTCCTCGGGGAGGCGGATCTCCACCTGGAGCTTCTTCGTCGCCATGTTCTGCTGCACCGCGCCGAGGTCGTCCTCGGAGATCGTGAACTCGGCGTAGACCGGATCGAGACGCTGGAGGACGACGAGAGGAGTTCCCGGGTTCGCCTCGACGACGTTGCCGATGTCGACGAGACGGTGACCGGCGCGTCCGTCGATCGGCGAGACGATCGTGCAGTACCCGACGTCGAGCTTCGCCGTCGCAATCGCGGCTTCCGCCGCCTTGACCTGCGCGGCGGCCACGTCGAGCGCGTTCTTCCGCACGTCGCGGTCCTGCTGCGACATCGCGGCGGGATCGGTGAGGCTGTCGAGGCGCGCGAGCTGCTGCTTCGCGAGGTCCGCCGTCGCCTGGCTCTGCGCGAGCCGCGCCTGGGCCGCGTCGAGCTGCGCCTGGTACGGGCGCACGTCGATCGTGAACAGCGTGTCGCCCGTCTTGACGTCCGCTCCGTCCGCGAAATGGATCGCCGTGATCGGACCCGAAACCTGCGGCTCGATCGTCACCGACTCGCGCGCGACGCACTTGCCGACCTCGTCGAGATAGCGCGGCACGTCCTGCTTCTGCGCCGCGGCGACGGTGACCGGAGATGGCGGGCGCTCGAACGCCGGCGGAGCCGACTTGTGGCAGGCCGCGAGGAGCGAGACGCCGACGAGGAAGAGCGCTGATTGGGTCATGGAGGGCGTGCGATCGCGGTTGCGCTCGCGATCGAGGCGGCTACGATAGGCGCCCGACACATTGGACGACCAGGGGACGGTCGTCCATTTTTCTCGTCCGTTCGTCCAGGTATGAAGGTCTCGAAATGGATGTGTTGACCGACGTGATGCAGACCGTCCGCGTCCGGAGCCACCTCTACGGACGCCTCGAGCTCGGCGCTCCGTGGGGGATGGAGTTCGGCGCGTGCGATCGCCCGGGTTTCTTCATCGTCTCGCGCGGCAACTGCTGGCTCGAGGTGACCGGCATCGACGGACCCGTGCCGCTCGCGGGCGGCGACTTCGTGTTCCTTCCGAAGGGACGCGCGCACACGCTCCGCGACGCGTGCGACACGCCGACCGTTCCGATCGACGAGGTGTTCAAGGACTGCCCGGGTTCCGGTCAGGTGCTGAAGCACGGTGGCGCCGGCGCGCCGGTCTCGCTCGTGTGCGGGTGCTTCCTCTTCGAGGACGGCGGACGCAACCCGCTCGTCGAATCGTTGCCGCCGATGATCCACGTGCGCGCCGACGGCGGACCGTCCGTGCGCTGGCTCGAGACGACGCTGCAGTTCATGGCGACCGAGACGGCGTCGACGCTGCCGGGCGCGGAGACGATCGCGAGTCGCCTCGCGGACATCCTGTTCGTGCACGCGGTGCGAGCGCACATCGCCGGGGACGGGCTCGAGGTCTCGGGCTGGCTCAAGGCGCTCGCGGATCCGCAGATCGGCGAAGTGCTGCGGCGCATCCACGAAGCGCCGCACGTGCAATGGACGGTCGAGTCGCTGGCCGAATCCGTCGCGATGTCGCGGTCGGCGTTCGCTGCGCGCTTCACCGCGCTCGTCGGCGAGCCGCCGCTGCGGTACGTGACCGCGTGGCGCATGAAGAAGGCCTCGCACCGGCTGCTGCAAGGCGACCGGATCGCCGCGATCGCGCAGGCGACGGGCTACGACACCGACGCGGCGTTCGGCAAGGCGTTCAAGCGTTTCATGGGCGCGACGCCGGGCGAATACCGGCGCCGGGCGCGCGAGACGGAACTCGAACCTGCGCACTGAGGCGCGGGTGGGCGCGCGCAGTACGATATCGCGGCATTCCGCGGGAGAACGAAGAGGAGTCGTCAGCATGAAGAAGTTCGCAGTCGTCTCGTTGGCCGTCGCAGGGCTCGGTGCGTGCTCCGCGCCCGTTTCGCAGTCGAAGAGCGTCGAGGCGCGACCGGCGAGCCACGCGGGTCCGTCGGCTCCCGCCGGGACGCACGCAGCGGCCGCGAGCGCGGGCCCGCAATCCGCGTCGCAGGACCCCGGCGCCGGCAAGCGCGCGTTCGAGATCGCGGACTTCTACCGCTGCGCGACGTTGAGCGCGCCGAGCCTCTCGAAGGACGGATCGCTCGTCGCGTTCGCGGTGAAGCGCTACGAGCTCGAGAAGGGGAAGTCGTGGTCCGAGATCTGGCTGATGGCCGCCGACGGATCCGCGCAGCGGCAGATGACTTCGGGCGAGCACAACGACACGGACGCGAAGTTCTCGCCGGACGGCAAGCGCCTCCTCTTCCTGTCGGATCGCAGCGGATCGGGGCAGGTGTGGGTCATGCCGGTCGACGGCGGCGAGCCGAAGCAGCTGACGAAGTTCGGGCCGGGGCTCGCGAACGCGGAGTGGTCGCCGGACGGGAAGCACATCGCGGCGACGGCGGATCTCTACGCGAGCTGCGGGATCGACGAAGCGGCGAATCAGCGGATCGCGGACGGGCGGGAGAAGGGGAAGCTGAAGGTGCACGTCGCCGACGAGCTCCTGTACCGGCACTGGACGGGCTGGAGCGACGGCGCGCGGTCGCACATCGTGCTCGTCGACGCGGAGAGCGGGAAGGTCGTGAAGGACATGACGCCCGGTCCGTGGGAGAGCCCGACGTTCTCGCTCGGAGGGCGCGGGTTCGCGTTCTCGCCGGACGGGAAGGAATTGTGCTTCGTCAGCAACCACGAGAAGGACGAAGCGTCGTCGACGAACGCGGATCTGTGGGTCGTGCCGGTCGACGGGACGATCGACGAGAAGACGGCGGTGAACCTGACCGCGTCGAACCAGGGCTTCGACGGAGAGCCGCTGTACTCGCCGGACGGCAAGTCGATCGCGTACATCAGCCAGGAGACGCCGGGCTACGAGTCGGCGCTGAAGCGGCTCGCGGTGTACGACCGCGCGGCGAAGAAGACGCGGTACCTGACCGACGCGAAGAACTTCGACGACTGGGTGAACGACATGCGCTGGACGAGCGACTCGAAGTCGGTCGTGTTCGAGGCGGACCGCCGCGGAAGGACGCCGCTCTATCGAATCGGGGTCGGGGGAGGGGAAGCCGACGAAGTGCGCATGCACGCGTTCATCGCCGGCTTCGAGATCACACCCGACGATGCGGGAGTCATCTACACCCGCCGGTCGATCAACGAACCGGCTGAGGTGTTCCACGCGACGTTTGCGTCGATCCCACCGCGTCCGAAGGCGAATGGCGCCCGGACGGAGTTCAGCTACGCGAGCGGGCCGACGCGTCTCACGACGTTCAACAAGTCGGTCGAGGACGAAGTCGACATCCGTCCGTCGGAGGAGCTCTGGTTCCAGGGCGACGGCGACTACAAGGTCCACTGCTTCCTCGTGAAGCCGCACGGCTTCGATCCGGCGAAGAAGTACCCGCTGATCCTCAACGTCCACGGCGGCCCGCAGTCGCAGTGGGCGGATTCGTTCCGCGGCGACTGGCAGGTCTATCCCGGCAAGGGCTATGTCGTCGCGTTCTGCAATCCGACGGGATCGACCGGATACGGCCAATCTCTCACCGACGGCATCGCCGGCGACTGGGGCGGACGCGTCTACCGCGATCTGATGAAGGTGACCGACGAGCTCGAGAAGCTCCCGTACGTCGACAAGAGCAAGATCGGCCTGATGGGTTGGTCGTACGGCGGATACATGACGATGTGGATGCAAGGCCACACGGATCGCTTCAAGTGCATCGCGTCGATGATGGGCGTCTACAACCTCGAGGCGGAGTACGGCGCGACCGAGGAGCTCTGGTTCCCCGAGCACGACTTCAAGGGCCGGCCTTGGACGAGCGAGGACTACGCGAAATGGTCGCCGAACAAGTTCGTCAAGAACTTCAAGACGCCCGCGCTCGTGATCACGGGCGAGAAGGACTACCGCGTCCCGTACACGCAGAGCCTCGAGTACTACACGGGCCTGAAGAAGATGGGTGTGCCGGCTCGACTCGTCGTCTACCCGAACGCCGGACACTGGCCGTCGTGGTACGAGATGGCGCTCTACTACGACGCGCACCTCGAGTTCTTCCACGAGTACCTCGGCGGCGAGCCCGCGCCGTGGAAGGTCGAGGACTTCGCGAACAACCTCGCGTTCGAGAAGAAGGACGAGAAGAAGGAAGAGAAGCCGGTCAACTAGAACGCGGAGTCGAGCTCGACGAGGGTCAGCGGCGACGCGAGGAAGCGTTCGTTCGCGCTGTTGCGGAAGAGCGACTGCATGAACAGCGTCTTCGAATCCATGCCGTAGTCGGGGAGCACGAAGTGCGTGTCCAGCGTCCCGCTCGCGGGGATCGTCCCGAAGCTGATCAGACGCGCGAGCGGCGGCACCGGCGTCAGGTTGACGCCGTGGAACGGCAGGTTGAGCGAGAAGCTCGGCCGGCGCGCGAGGTAGATCCACACGTGGTCGCCCGGCTTGCCGTGGAATGCGATCGGGATGATCGTGTTCTCGCGCGCGACGGAGGGAGCGGTGAGCGCACGCGCGGTGCCGGCGAGTTGAGTCACGGTTCCCGCGGGTGCGTTGATCCCGGCACCGTTCGGCGCCGCGCTGCCCCCACATTGGTCGCCGAAGCACGGATTCACCGCACCGTGCGTTCCGCCCGCGCCGCCGGCGAGGTTGTTCCCGAGCAGGACGGCGAGTGGCGAGGAACCGGTCAGTCGCAGGCCGTCCGCTCCGGCTCCTCCGCATCCGTTCGCCGAGCCGCCGAGGCAGAGGTTTCCGAGACCGTCGCCGCCGCGCCCGCCGTCGCCGCCCTGGAACGCCGACGCTTCGACGAACAGGAATCCGCCCTGCACGACGCACGCGGAGCCGCCGGGTCCGCCCGACGAGCCGTCGGCGAAACCGCAGCCCATCGGAACGCCGTCGCCGCCGTTTCCCCCGTCGAACATGCAGTTGTGGAGTGCCACGGAAGAGCTCTCCGAGAGAAGCGCGTCTCCTCCCGCGCCGCTGACGCACTGCCCGCAGTCCTGGCACGGGCTTCCGTGTCCTCCGCTCAACGCGCAGCCGGTGAAAGCGATGTCCGCGATGTTCGCGAGCTCCGCGCCTCGGAGCCCATCGGCGCCGTTCGCGGATCCGTTCGCGCCCGCGATCCAGCAACCGTGGACGCGCACGCCGCCGAGATCGTTCTGCGCCGCGAAGGCTGAGGACGCCGAGGGCACGATGCGGAGGCCGGAGATCAGCACGGAGCGGCTGGAGGCGAGGCCGTCGACGCGCACTTGTCCCTGGACGACGACGTTCGCGCCGTTGTCGGCGACGACGGAGAGCGTCTTGTCCGAGATCGAGAAGCCCGTGTAGTTCCCGCTCTTCACGAGGATCGCGTCGCCGTCGACCGCGGCGAGCACGGCCGGCTGGATCTGCGTGAACGATCCCGATCCGCCTGCGTCGACGACGAGCACGTTGCCGGCGAAGGCCGAGACCGAAAGCATCGTCGCGAAAACCGCCGACCCGAGAATCCGGACCATGACCCGATTCTACGCCGTGCCCTCCGTTCTGTAGGCTTTCCCCTGCATGGCGAGCGAAGAGTGGATCGACGTCGGCTCGGCCGAGGAATCGGCGCGCGCGCCCGTCCGCGAGGTCGTGGTGGGACGCCATCGGGTCGCCCTCACGCTCCAGGACGGCCGGTTCGGCGCGATCTCGGGCGTCTGCAACCACGTCGGGGGGCCACTCGGCGAGGGGACGCTCGACGGCGAGTACGTCGTCTGTCCGTGGCACTACTACAAGTTCCACTGCAAGACCGGCGTCGGCGAGCCAGGGTTCGAAGCCGATCGCGTGCCGAGCCACGAGGTGCGCGTCGAAGCGGGCCGCGTGCTCGTCCGCGCCGAGCCGAGCACGAAGCGCGGGAAGCTCGCGCACGCTCCGCACCCGCTCGCGCGGGAGATCGTCCATCACGAAGGACCGCCGCGTGTCCTCGGCATCTCGACGACGGTCTTCGATCCCGCGCACCCGCGCTACTCGACCTCGGAGGCGCTGCTCGAGGTCGCGATCGATCACGCGAAGACGGGGCTCGGCCTCGAGACGCGGCTCCTGCGCCTGGGCGCCCTGCGTTTCCGCGCGTGTGAAGGCTTCTACTCGAAGAGCTCGCGCGCGTGCACGTGGCCCTGCTCGATCACGCAGATGGACGCCGAGGACCAGATGGAGCAGGTGTACGAGGGAATCGTGCACTGGGCCGACGTCGTCGTCGTCGCGACGCCGATCCGTTGGGGCGCCGCGAGCTCGCTCTACTACAAGATGGTCGAGCGCATGAACTGCATCCAGAACCAGATCACGACGCACGACCGGGTGCTCCTGCGCGACAAGGCGGCCGCGTTCCTGATCACTGGCGGACAGGACAACGTGCAGGCCGTTGCCGGGCAGATGCTCGGCTTCTTCGCCGAGATCGGCTGTGTCTTCCCGCCGTTCCCGTACGTCGCGCACAGCCGCGGATGGTCGGCCGAGGACATGGAGCAGAACGTCGCCGTCGTGCGCGCGAGCGAGGAGCTGCGCGCGGGAACGCGCGCGCTCGTCGACCGCACCGTGGAGATGGCGAAACGCCTGCGCGAGACGAGGATGGGCGCGGCGTCGATCGAGCGCGGCGGGCGCAAGGCGCACGCCGAGCGGAGACCGCACTCACCGCCGCGGTGATCGCCGCTCGAGCACGACGAGCCAGTCCCAGGGGTACGGCTCGCGGAAGCTCTTCGGCGGTCGCACGAGCTCCGTGTGCCAGCCGTACTCGACGCGCGCGATCGAGACGGCGCGGGACGCGAGCCGCGGCGCGAGGAGGAGGAGCTCCTCCCGCGTCCAGTGCTTCGTGAGGACGCCGCCGGCGTCGACGATACCGTCCGCGACGCGCTCGCGCCGCTTCGCGCGCCAGGGTTCGCCGGCCCAGTCGACGAAACGCCGGCGCACGAGGAGGTCCGACTCGAGAGAAGGGACGACGAGGAAGAGGCGGCCGCCGCGGCGGACGTGGCCTGCGACGTTGGCGAGGAGCCGCTCGCGCGCGTCGTCGTCGGGCGTCAGCGCGACGTTGATGCACAGTCCGACGTCGACGCGGGGGAGGGAGAGTCGCCGCGCCGCGAGATCGGCGTGCACGAACGCGATGTTGCGCGCGCCGCGCACGGCGGAGCGGGCGCGAGCGAGACAGGCGGAGCTCCCGTCGACGGCGAGGATCTCCCCGGTCGGTCCGAAGCTCCGCGCGAGGAGAGGCAGCGCCCGGCCGATCCCGCAGCCGAAGTCCCCGACCAGGATCCGCCGCCGCCGTCCGCGCCGCCGCGCTTCGTCCGCGAGCGCCCGCGCGACCACATGTCCGCGATCCTCCGCGAGCACGTGGCAGACGCCGCCGTCGAAGCGACGCGCCATGGAGTCCCAGTCGTTCGGTCCGTGCGCGCGCATCCGGAGGAGTCCATGGGGTACGCTTCTGCGGCATCCGGTTCAATCCGCCTTCCGTGCCCACACCCGAGACCGAGCTCCAGCCACTCGCGCAGCGCGCTCCCGAGGAGCTCGAGAGCGTCCTCCGTTCGCCGGCGCAGCGCATCGTCCTCCTGCTCGGCGTCGTCGTGCTCGCGGCGCTCCTGATGACGGCGCACGTCACGGACCTGAACACCGCGATGCGCAATCCGCAGCCGTGGGCGCGCGTGTTCGCCCATCAGTTCCTCCTCTGGTCGCTGTGGGGGATCGCAGGGATCCTCCTCGTGCGGTTCGCGCGCGGACTGCGCGCGCGCTGGAGCTCCTGGCTCGTCTTCCTGGCGATCGAGATCCCGCTGTCGATCGGCGTCGCGACGGCGTTCGCGGAGACGTATGACCGCGCCGCGGAGTGGATCTACGTCGAGGCGGCGCCGCGACCGTTCCCGCGCCCGCGCCCCGAGTTCGGCCGGCCGCCGCCCGGGGACGTGCTTCCGGACGACCCGATGCCCGGCGGCGCGCTCGTGCCCCCGTCGCCAGGCTCGCCCGCCGCGGCGAGCCGCCGCGGATTCCCCGTGCGACTGCGCTTCAACCTGGCGATCTACTGGATCGTGATCGGCATCGGCGCGGGCGTCGACTCGTTCCTCCGCGCGGGAGACCGCGAGCGCCTCGCCGCGCGATTGAACCTCGAGCGGTCGAAGCTCGAGTCGGAGCTCGCGGTGGCGCAGCTCTCCGCGCTGCGCGACCAGCTGCATCCGCACTTCTTCTTCAACTCGCTGCACACCGTCGCGGGATTGATCCGCGAGAAACGCGACGCCGAAGCGCTCAAGGTCCTCGCGGCGCTGGGCGACCTCCTGCGCACGACGCTCGACCAGCGCGGCACGCAGGAAGTCAGCCTGCGCGAGGAGCTGCGCGTCACGGAGCGCTACCTCGACATCGAGCGCATCCGCTTCGGCTCCCGGCTCGACGTGGCGATCGACGTCGACCCCGCGCTGCTCGAGGCGCGGGTGCCGGGTCTCCTGCTCCAGCCGATCGTCGAGAACGCGGTGCGGTACGGGATCGAGCCGCGGACGGCCGGCGGCGCGATCCGCGTGACCGCGCGGCGCGAAGGCGTAGACCTCCGCCTCGAAGTGCGCGACGACGGCCCCGGGTACCCGGCGTGGATGCTCGGAGGCGAACCGCCGCCGACTGCGCGAGAGCACCGGAGCCTCGGCCTCGCGAACGATCGGGAGCGGCTACGGCTCCTGTACGGCGAGCACCACGAGTTCGTGCTGGCGAACGCTCCGTCGGGTGGGGCGGTCGTCAGCATCCGGCTGCCGGAGAAGCGCGGTGCCTGACTCCGCGCCGAAGATCCGCACGATCCTGGTCGACGACGAGGAGATCGCGCGGTCGACGCTGCGCACGCTCCTCGCGAGCGACCGCGAGTTCGAGATCGTCGCCGAGTGCGCGAACGGACTCGAGGCGGTCGAGGCGGCCCGCGCGCTGGCTCCCGATCTCGTGTTCCTCGACGTGCAGATGCCAGGACTCGGCGGGCTCGAGGTCCTCGAGCGCCTCGATCCGGACAGGATGCCGCTCGTCATCTTCGCGACGGCGTACGATCGCTACGCGCTCGAGGCGTTCGATCGCTGCGCGGTCGACTACCTGCTGAAGCCTTTCGACGACGACCGGTTCTTCCGGGCCGTCGACCGCGCCAAGGCGAGGCTGCGCACCGAGGCCGCGGCCGAGATCGGCCGTCGCAACGCGGAGCTGCGCGCCACGGTGCAGAATCGCGGCGACGCGGCGGCACCGTTGCGTCGCCTGGCGATCCAGCACGGCACCCGGATCGAGTACGTGGACGCGCACGAGATCGAATGGATCGAGGCCGCCGACCAGTACGTCCAGATCCACGCCCGCGGGGGCGTCCATCTGCTGCGGGAATCGATGGACCGCATCGAGCGGATGCTCGATCCCGCCGCGTTCCTGCGGGTGCACCGCTCGGCGATCGTGGCCCTCGCGGCGGTGCGGACGTTCGAGACGCTCGAGAGCGGCAACGGGCAGGTCGTGCTCCGGAGCGGCGAACGCCTGCCGGTCAGCCGCTCGCGGGCGCCGGAGATCCGCGCGCGTCTCGCCTGACCCGCCGTTCGCAACATTCCGGCCACCGTTCGCTCCATCCCGCGTGATGCGCGCGGCAAGGCGTGGTTGGATCGGCTCCGACGCGCCGAGAGAACCAACCCATGACCCACCTGCCTCGCATCCTCGCAACGTTCGTGCTCGGAACCGTCCTCGCGCCTGCACAGCGGCCCGAGCCGCCGCAACGGGAGCGCATCGAGCACCCGCGCCCTCCTCCGGGATTCCCGCCGCCCGCACCGCGGCCCCTCCTCGACGCGCTCGATCGCCTGGACCTCGCGCCGGCGCAGCGCGCCGCCGTCGACGCGATCCGCGCGGATCACGAGCGCAAGATGCGCGACGCGCACCGGCGGATCGTCGAGGACACGCTGCGCGAGCTGCGCGGCGTACTGACGCCGGAACAGTACTCGAGCGTGGAAGCTCTCGCCCTGCGCGAGCCTCCGCCTCCTCCCAAGAAACCCGGAATCCAGAGGTGAACCATGACGCTCGCGACCCGATCGGTCCTCGCTGCTTCCCTTGTGTGCGCGCTCGCGCCCGCGCTGCGGGCACAAGGCGGCGGACTCCCGCCGCCGCCTCCTCCGCCGCCCGGCAATCCGATCACGCCCTCGAAGGTGCTGCTCGGGAAGGCGCTCTTCTGGGACGAGCAGCTCTCGTCGAACGGGACGGTCTCGTGCGCGACGTGCCACGTGCCGGCGCGCGGCGGGGCCGATCCTCGATCGAACGCCGCGAACGCGCGCAGCCACGCTCCGGGTCCCGACGGGATCCTCGGAACGCTCGACGACGTGATCGCCTCGAACGGGATCAGCCGCCAGGACTCCGTGGGCAGCTACATCCTCGACGCGACGGACCGGCTCCTCCCGCAGGTCACGGGCCGCAACGCGCCTGCGGTCGTCAACGCGGCCTACGCGCCGCTGCTCTTCTGGGACGGTCGCGCCACCGGAACGTTCCGTGATCCGGTCTCGGGTGCCGTCGTGCTCCAGAACGGCGCGGCGCTCGAATCGCAGGCCGCGGCGCCGCCCGTCAGCGACGTCGAGATGGCGCACGTCGGTCGCTCGTGGACGGAAGTCGCCGCTCTCGTGGAGCAGGCGACGCCGCTGCGCCTCGCGCCCAGCATCTCGCCGGATCTCCAGGGCTTCGTCGTCGGGCGCACCTATCCGCAGCTCTTCCAGGACGCGTTCGGGACGGCCGACGTCACGCCCGCGCGCATCCTGATGGCGATCGCCACCTACGAGCGCACGCAGTTCTCGAACCAGGCGCCGATCGACGCGTTCTTGAACGGCAACCAGAACGCGCTCACGCCGCAGGAGCAGCAGGGCCGCCAGATCTTCAACGGCATCGGCAGCTGCAACGTGTGCCACGCCGGCGCTCTCTTCAGCGACAACCAGTTCCACTACATCGGCGTGCGACCGCAGAACGACGATCTCGGACGCTCGGTCGTCACGAACAACGCGAACGACCGCGGCGCCTTCCGGACGCCGAGCCTGCGCAACGTCGAGCTCCGCGGTGCGTACTTCCACAACGGCGGCAAGGCGACGCTCGAGGACGTCGTCGACTTCTACAACCGCGGCGGCGACTTCGATGCGCCGAACAAGCCGCCGGCGATCCACCCGCTCAACCTGAACGCGGGGCAGCGCGCCGCGCTCCTCGCGTTCCTGCGGCGGCCGATGACGGATCCGCGCGTCGCCGCGGAAGCGCCGCCGTTCGATCATCCGACGCTCTACGCCGTGTCACCGCGCGTCCCGGCGCACTTCGGCTCGGGGACGGCTGGAACCGGCGGGTTCACCCCGGAGCTCGTCGCGCTCGAGCCGCCAGTGCTCGGCAACGACCGGATGGCGATCGGGATCGACCGCGCCCTCTCAGGGAAGAGCGCCGTGCTCGTCGTCGGGCCGCAGGCGTCGATCGCGGGCACGCCGTTCCAGGGCGCGCGGCTCTTCGTCGCCCTGAAGCCGGGCGTCGCGACGCGGCGCATCCAGACGCTGAAGGGCGGCGGAGCTGGCGACGGCTGGGGCTCCGTGACGTGGGTGCTGCCGACGGATCCCGCGCGGATCGGGAGCACGTGGTACGCGCAGTGGCTGGTCCTCGACGGCGCGGCGGGCCGTCGCTTCGCCGCGTCCGACGCGGTGGAGTGGACGATCTTCTAGCGCGACTCGGTTCCAGGTTCGACGCGCCGGAGCGTCACGGTCACCGCGACCTCGCGACCCTCACCGCGCCGCGGCGGCGTCCATCGCCTGGTTCCGGACGTGGTCGGTGTAGTTCGCCGGGTTCGTCATCCCGGTCGTGTGGCACCAGCCCGTCACGTGTCCCATCGAGTTCCCGCCCGGGAGCTGTCCGCGGAACATCTCGACGACGCCGTCCTCGGGATTCGTGAGGAACCCGTCCGTGAAGATGCTGCACGCGGAGCCCGAGTTCGAGGTCGTCCAGTAGGAGACCTGGGCGCGCGCCCAGCTCGGGATGCCGGCGAGCCAGACGGCGGCTCCCGCGGGCGTCATGTCGTTGTTCACTCCGCACGCGAATGCGCCGAGCGACGCGAGCGGCGTTCCCTGGTACGGCGACGCCACGCTCTGGATCCGTCGAGCGCCGTCCGCCGCGTCGAGCCCGCTCCGGTAGTACGTCAGGAGATGGAGCGCCGCGCAGCCGCCTTGGCTGTGCGCGACGATCCCGAACGAAGTCAGGCCCGCGGCGCCGGCCTGTTGCGCGATCAGCTGCGCGAACTGGTCGTGCGTGCGGTTCGCGTTCGGATCGAGGAAGACGAATTTCGGCGGCGTGAAGTCCGCCGGCGGCCAGACCGCGCCGCCCGAGCAATAGCCGTGGACGAGCACGAGCGCCGGCACAGTCGGGCGCGGCGCGATCGGCGGACGCGGAGCGCCGGTGAGCATCTCGGACGTGATGTGGCGATCCCGCGTCCCCGTCCCCGGCACGACCGGGAACTGGAGCGGCATCCGCGCCTCGCGATCGAGGACGATCTCGAGATCGGGGTCCTGCACGCGTACTTCGCGGAGCTCGAACGGCGCCGTGCACGGGACGACGTCGAGCCACGCGAGATCGAGCGCGAGGGGCAGCGTCCAGGCACCCTCGCGCATCTCGGGGGAGAGCATCCGCGAGAGCCAGCACACGGGAACCATCGGTCCCGAAGCGCTGCGGCCCCAGAGCTCGGCCGACACGTGCAGGCGCTGCGGCGGCGCGAGCGGCAGGCACGCGATCTCGAGTGAGACGTGCTCCGCGTCGGCGACGCGCGCGCGAGCGGTCGGCTCGAGGAGGAGGCGCGGCTCGACCACCGGGAACGTGAGCTCGGCGGTGCGCAGGAACTTCCGTCCTTCCGCCGTCGTCCCGGAGAGCTCGACGCGCGCGCGCACGTCGCCGCGGACGTCGTCGGGGAGCAGCGCAGTGAAGGAGCCGTCGCCGGAAGCGTCGCGATCCATCGCGAGCTCGCGCGCACCGCCGGCGCTCTGGAGGACGACGCGCCCGCGCTCGGGCTCGGCGCCGAGGATGCGCGCGGTGATCCCGATCGGCTCCCCCGCGACGAGCCGCTGCGTCGTCACGTTCGCCTCGAGGCGCAGCGCGCCCGCCGGCTTCGCGATCAGCCAGCCTTCGGCCGGCGGACGCGCGCCGAGCGGATCGTCGGCTTCGACGCGCAGGTCCCACTCTCCGGCGGGGACGGCGTGCGCGTCCGCGCGATCGACGACCCAGCCCGGCATCTCGTCGCCGACGAGCTCGATCTTGTGCTGCGCCCCCGCCGGCGCGCCGCGCAGACGCCAGGTCCCGGCGTCGGGCGAGAGGAGCATCAAGGAGAGATCTCCGTCGCGTTCGACCGGCAGCGACACGGCGGCGACCCAGCCCGTTCCGGCCACGCGCTCGAAGCGCAGCGGCAGGACGATGACGCTCGAGACCGTCGGCGTGCTCGACGGATCGGGGAGGCGGACGACTCCTGCGAGGATGTCGCTCGCGGGAGCGGCGACCTGGCGCGCGATCGGAGCCTGGAACGCGAGAGCGGCGAGGAGGGCGAGCACGGGAGATCCATCCTACCGGCGGTCGCCGGCTAGATGCCGCGGAACCGTCGGGCGGGGCGGCCGAGCGCCGCGTCGCGCGCGCCCTGGTACTGGGCGACGGCCGTCGCGAAGCGCTCGACCGGCGCGCGGATCGCGCCGCGGACCCGGCGCGCGAGCGTGGGCTCCTCGTACCACGCGGCGCGGATCCACGGCCCCGCGCTCGTCAGCGCATGCCACGTCATGCCCGCCTTGGGCACCGTGCGCACCTCGAACAGCTCGTAGAGCGTGTAGTGGGAGAGGTAGGTCCGCCGGTACTCGTAGCCGACCGAGCGATCGTGCGAGTGGATCACGTGGACGTCGGGCGTGTACGTGATCGTGTGGCCGGCGAGGATCGCGCGCTTCGACCACACGAGGTCCTCGGCGAAGGCGCGCGGCCCGAAGCGGATGTCCTCCCACACGGTGCGACGCACCGCGCTGCACACGTTGTCGAACGCGCACAGCCGGAAGCGCTCGAACGGCGGCAGCGACGCGAGCTCGACGCCGCGCTCCAGGCGGCAATCCCGGCGCTCCTTCGAGCCGTACATGCTCTCGCGCAGGCGCAGCGCGACGACCGCGGGCGCGTCGGGCCGCGCGACCTGCCTGCAGAACGTCCCGGCCACGGCCGGGGAAGCGAATTCGCGCGCCAGTCCCTCGATCCAGTCGCGCGAGCCCGGCACGGCGTCCTGCACGACGAGGATCGCGATGTCGCCCGTCGAGCTCGAGATCGCGAGGTCGCGCGTCGCGCCGTGATCGAAAGTCCCCGCGGGAACGTCGATCAGGCGCGCGCCGGCGCGCACGAGGCGCTCCCGCGTGCCGTCCGTCGAGCCCGAGTCCGCCGCCACGAGCTCGACCGATCCGCGCTCGAACCGCTGGTTCGCGAGCGCCGCCAGGAGGTCATCGAGGAGCGCGCCGGCGTTGAAGGTCGGGACGACGACGGAGACATTCATGTCGGATTGTGGCGGCCTCCGGGGCAGGATAGCATCGCACCTTCGCCCGAACGCGCCCGTGTCGCGCGAGACGAACGATGAAAGTCCTCATGGTCGTGCATCAGTTCCCGCCCCAGTACATGACGGGGACGGAGCTGTACGCCATGGACCTCGCGCTCAACCTGGTCGCCGCCGGACATTCCGTGTCGATCCTGAGCGCGGCGGCGCACTGGGGCCATCACCCCGACTACCACGAGTGGACCGAGGCGTACCGAGGGCTCGACGTCCACTACGTGCAGGCGACGCGCCCGCTCTTCCCGAACCGCGTGCTCGCGGAGTACTACCGGCCGTTCCTGGCGAAGCGCCTGGTCGAGCTCCTCGAGCGCGAGCACTTCGACGTCGTCCACTTCTTCCACTTCCTGCACCTCGGCGTGTCGCTCGTGGAGGAGACGTGGGCGCGCGGCGTGCCCTGCGTCGTGAACCTGATGGACTTCTGGACGATCTGCCCGCGGATCACGCTCCTGAAGCCTTCCCACGAGATCTGCGGCGGCCCCGACAGCATCCCCGAGTGCCTGCGGTGCATGCGCGACGTCGAATGGAGCGGCTACGACATGCTCGGCGTGGCGATCGACGACGGCATCCTGACCGAAGCCGATCTCTCTCGCGCCGTTCCGCCGGAGCGCCTGCTCCCGAACGATTCGTCCCTCGCCGCGCAGACGGCCGCCGCGCGCGCGCGCGCCGGCACGATCCGGAAGAGCCTCTCGCGCGCGAGCGCGATCATCTCGCCGTCGCGCTTTCTGCGCTCGATGCTCGTGAAGAACGGCTGGCGCGAGGATTCGATGCGCGTCCTCGGGTACGCCGTCGCCGAGGCACTCGCGCCGGCCTCCGACGGACCGCCCGCGGGTGCGATGCGCTTCGGCTACATGGGCAGTCTCGTGCCGCACAAGGGACCGCACGTGCTCGTCGAGGCGTTCCGGAAGCTCGCGTGGCCGCAGGCGACGCTGACGATGTACGGCGATCCGCGCACGGATCGCGAGCACACGATCCGCCTGCGCGAGCTCGCGGACGGCGATCCGCGCATCCGCTTCGCCGGTCCGTACGCGCGCCACGAGATCCGGCGCGTGCACTCCGAGATCGACGTGCTCGTCGCGCCGTCGGTCTGGTACGAGAACACGCCGTTCGTGATGCTCGAGGCGCAAGCGGCCGGGATCCCGGTCGTCGCCTCGCGCCTCGGCGGTCTCGCCGAGATCGTCGAGGATGGGAAGAGCGGCTTCCTCTTCGAAGCCGGCAGCGCGGACGATCTGGCAAAAGTCCTCGCGCGCTTCCGCGACGACCCGGCGCTGTGGTCGAAGCTGCGCCGCGGCGTCCCTCCCGTGAAGCGCATGAACGAGCACATCCGCGAGCTCGTCGCGCTCTACGAGGAGATCTGCGCGCACACTCCGGTGTCATGAGCCCCACTCCCGATTCCGACGTGCGCGAGCTCGAGGAGAAGGTCCGCGCGCTCGGACGGATCAACCAGAACCTGTCCGAGCAGATCGCCTACCTCTCCGACCTCTACATGACGACGGACGCGGAGAAGCGCCGGCTCGACCGCCGCTACCTCGTCGTGCGACCGGTCGCACTCCTCAAGAAGCTGCTCTTCCTCTACGAGAAGCGCCGCGAGCGGATCCGGATCGAGCGCGGGTTGCGCGAGCGGTCCTGATCCCCCCAGTCAGTGGAAGTCCCTGCTCCCGCTGCTCGCGGGTTCGACCGGAGCGTCGGGCGCCCACAGCGTCTCCGCGACGAGGTGGACGACGCCGTCCTGGACCTGCAGCGTTCCGCTCACGCCCAGGAACGACCGGGTCTTCGCGAGGACGGCGTGCTCCTCGAAGACGCGGGACCAGACGACGACGTTCACGAAGCCGGTCTCGTCCTCCAGGGTCATGAAGACGACGCCTGACGCGGTTCCGGGGCGCTGTCTGCAGATCACGAGGCCGGCGAATTCGGCGTGCTCGCCGTCGGGGAGCGTCGCGAGCGTGCGCGCGTCCGGGAGCCCGCGTTCGCGGAGCCACGTGCGCAGCGGCGCGAGCGGGTGGCCGAGCGTGCTGTGGCTCGTCCGCCGGTAGTCCCATTGGATCGTGTCGAGGCTCGACATCGGATCGAACTCCGGCGTCGAGCTCTCGTCGGATCCGATTCGTCCCGCGGGTTCGCGGACGAGCCCGCTGACTTCCCACAGCGCCGATCGGCGCGCGATCCCGAAACTCGCCAGCGCTCCGGCCTCGGCGAGCGCGCACAGGGAACCCTCGTCGAGGCCGGTCTCGTGGACGAACTCGTCGAGCGACGCGAAGCGCGCGCGCTGCACGGCGCTCTCGATCTTCTCCCGTTCGCGGGCTCCGAGTCCCTTGACGTAGCGCAGGCCCATGCGCAGGGCGAAGCCTCCTTCGATCGGCTCCAGCGCGCAGTCCCAGCCGCTCGCGAGCACGTCGATCGGGAGCACGACGACGCCGTGGCGCTTCGCGTCCTCGACGATCGTCGCGGGCGAGTAGAAGCCCATCGGCTGCGCGTTCAGGAGCGCGCACGCGAACTCGACGGGGTAGTGGCGCTTCAACCACGCGCCGGCGTAGCTCACGAGCGCGAAGCTCGCCGCGTGGCTCTCCGGGAATCCGTACTCGCCGAAGCCGCAGATCTGCTTGAAGACGCGCTCGGCGAACTCGGTCGCGATGCCTTTCTTCCCCATCCGCGTGACGAGGCGCTCCTTGTGCTGCTCGATCCGCCCCGTCCGGCGCCACGCGGCCATGTCGCGGCGGAGCTGGTCGGCTTCGCCGGGCGTGTAGTCGGCGGCGACGACGGCGAGGCGCATCACCTGCTCCTGGAAGAGCGGGACGCCCAGCGTCTTCTCGAGCACCGGCTGGAGGCAGGGATGCGGGTACTCGACGGGTTCCTGGCCGTTCCGGCGCCGCAGATACGGATGGACCATGCCGCCGGTGATCGGACCGGGGCGCACGATGCTCACCTCGATCACGAGGTCGTAGTAGTTGCGCGGCCGCAGGCGCGGGAGCATCGCCATCTGCGCGCGGCTCTCGATCTGGAACACGCCGACCGTGTCGCCGCGGCAGATCATGTCGAAGGTCGCGGAGTCGTCGGGCGGGATCGTCGCCATCGTGAGCGGCCGGCCACGGTGCCTCTCGACGAGATCGAACGCGCGGTGGAGATGCGTCAGCGCGCCGAGCCCGAGGAGATCCACCTTGAAGAGCCCGAGCGCCTCGACGTCGTCCTTGTTCCACTGGATCACGGTGCGATCCGCCATCGTCGCGTTCTCGATCGGGACGAGCGTCGAGACCGGATCGTGGCCGAGGATGAAGCCTCCCGGATGGATCGACAGGTGGCGCGGGAAACCCTCGAGCTCGGCGGCGAGCTCGAGGAGCTGCGAGGAGGCGCCCTGCGAGAGCCGCAAGCCGAGGTGCTCGACGTTCCGCTCGTCGGAGCACTCGTGGTACCCCGTCAGCTTCGCGATGCGGTCGAGCTCGGTCTCCGGCAGGCCGAGCGCCTTGCCGACGTCGCGGATCGCCGAGCGCGCGCGGTAGCAGATGACGTTCGCGACCATCGCCGCGTGGGTGCGTCCGTAGCGGCGGTAGACGTGCTGGATGACCTCCTCGCGCCGCTCGTGCTCGATGTCGAGGTCGATGTCCGGCGGCTCGGCGCGCTCGCGGGAGAGGAAGCGCTCGAACAGGAGCCCCATGCGCACCGGGTCGACCGCGGTGATGCCGAGGCAGTAGCACACGGTCGAGTTCGCCGCGGAGCCGCGCCCCTGGCACAGGATCCCGTTCTTCCTGCAGTAGTCGACGATCTCCCACATCGTCAGGAAGTAGCCGCAGTAGTCGAGCGCGTCGATGAGCTCGAGCTCCTTCGCGATCTGGTCGGCGGCGGCCTTCGGCACGTCCTCGCCGTAGCGCCGTCGCGCTCCTTCGTGGACGAGGCGGAAGAGACGCTGCGAGGACGTCGTCCCGTCGGGGAGGTTCTCGGACGGATAGCGGTAGCGCAGCTCGGCGAGCGAGAACGTGCAGCGTTCGGCCACCTCGTTCGTGCGCGCGACCGCGGCAGGATCGTCGGCGAAGAGCTCGCGGAAGGCGTGCGGGGAGAGGAGCGCGTGCTCGGCGTTCGGCTCGAGCAGGCTCCGGGCGGTGGGGAGCGTCACGCCGTGACGGATGCAGACGAGCACGTCCTGCAATCGCCGCCGCGCCTTCGTGTGGTAGAGGACCTCGACGCCGGCGACGATCGGCAATCGCCGGCGCGCCGCGCGCTCGCGCAGGCGCACTTCCTGCTCGACCTCCTCGGCGCAGCGGTGGCGCGCGAGCAGCGCGTGGAGACGGTCGCCGAACGCGGCGCAGAGATCGTCCGTGACGCGGACCGGCTCGGCGTCGGCGACGAGGAGACTCCTCTTCCCGCCCCACAAGGCGACGAGACCCGCGGCTCTCTCGCACACCTCGGTCCACGAAACCGAGCTCGTCCCCTTGGGAGAGCGCAGCCTTCCCTGGCTCACGAGCCGGCACAGGTTCGCGTAGCCGGCGCGATCCTGGGCGAGGAGGACGATCGTCGAGCCGTCCTCGATCGTGATCTGCGATCCCACGACGAGGCGGACGCCGAGCTCGCGCGCCTTCTCGTGCGCGCGCACGATGCCGTGCACGCCGTCCCGATCGGTGAGCGCGAGCGTCGAGAGGCCGAGGCGCTGCGCTTCCTCGACGAGTTCGTCGGGATGGCTCGCGCCTTCGAGGAACGAACCGTTGCTCTTGCACCACAGCGGGACGTGCATGGGGCCTCAAGCGACTTCGCCCTGCAGGAACCAGGCGCGCCGGCGGACGCTGTAGTAGATCCACAGGATCTCGCCGCTCTCGAGCTCGGCGAAGTAGTCGTCGCGCTCCACTTCCGAGCGCCACCAGCCTCCGGACAAGCGGTAGGGACCGTGCAGCCGCGCGACGGATCCGGAGGCGAAGCCCTGGATCTGCCATCCGTCGCGGTCGTGAGGCGCGTGCGCGCGGAGCGGCGCGGGATCGATCCGGATGCGCCGCACGAGCGGTCGCTCGGGGACCGTCTCCGGTCGCGGCGGACCCAGGCGATCGAAAGGCTCGAAACCGAAGCGCGCCGCGGGCAAGTGGCCGTCCCTCACGACCGTCCGCACGACCGCGTCGCCGCCGAACGTCGCGCGCAACCTGGCGAAGGCGCGCGCGGCGGCGGCGGGATCGCGGCGCGAGCGCAGCGCGAACAACCGGAGCTGCTCGGAATCGGCGGGGGATCCTTCGACGTCGACGACGACCGCGGAGACGCCGCGGGAGAAGGGCACGGAGGCGAGGCGCAGGCGGACGAGCTCGAGGATCTGCTCGTGGTCGAGCGTCGGTGCCGCGGGTCGGATGCTCTCGCGGACTGCGGCGGCCCCTTCGAGCTCGAAGCGGAGTCCGACGCGAGCGAGAGCCTCGCCGCGGCGCGGGAGCTTCTCGAAGAACGGCTCGAGGAGGGTCTCGATGCAGTGGACGATGCTCGCGAGATCGCTCTCGGGGAGATCGAAGTCGAAGCGCGCCTCGAGGACCTCCTCCTCGCGCTCGGGCTCGAGCGGCGTCTCGTGCAGGCCGGACGCGAGGCGATGGAGCTCGTGCGCCGCCGCTCCGAAGCGCAGGCGGATCCCGCCTGCGGGGAGGCGCAAGAAATCGCCCACGCTGCGGACGCCGAGCTTCTCGAGGGACGCGCGCACCTTGGGGAGGAGCGCGATGCAGGAGAGCGGCACGCGCCGGGCGGCCGCGGTCTCGTGCGCGGGCTCGTCGAAGACGACGAGGCTCCGTCCCGAGAGCACCTTGGCGGCCGCGTACGTCCCGAAACGGCCGAAACCGACGACGACGGCCGCGAAGAAACCCGCTTCGAGCAGGCTCGCGCGGATCTCCTCGGCCCAGCGGACGAGCGAAGGATGGAGGCGCGCGAGTCCCCGGGCGTCGAGCCAGAAGACGCCCGGCTCCTCGGCGGCGGGCTCGATCGCGGGCGTGAAGCGACGGAGCCGTTCGACGATCGCCGCGACGCCGCCCTGGATCGCCGCAGGAGCGACGGCGCTCGCCCGCAGCCGGGGCGCGAACGAGAGGCCGGCGGCGTAGGAGAGACCGGCCGAGACTCCGAGCCTGCGCGCGCTCTCGTTCGCCCAGAGGACGAGTCCCTGCGGCTTCTCCTCCTCGACGACCGCGACGGGCTCGTGCGCCCAGTCGGGACGTTGCCGGAGGAGCAGCTGGAGCGGCAGGGCGGGGACGTCAACGCAAGCCAGCCGGTCCACGGCACACCTCGACGTGCTTCCAGAGTCCACGGCGCTTGTCCTTCACGACGTCGATCCCGCAGGAGAAAGCGCCCGGTGCGGAGCGCCGCCGCCAGGTTTCGCCGCGCAGCGAGACGAGCGAACCGAGCGGGGAGGTGCCGCTCCGCGCCTGCGTGAGACACAGGACCGCGGTGTCGTGCTTGCGCGCGAGGCCGAGCAGGCGCGTCTGGAGCGGCAGCGGGACGCGCGCGCCGTGCCCGAGATCGAGGACGAGCAGAGCGAAAGCGCCCGAGCGCGCGAGGAGGTCCGCTGCGCGGACGATGTCGTCCGGAGAGGGGAGGCGGACGACCGCGAGCGCGGCGAGATCGACTCCGCCGGCGGCGACGTCGGGCGGAAAGAAGAGGCTCGAGCGCCCCGTGATCCAGGCGACGGGTTCTCCCTGGAGCTGCGCGTCGAGGACGATGCGGAACGCGAGCGTCAGCGCGGCGGTCGAGCCGGAGCTCTGGAGCTCGACCAGGCGGCCGGAGAGCTGCGGGAGGTGCCAGAGGGGGGTGGACATCGGGTCTCCGGAGCTACCCTAACAAAACCCTAATTTCGCGTCCAGTCGGCGCGTGCGCCTATCCTTGGATCCGCACGATGGACCCCGCGACGACACGGTCCACGCGCGTCCTCTGCGCGGTCTTGCTCGCGCTGGCGGTCGTGCTCCTCGCCTGGATCCTCCAGGGGTCGATGCAGGCCGCGGTCCGCGCGCCGAACGCCGACGACGGGTACTACCTCCGCTACATGCAGCGCGTCCGCGAGAGCGGCCTCTCCGCGTTCCCCTCGCTCTTCGACGAGTGGAACGCGACGCCGAAGGACTGGATCTACCCGCCGCCGTCGCGCGTCGGGTTCATCGTCGTCTCCGCGCTCTGGGCGAGACTCTTCGGAGCGACGATCCACGCGCTCCAGCTCCTCTCGCTCGCGTCGCACCTTCTCCTGTGCGTCGTGAACTACGTGTTCGCGCGGAGACACCTCGGCGATGTGAAGGCGCTCTTCGTCGCGGTCCTGATCGGCTTCTCGACGCTGCTCATGGGGCTGTCGCGGCTTCCGCTCACGGACAGCTTCATCGCGCTGTGCATGATGACGACCGTCTGGCTCTTCCTCGACCTCGTGCAGCGGCCCGTCCGTCTCGCGCGCAGCATCCCGTTCATGGCGTCGCTCGCGCTCATGGTCCTCGTGAAGGAGCTCTCGGTCCTCCTCGTCGTGCCGCTCCTCCTCTTCGTCCTGTACGAGAAGCTCGTCCGCAGGACTCCGCACGATCTCGCGCGGATCGCGCTCGCCTTCGCGATCCCGGGCGTCGTCGCGATCGCCGTCCTCCTGCTCGCCGCGGGCGGCGGCTCGCCGCTCGTCCGCACGATGACGATCGTGATGCACTCGCCGGCGACGAACCGCTACTCGATCGCGGTCGGCTCGGGGCCGTGGTTCCGCATGATCCTCGACTTCCTGCTGCTCTCCCCGGTGCCGACGCTGCTTGCGCTTGGCGGATTCGCGGTCGCCGCCGCGAGATTCCGCGCGGGGAGCTACGACCGCACGACGTTCCTTCTCGGCGTGATCGCGGTCGTCCTGATCTTCCTCTTCAGCTTCTTCACGAAGAACGTGCGCTACGGCGTCGTCCTCGAGCTCCCGATCCGCGTGTTCGGCCTGCTGATGATCGGCGCGCTCGCGGGGGAGGGGAAGTCCCTCCGCGCGACGCTGGGCGCCGGTCTCGCCGTCGCGCTCGTCGCGTTCCTCGAATGGCGGAGCTTCGAGCTCTTCTGGGTGCGGTACCACGGCTACGACCCGGTGACGCACTTCCTCGCGATCGCGCGGGAGCTCGTGCCCCGCGGGGGCTAGCGGCCTAGCTCGTAGATCTCGATCACGGGGCCCGTGCGCCGCGTGAAGAGCGTGCGCCACATCCACGCGACGCGGTCCGGGAGACGCTCGAACTCGTAGGCGAACGGCTGCGCGCGCGCATCGCCGGCGTCCGAGGGATCGAAGCGACAGACGAGGACGCCGAGCTCCTGGAGTCCGCGGCGCATCTGCACGAGGCCCGGCCAGCCCCATCCGTCCCGCACCTCGACGACGGCGAAGCGGACGCCGAGCGACGCGACGAGACCCGCGGGATCGCGCATCAGGAGCTCGCGATCGGCGTCCGTCGCGAGCGGCACGGCGACGGTCTCGAAGGCCTGCTCGAGGCACGCGACGGGAACGTGCTCGCGCTGGTAGACTGCCCACGGGAACGATCGCGCGGTCATGCCGTGCTCGGTGCCGAGGATCGCCGCGCGCCGGTACAGCGGCAGGTCGAGCGCGGGCGAGAGCAGCACCCGGTCCTCGACGGCGCGGGCGTGCGCGCGGATCCACTGCGCGGCCTGCGTCAGCGTGTCGTCCGACGCGCGGACGCACGAGAGCCGCGCGGCCGCCCACGTCTCGCCGCCGATCGGAAGGAGCACGAGCGTCGCCGGGACGACCGCGCCCAGCGCGCCGACGGGGAAGGCGGCTCGCAGCCAGTCGAAGATCCTTGTCAGCAGCCGCGCGGCGAGGACGGCCGCGAAGGGCACGAGCGGGATGAGGAACCGCTGTTGCGTCGCGCCGTACACCGAGAGCACGGCGAGGAAGGGCAGCGTGAACGCGAAAACGACGAATAGGTCCTTCCTCCGCTCCCCGTCGAGCGAGAAACGGAACAGGCGGCGGACGAGCGCGAGCACGCACGCGCCGAGCGCGAGGATCGAGAGGATCGGCTCGTAGCTCCACGCGGTCCAGAGGACGGTGCCGAGTCCATGGAGGCCGAGGTTCTCGAGATGGACGCGGTGCCCGTAGACGCGCAGCGTCGAAGCTTCCATCCGGAACGGCTCGGTGTCGCGGCCCGGGTCGGATTGCCAGACGAACTGGTAGAAGAGGGCGATCGACGCCGCGACGATCGCCAGGGAGACGAGGAGCCAGCCGAAGTCCTGCCAGCGCGAGCGCGCGCCGTCGGAGCGCCGCAGCCAGAACGCGGCGAGCAGCGCCGGCAGGACGAAGATCCCGTACTGCAGGCATCCGACCGCGAGACCGGTCGCGATCCCGGCGAGCACGTAGCGACGCGGCGTCGGATTCTGCCGCAGGTCGAGTGCCGCGAGGACCGCGACGAGCATCAGGCTCCCCGCCGCTGCGTGCGGTCGGCTCTGCTGCGCGAACCAGAGGTCGAGGAAGCTCGTCGCGGCGAGGGCCGCGGCGAGCATCGCGCCCTTCGCGTCGAGGAAGGAGCGGGCGAGCAGGTAGGTCGCGGGCACGGACAGGACCGAGAGCAGCGCGACGACGAACCGCACCGCGAAGAACGGCTCGGCCGCGCGCGCGAGTTCCTTCGTGAGCGGCAGCGGGTCCGAGGAGGAAGCCGCCTGGACGACCGACAGCTTCGGGACGAGACGCGGCAGGAGATCGGGGTAGAGCCCGAGCTCGTGATCGCGGTGGAAGTCCTCGCGGCCGCTGTCGATCCTCTCGACTTCGCGCGCGAGCACGATCTCGTCGATCGCGACCTGCTGCGGGAGCAGGAACCCGAGGCCGTGCACTCGGAGCCCGAACGCGAGCACCGAGAGACCGAGCACGATCCACCAAGCGTGGCGTGCAAGCCTGGATTCGCGAGCAGCTGGCATTCGGGCCTCGAGCCTCGGAAATCCTAGCTGTTTCCCGCGGTTCCGCCCGATCCGGCCGGTTTGCGGACGACGAGCAGGACGCCGGCGAGGATCAGACCGCTCCCCGAGAGCGTCCACGCGGTGATCGGCTCGTGGCCGACGAATCCGCCGAGGAGCAGCGCGATCGCGGGCGTCACGTAGGCGATCAAGCCGAGGCGATTCGCCGCGGTGTGGCGCAGGAGCCAGAAGTAGAGGCTGAACGTCAGCACGGTGCCGACGACGGCGAGGTAGAGGACGCTCGCGATCGCGGGACCGGTCCAGTGCGCGGGAGCGCCGCGCTCGAAGAGGAGCGCCGCGGCGGCGAGCAGCGCGGTTCCGATCCACATCCCGTTCCGGTTCGCGAGCACGGAGCTCACGTGCGCGCCGTGCAGCTTGACGTACGTCGTCCCGATCACGGCGAGCGTCGGGCTCAGGAGCAGCACGAGCCCGGCCGGGATCGCGCCCGCCCCGATGCCGCGCAAGTCCGTCGCGAAGAGCACGACGACGCCGAGGAATCCGAGGACGAACCCGGCCCACTGGCGGCCACGGAGGCGCTCGCCGGGGAGGAAGACGTGCCCGCTGATCGCCATGAGCATCGGGAACACGGACCACAGAACGCTCGCGAGCCCCGACGGGATCCGCGTCTCGCTCCAGTAGACGATCCCGTAGCACGCGCCGAAGTTGAGCACGCCGAGAGCGAAGGAGAGGGCGAGCGGCGGCGCGCTCCCGCCTTCCTTGCGGCTCAGGAAGTGCGCGACGACCGACATGACGACCGCCGCGATCCCGAAGCGCGCCGCGGCGGAAGTGAACGGCGGGAGATCGACGAGCCCTTCCCGGATCACGATCCACGTGCTGCCCCACACGAGGCAGACGACGGCGATGAGGAGTGCGGCTCGGGAGCGGCTGGGCATGCCTGAAACGCGCGAAGCCGACCGTGGATCGATCGGCTTCGCGCTGCGCGCGAGGCGGCTCCGCGTATCGTCCGCGAATGCGGAGGTTCAGATCAAGGCTGCCAGACGACCCGCAGGCCGTTCGACACGTTGAACGTGCTGCCCGGCGGATCGGGGCAGAACACGGGGTCCGGATCGCGGTAGTACACCTGCAGGAGGCGCGTCCCGAAGGCCGGGATCACGTCGCCGAGCGCGGCGGAGCGCGCGGAGATCGTGGGATCGAGGAACTCCGGAGCCGTGATCGTGCCGCCGGCGGCGTGCTTCACGTACAAGCGCTTCAGGTTGCCGTCGGTGCAGCGCAGGCCGTCTCCGAAGCTGACCGCGGCGATCTCCGCGTCGCCTTGGAGCACGATCGAGAGCGCCGTCGCGCGCTCGCCGGCCGACGTCACGACGAGCGTGTCGTTCGAGAGGCTCGGCGTGCCCGTCGAGGTGAGCTGCGCGCCGCCCGTCGAGGCCGAGTTCTCGCAGCCGTGGAACGGAGCTCCGGAGTTCCCGCACGGGCAGGACGAGAACGCGCCGCTGCCGAAGCAGAAGCTCGTCACCGGGCCGCCGACGGCGGGCACGTCGCCCGCGCCGGTCATCACGCCCGGAGCGCCGATCTTCCACAGTCCGACCGTCAACGTGCCGCTCGTCGGCGCCGCGTCCGCGTCGAAGCGGAAGTTGTACTGCGAGCCCCAGCGGAGCGCGTTCGCGTGGTCGTTCTGCGCCTGCGTGTCGGTCGCCCACGTGAGGGAGTTCGTGCCCTGCGTCGCGATCCAGTCGAGACCCGAGAAGTTCACGTTCGCCGGACCGTCGCCGTCGTGGTAGGCCACGTCGTGGAATCCGATGTTCGTGACCGTGACGCCGGACGGGATCGGCACGCTGAAGGTGCCGGCGTTCCGGTCCGAGTTCATGTTGTAGATCGCGTACTCGTAGTGCCACTGCCCGCCGCCGAGGTCCGTCGCGCGGCTTCCGAGCACCATGAGTCCGTCGGCCGGGATCTGGAGATCGACGAGGTGCACCGCCGGGTCGATCACCGCCCACACGCGGATCGCGGGGTCCTCGCGGTGCGTCGAGCCGAGCAGCGCGAGGTTGAAGTTCGTCGGTCCGCCGGAGCAGGTCATCTCGCGCCACGAGGCGTTGTTGTTCTGGTTGCCGGCCGTGGCGTCGTCCTTCGTGACGTACTGGCACTCGCCGAAGAAGCGCGTCGTGTTGCCTCCGCCCGTCACCTCGAGATCGCTGACGGGGACCTCGCAGCGCCGGTAGACGCCGTCGCTGCCGTGCGCGGGATTCGCGGGCGGGTACGTGAACACGCCCGTCGCCGCGTTGACCTGCCAGTTCGGACCGAGCGCGTCCTGCCAGCCGTTGAGACCCGAGTCGTACGGGTCGGAGCAACCGACGCCGAGGTGCTGCCCGTCGCCGCCCGGCATGCAGGTGCAGCACGTGCTGCCCTGGAGCGACGCGAATCCGTGCTTCAGCCAGCTGAGGCCGAGCTGCTCGAACCGCCCCGCGCCGTTGACGATCTTGTAGCGGTACAGGTTCTGGCGGATGACCGGGTGGTCGTTCGTGTTGCCGATCCAGTTGACGACGCTCGTCCCCATGTTGCAGGACGTCGTCCCGAGTGCGATCGCGTCGATCCCGTTGAACGAGGCCGCGTTGAGCACGTCGGTGATCTCGCCGACGATGACGTCCGGGCCGATCGAGGCGCCGCAGCCCGGGCCTTGGGCTGCGACCGGAAGCGCGAGAACGAGCGGGAGGAGTGTCGTGGAAAGCAGTGTACGAGTCGGGATCTTCATGGATGGAGTGACTCTCGTCATCGTTTTGGAACAGGGGGAGCGATGGACGTCCGGGGACGCCCGGGGATCACGGTCCCCAGACGACCCGTAGGGCATTCGAGACGTTGAACGTGCCGCCTTGGGGAGGCGCGCAGAAGTTCGCGGTCGGGTCACGGTAGTAGACCTGGTAGATGCGCGTCGCGAGCGACGGGATCGTGTCGCCGAGCGCGGCCGAGCGGGCCGAGATCGACGGGTCGCCGCCCGTCGGCGCGGTGACCGATCCTCCGACGGCGTTCCTCGAGTAGAGACGCCGCAGGTTGCCTCCCGCGCAACGCAGTCCGTCGCCGAACGCGACTCCAGCGAGCTCGGCGTCGCCCTGCAGGAACAGCGAGAACGCGGTCGCGCGCTCGCCGTCGGACGTGAGGACGAGCGTGTCGGCCGCGAGGCTCGCCGTGCCCGTCGACGTGATCAGCGCGCCGCCGGTCGCCGCGGAGTTGTCGCATCCGCGCCCCGGTCCGCCCGAGTTGAAGCACGGGCAGAGCTGACCGGTGCCGTCGCCCGAGCAGAAGCTCTGGATCGCTCCGCAGCCCGGATCGACGATCTGGAAGTCGTCGACGCCGGCCTCGACGATCGAGCCCGTCCCCGCGTCCTCGGCGACGAAGCGGATCTTCATCTGCGGCGTCGGGATCATGAAGTCGGAGACGCGGAACTGGTGGAAGATCCATCCGCCCAGGACCTCGAGCCCGCTCGGGCCGACGGTCTCCACGTTGACCCACGTGTTGCCGTTGTTGTTCGAGAGGTCGACGCGGAAGACGTCGGCCATCGTGTGCAGGCTCGAGCTGACCTCGCCGCTCGTCCAGCAGTTCGAGTACCAGCGCCAGTAGCGGATCACGGGGTTCGCCAGGGCCGAGACGTCGTAGGTCGGGGAGACGAGCGTCGTGTGCCCGCCGTCGACGTCCGCGGCGCTCGCCTGGCCGCCCGCGGCGCCTTGGCCGGTGACCCAGCACATCGTGCCGGCGCCGGGAGTGTGGTCGTCCGCGGGCGCCGCTTCAGTACCGTTCGGATCGACGCGGACCCACAGGCCGGCCGTGGCGTTGTCGCCCGCGGCGCCGGAAGTCCAGCCCGTGTTGTTCTGGAAGTCGTCGAACTGCGCGATGTTCAAGCCGACGCCGGACAGCGCCTGGTGGAATTCCGCGGGCGCGTCCTCGGGCTCGCTCCAGACGACGCCGTTCGACGACTGCGCGGAGAAGTAGTACCGCACGACCGAGCCGCACGAGGACGCCGGCAGGTTCGCCGCGTACGTGCCGCCGCCCTGCGGAACGAGGTCGACGGCGACCCATCCGCCGCCGTTGTCGTAGTGGAGCTTCGCTGTCCCCGGGACGAGTGTCCCGGGCGCGATCTCGCCGATCTGCACGCCGAGGGTCGCGCCGCTGGGGTCGATCGTCTCCGGATCCCCCGCGAGCGACGCGATCGTGAGCTGCGGCGTGCCGACCCACCACACGAACAGGCCCTTCTCGATGTCGCTGCCGATGATCACGCCGCTCTGGAAGTACGGATAGTTGTTCCAGAGGCTGTTGAACTGCGTGTCGTCGTCCTCGGGCCACGTGTCGAAGTACGCGACTTCCACGGGCGCCGTCGGCGTCCCCGGGTTCGAGGTGCTCTTGACCCGCAGTCCGCTGCGGTAGTTCGACTGATAGATCGTCGTGCCCTTCGTGTACTGGTTGTGGTCGATCGACGTGTTCCCGTTCGTGAACGTGGTCACGAAGCTCACCGCGAGCGGGTTGCTGATGTCGAAGACGCGCGTCTGGCACGTGATCCCGAAGTCCTGGTCGTCGAGCTCGTCGTCGAGATAGAGGTAGTGCATGTCCGACGACGGCCAGCACTGGTGGCAGTACCCCGCGTTCGCGTAGGCGACGAACTGCAGCGTCGTCGGCGCGGCCTTGTTCGTGACGTCGACGATGTGGAGACCCGTGGAGCTGAAGCCCTGGTTCAAGCCTCCGCAGACGAACGCGAGCTCCCGGCCGGCGGCCGGACCGGTCGTGAAGTTGAAGATCGACGCTTCGTGGCTGTAGCGGTCGTTCCAGCTCCCGACGCGCGGGGGATTCGCGGCGTTCGCGTTCAGGTTGTAGATGCGCAGTCCCTGGCTGACCGAGCCTCCGCCCGACCGGTACAGGTAGCCCGACGTCGGGTTGATCGCGAGCGTGTGCGTCGCGCTGTTGCCGTCGTCGTTGATCGTGTTGACGAGGCTGACGACGCCGTTGTCGATGTTCGCGAGGTCGACGACCTGGACGCCGCCGCCACCTTCGCTGACGGAGTAGCTGTAGTGGGAGAACGTCCGCATGTCGCGCCACAGGCTCTGCGGCCCCGCGATCACGCCGACGATCACCGGATTGCCCGGTTGGGTGACCTCGACGAACGCCGTGCCGGTCGAGAGCCCGATGATCGCGTACTCGCGGCCCGACGGGGACGTGTAGCCGAAGCAGCTGTTGCCGTTCCCGCCCGCCGGCACCCCCATGTCGGGCAGCGTGAGCCACGAGAGCAGCGTGACGTTGCTCTTCTGGAACCGCAGTCCCGGTCCCGTCACGAACAGGTTGCCGTTGCCGCCGATGCGCTCGGCGTTCCTCCAACCGTGGCCGGGATACATCGGCTTCCGGTCGAGCAGCATCGGATCGCCGTCGTGAGCGGGCGCGGCCGACGCGAGGAGGGAGAGGACGAACAGCGACGCCTGGAGGCGGCAGATCGAAAGCATGGAGGTTTCCTGGGGACGCGGAGGCTGCCTCCATTGTGCCGCCGAAATCCGCGTGCGACGCGAAAAAACGGCCGGCTAGCCCAGGCGGGCGCAGCACTGCTTGAACTTCTTGCCGCTCCCGCACGGGCAAGGGTCGTTGCGTCCGACCTTCGAGGCCTTGTGGACGAACGGCGGGTCCTTCTTCACGGGCGCGTGGTGCGCCGACGTCCCCGTCCGAACCATCTCCTCGAACTCCTCCGCGGTGCCCTCGAGCGCGTTCTTGATCTCGAAACTCTGCGTGACGACGGCGTTCTCCTCGAGGAACGCGACATAGGCGCGCAGGACCGGGACGACCTCGGGGCCGAGCGGGTCCTTGCGGCTGAAGCGCGCGGGCAGGAGGTGCCCGACGATCCCGTGCATGCCCTCGCCGTCGAGCAGGCGCGGTGCGACCCCGAGCTCCTCGTACGCGCAGGCGAGGAAGCGGTCGACGATCTTCTTCTGGCCGTCCCGCGCGAGCGCCAGCGCCTTCGACTGCGGGGAATCCAGGAAGGCCGCGGTCTCCAGCCGGATCTCGCGCTCGGGCATGCCCCGCAGTGTAGCGGGTAGACTGGCGCCGATGGAGATCGTGCTCGTCGCGCCGGAGATCCCGCACAACACCGGGTGCGCCGCGCGCCTCGCGGCGGCGCTCGGCCTGCGCCTGCACCTCGTCCAGCCGCTCGGGTTCTCGCTCGACGACCACTACCTCAAGCGCGCGGGACTCGACTACTGGCCGCTCGTCGAGCTCGTCGTCCACGCGTCCTGGGACGAGTTCGTGACGAAGTCTTCACGGGGAGCGCGCCTCCGGCTCTTCACGGCGCGCGGCGGGACCTCGCTGTTCGAGACCGCGTTCGAGCGCGACGACGTCCTCGTGTTCGGCTCCGAGAGCCGCGGGCTGCCGCGGGAGCTCCTCGACGCCCGGCCGGACCGGCGCGTCTACGTCCCGATCCGCGAGGGGATCCGCAGCCTGAACCTCGCCAACGTCGTGTGCCTCGCCGCCTACACCGCGATGGTCCGCGCCGGGATCCCGTTGCCCGCGAACGACGGCGCGTACGCGCCGCACGCGCGCGCGACCGAGGACGTGCGGCCGGCGTCGCGCATCGCCAGCGATCGCTGAACTTCGGATGGCTGAGCTCGCACCGCGGAAGGCACGGAAGGGCGACGAGCTCCTCGTGCAGATCGACAGCTTCGACGCGAAGGGGCGCGGCGTCGGCACGGCGCTCGACTGCCGCGTGCGCCTCCGCCACGCGATCCCGGGCGAGACCGTGCGCGCGCGCGTCCTGCGCCGGCGTCGGAACGAGATCGACGGAGTCGTGCTCGAGCGGATCGCGCCGAGCCCGCTCTCCGTGTCGCCGCCCTGCGAGCACTTCGGGAGCTGCGGAGGATGCAGCTTCCAGGACCTCGAGTACGCGGCGCAGCTCGACGGCAAGCGCCTGCTCGTCGAGACCGCGTTCGAGCGGATCGCCGGCGCCGTCGTCGAGCCCGTGCTCCCGGCACCGCGGACCTTCGCCTACCGCAACAAGATGGAGTTCGCCTTCGGCAGCCGCCGCTGGATCCATCCGAGCGAGCCGCCCGCCGCTCCGTCGGGCTTCGCGCTCGGGCTCCACGCGGCCTCGCTCTTCCACAAGGTGATCGACGTCCGCGGCTGCGCGATCCAGAGCCCCGCCGCGGACAGGATCCTCGCCGCGGCGCGCGAGATCGCGATCGAGCAGGAGCTCGCGCCGTGGGACGTGTACGCGCACACCGGTCTCCTCCGCTACCTCGTCGTGCGCGTCGCGTCGACGACGGGGGAGACCCTCGTCGCGCTCGTGACCTCCGCGGACGCCCCCGAGGTCGTCGAGCGCTTCGCGCGCGCGCTGCTCGCGCGCGATCTCGGGATCACGACGCTCGTCCACGGCGTCAATTCGCGCCCGGCGGACACCGCGATCACCGAGCGGGAGCGCGTCCTCTTCGGCCCGGGCTGGATCCGCGAGGAGCTCGGGGGCGTCGTCTTCGCGCTCTCGGCGTCCTCCTTCTTCCAGACGAACATCCTCGCGGCGGAGAAGCTCGTCGCGGTCGTGCGCGAAGCGGCGGAGCTCCGCGGAACCGAGGTCGTCTGGGACCTCTACTGCGGCACGGGGACGCTGGCGCTCTCGCTCGCGCGCTCGGCGCGGGAGGTCGTCGGCTTCGAGATCTCCGCGGCCGCCGTCGCCGACGCGCGCCGCAACGCGGAGCGGAACGGGATCGCGAACGCGCGCTTCCACCTCGGCGACGTGATCGACGGGATCGCGGCTGCCGGAAACGAGAGCGCGGGGAGCGAGGCCGCGCGCCCCGACGTCCTGCTCCTCGATCCGCCGCGGTCCGGGCTGCACCCGGCGCTCTTCCCGACGCTGCTCGCGCTCGGCGCTCCGCGCATCGTCTACGTCTCGTGCAACCCCTCCGCCGCGGCGCGCGACGTCGAGCACTTCCTCGCCGCGGGCTGGCGTCTCGGGCGCGTCCGGCCGATCGATCTGTTCCCGCACACGCCCCACGTCGAGTGCGTCCTCGGGCTCGCGCGCGATGGCTGAGCCGCAGCGGAAACCGCGTCCGCCCGCGCCGCGCGAGAGCCTCTGCCCGCGCTGCCGCCACGTGAAGGCGGTCGTCTCGGAACGCGGGTCGACGTTCCTCCTCTGCCGGCTCGCGAGCACGGACCCGCGCTATCCGAAATACCCTCCGCAGCCCGTGGTTTCCTGCGCCGGATTCACAAGCTAGGTTCTGGCAATGGACCGTCTCGTCACCGAGCCCGGGAGCGTGCTCGCCGCGGCTCCCGACATGCTCGATCCGAACTTCATGCACAGCGTCGTGCTCGTGTGCCGCCACTCGGACGAAGGCGCGTACGGCTTCGTCATCAACCGGCCCGCGTCGGTGACGCTCGACGTCCTCGCGCCCGATCATCCCGTCCTCGGGAAACGCCCGCTGCCGGTCTTCGCCGGGGGACCGGTCGGTCTCGACACGCTGCAGTTTCTCCATCGCGCCGGCGCGGCGATCCCGGGAGGCATCGAGGTCGGGACCGGCCTCTTCCTCGGCGGCGACGTCGACGCGCTCGGCCGCTACCTCGACGCCCAGGGCGAGCGCGCCGCGAACTCCGTGCGCCTGCTCGTCGGGTATTCGGGCTGGGGCGCCGGGCAGCTCGAGGGCGAGCTCGCGGCCGGAGCGTGGTTGCCGGCGGCGCTCGAGAACGACTGGGTGTTCGGGGAGGGGACGCAGGCCGTGTGGCGGAGCGTCCTGCGCTCGCTCGGCGGCGACGTGTCGGGGCTCGCCGACCTGCCGCCCGATCCCAGCTGGAACTGAACAGAACATCCGCGGAGTTCGCCGCGCTCTGCGCATGGGAGTTGCGTAGGCTGCGCGCGTGACGACCCCGGAAGCTCCCCAGACACCCGCCCCTGCTCCCCCGAAGCGGCGCGGGTGCTTCGGCCTCGCGGCGAAGACGGTCCTCGGGTGCTGCGCCTTCGCCGTCGGCGCGATCGTGGTCGTGGTCCTCCTCCTGCCGACGCTGTGCGGTGGACTCGCGAAGTCGATGGTCGAGCAGTCGTTCGCGAGCATGTTCCGCGGCACGCTCGCGGTGAAGGAGATTTCCCTCGCCTGGAACGGGCCGCAGAAGGTCACCGAGGCCGTGCTGTACGACCCGGAGAAGCACGAGGTCGCGCGCGTCACGATGGAGCTGCCGTCGCTGCTCGCGGTGATGCGCTGGAAGGGACCCTGGAAGCTGCGCGTCGACGCGGACGCGGATCTCGTCGCCGACGATCAGGGCGTCGTCAACCTCCAGCGCGCTCTCGCGCCGCGGGAGCCGGAGAAGACGACCAAGCACACGAAGCACGAGGACGCGACGTCGGACCCGCTCGGGATGATCTCGACGCTCGACGCGGAGGTCGTGATCGCGAGCCGGCACCTCTCGTGGTCCGACGCGGACACGCGCCGGGCGGGGAAGCCGTTCGAGATCCGCGATTTCACCGCGACGCTGCGCGCGAAGCCGGGACAGCCGCTGACGATCCACGCGCAGGGACAGGTCGCGTCGCAGACCCCGGGTGCGCTGGAGATCGACGCGACGCTGCACGGACCGCTCGAGAGCGGCAAGGCGTGGCCGTTCGGCGACGTCGACGCGAACGTGCGCATCGAGGGATTCTCGACGCCGATGATCGACGGCATCGCGGGCCTCGGCGGGAAGCTCACCGAGGTCCTCGGTCCGCAGTTCGATCTCAAGGTCCGCGCCGCCGGCGTGACGCCGCAGAAGGGCGACGTCGAGCTCGCGTTCTCGTCGCCGCGGTCGAGCCTGGACTTCGCGGGCAAGTTCGAAGGCGGTCTGCTGCGCGCGCGCGACGGCCAGCCGGTGAAGCTCTCCGTCGGCGTTCCGCGCGGATTCGTGACGGATTGGGTCGCGACGAAGCTGCCGGCGGGCGTGAGGGTGACGTGGGAGGAGACGGCCAAGCCCTGGACCGTCTCGATCACCGACCTCGAGCTCCCGATCCCGGACGCGAGCGCGCTCGACATGAAGGGGCTCGCGAAGTCGTTCGAGCACCTGCGCTGCGGCATCGACGTCGATCTGCCCGCGCGGATCCTGCTCGAGAGCGCGTCGCCGTCCGGCGCGTCCGTCAAGACCGGCATCGAGAGCCCGACGGCGCACGTCGCGATCTCCCCGGGCACGCCCGCGGTGCTCGCGTTCCGGACAAAGCTCGTCGGCTGGGCGGAGTCCGGCATCGCGCTCGATGCGCAGGTCGCCGATCCGTGGCGCGCGCTCGGCGAGGGAAAGATCCCGGTCGTGCAGGCGACGGCGAGCGCCAAGGTTCCGACGGCGGCGATCGACGCGGTCCTCGGACCGTCGGGGCCCGGGCTCTCGAGGCTCGGGCAGCGCCTCGAGCTCGACCTCGTCGCGAAGGACGCGAGCCCGGACTCGGGCGGCTTCGACCTCGCCGTGAAGCTCGAAGGCGACAAGGCGAAGGCGATCGACGTGCGCGCGAAGGGCACGTTCGAGTCGGGACGCATCGTCTGCGCGGGGCCCGAAGGAGTCGCGATCGACGTCGATCCGGCGGCGCTCGCGCCGTTCCTGCCGCCGACCGTGCGCATGAGCCCGAGCGGCGCGCCGATCCGGATCCGCGTCGCCGATCTCGTCGCTCCGCTCGCGGACCCTCTCGGGAAGGACCTCGCGTTCGGGTTCACGTGCACCACCGGGAGCACCGGGATCACGGTCGGATCGCTCACGCTGATCGGCTTGGACGTCGCGGCGAAGCTCGCCGCCGCCGACCTCGACGTGCGGCTCGACGCGGCCGCGGATCCGTCCGGCGAGAGCAAGATCCACCTCACCGCGAAGCTGCACGAACCGCTGCGTCTGCTCGAGTTCCCCGCGAAGGGCGTGAACGCCGTGAACGCCGAGCTCGCGATTCAGAAGCTGCCGCCGACCGCGCTCGACATGCTCGCGGCCGCGCTGCCACCTGGAGCCAAGGTCTCGATCGGCGGCGCGATCCAGGTCTCCGTGCACGACTTCATGTGCGCGCCGCTCCCGGGAGCGAAACCCGACGCGAAGGCGATGCTCGCGGCCGTCGTTGGCAAGGTCACGACCCGGCTCGACTCGGTCGGGTACGCGGACGAGCACACGCGCGCGGCGAAGGTCGACGTCCTGCTGCGCGAGATCAAGTGCACCGCGCAGCTCGAGGCCGGGAAGCCGCTCTCGACGACGATGGAAGCCGTGATCGACGCCGGCCCGGGCGGCCACGCCGGCCTGCTCCGCGTCGGGAGCACGATCGCCGATCCGTCCGCCTACCTCGGCGACGGGAAGGCGCCGTTCCCGCGCGTGACTGCGAACATCATCGACCTCGAGTTCTCCACCGCGCTCCTCGACGCGCTGTCAGGACGTCCAGGAGTCGTCTCCGGTCTCGTCGGGGCGACGGCCCATCTCGACGTCCACTGCGAGGTCGCGAGCGCGGACTCGGGCACGTTCACGGCGACGCTGAAGTCACCTCTGACGAGCGTCGGTGTAGCGGCGAAGCTCGACCAGGGGATGATCACGTCGATCGATCAGCCGACCGTCGACGTCAGCTCGACGCTGTCCCAGGCGTGGCTCGACCAGCAGATCGGCGCCCTCCTGCCCGCTGGCGCGAAGCTCTCCATCGCGGAAGGCTCCGGTCCGATCCGGTTGACCGTGAAGGACGTCCGCGTGCCGCTGCCGCAGGGCCCGATCACCGCCGACGCGTTCGCCGCGATTTCGGCACACGTCTCCGCGAGCGCTCCGGACCTCGCGTACTCCGACGCGAAGACCGCCGCGGCCGGCGGACCCGCCGTCCTGCGCGGCATCGCGCTCGACGCCGACGTCGCGCCGGGGAAGCCGCCCGCGCTGAAGCTCGCGGCGAAGATCGAGAGCACGCCGCCGGGCGAGATCTCCGCGACCGTGCGCGCCCTCGATCCGATGGCGAACCTCGCCGCCGAGAAGGGCCTCGAGCACTTCCACATCGCCGCCGACGTCACCGCGAAGTCCGTCCCGACCGGGCTCCTCGACGCGCTCGCTGCCCAGGGCGGGATGCTCGTCGAGATGCTCGGGCCGCGCCTCGACGCCGCGGTGCACAGCGACTCGATCAGCAAGTCCGACGGCTCGTTCACCGCGTCGCTCGATTCCGAGAAGGCGAGCGTCCACTGCGACCACGGCTCGATGAAGGACGGCGTGCTCCAGCTCGAGAAGAGCAAGGGCAAGACCGAGGCGCTGCTCGCCCACGCGCCGCTGACTCCGCTCTTCTCCGAGCGCGTTGTCGGCAAGCTCGTGCCGGCGATGGTGCACCTCGAGAAGCCGGAGGGCGCCGACGCCGTGATGCTCGCGGTCGAGGACTTGAAGATGCCGCTCGACGCGGATCTCTCGAAGCTCGACGCGCTCGTGCGCCTGAACCTCGGCGAAGTGAGCTACCGCCTCCTGCCCGGTCTCGCGACCGTGCTCGGGAAGAGCGACGCGACGACCGTGAAGCTCCCCGAGCTCAGGATCCCGATCGAGAAGGGCGTCGCGCGCTACGACAGCCTGCCGATCCGGATCGGCGGCAAGGACTGCATCTTCAAGGGCACGTTCAGCCTCGTCGACCAGACGTTCAAGCTCGACACGCAGCTCCCGCTGTCGGTTCTCGGCAAGGGCGTCAACGGGAAGCTCGACGGCCTCCGCGGCGTGCTCGACCCGAACACGATGGTGCCGATCGAGGTGCGCGGGACGTGGAAGAGCCCGAAGATCGGAATCGGCGACGAGTTCCTGAAGAAGGTCGCGGAGGACGCGCTCAAGAAGGAGGGCGGGAACCTGCTCGACGGCCTGCTGAAGAAGAAGAAGAAGGATTGAGTACGGAGCCAGAGCAGATTCTCAACGATTTCGGCCGGGCACTGCCCGGCCGAAATCGTTGAGAATCTGCTCTGGCTCCGTACTACAGCGCGACCGGCTTCCCGACTTTCGCCGAGATCGCCTCCGCGATCTGTCCGAAGAGCTCGCGCCCGCCCTTGTCGTCGATCCACGCGTTGCGCGCGGCGTCCCAGTCGTAGTGCCAAGCACGCGCGCCGGCAGCGAACCACATCTGGTTCGCCGCGGTCTGGCGGTTCAGGACGTAGCGCGCGCGGTCGGGGAACTCGATCGTGACGACGCCGTCGGCCGTCGCGTAGTCGACTTCGTCGGGATCGAAGGGCTCGAGGGCGCGGACGAGGCGCTCGAGGCAGGCGTCGGAGAGGCGGGTGTACTCCTGGCGGTCCATCAGCGCTCCACGGCGGTGAAGAGGCCTTCGGTCGCCCACTCGCGGAACCAGCGGTGGACCTCGGACTGCAACTCGCCGACGTCCCCGGAGAAGGACGCGGCGCCGCCGGCCAGCGCCTCGCTCAGCTTGCGCCCGGCTGCGAGCGCCGCCAGCACGGCGTGCATCGGCTCCGTCACGTCCATCCGCCACACCGTCCATTCCTTGCGGTACACGGCGACCCACGTCTTCGCGCGGCCGAGCGACGGCAGCTCCTTGTCCTGCCTGCACGCCGTCACGATCGCGTTGGCGCGGTGCGCGAGCGCCAGCAGGCGCAGCGAGCTCGTCAACCGGATGCGGCCCGTCTCCCACGCCGCCGGCGGGACCAGCGCGAGATCCGCGGGCGAGAGCGGCGGCGCGACCTCCGCGTCGAAGCTTTCCGAGATCGCGCGTTCGACCCGCGCGACGTCCGCGAGCATCGCGCGCCGCGGGATCTTCACGGGACCGTCGAGGAAGTCGGGCAGCCTGCGGCCGAGCACGTTGAGCGAGTAGTGGCGCGACGGGAACTTCGTCAGGTACTCGCGCGCGAGGCGCTCGAACGCCTTCGGCCCGGCGAGCTTCACGACCGCCGGGTAGTCCTCCGCGAGGCACTCGTGCAGGCGCAGCGCGTACATCTCGCTGTAGATCGCGACGCGTTCCTCGGGCGCGAGGTGACGCGAGGGGAGGATCACCTCCTGCGCCGGCCGTCCGGGCTTCTTCCCTTCGTGCGGCCGGACGATCTCGCCCTGGAACCAACGCTCCAGCGCCGGGAGCGCCGGCGTCTCAGCCGACCGGCGCGACATCGCGACGCTTCCTCCCGAGCACCTTCTCGAGGCGCTTCTTCGCCTTCAGCGCCTCCGCGTGCACCACGCCGAACGCCGGGATGTTCTCGTCCCACTCGTACAAGGTCGATCGTCCGCCCGAGAGCTCGCACGCGCGCTCGTACAGCTTCCACACCGCCTCGATCGCGTGATCGGAGTGCGTGTCGATGATGTGCGTGCCCTTGTTCGTGTGTCCCGCGAGGTGGTAGTAGGCGACGCGCTCGGGCGGAATCCCTTCGACGTACTCGAAGGGATCGAAGGCGTGGTTGAACGAGCTCACGTAGACGTTGTTCACGTCGAGCAGCAGGCCGCAATCGGCTTCCTCCGCGAGACGCGCGAGGAACTCCCACTCGGTCATCGAGGAGCTCTTGAACTCGACGTAGGAGGACGGGTTCTCGAGGACGAGCGGTCGCTCGAGCACGTCCTGCACGATCTTCACGCGCTCGATGCAGTGCGCGAGGCAGTCCTCGCTGTACGGCAGCGGCAGGAGATCGTGCACGTTGCGTCCCGCGACGCCGCACCAGCACAGGTGATCGGAGATCCAGCGCGCGTTCACGCGGGCGGCCAGCGCCTTGAGCTTCGCAAGGTACGCGCGGTCGACGGGATCGACGGTGCCGATCGACAGCGAGACGCCGTGCATCACGATCGGATAGCGCTCGGCGACCTGGTCGAGGACCCACATCGGCCTTCCGCCCGTGTCCATGAAGTTCTCGGACACGATCTCGAACCAGTCGACCTTCGGCTTCTTCTCGAGCACGTGCCCGAAGTGGACCGTGCGCAGCCCGACGCCGAAGCCGAGGTTCGGCTCGTCGAAGCGCGTCCGTCCGGAGCGAGGAGACATCGTGAGAATCGTAGCGTCGATCGCGAGCGGGCGCGGGAGAGAGCGGGCGGACCGTCCCCGGACGCGCCGGGAGCGATCCGCCCGATTTCCATCGGCCCGCGAGGCCGACGCGTTCCTAGTGCTTGACCGGGACCGCGCAGCCGCCGTGGCCCTTGCACGAGTTCTTGCCCGCGCAGCCGTTGTCGCCCGTCGAGCAGCCGCCCATGCCCTTGCAGGAGTTGGCGCCCTTGCACCCGTGGTGCTCGGCCGTCGCGCAACCGCCCTTGCCCTTGCAGGAGTTCTTGCCGGCGCAGCCGTTGTCGCCGGACTTGCAGGCGCCCATGCCCTTGCACGCGTTCATGCCCTTGCAGGCGTGCTTCGCGGGCGAAGCCGTCGCGTTCGCCGTGTTGTCGGAATGGCTCTTACAGCCCCCGGCGAGCGGCGCGCCCGCGACGAGAGCGGCGATCGCGGCGGCCATCAATGCGTTCTTTTCCTTGAGACCCATGATTCCTCTTCGAAGTGGAAGGTGTGAGGGAAGAGAGGGTGCGGTCTGCGCCGCGCCCGAACGGGGGAGGTTACGAAAGGGAGGGGGGGAGTTGGACTCAAGAGATCGGGGAAAACTACTCCAGCCCGAGCTCGGTCACCCCGCGTTCGTCGAATCCCAGCATGTGCCCGATCTCGTGGAACACGGTCACGCGGATCTGCTCGATGAGCTCCGCGTGCGTCCGGCAGGCGCGCTCGAGGTTGCGCTGGAACAGGAAGATCCTCGGCGGGAGTGCACCCGTTTCGTATTCGCTGCGTTCGAGCTCCGAGGCGCCGGCGAAGAGGCCGAGCATGTCGGGCGGGGTCTCGGCGGGATCGCTCGTGTCGACCATCCAGACGGCGGGCACCGGCTCGACGGCGATCTCGCAGCGTTCGAGGGCGGTCTTCGTCTCGGGGGGGAGCGACTCGACAGCCTCCGCGACGAGTTCCTCGAACACCTGCGGCGAGAAGCGCGGGATCGGGATGCCGTCGGGCTCGAGCGCCAGCGACTCCTCGAGCAGCTGGTCCGCGAGGTCGAAGTCGCCGTCGAGCTCCGCGCACAACGCGAGCCGCGCGAGCGCGGCGGGGCTCTTCTCGATCTCGATCAGCTTCACGAGCGTCTCGCGCGCCTCCTCGATGCGCCATTCGGCGAGCAGGAGCTCGACGCGCGCCCAGAGATAGTCGGGGTGGTCCTCGATCTCGGCGATCTCGCTCGTGCGTGTGAGGAGTCGGCGCGCGGCCTGGAGCTCGCCGAGCTGCGTGCGCGCGAGCGCTTCGGGGATCCAGCGCTCGGGCCAGTCCGGGTCGAGCTGGAGGAGCTCCTCGAGCGCCTTCTGCGGCTCGCCCGCGTCGAGCGCTTCCCAGGCGTGGTCGAGGGAGGCTTCCTCGGGACCCGGCTCGACTTCCGCGCCGTACTCCTCGTCCCAGCTCTGCTCGGCGCTCGATTCGGGGTGCTCGCTCATCTTGCAGTCCGCGATGCGGGGCGAAGATTGTGGCCGCACGCGACGGTGGATTCCAGTTGCGTCCGCGCGCGCGCACCGATTCCGCCGGAATCTCCGGTAACCGTCTCCGCTGCGCGGAGGTCCGCGCGATGCCGGCGCGTCGCCGGCGCCGCATGCGCGCTCACCTCGACACGGCCGTCCTCGTGGCCGAGCCCGCGGATCGTCGCCGCGTCTTGTTCCTCGTCCATCGAGCGGCGGACGGATGGCTCGCGCTCGACCTCACGGGAGACGAACGGACGCTCGCACCGGGCCTGCGCATCGTCCGCGGAGGCGACGCGTTCCCGCGGCGCGTCTTCAGCCTCTACGCGCTCGATCTCGACCCGGAGGCGTGCCGCGGCCTGCGCGTGCCGAGCCGCAGCGCGGAGCGGTTCGGCTTCGGCGGGGATCTCACGCGGATCCTGGCCGCGGCGGCCGCCGCGCAGCGACCGCGCCTGATCCTTTTCCGCGGACTGACGCGCCTCGACGACCGCTCGCGTTCCGCTCCGCCGGGGGTGTGGACGGCGCGCGCGAGCGCGGAGCTCGTGTTCGAGGCGCCGCGCGGGACGTTGTGGGCGGAAGTGCGCCGGATCGCGCTCGCGTCCTCCGCGCCGCCCAGGAGCAGATGGGGCAATGTGCGCCGTCGTGGCGCAGCGCGGGGCAGTGCTCGCGCCCGAAGAGGATGATCTGGAGGTGGAGGCGGATCCACGCGTCCTCGGGGAAGGCCGCCTTGAGGTCGCGTTCGGTGCGCTCGACGGAGGAACCGTCGGAGAGACCCCAGCGCGCGGCGAGGCGATGGATGTGCGTGTCGACGGGGAACGCCGGGATGCCGAAGGCCTGGGCCATGACCACGCTCGCGGTCTTGTGACCGACGCCGGGGAGCGCTTCGAGCTCCTCGAAGGTGCGCGGGACGCGGCCGCCGTGCTTCTCGACGAGCATCTCCGAGAGCCCGTGGAGCGCTTTCGCCTTCGCCGGAGCGAGCCCGCAGGTCTTGATCAGGTCGTGGATCTCCCCGACGGAGAGCTGCGCCATCTTCTCGGGGGTGTCCGCGCGCGCGAAGAGCGCCGGCGTCACGAGGTTGACGCGCGCGTCGGTCGTCTGCGCGGAGAGGACGACGGCGACGAGGAGCGTGAAAGGATCGCGGTGGCGCAGCGGGATCGGCGCGGCGGGGTAGAGCTCGTCGAGCACCCCGCGGATCCTCGCGACCTTCTCCGAGCGCTTCACGCCGGTAGCATAGCCCGCGTGCAAAGCTCGCGAATGGAGGAGTTCCTCGCGGGGAGCGTGTACGCCGTCGTCGGTGCGTCGAACGATCGGTGGAAGTACGGCAACAAGGTCCTGCGCTGCTACGTGCAGAACGGGAAGCGCGCGATCCCGGTGAATCCGCGCGCGACGGTCGTCGAGGGGCTACCCGCCGTCCCGGATCTCGCTTCGCTTCCCGAGCCGGTGCACGGCGTCTCGATCATCACGCCGCCGGAGGTCACCGAGGAGATCGTCGAGGAAGCCGCGAAGGCCGGGATCACGCGCCTGTGGATGCAGCCCGGCGCCGAGAGCGCCCGCGCGATCGAGCGCGCGGAGGAGCTCGGCCTGTCCGTCATCGCGGGCGGGCCCTGCCTGCTCGTGTCGCTCGGGTTCCGCGAGCGCTGATCAGCGTTCGCGGTGCACGACGTTGACGTCTCCCGCCACGAGGTGGAGGGGTTGGCTCGCGAACACCTCGCGCTCGGGCTTGTCGCGGTAGAGCAGGAGGCGGACGGCCTCCTCGCTGACGGAGAGGACGTGCGAGTTGCCGTCGAAGAGCTGCGCCCCGTCCATCGTCATCATCGAGCCCGCCTCGAGGATGACGATCGACAGCTTCTTCCCGTCCGCGTCGAGCGCCTCCATCCACGTCGGATGCTCCTCGCCCTTCCGGCTCTCGAACCGGAAGCGGAACATCCTCGCGACGACGATCTCGATGCTGCGCGCGAGGTCGAACTCGTCGAGATCGAGCATCTTGAACTCGATCGACTCGCCGCCGACTGTCAGGCGCGCGAAATGGCGGGCGACGTGCAGGAACTCGAACGTGCCGTCCTTCCCGGTCTTCGCGGCCTGGACCTGCTGCGAGGCGCTCCCGAAAGCCGTGCGCTCGATGACCACCTGGAGACCGACGAAGAGATCGGGGACGGGGAGTCCATCCTTCCCGACGACGCGTCCCGTGACCTTCTCGAGGAAGGCGTCGGCTGCGACGCGCAGCTCCGCATCCTCGGTGCCGGCCCGGATCGGTTCGGATTCGATCCGCAGTCCAGCGCCGTTCCACGCCTGCAGGCGGTAGTCGGCGTCGCGCAGGCCGCCGATCCGGAACCGGCCGTCGTCTCCGGTCGTGGACTGCGCCTCCTCGGGCGCCGTGACCCTTTCCGCGGTCACGACCGGGATCGAACCGCCGGAGAGCGCGATCGCCTTGGTGAGGGAGACCCTCCAGCCGGCCTGCGGCTTGTCGTCCGGTCCGAGCACGCGCCCCGCGATCGCGAGGGGAACCCCGCCGAGTACGAGGCGGGCCGGAGGCGGATGCCGGTCGTTCGACTCGATGACCTTGCCGAACTCCGGGAGCACGGCGGCCCGGAATCCGCGCAGGACGGCGACGAGCGGAGCGCTCGGATCCACCCATCCCAACGCGAGTCGGAATCGTCCCTCGGCATCCGTCGTCGCCTTCGAATCGGAGAAGTGCACCTCAGCGCCCGGCGCGGGCTTTCCGTCCTCGTGGACGACGACGCCCTCGACGAAGGCGCCCTCCTGGGTGGGATCCTTCAGCTCGATGACGAGGTCCGCGACGGACTGCCGCGGAAGCGGACGGTTGTCGTCGTTGAAACCGGAGAGCTTCGTCTCGAGGCTCGCACCGGCCACGGAGGGAACGCGCTTCAGCTCGAACGACCCGTCCGCGGAGGTCTTGGTCTCGGGCTCGTCGATTCCGGTGGAGTCGAGCGCCAAGGGGAAACGGGCGAACGCGCCGAGCGGAGTGTCCACGTGGACGACGGCGCCCTCGAGCGGCCGCGCGGTGGAGTCGACGACGCGGCCGCCGACGTCGACCGGCGGCGCGACGATGAGGAAGCGCTCGCGTTCGCGGTCGTCGTCGAGGACCTGATCGTAGCGGACGGTGACCCACGCATCGTCGACGGCGACGAGACGATGCTCTCCCGCAGGAAGCTCCAGCTCGAACGTGCCGGAGGCGTCGCTCGTGGCGAGGACACCGTCTCTTCCGCGCGTGCCGACGTGCACGCCGGGGACCGGCACTCCCTGCACGTCGAGCGTGCGGCCGCGGAGTCGATGCGCGCTCTTCGGAGGGGGCGGCGCCGCGGGAGGTGCCTCCTTCGCCGCGGCGGCGACGGCCTCGGGCTCGACCGCGCGACGCTCCGCCGACGCCTCCGGTGCCGGCGGCGCGATCCGATCGCGGGCGGCTTCGGCGCGAGGAGCGTCGGAGTCGAGCGTCGAGGATGGGGTCGCTCGCGTCGGATCCAGGAGACGCCACATCAGGAAACACAGCACGCCGGCCCCGGCGAGCGAGACGAATAGGACCCTGGACGACGCCTTCAACTCTCCGCGATCGCGACCGCCGCCGCGATCCCTCCGTCGTGCGTGATCGTGATGTGGAATCTCGCGATGCCCTTCGCCTCCGCGATCCGTTTCGTCTCGCCGTGCAGCACGAGCTCCGGCGCCGCGCCGCTCCGCCGCACGACCTCGATCTCCCTCCACGACACGCCGCTCGACCAGCCCGTCCCGAGCGCCTTCATCACCGCTTCCTTCACCGCGAACCGACCGACGTAGCTCGCCATCCGGCTCGCGCGGCGCTCGCAGTACGCACGCTCGCCGGCCGTGAACATCCGCTCGAGCAGCCGCTGCCCGTGCCGCGCGTGCACCTTCTCGAACCGGTCGATCCGCGCGAGGTCGAGGCCGATCGCGACGATCGCCATGGCGTCACGCGGGCTCGACTTCGAGCAGAGGCTCGCCCGGTTTCACGTCCGCGCCGTCGGCGGCGAGCATGCGCGCGACCTTCGCCCGCTTCGGGAGGCCGCCGCTCGCGCGGTAGGGGACGTGGCTGAACGTCTTCATCACCTCGATCATGCCGACCGGCTGTCCGTCCTCGATCGTCGCTCCGACCGCGACGAACGCCGGATCGGCGGGCGACGGCCGGTGGTAGAAGCGTCCGGACTGCGGCGAGCGCAGGATCAGGCCGGCAGCATTCTCGTCGCGCGCGACCTGATTCGTCTTCCGCGTCCCCGTCGTCGACGCGGTCGCGATCTCGAAGAGGACGTCGCCGAAGCCCACGGGCGCGCGCGCGGATTCCGCGGGACAGGTGACCACCGTCCCGCCGCCTCCTTCGGGGACGATCAACCCGAACGCGCGGCCGAGTGCGACGAGCACGCCGACGCGCTCGCCCGTCGCGAGGACTTCTCCCGCGCACCGCGAGGAGCTGAAGACTCCGACGGAGGGTGCCTGGAGCCGGACGCGGTCTCCTTCGCGCGCGAGCAGCATCTCGAGTTCGTCGGTCACGGCTAGGTGCGCGGCTCGCTCAGGGTCGCGAGGTCGTGCAGCGACCAGATCCGCGGGTTCTTCACGCGCCGGTACCCGATCGACTGGTAGCTCGCTTCCGCGAAGAGCTCGAGCCATCCGCGCAGCTCGCCGCAGGCGACGATCTCGTCGGTGTCCATCTGCGAGGCCGACCGGTACGGATCCATGTCGCCCTCGATGCGCTGCTCCGTCTCCTTCATCCCGGCTTCGATCTTCGCGCGCTCCTCGGGATCCTTGGCGGCGATCTGGAAGTCGTCGTCGAGCTTCGTGTTGAACGCGGCAATCGCAAGCGTGCGGCCTTCCATGACCGCGAGGCGCGCGATCGGCGTCGAGAGCTGCACGATCGGCTCGTAGGGGAGGCCGGCCATCGCGTAGTAGCCGGCGCCCGACGCCTTGCGGAGGAGCACGGTGAACATCGGCGTCGTGTTCGTGCTGTTCGTGTAGATCAGGCTCGATCCGTACGCGAGCAGTCCCTGCTTCTCCGCTTCGACGCCGATGTCGAACCCGGAGATGTCCTGGAGCCACACGATCGGGATCCCGTCGTCGTCGCACGCGCGGCTGAAGGCCGCGACCTTCGCGATGCCTTCGCGGTACAGGATCCCCGCGGGCTTCTTCGCTCCGCAGTGGTCGGGATCGTCGATCACGCCTTGGCGGTTCGCGACGAAGCCGACGTAGAGCCCCGAGACGCGGCCGATGCCGACGATCATCTCGCGCCCGCGCTCGGGGAAGATCTCCCAGAAGTGCGAGTCGTCGACGAGGCGCGCGAGGACCTCCTCGGCGGGGTACGTCATGCGGTGGTCGGCGGGGAAGAGGCCGGAGAGCTCGGCGCTCGCATGGTGCGGCTCCGCCGGGTCGGCCGCGTGGCGGTAGAACTCCGCGCCGGAGGTCGGCAGCCTCGCGATCTCCTCGCGGATCATCGCGAGTGCCGTGTCGTCGTCGGGCACGCGCACGTCCGCGCAGCCGGAGCGGTGCACGTGGACCTCGGCGCCGCCGATGTCGAGCGAGGAGAGGTGCTGGCTCTTCGCGCCTTTGATGAGCGCGGCGCCCGCGATGACCATGTACGCCTTCTCGGTCATGTACACGCGGTCCGAGATGATCGGCATGTAGCCGCCGCCCGCGATGCAGTCGCCGAAGACGCCGGCGATCTGCGGGACGCCCGCCGCGGAGAGCTCGCTGTTCTTCTTGAAGATGTGGCCGGCGCCGGTGCGGCCGGGGAAGGACTGCGATTGCTCGGGGAGGTAGAGGCCGGAGCAGTCGACGAGGTAGACGACGGGGAGGCGCAGGCGCAGCGCCATCTCCTGCGCGCGCTCGATCTTCTCCGGCGTGCGCGGCCACCAGGAGCCCGACGCGACGGTGTTGTCGTTCGCGATGACCATCGTCCAGCGGCCTTCGACGCGGGTGAAGGCGGTGACGACGCCGGCGCCAGGGCTCTCGCGGTTGCCGAACTTGCGGCCGTGGTTGACGAAGGTGCCGACCTCGAAGGGCGTGGAGCCGGGATCCTTCAGCTTCTCGAGGCGCTCGCGCGCGGTGAGCTTGCCGTCGGCGTGGACGCGGTCGACGTAGGTCGGTCCCCAGCCGGCGGCGACCTGCGCGCGGCGCGACGCGAGCAACTCTTCCTTCTCGCGCATCGCGGCGAGCGACTTCTCGTACGTCGCGGCGTCGAGGAAGCCTTCGCGCGGCCGGCCGATCGGGGAGAGCGGGACGTGGGCCATGGGCGGGAGTATCTCAGGCGGCGCCGACGCCCCAACCCGGAATCCGCGACGTGTCGTATCGCCCGCTCCGGAACTCCTCGCTGACGAGCACCTCGAGGTGCAACGGGATCGTGGTCGCGATGCCTTCGATCCGCGCGCCCGCGAGCGCGCGCAGCATCGTCTCGATCGCTTTCTCCCGCGTCGGCGCGTGCGCGATCACCTTGGCCACCAGCGAGTCGTAATAAGGAGAGACCTCGTCCCCCGCCCCGAGGTGCGTGTCGATCCGCACCGTCCCCGGGCCCTTGTCCGTCGGGATCTCGAACGTCTCGATCCGCCCCGGCGACGGCCGGAACCCCTGCGCGGGGTCCTCGGCGTTGATCCGGCACTCGATCGCGTGCCCGCGCGCGGCGATGCGGTCCTGGACGAGCGCGAGCGCCTCGTTCGCAGCGATCCGGAGCTGCTCCTTCACGATGTCGATCCCCGTGATCGCCTCGGTCACCGGGTGCTCGACCTGGAGCCGCGTGTTCATCTCCATGAAGTAGAGCTTCCCCGCGCCGTCGCGCAGGAACTCGATCGTCCCCGCGCCCACGTAGCCGATCTGCGCCGCGGCCCGCGCCGCCGCCCCGCCGATCTCGGAGCGCTCCGCCGGCGACAGCGCCGGGCTCGGGCTCTCCTCGATCAGCTTCTGGTGGTTGCGCTGGATCGAGCACTCGCGCTCGAAGAGGTGCACGGCCTTGCCGAAGCGATCCGCGAGGATCTGCACCTCGATGTGCCGTCCGCCGGCGAGGTAGCGCTCGAGGTACAGCTTCCCGTTCCCGAACGCCGCCTGCGCCTCCGCGCTCGCCGCCGCGAACGCCTCCGCGAGCTCGCGCGGCTCCGTGCAGCGCCGCATCCCGCGTCCGCCGCCGCCCGCGTCGGCCTTCAGGATCACCGGGTAGCCGATCTCGCGCGCCTTCGCGACCGCCGCGTCCGCGTCGGCGAGGAGATCGCGCGAGCCGGGGATCACCGGGAGCCCGGCCGCCTGCATCGCGATCCTCGCCGGCGTCTTCAGGCCCATGAGGCGCATGACGCGCGCTGGCGGGCCGACGAACGCGACGCCGTGCTGCGCACAGAGCGCGGCGAAGCGCGGGTTCTCGGCGAGGAAGCCCCAGCCGGGGTGGAGCGCGCTGCAACCGGTCTGCACCGCGGCCTGCACGATCCTCTCGGCCTGGAGGTAGCTCTCGCGCGGCGACGCGCCGCCGACGCAGACGGTCTCGTCCATCGCGGCGAGCCAGCGCGCGCCGAGGTCCGCGCGGCTCGCGATCCCGATCGGAGCCACGGACATCGCCCGCGCGGTCCGCGCGATCCGGACGGCGACTTCGCCGCGGTTCGCGATCAGGAGTCTCTGGAACATGCGGGAGGGCGCGGGAGCCGCGAGCGTTCCATACCGGGCCGGACGGCGCAAGCGCGGGACGCTACGCTTTCGGGCGATGCCTCTCCTCGCGTGCATCCTTCTCCTCGCCGCGGCCGACGGCGACACCGGTGCGTGGCTCGCGAAGCTCCGGTCGCCGAGCTCGGTCGAGCGCGCGAGCGCGCAGTCGTGGCTCGCGCGCCACCTCGCGTCCGGCGACGTCGATCTCGTGCGCGCCGCGGCGGCGTCCGGCGATGCGGAGTCGCGCCGTCGGCTCGCGCTCGCGCTCGCCGACGACGATGCACACGTCGCGCTCGCCGTGTCGCTCGCAGCCGACGCCGCGCCGCAAGCCGCCGCGCTCGGACGCGACGCTCTCGAGGAACGCCTCGCGCGCTGGTGTCCGGGCTGGACCCGCGGCGGCCTCGACCGCTCCGCGACGCTCCGCGGCGTCCGCGTGAAGGGCGATCGCGCGATCGCCGTAGATCCGCGGACGAAGGACCGCCGGCTCGACCTCGCCGTCGATCAGCTCGTGCGATTCGCTCCCGGCGCCGTCCCGATCGTCCTCGATCCGGACCTCGCGCTCTCGGAGCACCCGCGCGAAGCGACGTCGGCGACGATCTTGCAGGGCTCCTTCGAGCGCGTCCTCGACGAACTCGTGCGCCTGCACCGCGCGGACCTCGAGGGATTCGCCGTCGAGAGGGAGGACGATCCCGAGGCGTCCGAGGACCCCGGTCCGGAGCCAGACGGACCGCGCCGCCCCTGGATCCTCGTGCGGCGTGCCGTCGAGAAGGAGAACCGGCGCGGGACCGATCGCATCATCGACTGGTGCGTCGAGATCGCGCGGACGGGGGAACCCGCGCGCCGGAGTGCGTGCGCGCGCGCCGTCGCCGCGACGGGATGGTCGGGCGGGATCGCGTGGCTCGAGCAGCGCGCATTCGCGGCGAAGGACGAGGCCGCGCTCGACGGAGTCCTGCTCGCGGCGGCGCGCGGACAGGTCGCACCCTCGCTCGCGCGCCCGGAGGTCGTCCGCGATCTGCTCGCGCGACCGTCGGACGAGCGCGCGCGCGCGGTCGCCGCGGCGGGTCCGATCGGTCCGAAGGGCGAGGATCTCGGCGCGGTCGTCGCGGAGTCGCTCGCGACGCTCCCGCCGCGCGAGCAGTGGCTGCGGCTCGTCGCGCTCGAAGGGATGCGTTCGCCTTCGACTTCCGTCGTCCAGGCGGAGGACTCGCTGCTCGCGGCGCCGAAAGTTGCTGCACCCGTGCGATTCCAGGCGCTGCGCGCGCGCGCCGAATCGAAGCTCGCTCCCGGCGTCGCGGTCGCGGTCGCGGACGCCTCGGCGCTGCTCGCGTGGGCCGACGACGCGGGGAAGGGCAGCGAGTGCGCGCGCCTGCTCGCAGCGCTCGCGGTCGCGCCCGGACCTCCAGGCTCCCCGGTGCGTTTCGCGGAGCTCGAGTGGGCCTTCCTCGCCGGCGACGGTTCCGGCGCCGCGCCGCGGATCGTGGTCCTCGCGAACAGCGCCGCGCTCGACGCGCTCGCCGAGCGGACGCGCGCGTGGGTGCGGCGCGGCGCCGGCGCGCGGTTCGACGCGACGCTCGCCGCCGCGCGCGCGCTTCCCGGCGCCGACGCCGAGAAGCTCGAGCGCCTCGCCCTGCTCTCGGGCGCGGGCGGCGAAGAGCTCCGCTCGCGCTGGATCGCGAAGATCGGCGACGCGCCGAAGACGCGCGAGGACCTCCTGGGTCTCGCCGCGGCGGCGGGCGCCGCCGACGGTCCGCGCGCGCGCGCGGCGCTCGTGCACGCGCTCGCCTCCGACGCGAAGCTCGACGACGTCGCCGCGGCGCTCGAGCTCGCCGTCGACGTGCTCCGCGCGGCGCGGCGGGACGAAGACGAGCGCGCCTTCACGAAGGCGGTCGGCGACGCGGTGCGCGAGGGCTCGAAGGAGGTCCGGTCGCGCTTCCGCGTCGACACCTGGCCGCCGCGCCGGGCGTTCGAGCCGGTCCGCGCGGACGACCTGGATCGTTCCCTGGAGCGATCCGGGGTGTGATCCGCCGCCGGGTTTGACTCCGGTCTACCAACTCGGACGCCGATACGCAGAATACCTGGTGCTCCCGATGTCCCCGTCCCCGTCGCAAGAGCCCGAATCCGGGCCGCTCCAGCCCGCCGATCCCGAGGAGGCGCGCAAGATCCCGATCGCGAGCGAGGAGCTCGCGATGATGCTCGCTCCGCGCGGCCAGATCGCCGAGCAGTTCCGCGTCCTGCGCAACTCGATCGTCACGCTCAATCCCGAAGGGGCTCCGCGGACGATCGTCGTGACGAGCGCCTTGAGCGGGGAGGGCAAGAGCGTCGCGACGCTGAACCTCGCGCTCGCGATGACGGAGCTCGCGCGCACGCACGTCCTCGTCGTCGACGCCGACCTCCACTACCCGTCCGTCGAGCGGTACCTGACGCTGCCGCGCAGACAGGGGCTCTCGGAGCTCCTGCGCGGGGAGTGCTCGATCGACCGCGCGATCCGTCCGACGTCCGCGCCCGGCCTCTCGATCGTCGGCGCCGGGACGCCGCCGCGGAATCCCTCCGAGCTCCTCGCGTCCGAGCGCATGAAGACGTTGATCGCGTCGTTCAAGCAGCGCTTCAGCTACATCCTCTTCGACACGCCCGAGGCGATGACGATCAGCGACGCGAGCCTGCTCGGCGCGATGGCGGACGGCATCCTCCTCGTCGTGCGCCTCGGCGCGACGCCGCGGCACTACGTCGAGCAGACGAGCAACCTGCTCGAGTCGATGGGCGGGAACGTGCTCGGCACGTGCCTCACGGGCGCGAACGAGGTCGACACGGCCTCGCGCTACGCGCGCCGCTGACGCAGCCCCTAGTCCGGGAACAAGAGACGCTGCACGAGCCGGCGCACGACTCCGCGCGCGGTTCGCGACACCGCGAGGGGCTTCCCGGTCCGCGCCGAGCGGATCAGCGCGTCGATGTGGCGCTTCTCCCACGCGAGGGCGCGTTCGAGCTCCGGATACGCGTCCTCGCGCGCGCGGAAGGCCTCGCCGTGCCGGATCCAGCGCCCGGCGCTGCTGCGCACGGGCGGATGGATCGCGTGGAGCAGCTCGTGGAACAGCACGTAGCGGACGAACCAGTCCGGGACCGCGGGCTGGTCGAGCGCCGGATGGATGCGCACGAGCGCGAGCTCGGCGTCGTAGCTGCCGAGGCGCAGCCCGCGGCGCGGCCCGCGCGCGCTCGTGCGTCCCCAGGTGAGCCGCGGAGGGGAGTTGCGCAGGCCGGAGTCCTCGGCGAACTCGCGCTCGAGCAGGTCCGCGGCGAGTCGCGCGAGATCGTGGTGGCGTCCGCGCGTCGAGAGCGACGACTCGCGCACGGGCGGCGGCGGATGGCGGGCGAGCGCGTCGGCGATCCAGCGCTCGAGCAGCTCGCGCGATCGGCGCGCGCGGCGACCGGAGTGCAGGAGATCGACGACGGCGCTGCGCACCGGCGGCGGTGCCGCGGCGAACATCGCGTGCATCCGCACGAGCCAGTCGATCGGCTCCCCGTCGCGCGTCGCGCCGGAGCGCGGGCGCCGCGCCTGGAGCGGCGTCGAACGCGATCGTCCGTACACGACGCGCACGCGGCGCGCGAGTTTCTCCCCGAGGTAGCTCTCCCAGTGCTCCGGCGAGAGCCTGGCCTCGGCGGCGGGCTCGACTTCGGGACCCTGCGCGGACTTCGCCGCGCGCCTCTTCACGGGCGGCTCACGGGCTCAGTGTCAGCTCGACGACCGCCGTGTTCTCGTCCGTGATCGTGACCGCCTTCTGCGTCGCCTGGCGGTCCGCCAGCTGCTCGAACGGGTTACCGTCCCCGCCGCTCGCGCGCGTCGCCATGATCATGTAGCGGCCGGGCGAGATGTTCGAGATCTGGAACTTGCCGCCGTCCCCCGACTTTGCGGTGTAGCCCATCGACGACCCGCCGCCGTCCGGCGACACGTTGATCGAGCCGCCGACGAGCGGCTTGCCCGAGGGGTCGAACAGCGTCCCGCGCAGCGAGCCGCCGTGCGAGAGGCGGATGTCGCCGAGCTTCGTCTCCTGGCCGTCCGTGACCGTGATGTCGTTCTGGATGTACCGCGTGAATCCCGCCGCGCGGATGTGCATCTGGTAGGTGTCCGGCGTCAGGCCGGTCAGCAGGAAGCGGCCGTCCGTGCCGCAGCGCACGTCGACCTGCGTGACGTTCGTCGGGAACGTGTTGCCGAGCATCGCGCTGAACTCGTCGTCGGCCCATTCCTTGTCGTGCGTCGTGATCCGCGCCTTCGCGACTGGGTTTCCAGCCGCGTCGACGATGCGGCCGCTGAGCGAGCCGCCCCGCGTCAGGCGGACGACGAGGCCGCCCTGGGCCTGGCCGCGCGACACGGAGACGTTCGAGGAGAAGCTCGGTGCGAACCCCGGCGCCGACGCCTCGACCGTGTATTCGCCGGTCGGGATCCCGTTCATGCAGAACTCGCCGGTCGGCGACGTGAAGGACTGCGAGAGGTCCGTCGCCGACGTCGGCATCCCCGGGCCGTTGCTCGTGCGCATGCGGCACGTGAACGCGGTGACGGGAGCGCCGCTCGCGGCGTCGATCACGCGCCCGCAGACGTCGGCGTCCTTGAACGCCTCGATGACCACGTTGTCCGTGCCGCTCTTCACGCGCGTGACCGGACCGTCGAAACGGTAGCCGCGCGCGGTCGGCAGGAGGTTGTAGTCGCCCGGCTTCAGCGTCTCGAACGTGAACTGGCCGTTCGCGTCCGTCGTCGCCGTGCCGCGCGAGACCTCGGTCGTGTTGCCGAATCCGAGCGCCTGCACCATCGCGCCCGGGATGCCCTGGCCCGCGCAGAGGACGCGGCCGCGGATCATCTCGCCGATCTTGAGCTTGATGTCGCGGAGGACGTGCTCCTCGTTCGTGAAGTTGAGGCCGTTCAGCGTGACCGATCCGTACCCGGGCGCGGAAACCGTCAGCGTGCGCTGGCCCTTCGGGACGTTCGCGAACACGAACTGTCCCTGGTTGTCCGTGGTCGCCTTCATCCGGTCGGCCGGCTCGTAGTCGGCGCCCTCGTACATCAGGTTGTCGAGCACGAGCGTCGCGCCGTCGACCATGTTGCCGGCGTCGTCCAGCACGTGGCCTTGCAGCGTCGCGCCGGCGGCGAGGTGGATCGGCGGCTCCTCGAAGGAACCCTTCTCGCCGACCGCGACGCTCATCCGGTCCATCGTCGCGAAGTCCTTGTGCTTGATCGTCAGCTTGTAGCGGCTGCGCGGCTCGATGTTCTTGAAGCTGAACCGGCCCTTCCCGTCCGTGCGGACGGTCTGGTCCTGCGTCGTGTCGATCGGATCGCCGGCGAACACGAGCTCGTAGGCGGTCGCGAGGGCGACCTGGCAGCCCGCGAGGGGCCCGCCCTGGGGATCGACGACCGTGCCGGTGAGCTCGTTGTCGTAGACCCACGCGGTCGGGCTGTCGGAGGCGGTCGCGCGCTGCTCGCCGGCCTTGCCCGGGTCGTTCGTGCGCGCGCCGGCGGCATCGGGACCCTTCTCGAGCAGCTCCGCGCCCTTCGCCGGGTGCTGGGTTTCCGCCTGCGTGACCGCGGGAACCGGCGCGGGGACGGCCGCGGGCGGCTCCTTCAGGAAGTTCATCACGCCGAAGATGAGCGCCGCGAGGGCGGCGAGGACGAGCAACAGGACAAGGAAAGGGCGCATGAGGTATGGACGGTCGGGTGCCGGAAAGGGATCCCTGGGACGTGGCCGGACGCTGCGGGGGGCCGTGGACGCCGCAGGGGACGCCGGATTCCCCGGGGGGCGGGATTCTAGCTCTGGGATGTGGAAAAGTCCGCCTGGGGGGGCGGCTTGCTCAGGCCTTGGACGCCGTGACGACGTTCTCGGACTCCATTTCGACTTCCCGGCCGGGCCAGATCGATTCGAGATGGAGCTGCCATCCGAGGAAGTAGGCGAACAGGACGAGCTCGAAGTCGACGCGGCGGAAGACCTCGATCCGGTTCGAGCGGCGCAGGAGCGAGGGCAGGATGCGCGCCATCTCGCCGGTCTTCGGCGCGACCATGCGCCAACCCGGACGGAAGGAAGGCAGCGGCAGGAGGCGGTACGGTTTCGCGCCGGTCGAGAGCACGATCTCGCGGCCGACGAAGCTCCAGCGCAACGAGGACCCGAGCCACTCGCGGCCCTCGGTCCAGAGCGAGAACTGGCTCCGCAGGAGCCCCGGATCGCGGCGCAGGACGAGGACCTCGCCCTTCTCCGGCGCGTAGCGTCCGCGGACGATCACGCCCTTCGCGTTGCGCTCGACGGAGAGGACGCCCATCCGCCCCTGCTCGCCCGAGAGCTCGTGGCGGGTGCTCCAGAGCCCGGAGACCCGGGCCGTGTAGGTGGCGATCGGCTGGGGCATGGCGTTCTCCCGCAAGCATACCGCGTCGCGCGCGCCGCTCGAAAAGGCGCCGAGAATGGGCGCGTGCAGAGCGGGTAGGCGTCGTATAGAAAGCCCCTCCACCGCAGCCCGGAGACGCCCCGCATGTTCTATCTCGATCCCCTGTATCTCATCGTCGTCGGGCCGTTCATGCTCCTCGCGGCCTGGGCGTCGATCCGGGTGAAGAGCACCTTCGCGCGCTTCGCGAGCGTCGGCGTGCGGTCGGGGATGACGGGAGCGGAAGCGGCCGCGGCGGTCGCGCGCGCCGGCGGGGCGATGGTGACGATCGAGCGCCACCAGGGATTCCTGTCCGACCACTACGACCCGCGCTCGAAGACGCTGCGGCTCTCGCCCGACGTCCACGACGGGCGCTCGATCTCGGCGATCGCGGTCGCGGCGCACGAAGCCGGGCACTCGATCCAGGACGTCAAGGGGTACGCCTGGCTCGGATTCCGGACGGCCATGGTGCCGGTGTGCTCGATCGGATCGAACCTGTGGGTCTGGGTGTTCTTCGCCGGGCTCATGTTCCAGAAGCCGATCCTGACCTCGATCGGGATCGTGATCTTCTCCGGCGTCGTCCTGTTCCAGATCATCACCCTGCCCGTCGAGTTCGACGCCAGCAACCGGGCGAAGCTCGTCCTCGCGCAGACCGGGATCGTCGCCAACGAAGCCGAGAAGGAGGGCGTCGAGAAGGTCCTGAGCGCCGCCGCGATGACGTACGTCGCGGGCGCGCTGACCGCGGTGGCGACGCTCGTCTACCTCCTGATGCGCCGGCGCGACTAGTACGGAGCCAGAGCAACTTCTCAACGATTCTCCCCCGAGGCCGGCGCAGGCCGGCCTCGGGGGAGAATCGTTGAGAAGTTGCTCTGGCTCCGTACTCTCCCCGCATGGACCGCCTCCGCATCGACTACACGAACGCGCTCTCCTCCGCGGTGGGGGACGAGCACGGGATCGCGCCGGCCGAACTCGAGCAGCTCGCCGCTCCCTCGCGCGCGGCGCTCGCCGCGGTGCTCGCCCGTCGCACGCGCGACCTGCGCTGGCTCGACCTGCCGGCGCAGGAGAAGGTCCACGCGGAGATCCTCGACTACGCCGCGTCGGTCTCCGGACGGTTCCGGAACGTCGTCGTGCTCGGCATCGGCGGGTCGGCGCTCGGGAACATCGCGCTGCAGACCGCGCTGAACAGCCCGTACCACAACCTCTTCCCGCCCGCGGCCCTCCCGCGGCTCTTCGTCCTCGACAACATCGATCCCGACCTCGTCGGCGAGTTCGTCGACGCCTTCGATCCCGCCGAGACGCTGTTCAACGTGATCTCGAAGTCCGGGACGACGGCCGAGACGATGAGCCAGTTCCTGATCTTCCGCCGCCGTCTGATCGACCGGCTCGGCGAGGCGGAGCACAAGGAACACGTCGTCGTGACGACCGACGAGAAGTCCGGCGTCCTGCGCGAGATCGTGAAGCGCGAGGGCTATGCGTCGTTCGTGGTGCCGGAGGGCGTCGGCGGGAGGTACAGCGTGCTGTCGCCCGTCGGGCTGCTCTCGTCGGCGCTCGTCGGGATCGACGTCAAGGGCCTCGTCGCGGGCGCGATCGCGATGGGCGACGCGTGCGCGAGCGCCGATCTCGCCGCGAACCCGGCGCTCCTCTATGCGGCGCTGCAGTGGCTCATGCAGTCGAAGAAGCAGAAGCCGATCGCGGTGACGTTCGCGTACAGCCACCGGCTCGCGAGCCTCGGCGACTGGTACGCGCAGCTTCTCGCGGAGTCGCTCGGCAAGCGCCGTTCGCGCGCGGGGAAGGACGTGTTCGCCGGTCCGACGCCCGTGCGCGCCGTCGGCGTCACGGACCAGCACAGCCAGGTCCAGCTCTACGCCGAGGGCCCGTTCGACAAGTGGTTCACGATCCTCGCGGTCGACCGCAGCGACCACGCCGTGCCGATTCCTCCCGCGTACGAGGACCTCGAAGCCGTCGCGTACCTCGGGGGACGGACGATGAACGAGCTCTTCGAGGCCGAGCGCGAGGGCACGCGGATCGCGCTGACCGAGGCGCGCCGCCCGAACGTCTCGATCGAGTTCCCGAGCGTCACGCCGCACACGGTGGGGCAGTACCTCTACCTCATGGAGCTCGCGGTCGCGGTCATGGGCGAGCACTACGGCGTCGACGCGTTCGACCAGCCCGGCGTCGAGGCCGGGAAGATCGCGGCGTACGCGCTGATGGGCCGCAAAGGCTACGAGAAACGCCGCGCCGAGATCGAGACCGCGAAGCCGAAGACGCCGCGCGTCGTGTAGTACGGAGCCAGAGCAAGTTCTCAACGATTTCTGAGCTCGATCGAGATTCTTCGTCACCTGCCCGGGCCCGATCGTCGTCGTCAGCGGAACGACGCCTTCCGATGGCCAGGAATCCGCGACGAGATGCACCCGGCGCTTGGCACCACGTCATGAACCGTGGGATCGCACGGCGCACACTGTTCGAGTCGGAGCGTGACATCCGATTCTTTCTGTCGCGGATCGCTCGCGTGGTCCGCGCGGGTCTGATCGAGGTCCACGCGTTCAGCATCTTGACGACCCACTTTCACCTGCTCGTGCGGAGCCCTACCGGCGAATTGGCCACGGCGATGCAGCGGATCCAGAACGAGTACTCGAGGTGGTTCAACCGGGCGCGGCGTCGCGACGGCACTCTGTACCGAGGTCGCTACAGCTCTCGGCCTGTCCTGACGCAGCTCTACCGCCGCACGCTCGTGCGGTACATCGATGCCAATCCGGTCGGAGCCGGCCTCGTGCCGGATCCGCGCGTGTACCCGCACGGCAGCGCACGTCGGTATGCATCGCTCGCCGGTCCAGTCTGGCTCGAACGCTCCTGGATCGAATCCTGCGTGCGCGCTGCAGGCGAGTGCGATCGGTATCGGCCGGAGGACTACGTGCGTGTCTTCGGAGGACGGGTGTCGACAACACTCGAACTCCTGGTCCGGAAGCGACTCGACCTCCCACCGGACGCCGAGGATCCGCTCGACGACCTTCTGGGCGCCGCCCCGGAACGTGTCGTCCAATGGATGAGGCGCAAGGCTTCGCTCGCGGACGGAAGCGACGTCGGGCTCCCGGTCTGCGATTCGAGCAGCGTTCGAGCCGTCCTTCAGGCAGCGAGGACCGAACAGGGCGCATGGTCGATTCGGGGATCCAAGAAGCCGACGGACGGCTGGACGCAGGCGCAGGTCGCACTGGCGCGCGACCTCTGCGCGGCGACTTTTGCGGAGGCCGGCACCTTCGCAGGGGTGACTCAGGGGGGAGCCTGGAAGCTGTACCGCCGCCATGCGGAGTGCATGCAGTCGAGCGATGACTACGCGCTGCGCATGGCCGACTTCGCACGCGCGGTGGTCGGGAGCGGGCCCCTCGGTCAATGCGGAAACCGTTGAGAAACTGCTCTGGCTCCGTACCATCGGTTCGTCGCCAGGAGGTCGTGCGTGAGCCTGCACGTCGCGAGCAGGCGGCGCTCGAGCAGATCGAATTCCTCCGGGGCGACGTCGCTCGCGAGCGCGTGCGTGTCGATGCGCTCGGCGAGCGAGTGCTGGAGGCATCCGCGCTCGGAGAGGATCCCCATCACGAGTCCCTTGTTCACGACGACCGTCGTCGGCGCGCGTGCGAGCAGGCCCGGAGCCATCGCCGCGAAGGCGTCGTCGAACCCGAGCGTGTCGACGATCCACGGCAGGCAATCGAGCTGCGAGCGCGGCACGGCGCAGCGGCCGGGGCGGATCCCGGCGCCGACGAGGAGGAACGGGATCCGGAACTGGTCCCGCAGGTTCGCGTCCATCGACGTCCTCCACACGTGGTCGGCGCAGACGAGGAACACGGTGTTCTCGTACCAGCGACGGTTCCGCGCGCCGTCGAAGAACCGTCCGAGGGCCCAATCGGAGTAGCGCAGCGTGTTCACGTACCCGTTCTCGCCCTCGGGCTCGTGCGGGACCGCGTGGAAGTCGTCGCCCGGATCGGCGTAGGGCGAGTGCGTCGTCCCCGTGACCACGAACGCGAGGAACGGCTTCTCGAACTCGTCCATCCGGTCGAGCGCGAACGCGAGCGTCTCGCCGTCCCAGCCGAACTTCGGCTCGACGTCCGCGGTCGTCGCGTGGGGCGGCACGTCCTCCATGCCGAAGAAGTGCGCGAATCCGAGGGCCGCAGCGACCGAATCCATGTAGTAGGAACGGCGCCGCGCGCCCTGCACGAACAAGGTGTCGTAGCCGTGCCCCGCGGCGATCGCGCCGATGCGCGTGATGTTCGAGAGCTCGAGCCCGAACCCGAGCTCGGAGACGCCGGGCACGGACGGGACGCCGGCGAGGATCGCCTGGACGGCGCCGATGCTCCGCTGGCTCGCCGCGAACGCGTCGTCGAACAGCAGTCCTTCCTTCGCGACGCGGTCGAATTCCGGCGTGTGGCCGAGCGGGTGCTCGCGGTAGCTGTCGACGTAGCGCACGTCCCAGCTCTCGAGCAGGAGCACGACGACGTTCTTGCGCGTCGGATGCGCGTCCGCGCTGCGGCGCACGAGCGGGAACTCCTCGTCGGGGAGATCGAGCGCCGCGCGCGCCTCATCGAGCGTGATCGCCATCTCGGGTGCCGAGCCCCGCGCCGACGCGCGCAGCGCCGTGTAGGCTCCGTTGAGGCTCAGATTGCCGGCGGCGAAGCTCTGGCCGCGGAACGCGTCGACGGCGGCGAGCGCCTTGCCAGAGAACGAGCCCCGGATCGCGAGCGCGGTCGCGAGCAGGAGCACCACGAACGCCCCGCGCGGAGGGCGCGCGTCCGTCCGCGCCCGCGCGATCACGCGGCTCCAGCAGAGCGCGCCGACGACGAGCAGCGCGAGGATCGCCGTCAGCGCGAGACCGTGATCGCGGACGGCCACCTCCGCGAGGTAGTCGAGGTCCGCAGTCATCAGGAGCAGCTCGTTCCCGACGTGCCGGTGGACGTGCGCGTAGTAGACGAGGTCCCCGGCGAGCACGAGGACTGCGGGAACGAACAGCGCGTACGCGACCCAGGCCCACACGCGGACCCAGCCGCGGCGCGCGGCGATCGGCAGCGGCAGGTTGAGCATCGCGAGCGGCACCGCGAACACGATCGCGACGACGGCGAGGTCGAAGCGGATGCCGCGGACGAACGCGAGGAGCACGTCGCGCGCGCCGAGCTCGGCGAAATCGCCGTGGTAGACGAGGAAGAGCGCGAGACGTCCCGCCACGAAGACGACGAGGGCGGCCGCGAGAAGGACGAGACTCTTCGCGAGACGCGTCACTCAAGGCCTGGGTCGCGGCTCCGCGGCGCACGAGTTCTCGAGCGTGTTCACGCTCCGGATCCCGAGCGTCGACCGCGTGCCGAGGAGCTTCTTCACCGCGTCCGGCGAGAGCGCGTTGACCCGGCCGAGGCAGTGCGCGAGCCACAGGATCTTCGCCGTGTGCTCCAGCATGTCGAGCTTCTTGAACGCGTCGAGAAGGTTCGAGCCGAGCGTCACCGACCCGTGGTTCTGCATCACGAGCGTGTCCGAGCACTTCACGATCTGCCGGATCGACTCGGGGAGCTCGTCGGTCCCCGGCGTGCCGTACGGAGCGGTCGGGATCCCGCCGATCGTCACGATGATCTCGGGGATGATCGGCGTCTGCATGTCGATCCCGGCGATCGTCAGCGCCACGGCGTGCGGCGGGTGGCAATGGAGCACCGCGCGCATCTCCGGCCGCTCGCGGTAGGCGACGAGGTGGATGCCCACTTCCGTCGAGCACTTCGGCCCGCCGTCGAGCACGCGGCCGGCGAGGTCGATGTGCGCGAGGTGCTGGGCGGAGAGGAACCCCTTCATCGCCCCGGCCGGCGTGATGAGCACCGTCCCGTCCGTCATGCGCGCCGAGATGTTGCCGTCGGCCCCGACGATGAATCCCTTCGAGTACGCGAGCTTGCCGATCTCGCAGATCGCGTTGCGGAGCCGCGCTTCCTCTTCGCTCCAGCCGCGGCTCGCGGCGAGGTCTTCGATGCTCAAGGCGTGCGCTCCGTGTGGTCGTACGCGAGCTTCCCGCGCACCTCCACGTAGTCGACCAGTCCGACGATCACCGTCTTCACCGCTCCATTCGGATCCCCGAGGATCTGGCGCGCGGAGCTCCCTTCGTCGATCACGAGGACGCGATCGCCGACACCGGCTTGCGCGCGATCGATGCCGATGCGCGTCTTGCCCGTCGGCCTCCCGTCGGGGGTCACGGGCCGCAACGCGAGCAGCTTCTCGCCGTCGAGGATCCGGATCTGCACGGTCGAGACGACGGTCCCGACGACCTCCGCGAGGAACATCAGGCTTCCTCCAGCGCGGCGAGGTCGACGGCGCCGATCGCCGCCTCCTCCACGTATCCGGTGATCGCCGCGTCGACCGGCACGAAGGTCTCCGGGCACGCGAGCGCGCCTTCGCGTCCGTCGACGAAGTGCACGAGGTCTCCCGGTCCGCTCGAGATCGCGGCCGCGGCGACGAGCGGGTCGCCCATCGCCTCGCCGGTCTCGTCGAGCGGCTGGATCCATTGCATCGCGACGCCGTCGAGCCCGGTGCTGCGGGTCGTGGCGACGACGCGTCCGATCACGCGCGCGAGGTACATCAGCTCGCCCACTTCTCGTAGACGTTCGCGCCGCCGAGGTCCCACGAGTCGACGATCGCCATGATCACGGCGTCGCAGGGGCGGTTCTCGGTCAGGCTCGTCTGGCGCGCGCTGGATCCGGTCGCGTAGAGCACCATCTCCTCCATCCCGGCGCCGACGCCGTCGACCGCGACGACGTACTGGTCCTTCGGCTTGTTCCACAGGTCGTGGACCTGGACGAGCAGGAGCTTGCGGTTCTCCAGCTTCTCGTCCTTGCGCGTCGCGACGACGCTTCCGACCACCTTTCCGATCAGCATCCCTCGTCTTCTTCCTCAGGGCGTCTCGAACACCGTCACGACGCTCGTCCGCGGCAGGGTCTCGTCCAGGAACTTCTTGCGGAGCTCGCGGTGGACCTGGATGGCCATCGTATCCCAGGTCGGTGTCTCCCGGCGCGCGCCGAGCCACAGGAGCGTGGCGCCGGTCGGCACGCGGATCGGCCCGACGAGGCTCTGGGCCGGATCGCGGCCTGCTCCCGCGCCCGCCGGAGCGTGCAGCGCCTTCGCGACGGCGTCGCGGATCTCGACCGGCACGCGCTCGCTGCCGGCGCTCACGAGCCCGAGCGCTCCGCCGTTCGCGCGCGTTCCCGCGTCCTCCGAGCGCTCGCGCGCGATGCGCTGGAAGTCCTCGAAGGAGCGGATGTCCTTCGCGAGTTTCGCAAGCTCGCCCTCGGCGTCCTGGAACGAGCGCGGATTCAGATCGTTCTTGAACTGCGCTCCGCGCAGATAGACCATCGAGGTCTCGATCGCGGCGCCGTACTGCCCGTCGAAGTGCGCGCGGTCGGCCTCGTACGTGCGCTTCAGCCCGTCCGGCCCGGCCGTGCGATCCACCCAGAGCCGCGCCAACGCCGCGATCCGGATCGCCGGATCGTCGCGGATCGTGTCGAGCACGTTCCCCTGCGCGGCGACGAGCTTCTCCCACGAGACGCCCTTGTTCCGCGGATCGGCCGCGGCGTCGTCGCGGCGGCGCGCGATCTCGTCGTCGATCGCCTTGTCGAGCGTCTTGGGCGCGAGATCGGGCATCTTCGCGAGGACGCGCTGGAGCAGGAGGAGCTGGTAGCAGTCCTCGTGGAGGTCCGCGGGCGGCAGGCGCCGCCGCAGCGTGCGCACGAGATCCTGCACCTGGATCGTGAAATCCGAGCAGCGCGCGACGACCCCGTCCGTCCACGGCGGCGGGAGCTCCCGGTACTCGCGGTCGCGCATCGCCTCGTCCATCCAGAGCTCCTGCTGCTCGCCCTTGACCTCGGCGCGGTCGTCGAGGCCGAGCGCGCGGCGGGTCAACGTCTCCTGGACGAACGAGAGCACGAGGAAGCGGCGGAACTCGCTCGTCGAGAGGCGCGCGCGCTTCATGAGCCCGGCGATGCCGTCCTTGTCGCCCGAGGCCTTCACCTGCTCGTCGAGATCCTTCCAGCGCTTGTCGACGACGGCGTCGGGGACCTGGATCCCGCGCTCCTTCGCCAGGCGGTCGAGCACCATCGATTGCGCGAGGTGCTTCAGCGAGTCGCGCCCGTCCTTCGAGAGGATGCGCCGCGAGCGGATCAGCGGATCGAGATCCTTCCAGAGCAGGCGGGTCTCGCCCGCGCGCGCGGCGACTTCGTCGTCGGAGTAGCTCGGACCGGCGTCACCCTGGCCGCGGGCGAGGGCGATCGCCGCGCAGGCGAGGAGGAGCCAGGCTTTCACGCGCCGGAGGATATCGGCGCGGCGCCGGAGCGGCAAAGCCGTCTAGGTCTCGATGTCGAACACCGGCCGGTCGTCCGCGATGCGGGCCCGCGCCAGCCCGCGCCCCGAGCGGGACCGCTCGCGCGAGAGACCGACGATCGTCTCGGCGAGGAGCGCCTCGATCTCCTTGCGCACGGTGCGGACGATGCCGCGCGCGCCGTGCTCCGCCGAGAATCCGCGCGCAGCGATCCAGCGCGCGATCTCCGGCCCGAAGGCGACGCGGAGCCCGGCCTTGCGCGAGCGCACGGCGAGCTCCTGCAGCTGCATCCGCGCGATCCGCTCGGCGCCCTCGCGCCCGATCTCGTCGAACACGACCGTCTCGTCGACGCGGCCGAGCAGCTCCGGGCTGAAACGGCGCTCGAGGGCCTCGACCGCGATCGAGCGGAGGCGTTCCGGTCCGAGGCTCGGCGCGCGCTCGAATCCGAGCGTGCGGCCGGCGGCCGACATCTCGAACGCGCCCGCGTTCGAGGTCAGGATCACGATCGAGCGCTCGAACGACGCCCGCATTCCGCGCCCGTCGGTCAACGCGCCCTCGTCGAGGATCGACAGGAGCACGCCGTGGAGGCGCGGGTGCGCCTTCTCGACCTCGTCGAACAGCACGATGCGCGCCGGATTCTCGATCAGCGCGCGCGTCAGGTACCCGCCGTCCTCGTGTCCGACGAATCCCGGGGGCGAGCCGAGGAGCCGCGCGTGCTCGTGCGGCAGCGCGTACTCGCCGCAGTCGATGCGCACGAGGGCCTTTGGGTCCGGCCCGAAGAGCTCGCGCGCGAGCGCTTCGGCGAGCGCCGTCTTCCCCGTGCCGGTGCGGCCGAGGAACAGGAGGTTCGCGAGTGGGCGCCCGGGCGCGGCGAGGCCGGACGCGGCGCGCTCCACGGCGCGGACGACGGCCGCGATCGCGCGGTCCTGCCCGACGATTCCGCGCGCGAGGCGCCGCTGCATGCCGCGCGCCTTCCAGCGCAGGCGCTGCTCGAACTCGGCGAGTTCGAACGCGGGGGCCGCGCGGCGCAGCGCGCGTCTTCCGATCCGGCTTCGTGCAGGTTCCATGGAGGGGTCGCGCGGAAGGGAGCGCGCACAGCTTCCCTTTCGGTAGCTCGCGGATCCGGACTTGGGCGGATCCGTGTGAGACTTCGAGGGGCGGCGTCCGATAGCATTTCATTCATGTCCGCCGAAGCCGACGTCCCGTTCCTCGCGCTGCTCGTGCACCGCGGTCACCTCCCTCGGGAGCGTGCCGAGGAATTGCTGCCGGACCTCAAGCGCGGGGCCGGTCTCGACCGACTGCTCGTCGAGCGCGTCGGCTGGGATCCGGAGAAGGTCGCGCGTCTCCGTCGCACGCGCGCGGGAGAGATCCCCGAGATCCCCGGCTTCGAGATCCTCGGCAAGCTCGGCACGGGCGGCACCGCCGACGTGTTCCGCGCGCGCGAGAAGAAGACCGGCGCCGTGATCGCGCTGAAGATCCTGAAGGACGAGTGCGCGCGGAAGAAGGCGACGCTCGCGGCGTTCATCGGCGAGGCGCGACTGCTCCAGAAGCTCGAGCACCCCGGCCTCGTCAAGGGGCTCGGCGTCGCCCGGTACGGCGAGACCTATTTCTCGAAGCTCGAGTGCATCGAAGGCTCGACGCTGCTCGAGATGCTCGAGGCCGGCCAGCCGTTCTCCGAGGCCGCGGCCTTGCGCGCGATCCTCGCCGCGGCGGAGGTGCTCGCGTACCTCGCCGGCGAGAACGTCGTCCACCGCGACGTGAAGCCCGGGAACCTGATGCTCACGCACGACGGCTCGATCAAGCTGATCGACCTCGGTTTCGCGGGGCGCCCGGACGAAGCCCCGGGCGACGAGGACACCGCGGTCGGGACCGTCGCGTACCTCTCGCCCGAGCAGGCGCGCGGCGGCGCCGCCGCGGACCTGCGCAGCGACGTGTACAGCCTCGGCGTCACGCTCTTCCACCTCGTCGTCGGGCGCCTGCCGTTCGACAGCAGCAGCGACGCGGCGATCCTGCGCATGCAGGTGATGCAGTCGCTCTCGTCTCCCGAGCTCAAGAGCCGCGGGCTGTCGCCGCACCTCCACTACTTCGTCGAGAAGATGATGGCCAAGGAAGCGGAGCTCCGTTACCAGTCGTGGGACGAGCTGCTCGCCGACATCCGCGCGCAGCTCGAGGGGCGCGAGCGCCTCGACTTCGACCGCGGGACCGAAGGGGAGGGGACGACCACCCAGCGCGGTCCGCGGCGCCGGCGCAAGTTCTGATCGTGAGTCCGCGCGCCACCGTGTTCGTCGCCGGCTTCTTCGCGCTGTGCGCGGGGATCGCGGTGGGCGTGCTCAAGTTCCGCGCGCCTGCGCGCGGCGCGGTGCAGCCGGCCGCCGCGCCGACCCGCGAGCCGGAGCCCGACCGCTCCGCGACGCGCCGCGCGATCGCGCCGCTCGCGCCGGAAAAGCTCGTGCCCGCCTCCGCCGGCGTCGAGGTGCGCTGGGCGCAGCTCAATCGCGAAGCGATCACCGCGCTCGACGCCGGCGATCTCGAGAAGGCGGTCGATGCGTTCGAACGCTGCCACGCGGCGGTTCCCGGCGAGCCGGTGTTCACGTCGAATCTCGCCGAGGCCTACGCCCGCCTTTCGACGCGCGAGGAGGAGCAGGGGACCGAGGCCGCGCGGGCGCTCTCGGTGAAGCACCTCGAGCGCGCCGTCGAGCTCGCGCCGAAGCGCGAGGACCTCGCGAAGCACCTCGCGCAGGTCCGCCGGCTCGCGGACTCGGAGAAGGGCTTCTACATGGAGCCTTCCGAGCACTTCGAGCTCTCCTACGACGGCGCGCGCAGGGACATCCTGTGGAGCTCCTCGGACATCACGCGGAAGCTCGAAGCCGCCTACCAGGACTTCGGCGAGCTGTTCGGCGTCTGGCCGGTCGAGGCCGGCCGGTCGAGGATTCGCGTCGTCCTGTACAAGAAGAACGCCTTCCACGAGGCGACCGGGATGGGCCACTGGGCGGCCGGACTCTTCGACGGAGCGATCCGGGTCCCGATCGAGGACCTCGGGCGCGAGCAGGCGACGCTCGAGCGCGTGCTCCGGCACGAGGTCGCGCACGCGTTCGTGCGCGCGTCCGGCGGCGACCGCGTGCCCGGCTGGCTCAACGAAGGCCTCGCGCAATGGCTCGAGTTCCCGTTCGTCGTCGACCGCGGCCGCGCGGTCGAAGCCGCGCGCGTGCGCCTGCGCGGCGCGAAGCTCGTGCCGCTCGGAGAGCTGCAGTCCTCGCTCGGCGAGAACCGCACCGACGCCGAGGTCGCGCTCGCCTACACCGAGGCGCTCGCGTTGTGCGGATGGATCGAGTCCTCGTTCGGCGAGCGCCTGCTGTTCGACATGGTCACCGCGTCGAAGACGGACGAGGGCTGGCGCGGCGTGTTCCGGAGCCGGACGGGCACCGACATCGACGCGGTCCTCGCGGAGTTGCCCCGATAGAAAGACAGACGGCCGTGTCAGGAGCACGGCCGTCCGTTGGGACTCTGGCCGCTCAGGAGCTCACGGCCAGCCCTACCAGCGCAAACCGAACGGCCGCGCCGGGTCGAGAATCACACCCAGGAGGTCACGAGCTGTTGCTGTTGTGCTGTCGGTAGCCCACCAAGAAGACCACCGTTTCCACGAGCCACAGCGCGAGCAGGACAACCCCCGCGATCAGGAGGAACGTCATCGGAGCGTCCCCGCAGCTCGGGAAGAACCCGGGGACACGAGATACATCGGTGAAGGTTGTGCCATCCGCCACATCAGTTTCCGGTTAGCTCATGGACAACCTTCGCCGACCGCTCCGGTTTCCCTCGGACTGGAACATTTTCGCCCACGCAACCAAGTCGTGCGTACGCTGCACCGCGCGCGAACGAGGGAGAACGTGCGCGGAATTTCCGTTGCAGATGTGAAATCGCGGGCGCGCGGCGTCAGTCCCGCAGAGCGATGGACGTCCTCGCCACGACCGAGCTCGTCGCGCTCTGCCTCGGCGGCGCGGAGCAGGCTGCCGCGCGCGCGGCGGCGGCGCTGTGCGCGGACCTCGAGCTCGCGGATCTCGCGCGCGCGACCCCGGAGCACCTCCACCGCGCGGGAGGCGTGTCGCTCGCGCGTGCGACGCGACTCGCGGCCGCGTTCGCGCTCGGGCGGAGAGTGGCCGCGGCCGGACGTCGGCCGCGCGCGAGCCTGCGGTCGCCCGCGCGCGTCCACGAGCTCATGGCGAGCGAGCTCTCCGGCCTCGCGCAGGAGACGTTCCACGTCCTCCTCCTCGACGGGAAGCACCGCCTGCGCCGGCGCGAACGCGTGAGCCAGGGCACCCTGACGACCTCCCTCGTGCACCCGCGCGAGGTGTTCGGCCCGGCGATCCGCGAGGGCGCCGCCGCGCTGATCGTCGTGCACAACCATCCTTCGGGCGATCCGGAGCCCTCGGCGGAGGATCTCGCGGTGACGCGCCGGCTGCACGAGGCGGGGCGGATCCTCGGCGTGCCCCTGCTCGATCACGTCGTCGTCGGCGACGGGACCTACGTCTCGATCCGCGAGCGGATCAGGTTCGACGAGGCGTGAACGAGCACGCGGCGAGCGTCGCCATCGCGGCCTCGGCCGCCGTCTCGACGCGCAGCACGTGGGGCCCGAGGGCGAGCGGCTCCGCTCCGCGCGCGATCCACTGCGCGCGCTCCGCGGCCGTGAACCCGCCCTCCGGACCGACGAGGACGCGCAGCGGCCGCGCGGCGGTCCAGCCGTGCTCGACGCGCGCGAGCCAGGCCGGCAGCGTGCGACCCGCGTCGAGATCGAGGAGCACGAGCTCTGCCTCGCCGTCCGCCGGCTCGTCGGCCAACACCGGCAACCAGCTGAGGCCGGACTGCTTGCAGGCCTCGCGGAGCACGCGCTCGAGGCGCGCGCGCCGCGCCCCGGACGGATCCTGGGCGTGCGGGCCGGCCCGTTCGCAGGGAAGGCGCGCGATCGCGGCGGCGCCGAGCTGCGTCAGCCGATCGAGCATCTCCTCGAGCTTCCCCGGTTTCGGCCAGGCGACCGCGATCTCGATCCAGGGCAGCGCCGCCCCGGGGGCGCCGGGCGCCGGATCGATCCGCCCTCCGGGTCCGACGACGACTTCGACGCGGTCGCGCGCGACGGCGGAGACTTCTCCCGGCCAGACGCCGCCGCGGCCGTCGAGGCCGACCATTCGATCGCCGACGCCGAGGCGGAGGACCCGCTGCGCGTGGCGCGCGTCCTCCTCGATGAGCTCGGCGCGCCCGTCGCTCGGGGGGCGCGGGCTGCGCGCCAGGAAGAAGCGGCGCTCCGGCGCACTCCCGGGTTCGGCGGCGCGGGGGGGCACGCGCGGATTGTCCGCGCCCCGCGAGGCAGCGACAAGCGAGTGGTGCGCGGATCGGCCGCCCCGGATAGGATCTCGCGCCACGCGCGCCCTCCAGGCCCGCCCGATCCGCTCCGCCGCGTCGTAACAGCGCCCCCGGAACCGGGTAGTGGACGGGAGCGCGCCGTCGTCCCCCTCGCGATACGCCCTCCCGCGCCCCGCCCTTCCGCGCCCCGATGGAACAACGCTACGTCCTGCGCTTCGAGTCGGGCGAGAGGGCGGGGGAGACGATCCCGATCGAAGGCCGCGAGTTCACGATCGGACGCAAACCCGGTCACTCGCTGCAGATCCTCGACAATTCGGTCTCCGGCCGCCACGCCGAGATCGTGATCGACGCGACGGGTCCGCTCCTGCGCGACCTCGGCAGCACGAACGGGACGCGCGTCGGCGGGGAGCGCGTGATCGAGACGCGCCTCGCCCACGGGGACCACATCGTCTTCGGGAACGTGCAGGTCGTGATCCTCGACGCGGCGCTCGCCGCGGAGCCGACGCCGCCGAGTCCCGCGCCGACTCCCGATGCAGGGGGGGCAGGGACCGGGGCCGCCGGCGACACGCTCCTGCGCGTCAGCCCCGAGGTCCTCGCGCGCTCGCGCAAGCGGCCGGTCGCCGGAGTCGTCGGCCTGCTCGTCCTGATCGGCGCGGCGGGCGGACTCTGGTACTTCCTCCGCCGGCCCTCGCCCGGAGGCGAGCACACCGTCCGCCCGGCGCGCGCGTCCGCGGAGAACCTGCTCGGCGACGACTTCTCCTTCGAGACCGAGCCCGACGGATGGAAGGCGGTCGAGGGCGCGCCCGCGGCGTTCGAGAAGAGCGCGCAAGGGCGGTACTCCGGCACGGTCGGCCTGCTCGGCGACCTCGCCGACGGCGGCTGGGCGTTGCACCGGTCGCGCGAGGTCCACGCCGAGGCGGGCCGCGCGCTCCTTGCGTCGGCGAAGCTCCGCGCGGACGGCGGCGCCGTCGGCCAGGTCGGGATCGAATTCTCCCCGGTCGAAGGCGCGGACGCCGCGGGTGCGGTCGTCGCATGGTCGCGACCGTACTCGGCCGGCGAATTCGGGGACGCCGAGGTCACGGCGCTCGTGCCTCCGGGCTTCGAGACGGCGCGCCTCCTCCTCCTCGCGCGCACGGCGAAGAGCGGCATGGTCGCCGCGGACGACGCGGTCCTCGTCGCGCGCGACGCCGCCGCAGCGTCCGGAGCGCACGCGGTCGCGGTCGGAGACTGGCAGCTCGTGCTCGTCGGCGAGCCTGCGACGGCCGCGTTGCTCGCGCGCTTCGGCCGCGCGCTCGTCACCGGCCTCTCGTTCTGCGAGGGTCCGACTCCGCCGGAGAGCGCGCAAGCGGGCCCGCTCGCCGCGAGCGAGCAGCCGGGACGCCGACTCGCGCTCGCGTCCGAGGGTCGCACCGCGCTCGGGCTGCGCGCGGAGACGGCGCTCGTCCGCAGCGGGCTCGCGACGATCGGAGGCGACGGCTACGCCGCGCACGGGCTCGATTTCGAGCAGCAGGGCGTTACGAGCATCCTCCTCGGCAAGGGGCAGGAGCTCGTGCGCGTCGCGTTCGCGGGGCCCGTGTCGGTCAAGGGCGTCGCCGAGGGACTCGCGTCGCGCATCGAGGTCCACGCCGAGGGCGGTGCTCCGCTCGGCGAGGTCGCGCTCCAGCTCGACTTCACCGAGGAGCGCCGCAAGGCCGGCGACCTCGCCTACGCCGCGCGCAACGCCGAGAAGAAGGGCGATCTCGGCGAGTGCCTGAAGCAGTGGGCCGAGCTCCTGAACGGAGTCCCGTACGAGGAAGCGCTCGTCACCGAGGCCGACGGCAAGCGCGCGACGCTCGTCCAGCAGGGTTTGTCCGAGCTCCTCGTCGTGCACCAGGAGATCGAGCGCGCGCGCTTCTTCCGGCTCGTCGACCTCTACCGTCAGTGCCGCGACAAGGCGCTCGCCGTCGGCGCGCGCTTCCACGGGAGCGAAGTCGACGCGGAAGCGCAGAAGGTCGCCGCGGAAGTCGACCAGGACCTCGTCGGACTCGAAGCCGACCTCGCGGCGGCCGAGAGGAAGCGCCTCGAGGCGATCCTCGCCGCGCTCGAAGCCCGCAAGGCGACCGGTCTCGCCGCCGAGGTCCGCGCGCACCTCGAGAAGGTGCCGAAGCGCGCCGCCGACACGGAGCGGAAGGACTAGATGGCACGCACGGTCACCGGAGTCGACGTCGGGCTGCGCACCGCGAAGCTCCTGCGGGGCTCGTGGAAGGGCAACACGCTGCGCGTGACGAACTTCGCGGTCGTGCCGCTGAAGTCGCGCGAGATCGCCGAGGGCTGGGCCGGGGTCGAGACCGGCTTCAAGCCGACGAACGCGCGTGTCGGGCTCACCGGTCGCGACGTGAACATCCGCTACACGCGCGCGCCGCGCGTGCCCGACTGGCAGCTGCGGAATCTGATGCGGTTCGAGGTCGAGGAGATCGGGGAGCAGGCCGGCGTCGGCGTCGCGTCGGACTTCAATCTCCTCCCGCCGCTGCCCGAGATCGAGGGCGAGGACGTCGTCCTGCTCGCGATGGCGCGCGAGAACCTGCTCGACGCGCACCTCGCCGGCCTCACGAAGCTCGGCGGCACGCTCGACGCCTTCTCGCCGAACGCGGTCGCGCTCTACAACGCCTGGCTGCGGTTCGGCGTCGTCGGCGACGAGACCGTGCTCCTCGCGAACATCGGGTACGACCACGTCGACGTCGCGATCGCGCGCGGGCCGGACCTGCTCTTCGCGCGCAACCTGACGGGCGGCTCGCGCCTGTTCGAGGACGCGCTCGTCCAGCGCCTCGGCATCGCCGCCGACAAGGCCGCCGAGATCAAGGAGACGTTCGTCACGCTCGATCCGGCGGCGCGCTTCACCGATCCGAACAAGGAGAAGGCGAGCCGTGCGGTCCTCGGCGCCGCAGGACAGCTGCTCTCGCTGCTCCAGTCCGCGGTCCTCTTCTGCAAGAGCCAGGTCAAGGTCAGCGGGCTCAAGCTCGATCGCGTGCTGCTGTGCGGCGGCGGCGCGGCGCTCGCGGGGCTGCCGAAGTACCTGACGTCCGGACTCTCGGTGCCGGTCGAGCTCTTCGATCCCTGGCGCGTCATCGACACGACCGCGCTCCCGGCCGACCAGGCGGCCGAGCTCGAGGACCACAAGCTCGAAGCCGTCGTCGCCCTCGGTCTCGCCGCGATGGCCTGCGATCCGCAGGCGTGGTCGATCGAGATCCTGCCGGCGAAGCTCCGGAAGAAGCGCGAGTTCATGGAAGGGCCGGTGTGGCTCGCCGCAGCCGGCGTCCTCGCGCTCCTGTACCTCGGCTTCGACGCCGTGCGCACGTCGGGCCACCTCACCGCGGCCCGCGCGCGCGCGCGGCAGCTCGACCAGGAGGTCAAGAAGGTCAGCCAGACGCACCACAAGACCGAGGAGCTCGAGCTCGAGAACGCGCGCCTCGCGAAGTCCGCGGAGCTCCTCTTCGAGGCGAAAGGCAGCGGCGAGCAGATCGCGCGCACGATCGCCGCGATGGAGCACGCGCTGCCCGACGAGTTCTGGATCACGAAGCTCTTCACGGACCTGCGCTCGGATCCGGAGCTGCGCATCCCGAAGGGCTCCGATCGGCCGATCGTGTCGATGAGCGGCCGCGCGCGCGAAGGCACGACCGCGATCGCGTCGCAGTTCGCCGGATTCGTCCAGGGTCTGACGAAGTCCCTGCCGCCGGAGACCGTCGTCCGGGAGCGCCCGAGCCCGAACGGAGCGAAGTTCGACGTCGACCTGTGCTACTTCGCGCCGCCGCTCGAGGCACCCGCGGACGAGAACGCCGACGCGCCGAAGGACGCCGCGCCCAAGGAAGCAGCGCCCAAGGAACCGCCGCCGCACGGCGCGACCGGGCGCACGAAGAGGGGCGGCCACTAGGACGATGGACCTCAACGAGTACTGGCAGGAGAACAAGCGCTTCCTCGTGGCCACCGCCTCGGGAGTCGTCGTGTTCCTCGTCGGGACGATGGTCGTCGACCACTTCTTCCGCAACGAGCTGCGCAGCCTCCAGCGCTCCGCCGCGTCCGCGTCGGCGAAGCTGCGCGGCGAATCGATGTACGACTCGACGCAGCTCGGCGAGGCCGAGAAACAGAACGAGGCGCTCAAGCAGGCGGTCGACGCGCTGACGAAGGCGACGGCCTTCGAAGCGCGACCCGGGTTCCGCCTCGACGCCAAGGCCGGAGCGCCGACGAACCAGTACTTCGCGACCGTCTCGCGCGTCCGCGACGACCTGCTGAAGACAGCCGGGCGCGGGAACCTGCGCGTCCCCGACGACCTCGGCCTTCCGGCGCTCTCGCCGACGCGCGAAGCGGAGATCGAGCGGTTCCTCGAGGCGCTCGACCTCGTCGACCGAGCGGTCCGGTACGCGCTCGCGGCGGGCGTCCAGCGCATCGACAAGATCGAGATCCGCCTCGATCCGAAGCTCACCTCGCGCCAGGGTGTCGGCGAGCTCGAGCGCACGCGCATCGAGATGGCGGCGAGCGGGGCGCCGTCGCCGCTCGTCCACTTCGTCTCGGCGACGCAGTCCCCGAAGAGCGCGACGAATCCCGGGCCGCTCCTGATCGAGAAGGCCGAGATCCAGACTTCGCGAGGCAAGGCCGAGGAGGCCGTGCTCCAGGTCACCTTCGTCGCGGCGCGCGTGGCGGGAGGCTCCTGAGGGAGTCGGGCGGTCCACCGTGGCAGTGCGCAAGGAACAAGTCGTGCTCGGCGGCGCCGTCCTGGTGCTCGGGTGGATGCTCTGGAGCACGCGCGACGAGGGCGCGTCGCGCGCGCAAGCGACCCGCCGCGCGCACCCGCCGGAGCTCACGAAGCAGGTCGTGCCCGATCCGAAGCTCGCCATGCCGGAGCCGCGCGCGACGAGCGACCGTCCGCCGCGCGATCTCTTCTCCCCGCCGAGCGACACGCACCCGCTGCCGCCGCTCGACCTCCAGCCGATCCCGCTCGCGCCGCTCGCGATGCTCGCGCCGCCTCCGGAGCCGGGACCGCTGCCGTCGCTGTACGGAAAGTACCTCCGCACGGCTCCGTTCACGCTGGAAGCGGCGGGACTCTTCGCCACCGAGCAGGCCGCGGACGCGGGCCCGTCCGACGCCGCGGCCGCGGCCGCAACGCCGCCGCCGAAAGCGAGCGAGCTCTCGGCCGAGGAGCGCGCGCTGCGCATCTCCGGCTACAAGAAGCTGTACGACTGGGTGCGCACGGTCGAGTTCAAGTTCGGGGAGATCCGCAACCCCGACCGCTACCAGCTCCCGCGCCACGGGAACGAGGACATCCTCTTCGTCGAGTTCAATCCCGAGACGGGCAAGGCGAAGCTGCCGGGCCAGGCGCCCGTGCCGCTCTCGCGTTCGCTCGTCACCGAGTTCGGGTTCGCCGACACGGTGCAGAACCAGGTCGAGAAGGGACGCGCCGAGCTCGACGACCCGCTGACCGCGACGCAGTACGCGCCCGCGCTCGCGTTCGCCGACTGGTGCGTCGAGCAGCACCTCGAGACGCCGCGCGCGCTCGAGGTCGCCGAGGAGATCTACCGCCGCGCGATGCCGGTGTTCAACGAGGACCCGCTGCCGCACCTCGGTCTCGCGCGCTGCTACGAAGCCGGGTTCCAGTTCGAGCGCGCGTTCCAGGAGTACCAGTCGCTCCTCGCCGGCACGCACGCGCGCGATCCGCTCGTCCTGGCGCGGCTCGCGGAGCTCGAGGCGCGCTTCCGCCTCTTCGACGAGGCCGAGGCGCACTTCGTCGACGCCGAGCGCTACGGCCGCACGCAGTGGTCGGTGCAGCAGTCGTTCGGGCGCTTCCTCCTCTCCAGACGCCGCGCGCAGGCCGCGGTCGAGCACCTGCGCCTCGCGAGCCAGAACGAGCCGTCGGGCGCGGAGCGGAAGCGCGAGCGCGCGCGGATCCGCGCCGATCTCGCCGCCGCGCTGCTGGGCGCCGGCGACCTCGCCGGCGCCTCGGAGTGGTACGAGAAGGCGCGCCAGGCCGACCCGAGCGAGCCGAGCGTGCTCGTCGGAGCGCTGTCGACGTCGGCCCTCGCGCCGAATCGCGCCGCCTCGGACGGAGGCGCGGCCGCGCCCGCGAGCGATCTCACGGGCGCGAGCTTCGATCTCCTGCTCGCGAGCGGGATCGTCGCGCTCTCTCGCCACGACGTCGCGTCGGCGACGCGCGCGAAGGAGAGCCTCGTCGCCGCGGCCGCCGCGGATCCGTTGCGCGCGCACTTCGCCTGGCGCGCGCTCTCGTTCCTCGCGGAGGTCACGGGGAATCCCGCGGAGGCGCTGCGCTTCGCCGAGCAGGCCGTCGAGAACGATCCGAGCGACCCCTACGCCCTGTACCAGCGCGGGCGGATCCTCGCCGCGCGCGACGACCTCGACGGCGCGATGGAATCGTTCTCGCGCGCGCTCGAGATCGAGCTCGACTTCCCCGACGCGCTCGCGGCGATGGGGGAGATCCAGAACCGGCGCGGCGAGTTCGCCGCGGCCGAGCGGTACCTCGAACGCGCGCTCGCGATCGATCCGCGCCTGGCGGCCGTCGCGGCGCTGCGCGGCGTCAACTTCCTCGGCCTCGGCAGCGTCGCCGACGCGGAGAAGTCGTTCCAGGCGGCGCTCGCGATCGAGAAGGACCAGCCGACTGCGCAGAGCGGGCTCGCCTGGTGCCGCTACCTGCGCGGCGAGACGCAGGAGTCGCTGACGCAGCTCGCGGAGATCGACGACCACCGCCGCACGTTCCCCGAGACGGATCCCCACCGCGCGTGGGCGCGCGCGCAGCTCGCGCGGATCCAGGACCACGTGCAGAAGTTCGCCTGGACCGACCGGTTCGAGCGCACCGACCTGATGAACGGCTGGCAGCGGGACGAGCGCGCGGGCCCGCAGGTCTCGATCCACGACGGTGTGGTCACGCTCGGGGGCTCGTTCACGCAGCAGAACGGCCTCGCGCGCTTCTGGCAGGTCCGCGGCGCGAGCGCGTGGGTCTCCTTCGAGGCGCGTCTCACGATCCACGCCGACACCGCCGCGCGCGTCGGGATCTTCGTGTCGCGCGAGACCGAGCGGTCCGGCGAGAGCGCGATGGAGGCGGAGGTCACGATCTCGCGCAACCCCGAGCCGGGCAAGAACACGACGCAGACGCGCGTCGCGAAGCGCGGCGAGGAGGAGCTCGACTACACCGACGTCCCCGGCTTCGAGTGGAAGCCGGACGTCCCCGTCGTCGTGCGCATCGAGCGCACCGGCGAATCGAGCGACACGCGCGTGCGCTGTCTCGTCGACGGCTTCCCCGTGCTCGACAACAAGGCCGTCCCGAACCTCGGCCGGACGACTTCCGACCTGCGCATCGGCGTCTTCGCGCGCGGCAACGTCGGCCGCAAGGTCCTGGTCGACGTCGACGACGTGGAGATCGTGTGCCGTGAGAAGAAGTAAGGTGCCTGGCTCCGTACGACGATCCGGCTTCACGCTGATCGAGCTCCTCGCGGTGCTCGTGATCCTCGGCATCCTGATCGCGGTGCTCGTCCCGCGGCTCGTCGGCGCGACGGACGCGGCCAAGGCACGGCTGCAGCGCGCGACATTCGTCCAGTACGACGCCGCGCTCGGGGAGTACGAGCACCAGTTCGGCGACTACCCGCCGAGCTCCTTCCTCGAGGAGTGGGGCCCGCCGCCCAACGACACGAACACGGGGTGCGAAGCGCTCGTCCTGTCGCTGTGGTCGCCGAAGTGGGCCGGGTCGACGATCCCGGCCGACCACCTCGTGAACACGGACGACGACCGCACGAAGAAGCCCCTCGCCAGCTTCCCGAAGCCCGATCTCCTCGAGCTCGCGGATTCCTGGGGCAATCCGATCGCCTACTTCCATCGCCGGGACTACGGGAAGAAAGAGAAGTACCTCACGAAGAACAACCTCACCGGCGAGGATTCCGAGGCGACGGTGATCGCGCGCAAGGACCCGGTGACCGGCCTCTACTACAACGCGAACCGTTACCAGCTGATCTCGGCCGGATTGGACGGGGAGTTCGGGACCGAGGACGACATCGGAAACTGGCCCGTGGCGACAGAACAACACTAGGTGGCGGGAGAGAGGGCGTGGAGCGGAAGCAGTCGACGGGGAGCGCGACAGGCTTCACGCTGATCGAGCTCCTGCTCGTCATGGCGCTCATCGCGATGATGCTCGGGATCGGTCTCGGGATGTTCGCGCACCTCGATCTCGGCGACCGCGTCGCCGTCGCGCTCGTCCAGGACGCGCTGCGCTCGGCGCAGAACTTCTCCGTCGCGCGCTCCGCTCCCGCGCGCGTCCGCATCGACGTGAAGACCGGCGCGATGCGCACCGAGGGCATGCTCGTCATCGGGACGTGGCACTTCGAGAGCCTGCCGCTGCGCGGCGCGTTCGGCGTCGAAGCCGCGCTCATCGGCGGGCACCTCGTCGACGACGGGTTCCAGGGGAAGGCGCTCTCGTTCGTCGGCGAGCCGCCGCGATCCAAGGTCGAGATCCCCGTGCAGAACGACTCGTCGTGGAATCTCCGCGACGGTTTCGCGCTGCGCTGCGCGCTGCGCCCGCAGGGCACCGCCGGCGAGAACGGCGGCGCCGTCCTCTCGATCGGCGAGTCGCTCGGGATCGAGACGACCGGATCGGGCGGCGTCCGCGCGTGGATCGGCGCCGAGGTCACGGACGAACGCGGCGACGTCCGCCGCGGCGGGAAGATCCCGGTCGAATCGCCGGCCGGCGCGCTGCTCGGGGACCGCTGGTCGGTCGTCGAGCTCCAGTACGATCGCCGCGCGCTGCGCCTGCTCGTGAACGGCGCGCTCGCCGGCGAAGTCGAGGAGAACGCGCCGGTCTGGAAGGTCGACGCACCGATCGTCCTCTCGCCTTCGAACGCCCCGTGGCGCGGAGCGATCGACAGCCTCTCCGTCTCGGCGGTCGCCGCGCGCGAGGAGAGCCGCCTGCCGCGCGGAGCGACGTTCGCCGCCGGGACGCCGGCCGAGATCCTGTTCGCGCCCGGCGGCGGCCTCGACCGCGAGGCGCACAAGGAACCGGTCAAGCTCGCGATCGACCTCGAGGACGGCCGGCACATCCCCGTCCTCGTCAACCTGTTCGGGACGGTCCAATGAGACGGCGCGAGGGATTCGCACTGCTCGTCGTGCTGCTCGTGCTCATCGCGCTGCTCATCCTGTCGGCGCCGTTCCTCCTCATGGCGCGCAACTCGGATCGCGCGAGCGTCGAGCTGACCGACCGCGCGCGGGCGCGCCTCGGGCTCGATGCGGCCGCGCGGCACGGTCGCCTGCAGCTCGGCGAGAGCCATCCGGGCCTCGACCACACGCCGTACTACGACTCGAAGGAGGAAGTCACCGTCGACAACCACTTCGATCCGACGTTCCTCGACGCGAACGACGAGAAGGGGCTGATGTGGGACCTCGACGACGACGACGTCGCCGGACAGGTCGACTTGAACAGCGCGCCGCCGCAGATGATCGCGAACCTGATGGGCGTCAGCACGCGGTTCTCGCGCGCGATCAAGGAGAAGGAGAAGGAGGTCCCGCTCGGCTCGACGGCGAACCTCGCGCCCAGCGGCGTCGTATGGTCGGGCGGCGAGCTGCTGCGCTACACGACGATCGCCGACAGCGCGCTCGTCGAGCCGTTGCGCGGCGTGCTCGGGCCCGCGAACGCGTCGGAGTGGCACGGCGGCCCGCTGCCGCCCGCTGCGCACGACGCGGGGGCTCCCGTGATCGACCAGCGCGCGTTCGCGCCGGCGCTCTGGCGCATCGCCACGCGCGACGGCGACGTCCGCGCGTTCGACTCGAAGGAACGGCTGCGCGAAGCCGGCGGGTTCGCGCTCGCGGCCGCCGACGCCGCGCCGAAGACGCCGACGGGCGAGGTCGACGCGAAGGCCGCCGCGCGCGCGGTGCTCACCGAGGACGCGCTGCGTCCCTTGTTCCTCCACGGCTCGATCCACGGCGGCGTGCGCGGCGGCGCCGTGTGGCAGTGCCCGGTGCGCATCGTCGACGCGATCCAGGGCGGCAAGGACGGCATCGTGAAGGTCGCCCACCCGCGCTGGCTGAACCCCGGATCGACGGTGCAGATCACCGACGGGACGACGACGGAGCTCGCGCTCGTCCAGGAAGTGCGGAAGAGCGGCGAGGTCGTGCTCGACCGCATCCTCCAGGGCGACTACACGGCCGGGCTCGCGACGCTGCGCGTGCTCGCGCGCCGTCCCGTGAACCTGAACACGGCATCGAACGAGGTCCTCGCCGCGCTCTTCGCGAACCTCCAGGTCGTCGGACGCAACTCGCGCATCACGCGGGACGAGGCGGAGAAGCTCGCGACGCTCGTCGTCGAATCGCGCCCGCTCGAGGGCTTCGAGGATTTCCTGAAGCGCGTCGTGCTGCCGGCCGGCGGGATCGAGACGCTCCCGGCCGACGCGCCGATCGTGCCCACGGCGCTCTCCGGGCTCTCCGCCGGGAGCGGGTTCATCGATCCCGACGACGCGCTCGCGCTCTACATGAACGGCTTGAACGCGAACGACGTCGGGCTCGCGTACGCGACGATGCCGTACTCGTTCGTCACGCGCGACACGTACGACCTCGAGCTGCGCGCGACGGTCGACGCGCCGAGCGGCGTCGAGCGCTTCTCGCTCGTGCGCGAGGAGACCGACCTCGTCGTGCCGCAGCGCCAGCTCTTCGCGCTGTGGGCGCGGCAGGAGGACTTCGACGAGGCGTTGCGGCTCGATCTCGAGGCGCCGTGGTGGATGACCGGGCCGAACGCGACGTCGCGCTACGACGGAGGATCCGTGCCGCCGTCGCGCCTGTGGGCGGGGATGGGGACCGCGGAAGGGAAGGCGTACCTGCCGGGCGTCACGGACATGTCCTCGTTCAAGGACCGCGCGTCGCCGCCGACGCCGGAGCACGTCTTCGCCTCGCGCGACGCGACCGGATGGATCCACCTCTGGCCGTCGCGCGTCGAGGAGTCGTCGCAGCGGCTGAAGGACCGCGTGATGCACTTCGACCACGAGACGCGCGATCCGGAAGGGCGCTACCTGCCCGACCAGGTCGTGACGCGTCCGACCGACGACGCGCAGATCGCGTGGACGTCGACGAGGTCGCCGCTGTGCAGGCCCGTCGCGTTCTCCCTGTGGGTGAAGCCGCGCGCGATCGCGGACTCGAAGCTGATCGACGTCGGCGGGACGAGCCACGACTCCGACCGCGTGTCGCTGCTCTTCGACGGGCCCGACCTCGTGTTCCGCATGGTGTCCGCGGGCGGCGACCACCCCGACACGCCCGAGAAGGAGTACGGCGAGGCGCGGTTCGCGATCGCGAAGGGGAACAGTCCCGGCCTGCCGCTCGACGTCTGGAGCCACGTCGAGGTCGACGCGCGCGGGACGCGGCCGGACCAGATCCACATGCTCGTGAACGGCCTCGCGCAGGGCGTCCGCACGCCGGGGCTGACGCGGCTCAGCACGAGCATCGGACAGAACGACGCCGTGATCCCGGTGGAGTCCGGCGAAGGCTTCCCGGCGCGCTGCACCGTGCGGATCGGGAACGAGCTCGTCGAAGTCGAGGTCGCGGGCAACCAGCTGCGCGCGACGCGGCACGAGACGGGTGCCGCGGCGGGTTTCGGCGGGCGCGTGGCGCGCGAGAAGTACTCGAGCCTGAAGACCGACGGCGTCGACCTGCCGGCGAACCTCGCCAACATCGCGACGGCGCATCCGGCGGGCACGCCGGTCGAGCTCGCGGGCTACAGCATGCCGCTCGAGTCGAGCATCTCGACGGGAAAAGGAACCCTCGCGGCGGACGTCGGGCCGTTCCGGGTCGCGGTGGTCACGGGCCTGGCGCGCACCAACGGACAGTTCTATCCGGGCGAAACCCTAGCCTGGGGGACTGGCTACGTCCTCGGCACGGGCATGGACGGTCTGAACAGCCAGGTCGGCGGTCTCGTCCTCAGTTGCGCCGACGACCTCAGTGTCCAGCCCCCGAACTTCATGTCCGCGTTCAGCACGACGGGCGGCTACGCGGCGGTCATCCAAACTGCTGCCATCGATGGTGGGCAGGTGGTCAAGACGACCAGCGGCACCCCGATCGGCGGTGTCGAGATCATCCGCTACAGCGGCTGGACGGGGACGACGCTGAACATCGCGGCGCGCGGCGACGTCGTGCAGTCGGAACTTCCCGACCTGGCCGGGCTCCAAGGGAACACCGCGAACGTCATCGGCGGAGGGCGCCGTGCGTTCACCGTCCAGTGGATCTACCCGCCGGACAACTTGGACATGCGCTGGCGCGTGTACGTCGTGCCGATCTCCATCCCGGTCACGAACGGCAGCGGGCTCCAGATGACGCCGCCCGCGGACAAGGCGCACTCGCGCGTGCTCCAGATCACGCACGTGCAGGACGCCGAGAACACGGAGTGGGTGCGCTACGACCACTTCTCAACTTCCGGATCGCAGTTCGTGCGCGACGATCCCGACGCTTTGGGCGCCGTCTACAACCGCATCGTTTTCCCACACGATTTGCCGAATCACTTCGCGCCGCCGCCTCCTCCTCCTCCGCCGCCTCCGGCTCCGCCGGAGCCCGCCGCTCCGCAGACGAACGGCGGATCCCAGTGGCTCCCCGATCTCGGCGTCGACGAGAACCAGGGCAAGAACCCGAAGTACTACTTCAGCGCCTCGATCTCCGACGAGCTGCAGTTCCGCGGCGTGATGGGGACGCACGCGCACACGCACACGGCCGGAACCGTCGTGCTCCCGGTCTTCAACGTCTCGGAGCGGGACATCGACGCGGGCCGGCCGGGCTCGCTCGACGCCGCGTTCCTCTTCGGCCCGACCTTCGACCACCTCGGCTGGCCGGTGCACGTGGCACGCGCGCACGTGCCGGCCGACCTCGTCGGAATACGTCGGTGGAAGCAGCAGGATCCGACGCACCTCGTCGCGCTCGCCGACAATGAAGATGTGAGGCAAAAGCCGATCTACCTCCAGAACTCGGTGTTCGTCGCGCTCCAGGACAAGGCCCCCGAGCCGATCGTTCCCGGCACGGTCGGCGGCGCGAATCTCAACATCGTCGACACGCGCGCGATCGCGCGCCTCACGTGCTTCCCCTCCGGCGAGCGCCCGCGGCTCGTCGGCACGATGGCCGTCGGCGGGGGATTCGACGGCGGGCAGAGCGGCGCCGTGCCCTCGGCCGTCGTCGACGAGATCGTCTTCGGCAACGCGGAGCTCCCGCTCCACACGCCGAACGTCGACGCCGAGTCGATGGCCGGAGCGAGCTTCGTCCTGTCGACCGACCTCGCCGAGATGGGCACGTCGATGCGCGTCTTCTCGAACTCGGTGCGCATCGCGGGCGGCGACCACGGGGAGAACTACGAGTTCCTCACCGAGACGCCCGACGACGCAGGCCTGATGCGGATCGGCAGCGAGATCGTGTGCTACGACCAGCGCGATCCCGCGACCGGCCAGATCAACCTCGCGACGAGCGGCCGCGGGCTCCTCGGGACGCGCCCGCAGCCGCACCAGATCCAGGAGCCCGTCGCATTCCTCGAGAACCGCATCGTGAGCTTCCTCGCCGCCGGTCTCGGCCCGACCGACGCGTCGATCCAGCTCGCGAACGTCCAGGATTTCCCGAGCGAAGGCACCGTGATCATCGGGACCGAGCTCATCCACTACACGCGCATCCACAGCGGCGCGCTCGAGATGCCGCGCGCGTCGTCGCAACCCGGCCGCATGGACCACAAGGGCGACGGGCTCTTCCGCGGCCGCTACGGCACCGCGCCGGCCGCGCACGCGCAGGGCGACCCCGTCATCCTGTTCCCGTTCCGCTACTGGGATCGCTGGCAGAGCCGCGCGGACGCGCCGGAGCTCGCGTACTTCACGCTCTCGCTCGACCAGCCCGCGGCCTACTGGGACGCGTGCTTCTTCGACAAGGAGGACGCGGAGTCGTGCCAGATCGGCGTGCTCGCGCGCGTCGAACCCGACGCGCCCTGGGACGCCGACCCCGACGCCGATCCGCGGCTGCGTCTGTACTGGAAGGGCGACGCCGACGGGAAGCCGATCCCGATCGGCCGGCAGTCGGACCGGATCGACTGGCGCGTGTTCGTGAAGTACGCGCCGGGCGCCTTCGACGCGACGACCGGCCTCGCGCACGGCTGGAAGCAGACGCCGACGCTCAAGAAGTTCGGCGCGTTCTACTTCGGACCGGGGATGGTCCTCTCGAGCGTGGAGCGCTGATGCAGACCACCCGTCGATCCGGCGTGACGCTCGTCGAGCTCCTGCTCGCCGTCGGGATCTTCGCGTTCCTCGCGGTCGCGGTGTTCCAGATCCTCGACCGGTCGCTCGCGCTGTGGCGGCGCGCCGAGACGCGGCGGAGCCTGCTCGCGCAGGCCTCGATCGTCTCCGATCTCCTCGCGCGTGACCTCGTCGGGCTCGAAGGCGGTCCGCGCGGCGACCTGCTCGCCGAGTGGATCAAGTTCGACACCGACGGCGACGGGATCGCCGACGCGAAGTGGCCGCGGCTGCGGTTCGTGCGGCAAGCTTCCGCCGCGGACGTCGGGCGGCTCGCCGCGGACGCGCGCGCCGAAGCCGACCAGGGCACGCCCGCGCCCGAGCTCGCGCTCCGCGCCGGCGAAGGGCTCGTCGAGGTCGTGTGGCTCGTCGTGCCCGCGTCGGTGACGGACAAGGACGCGCGCGCGGAAGGCGTGCTGTGGCGCGGCGAGCACCTCGTGACCGACGCGACGGCGAAGTCCTTCTTCGCGCCCGACTTCTTCGGCCGCTCGAACCAGCCGCCCGCGGGAGCGATCGACGAGGTCGGCGGCGGGCTCCTCTGGATGGGCGTCCTCTTCGCGACGCAGACGTCGATCGTCCACGACGGATGGAAGCTCGGGCCCGACCTCGACGCCGCGGCGACGTCGTGGGACGCCTGGGGACGCGCGCGTCCGGACCCGCAGACGCACCCGTGGAACGAGCCGGCGTCCGGGATGCCCGCCGTGCGCGGCCGCCCTCTCCTGCCCCGGCGCGTGCGCTTCGAGATGGAGTTCGAGCGCGCGTCGGACCGCGCGCGGCGGACGACCGTCGCGACGCCGGTCGAGATCGGCGACACGGCGATCACGGTCGACGACGGCGAGAAGATCCCGCGCGAGGAGGACGCCTTCGTCCTCGTGGAGTGGGAATGGATGCGCGTCGTCTCCGTCGACGGCAAGAACGTCACCGTGTCGCGCGGCGAGCGCGGGACGAAAATCGCCGAGCACCCGCGCGGAGCGATGGTGCACTACGGCCAGCGGCTCGTGCGCGAGCTCCCGATCGCGACGTACAGGGAGGACTGGAACCTGTGAACGTACGGTACCTGGTTCGTTTTCTCGCACCTCGCGTCGCGTCGCCGCGGCGCGCGGGGTCGTTGCTCGAGGTGCGAGAAAACGTACCTGGTTCCGTACGCTCCGGCTTCACGATCATCGAGGTGCTCATCGCCCTCGCGATCCTCGTCTTCGGCATGACGGCGGTCATCGGCATGCTCACGTTCGGCGCGGCGCTCACGCGCACGTCGCTCCTGCGCACGTCGGCGGCCTCGGCGATGCAAGCGGTCGTCGCCGACCTCGAGGAGACGCTGTTCCCGCCCGTCCGCACCGGTCAATCGGGCGCGTCCGAGACCGAAGCCGGCCCGCCCGAGGAGGTGAAGGATCGCCCGCTCCCGAGCATGCCCGACGTCGTCTACTCCGCCCGCGCGCGCGAGAACCCGGACCGTCCGCTCGAGTACCGCGTCGACGTCGAGATGTCGTGGAAGGCCGCCGGCGTGCGCCGCGAGACGAGTTTCTCGACGATCCTCGTCCGCGAGACGCCCTTCGGCGAGCGTCTCCGGCGCCTCGTCGTCGAAGGCGGAGCGGACAAGCTCCTGGTCGCGCCCCCGCCCTCCCCAGCATCGCAGCCGCGCTGAACATTTGCCAAGGGCACGGTCATCGTCGAGAGTGAGGAACCGAACCATGAAGAACCCGATCACAGCCGGCCTGACGGCTCTCGTCGTCTGCGCCTTCGCCGCGTCGGCGACGAGCCAGGAGCCGCCCGCCCCGGGCAGCGTGATCCTCCTCCAGCTGCGCGACGGCCGCGTGCAGTGGGGGACGCTCCAGTCGCACGATCCGGAGGGCTTCGTGTTCTCGCGCCTCGACAACGGCGGCGTCGCGCGCCTCTCGTGGGGCATGCTCGATCCCGTCCAGGAGCACGAGCTCGAGCTCCAGCTCGGCTACGTCGACCTGACCGGCGACGAGTACATGATCGACGCGGACCAGCTCGTGACGACGGGCGGGACGCCGTTCACGGGCGTCATCGTCGACCGCACCGCCGACGCGATCCTGATGAAGACGCTCGGCTCGACGGTGACGATCCGCAAGGACCAGATCGGCGGCGCGTCGACGACCGTGCGCGTGCCGGCGCGCGACGTCTACACGAAGCAGGAGCTCTACGACCAGCAGATGCTGGCCGAGCCGCCGAACGACGCCGCCGGGCACTACGCGATGGGCCAGTTCTGCGAGCGGATCTTCGACTTCGCGCACGCAGTCGAGCACTACAAGCTCGCGGCCGCCGACCCGAAGTTCCGCCCCTCCGAGGTCCCGAACGCGATCGCGCGCGCGACGGAGAAGGGGAAGAGCCAGGACCAGCTCGACTACCTCTCGGACGTCGACTCCGACATGCGCCAGAAGAAGTTCGACAAGGCGCTCGCGCGGGCCGACGCGTTCCAGTCGAAGTTCCCGACCAGCGCGCTGATCGCCGAAGCGAAGAAGAAGCACGACCAGATCATCAAGGCGCGCGACCGCGAGATCGCCACGCAGGTCGCGCGGCAGTGGCTCTCCCGCTCCGAGAAGCTCGCGCACAAGGCCGCGCTCACGATGACCTTCGACCAGGCCGTCGCGTACGTCGAGGAGCCGATGAAGCAGGAGCTGCTCGACGCCGTCCTGAAGGACGTGCAGCAGATCTCGAAGGACGTGACGGCCGACATGGTGAAGCAGATGTGGGCCGCGCGGAAGAAGGTCCGCTACAACCGCGCCTCGTACGGCCTCGGCACGTGGCTCCTCGGCAAGGACGGCGCGCTCAAGGGCATGGACGACGAGAAGGAGAAGAAGGACAAGGAGAAGGCGAAGCAGGACACGGAGATCAGCAAGGAGCGCGCGGACTTCCAGAAGAAGGTCGAGCAGTTCCTGAAGAACCAGGAGATGACGCGCAAGGCGCAGAGCAAGGACGAGCAGAAGGAGGACCGCGAGGGCTTCTGGAAGGACTACGGGGCGCTCTCGAAGGGCCAGTGGCTGCTCGCCTACTTCGTGGAGAACTCCGGGCTCTTCGAGCTCGCCAAGCACCCGATCCTCGACAATTGCTCGGACTGCGGCGGGAGGGGCACGCGCGAGATCGCGGTCGTCGGATCCAACGTCGCGAAGAGCATGGTCGGCAAGGGCCAGACCGGGACGACCGCCGAGTGCCCGGTCTGCCACGGCATCGGCCGGGTCCGGCGGATCTCCTTCCGTTGAGCGCGCGCTCCCTCGCCTCTGCGTGCGTCGCGCTCGTTCTCGCGAGCTGCGGCGCGATGCGGAATCCGCCGCCGTCGACGACGCCCGCGCCGATGCCCGCGGCTCCGGAGAAGCACCCGGCGCCCGCGACGCCCACGGCGGCGGTGACGCCGCCCGCGCCCGTGACTGCCGCGGCTCCGCAACCTCCCGCTCCGCGCCCCGCCGCGGACCCCGCGCCCGCGGCGGGCTCGAAGCTCCCGATCGGGCGCGTCGCCGGGCAGGACATCGACGTGTCGGAGCTTCTCGGTCTGTGGCTCCACCAGGACAGCCTCCAGGTCCTCGAGAACCTCGATCACCTCGTCCTCGGCCGCCTCGTCCTGGCCGAAGCCGATCGCCTGTCCGTGCAGATCGATCCGCAGAGGGCCGAAAAGGCCTACCAGGACGCGGTCGCGGCGATCGAGAAGACGCTCAACGCGAAGCGCCCCGGCGTGACGCTCGATCGCTACGTCGACGAGGCGCTCGGGCTCGACCCGGTGCGGTACCGCGAGTACCTCCGCGACGAGTCGATGCGCGGTCTCCTCGCCGAGCGCGTCGTCCGCGCGTGGCTCCTCGAGAGCGAGCGCTCCGAGATCCGCGTGATCGTGGTGAGGACGGAGGAGGATTCGCGGACCGTCAGCGCCGCGCTCGCGTCGGGCGAAGCCTTCGCCGACGTCGCGAAACGCCTCTCCGCCGACGGGTCGGCGAAGGATGGCGGCGTCGTGCCCGCGGTCGTGAAGAGCGAGACCCCGATCGCGCGACTCGCGTCCCAGACCGAGGTCGGGAAGATCGGCGGACCGCAGTACGAGAAGGGCGCCTGGCTCTTCGTGCTCGTAGAGGCTCGCCCCGAGGCGTTGAAGGGGGAGTGGAAGGACGTCGCGGCCGCCGTCGAGAAGAGCCTCGCCGAGAAGCCCGTCGCGGACCTCGAGGTTTCCCAGTGGAAGCCGGTGATGGTCGCGCGCTACGGCGTCGACATCTCGCCGCTCCTGGAGATGGCTGGTCAGCGGTCGAGGTAGCCGCGTCCGGCCTTGAAGACGCTCGCTCCGTCGACCGAGCCCGCGCGACGTCTCGCGCCGTGGCTCTGGATCGCGGCGCTCGTCGTGCTCGTCTTCGTCGCATTCAAGCCCGCGCTCGACGCGGAGTTCCTGAGCTGGGACGACGAGGCGAACGTCACGACGAACCATGCGTTCCGCGGACTCGACGCGCAGCACCTCGCGTGGATGTTCACGACGGACCACATGGGTCCGTACCAGCCGCTCGCGTGGGTCTCGCTGGCCGTCGACCACGCGCTCTGGGGGCTCGGCGGGCCCGACCAGTTCCCGGAGGCTCCGCGCTACCACCGGACGAGCGTCCTGCTGCACGCGCTCGCGGCGATCGCCGTCTTCCTCCTCGCGCGGCGTCTGCTCGCAAGAGTCCTCGCGCGACCGGAATCCGAGCTCGCGTTCGCGGCCTTCGCGGCGGCGGCGTTCTTCGCCGTCCATCCGCTGCGCGTCGAGTCCGTCGCGTGGATCACGGAACGGCGCGACGTCCTGTGCGGGCTCTTCTACGCGCTCGCGGCGTGGGCCTGGCTCGGGTACGCCGAAGCCCACGGCGAGAGCCGCCTCGCGCCCGGGCGCGTCGCCGCGATCGCGGCCCTCTCCGCCGCGGCGCTCGCAGCGCTCCTCTGCGCGATCGACCTCTCCGCTCCCGAAGCGCTGGCGCTGCGGAGCGGCGGGGGAGCGCTGCTCCTCGGAGGCGCCGTGCTGCTCGCGGTCGCGGCGTTCGTCGCCGCGGACGGCTCGCGCCGCGCGTTCGGCGCGTACCTCCTCGTCCTCGCGCTCTTCCTCTGCGCCCTCCTCTCGAAGGGTCTCGCCCTCGTCCTCCCCGCGGTCCTCCTCGTCCTCGACGCGGGTCCGCTGCGCCGCGCGCGCGGTCTGCGCGGATTCGGGGCGGCTCTCGTCGAGAAGCTGCCGCTCCTCGTGCTCGCGTTCCTGTTCGCGCGCATCGCGGTGTGGGGCCAGGCCTCGAGCCCGAGCCTGATGGCTTCGTGGACCGATCACACGCTCGGCGAGCGCGTGCTCCAGGCGTTCCACGGCCTCGCGTTCTACGTGCGCGCGACCCTCTTCCCCTGGCACCTGTCGCCGTTCTACGACCTGCCGGACCGCTTGACGGTCGCGGAGCCGCGCTTCTTCCTCGCGACCGCCTTCGTCGTTCTCCTGACCGCCGCCCTGGTCGCCGCGCGGCGCCGCGCGCCGGGGCTCCTCGCGGCCTGGATCGCGTACGCGATCGCGATCGCACCGGTGCTCGGCTTCGCCCAGGCCGGCCCGCAGATCGCGGCGGACCGGTACAGCTACCTCGCATGCCTCCCGTTCGCCCTCCTGGCCGGCGTCGCCGCGGCCCGATGGGTCCACCCGGCTCTCGTCGGGGTCGTGCTCGCCGCCCTCGCAGCGGCGACGTTCGCGCAGGCGCGCGTGTGGAGGAACTCGACGTCGCTCTGGGAGCACGCGATCGCGATCGACCCGGACGTCGTCATGAACAACCTGAACCTCGGCCACGCGCGCGTCCGCGAGGGCGAACGGACGGCCGACCGCGCGGCGCAGCAGGCGCGCTTCGACGAGGCGCAGCGGCTCTTCGAGCACGGCCTCGCGATCCGCGAGCACCCGCTCCTCCACGCCGGCCTCGCGCTCGTCGACCAGCACCGCTGGGAGGTCGATCCGGCCCACCCACCGGAGCTCGCGGAGAGGTCCCTCGCGTCGGCCCGCCGGGCGCTCGAGCTCGCCAAGGAGCGCAACATCGAGACGCCCGAGTACCACCTGAACCTCGGATCGGCCCTCGGCAACGCGCGGCATCCGAACGAAGCGCTGGCCGAGTTCCAGTACTACGTGCGCGCGCGGCCGGACGCGTACCTCGGCCATTCCGTGCTCGGCCTCGCGCTCCTCCAGAGCCAGCGCCACGAGGAAGCGGCGCGCGAGCTCGAGCGCGCCGTCGAGCTCGAGCCCGCCGCCCTGAACGCGTGGGGGAACCTCGGAATCGCCTACGAAGCCCTGAACGATCGGGAGAAGGCGATCCAGTGCTACCAGCGCGTCCTCGCGCTCGCGCCCGGACACCCCGGTGCGACGCGGAGGCTCGTCAGCCTGCGATCGAAGATCTCGGTCGAAGTCGTTCCGAAATAGGGTCCTTGACCGAGCCCTCGCGGTCCGCAAAGCTCGCCCTCATGGGCACGAACGAAGGTGACGTTGCAGTGGTCGACGAAGCGAGCGAGGAAGCGGCCGGGGAGTCTCCCGAGGCGGAACTCTCCGAGGACGCGTTCCTGCGCGCGGTCGCGGCGCTCGTCTTCGCCTCGCCCGAGCCGATCACCGAGCGCAAGCTCGCGAGCCTCCTCGCCGCCGAGGTCGCCCGCGTCGGCGGGGCACTCACCGCGCTCGAGGCGCGCCTCGCGTCCTCCGGCTTGCCGCTCGAGCTCCGCTCGATCGCCGGCGGATGGCAGATCCTGACGACGCCGGACACGTCCGCGGTCGTCCAGCGGCTCTTCCAGGAGCGCAAGGCGGAGCGCATCTCGCCGGCGGCCCTCGAGACGCTCGCGGTCGTCGCGTACCGCCAGCCGGTGACGAAGGCCGAGATCGAGGCGATCCGGGGAGTCCAGGTCGGCCCGATCCTGCGCAACCTCGTCGACCGCGCGCTCGTCAAGGTCATCGGCCGCGCCGACGTCCCCGGTCACCCGCTCCAGTACGGGACGACGAAGACGTTCCTCGACAAGTTCGGCCTCGCCGGCCTGGGCGACCTCCCGCGCGACTCGGAACTCACTCGCTGAGGCCGTTCCGCGGCCCCGCCGGGGCGCCGGATTCCGGAGTTGGTACCGTTTCGTCGCGCGCGACCGTAAACTGCGACGCTTTTCCGGCGCACCCACGATGTCCAAAGACACGCACAGCACTCCCCCCACGGACCCGAAGGCCACCGCCCGCGCGCACCACGAGGACGACGTCGTCGTCGTTCCGAAGGGGAGCAGCAAGGCCCGGTTCCTGATGACGGCGCTGCTCGCGATCCTCGTGCTGACGACGTTCACCGTCAGCCGCGAGGTCGTCGACATCTTCACCGGGGGCAACAAGGCGAAGACCGCCTACATGAGCTGGAAGCGGCCCGACGGGACGATCGAGGAGATCAAGGACCGCGATTTCCTGATCGTGAAGCAGGACCTCTCGCGCGTGCAGTCGATCCTCACCGGTGGGCGGAGCTCGCAGGACCACGACGACACCCAGACGGCGCGGCACATCATCCTCGACGAGCTCGCGAAGGAAGCCGGCGTCGAGGTGACCGACGCGGAGATCCGCGACGTGATCCTGCCGCGCGTCGGCAACTCGAAGGACAACTACGAGCTGATGCTCGATCGCTACCGCATGACCGCGATCGAGTTCGAGGGGACGCTCCGCGCGATGCTGCGGACCGAACGCTACCTCTCGCTGCTCTCCGGCGCGTACGCCGCTCCCGACGCCGACGAGGTCGTCGAGCAGTGGAAGCAGCAGCACAAGGAGTACTCGATCGAGACGATCGCGATCGAGACGGCGGACTTCGAGCGCGAGGCGAGCGAGGCGTGTCCGACCGGGGACGACCTGAAGGCCTGGTTCGACGCCCTCCCCGAGCCCGAGAAGAACTCGATGCGCCCGCAGACCCAGCCGACGGTCTCGGCGGAGGTCGCGTGGTACGTCATCGATCCGCCGACGAAGTCGGAGCGGCTCCTCAAGAAGTACCCGCGCCCGGCGGACGAGAAGCCCGAGGAAGTCGCCCGGAACTGGTACGAGGCGAACAAGACGCTGCTCTACCGCAAGCCCGACCTGCCGGCGGGCAAGGCGCCTTCGCCGGAGGATTTCCTGCCGTTCGAGGAAGTCCAGGACAAGGCCCTCGCGCTCGGCCTCGTCTACCAGTGCACGCTCGACTGGGTGAACGACATGAAGGCCCGGGAGCTGCGCGGCGAGGCGTTCAACTTCCTCGACGACGTGACCGCGCTCGGATTCGGCTATCGCAACGAGATGAAGCAGCACACCCGCGCCGAGTGGAACACCCTCGGCATCCCGTGGGCCGGGATGGGCGTCATCGACGCGCTGTTCGCGCAGACGAGCGAGTCGGGCAAGGCAATGCCGGACGTGGTCGTCGACACGAAGGGCATCTTCGTCGCTCACATCATCAACAAGGAAGCCGGCCACAATCCCGACTTCAGCGAGATCCAGGAGAAGGCCCACGACGCCTGGGTCGCGAAGAAGAAGGGCGAGCTCGCGCTGGCGAAGCTCGAGACGCTGCGCGCGAAGCTCCCGACGCAGCCCGACGAGCGCGATCCCGCGACCCCGATGGTCGTGGAGCCGGACAACGCGAAGTTCCAGGGCGCCGCGCAGGAATCGGGGTTCACCATCACGCCGCACGACTGGTTCGACGCCGGCGCGCGGCTCACGGTCGCCACGGCGACGATCGAGGTGAGCTACCTCCGCCAGATCGCGGGGCGCCTCGGGACCGTGCCCGGCGCGGTGTCGAAGCCCGAGCTCACGCCCGACAAGAAGGAAGCGCGGATGGCGCGCGTCGTGGGCTCGCGCGAAGCCGATCCGGCGCGCATGACGCCGCTCGAGTACCAGAACGCGCGCCAGTCGGCCGGCTACACGGCGTCGCGCAAGTTCAACGAGTCGACGTTCGGGTCGGACGAGTACCTGAAGGAGCGGTTCGCTCTCGACCTCCAGGCCTGGCGCCGCGAAGACGCGGACAAGAGCTCCAAGCAGTCGAAGTAGGCGAAGCGCCCCGATTCATTCGCGCTGCGCGCCCCGATTCATTCGCGCTGCGCGCTCAGGCTCTCTGGAACGTCACGCGGAACACCGTTCCGCCGCCCTGACGGTCGAGCGCCTGGATCCGGGCGCCCATCCCTTCGCAGTGGAGGGCCGCGAGGTGGAGGCCGAGGCCCGTGCCCTTCGCCGTGCGCGTCGTCTCGTTGCCGATGCGGTAGAAGGCGTCGAAGATCCGGCCGCGCTCCTCGCGCGGGATGCCCGGCCCGCGGTCGCGCACCTCGAGGGACGGGGAGCCGTCGGCGAGCAGCGTCGCGACGCGGATCGGCTCCGCTCCGGGCGTGCTCGCATCGACGGGGGCGTACTTGCGCGCGTTCTCGACGAGGTTCGTGACGATCGAGCGCACGCCTTCGGGCACGACCAGCGCGCTCGGAAGCTCCGGGGCGAGATCGAACACGACGTCCTTCGCCGCGTGCTCCGTCCCCGTCCCGATCAACGACGGCCCGAGCGCCTCGACGAGTGCGTTCACGTCGCCCGGCTCGGGCGTCGCCTCGGCCGTGGAGAGTCTGCTCTTCTCGAGCACGCGCTCGACCATCGTCTCGAGCCGGTCCGTCTCGCGCACGATGCGGCGGTAGTACTCGTGGCGCTTCGCTTCGTCCTGCACCCAGCCCTCGCGCAGCATCTCCCCGTGCATGCGGATCGCCGACAGCGGCGTGCGCAGCTCGTGCGTCACCGACGCGACGAAGTTCTCCGTGCGCTGCGCCGCCTCGAGGTCGCGCCGGACGCTGCGCAGGAGGAGCGCGAGCCCCGTTGCCAGCGAGAGGACGAGCATCGCCGCGACGCTCAGGAAGTGCAGCATCTGCGAATGGAACCGCTCCTCGAGGTTCGCCGTGTTCCCGAGGATGCGCATGCGACCGAAGCTCAGGTCCTCGGGATTCGCCGTCTCGATCTCGAAGTTCTCGAGCGGAAGGATGTCCGCCAGGATCGCGCCGGGGTGGCTGTGGAAGCGGAAGTTGTTCGCCTGGACCTCGCGCGGGCCCGCGCCCGCGGCGATGAACTCCTGCGAGGGATCGAGCGTCGTGCTCGCGAGCGCGCGCGGGAGCCGCGCGAACAGCCAGTCGGGGTCGATGTAGAAGCCCTGGATCACGTGCAGCCCCCAGCCCAGGCGGTCGAAGCACGCGGGCATCTGGCGGAGGAGCAAGCTCTGGTCGATCAGGACGTTGCGCGTCGCGATGATGCGCGGCGTGCCGCCCGGCTCGACGTAGAACCGCAGGTTGAAGGAGAAGATCTTGACGTCGAGGCTCTGGCCCTCGAGGTCCTTCAGCTTCGGCAGCTCGGTCTTCAGACACTCCGGATCCGGCTCCTGGCTCGCGTTGATCGCGGCGACCGGCAGGGACAGCGGGTCGACCCGGACGCTGCCGACGCGGTGAACGTTGTTGTCGCTCTGGGTCTCCGCGTCGCCGGCCGCGAAGCTCTCCGTCGCGCGTTCGAGCTCGGCCTTGCGCTCCGGCCAGCTCGGCACCAGCTCGCGGTTGCCGCCGAACACCTCGATCTCCGGGCTGTCGACGTCGCGCGGGTACGTGAACCAGCCCAGGATCCCGTCGGGCACCGGATCCATGACGAGCGGCGAGGGGATGAACGCGAGGCTCGCGGCGATCGTCCGCGGCTCGAAGTACGAGCGCCGGTAGTAGTAGAAGGGGCGCAGGTTCTCGCGCTCCACGAGCGCCCGGAGGCTGTCCTCGATGACACCCGAGAGCCGGCGCGCGGCGTTCGTCGTCTCGTCCGGCACCGCGGCCATCTCGGCCTGGTGGTCGTCGACGAGCTGACGCCACAGAAGCCCGCCGAGCACGATGGTCGGCAGGACGAGGAGGACGCCGTAGAGACCGAGTGCGGACTTCCGGGTGACTAGTTGAACCAACGGTAGCCCTTGCCGCGCACCGTCTGGATCAAGGTCGGGGTGGCGGGGTTCGGTTCGACCTTGCGTCGCAGACCGACGATGTGGATGTCGACCGTGCGCGTCTCGACGTTGGCGCTCTTGTAGTGCCAGACGTCGAGCAGCAGATCGTCGCGGGTCACGACGCGTTCGCGGTTCTGGATCAGGTAGGCGAGGATGTCGCCCTCGCGCGGGGTCAGCGCGATCGTCTGCCCGTCGCGGTGGACTTCGAGGCGCGAGAGGTCGACGTTGATGCCCGAAGGCAGCTCGAGGACCTCGGGACGGCGCCCGGAGTGGCGTTCCATGCTGCGGAACTGCGACTCGATGCGCGCGAGGAACTCGCTCGGCGAGAAGGGCTTCTTCACGTAGTCGTCGGCTTCGAGCTGGAAGCCGCGCTGGAGGTCCTCGTCCTTCACGAGTGCCGTCAGGATCACGACGCGCACCTTGTCGCCGTCCTTGCGCAGCGCCGAGAGGATCTCGAGGCCGCCCATCCCGGGCAGCATCAGGTCGAGGACCACGAGGTCGGGCTTCTCCTCGCGGATCTTCGCGAGCGCCGCGCGCCCTTCCCCGACGAGGCCGACGTGGTAGCCCGCGTGCTCGAGCATGTCCTTCACGCCGAGGGCGATCGTTTCTTCGTCCTCGACGACGAGGATGCGCTTCACTTGGGTCTCTTTGCGGGTCGTCGTGGGAATCGTGTTCATGGAGGTGGGTTCCGGGAGAGGGGGGAGAGGCGTCCCTATTACGATCGGATCGCGCGCTCGCGAACAGGCAGGGTGAAGTAAATCGTTCGGATCAGGCTAGCCGGAAGGGGCTCCAGCAGTCCCAGCCGCGGTTCCGGCCCCTCGCCCGCGCGCGAACCAGTGCAGCCCGAGCGCGGCCGAGGCGACCGCGTAGACCGCGTCGAGCGCGTCCGGGCCCCGGCGCCAGGCGATCGCCGCGAGGAGCAGGACCGCGAGGACGACGAGCCGCGCGTCGCGGCGCTCGCGCACCGTTCCGACGACGACGACGACCAGGGAGCCCACTCCGACGAGCATCGCGAGGAGCGCGAGGCCGCGGCCGGGCGCGGAGGCGGCGAAGTCGCCGCCCAGCGCGCGCAGCGTCCGGCCGACGCCGAGCGTCGCGACGAGCGCGAGGTGCGCGCCGTAGACGAGGTCAAGGCACCGCCGACTCGACATCGGCTCCATTCCTAGCAGAAGCGCGGCCCGCTCCCTACCGTCCGCCGCCGAGCGCGCGGAGGCGTTCCGCGGCCCAGGCGGGAAGCGATCCGATCTCATCGGGGTCGCCGGGATCGGCGTGGACCGCGGCGAGCTCCGCGCGCGCGTCCTCCTCGCGGCCCGCGGCCGCGAGCGCGGCGGCGAGCTCGAGGCGCGCGCGCGGCGCTCCGCCGTCGACGTGGTCGCCCGTCACGCGCACGCACTGGCGGTAGCTGCGCACGGCGTCGGCGAAGCGGCCCGCGTCGGCGTGCTGGCGCGCCCACAGGAGGTGCGCGCGCGCCTCGAAGAGATCGGCGAGCAGGGTCGCGCCGCGCGCGCGCTCGTCCTTCGCGCGCGCGAAGCACATCTCGGGACTCGGATCCGCGCCCTCGAGCCAGCGGCGGCCCGCCTCGAAGCGGCCTTCCTGGAGGTCGAGCGCGCGGAGGTTGCCGAGGATGCCGGGGTGCGCGGGATCGAGCGCGAGCGCGCTCTCCCACGTCGCGCGGGCGCGAGCGGCGTCGCCGGCGCGCAGGTCCGCGAGCGCGAGCTGCATGAGCGCCTCGACGCGCGCGGGGCGCAGCGCGAGGACGCGTTCCCAGTCGGCGCGCACGAGCGCCGGGTCGACGCCGCGCTCCTCGTCGAGGCGCGCGAGGAGACTCAGCGCGAGGACCGAGTCCGGGCACGCCGCGCGCGCGGCCTCGATCGGCGCCGCGCGGTCCGCGAGCGACCGTCCGTGGCGCACGAACGCGAGAGCCGCCGGCGCGCACGCGACGAGGAGGACGAACGCCGCGATCGGGATGCCGCGCGGACCGCGGCCGGGCGCCGCGAGCATCGCGCCGAACACGACGAAGGCGATCGAGAGCGCCGCCGGCTCGTGCGTCAGCGGCGCGTGGACGAACGCGTAGGCGAGGAGCGCGAGAGCCGCCGGAGCGAGCTCCTCGCGGACGGGGGATGCGTCGCGCAGCGCGTTCCAGGCGCCGCGCGCGACCGCGAGGAGGAAGAGGATCCACGCGATCCCCGCGACGACGCCGAGATCGAGCGCGGGCGCGATCCAGTCCTCGTGCGGGTGCTCGACCTCGGTTTCCGCGTCGAGCTTGCGGCCGTGCGTCGAAAGCCCGATCTCGACGGGATCGCGGTACGGCGGGAAGCGCGCGGCGAACTGGCCGGGGCCGACGCCGGTCCAGGGATGATCGGAGAGCATCGCGAGCGCCCGCGGCCAGATCCGTGCGCGCACCTCGATGCCTCCCTCCTGCGATGCCGCGGGACGGCTCGTGTCCGCGGGCAGCGCGCGGCGCGTGACGATGGGGAGGGTCACGCCGACGACGGCGAGCGTCGCCATCGCGAGGTAGCTGACGCGCCACTTCGAAGAGAGTCCGCGACGGAAGAGGGCGAAGGCGCCGAGCGCCGCCGCGAGCGCCACGCCACCCGCGATCACGGGGACGCACGCGATGTAGACGAGATCGAGGAGCAGCGCGAGCGCGCCGACGATGCGCGTCCGCCGCGAGGCGAGGATCGCGCCGGCGGCGGCGCCGGGCAGCGCCGCCATCGCGACACTGCCGGTGTTGCCGAGCGCGCCCGCGAAACCGTTGCCGGAGTCCGCCAGCGCGACGACGAGGAGGACGATCGCGAGCACGGCGAGCCCGCGCGCGTAGATCGTGAGGCCCGCGGCGCCGAGGCACGCGCCGCCGAGCACGAGCACGACGCCCGCGACGGAGCGCACGAGCGCGCGCCGCGCCTCGAAGGAGTCGGTCATGTCGCCGAACGCGAGCCACGCCGCGGTCGCGAGCAGCGGGATCAGGAGGAAGAGGAGCGCGCGCACGCGCGGGGCGTCGCGGCGCAGGGCGACGAGGAGCGCCGCGGGCAGTGTCGCGAGCGCCACGGCGCCCGTCCCGGTCGCGTGCGGCAGGAAATCGGCGCGCAGGAGCGACCCGGGTCCGGGCCACGCGAGGACGAGCGGCGGGAGCAGGAGCGCGCGCGCGAGCCAGCGCTCGCCCGCCGTCCCGGCCTCGGCGCGCTGCTCCGTCCCGCTCATCCTCCCAGGATCGCGTCCACGAACGCGGCAGGGTCGAAGGGCTCGAGCAGCTCGAGCTTCTCGCCCGTCCCGATGTAGCGCACGGGCAGGGCGAGCGCGCTCTGGATGCCGAACAGGGCGCCGCCGCGCGCGGTGCCGTCGAGCTTCGCGAGGACGAGACCGGTCACCTCGACCGCCGCCGTGAAGAGCTTCGCCTGCTGGATCGCGTTCTGTCCGTTCGTCGCGTCGACGACGAGCAGCGTCTCGTGCGGAGCGCCAGGGAGGCGCCGCGCGATGACGCGGCGGACCTTCTGCAGCTCGTCCATCAAGTTTTTCTGCGTGTGCAGCCGGCCCGCCGTGTCGACGAGCACGGCGTCGACGTTGCGCGCGACCGCGGCGTCGACCGCCTCGAACGCGACGGACGCGGGATCGGAGCCCGCCTTGCCGCGCACGATCTCGGCGCCGTTCCGCTGCGCCCAGATCTCGAGCTGGTCCGCCGCCGCCGCGCGGAACGTGTCGCCCGCCCCGAGCAGCACCTTCTTCTTCTGCGCCTGGATCCGGTGCGCGAGCTTCGCGATCGTCGTCGTCTTCCCGGACCCGTTGACGCCGACGACGAGGATCACCGTCGGCTTGTGCGCGAGGTCGAGCTCGCTCGGCGCGGGACCGAGGCGCTCGAGCAGGAGACGGCGCAGCGCCGTGCGCACGTCGTCCTCGCCTTTCACCTCGCCGCGGCGGTGGAGTCGCGCGAGCTCGGCGACGACCTCGCCCGCGGCGGGGCCGAGGTCGGCGGCGTAGAGCAGCGCCTCGAGCTCGCCGAGCAGGCTCTCGTCGATCGCGCGGCCGCCGCGGAACAGTCCGGAGATCCGGTCCGAGAGCGCCGTGCGCGTCCGCGTCAGGCGCTCGCGGAGGCGGTCGAGCAGTCCCACGGCCGCCTAGCCCTCGCCCGCGGTCTCGACGTCGCCGGACGGCGACGGCGGATCCGCCTCGATGTCCTTCGCCTCGCCGGAGGGCGCGGGGAGCGTCACCGCCGCCGCGGGCTTCCGGTTCATGATCTTGTCCAGGATCCCGTTGATGAAGGCCCCGGAGTTCTGCGTCGAGTAGCGCTTGCCGAGCTCGATCGCCTCGTTGATCGCGACCTTGGGCGGGATGTCGTCGCAGTGGAGGAGCTCGTACGCGGCGAGACGCAGCACGTTCCGGTCGACGACCGCCATGCGCGAGATGTTCCAGTTCTGCGCGACGGCCTGGATCGTCTTGTCGAGCTCGTCCTTGTGCTCGAACGTGCCCTGGACGAGTCGCAGGGCGAAGCGCGCGGTCTCGGCGTCGCGTTCCTCGCCCTTGATGAAGTTGCGCGCCTCGGAGAGCAGGTCCGCTCCGCGCAGGTCGATCTGGTAGAGGAACTGGAGCGCGATCTCCCGGGCTCGCGTGCGCTTCTTCATCGGATTCCGAAGCTCAGGACCGCGTCTTCTTCGGCGTCGCTCGAACAGCGCGGGCTCGGGCAGCCGGCGCGCGGGCCTCGTCGAGCGCCGCGAGCATCTCGATCGCCGAGCGCGCGACCTCGCGTCCCTTGTCCTCCTTGCCGCCGAGCTCCGGAGGCAGGGCGCGGGAGCGTGCCTGCTCGAGCGTCTCGCAGGTCAGGATCCCGAGGAGCAGGGGCTTGTCCGTGTCGAGCATCGCCTGCATGAGCCCCTGGACGGCGCCCTCGGCGACGTAGATGTCGTGGTCGGTCTCGCCGCGCAGGATGACGCCGATGCACAGGACCGCGTCGACATCCTTGCGCTGCGCGAGCGCGCGCGCGACGACCGGGAGCTCGAACGAGCCCGGGACCCAGATCGTCCGCATGTCGGACTCGCGGACGCCGCTCGCGGCGAGCTCGCGCTTCGCCGACGCGAGCATCGGCTCGGTGAGCTCGGTGTGGAACCGCGAGATGACGGAGGCGATGCGCGCTCCGGGGCGCTGGAGGCGCGGTCGCTCCCGGGTTTTCTGTTCGCGTGCCATGGATTCTCGAAAGAGGGCGAAAGAGTGTAGCGCGCGACGCGCGCGGATCCAGGTTCGCCCGCGCTAGACTCGCGCGCGATGCGCACGCCCGCCGAAGCCGTCGCCGAGATCCTCGCGCGGATCGAGGCGGCGCCCCTCGTCGAGTCGACGCCCCTCGCGGAGGCCTGCGGGCGCGTTCTCGCGCGCGACGTCGCGTCCGACGTCGACCTCCCGCCGTTCGAGAAGAGCGCGATGGACGGCTTCGCGGTCCGGAGCGCCGACTTCGCGGGCCGCGCGGGAGCCGTATCGCTGCGCCGCGTCGGCGAGGCGCGCGCCGGAGCTCCGTTCCAGGGCACCGTCGGCGCGGGCGAGTGCGCCGAGATCGCGACGGGCGCGGAGCTGCCGCGCGGCGCCGACGCCGTCGTCATGGTCGAGAAGACGCGCGCGGAGAAGGACCGCGTCGAGCTCGACGACGATCCGCGCCCCGGACAGAACGTCTGCCACACCGGGGAGGACCTGCGCACGGGCGAGGTCGTGCTGCGCGCCGGCCGGCGCCTCTCGCCGGTCGAGCTCTCCGTCCTCGCCGCGGTCGGCTGCGAGCCCGTGCCCGTGTTCGCGCGGCCGCGCCTCGCGCTCTTCGCGACCGGCGACGAGCTCCTCCCGCCGACCGCGAAGCCGGGTGCAGGCCAGATCCGCGAGGGCAACACGTTCTACCTCGCGGCGCGCGCGCGCGCGGCCGGAGCGCGCGTCGCGAACGCGGGCGTCGCTCCCGACGACGCCGGCGCGCTCGAGCGCGCGTTCCGCGCGGCGTTCGAGGCGAGCGACGTCGTGATGACGACCGGCGGCGTCAGCATGGGGCGCTACGACCTCGTCGGAGGCGTCCTCGAGCGCTGCGGCGTCGAGCCCGTCTTCCACAAGGTCGCGATCAAGCCCGGGAAACCGCTGTGGTTCGGGATGCGCGGGCGCGTGCCCGTGTTCGCGCTGCCCGGGAACCCGGTCTCGTGCCTCGTCGGCTTCGAGACGTTCGTGCGCCCGGCGCTCGCGAAGATGGAGGGCGCGCCTGAGGAAATCGAGCCGCGCCTGCGCCGCGGCCGCTGGAACGGGCCGCCGACGGCGCAGAACCCGCGCGAGCAGCACCTGCCCGTCCGCGTGACGCCTGGCGACGACGGGGTCGACGGCCTCGAGCCGATCCGGTGGCGGAGCTCCGCCGACATTGTCGGACTGACGCGCGCCGACGGCCTCGCGGTCGTCGCGAGCGGCCGCGTGCTCGCCACCGGCGAGCTCGCCCTGTACCGTCCCCTCCGATGACGCGACCGCCGTCGCGATTCTTCGCCGCGCTCGCGACGTGGGGCCTCGTGTTCCTCGCGAGCCCCGGAATCCTCGGCCGCGACGGCTTCGGACCCCTCGCGCTCGTCGCGCTCGTGCCTTGGGCGCTCGTCTGCAGCCGCGCCGGGCCGCGCGCGCTGCTCACCGAGTGGGCCGCCGCCGGGATCGGGAGCGCCGCCCTGTGCGCGTGGACCGTCGACGTCTGGTGGGGGACCCTGTTCTTCCTCGTCGTCGTCCCGGGCTTCTACATGGCCGCGGCGGGATCGCTCCTGCGCCTCCTCGCGCGCCGCTACCCGCTCGCGATCGCGGCGCCGGTCGCGTGGGTCGCGCTCGAATCCTTGCGCTTCCTCGTCGACCCGCCGCTCTCGTTCGGCTGGCTGCGCGTCGGGACCTGCTTCCACGCGACGAGCTGGCTCGCGGGGAGCGCGCGCGTGTGGGGGACGAGCGGCCTCTCGTTCGTCGCGGCCGCGTTCGCCGGGGCGATCGCCGATCTCCTGCGCCGGCGCAGCGCGAACCGGCGCCGCGAGCAACGGCGCCGCTCGCCACGGTGGGCGGCCGCGATGGGAGCGATGCCGCTCGCGGCGGCGGTCGCGATCTCGCTCTCGACCGCGGCGCCGCCGACGCGCCCGGGCCCGCGCGTGCTCCTCGTCCAGCCCTCGTTCGAGCAGCACCGGAAGATGAATGCGCGCCAGTGGCAGGAGCTCGCGAACGAGTCGCTGGCGCTGACCGCGAAAGGGCTCGCGGAAGCCGGCCCGCCGCCGCCCGACCTCGTCGCCTGGGGCGAGACGATGTTTCCCTTCCCGCTCGCCGAGCCGGGCCTCGCGGGAGCCTACGACGGCGGCGCGCGCGCCCCGACGTGGGCGCGCGACCGCCTCTCGCGGCCCTGGATCGACCAGATGGACCGCGTCGAGGCGGACTGGATCCGCGGGAGGATCTTCGGCGCGCGCGGGATCCTCCCCCCGGGCACGAGCTTCCTCACGGGCGTCGAGTACCACGCGCTGCACGACGGCGAGATCCGGCGCCAGAACGCGATCCTCCTCTTCGGGCCGAACGGCGAGCGCGCCGGGGTCGGCGGCAAGATCCACCTCGTCCCCGGCGCGGAGGCGCTGTGCGGCGCGGAGCGGATCGGGTTCGTGCGGTCGCTCGTCGAGTCGGTCGCGGGCTACGTGCCCGATCTTCAGGCGCTGGACCGCACCTCGGTCCTCGACCTCGTCGCGCGCGACGGCCGGACCTTCCGGTTCGGCGCGAGCGTCTGCTTCGACAACACCTTCGACGACGCCTACACGGAGCCGCTGCGGCGCGGCGACCTCGACTTCCACCTCGTGTGCAGCAACGAGGCCTGGTACGAGAAGAGCTTCGAGTACGACCAGATGGTCGCGTTCTCGCGCCTCCTCGCGATCGCGACGGGCCGGTCGATGGTCCGCGCGACGAACGCCGGGATCTCGATCGTTCTCGATCCGGCCGGGAAGGAGGTCGCGCGGCTCGAGATCCCTGGCCAGGGGGATCGGATGGTCACGGGCTGCCTCGCCGCTGTCGTGCCGGTGCCCGCGGAGGGCAGCGCGACACTCCGGACGCCGTTCGTCCGCTACGAAAACGCTTGGATCGCGCTGTGGCTCGCGCTCCCGTGCCTGCTCGCGTTTTTCGTGGTCCGGGGAGGTTACACCTCGTTCGAGCGAGGTTAGAGGGCGCGCTTGACCCTCTGGGAGGCCACCGGTATCCTCCCGCCCCACGTTCCAGAGGCCTGCGAATGGCCGACGGGCCCCTCGGCGACGACCGGGGTTCCGGCTCCCCACAGTCCCCCCCCGCCCTCACCGACATGAGCCCCATCGCCAAGTTCTTCACGATCCTCAACGTCGTCCTCGCCGGCGTGTTCCTCGGACTGGCCGCGCACGCGCTCCACACCGAGTCGAGCTTCAAGGAGCAGTACGACAAGGAAGTCGCGGCTCACAAGGTCGACAAGGACGCGCTCGGCTCCGACAAGTCGAAGCTCGCCGCCGAGAAGGCCGAAGCCGAGAAGGCCCGCGACGCGATGCAGAGCGAGCGCGACGCCGGCACGGCGGAGATCGGGCGCCTGAAGGGCCAGGTCGCCGACGGCGAACGCCAGAACAACGAGATGCGCGGCAGCGTCGACAAGATCTCGAAGTCGATCGAGGACCTGATCTCGAACAACAAGGCGATCACGGACGCGCGCGACAAGGCGATGCAGGCCCAGCACGACGCCGAGAAGGCCAAGGAAGAGGCCGTCGCGGCGCGCTCCGCGGCCGAAGGCAAGGCCGGCGACCTCGAAGCGAAGCTGCACACCGCCGAGGGCACGATCGCGGACCTCGAGAAGACCAGCACGAGCCTCAAGAAGGACCTCGACAGCGTGAACACGCACCTCGCCTCGCTCGTCGATGCGACCGGGGTCAAGCTCTCCGAGATCACCTCGATGCCGCAGATCGACGGCAAGGTCCTCGACGTCGCGATGTCGGTCGAACCGGGGCTGATCGCGATCAACAAGGGCGAGGCCGACGGCGTCAAGCGCGGCTTCACCTTCGAGCTCTACGACGGGAAGACGTACAAGGGCCAAGCGCGCGTCGAGTACGTCCACCCGAACTCCTGCTCGGCGCTCCTCGTCCGCTCGGTCCCCGGCCAGAAGATCCACCAGGGCGACTCGGCGTCGACCCGCATCTAGGCCCGGCCCCCCGGACCCACGAAAGCAAGGAACGCCATGGCACGCCGCACAGTGACCAGCTACCGCGCCGGGAAGGTGACCCAGGTCGAGGACGAAGCCGGGACCGCCCAGGTCGCCGTCGTCGAGAAGCCCGGGATGACCATGGCGGACGGGATCGCGATCGCGACCACGCTCTTGCTCCTCGCCGCGCTCGTGATGACCGACTACTACCTCGGGAAGCGGTACGGCAAGGGGATCTTCTTCTAGCCGCCGCTCCCTTCGTCGGACCCGTCCGGGTCCGTTCGCCCCATCCATCGGGCCGTTCGCGCAGACGCCGGAGCGGCCCGAGTCATTTCGGAACTGACTGGGTTCCGTGTTGCGACCCCTCGGACGCCGCTCCGAACGCGGCGCCCTGGAGGTCGCAACACGGAACCCAGTCAGTTCCGTGCTTTGCTCGGGGCGCTCCCCGCGTGTTTTCAGCGCGGATCGAAAGAATTCGCAGTTCTTGCACGCGGCCTTTCGCGTGTAGACTCCCGCCCGGCGCGCGGCTTCCGCGCGGACCCGTCGAGCGAGCGGTCCTGCGCGAGGGAGGGGAGGTTCTGGAGCCGGGATGAGCAGCGTGTTCAAGCCGTTGGAGTGGGCGCTCGGCCGCTTCTCCGTCGACATGGGGATCGACCTCGGAACGGCGAACACTCTCGTCAGCGTGCGCGGCCGCGGCATCATCCTGAACGAGCCGAGCGTCGTCGCCGTGCGCAAGGACACGGGCGAAGTGCTCCTCGACGGCATGGCCGTCGGCAACGCGGCGAAGGCGATGCTCGGCAAGACGCCCGGAAACATCGAGGCAATCCGGCCTTTGCGCAACGGCGTGATCGCGGACTTCGACGTGACCGAGAAGATGCTGCGCTACTTCATCACGAAGGTCCACGAGGGCCGGAACTGGGTGAAACCGCAGGTCGTCATCGCCGTTCCCGTCGGGATCACCGCGGTCGAACGTCGCGCCGTGATCCACTCCGCGGAGCGCGCCGGCGCGCGCCGCGTGTACCTGATCGACGAGCCGATGGCAGCGGGAATCGGCCTCGATCTGCCGGTTACCGAGCCGCGCGGCTCGCTCGTCGTCGACATCGGCGGCGGCACGACCGAGATCGCGGTCCTCGCCCTCGCCGGCATGGTGTGCTCGACGTCGCTGCGCATCGCCGGCGACGAATTCGACGAGGCGATCGTGAACCACATGCGCCGCCACCACAATCTGCTGATCGGCGAGCAGTCGGCGGAGAAGATCAAGCTGACGATCGGCTCGGCCTGGCCGATGCAGCAGGAGCTCTCGATGCCGATCAAGGGCCGCGACAGCATCACCGGCCTCCCGCGCAAGATCGAGACGACGTCGATCGAGATCCGCGAGGCGCTCTCGCACCCCGTGCGCCTCATCTGCGAATCCGTCCGCGCGATCCTCGAGGAGGCGCCGCCGGAAATCTCCGCGGACCTCTGCGACGCAGGGGCCGTCGTGTGCGGCGGGGGCGCGCTCCTCTACGGCATCGGCGATGCGATCTCCGACTCGCTCGGCATCCCGGTGAAGATCGCCGACGAGCCGCTGACCGCCGTCGCCCGCGGCACGGGCGTCTTCCTCGACAAGCTCGACGTGTTCTCGCGCGTGCTGTCGGCCGACGAGGAAGACTAGTCCGGTACCTGGTTCGTTTTCTCGCACTTCGAGTCGCGCCGCACGGCAGTCGTGAGTCGCAGCGCGAAGTGCGAGAAAACGAACCAGGTACCGTACGTTCTTGACGCGCGCGATCGCGAGGCGTAGGAGCCGAGGATCGTGGTTTCTTCGCGATCGCGCACCCTGCTCCTCATCGTGTTCTTCTTCCTCGCGGCGTTCTCGCTGCGGAAGCAGTCGGAGGTCGCGGACCGTCTCGAGGACCTCTTCCGGCCGGCGCGCGGCCTGAGGTCGCTCGCGGCGCCCCTCGTCTGGCTCTCCGCCCGCGAGGTGCGCGCTGCGGAATCGGCGCTCGCCGCGGGCGAGGACGCGCGGCGCGCGGCCGCCCGCGCGGTGCTCGAGGCGGCCCAGGTCTCGGCGGCACCCAGCGAGCGCTCGCTCTCCCAGGGCCGCGGCGTCGTTCACGCGGAGGTCGTCGACCGGCTCGAGGACGACCCCGACCGCGTCGTCGTGCACTTCGCGGCCGAGGCGACGGTCGAGCCCGGCATGCCGGTCGTCTGCGGCGACTACTACGTCGGCCGCGTCGCCTCCGTGCAGGGTCCCGGCCGCGGCGAGGCGACCGTCGACCTCGTCACGCGCCGCGATTTCCGCGTCGGAGGCGTCGCCCAGGGCACCGCGGCGAGCGAGCCGCCGCTCCTCGTCGTCGGCGGTCTCGTCCCCCGGGGGCCGGAGAAGGGCGACCGCCTCCTCGCGGTCCACTGCCCGAGCGATCCGGACCTCGCCGCGGGCGAAATCCGCGTGCGCGAGACCGACGCCGGCCCGGTCGACCGGTTCCGCGGTCTCGCGGACGGCTTCCTGCTCGGCTGGATCGAGCGCGTGCGCCGCGGAGGGGGAGCCATCACGGCTTTGCGCCCGGGCCTCGACTACGAGTCCGCGGTGTCGCAGATCGGCATCCTGTGCCCTTCGGCGGTCGCCCCGGCGGGACCCGACCTCGCGCGGGATCCCTTCCTCGACGCACGCTGGCTCGACGCCTCCTTCGCGCTCCCGGGCGACGCGTCGTTCTGGCGCGAAGGCCGCGTCCTGCTCGCCGGGTACCGCGAAGGCGTCCGCGAGGGCGCGGCACTCGCCGTCGGCGCGAGCTTCCTCGGCACGGTCGCGAGCGCCGGAGCGACGACGTCGAAGGTGGCGCTCCTCGGAGACCCGGGGCTCGAGCTGACGGCGCTCGCCTGCCTCCAGGACCCGTCCGCGCCGCCACTCCCGATCGGCCGCCTCGTCTCGCTCGGCCGCGACCGCGCGGACGGCTCGCTGCGCCTGCGCTGGAACCCCTCGGTGGCGATCGGCCTCGCCTCCGACGTCGCGAGCGTCGTGCTCTACACCGCCTCCGGACACCGCTCCGTGCCGCCCGGCCTGCGGATCGGCACGACCGAGCTCCCGCGCGGCCGCGGCCCGTTCGTCCTGCGCGTCCGGCAGGAAGCGGACGGCCTCGGACTGACGCGCGCGCGGGTCTGGCGCGAGATCGCGGAGCGCGTCCCGTGATGGAATCTGGCCTGGTTGATTGTGCAGAACCTCGACGCAAGTGCCTGGTGCACAAGGGTGGCGAGCGCGCCCTCGACCCCGAGGCGCGGCCTGGTGCGACCAAGCGTGCCAACCGCCTCTCCGAACTCGACTTGTGCCGGAGTCAGGCACAGCCAACCAGGCCAGGTTCACCGTGATGCTGCCGCGCGTCCTCGGCTGGGCCCTGTTCGCCGTCTGGAGCACCTGGGCCTTCGCGCTCCAGGCCCGCCTGACGGCCGGGAGCGGCTCGGCGGCGTTCGTGCCGGACGTCGGGCTCGTCCTCGCGCTGTCGCTGCTCGCGCGCCTCGAGGAGCGCGACCTGCCGATCCTGGCGGTCGTCGTCGCGCTGACGCGTTCGGCGTTCTCGAGCGAGCCGGCGATCGCGCTCTTAGCGGGGACGCTCGGGCTCTCCCTGCTCGCGATGGCGGTTCGCTCGGTCGTCGAGCTCACGGGGCCGCTCTGGCGCACGATCACGACGGCGGCGCTCGTCGCGGCCTTCGATCTGTGGCTCGCGGGGGCGGGGGCGCCCAGGGCGGGCAGCGTCGGAGCGGGGCCGGCGATCTCGGTCGGGGCGCTCCTCGCGGTCGGGATCTCGTCGGGACTCCTCGCGCTGTTCGCCGGGCCGGCGCTCGCGCACCTTCCGGGGCTCTCGCCCCTGCGGAGCCGCAAGTGGTAGCCGAGCGCCGCTTCGGACCGTTGATCATCGTGCTCTTCCTCGTGCTCGGCGTCCTCGTCGTGCGCCTGTTCCAGGTCCAGGTGGTCGAGCACGAGGTCTGGGCGAGCGAGGCGGCCTCGCTCGTGCGCAGCTCGGAGCTCATGCCGAGCCGCCGCGGCGCGATCGTCGACCGCGAGGGCCGCCCGTTCGTCGACGACGAGAAGGTCTGGCGCGTCGACTTCGTCTACCGCGACTTCCGGCGCGAGAACCCGCTCGGCATCGTCGCGCACGCGCGCTCGACGCTCGAGATGCGCTGCGTGCCGCTCGCGGAGGCGCTCGCGAACATCGTCCCCTGGGGGCTCGACGTCGCGAAGCTCTCGATGGCGGACCTCGACGCGCTCGAGAAGACCGGCGCGTTCGCCGCCGCGAAGCGCCCGCCCGTGAGCGGCGCGGACGCGGGACTCTGCCGCGCGCGCGCGTCGGACCTGCGCTACTACGTGTACACGCTGCTCTCCGTCGGCGCGACCGAGCGGCGCCGCATGCGCGCGGCGCACGTCGATCCGAAGAGCCCGCGTCCCTATGTCGAGGTCCTCGCCGAGTTCCGCAAGACGACGGCGCAGAGCCTGCTCGACGCGCTCGCCGCCGACCTCGGTCGCCAGCGCGACCTGCTCGCGGGCCTCGCGTCGATCCTCCCCGCGCCGGAGAAGGGCCGCGCGGAGACGCCGGCGTCGCTCCTCGAGCGCATGGAAGCGGCGCGCGCGCGCTTCGAGGACGCGGCGGCGGACGCGCTCTTCCAGGAGGCGACCGGCTTCCCGCCGGGGCGCATCTCGACCGCGAGCCTCGCGCGCACCTTCGACCTCTCCTGGCTCGCGGGCTCGTTGCGCTGGGACGCGGCGCGCCTCGCCACGTGGGAGGCGAGCCGCCGCGCGGACTTCACCGCGGACCTCGCCGGCACCGTGGCGCCGCGGATCCTCGTGCGCGCGGGCCTCGACGAGCCCGGGACGACGACGGGCGAGCACGTCCTCGACGGACTCGCCGCGCTCTACGCGCAGAACCAGGCGCCGGACGGGTGGCGCGAGCTCGACGAGCTCGCCGTCCTCGACGACGCGCGCGGGATCTTCGACCTCGAGCGCGAGCCGGACTGGAAGGCCCTGCGCCGGCGCGCGAGCCCGCTGCTCGACGCCGACCTGCGCAAGATCGAGAGCGGCCCCGACGATCCGTGGATCGCGCTCGCGACGCTCGCGGAGACCGCCGGCGCGCGCCTCGAGGTGCCGCGACCGACCGCCGGCGCGCGCGAGTGGGCGGCGCGCTGGGAAGCGATCGCGGAAAAGGACCGGCACCTCGAGGGCGAGGAGGCGAGGGCGGCGCTCGTCGCGATCCTCTCGGCGCTCGAGGCGCGCTTCCTCGCCGCGAGCGACGCCGGCTTCGACGCCTGTCTCGCCGCGGCCGCCTCGGGCGGCGACGGCACCGCTCCGCTCCGGCTCTCGCGCGCATCGCGCGACCAGGTCGAGCAGCGCGAGCGCTTCCTCCTCAAGGATCTCTCGAGCCGGCCCGTGTCGATCGCGCCCGACGCGAGCTACCCGCTCGTGCACCTCCTCGAGCGCCACGCCGACGCGTACCACGGCTTCGAGGTGCGCGCGGCGACGCGCAGGAAGATCCAGGCGCGCGCCGCGGAGGGGATCCCGGTCGCGCGCACGTTGATCGGCGGCGTGCGCGGGCCGTCGCTGCGCGATCTCATGAAGCGCGAGAAGCGGCGCCAGGACGGCGAGGACGAGGAGGACGAGGTCCTCGACGCGATCGCGCGGACGGACGACCGGCAGGGGAGCTACGGCATCGAGGCGCTGTTCGACGCGGAGCTCCGCGGCCGCAACGGGTGGTTCGAGACGTCCGGCCTCGACGAGGGGAGCTCTTCCGCCTCCGTGAAGGCCGCCGTCGACGGCCGCGACGTCGTGCTGACGCTCGACCGCGACCTGCAGCTCGCCGCGCAGGAGACGCTCGCGCACCCGGAGGCGCCGAACGACGGTTCCGCGGACAACCTCTGGCTCACCCATCCCGTCGGAGCGATCGTCCTGATCACTCCCGACGGCGAAGTGCTCGCCGCCGCGTCCGAGCCGACCGAGGACGGCCTCGAGCCGACTCCCGGGCGCGATCTCGAGCGCTCGCACGCGCGCGAGCGGACGCTGACGCGGCCGACCTTCAATCCGCCGGGCTCCGTGTTCAAGCCGTTCGTCGCGGCGTACGCGCTCGATCACATCGGGCTCGACCCGAACGAGCAGTTCGGCTGCGGGCCGCTCGACGACAAGGGCTGGGGGTACGGGGACCGCTTCGGGACGATGCATTGCCACAGGGGCGGCCACGGCTCGAGCGATCTCGCGAAGGCGCTCGCCGGCTCCTGCAACGCGGCGTTCGCCCAGATCGGCGAGCGGTTCACGCCGGAGCAGCTCCTCGAGATGGCCGACGTCTTCGGGTTCGGGCGTCCGACGGGCATCCGCGACGTGACGCTCGCGAACGGCGTGCACCACCGCGGGCTGCGCGAGGACGCGGAGTGGACGTGGGCGCCGAGGCTCCCGAAGGACCTGAAGGATCCCGGCAACCGCATGCGCTTCGCGAACGGATTGGGCCTCGTCGAGGCGACGCCGATGCAGGTCGCGCGCGCGACGGCGGGCCTCGTCACGGGCAAGCTCCCGGCCATCCGCATCGCGCGCCAGGTCGCCGGCGAGGAAGTCGTCGCGACCGCGACGGACCTCCCGATCTCCGCGCGCGCGCGGGAGATCGTCTGCCGCGACCTCCGCGGGGTCATCGAGGACGCCGGCGGGACCGCCCACGTCGCGAGCCTCGAGCGCGCGAGCCTCGGCTTCGAGTTCGTGTGCAAGACCGGCAGCGCGGACACGTGGGACATCGTCCGTGCGGACGGCAGCACGAACGAGCGCACGGAAGGCCAGAAGAAGATGCGCAAGCAGACCTGGATCGCGGGCTGGTTCCCGGGCGACGCGCCCAAGGCGATCCTCGTCGTCATGCTGCACGACACGGTCGAGACCTCGACCCACACCTCCGTGTTCGTCGCGGCGCAGTTCCTGCACTCGCCCGCGGTGAAGCGCTTCGTCGAAGGCGCTCCGGTCGCCGCGGCGAAGGAGGAATCCAGATGAAAGAGCCCGCTCCGTCGCGGGGATTCCTGTCGTTCTCGCTCCCGCGCAGCCCGTTCTCGCTGCAGGGCGTGCGCTGGTTCGAGCTCGATTGGCACATCCTGGCCGTCGCGGCGGCGCTCCTGACGCTCGGCGTCACGATGGTGCGCGCGATGTCCCTCGCGGACGACGCTCTGGAGCGCGGGAACATCGACTTCGAGCGGCACATCGAGATCGTCGCGCTGACGCTGCCGATGCTGCTCGTCGGCATGTCGCTGCGGCCGCGGTGGCTGCGCAAGAAGGCCTGGGCGATCTACGCGGTCTGCCTGATCGTCCTCGCGCTCCTCCCGTTCGTCGGATCGGTGCACAACGGAGCGCGCCGCTGGATCCGGATGCCGGGGGCGTTCGACCTGCAGCCTTCGGAGATCACGAAGATCGCGCTGATCCTGGTCCTCGCGCGGATCCTGTACAGGAACAAGCTCGAGCGCTTGAAGGACTGGGGCCCGCCTCTCGCCGCCGCGCTCGTGCCGATGGCGCTCGTCGCGAAGCAGCCGGACCTCGGGACGGCGATGTCGTTCGTGCCGATCACGCTCGGGATGCTGTACCTCGCGGGAGCGAAGGCGAAGGTGATCGTGCGGTTCCTGATCGGCGCGGCACTCGTCGGCGCGATCGCGTGCCAGTTCCAGGTCGGCGTCCAGGGCTACCAGTTCCAGCGCGTGAAGACGTGGGTGCAGGGTTTCCGCGCGAAGGGGCTGATCGAGGAGAAGAACGGCGCCGGGTTCCACAGCTACCACGCGCGCGTCGCGATCGGGAACGGCGGCCTGCTCGGCACGGGGATCGGGGACGGCGTCGCGAACCGGACGGGGATCCTGCCCGAGCGCGACTGCGATTCCGTGTTCGCGGTGGTCGCCGAGGAGCTCGGGTGGCTCCTGACCGCGGGCGTGATGACGCTGTACGTCCTGATGATCGCGCTGATCCTCGGCAGCGCAGGAGGGATCCGCGACCGCTACTCGCGGCTCGCGGCGGGAGGGATCGCGATGTACTTCGCGGCGCACTTCATGATCAACGTGAGCGTGAACCTGGGGCTGATCCCGATGACAGGGATCACGCTGCCGTTGTTCTCGACGGGCGGATCGTCGCTGATGACGACGTTCCTGGCGCTCGGATTGGCGGTCGGCCTGGCGGCGCACAGCGAGCCGGCGCTCGACAAGGACGCGTTCTCGGCATGAGCGGAGGAGAGATGGAGACGAAGTTCAAGGCGAGCCGGTGGACGCGCGGGAACTTCCTGTTTCCGACGCTGGTCGAGGTGCGCGGGGACACGCTCGTGCTGCGCAAGCGCAACTGGTGGAAGGTGGACGAGAAGACGATGCACCTGTCGCGCGTGGCGTCGGTGGACATCCAGAAGGGGCTCTTGTTCGCCGATCTGCGGATCGAATCGAGCGGCGGGGGAGATGACATCGTCAGCCACGGGCACTGGAAGCGCGACGCGGAGAGCGTGCAGCGGCTGATCCAGGAGTGGCAGTCGCGGAACCTGCCCCCGGGTCAGCCCCAGGTGCGCCCGTAGACGACCTTGTCGTCGCCGACGTCGTAGAAATCCGGCACGCGCGCGATCTCCCGGTAGCCGCAGGCGAGGTACATCGCGCGCGTCTTCTCGTACGAGGCCTTCCCGGCGGTCTCGATCAGGAGCATCCGCCCGTCCTCCGCGCGGATCGCGTCCTCGGCGGCGACGAGGAGCGCGCGTCCGACCCCTTCGCCCTGCCGCGCGGGATCGACCGCGATCCAGTACAGGTCCCACGTTCCCTTCGTCAGCGGCGTCGCTCCGAAGCAGGCGTAGCCGGCCACTTCTCCCGCCGCCTCCGCGACGACGAAGCGGTAGCCCGCCTCCGCCGGCGCGTCGACGAGCTCCAGCGCCACCGCGATCTCGTCCTCGCGGAACGCGCCGCACTCGCGCAGGATCCGCTCGATCCCGCCGCGGTCAGCGCGAGCCAGCGGGCGGAGTCTTGCTGCGGAACCGCCCGAGCGCGATCTCGATGATCCTCGTGATGAGGCTTCCATGGTCGATCCCCGCTCGCGCGGCGGCTTTCGCCAGGCCGGCGTCGAGCGAGATGTCCGGATTCGGGTTCACGTCGATCACCCGCGGCGTCCCGTCGCTCGCGAGGCGCATGTCGACGCGCCCGTAACCGCGCAGCTTGAGCGCGCGCCACGCGCCGAGCGCGGCTTCGCGGATCCAGCGCTCCTGCCCGCGGGCGAGCTTCCGCGCGGCGACCGACGGCGTCCCGCGGTGCTCCGCGCTGCCTTCGATCCACTTCGACGCGAAGGTCACGAGCTTCGGCGCGCCGGCCGGGAACTTCGTGAAGTCGATCTCGGCGAGCGGCAGCACGCGCGGGCCGCTGGCTTCCTCGATCATCGACACGTTGAACTCGCGGCCCTCGACGAACTCCTCGACGAGCGCCGGTTGCGCGTACGTGTCGATCACGTAGGCGCAGCGCGCGCGCAACGCGCGTTCGCCGGACACGACGCTCTCGATCGCGATGCCGTGGCTCGCATCCTCGCGCGAGGGCTTCACGATCCAGCGCGCCTTCGGGGCGCGGCGGAAGGCGCGCGGGAGCGGGGCGTGCGCGCGCTCGAGCAGGAAACCCTCGGGGATGCTGACGCCGGCGCGGGAGAGCGTCGTGCGCGCGAGCGGCTTGTGGAGCGCGTTCCAGAGCGTCTTCGGACCGGAGCCCGTGAACGGGATCGACCGCCCCTCGAGCAGCGTCGCGAGGAGGGACTCGAGGCGCGCGTCGCCTTCGACGGACTCGGCCAGGTGGAACACGACGTCGGGCTCGGCGGATTCGAGAGCCGCGATCGTGCGCCGCGGATCGGCGCTCGCGCGGATGCGCGACGATTCCCAGCCGTTCGCGCGGCACGCGGCCTCGACCGCGTCGACTTCGCCGCGCGCCGCCTGGACCGCGACTGCGTCCCGCTTCTCGCCGCGCGCGAGCGTCTTGTCGGCGCTCGACAGGATCCCGACGCGGAGCTTGGGGAGCGCGTGCTTCAGGCGGACGGGCATGTCGTCTTCCCGGCCTCGCGCCGCAGTCCCGTGCGCTCGAGGGCGCAGCGGACGACGCGGTCGACGAGCTCTTCGTAGGGGATGCCGACGCGCTCGGCCAGGATCACGACGTCGCCGGCGCCGGGCGCGAGTCCGGGCAGCGGGTTCGCTTCGAGGAAGTGCGGCCGCCCGCCCGCGCCCAGTCGCACGTCGACGCGGCAGAGGTCGCGGCAGCCGAGCGCGCGTGCGGAGGCGAGCGCGAGCTCCTCGACCGCGCGGACGAGCGCCGCGTCGCGGCGCGGAGGTACGTGGTACTCGATCTCCGCGCGCCAGTTGCGCTTGAGCTCGATCGAGTAGACGAAGCGCTCGAGGTCGGCCGCGCCGCCGGAGGAGCCGCGCGGGAGGATCTCCATGACGCCGAGCGCGCGCGCGCTCGCGCCTTCGCCGAGGATGCCGACGGTGAATTCGGGGCCGGAGCAGAACTCCTCGACGAGGACGGGCTCCATGTAGTCGCCGAGGAGGCGCTCGACCTCGCGCGCGAGCGCCGCGCGGTCGTCGACGCGCGCGGCGGAGCGGATCCCCATGCTCGAGCCTTCGCGCAGCGGCTTCGCGATCGCGGGGAAGGCGAGGGAGAGGAGAGGAAGGTCGGCGAGGCGCTCGACGACGGCGCTGCGCGGCGTCGCGAGGCCGGCCGCGGCGACGAGGCGCTTCGCGACGGCCTTGTCGAGCGCGGTCGCGAGCGTCAGCGGATCGCTGCCGGTGAACGGGATGCCGAGCATCTCGCAGACCGCCGGCACGTGCGCTTCGCGCGAGCGCGTGCCGAAGCCCTCGGCGAGGTTGAACACGAGGTCGGGCGGGTCGGCGAGGACGGCTTCGAGGAACTTGCGGCCGCCGCCGAGGAATCGCGGGGCGTGCCCGCGCGCGGAGAGCGCCGCGGAGATCGCCTCGACGGTCGCGGGCGAGTCGTACTCCTCGAAGCGGTCGTCGGGGCCGGCTGCCGCGTTCGCCGCCGTCGGGCGGAGATCCGCGGCGATGCCGATGTCGAGCGCGGACGACACGGAGCTCATTCCTTCGGCGGGGAGAGACGCTCCTCGAGCGAACGGCCGCGGTGGACCCAACCGCTCGCCCCGGCGACGCGCTTCGGCTTGCCGTTCGCGACCGACTGGCCGTTCTCCTCGGGCGCCGCGGCCGGCGCCGACTCGCGGTGCATCGCGCGCGGCGCCGCGGGCTTCAGCTCGCCACCGCCGCGCCGCGCCTTGCTCGTCATCGGGCCGACGCGGCCGGTCGGCTCGCGGTACTCGAAGATGCGTCCCTGGAAGTTGCGCAGGAGCGCGCGCTTCTTCTTGGCGTCGTGGTGGAGCAGGTAGTTCGGTCCGACCGGGATCTTCCCGCCGCCGCCCGGGGCGTCGACCACGTACGTCGGCACGGCCAGGCCGCTCGTGTGCCCGCGCAGGCCTTCGATGATCTCGATGCCCTTCGAGATCGGCGTGCGGAAGTGCTCTCCGCCTCGGATCGGATCGCACTGGTACAGGTAGTACGGCCGGACGCGCATCTTCATCAGGCCCGTGCACAGGGCGCGCATCGTCTCGACGTCGTCGTTGACGCCCTTGAGGAGGACGGCCTGGTTGTTCAGCGGGATGCCGGCGCGCGAGAGGCGATCGCACGCGGCCGCGGCCTCGGCCGTCAGCTCGCGCGGGTGGTTGAAGTGGACGTTGATCCAGAGCGGGTGGTAGCGCGCGAGCATCTCGCACAGCTCCGCGTCGATGCGCTGGGGCAGGGAGACCGGGACGCGGCTCCCGATGCGGATGATCTCGAGGTGCGGGATCGCGCGCAGCTTCTGGAGGATCCCCTCGAGCTTCTTCGTGCCGTACGTCAGCGGATCGCCGCCCGAGACGACGACGTCGCGGACCGCCGGAGTGCGCGCGATGTAGTCGACCATGCGGTCGATCTCGACGTCGGGCACCGCGTCCTCGTACATGATCCGCTTGCGCGTGCAGTAGCGGCAGTAGATCGCGCAGGCGTTCGAGATGACCATGAGCACGCGATCGGGGTAGCGGTGCGTGATGCCCGGGACGGGCGAGTACGACTCCTCGGCGAGCGGGTCCTCGTCGCCGACGTCGCGGTACACGTACTCCTCGACGATCGGCGCGACCTGGCGCAGGATCGGATCGGCCGCATCGTCGGCGTCCGCGAGCGCGAGGTAGTACGGCGTGATGCCCATCCGGAAGTCGCGCAGCACCTCGCGGCGCATCTCCCATTCCTTCGCCGGGAACGGGACGAGGGCGGCGAGCTCCTCGAGGCGCGTGATCCGATTCTTGTACTGCCACTTCCAGTCGTTCCACTGCTCGTCGGTCGCGAGCGGGAAGTAGCGCGCGCGTCCTGCGCGGGTTCGGGCGTCTGCGGTGTCTACGGAACGACTCGCTGGCGGATGAGGGATCGTCATGGGATCTCAGGGACGCATGTTCTAGCGACTGAGCGTCCGGAGCGACAGGTGGTAGGAGGTTCTCGACCGTTGTGGAGAACGCGTCGAGAGCTCGTGGGGTGCGGTGGAAAGTACGGGATCGTCACCTCGCGACGAGGCGTCTCCACGGTCGGTACACGATCGCGCCGACGGCGAGGACGGAGAGTCCGATCGCGGTGTCGCGCACGTTCGCCTGGAGCAGCGTTCCGAGCACGAGACCGGTGGCGAAGAGGACGTACAAGACCGGCGCGAGGGGATAGAACGGGCTTCGGAACGGCCGCGGGAGGTCCGGGCGCGTCGCGCGGAGGCGCAGGAGGGCGACGGCGACGAGTGCGTGGAAGATCCACTCGACGAACACGACCGAGTTGACGAGGACGTCGGCGTGGCCCCAGCTCCAGTAGCCGAGCGTCACGACGCCCTGGAAGACGAGAGCGGCGATCGGCGCCCCCGTGCGCGGGTGCACGTCGGCGAAGCGCGTGAAGAAGAGGCGCTCCCGCGCCATCGCGACGTAGAGCCAGGGCGTCGCCATGATCGTGACGATCGCGACCCCGAGCGCGGAGATCGCCATCGCGGTGCGGAGGACCTCGCCGCCGGTCCCGCCCAGCGTGCGCCGCGCCATCTCGCCCGCGAATTTCGGGTCCGCGGCCAGGCCCTCGATCCCGAGCACGCGGACGTAGGCGGCGTTGATCAGGAGGTACGTCGCGATGACGCCGAGGATGCCGAGCACGATCGCGCGCGGGAGCGTGCGCTGCGGATCGCGGATCTGGGGCGCGACATAGCACAGCATCTGCCACCCGCCGCAGGCGAACAGCACCGGCAGCAGCGCGTGGAGCATCCCGGAGGCGAGGCGCGAGCCCTCGACGGCCGCCGGCGCCGCGCTCCCTGCGTGCGGTGCGGCGAAGAGCAGTCCGACGACCGCCATCGCGGCGATCGCCGAGAGCTTGACGAGCATGCACAGGTTCTGGACGGTCGCGCCCGCCTTCGCGCCGAACGCCGCGACGCCGGTCACGACGGCGATCGTCACCCCGCCGACGATGTGGCCCGCCGCGGGCGACATCTCGGGCAGGTTGTCGACGAACACGCGGATCATCACGGCGATCGCGCCGGTCGAGATGACGCACAGGACGACCCAGGCGAAGAGGTAGGCGATGAACGGCCCGAACGCCTCGCGCAGGAAGACGTACCAGCCGCCGGCCTTCGGGAACGTGCCTCCGAGCTCGGCGAACGTGAGCGCGCCATTGAGCGCGACGAGTCCGCCGAGGACCCACATCGCGAGGAACGGGCCGGCTTGCGGCACGCTCTGCGCGACCGCGTGCGGCGTGTAGAAGATCCCGACGCCGACGATGCCGCCCATGACGAGCAGCGTCGCGTCGAGGGAGTTCAGCTGGCGGGCGGCCAAGCGGTGGACGCAGCCTGAGCGGACCCGCCGGTCTTTGCAATAGACTGGGCCGAGCCGATGCGCACCGCTCTCGCTCGTGCCGGTCTCGTGGTCGCGGTGCTGCTCGTGTACGGCCGCGTCGTCGGGCACGCCTTCATCGCGTACGACACGCCCACCTACATCTCCGAGAACCCGTGGGTCCTGCGCGGGCTCACGCTCGACGGCGTGCGCTGGGCGTTCACGGCGCATCACGCGGCGAACTGGCACCCGCTGACGTGGATCTCGCACATGCTGGACGTCTCGGTCCTCGGCGTCCGGCCGGGCGCCTTCGCCCTCGAGAACGCGCTCTGGCACGCGGCGAACGCCTGTCTCGTCCTGGCGGTGCTCGAGCGGATGACCGGCGACTTCGGAAAGAGCCTCTTCGTCGCGTTCCTCTTCGCGCTGCACCCGCTCCACGTCGAGTCCGTCGCGTGGATCGTCGAGCGCAAGGACGTCCTGTCGACGTTCTTCGGCCTCTCGAGCCTCCTCTTCTGGACGCGCTGGGCGCGCGAGGGGAGCCGCTCCGCCTACGCGCTCGCGCTCGTCGCCTTCGCGCTCGGCCTGCTCGCGAAGCCGATGCTCGTCACGTGGCCGTGCGTCCTGCTGCTCTTGGATTTCTGGCCGCTCGCGCGCGGCTGGCGGCTGGCTGAGAAGCTCCCGTTCTTTGCGTTGTCGCTCGTCTCCGGTTTCGTCACGTTCCACGCGCAGAGCGCCGGCGGGGCGGTGCAGAGCCTCGGGAACTTCGCCTTCCCGGCGCGCCTCGGCAACGCGGTCGTCGCGTACGCGACGTACCTCGCGAAGACGTTCTGGCCCACCCGTCTCGCGTTCCACTACCCCTTCGCGCCGCAGGGGCTCCCCGCGGGAGAGATCGCGGCCGCGGCGATCGTCCTCGCCGCGATCAGCGCCGCAGCGATCGTTTTTCTCCGCCGCGCGCCGTGGTTCCTCACGGGCTGGCTCTTCTTCCTCGGCACGCTCGTCCCGGTGATCGGGATCGTCCAGGTCGGCGGCCAGGCGATGGCCGACCGCTACACGTACGTCCCGCTCCTCGGCGTGTTCATCGTCGTCGCGTGGGGGACGGCGCGCCGGCCGCTGCGCGTGCCGCTCGCGGTGGCGGCGTGCGCGGCGCTCGGGGCGCTCGCGTGGCGGCAGGTCGGGTTCTGGAAGGACACGCGGACGCTCGCCGAGCACGCGATCGCCTGCGTGCCCGGCAACCACGTCGCGCACGACATCCTCGGGCTCGATCACCTCGCCGCGGGGCGCCTCGACGAGGGCGCGGCCGAGTTCCGGAAGGCGCTCGCGATCGCGCCGGGCGACATCGAGGCCTCGAGCAACCTCGCGGGCGCGCTCCAGCGCCAGGAGAAGTACCCGGAGGCGGAGGCGGTGCTGCGGCGCGCTCTCGCGCTGTCGCCGCGCGGCGGCGTGCTCCACCGGCGCCTCGCGATCGTCCTCAATCTCGAGGGCCGTCCCGCGGAGGCGCTCGTCGAGGTCGACCTCGCGCTCGCTGCGGATCCGGACGACGCGTTCGCGCTCCACGTGCGCGGGATCGCGCTCGAGGCGCTCGGCCGCACCGACGAGGCGCGCGCCGCGTTCGAGCGCTCCCTCGCGCTCGTGCCCGAGGACGCGAACGTGCGGATGCGGCTCGCGCGCCTCCACCTGCGCGCGGGCGACCTCGACGCGGCCGACCGCGAGACCGCGCGCGCGGTCGCGTCGGATCCGGGCAACGCCGAGGCGCACCGCGGTCGCGCGCGGGTCCTGGAGCAGCGCGGTCGCGACGCCGAGGCGCTCGCGGAGCTCGACCGCACGCTGGAGCTCTCTCCCGACTGGGCGCTCGCGCTCGGGGACACCGCGTGGATCCTCGCGACGGCCCAGGATGCTGCGCTGCGCGATCCCAAGCGCGCGGTCGAGCTCGGCGAACGCGCCGCGCGCCTCTCCGGCGAGCGCGCACCCGGGATCCTCGACGCGCTAGCCGCCGCCTACGCGTCCGCCGGGCGCTTCGCCGACGCGGCCGCGACGGCCGAGAAGGCGCTCGCGCGCGCGCGGGAGACCGGCGACACGGAACTCGCGTCGAAGATCGCGAAGCGTCTCGGCGCGTACCGCGGCAGCACGATGGAGCGCGAGACGCCGCGATGAAGCGCGCGATCCTGGCGAGCGCCGTGCTCCTCGTCCTCGCCGCGGTCGCGTTCGTCACCGCGGCGCCGCTGCTCGTGCGCGCGATCGTCGTCGGGGACGGCGGCGCGAAGCCCTCCGACTTCGACGCGCACGCGAGCCGCGCGGCGCGGGAGCTCGTCGCGCGCGCTCTCGCGGGCCTCGACGGATCGCAGCTCTTCGACGTCCACGCGCACGTCGCGGGCTCGGATGCGGACGGCAGCGGCTGCGAGATCGATCCGTCGATGCGGTCGTGGGCGCATCCCTGGCGCCGGCTGCAGTTCACGGCCTATCTCGCGGCCGCACGCGTCGACGACCTCGACCGCGGAGCGGCGCAGTTCGCCGACCGGCTCCTCGAGGTGTCGCGCGGTCGCGTCGGGGTCCTCGCGATCGACCGCCGCTACGGCGCGGACGGGGAGGTCGACCGGGCGGGGACGGCCTTGTACGTCCCGAACGACCACGTGCTGCGGCTCGCCGCGGAGCACCCGGACCGCTTCGTCCCGGTCGTGTCCGTGCACCCGTACCGGCGCGACGCGCTCGAGGAGCTCGATCGCTGCGCCGCGCGCGGCGCGCGGATCGTGAAGTGGCTGCCGAACTCGATGGGGATCGATCCCGCCGATCCGCGCTGCGACCGGTTCTACGCGCGCATGAAGGCGCGCGGCATGACTCTCCTCGCGCACGCGGGCGACGAGAACGCGCTCGCGGCGGGCGACGACGAGCTCGGGAATCCCGCGAGGCTCCGCCGCGCGCTCGACGCGGGCGTCCGCGTGATCGTCGCGCACTGCGCGACGCTCGGGGACCACTTCGACGAGTTCCTGCGCCTGATGGAGGAGCCGCGCTACAAGGAGCTCGCGTACGGCGACCTGTCGGCGGTGTGCCTGCGCAATCGCGACGCGCGTGCGCTGCGGACGCTGCTCGAGCGGACCGACCTGCACGCGCGGCTCGTCGAAGGATCGGACTGGCCGCTCCCCGCGATCCGGATGCTGACGTCGACGCGGCGCCTCGCGAGCGACGGCTTCATCACGCCGGCGGAGCGCGAGGCGCTCGACGAGATCTTCCGCTACGACCCGTGGCTCTTCGATCTCGTGCTGAAGCGCACGGTGCGCGGTCCGCACGGCGAGCGCTTCCCGGACTCGGCGTTCCTCGCGCCGCCGTGGCTCGCGCCCTAGGCGCGCGCGTGCCAGGCGGCGAGGACTTCCTTCTCCCTCTCCGGAGCGAGCCCGCGCTTCAATGCGGCGCGCCGGTCCTCGGGCAGCGTCGCCCACCAGGCGAGCGTGTCGCGGACGCTCTCCGCGAGCGGGCGGAAGCGCAGTCCCGCGCCGACCGCCTTCGACACGTTCAAGGTCCAGAATCCCTCGCCCGGCTCGAGGCTCGGGAGCCACGCGGGCATGTCCGTCCACGGCGCGACCTTCTGCTCGAGCAGGAACTTCGCGTCGACCCACGTCAGCGTCGCGTCGCTCTTCGACACCGTGCGGCAGGTCTCGAGGAGCTCCTTCATCGTGAGCTTCCGGTCCGGTCCGACGACGTTGAAGAGCCCGAACGTGCGCTGCTCGCACAGGTGGACGACGAACTCGCCGAGGTCGCGCGCGTCGATGATCTGCACCGGATCCTCGCCGGTCCCCGGCGCAAGCACCTCGCCGCCGCGCGCGACGCGCACCGGCCAGTAGGTGAATCGGTCCGACGCGTCGCGCGGGCCGACGATCAATCCCGGGCGCACGACCGTGTTCTTCTTCGGGAGGAGCTCCTCGAGCAGGTCCTCGCAGCGCGCCTTCCTCCCTCCGAAAAGCTCCGGCGACGCGTTGTCCTCGTCCTTCGCGTCGAGCGGAGTCTTCGGCGCGCTCTCGTCGAGGTTCGGCTTCGAGAGATCCGCGACCGCGTTGAGCGACGACACGAACACGTACTGGCCGACGTGGTCGCGCAGGAGCTCCGCGGCGGAGCGCACGTGCCGCGGCATGTCGGTCCACGTGTCGACCACGGCGTCCCAGTCGCGCCCGGACAAGGCGCTCATGTCGCCGTCGCGGTCGCCGCGCAGCTTCTCGCACTGCGGGAACAGCTCGGGATTCGTCTTGCCGCGGTTGAAGAGAGTCACGCGGTGTCCGCGCGCGAGCGCCGCCTCGACGATGTGCGGGCCGATGAACCGCGTCCCGCCGAGGACGAGGATGCGCTTCGGCTCGGAGCGCGCGCGGTTCGCGGCGCAGGAAGCGAGCGCGAGCGCCGCGGTCGTGCCGAGAAAACTCCTTCGATCGACGTTCATGGACGCGATCCTCTCACGCCCGTGCGCGCGGCTCAATCCGGACGGTCGGCCTTCGCTCCCTGCGCGATCGTAAGAAGCAAGTCGGTCTTCGAGATGCTGCCGACGAGCTTCCGGCCCTTGCCCCTCTCGACGACCGGGATGCGCTCGCCGGCGTGGCTCGAGAACGTCTCGAGCGTCTTCGCGAGCGTCGTCTCGGGATTCACGGTCGGGAACTGCTCGTGCAGGAGGTCCTCCGCGATCGCGACCTGCGCGAGCTCCGCGTCGCCGAGGTGTGGCTTGAGATCGTGCAGCGGGATCACGCCGCGGAACTCCTTCTCGTCGCCGACCACGAACAGGTTGTGGTGCCGGTTCTTCACGAACGCCTGCACGATCTCGGGGAAGCGCGCGGCGGCGCGGACGCAGATCGGATCGGCCTTCATCAGGTCGCGCACAGTCAGCCGCTCGAGCGGCGCCGCTTCCGGTGTCTCGCGGCCGACGCCGCGCGCGTGCGCGTACATCGACTGGTGGCGGATCGCGAACGAGACGGTGTACCCGCTCACGCACGCGAGCATCAGCGGGAGGATGATTTCGTGGTTCAACGTCATGTCGAACACGATCAGGATCGCCATCAGCGGCGCGTGCGTCGTCGCCGCGAGGAACGCTCCCATCCCGACGACGGCGTAGGAGTGCGGAGCCGAGGTCGCGTTCGGGAAGAGCGTGTGCACGCCGGAGCCGAACAAGGAGCCGAGGGCTCCGCCGACGAGCAGCGTCGGCGTGAACACGCCGCCGACGGCGCCCGAGCCGACCGTCGCGGCCGTCGCGACGAGCTTCCACACGAGCAGGAAGAGCAGCGCGCGCCAGACCCAGTCCGCCTCGAGGATCATCGAGAGCGCGCCGTAGCCGTTGCCCCACACGAACGGATGCTGGATCGAGACGAGGCCGACGATCAGGCCGCCGGCCGCGAGCTTCAACCAGGACGGCGCCGGCCAGCGCGCGAACAACGCGGTGCTCGCGTCGAGCAGCGTGAGGAAGAGAGGCGCGGCGGCGCCCGCGGCGACGCCGAGGGCGAGGTAGGAGAGGAGCTCGAGCTGCGAGACGAGCTGGAAGGTCGGCACGAAGTACAGCGCGGCGCCGCCCATCAGGATCCGCGAGACGACGGTCGCCATCGCCGACGCGACGATTAGCGGCCCGAAGGTCGCCATCGCGATCGAGCCGAGGACGATCTCGGCGACGAAGAGCGCGCCGCCGATCGGGGCGTTGTAGGCCGACGCGATGCCGGACGCGGCGCCGCAGGCGACGATCAGCCGCAGCCGCGCGCGCGGCAGCCGTGCCGTGCGCCCGACGAGCGACGCGAGCATCGCCGCGAGCTGCACCATCGCGCCCTCGCGTCCGATCGAGCCGCCGGAGGCGATCGTGAAGACCGACGAGAGGATCTTCACGAGCGTCGGGCGGGAACGGATCTCCCCGTCGCCGATCGTGATCGCCTCCATGAAGTCCGCGGAGCGCTGGCCCTTGACCCAGCGCCCGCCGAAATGGAGCGCGAGGCCGGCGAGGATCCCGCCGATCGCGGGGACGAGCATCCGGTGCCACCACAGGAGCGAGTCGGCGGCTTCCTCGATCGGGAGGCGGCTGTCGGCGAGCACCCACTGGACGCGGTCGCACAATCCGCGGAACGCCGGACCGGAGAGCCCGCCGAGGCATCCGATCGCCGCGGCCCAGAAATACGTGACGAGGGATTCGCCCGGGGCGAGCCGCTCGGTCACCCACAGCCGCAGCTGCAGGAGCCTTCGGATCAGCGGCAGGTCCATGGGTGGGGCGAGCTTACGCTCGCGAGTCGGCGACTCAACTTCGAGCACGCGATGAGCATCGGAAGGGGATGCGCGCCCGATGTGGAGGCCAACTGCCAGTCATCGTCGTCTTTGACTGCGTTGCGCCTTCATTCAATTGCGATCGGGGAGGGCTGGAGTAGACTCCTCGCCCTGCGCACGGGACCGATCACAGCAATGAGGATCCAATGAAGCCGACAGCTCTGGGAATGGTGGAGACCAAGGGTCTCGTGGGATCGATCGAGGCCGGGGACGCGATGGTCAAGGCGGCCATGGTCGACCTCTTCGGCAAGGAGAAGGTCACCGCGGGCTACGTCACGATGTTCGTGGTCGGCGAAGTCGGCGCCGTGAAGGCGGCGACGGACGCGGGCGCCGCGGCGGCGCGCCGCGTCGGCGAGCTCGTCAGCGTCCACGTGATCCCGCGCCCGCACGATCAGCTCTGGCGCATCCTGCCCTCGCTCACGCCCGCGTCCGGCGGCGGTGGAGGACACGGAGGCGCGAAGGGCGGCTCGAAGCAGGTCGACTAGCGGTCCGCGCGCTCGCCGAGCTTCCCCGTGGCCGATCTCGATCCCGATCTCTCCGCCTTGCAGGAGGTGCGCGACGTCGTCGCGCGCGCCAAGGCCGCGTGCGAGGCGATCCACGGGTACGACCAGGCCCGCACGGACGCGTTGTGCGCGGCGATGGCGCGCGCCGCCGCGGGTGCCGCCGCCGACCTCGCGAAGCTCGCGGTCGAGGAGACGGGGATCGGGCGCGTGCACCACAAGGTGCTCAAGAACCTCTTCGGCGCCGAGGGGACCTGGGCTTCGATCAAGAACGAGAAGACGGTCGGCGTCGTCGCGCGCGACGAGAAGAACGGCATCATCGAGGTCGCGACCGCGGCCGGCGTCGTCGCGGGGATCGTGCCGACGACGAATCCGACGTCGACGGCGATCTTCAAGGCGCTCATCGCGGTCAAGGGCCGGAACGCGATCGTGATCAGCCCGCACCCGCGCGCGCGCCGCTGCATCGGCGAGACCGTCGAGGTGATGCGCCGCGCGATTGAGCGCACGGGCGGACCTCCCGACCTCGTGTGCGCGCTCTCGAACCCGACGATCGAGTCGACCGGCGCGCTGATGAAGCACAAGGACGTCGCGCTCGTGCTCGCGACGGGAGGCTCGGGTCTCGTGCACGCGGCCTACAGCTCCGGGAAACCCGCGTACGGCGTCGGTCCGGGGAACGTGCCCGTCTACGTCGACCGCTCCGCGGACCTCGCGTGGGCGGCCGCGGCGATCACGTCGAGCCAGAGCTTCGACAACGCCACGCTGTGCTGCTCGGAGCAGGGCATCGTGCTCGACCAGCCGATCGCCGAACGATTCCTGGCCGAGATGAAGCGCCGCGGCGCGTACCTCTGCGACGAGCGCGAGACGCGCGAGCTCGGGCGCCTCTGCAACCAGCGCGGCGGCATGAACCCGGACGTCGTCGGCATCGATCCGTGGCGGATCGCCGAGAAGGCCGGGTTCGCCGTGCCGAAGTCGACGACCGTGCTCCTCGCGCACCAGGGCGGCGTCGGGAAGGACTGGCCGCTGTCGATCGAGATCCTGGCGCCGGTGCTGTCCGTGCACGTCGTCGACGGATGGCGCGAGGGCTGCAGGACGTGCATCGCGATGCTCGAGTACGGCGGGCTCGGGCACACGCTCGCGATCCACGCGAAGGACCAGGCCGTGCTCGATGCGTTCTTCCTCGAGAAGCCGGCGAACCGCATTCTCGTCAACGGTCCCGCGTCGCAGGGAGCGGTCGGCTACAGCACGAACCTCGTGCCCTCGATGTCGCTCGGCTGCGGTCCGCAGGCGGGCAACATCACGTCGGACAACATCAGCGCGCGCCACCTCGTGAACATCAAGCGCGTCGCGTTCCTGAAGCGCGACTGGGCGGACATCGACAAGCGCGACCACGCGCGCGCGGCGGCGCTGCTCGGCGGCGAGGACCCGGCACCGCGCGGATCGGGACTTCCCGGGGATCCGGGGCTCTCGGCGGGGACCACCTCCGGAGCGAGCGCGCGCCCCGCGGCGGCGACCGTCGAGGTCCGCAGCAACTGGCAGGGGAACCCCTCAGTCGCGCCGCGCGCGGCGGCGCCGCTCCCGCCGGCTTCCGCGACGCCGATGGCGCGCGCGAAGAGCACGGCTCCCTCGACGTTCACGCGCGCCGCGGGCCCGGCGACGGCCGTGATCTCGCGGACGATCGCGCCGGTGTCCGCGCCCGTCATGCCCGCGGCTCCTCCGCGGACGAGCGGGAGCCCCTACGTCGGCGGCGCGCTCTCCCCGAGCGAGATCCAGACGCTCATGCAGCACGCCGGATCGGGATGCCCGATGGGTCCGTGCAAGGGCTGCCCGCACTTCGAGATCCCGAGCGGCGCGTGCACCGCGTGACGCCTCATCGAGAATCCACATCCTCTAGAGAAAGGCAATTCCGATGGCAGACAGCATGATCGCCCTGGGTCTCGTCGAGACCAAGGGGCTCATCGGCGCGGTCGAGGCGGCCGACGCGATGTGCAAGGCGGCGAAGGTCACCTTGCTCGGCAAGGAGATCTCCGGCTCCGCGCTCGTCACCGTGATGGTGCGCGGCGAAGTCGGCGCGGTGAAGGCCGCGACGGAAGCGGGCGCCGCCGCTGCGAAGCGCGTGGGCGAGCTCGTCAGCGTGCACGTGATCCCGCGGCCGGCGCAGGATCTCGAGCGCTTCCTGCCGCAAGCTCCGGAGTCGAAGTAGGCGCGCAGCCACGCGGCCCCCGTTCAGCGAGGGGACGCTAGCTCTTGAGCACGAACATCGAGCTCCGCGGCGCGGTCTTCATCGACCAGATGCAGCCGCAATTCGCCGCGACCGTCGCGACGAACTCGGACGGGTTCTTCCCGATCGCGGGCGAAGCCTCGTTCTGGCTCGAGGTGCGCCCCGGGATCGTGATCAACCGGCTGATGGACGTCGCGCTGAAGGCTTGCGACGTGAAGCCCGGCGCGCTGATCACGGAGAGGAGCTACGGCACGCTCGAGGTGCACGCGCCCGACCAGGGGATGGTTCGTCAGGCGGGCGCGATGATCCTGAAGGCGGCGGGGCTCGAGGCCGGCGCCGCGCTCGCGCCGAACGTCATGACGAGCGAGACGATCCGCAAGATCAGCGATCACCAGGCGATGATGATCAACAAGTCGCGCGCGGGGATGCTCGTGCTCGGCGACGACACGCTGTACACGCTCGAGGTGAACCCCGCGATCTACGTCGTGCTCGCGGCGAACGAAGCGGAGAAGGCGTCGCCGATCCGGCTCGTCGGGCTCGGGCCGCAGGGCGCCGTCGGCAGGTTGCGCCTCGCCGGATCGGACGCGGAGATCGACGAAGCGGTGAAGGCCGTCCAGCGCGCGCTCGCCGGCGTCGCCGGCAGAGCGAACACGGGGATCGACTGATGTTCCTCGGCCGGGTCGTGGGGGAGCTGTGGGCGACGCGGAAGGCCGCGGATCTCCAGGGACTGCGCCTGCTCGTCGTGCAGGCGCTCGACGAGCGCCGCGAACCGGGCGGGAAGAAGGTGACGCCGGTCGTCGCCGCGGATCCGCTCGGCGCGGGCGTCGGGGAGCACGTCATCGTCGCGTTCGGGAAGGCGGCGCGCGTCGCGACGCTCGGCGCGGACGGCGACTTCGCGTTCGAAGCCGCGATCGTCGGGATCGTCGACGACTTCGACGTGCCCGACGCGCCGGACCACTGGCGCATGGAGGACGATCGCGAGCCGCACCCGAAGCCGGACGCGGGGCGTCCGAGGAGCCGGCTCACATGATGGTGGGCACGGTCGTCGGGCACGTGTGGGCGACAAAGAAGGATCCGACGCTCGCGGGGCTCCGGTTCCTCGTCGTGCAGCCGTTCACGCTGGAGGGGACGACGGCGGAGACGCTCGTCGCGGTCGATCCGCTCGGCGCCGGGATCGGCGAGCGCGTGCTCGTCGTGTTCGGACGCGCGGCGCGGCACGTGATCGGCCGCGGGCAGGACATCGGATTCCAGACGGCGGTTTCGGCGATCATCGACAAGATGGAGCTCGAAGGCGGGCGCGTGGTGGGACCGACGGCGGGAGAGGATTCGAGGAGCTGACATGAATCGCAACGACGTGAACCCGGAGATGCGCGACGACGTCGCGATGGACAGCTGCATCGGGCTCCTCGAGCTGTGCTCGGTCGCGAAGGGCGTCGAGGTCGCCGATGCGGTGCTCAAGGAGGCGAAGGTCGACATGCTCTTCGCGACCAACGTGCAGCCGGGGAAGTACCTGATGCTGTACACCGGCAGCGTGCGCGACGTCGAGAGCTCGACGGCGCGCGGCGTGCAGCTCGCTGGCGGCGATCTCGTCGATCGGCTCGTGATCCAGCAGGTCGACGAGCAGGTCGTGCCGATGCTCAAGCGGAAGGGCGGGAAGATCAACGGGAAGCTCGATGCGATCGGCGTCGTCGAGACGTCGACGGTGGCCGCGTCGATCGTCGCGTGCGACCTCGCGCTCAAGACCGCGACCGTCGACCTGATCGACTTCCGGATCGCGAACGGGCTCGACGGGAAGAGCTTCTTCGTCGTCACCGGCGAGGTGAGCGACGTGCGCAGCGCCGTCGCCGCGGGAGCGCGGATGGCGCAGGAGCGGAACCAGCTCGTGCGCGACGTCGTGATCCCGAGTCCGCACGCGGACCTCGTGAAGCACCTCTAGCGCGCCGGCGAACGATCCATGGCCCGCCGATTCCTCACCGTCGAAGACCTGCACCGCCTCTGCGCGAAGGGCGCGACGCGGGAGATCGCGGTCGACGACGGGACGATCGTGACGCCGCAGGCGCTCGAGGAAGCCGCGCGGATGGGCGTCGCGATCACGAACGGCGGCACCGCCGCGTACGCGGAGCCCGTGCCCGACCGCGGACCGGACGCGGAGGTTGCGCAGAGGACGCTCCCGCACCTGCCGGAGCCCGCCGACGAGTCGCTCGGCCAGGGTCACGGCGTCGTCGTGACGGCGGTCGGGAGGAATCGCCCGGGCGTCCTCGCGGAGATCACGGTCGCGCTCGCGCAGGTGCAGGCGAACGTCCTCGACATCTCACAGAAGATGATCGAGGGCTACTTCCACATGATCGTGACGGTCGAGCTCCCGCCGGGCGCACCGTTCGGCGACGTCAAGACGCGCCTCGAATGCCTCGGCGGACCCGATGACTACGTCGTGCGCGTGATGCACGAACGCGTGTTCCGGTTCATGCACCGGATCTGAGCGATTGAGCGGCCGACCATGACGGCAGGCGACCGCAGAACGAACGAAGAGTGGGTGTCATGGATCGGCCGTGGTGGGGGCGTGCTGAACGGCGAGGAAGCACACGCGGTGGTTGCTGAACTTCTCTTCCTTCGTGAGCAGCTTGGGGTTTCATTCGACTGTTCACGCCCTCCTCCAGTCATCTACCACTACTGCTCCAGCGAGTCGTTCGAGAGCATCGTTAGAAGCAAGGAGATTTGGCTCGCCGACTCCTCGGTGTCCAACGACGCCATGGAGAATGAGCTCCCGCTGAAGGCGATCGAACGAGTCGTCCTTGAGACGCTCGAAGCTTCGGAAGGCGAGATTACGCTCGAGATGTTCAAGACGATCCGGCGATCGCCCTTCATAGCGTGCTTCTCTGAGCTGGATGACTCCCTCGGTCAATGGCGTGCGTACGCGGGTGATGGCACCGGGTTCGCTCTCGGGATTGCGCCCCATCTACTCGACTGCCATATCGGTCCACGCGGGTTGACATGGCAGCAGTCGGCGCCAGATCGGATCAGCATCAGTCGGGAGGTCACTCTGGTTCAAATGATCTACGACCTTTCGGTCTTCGAAGGCACTGTGCGAAGAGCCTGCGCGGAACAGTACAAGGCCATGCGCGAAGCGAAGGATCGCAGCACCAAGGCCAATTGGCGTGGTGGTTTGTTGTCGCACCTGCACACATTCAGCATGCTCGCCAAGCACAATGGCTTTCGTGAGGAGCGAGAGTGGCGGCTTCTTCATCGGGAGGACATTCAGCTCAGTCCCGGAAGAGATGTTGCTGACGCGGATCCCGGGGTGGTGGTCCAGAGATCTCTCCCGGAGAGAGTGCGCTTCCTTGGTGGGGTGAAGCGCAATTTCGTCCCGTTCAAGCTTGGATTGCCAGCTGGTCAGAGTCCGATCGTGGAAGTCGTCACCGGTCCGAACAACAGAATCGGTGACGACGACCTCAGGAGGCTCTTGGTCTCTGAGGGGCTGGATGGCGTGAACATCCGGCGTTCAGAAATCCCTTACCGTAGGTAAGGCAAGCTTCCTACGAGCGACAGACATCGCTCCGCCTGAACGGCGTGGACGACTACGTCCCCCAGAGCGCCATCACCGCGTTCGTCGCGTTGATCGACGAGCCGCAGGGTCCGCCGAAATCGCGGTACACGACCTGGAAGTACGTGATGTCGCCCACGTTCAGGTTCATCTGCACCGAGATCGGCGGCATGCCCGGGCCGGGGAACGTGTCGAGCCCCGAGCTGTGGACGATCTTCGTCAACCGGATGTAGGGACCGGTGATGCAGCGGATCCCGTTGCCGAACACGTTGCCGCCGCTCGCTCCGGCGCCCGCGAGGAAGAATCCCGGCACGCCGTTCGGCAAGCCGGTCGCGTTGAGCACGAAGTCGTCGTTGCTGATGCTCGGCGTCCCGGTGTGGCTCAGCGATCCCCCGTGCCCGGTGCGGTTCGCGCAACCTTCCATCAGTCCCTGCGGAACTCCGTTCCCGCACGGACAGTCGACGCCGCCGTTGGTCGAACCGGTCCCTTCGCAGTAGTCCTTCACCCATGAGCCCGAGGTCATGCCGTGGTGCTGGTCACCGCGGTCGTTCGGTCGGGCGCGCTCGGCACTCTTCGAAGGTGCGGGCGCGCCAACGTTGGCGCGCGCCTGCATGGACCACGGGGAGACGACGACGGCGAGGAGCGCGAGCGCGCTCAGGTGCTTGGAACGGAGCATGTGGAGACCTGGGGGAGAGGCAGGGGAGTCGGGAACACTCAGGAGGCATCCAGAATACGACAACCTTCGCATTTCCGCGCCAGGAAGCACTTTTCAGGGCCTTTACGCTTTCGTAAGCGCGCGCGCCGCCCCCCGCCCGCGTTGTCAATAACGCACGGTGCGGACCTCGCCCGCCCGGAGCTCGACCGGCACGCGCGCGACCTCGACGCCCGCCTTGGAGAAGACGACCGTCCGCGCGTCCTCCGCCGTCGACAGGACCTGCGACCGACCCTGCACGATGTCGGCCTTGCGGCTCGTGAACGACGTCTCCCCGCGCATGATCCGCAGGATCATCGGCGCGCCGTCGGCGTCGAGCACCGCGAGCGAGTCGGCGCGGTCGAACGGCTCGTCGAGCTCGATCTGCAGGTGCATCCTGCGGTTCACGACGATCTTCAAGTCGTCCGCAGGCGTCTTCTCGTCGAGCTGCATCGACCAGAAGAGGATCTCCTCGCCGTGCACGAAGAGCTCGGCGCCTTCCTTCGGCACGCGCCGGATCTCGAACCGTCCGTCGGCGTCCGTCTTCTCCTCCGGCCGGTCGGCGAACTCGTCGCGCGTCCCGCCGCCGGGGAATCCGACTGAGAACGCGAAGCGCTGGAGCACGACGGACGCGCCGACGACCGGGGTGCCGTCGCGCGCGACGACGCGTCCGGCGACGCGCTCGCGCAACGCGTCCTTCGCCAGCCGGATCTCGACGCCGCGATCACCGGCTTCGACGGGAGCGCTCGTCGCCGCGAGCAGCGTCTCGGGATCGAGCGCGCACAGCTTGTACGCGCGCTCGAGAAGGCCGGTGATCTCGAACGAGCCGTCGCCGGAGGTCGTGACGTAGGCCCAGAACGGCGCGTCCTTGCGGCCGAGCAGCGTCTCGACCTGCACCGGCTCGCGCTCCACGAGTCCGAAGTACGTGGGGTCGGAGAGCCACACGCGCGCGCCGTGGACGGGAGCGCCCTCGCCGTCGAGAACGCGCCCCGAGATCGTCCGCGGAGAGGCGCCGAGCCGGAGGACGACCTCCTCCGGCCACGCGAGGCCGCCGCTCGCGTTCTTCGTCGCGTCCTGCACGGCCGGGAGGGAACCGCTCTTCACCGCCGTGACGCGCGCGGGCACGGGATCCTTCGCGACGTCGAGCTCGAAGCGTCCGGAATTGTCGGTGAAGGTCGACTCCCATCCCGCGGAGACGCGCGCACCAGGGACGAGGCCGCCGTTCGCGTCGACGACGATTCCGGCGAGACGCCCCGTGCTCGCGCGCGGTCGTCGCAGCACGATGCGCATCCCGCGGTCGGAGGACGCCGGCAGGGGCTCGACGTGCTCCTCGAAACCTCCGAGCGATGCGTGCAGCGCTGCGGACGGGATCGCGGGCACGTCGGCGAGCGTGAACGCGCCCGCGGCGTCGCTGACGGAGCGCCACGTCCGCTCGACGCAGCCGTCGAGCGGCCTTCCGAAGTCCGCGCCGAAGGAGCGGGGCACGCGGACGGCGAGCTCGGCGCCGAGCAGCGGCTGTCCGTCCTCGTCGACGACGGCGCCGGCGAGATCGAGCCGCGCCGCGACGACGACGATCGAGAGCGTCGCGGGCGCGATCTTCGCCGAGCCGGCGAGCACGGTCGCCCAGCGCGGATCCGCGGAGAGGACGGTCTCCGCCGTCGCCGGCAGCGGCACCTCGAAGCGTCCGTCGGTGCCGCTGCGGATCGGCTGCGGTGCGGCGGGGGAGAATGCGAGCGCGACGCCCGCGAGCGGACCGCCCATCAGATCGAGGACCTCGCCGCGCAGCGTGCGCGCGGGCGCCGGCGCGGCGGCACGCGCGGCGTCCGGCCGACGTGCGGACGCGTCCGCGCCGTCCGTCCGCCGACGCCCGGGCTCGGCGTCCGCGAGATCGACCGCTGGGCCGCGCCGCGGCTCGGCCTCCTGCGACGGTGCCGGCTCGCGCGCGGCGAGCTCCGCGCGCGCGGGTTCCGGAGCGGGGACGGTTCCGTGCGAGGTCCACAGGACGATCGCGGCGACCACCGCCGCGGCGCACGCGGTGGCGATCGCGATCTGCGTCGACGTCTTCACGAGAAGGGCTCCGATCCAGGCCGGGCCGGAGCCCGGCGCCTCGAGAACGGGGAGAAGCGCGATCGCCCAGCTCCGACCGTCGCCGCCGCGGGCGCGATCGAGCCGCTCGCGCAACCGCGCGATGCCGCGCGCGATGCGGCTGTAGACGGTCGCGACGGGGACGCCCGCGCGCCGCGCGATCTCGCGCGGCGGCAGCTCCTCGAAGTAGCGCCAGAGGATCGTCGTGCGGTACGGCTCGTCGAGGTCGAGGACGGCCTGGACGAGGTCGCGCTGGACCGCCGCGCGCTCGACCATCTCGAGCGTCGAGGGCAACTCCTCGCGCCGCGCCGAGGACCGCTCGCGCGCCGCGCGGCTCGCGCTCTCGCGACGTCTCTCGGCGACGCGCCGGCGCAGCACGGTCGCGAGCCAGGCGCGCACCGGCCCGCGCTGGGCGCCTTCTTCGGGCGAGCTGGCCGGCCGGCGCAACGCCGCGAGCCAGGTGTCCTGGACGAGGTCGTCGGCGAGGTTTCCGTCCGCGACCAGGGTGCGGGCGAGCGCCCGCAGCCAGCGCGTCTGCGCCGAGAGCTCCTCCGCGCCGGCGAGCCGGGGGTCCGCGGAACGGGGGATCGGTGCGGTCATGTGCGCAGGAGGAGACGGTGCGGAACGGCGATCCGATGCGGAAAACGGGGCCGGGAGCCCCCTCGGCCGGCCGCGACGGATTTCCATTCGTAGCCGGGCCGGTCGCGCGCTAGAGTTCCCCCTCGATTTTTCACCCCTCTCGGATTGCTGTCCCATTGGTCCTGCCAACGGAACGTGCTCATCCAGACTCTGAACGAAAGGTAGAACCAAATGGGAACGAAACTGTACGTCGGAAACCTCAGCTACAGCTCCACCGAAGCCGGCCTGCGCGCCGCCTTCGAAGCTGACGGACGTCAAGTCCGCGAGATCGCGCTGATCACGGACCGTGAAACGGGACGCCCGAAGGGCTTCGCGTTCATTCAAATGGCCTCCGAACAGGACGCCAAGTCCGCGATCGCGGCGCTCGACGGCAAGGAACTCGACGGACGCGCCATCAAGGTCAACGAGGCGCAAGAGCGCCCGGCCGGCGGTCGCCCGGGTGGCGGCGGCGGCGGCGGCGGTGGTCGCGGCGGCTACGGTGGTGGCGGCGGCGGCGGTGGCGGCTACGGCGGCGGCGGCGGCGGTGGCCGCGGCGGACGCTACTAGTCCACGCACTGCGCTCGCCTCGGCGAGCGCGACTCGACTTCATCCGCCGCCAGCGCCCGATCGGGCCTGGTGGCGGATTCTTTTTGGACGCACCCCGCGCGCAACGTCAGCCCCGTGCGCGCGCGCCGCGTTGCTAGACTTCCCCGCCGATGCCCTTCACCGACCAGGAGATCCTCGAGACCGTCCGGATGATCGAGCTCGAGACGCTCGACATCCGCACGACGACGCTCGGCATCAACCTGCTCGACTGCGCCGATCCGGACATCGAGAGCGCGTGCGAGAAGGTCTACACGAAGATCGTCCACCACGCGAAGGACCTCGTCGCGGTCGCCGACTCGATCCAGCGGGACTACGGCATCCCGATCGTCAACAAGCGCATCGCGACGACGCCGATCTCCCTCGTCGCGGCCGCATCGGGTGCCTCGGACCTCGTCCCGTTCGCGCGCGCGATGGACGCCGGCGCCGCGGCGGTCGGCGTCGATTTCATCGGCGGATTCTCGGCCTACGTCCACAAGGGTTTCACGAACGCCGACCGCGCGGTCTTCGACTCGATCCCCTCGGCGCTCGCGGAGACGCTCCACGTCTGCGCGTCGGTCTCGCTCGCCAGCACGCGCGCGGGCATCAACATGGACGCGGTCGTCCGCTTCGCCGAGGTGATCCTCGCGACGGCCGACAAGACCGCCGACCGCGGGGCTCTGGGCTGCGCGAAGCTCGTGTGCTTCTGCAACGCCGTCGAGGACAACCCGTTCGTCGCGGGCGCCCACCTCGGCATCGGCGAGGCCGAGACGGTGCTCAACGTCGGCGTCTCGGGCCCCGGCGCAGTCCGTTCGGCGCTCGCGCGGCTCGGACCCGGGAGCGACCTCCTCGCCGTCGCGGAGACCATCAAGCGCACGGCGTTCAAGATCACCCGCATGGGCGAGCTCGTCGGACGCGAAGCCGCGAAGCGCCTCGGCACGTCGTTCGGCATCGTCGACGTCAGCCTCGCTCCGACTCCGGCGGTCGGGGATTCGGTCTCGGACATCCTCGAGCTCATCGGCGTCGAACGGACGGGCGCTCCAGGCACGACGGCGGCGCTCGCGCTGCTCACCGACGCCGTGAAGAAGGGCGGAGCGATGGCGTCGTCGAGCGTCGGCGGCCTCTCGGGCGCCTTCATCCCCGTGTCCGAGGACGCCGGCATGATCCGCGCGGTCGCCGAGGGCGCGCTCTCGCTCGCGAAGCTCGGCGAGATGACCGCGGTGTGCTCGGTCGGACTCGACATGGTGGCGGTGCCGGGCGACACGCCCGTGTCGACGATCGCGGGCATCATCGCCGACCAGATGGCGATCGGGATGGTCAACGCGAAGACGACGGCCGTGCGCCTCATCCCCGTGCCGGGCAAGAAACCGGGCGAGACGGTCGAGTGGGGCGGCCTCCTCGGCACGGCGATCGTGCAGGATCCGGGCAAGTTCGATTGCCGCGTGCTCTTCGAGCGCGGCGGTCGAGTGCCCGCTCCGATCCAAAGCTACAAGAACTAGCGCCATGCCCCGCACCGCGAGGCGCTGGGCGTCGGTGGCTCTCGCGGTCCTCGTGCTCGGCGCGGCAGGACTGCGCCTCGCCGGGATCGGCTACCTCCTCCCGGGCGTGATGAACCGCGACGGGCTCGTGCTCGTCCGTCAGGTCGACATCCTGCGCGGCGATCCGCCGACGATGGACGGCGACGCGTGGCGCTACCCGTTCTATCCCTTGCTCATGGCGAGGATCGCGGCGGCGCTGCCGCGGACGGAATCGCCGCCGGCGGAGCCGACGCCGCTCGCGCGCCACCTCGAGCTCGCTTCCGCACCGTGGATCCGGCTGCGCGAGATCTCGGTCCTCCTGTCGCTGCTCGCGATCCCGGCGACGTACCTCCTCGCGCGACGATTCGTCGACCGCGCGAGCGCGCTGTTCGCCGCCGCGCTCGTGGCGACGAGCCTCCACCACATCGTCCTCGCGATCCAGGAGAAGCCGCACGCGGCGGCGACGAGCTTCGTCGCGCTGGCGTTGCTCGCCGCGCTGCGATTGCACCGCAAGCCCGATCCGTTGGCGTATGTCGCTTGCGGTCTCGCCGCCGGCCTCGCGATCGGCACGCTCCAGAACGCGGGCGCGTGCCTGCTCGCGATCGGCGCGGCGTTCTGCCTGCGCGATCGGACGCGAGGCGGCGCGTCGGCGTGGTGGCTCGCCGCCACCGTCGCGATCCTGGCGGTGGCGGTCCGGCTCTTCTATCCGTTCCTGTTCGCAGCCAGCGGTGCGGCGCGCGCGCCGGGCACGCTCGATCTCGCGCACAAGATCGTCGGGGGGTTCGACGGCGCGCCGTGGCCGAGGATCCTCGCCGCGGTGTGGGCGCTCGATCCGGTGCTCGTCACGTGCGCCGGAATCGGGAGCCTGCTCTGGCTCGCAGCGGCGGTGCGCGATCCCGCGCGACGGCGGAGCGCATTGCGCGGCGACCTCGCGGTCTGCCTCGCGCTCGTCGTGCCGTACGCGCTCGTCCTGGGCCTGTACCGCGAGTCGCTCGTCCGCTTCTGCCTACCGTTCGTCCCGCTGTTCGCGTGCTGCGCGGCGTTCGCGTTCCAGCGCCTCCGGGGCGCGCACGGCGGTGTCCGGGCGTCGATCGCCGTCGCGCTCGTCGCGGCGGCGCTCTGGCCCGCGCTGCACTTCGCGCGCATCCGCTGCGTGCCCGGACCGATGGAGGAAGCCGCGCGCTGGATCGAGGCGAACACGGACCCGGGCGAGACCATCGTCGTCATGCCGAAGTACGACCTTCCGATCCTCCCGACGAGCGCCGCGCTCGAGCAGAATGCGCGACCCCCTTACCGCACGATCTGGGCGGAGTACCTCGCGCACGTCCCCGCGCGGAGTCTCGCGGGTCCGCGGCGATCGATCCTCGTCGAGCCCGGGGAGCTCCCGGACTCAAGGCTCGATTTCGTCAAGGCGCCCCTCGAGCAACTGCGGCGCTACGACGCGCGGCATCTCGTGCTCGACCTCTCCGGATTCGCGAACGGGTTCCTGCTCGGCCAGGCGGAGCTCGCAGTCCGGATCTCGCCGTCGATCCACGACGACGGACGCACGCGCGGGGTCGTGCTGTGGGGGACCGGCTACGACCCGCTGCGTCCGAGCGCCCTTTCGATCCTCGGTCTGCGTTCGCTCGGGACCGCCGTCGAGATCTACCGCGTCCCGCGCTGACGCGGGTTTCGGCCCGGATCGCGAAAGGAATTCCCGATCGAGCGCCGGCGCGAGGCGATCGGCCGCATCCAGGAAAAGAGTGCAGTCTTGTTCTCAAGCGTGCTCTCCGCCGCGCTCGAACATGAGGAGTGTTCCCGCCCGCCTTTCGTGATCCCGGAGGCCCTCCGCGGCCCCGAAGTCCTGCCCGATCGGAGAGTCCGTGAAGAAGAGGATCCTGCTCGTCCAGAAGGAGAAGGAGACGCACGCGCAGCTCGTCAAGGCGATCAGCTCGCGCTGCGACCTGTTCGCCGTCTCGAACGCCGAGGATGCGATCGAAGCGTGCCGCACGATCGGCCCGTTCGCAGTGGCCGTGGCCGAGCACGGAGTTCCGGGAGTCAGCGCGTTCGATCTCCTGCGCCGCGTCAACGAGAGCTGGCCGGAGACCGTCGGGCTCCTGATCACGCAGCAGACGGACACTTCTGCCGCCGAGCGCGCCGTGAAGGAGCCGCACGTGTTCCGTTGCGTGACGATGCCCTGCACTCCGACCGCATTGAGCTCGGCGCTGGACGCGGCTCTCTTGCGCCACGTCGAAGTCGAGACCGCGGAGGCGATCTCGGAGCACCTGCAGTTCAGCAAGGAGTCGATGGAGGGATTCACCGCGCTCCTCGAGGAGCGGATGGAACGCCAGACCGCGGCGGTGGAATGCCTGCAGGTGTTCGCGATGGAGCTCACGGGCGCTTCCTCGGCGCGCGAGATCGCCAGCATGGCGGCGACCGCGGCGAGTCGCGTCCTCGGCGGGCGAGGCGCGCAGGTCCAGCTGTGGCAGGCGGCGTTCGACGGGGACGACGTCGGCGCGGGCGCCGGAGGCGAGATGTCGGGGCACCTGCACCGCGAGCCGATCACGACGAAGGACTCGGAGATCGGGGAGATCTGCGTCGATCTGTGCGGACCGAGCGGGGACAAGCTCTCGTCGATGGAGCTCGCGCTCGTCTCGTCGATCGCCGCGTCGACCGCGGTCGCGATCCGGCACGAACACTCGCGGCGCGAGCTCGACCGCGCCCAGCACGCGACGATCCTCGCGCTCGCGAAGCTCGCGGAACGGCGCGACATGGGCACGGGACACCACCTGGAGCGCGTCGCCGGCTACTGCAAGATCGTGGCCGAGAGCATGCGCACGATCGGTCATTGCCCCGAGCCGATCACCGATCGATTCATCGACGACCTCGTGCGATCGAGCCCCCTGCACGACATCGGCAAGGTCGGGATCCCGGACTCGATCCTCCTGAAGCCGGGTCAACTGACGCCGGAAGAGTGGATCGTGATGAAGATGCACTCGGAGATCGGCGGATCGACGATCGACAGCGTGATCAAGGGTTTCGGCGCGCCGAACTTCCTCGTCATGGGGCGCGACATCGCCTGGGGCCACCACGAGAAGTGGGACGGCACCGGCTATCCGCGCGGCCTGAAGGGCGAGGAGATCCCGCTGTGCGCCCGGATCGTCGCGATCGCGGACGTGTACGACGCGCTCACCACGCACCGGCCGTACAAGCGCATCTGGTCGCACTCGGAAGCGGTCGACTGGATCGCGACGCGCGCCGGCAACCACTTCGATCCGCACGTCGTCGAAGCGTTCCTCGCGCGCGTGGACGACGCGGACCGCATCCGCGGCGAGCTCGCCGACGCCGAGCCGCAGACCGACGAGAACGAGGCCGTCCTCGAGTCCGTCTGACGCAGCGGCCTACTGGGTCGCCGCGAATCCCCACGTGCCGCTGATGCGCGCGTAGCGGATGCCGACGATGTCGAGAAGCCAGTCGAAGGGCCCGAGGTACGGCGTCACGATGGACTTCTTGATCTCCATGTTCGCGAGATTCGCGTCGGAAGCGTTCTCGCGCGCGATCTGCATCGCGCCCTTCGGGAAGTCGCTCGACAGGATCGTGAACGCGAGGCCGTACGAAGAGAACGTCCCCGAGGTCTCCGTCGTGCGCTCGAACGAGACTCCGGCGCACGCGGTGAGCAGGACGAGGACCGCCGATCCGACGACGGCTCTCCGCACGCGCGCGCTCCGCTCGGATCGCATGGGGGGAACATAGCGGAGCCGGCGGGCGGGCGAAAGCAACTGGCGCCGACTATGCTGGAGCGGATGACCGGAGTCGGCTCGGGGCAGGTCGTTCGCGGACGCGAACGCTGGGAATCGCAGCTCGCGGCGCACAGCCGTCACCTCGAGACGCGCCTCGGCCCGGGTGCGCCCGCGCGGATCTTCTTCTCCCCGGGGCGCGTGAACCTGATGGGGGCGCACCTCGACTACAACGGAGGTCCGGTCATGCCGACCGCCGTCGATCGGGGCACGTTCATCGCGGCGCGTCCGGCGCGCGGGCGGCGACTGCGCCTCGCGTCGACCCTCGACGGTGCGACGCTCGAGGTCGATCTCTCGACGGTGACGAGACAGCGGACGGGTTGGTGGGTCGACTACCCGCTCGGGGTGCTGCTCGAGATCCTCGCGCTCGTCCGCCAACGCGACCTGTCCGCGAGCCTGACCGGTCTCGACGTCCTGTTCGGCGGCAATCTCCCGATCGGCGCGGGTCTCTCGTCCTCGGCCTCGATCTGCGTCGGGACGGCGCTCGCCCTCGATCGGATGTGGGAGCTCGGGCTCGACCGGATGGACTTCGTCCAGGCCGCGCTCCGCGCGGAGCGCGAGTTTGTCGGCGTGCAGTGCGGGATCATGGATCCCTACGCCGTCGGCCTGGCGCGCGACGGACAGCTCCTGTGGCTCGACTGCAAGGACGGTTCGAGCACGTACATCCCGATCGATCCCGCCCGACACGCGATCGCCGTCGCGGACACGCTCGTGCGTCGCGAGCTCGCGCAGGTCGCCTTCAACGAGCGCGTCCGGCAGTGTCGCAGCGCCTTCGAGGCGCTGCGCGAGCACCAGCCGGACGCGAGCTGCCTGCGCGACATCCGCTTCGACACGTTCGACGCGCACCGAGGGACGCTCGTGCCCACGGTCGCACGCCGTGCCGAGCACGTCATCCGCGAGGTGGCGCGGACGTTCGCCGCGCGGGACGCGCTCGCGCGCGGGGACACGCGCGGCCTCGGCGCCGAGATGTTCCGCGCCCACGACTCCTTGCGCGATCTCTTCGAGGTCTCGGTGCCGGAGCTCGATCACCTGGTCGCGAGCGCGGCCACGTCCCCGGGCGTGCTGGGGGCGCGCCTGACGGGCGCGGGTTTCGGCGGCTGCGTCGTCATCCTGCTCGAGACCGCGGCGGGACCCGGGACGGTCGATCGGATCGCGTCCGAGTTCGAGCAGCGGTTCGGTCGGCGACCGTCGATCGAGCTCTACGGAGGCGACGCGGGCCCGCGAGAGGTCGCGGGCCCGCGTGGGTCGCCCTGAGCGTGGGGGCTATTTCCCCGACTCTCGCAGCAGGCGCGTCGCGCGTTCGAGGAGGATCCGTCCCGCCGCGGAGTCCTTCGTCGCGAGGCTGAACGGGCTCTGGAGGAGATCGGCCGCCTGGGAGATCTTGCCGCCGAAGAGATAGTTCGCGGAGAGCAGGAGGCGCGCGTCGTCGTCGAGGAAGTGGTCCTCGAGATAACGCTCGAGCAGATCGAGCTGCCGGTCGAACTCGGCCGGATCCCCGTAGAAGGAGTGCTTGTCCACGACCGAGTCCACGAGCGTCGGATCGAGCTCCAGGGCGCGGCGCAGCGCGTAGGCCGCGTAGTGGTAGTCGCCCGTGGCGAACAGCGCGTCGGACAGGATGAGGTGGAGGACGCCTTCGCCCGGTTCGAGCTCGACGGCCTTCGCGTAGTCGTGGACCGCGTCGCTGTACCGGCCTTCGCGGAACGCGGCGTCGCCGAGTTCCAGGTGATGACTCGCGGCACCTTGCGAGCCACCGCGCCCGCCACCGATGCCGCCCGCTTCAGGTGCGGCGACCGCGATCGAGCCTTCGCCCTGCGCGACAACGGGCGAGTCCGCGACCTGCGCGACTTCGTCCGCGGGTTGCTCGATGTAGATCACCTCGCGAGCCGGCGGTTCGTACGTGTCGTAGACGACCGACGCGTAGTAGTAGGGATACGGGGCGTAGCAGATGTTCGATCCGCATCCGTAGTAGCCGCCGTACCAGGAACCACAGCCGCCGTACCAGGATCCGAAGCCGTACCCGCAACCCCACCAGGGATAGCAGCACGAGGACCACCACCACGTGCAGGACGGCGACCACCACCAGTTCCAGAACGGCGCGCAGTGGTTCGTCCACTGGTGGCAGGGATCCCAGAAGCAGTTGTTGCCCGAGTTCCCGCCGCAGGCCATGTTCAGGCTGACGCCGACGGCCGTGCGCACCGCGGCGTCCGTGGCGACCGAGATCTCGCGACCGCGCTTCAGGACTTCCGTCGCCTTGGTCGGATCCTTCTTCGCGAGTCGATCGAGCCGGCGGATGCTTTCGACCTGGACGTCGTCGCGGTTCTTCGCGCCGGTGCCGCGGGTTCCCTTCGCGATCGATCCGTCGGTTCCGCGGATCGGCGGCGTGCGGGTGTTGCCCTTGCGACGATCACCGGGTGCGGTCGCGGGGGGCGACGCCTTGCGCCCGACGCTCGGACCGCCGCGCTCCTTGTCGCGCAGGTGCGAGAGATCGCGTCCGCTCGAGGGCGCGTGCGGCGTCGCGATGCCGGTCCAATCCGAGCGCGTGCGGCCGCGGTAGCGCTCGAGGATCGAGGTGCGGTCGATGCGACCGGTCGGCGCCCTGTTGCGACCATCGATCCGACCATCGGTCGCGGGAGCACTGCCGCGCGGGCGCGCCGACGGCACGGACGTGCGCGTCGTTCCCGACAGCGTCGGAACCGTGGTGCGGACGGGCTTGCCCCAGGTCGAGAGATCGGGACCGTCGGAGGCCGGAGCGTCGCGGTCGCGGTCGACTCCGCGCGTGTTCGTGGCGGGATCCGCGGGACGGGGCGTGTCGTCGGTGCGCCGTGAAGGGCTCGAATCCGTGCGCGGCGCCGTCGCGCGCACCGGCGGCGCGTAGCGCACGACCGGGCCGCTCGGTGCGGCATGTTCGGAGCGCGAGGGCTGCGTGGGAGGGGAGTACCGTTGAGTCGAGGGAGAGCTCGGCTGCGAGGTCGGACTCGACGGACGCTGGTACGTCGTGCCGGAACTCCCGCGCGAGGGCGCCGAGCTCCGCGCGCCGCCGCCGCCGCCACCACCGCCTCCACCTCCACCTCCCGACCCGGTGGACGGAGACGAACGCGCGGCACCGGAGGAGGAAGCTCCGCCTCCACCGCCTCCACCGCCGCCGCGGCCGCCGGAGCCACTCGAGCTCCCGCCGCGCTGCGGGATCGCCGACGACGCGAGGATCAGGACGGCGCCGAGAGCGGCGAGGGGGAGTTTCGAGCGGCCGATGCGCAGTGCCATGGTGTTTCCTAGCTGAGGACTGGGGGCGCGCTCGCCGGAGCAAAAACGGTGCCCGGGGGTACCGCAGGCCGGCGGCGCGTCGCCGCGCGCACGCCCCCATTCTATGTCCCCGGCCGAGGTCTCAGTGGGCCCGGGCGTAGGGCAGCACGATCCATACACGATCCACCCCTGCCCCGCGGCTCGCATCGAACCGCGCGTAGGGATTCGCCGCCTGCGAGTCCGCCGGGACCTCCCTGCGGAGGTCGGCGAGGCGTGCTGCGGTGACCTCGCGCAATCCCCCGACGGCGATGCCGCGCGCCTTGCGAGCGTCGGCGACGACGAATCCCGCCGGCGGCTTCTCCGGCACGCTCAGGAGGCGCAGGACGACCGCGGTCGGCTCCCCTTCGCGGGCGACCTCGATCGTCGCGCTGGGATCGAGCTCGAGCTTCTGCTCGCCGAGGCGCGCGGTCCACTCGTCGCGCGCGCGCGCGCGGACCGCGAGCGCGTCGTCCCAGCTCGTTCCCTTCGGGAGCTCGATGCGCAGCGCGCAGGTCGCCGGGAGATCGAGCTCGCGCGCGCCGGTCTCGACGGGCTCCGCGGTCGAGCGGTCGCGGCGATCGGGAGGCAGGAAGAAGGCATCGATGAAGCGACCCTGGACCTCCACGGAGTCGACGGTCTCCTTCCAGACGAGCTCCCCCGCGTGCCACATCTCGATCGACGCGGGCCAGAGTCGGCTGCGCGTCTCGCGCCACTGGATCGCCTTGTACACGTCGATCGGCTTCCCGTCGGGACCCGCGCTCCCGATCTCGCCGGGTCGCTTGTCGGTCTCCGACGTCGAGTGCGCGAAGAGCGAACCGAGCTCCCCGAGTTCCGCGCGGCGATCGAGGCCGCTGCCCTTCCACTCGAATCCGTCTGGGTAGAGCATGAGCGCACGGCGCAGCTCCATCTGGAGCAGGAGCCGGCTCCGATCGGTGCCTTCGCAGAGCTCCGACACGGCGCTGCGCGGCGGCAGCCGGAAGAACGTGTCGCCGTACCGGTACTGGATCGAGCGCTCCGAGGCGTCCTTGTCGCGCTCCGTGATCTGCCAGCGGACGCGGTCGGGGAACACGTACGTCGCCCGGAACTGGTGCGGACGATCGGCGGCGGCGGCGTACAGGAGCGTCGAGAAGGTCTCGAATCCGGCGATTCCGGCGATGGCCTTGAGCTTCGAAAGCGGCGGGACGGGCTTCGTCGAGGGGTCTTGCGGCGCGTGGAAGCCGCCCGGCGTCGTCGATGCGAGCGCGAGGAGGATCGCTCCTGTCAGGGCAACCGCGTGGCCCATGCGACCCATTCTTCCGGCTTCGGGCCGTGATCGCTACCCGCGAGCTCGACGAGGGCCCGGCGCAGCTGCACCTGCACCGTGCCCTTCGTGTCGGCGTGCGCCTTCGCGAGCGCTCGTGCGCACGTTCCCTTGTCCGTCTGGCTCTCCGTGCCGATGTGCGCGACCGCGCGCGCCGCTGCCGCGGCGACGAGCGGAGTGACGTCGTACAGGCGGTCGCACAACGCGGTCAGCGAGGTCGTGTCGACGAGCGCGGCGAGGATGAGGCAGCACTGGGAGCGGACGCCGGGCTCCGGATCGACGAGCCCGAGCCGTGCCGCGGGCAGCACGCAGTCCGCGCGCGCGCCGCCCCCGATGAGGCCCGCGAGACACGTCGCCGCGTTGCGGCGCACGCCGTCGTCCGCACTCGTCTGCATCAGCCGGCAGATCGGCTCGAGCGGCGTGTCCATCTGCCCGAGCAGGAGGAGTCCGAGCAGCGCGTTGCCGACGACTTCCTCGTGCGAGTCGTCGAGCGCCGCGAGGAGCGGGCTGAGCGCCTCGCGGTCGCGCGTGAATCCGAGCGCCGAGGCGGCGATCACGCGGTTGTTCAGCGGCCCGGTCGCGAGCTGCTCGATGAGCTCGGTGCGCCGCTTGTGCGTCTGCGAGCTCAGGTTGTCCTCGAGCCTGCGCGTCTTGCGCTTGTCTTCCGCCGTCTGTGCCGAGAGGTAGAAGTTGTTCCAGCCCCGGATCTGCGTGTCGAGGTCCGCCAGGAACTTGCCGATCGACGGCGGCTGGTTCGTCGCTTCGACGAGCTGGGCGATCGGCTTCGGCCCCTCATCGGCGGGCTTCTTCGACGCGTTGTTCGACGCGCATCCGGCCGCGAGGGCGCACAGGGAGATCGCGATCGGAAGATGCGGGAGTCTGGGCATGGGGGGGATGGGACGCGTTCGGCGGTTCGAACTTCCGCTGCGCCTGGCGAGTAGACTAGGTCGGCCGGGTGCCTTCGAACAGCCGCCGTCGCGCGCCGCTCCCTGCACCCCGCTCCATGGGTACCCACGTTCTCGATGCGATGGCGCGCGAAGGCTTCGAGCAGGTCGTCGCGCTGCACGACGGGCAATCGCGTTTGCGCGGGTTCCTGGGCATCCACGAATCGCGCGTCGGCCCTGCGTTCGGAGGCATCCGCCGCTGGACCTACCGCGACGAGGACCAGGCGCTGCTCGACTGCCTGCGCCTCGCGCGCGCGATGACGAGGAAGTGCGCGCTCGCGGACGTGCGCGCCGGCGGAGCGAAGCTCGTTGTGCTCGACCGCCCCGATCTCGATCGCCGCGCGGCGTACGCCCACATCGGGGACCTGGTCGAGCGCCTGGGCGGCCGCTTCTACACCGGCCCCGACGTGGGGACGACGGACGAGGATCTCACCGTCGTGGCGGAGCGCACGAGCTTCGTCACGCGGCCCGGGCCCGAGGGACCTGGAGAACTCTCCGAGGCGACCTGCGAAGGCGTCGTCGCCGGGATCGGAGCGGCCCTCCGGCACGTCGACGGGGAAGAGGACTGGCCGCGTCGACGGATCACGGTCCAGGGGCTCGGGAGCATCGGCCGCGGAGTCGCGTCGCGACTCCTCGCGCGCGGCGCGAGCGTCGTCGCGGCGGAGATCGATCCCGAGCGTGCGGAGCAGGCGTCGAAGGAGCTCGGCATCGACCTCGTCGATCCCGCGACGGAGCTCGACCAGACCTGCGACGTGTTCGCGCCGTGCGCGCTCGGCGGCATCCTCCACGATCTCTCCGTGTCGCGCCTCAAGTGCCGCATCGTCGCCGGCGGCGCGAACAACGTGCTCGCGAAAGGTCTGCACGGCGACCGACTCCACGAGCGCGGGATCCTCTACGCGCCGGACGTCGTGATCAGCGCGGGGGCGCTGATCCGCGGCGCGCTCTTCCATCTCGAGGGTCGCCGCGAGCCGCTCGCCGCGATCGGCGCGCGGATCGGCGCCACGCTCGGCGCGATCCTGGAGCGTGCCCGCGAGGAACGCCGATCCCCCGGACGCGTCGCGCGCGACGAGGCGGACGAGCGCCTCGCCCGGACGCGCGCTACTCGAATTCTCCGGTGACCGGGACGGCGCCGGGGCGCACGGGGATCGGGACGATCTCCGCGCTCGCGGAGGTCTCGCCGACCTGGAAACGCGTCCCGGTCTTCTGGTGCTTGCGCTTCACGTAGGCGAGCGCGAGACCGGTGTCGAGGACGAAGGAGTACGCCCACGACGTGACGACGCCGAGGTCGCGGTGCTCGCCGTCCTCGTCGCGGAAGAGGCGCGTGCCGACCGGAACCGGATCGTCGTGCGAGACCTTGAGCGCGACGAGGCGCTTGTTGAGCCCGCCGTACGTGTCGATCTTCGCGACGACTTCCTGGCCGATGAAGCAGCCCTTCGAGAGGCTGAAGGCACTCTCGAGGCGCGCCTCCTGCGGATAGACGCTGTCGTCGACGTCCTCCCCGTAGAGCCCCTGGCCGGCTTCGACGCGCAGGATGTCGCGCGCGATGACGCCGGCGGGCGTCGCCCCGGCGTCGCGGAGCCGCGTCCAGAGCTCCGCGGCGCGCTCCGGACCGGCGTCGACGAGGCAGCCGCTCGAGCCCGCGACCGTCGTGCGCGCGACGATCGCTTCGCCGCCCTGGAAGCCGCCGCGGATCCAGGCGTGATCCTCCGCCGGCACGTCGAGACCGGTGACGGCGCGGACGACGGCGGGCGCGCGCGGCCCGACGAGCGCGAGCGGCGCGTGGCGAGCGGTCGCGTTCGCGAGCTTCACCTTCTCGGCGAAGAGGTACGTGTCGAACGCCGCGAGCAGCGCCTCGGCGCGGCCGACGGCGATCGAGATCCAGGCTCCTTCGGCGCTGCGGAAGAGATCGAACGCGAAGAGAACCTTGCCGCGGCTCGAGAGCAGGAGGCTCGGTTGCCCGGCGCCCTCCGCGAGGGCGCGGACGTCGCTGGCGAGGATCCGGTGGAGGAAGGCCGCGGCCTCGTCGCCGACGACATCGACGCGACCGCGATTGGTCTCGTCGAAGACGGCGCAGCCCTCGAGCCCGGCGCGGTACTCCCCCGGCACGTCGCCGAAGGTCAGCGGGGTCGCGGGACCGCCCCCCGTGCGGAGCCGTGCTCCGGCGGCTTCGTGGAGGGAGAGGAGTGCGGACTTTTCCATGGGTCGTGCGCCGAGGCGGCCGGGGCTCCGCGGCGAACCCCACGAGGATAGCGGATTCACGCGCGCCGCCGCGCTGCGTCGTATTGCGCCCTGGGGGTCCAGCCGGCACACTGTCGCGCTCTTCGTGGCCTCGTCCGAGGCAAGTTCCGAGTCCCCCGCCCCATCCCCGGCCCCTCCGGCCCCGAACCGCCGCACGACGAGCCCCGCGATCCGCCGCATCGCCCCGTGTGCCGGGGGTGACGCCGCGGGCGAGGCCGGTAGCGGCCCCTCCAAGACAGCATGGATCCTTCGCACCGCACCGATCGCGTCTCCGCGCGCTCCTCGGCAGCCTCCTTGGGACTCGCTCTCGCGGGACTCCTCGCTTCCTGCGATCACGCGCCCGGGCACGCTCCGATGCACTACACGCTGAGCACGGCGACGAAGACGTCGCTCGCCAGCGCGCCCGAGGTCCAGGACCAGATCCTGGGCTCGCTCGAGATGCTCTTCGGCACGCCGCAGAACCCGAGCTACCTCCGCACGAAGGACTGGGCCGACGCCGAGTTCGACCCGAACCACGCCGAGCTCGCGGCGGACGCCGGCGGGACCGGGGAGCTCGCAGAATCCGAGATGAACGGCGTCAAGGCCGACAACCTCGTCCGGTTCAGGTCCCAGCTCGAGCAGGTCGCGCGCCGCGACTACGCCGGTCTCGCGGAGTTCAAGTCGGCGCCGCACTTGTCGGATCGCGTCGCGGCGATCGTCGCCGACAAGGAGCTCGCTGAGGACAAGCGCCAGGCCGATCTGAAGGCGCTGTTCGAGAACTACTACCCGAGCCTGCGCGATTCGACCGAGCTCTACCGCCAGCAGTGCCTCCACTGCCACGGCGTCGAGGGCGGCGGCGACGGTCCGACGGCGGGATCCGTCGAGCATCCGTTCCTCGATCCGCGCCCGCGCGACTACCGCCTCGGCAAGTTCAAGTTCACGGCCGTGAAGGACAAGGCGCGGCCGCGTCGCCAGGATCTCTACCGCGTGCTCGACCAGGGCGTGTACGGCACGGCGATGCCGTCGTTCCGGAGGTTCTCCGCGGCCGAGCGCTGGGGCCTCGTCGACTACGTGCGCATGCTGGCGATCCGCGGCGAAGTCGAGCACGACCTCGTCATCACGTTCCAGGACGACGAGCACCTCACCGCCGAGGCGCCGCTCGCCGCGTTCCAGGACGTGTGGACGAAGTGGCAGGCGGCGAAGGAGAAGGTCGTCGTATTCGAGGGCGATGTCCCGGCGCCCACGCCGGCGATGCTGAAGCGCGGCGACGAGCTGTTCCACGACGCGAAGAAGGGGAACTGCGCGAGCTGCCACGGCGACATGGGGCTCGGCGACGGACCCGCGGCGTACAAGCTCGACGACCAGGGTCACCGCGTGCCGGCCTACACCGACGATTGGGGCAACCCGATCCTGCCGCGCAACCTCGTCCAGGGCCTGTACCGCGGCGGCCGGCGCCCGATCGACGTCTACCGCCGGATCTACGCCGGCATCAACGGCGGTCCGATGCCCGGGATCGGCGAGTCGAAGGACGCCGACGGCAAGCTCGTGCTCCCGCCGGAAGACATGTGGGCGCTCGTCCACTACGTGCGGTCCCTCTCCGAGCGCGACGAAGCCGTCGCCGGGGGCCCGATCCACGGCATGACCCCGCCCGGCGAGGGCGGCGGCGGCGGAAACTAGGCGTCGCGCGCGCGCCAGCGAACCTCAACGAAGAGTCCCCAGAGTCCCTGCACTCCCCATGCGAATCCTCCTCACCCTGCTGTTCCTCGCCCTGCTCGTGCTCGGCGTCTGGACGTTCACGGATGCGCACAACCACGCGTGGTGGCTGCCGCCGAACGTCTCGTCCTACGGCGGCGACATCGACCGGCTCTTCTACCTCATCCTCTGGATGGTCGGGTTCTTCTTCGTGCTGACGGAGGGGCTGCTCGTCTGGTGCGTCTTCAACTTCGGCAGGAAGCGGACGACGAAGGCCGACTTCACGCACGGGCACCACAAGCTCGAGCTGGTCTGGACCGCGGTGCCCGGCCTCCTGCTGCTCGTGATCACGTTCACGCAGATGCAGACCTGGGCGAAGGTCAAGTTCAAGAGCAACTTCCCCGACGTCAAGCCGATCTGCGAGGTCTGGGCGAGCCAGTTCGACTGGCGCATGCGCTATCCGGGCGACGACGGCAAGTTCGGCACGGTCGACGACATCGAGAATCCGTTCGAGTTCGTCGTCCCGGTCAACGAGCCGATCCTGTTCAACCTGCGCTCGCGCGACGTGATCCACAGCTTCTTCGTCCCGTACCTGCGCCTGAAGCAGGACGCGATGCCCGGGATGGTGATCCCGGTGTGGTTCCAGGTGGAGAAAGAGGGGAGCTACGACCTCGTGTGTGCCGAGCTCTGCGGTTGGGGCCACTACAAGATGGCCGGGCGGCTCAAGGTCGTGTCGCGCGCCGCCTACGACGCGTGGCTCAAGAAGTCGAAGGAAGAGATGAACAGCAACGGGTCGGAGGACAAGTCGTGAGAGACGCTAGCTCTACAGCTCACGCGGCGCACGCCGCGGCTCTGCACCCCGGGCTCGGCGCCCCGGGGACCGTGCACGAGATCCACGAGCACCACGAGATCGGCTTCCTCCGGAAGTACGTGTTCTCCACCGATCACAAGGTGATCGGGATCCAGTTCATGTTCACCGGACTCGTGTTCTTCCTGCTCGGCGGGCTCATGGCGATGGCCATCCGCTGGCAACTCGCGTGGCCGTGGACGGAGATGCCCGTCGTCGGCCGCGTCCTCTTCCCGAACACCGGGCGCGTGATCAGCCCCGAGTTCTACACGATGCTCTTCACCATGCACGGGACGATCATGATCTTCTTCGTGATCATCCCGCTGCTCACCGGCGCGTTCGGGAACTTCCTGATCCCGCTGATGATCGGAGCGCCGGACATGGCGTTCCCGAAGCTGAACATGTTCGGCTACTGGGCGATGATCCCCGCGATCCTCTGCGTGCTCATGAGCTTCGCGCTCGAGGGCGGCGGCCCCGCGGCCGGATGGACCGCCTACCCGCCGCTGTCGACGATCGAGAAGGCCGCGCCGGGAAGCATGCACGGTCAGACGTTCTGGCTGCTCGCGCTCACCTTCGTCGGCGCGTCGTCGATGATGGGCGCCGTCAACTACGTGACGACGATCGTCAAGATGCGCGCGCCTGGCCTGACGATGATGCGACTGCCGCTCTCGATCTGGGGCCTCTTCATCGCGGCGCTCCTGCAGCTCTTCGCGCTCCCCGTGTTGACGGCCGCGAGCATCATGCAGGTCCTCGACCGCGTCTTGCACACGGGGTTCTTCACGCCGACGAACCTGCTCGTGAACCAGATGACTCCCGAGAGCGCCGGTGCCGCCGCGGGCGGGCAGCCGCTCCTGTGGCAGCACCTGTTCTGGTTCTACAGCCACCCGGCCGTCTACATCATGGTCGTGCCTGCGATGGGCTTCGCGTCGGACATCCTCTCGACGCACGCCCGCAAGCCGCTGTTCGGCTACAAGCCGATGGTCTACTCGATCATGGCGATCGCCGGACTCGGCTTCATCGTGTGGGGACACCACATGTTCATGTCGGGCATGAACCCCGCGCTCGGCATGACCTTCATGGTCAGCACGATCCTGATCGCGCTGCCGTCGTGCGTGAAGGTGTTCAACTGGCTGGCGACGCTGTGGGGCTCGAGGATCCACCTCACCTCGGCGATGCTCAACGCCCTCGCGTTCGTCGCGATGTTCATCATCGGCGGCCTCTCCGGGATCTGGATGGCGTCGACTCCGGTCGACATCTACATCCACGACACGTACATCGTCGTCGCGCACTTCCACTACGTCGTGTTCGCCGGATCCGTGTTCGCGATCTTCGGCGCGATCTACCACTGGTTCCCGAAGATGTTCGGGCGCCAGATGAACGAGACGCTCGGCAAGATCCACTTCGTGGGATCGTTCATCTTCACGAACTGCGTCTTCTACATGATGCACCAGATCGGCATCGCCGGGCTGATGCGCCGCACCGCGGACCCGTACGCCTACGACGTGTACGCCCACCTGCAGCCGCTGAACCAGTTCATCTCGATCAGCGCGTTCTGCCTCTTCGCGTGGCAGATCTTCTTCGTCGTCAACCTGTTCCACAGCATCTTCTGGGGCAAGCGCGTCGGCCGGAACCCGTGGAACGCCTGCTCGCTCGAGTGGGAAGCGCCGTCTCCCCCGGGCCACGGCAACTTCGACAAGAAGCTCACGGTCCACCGCGGTCCGTACGAGTACGGAACGCCCGAAGTCGCCGAAGACTACCTGCCGCAGGCGCGCTCGATCTGACCGCGATGACCGAGCGCACGACACCGACGTCCGCGACCGCGAGCCCCTGGCCGCGCCGCCTCGCCGTGTCGACGCTCGTGGCGGCCGTGCCGCTCGTGTTCTTCGGCGGCACGGTCACGACCCTGCACGCGGGGCTCGCGATCGACGGCTGGTGGATCCTCGAGCCGGGGCGCGGCGACCACTTCCTCTGGCTGTACCCGGTGGACAAGTGGTTCCGCGACGTCGGCACGTTCGTCGAGCACACGCATCGGCTCTTCGGCTCGCTCGTCGGTCTCCTCGCGATCGCGACGGTCGTCGCGACGTGGGCGACCGACCGCAGGCGGCTGTCGCGCATCCTCTCCGTCGCGGCGCTGCTCGCCGTGATCGCGCAGGGAGTGATCGGCGGCCTGCGCGTCCTCGAGCAGAGCGAGGACCTCGCGTTCCTGCACGGCGCGATCGGACAGGCGGTATTCGCGACGCTCGGCGCGAGCGCGGTCGCGGCGTCCGTGGCGTTCGGCGCCGCGCGCGCGACCGGACCGGACTTTCGGACGTCCCGCCTCCGCCGTCTCTCGCTGGTCGCGGCCGCCTCGGTCTACCTCCAGATCGTCGCCGGCGCCTGGCTCCGCCACGGCGGGCGCGTGCCGGCCCTCGCGGTGCACGGTCTGCTCGCGGCACTCGTCGTCGTGAGCACGTGCCTTCTCGCCGCCGAGATGCGCCGCGGCGACGCGAGCCTGGAGGGCCTGCGGAAGTGGATCCTCGGCCTCCTCTCCGCGCAGATCGTCCTCGGCGTCGCGGCTCTCGTGGTCGTGTGGGGGATGCAGGGATCCGATTCGAGGGTCGCGACCGGCCTCGGGTCGTCGTTCTTCCCGACGCTGCACGTCCTGTTCGGCGGCGGGCTGCTGTTCGCCTGCGTCGCCAGCGCGATGTGGATCCACCGGCTCTCCCCGTCTCCCGCGGCACGCGAGCGGTTCGCAGCCGCAGTGGAGGGCGCGCGATGAAGCAGACGCGCGTCCTCGTCGCGGGTTCGGAGAAGCTCGCGGTCCATGTCGCGCGCGATCTCGCGACGCTGACGCGACCGCGGATCGCCGTGCTCGTCGCCTTCTCGGCGTTCGTCGGAGGGCTGCTCGCCGCGGGTCCCGCGGCCTCGCTGTGGCGCGTGGCCGAAGCGGCCCTGTGGGTCGCCTGCGCCGGCGCGAGCGCGAGCGTCCTCAATCAGGTCCTCGAACGCGACGTCGATCGCCTGATGAAGCGCACCGAGAACCGGCCGCTCCCGGCCCGGCGCGTCTCCGTCCGCGACGCCGTGCTCCTCGGAGCCGGCCTCGCGGCGGTCGGAGTCGTCGGGCTCGCGCTGCGGTTCAACCTGCTCTCGGCTCTCCTGACGCTCGCGACGCTGTTCGCGTACACGGCGCTGTACACGCCGCTGAAGCGCGTGAGCACGCTGAACACCGTCGTCGGCGCGATCCCGGGCGCGGCGGCTCCGCTGCTCGGGTACGTCGCCTTCGCGGGCGGCGCCTCCGGCTGGGGGATCTCGCTCTTCGCGATCCTCTTCGCGTGGCAGTTCCCGCACTTCATGGCGATCGCGTGGCTGCACCGCGAGGACTACGCCCGCGCCGGGATGCGCATGCTCCCCGCGATGCCGGGTTGCGAGCGCCTCGCCGGTCGCGCCGCGTGGACGTACAGCCTCGCGCTCCTGCCCGTGTCGATCCTGCCGGGCGTCCGCGGCGACGCCGGGATCGTGTACACGGCGGGCGCGCTCGTCCTCGGACTCGTCTACCTCCTCGCTTCGGGCAGGTTCGCGTGGCGCCAGGACGTGCGCTCGGCGCGCACGCTGCTGTACGTCTCGCTCGTCTACCTGCCGGTCCTGTACCTCCTCATCCTCTCCGATCCGATCGTCGGCGTCGGAGCCCTCTACGGTCGATCATGAGCCAAGCCACCGCCATTCCCGCGCACGACCCCGTGCGACAAGGGGCACACGGACACGCGCACGACGACGCCGCGGCGCACCACCATCCGATCTACGACTACGACAGCGGGCCGCCGGTCGACCGCGCGAAGTTCGCGATCTGGTTGTTCCTCGCGACGGAAGTCATGTTCTTCACCGGACTGATCGGCACCTACCTCGTGCTGCGGATCGGCACGTCGTCGTGGCCGAACCCGGAGAACCGCCTCGCAGTCCCGATCACCGCCGCGAACACGTTCCTCCTGATCACGAGCTCGTGGACGATGGTCCGCGCGCTCCACGCGATCCACAACGGCAGCCAGAAGGGCCTGATCCGCTGGCTCGGGTGCACGATCCTCGGGGGAGCGACGTTCGTCAGCGTGCAGGTCTTCGAGTATCTCGAGCTCATCCACCACGGCTCGCTCCCGAGCGTCGACATCTTCTGGTCGACCTTCTACGCGATGACGGGCTTCCACGGACTCCACGTCGTCGTCGGCGTGATCTGGCTGATCGCGATCTGGATCTCCGCCGTGCGCGGCAAGTTCACGCCGCAGAACTACCTGCGTGTCGAGCTCGCCGGCCTGTACTGGCACTTCGTCGACCTGGTGTGGGTCCTCTTGTTCACCATCGTCTACCTCATGTAGGAATCCGGATCGATGACCAACGACCACGACGCGCACCCTGCCTTCAGCGCGAACAAGATCTTCATCACGCTCTTCATCCTCACGGCCGCCGAGGTCTTGTGGGGCGCGGTGCTGTTCAAGCACTCCCCGCACCTCGTGAAGTGGGGGGGACTGATCGTCTTCGCGTTCTGGAAGGGGATCCTGATCTACACCTACTTCATGCACATGAAGTTCGAGGGCTGGATCGTGAAGTGCCTGATCGCACCGACGCCGGTGCTGATCGCGATCGTCATCTTTGCGCTGATGCCCGACGTCTCGAATAACTCGCACCTCGTCTACCCCGTCGGGAGCCAGATCGACAAGAGCGGGACGCATCCGGGCAAGGTCGTCGGCTTGATGGACCACCCCGCGCCGGCCGAGGGCTCCGCGGAAGCGCCGCACCATTGAAGCGGATCCGCCAGGGCCGGAGTGCGCGCGGGCTGGCCGCGTGCTTCCTGATCGCCCTGGCCGCCGCGTGGTCGAATGCCTCGTGCACGAAGGCGGCGCCGACTTCGGTCCTCGCGGCTCCCGCGGACTCGAAGGAGGTCTTCTCGGAGGTCGGGCCGTTCGAGCTCGTCGACCGCGGCGGCTCGACGGTCACGCGCGAGACGCTGCTCGGACACCCGTGGGTCGCGAGCTTCCTGTTCACGCGCTGCACCGGCCCGTGCCCGAAGGTCGTCGGGACGCTCCGGAGGCTCCAGGCGCGCCTCGAGCGGCAGGCAGCGCACATCGTCACCTTCAGCGTCGACCCGCAGTTCGACACGCCCGAGGTGCTCCGGAGCTACGCGGCGGACGCGGGCGCGGACCCCAAGCGCTGGCTCTTCCTCACCGGGGACGAGAAGGCGATCGACGCGCTGATCCAGAAGAGCTTCCTGTGCGCCGTCGCGCGCGCGCCCGCGGGCGAGGCGCCGGTCGGCGAGGCGGTCAGCCACCGGACGCAGCTCGTCGCGGTCGACCGGAAGGGGAAGATCCGCGGCTACTACGCGGGGGAGACGGACGCGGAGCTCGACCTGCTCGTCGCCCGGCTCGCATTCCTCGAGAACGAGCGCGAGTGAAGCTCCCGCTGCTGAACGCGTGCCTGAACGCGAGTTCGGGCGTCCTCCTCGTCGCGGGCCTCCTCGCGATCAAGGCCGGGCGGCGGAACGCGCACGAGCGGCTGATGATCGGGGCACTCGTCGTCTCGACGGCCTTCCTGGCGAGCTACCTCTACTACCACTTCGTCGAGGTGCCGCGGACGGGCCCGACGCGGTTCCGCGGAGTCGGCTGGGTCCGGCCGGCGTACTTCGCCATGCTCGCCAGCCACGTCGTCCTGGCGGCGACGGTCGTGCCCCTCGCCTTGCGGACCGTCTTCCTCGCGCGGCGCGGGCGGTTCGAGGCGCACAAGCGCTGGGCGAAGGTGACCTTCCCGATCTGGCTGTACGTGTCCGTGACAGGCGTCCTCGTCTACCTCGTGCTCTATGTCTGGAACCCGCCCGCGCAGTAGAATGCGCGGCCCCGCCGTGCGCCGCTTCCTCCGTTTCCTGCTCCGCACCTCCCTGCCGCTCGTCGCGTGGACTCTGTTCGCGCCGACCGGATTCACCTGAGAGATGTGCAAGAACGCGATCGGGTCCGATCGCAATCACTTCGGCCAGGCGATCGATACGAGCGTCCTCTTCATGATCGGGATGGTGTTCACGGTCCTCGTTTCGTTCCTCGCGATCGTGTGGTGGAGCTACCGCTCGGCCGAGAAGCGCGAGGCGCGAGGCGAAGTGTTCGCTCCCGCGGGCAAGCTGCGCTGGTCCGACGACCAGGATGCGACCTAGTCGAGCCGTGCCGACCGATCCCAGCTCGTACAAGAATCGGGTGTCGTACGCCTGGTCGCACACCGAGATCGGGCGCGTCCTCGTCGCGTCGACCTGGAAGGGCGTCTGCTTCACCGCGCTGTCGGGCACCGGAGCGATGGAGCACCTCGCGAAATGGGTGGAGCGCCACGAGCCCGGAGCGACGCTCGTCGAGGACCGGCGCGCGCTGCGACCGATCCTCGAGCAGATCGCGGCGTACGCGCGCGGCGACCGGAAACGCTTCGACGTGCACCTCGACCTGCGCGGAACGGCGTTCCAGCGCGCGGTGTGGGAGGCCGACCGGAAGATCCCGTACGGCCAGACGCGGACGTACGCGGAGGTCGCGAGCGCGATCGGCCGGCCGCGCGCCGTCCGCGCCGTCGGCGGCGCGAACGGGAAGAACCCGGTGCCGCTCTTCGTGCCCTGCCATCGCATCGTCGCCCGCGACGGCCTGGGCGGATTCACGGGCGGGCTGCACCACAAGCGGAGACTGCTCGCGCTCGAAGGTTCGGCACAGTTCGCCTGAAACCTCGGGCTGCCGCTCGGGTCCTCCCCGTGATGGCGGAGGAGTCAGGGGGCCTCGTTCGAGCGATCTCGGCGCTCGGCGTCGGGGCGCTGATCGCCGTCGCGACGGCCGTCTTCCAGGCGGCTGCAGCCGGGCCGCCGGGCCCGCCAGCGCCGCTCCCGGTCGCCGTCTGGGCCGCCGACCGCGACGCGGGCGAGCTGTGCGGCCTCGATCGGGATCTGCACGTCTCCCGCAAGGTGCCGCTCGTCCGGCCCTTCGCGGTCCGCGCCCTTCCGGACGGGGGAGCCTGGGTCCTGTGCGCCGCGGAGGGGAAACGCGGAGGCTCGTGTCGGCTCGAACGCGTCCAAGCCGACGGGCACCGAGCGCTCGGGATCGACGTCGGTCCCTGCGGCGGATTCGGTCGATCGCGCGGCGGCAGTGCATTGGTGATCGGACGCGACCGGCTCCTGCGCAGCGACGGGGACGGAGGGGAGAGCGTGGTGCTCGAAGCGCGCGGGCTTTCCTGCGCCGCGGACACGATCGACTCCGTGCTCGCCGGGACTTCGTCGGGCGCGATCCTCCGTGTGCGCACCGGCGTCCGCGACGCGCCGCTCGAGTCGCGCGCGCTCGGCCGCGCGGTGATCGACGTCGCCGAGGGACCGGTCGCCGGGAGTGCGTGGGTGCTGCTCGACGAGGGCGGCACGACGCTAGCACTCCTCGACGAGGATCTCGTTGTGCGCTGGGCGGTCCCGACCGGACTCCACTGCGCGCACCTCGCTCCCGTCGCTGGCGAGGAGCGCGTCTGGATCGCGGACACCGAGCGCGCCAGCGTGCGGCGGTTCGGCCCGCGCGGAGCGCTGGAGTTCGACCGGTCCGATCTGCCGTTCGCGGGTCTAGCCCGCGTCGTGCCGTGGGAGGAAGGCGGCGCACTGGTCGTCGCGCCGGGAGCGATCCTCCGTGTCGACCACAGTGGCCGACTGATGCCCGGACAGGGCGGGTTCGACTATGTCGCGGACGCGGACTCGCCCTGAGCCTCTGCGCCGATCAAACGAGATCGAGCGGAGGAATCCCGGACGACGACCGGACGCGGCGGCGGACGGGCTCTTCGGGCGTGTTCACGAGCCGCTCGAGTCCGGCGACGAACGCTTCGGTCGACATCGACACGTCGGCGCGACCGTGATCCTGCGCGGTCTGTGCGAACTTGCGCAGGACGCGTTGAACCCGGGCGACTTCGCGCAGGAGCGGAGAGTCCTTCCGCTGCTTGTTCTCCATGCGCTCTTTGATCTTCTGGATCTTGGCTTGGAGATCCGCGATGCGCTGATCTTCGCTGCGCCGGTTGTACGAACGTTTCGCCGTGGTCACCATGAGTGATTCAATCCTGTGCAACAAATCGGATTCCGTGCTGCTTCACCGCGAGACTTCACAAGGGATGCACGCCGTCGGAATCCCGAATCGACCTGCCGAGTTCGATCCTATCTCATCTTCGTGATCGAACAAGACCACCGACCGGAAAAACGTGGTCCAATCTCACCCACACGCGCTGACGAATTCCTTGACGAGCCTCGTGCATGGTCGGATGCTCCGCGTTTCACCAAAGGAAACGCCCCTGGAATCGGACATCGAACGCGTGCTGATCAGCGAAGTCGAGATCGGTCGAGCGATCGATCGAATCGCCGCGGAGGTGACCGAAGCGTACCGAGGACGCGAATTCACGGTCGTTTCGGTGCTCAAGGGCTCGTGCGTCTTCGCGTCGGATCTGATCCGGCGGATCCCGATTCCCCTGGAGCTCGCCTTTCTCGGCGTGTCGAGCTACGGCGCGCGGTCGGAACCGGGGAATCTCGAGCTCCAATTCCTTCCCCGGAAGAGCGAGCTCGAGGGCCGGAGCGTCCTCGTCGTCGATGACATCCTCGACACCGGCCGGACGCTCCAGTTCGTGCGCGGCGAGCTCGAGCGCGAGGGGGCCGCGGAGGTGCGCACCTGCGTGTTCCTCGACAAGCCCTCGCGACGTCGAGTCCCGTTCGAGCCCGACTGGCGCGGCTTCGAGGTGGAGGACTCCTTCGTCGTCGGATACGGACTCGATTTCGGCGGCCGATACCGCAACCTCCCGTACGTCGGCGCGCTGCGCGCGGAGATCCTCCGAGGGGATCGGATCGCGGGCCGTTGAGTCCGCCGGGCGTCGCGGCGGCTGCGCCTTGCCAGCCCGGCGCGCCCGGTGCATCCTCTCTGCCTTCCCGGTCCGTCCGCGCTCTCTCCATGGCCAGCCACATCCCGATCCCGCCCGAGCGCATCGGCATGGAGCTCGACGAGTTCCTGTGCCTTTCGTTCCCCCTGCTGAACAAGGGATTCCTCCGGCGCCAGGTGCGGGAAGGCAAGGTGCTGGTCGACGGGAACCCGGCGGTTCCCTCGCAGCGTCTTCGGATGGACCAGGTGCTGATCGTCGAGTTCGACGACGAGCAGGATCTGCCGATCGTACCGGTCGCTCCCGCGGCGACGATCCCGGTGCTGCACGAGGACGAGTCCGTGCTCGCGCTCGACAAGCCGTCGGGTCTCGCGGTCGAGCCCGAGCGCTGGGCGCGCGGCAACGCGAGCGTGGCCGGCGCCCTCCTCGAGCTCGCGCTCGCGCGCTCCGCGTCCGAGCCGGTCGATCCCGCGCGGCCGGCGACCGCGCTCGAGTTCCGGCCGCGCATCGTGCACCGCCTCGACAAGGACACGAGCGGCGTTTTGCTCGTCGCGAAGTCCGTCGAGGCCGAGCGGCGACTGCGCGCGGCATTCGACGCCGGCGCGATCCACAAGACGTATCTCGCGCTCGTCGAGGGCGAACACCCGCTCGAGGACGGCGAGTCCGAGATCATCGACCTCCCGATCGGACCCGACGAGCGCAAGAGCGGCCGGATGCGCGTCGATCCGACGGCGGGGAAGCCCTCGCAGACGCGCATCGAGGTCGCCCAGCGCTTCCGCGGCTACACGCTGCTCGCCTGCTACCCGCTGACCGGCAGGACGCACCAGATCCGGGTGCACCTGCGCGAGGTCGGCTTCCCGCTCGCCGTCGACCCGGCGTACGGCCGGCGCGACGCGCTCTTCCTCTCGGGGATCAAGCGCGGGTACCGGAAGAAGGCCGGGCACGTCGAGTTGCCGTTGATCGACCGCCTCACTCTCCACGCGGCGGCGATCGAGTTCCCCGATCCCGGCGATCCCGCGGAACCGCCCGCCCGCACCATCCGCGTCGAATCGCCGCTGCCGCGCGATTTCGAGCGCGCGCTGAAGCAGCTCGGCAAGGTGCGTCCGCGTTGAAGCTGAAGCACAAACCGGCGGACTTCGTCGTGCGCGAGATCGTGCGCGACGACTACTTCCGCCCGCGCGGCCGGTACCGCGTGTACCGCGTCACGAAGCGCAAGCGCACGTCGTTCGAAGCAGCGGGACTCCTCGCGCGCATGGCCGGAGTCGGCGCCGCGGAGATCGGGATCGCGGGCCTGAAGGACCGGCAAGGCGTCACGACGCAGTTCATGAGCGTCCCGGGAGGCAAGGTCGTGCACCTGCGCACGGCCGACCTTTCGATCGAGCCGGTCGGCTTCTCGAACGAGGTGCTCGAGAGCCGGCACAGCCTCGGCAACCACTTCGACGTCACCGTGCGCGCGCTGCCGACCGGGAGAGCCTCGCGTATCGAAGCGGGCGTCGAGGCCGTCCGGCAGCACGGATTGCCGAACTACTTCGGCGAGCAGCGGTTCGGCAACCTGAGCTCGGGACAGGGCTGGATCGCCCGCGACCTCGCGCTCGGGCAGCACGAGCGCGCGCTGAAGAATCTCCTGTGCACGACGTCGGAGCGCGACGACGCCAAGAACTCGAAGTTCAAGAGCTCGCTCGCGGCGCGCTGGGGCGACTGGCGCGCCTGCCGCGAGATCGCCGGCGTCTTCGGCGCGCACCATTCGGTGTTCGAGCACCTCGCGCGCCATCGCGGCGACTTCGCCGGCGCGTTCCGGCACGTCGCGTCGCGGATGCGCCTGATCCACCTGTACGCGTGGCAATCGCACCTCTGGAACCGCGCCGTCGCGCGGTACGTGGAGGAGATCACTGCGCCCGCGGACCGCATCGCGATCCCGTCGGCCGAAGGGCGCCTCTTCTTCGCGCGCGGCCGCATGGCGATCGATCCGGCGATGAACGAGATGTTCCGCCTGCCCGGCGAGCAGCTCGCGGACGTCGCGCATCCGCGGCAGCGCGAGCTCCTGGCCGAGGCGCTCGCGCGCGAGGGCATCCGCCCCGAGGACTTCCGGATCACCGGGGTCCCCGGGTTCCAGCTCAAGGGCGAGGATCGCCCGCTCGTCCTGCGACCGAGCGACTTGCACCTGCGCACGACGTCGCGCGGCTCCGAGCTCTCCTTCGATCTGCCGCGCGGCGCGTACGCGCTGCTCGTCGTCCAGCGGATCCTCGCCGAGGTGCGGCCGGAAGGCGGCCCGCCGCGGCCTCCGCGCGGCCCCGACGCCAGGAAGCCGCGGCAGGTACTCCACAAGAAGAACGCCGGGAGGCGTCGTGCATGAAAGAGGAAGTCGTCATCGGCGTGTTCGGCGGTTCGGGCCTGTACGACATCCAGGGCCTCGAGTCCGTCCGGGAGATCGAGCTCGCGACGCCGTTCGGCGCGCCGAGCGACGCGTACGTCACCGGCGTCCTCGGCGGCGTGCGGATGGTGTTCCTGCCGCGCCACGGACGCGGGCACCGGATCCAGCCCACCGACATCAACTTCCGCGCGAACGTCTGGGGCATGAAGAAGCTCGGCGTCTCGCGCATCGTCTCGATCTCCGCGGTCGGCTCGATGCGCGAGGACATCGCGCCCGGCGACTTCGTCGTCGTCGACCAGTTCTTCGATCGGACGCGCCACCGCGTCGACACGTTCTTCGGCGACGGGGTCGTCGCCCACGTCCTCTTCGCCGACCCCGTGTGCGAGGAAGTGCGCCGCGCCCTGCTCGAGTCCGGGAAGAAGCTCGGGCTTCGCATGCACGACGGCGGGACGTACCTGAACATGGAAGGCCCGCAGTTCTCGACGCGGGCCGAATCGCGGATCTACCGCACCTGGGGCGTCGACGTGATCGGGATGACGAATCTCCAGGAAGCCCGACTCGCGCGCGAAGCGGAGATCTGCTACGCGACCGTTGCGATGGCGACGGACTACGACTGCTGGCACGAGAGCCACGAGGACGTGACGGTCGAGGCGATCCTCGCGGTCATGGCGCGCAACGTCGGGAACGCGCGCAAGCTCGTCGCGGCGACGACGCCGCAGATCGCGAAAGCCCGCGGCTGCGCGTGCGGGAAGGCGCTGTCGACGGCGATCCTCACCGCGCCGGACCGCATCCCGCCCGCGACGCGCGAACGCCTCGAGCTCCTCATCGGGAAGTACGTTCCGCGGTGAGCTTCCCCGTGCGAGCGGCCGCCGCACTCTCCGCGATCGTCTGGACCGCGGCCTGCGCGGGTCCGTCGGAGCAGAAGCTCAGGGAGCTCTCGAATCGCCTCGAGGCCTCGGCTCCGCCTTCCGTCCTCGCCGGGCACGCGGGGCCCGCGGTCACGGCGGCGACGACGGGGACCGCGCGCTTCTCGCGGTTCGTGTTCCCGGCCTTCCGCAGCGACCGCGCGATGGACACCGCGCGGTTCGCGGACCGCTACTACCGCGAGCCCGGCAACGAGGGGTTCGACGCCGTGATCGACCACGTGCGCACCGAGCTCGACCAGATCGGGTACGGCCGGCGCGAGGGGCTCCGCCTCGAAGTCATCGAGACGCCGATGAAGGCACCCGCGTGGACTCCGCGGTCGGCTCGAATCGTGTTGCGCCGCGCCGGCGCGTCCGACCGGATCCTGCACGAGTTCGCGCGGCCCGAGGACCGCGACCGGACCATGCTGCCCAAGAACGCGCCGTCCGCGCGCGTCGAGGGGCCCGTCGCGCTCGGGATCGATCGAGCCGCCGCGGGCTCGGTCGTCGTCACCGCGGATCCGCCTTCGCGCGAGCTCCTCGCCCGCGCGCGCGACGCCGGCGCGGCCTGTGTGCTCTCGGCCGCGCTCGCCCCGTACAACGTCGATCCGACGCCCGCGCAACGGCATCTCGACGCGATCCAGTACGCCTCCGTGCCGGTCGACTGCCCCTTGCCCGTCGCGATGATCTCCTCGCGCTCGCTCGCCGCGATCCAGGACGCCGCGCGGCAGAAGGACCTCCGGATCGCGTTCGACGCAGTCGTCGAGACGGCCGAGCGCCCGCTGCGCACCGTCGTCGCGACGGTCGAGGGAGCGGAGGAGCCCGGGGACGCGGTCGTGCTCGCGGCCCACGTCCAGGAGCCGGGCGCGTGCGACAACGCGAGCGGCGTCGCCACGCTGCTCGAGGATGCGCGCGTCCTCGCCACGCTCCTCGAGAGGGGAGACCTCGAGATCCCGCGTCGCTCGATCGCCTTCGTGTGGGGCGAGGAGATGGAGCAGAGCCGCGTGTGGCTCGAGAGGAGCGGGCGGAAGGCGATCGCGGCCGTCGCGGTCGACATGACCGGCGAATCGAAGAAGGAGACCGGCGCGGACGCCCTGCTCGAGCGGATGCCCGACCCGGGAGCCGTCGATCCGCTGCCGCCCGACGCGCACACCGCCTGGGGATCGAGCCCGATCGATGCGGCGTCGCTCGTCCCGGACGGTCTCTCCGTGATCGCGCGCTGCGCGTTGATCGACGTCGGGGAGCTCGCGACGAACTGGACCACGCGCGAGCACCCGTACGAAGGCGGCAGCGACCACTCGGTGTTCCAGGACCGCGGCGTCCCGGCCGTGCTCTTCTGGCACTTCCCCGACTTCGCCTACCACACGAGCCTCGACCGGATGTCGCACGTCGACCGCGACGAGATGCGCCGCACGGGGAGCGCGGTCCTCGTCACCGCGCTCGCCGTCGCGGACGCCCGGCCGTTCGACATGGACCGCTACCTCGAGAGTCTGCGGATCGAGCGCGCGCTGCGTCTCGCGGCCTGCGCGAAGGACTCGAAGGACGCGACCGCCGAGCTCTGGAAGAACTGGTTCCAGGTCGCGCGGCTCCGGATCGCCGCGCTGTGTCTCGGCGCGCCGCGCGCAACGAAAGCCCCATCAGCCCCGAAGGAGACGCCATGACCTCGAGCGACCTCGATCCCGAACTCCCGTCGAACGATCCTCGTCTCGCGCGCCGCGCGCTGCTCGGCGGCGCGCTCGCTGCGGGAGCGGCGACGCTCGCGTGCGGGTCGACGCCGGTCCGCGCGGAGGAGCCGCGGCAATCCGGGACTCCGCGGACCGCGCGCAAGGGCTACCCCGTCCTCGTCGGCAGCACGAACGCGCTGGCAGGGATGAAGCTCCACTACCAGAAGCTCCTCGACGGCGGTGATCCGCTCGACGTCGCGATCGAGGTCGTCAAGGTCACCGAGGCCGACCCGTTGGACGACAGCGTCGGACTCGGCGGGCTTCCGAACGAGGAAGGCGTCGTGCAGCTCGACGCGGCGTGCATGTACGGCCCGCGCCACAAGTCGGGTGCCGTCGCGTGCATCGAGAACATCCTCCATCCGAGCGAGGTCGCGCGCCTCGTGCTCGAGCGCACCGACCACTGCCTGCTCGTCGGCCGCGGAGCGTACGAATTCGCGCGCAAGCACGGCCACCCGCACACGGAGCTCCTCACGGAGGCCTCGCGCCAGAAGTGGCTCGAGTGGAAGGAGAGCTTGAGCCCGGCGGACGACTGGCTGCCGCCGCCGCCGAAGATCCCGTACCAGGGAGCGCTCGCCCCGAATCCCCGGTCGGCTCCGCGGCAGACCGGCACGATCCACTGCTCGGCGCTCGCGAAGAGCGGAGCGATCGCGTGCACGACGACGACGTCCGGACTCGCGTGGAAGATCCCGGGCCGCGTCGGCGACTCGGCGATCGTCGGAGCGGGCCTGTACTGCGACCAGGAGGTCGGGAGCGCGGGCTCGACGGGGCGCGGCGAGGCGTGCGTGCTCGCGAACGCGAGCTTCGCGATCGTCGAGCTCATGCGCCACGGCGCGAGCCCGCTCGATGCGGGCCTCGAGCTCCTGCGGCGCGTCACGAAGCAGACGCAGCGTCAGTCGAGGTTCCAGCCCGAGCTCGTCGACGAGAGGGGATTGCCGTCGTTCGACCTGCAGTTCTACGTGCTCGGCCTCGACGGAACGGTCGCGGGCGTCCGGATGCGCGGAGAAGGCAAGTTTGCCGTCAGCGATCCCGAGAAGGGACCCCGGCTCGAGCCGTTCACGGTGCTGCCCGCCTGAGCGGATTCAGCGCGGCCCGCCCATGGCGGCGCGGAACTCGGCGGCGGAGAGCGTCCCGTCGCCGTCCATGTCGAGCGCCGCGAGCACGGTCGCCGGGCGCGGGACGAACGTGAACGGGCGCTGCAGCTCCCCGAGCTCCTCGAGCGTCACGTGGCCGTCGCCGTCGAGATCGAGGCGCCGGAAGCTCGGGATCGGACCGGCGAAGCGCGGCGGCTCGGGTGTCGACGAAGCGCTCGCGGGCCGCGGGATCACGCGGCAGAAGAGCTCGTCGATCGACGCCGGCTTCGCGCCGCGGCGCGCGGCGGAGCCGGGCTTGAGGACGGCGAGGAGGTCGTCGAGCTCGGCCGGCTCGAGCTTCCCGGACCCGTCGTGGTCGAGCTGGTCGAGCGTCGCTTCCGGATCCATCCTGGAGACGTTCATCTCGACGAGGGCGACGTCGAGCTCCGCCAGGGAGAGGGCGCCGTCCTGGTCCTTGTCGAACGCCTCGAGCATCTTCTCCGCGCTGGCGGGGAGCGCGGCGACGACGACGGCCTTCGCTTTCGGCGGCGCGAACGCGCCGCCGGCGTCGATGATCGCGAGGTAGCGGCGCCGGAATTCGCTGGGCAGGATCATCCCGTCGGCGTCCGTGTCGTAGAGCGCGAACGCGGCCTGGTCGAGGCCGAGGCTCGTCTGGGCCTCCTTGAAGCTGATCTGTCCGTTGCCGTCCTGGTCGCAGATCGCGAAGTACCGGTCGGCGCGCGCGTTCTTGTTCACCGCCGGCGCCTTGGTCGGTGCGGGCTTCGCGGCGCCGCCGCGATTGCGCTTGTCGGCGCCGCCCTGCGCGAGGGCCAGCGCGACGAGGAGGACGAGAGCGGCGCGCATCACGAGTTCCTTATCGTAACACCGCCGCGCGGATCCGAAGGCGGGGGCCGCTAGCCGCGCGCCGCGCCCCGCGTCGCCTCGGCGACCCGATCGACGTCGGCGTCGGAGAGGAACGGATGGACGGGAAGGCAGAGCACTTCCTTCGCGAGACGCTCGGCGACGGGGAAGTCGCCCGGGCCGTAGCCCCACGCGCGCGCCGCGACCTGGAAGTGCACCGGGGTCGCGTAGTGGACCGCGGCGCCGATCCCGACCGCCTTCAACGCCTCGAGCACGGCGTCGCGCCCGACCTCGCCGCGGATGCGCACCGTGTACTGGTGGTAGACCGGCACCGAGCCGGGTGCCGCGCGCAGCGGGAGGACCGCCTTCGAGCCGGCGAACGCCGCGTCGTAGCGGCGCGCGATCTCGCGTCGTCGTTCGTTCCACGCGGCGAGGCGCGGGAGCTTCGCGTTGAGCACGGCGCCCTGGATGCCCTGGAGACGCGTGTTCGTGCCGATCTCGGCGTGCTCGTACTTCTTCGGGCTGCCGTGGTCGCGCAGGCGACGCGCGCGCTGCACGACGTCGTTCCTGCGCGAGACGATCATCCCGCCTTCGCCGGCGGCGCCGAGGTTCTTCGTCGGGTAGAAGGAGAACGCCGCGGCGTCGGACAGCGCGCTGCAGGCCTCGCCGTCGCGCACGGCACCGTGGGACTGCGCCGCGTCCTCGAGCATGAGGAGCTTCTTCTTGTCGGCGATCGCGCGGAACGCCTTCATGTCCGCCATCTGTCCGTACAAGTGGACGGGCAGGATGCATGTCGTCTGCGCGTCGACGGCGGCTTCGGCGCGCACGGGGTCGAGGATCGCGGTCTCCGGATCGACGTCGGCGAGCACCGGCCGAGCACCCATCCACGCGATCGAGCCGGCGCTGGCGAAGAACGTGAACGGGCTCGTGACGACGTGGTCGCCGGGCTTCACGCCGATCGCCTTGAGCGCGATGATCAGCGCGTCGGTTCCGTTCGAGACGCCGACGCCTTCCTCGGCGCCGCACAGTTTCGCGAACGCGCGCTCGAAGCGCTCGACCTCGGGACCGAGGACGAACTGGCCGGAGCGGAGGACGCGGAGGACCGCTTCTTCGACCGCCGCGCCGATCTCGGCGCGCTCGGCGGCGAGGTCGACGGGAGCGATCGGCTTCAGAGCGTGTTCGACGGGCATGGGCGCGATTCTAGCGCCCTGCCTGCGCCCGCGCCCGCGTTCCGGCGACGTTCCACACCGCGAGCACGAGGAGGAAAATGGCGATCCCGTGGGCGAGGCCGGGGGGGAATCCGATCCACTTGTCCCACAGCGTCGCGCTCGCCCCGCCCTCGACCTGCTCCGAGAGCCACGCGTCCCCCTTCCACAGGAACAGCGCGAGGAAGGCCATCGCCGCGGCGAAGACCGCGCACGCGCGCCGCGAGAACGCCGTGCGCGCGGATGCTTCCGGGAACGAGCGCGGGTAGCCGAACACGAAGTAGACGTTGAGGCCGACGACGAACCACAGGGCGAGTCGCGACCAGTTCTCGGGTCCGAGCGTCGTCATCAGGTAGGCGCAGGTCCCCATGCCGCCGAGCGCGACGGGCCAGATGCCGCGGACGCGGAACGGCCTCGCGACGTCGGGCTCCTTGTAGCGGAGGACGAGCGTCCCCGCGCACACGATGATGAACGCGAACAGGGTCCCGATGTTCACGAGGTTCACGATCTCGGCGATGTTCGCGAGCGCGGAGAACGCGCACACGACGACGCCGGTGAGGATCGTCGACGCGGCCGGCGTGCCGTATTTCGAGCTGATCCGCGCGAACCACGGCGGCAGGAGTCCGTCGCGCGACATCGACATGAGGATCCTGGGCTGCCCGAGCTGGAAGACGAGGAGCACGGCCGTCATCGATGCGGTCGCGCCGACGGACACGATGGTCTTCGCCCAGGCCTTCCCGGTCGCGGCCACGGCGGTGTTCAACGGGTCCGCGCCGCGCATCAGCTCCTCGACGGGCACGAGCGCCGTCGCGACGAAGCCGATCGCGATGTAGAGGAGCGTGCAGACCGCCAACGACCCCAGGATCCCGATCGGCAGGTCGCGCGACGGCTTCTTCGTCTCCTCCGCGGCGGTCGAGACGGCGTCGAAGCCGATGTAGCTGAAGAAGAGGAGACCGGCTCCCTTCGCGATGCCTCTCCATCCGTTCGGCGCGAACTTGTGCGGGTCGAACGGCGCGAGGCCCCAACGGCTCGTGTCCCAGTACAGGACGCCGATGCCGATCACGAAGAGAAGCACGCCCAGCTTGAGCATGACGATCGCGTTGTTCAGCGTCGCGCTCTCGCGCACCCCGCGCACGAGGAGGACGGTGATGAGCACGGTGATCAGCACCGCGAGCAGGTTGAAGCACACGGGCTGCCCCGCGATCGTCGGCGCGGTGCGCCGGATCATCTCGACGATCGCCGGGTCGCTCGCCGCGTCGGCGAGGTACCGCGGATCCTTCGCGAGCCAGACCGGGAAGTGGATCCCCATCTGGTCCATCAGGGCCCACGCGTAGTCCGCCCACGAGATCGCGACGCCGACGTTGCCGATCGCGTACTCGAGGATCAGGTCCCAGCCGATGATCCAGGCGACGAACTGCCCGAGCGTCGCGTAGGCGTAGGTGTACGCCGAGCCGGCGATCGGCACGACGCTCGTGAGCTCGGCGTAGCAGAGACCTGCGAGACCGCACGCGATCGCGGTGACGACGAAGGAGACGACGACGGCGGGCCCGGCCGCGCCCGCGGCCTGCCCGATCGTGCCGAAGATGCCGGCCCCGATGATCGCGCCGACGCCGAGGAGCACGAGGTCGATCGGACCGAGCGCCCTCTTCAGCCCGCTGCGCTCGCTCTGCGCGTGGAGCTCGCTGACGGAGCGACGGGCGAAGAGGCGCTCAGTCCAGGACGACATCAGGGGCGGGGCGCGGAACCGGGCTCCGGGGGAAGCCGGGGCATGATAGGGAAGGGGGGCTCGGCCTGCGACCACGGCGGGCTAGGATCCCGGCCATGATCACTGCACTCGCTCTCGGTCCCGCGCTCCTCACGTTCGTCCAGGATGCCAAGGCCGCGCCTCCCAAGGTGTGGACGCAGGCGGAGCTCGAGGCCGTCTCCGCGGAGATCAAGTCCGACATCGAGACGATGCGGGGCACGAAATTCCAGCGCCCCGTCAAGGTCAAGGTCACGGACAAGAAGGGCTTCATCGAGTACGCGCGCAAGCGCCAGGAGAAGACGGAGACCCCCGAGCGCAAGGCGCGCGACGAGTGGAACGCGAAGCTGCTCGGGCTGGTTCCGATCGACATGAACCTGCAGGCGGCGCTCGAGAAGCTCCTCGAAGGGCAAGTCGGCGGCTTCTACGACCCGGGATCGGACACGTTCTATCTCATGGATTCGTTCGGCGGCGACCTCGCGCGCATCATCCTCGCGCACGAGCTGACGCACGCGCTCGACGACCAGTGCTTCGATCTCGACGGCCAGCTCGCGAAGCTCCACCAGGAGAGCGACGCCGAGTTCGCGTTCCAGGCGGTCGTCGAAGGCAGCGGCACGTCCGCGATGAACCAGTGGACGATGCAGCACCTCAAGGACCTCGACCGGGCCGCGCTGCTCGAGTCGTCGGACCTCGAGACCCAGGGTCTCGCGGAGGCGCCGCAGTTCCTCTGGAAGCCGCTGATCGCCGCGTACCTCCGCGGCGAGGGCTTCCTCGTTCACACGGCGGGAATGAACGTGGGGATGAAGGCCTCGAAGACGGAGGACATCCGGCGCGCCTTCGAGCATCCGCCCCGCGCCTCGGAGCAGATCCTCCACCCCGACAAGTACTGGGACGCCGACCAGGTCGACGAGCCGCGGAAGGTTTCGGTCGACGCGTCGAAGCTCCAGTCCGGATGGAAGGTCGCGGGCGAGGACACGCTCGGCGAGATCACCCTCGCGCTCGTGACGACGCCGCTCGACAAGCGCACGCCGTTCGATCCGAAGAACCCGCTCTCGATCCTCGGGATCCAGTACACGAACAAGGCCGCGGAAGGCTGGGGCGGAGACCGCGCGGTGCTCCTCGAGAAAGGGGATGCCCGCGTCCTGTGGCTCGTGACCGCGTGGGATCGTCCGGAGGACGCCCAGGAGTTCCAGGCCGCCGCCGCCGCCGTGTTCCCGGACGATCCGAAGGCCGCGATCCAGCACCGCATCGAGCGGCCCGGTGAAGCGGACGTCGTCGTGGTCGTCGCCTCGCACGGCGTGGCGCCCGGCGACGTGCCGACCCTCACCTGGAAGGTCGAGCCCAAGGCGAAGCCCGCCGAGAAGCGCTAGGGCGATCAGCCGAAACTCGTGCCGACTTCCTTCCGCGCACCGGGCAACCCGCCCGCGATCCGGCCGGAGAAGAGGAACGTGCCCTCGATCCGCCATCCCGGTCGCGGCTGCGGCAAGGCGTCCTTCTCGAGCTGCCAGCGGCTGACGAAGAGCTGCAGCGGCCGCTCGGGCGCGTCGACCTCGAGGACCTCGACTGGGATCCGCGTGATCGGATTCTCGAGGTGGAGGATCCGCAGGATCCGCAGCGAGACGTCCGAGCACCCGCCCGGGTCCTCGTTCGATCCTAGCGGCGCAATCCGCGGGGCGGCATCGCCCTCGGGTCCGACGTGGCTCACGTCGAGCGCGAATCCGGCGAGGCTCAGCGCGAGCACGTGGCCGAACGGGATCCGCCGCGGAAGTCGCCGCGCGTCGGTGACGAACGCAGACAACCGGTACGAACCCGGTTGCAGCCGCGCCTCCTCCGGCTCGAGCGGCGGCGCCGCCCAGCCGAGGACGAGTGCGTCGAACGGCGAGTCCGGGACCGCGCGGATCTCGTCCACGGCGACGCGCAGCCGGTGGGGGACCTGGAAGTGCGGGAGGACGCTCCAGTCGCTCCGTCCGTGATCCCTGTCGATCCGGATCTCGAGACCGCCGCCGAGCGCGAGCCGGCGGTGGCGGTCGGGCTCGCCGCGCCACGCCGCGGGCTCGCCGTCGCGCAGCACGCGCTCGACGATGTCCTCGATCGCGTAGTCGGGCGGGAAACCGATGCATTCGAGCAGGAAGTCCACGGTGCTCCTGGAGAGAGCTGAGACTATCCCGGCTGGAAGGCGATGTTGCGACCGTTTGTGGCTCGAGCGGGGGCTGCTAGCATCCCGTCCGCGCCGCCATGACGACTTCGATCCGCCCGCGGACCCTCGGAATCCAGATCGCCGCGTGGTCCTGCGCGGCGACGGCCGTGTTGGGCTGCCGCGCCGGAGTCAAGCCGGCGACACACGGCGCTCTCGAGATGCCCGCGCTCTCCGCGCACGCGCCGCGCGACGCGGCCTACGACGTGCAGCGCTACCGCCTCGACATCGAGCTCCTCCCGGACGCGCGCCGGATCCAGGGCACGTGCAGCATCCTCGTGTGGCCGCGCGCGACCGCGCTCGCGTCGCTCGATTTCGATCTCGACGACCTGGACGTCAGCGCCGTGCGCGACGACCACGGCCGCGCGCTCGCGTTCGCGCGCTCTCCCGGGACCGTCCGCATCACGCTCGCGGAACCGCTCCAGCCCGGGGACTGCACGGAAGTTGCGATCGACTACGGGGGGAAGCCGCGCAAGGGCCTGTACTTCTTCGCCGAGCGGGACGGCGTGCCGACGCAGGTGTTCACGCAGGGCGAGTGCGAGGACTCGCGCGGCTGGTTCCCGTGCTTCGACGCGCCGTCGGACCGCGCGAGCTCCGAGCTGCGCGTCACGATGCCCGCGCGCTGGAGCGCCGTCGCCGCAGGAGAGCGCATCGAGCGGACCGAGGGCGAGGGACGCGCGACCGAGCTGTGGCGGATGACGACGCCGCACCCGCCGTATCTCACGACGCTCGTCGCGGGCGATTTCACGGTCAAGACCGGGAGCTGGGAGGGCACGCCGCTCGTGTACCTCGCCGAACCGCGTCTCGCGCACGAGGTGGAGGCGGACCTCGGCCGCACGGGCGACGTCCTCGCGTTCTTCTCCCAGGTCACGGGGCGGCGGTATCCGTACCCGAAGTACGCGCAGGCCTGCGTCGAGGACTTCCCGTACGGAGGCATGGAGAACATCTCGGCGACCACGTTGACGGACACGTGCCTTGTCGACGAGAAGGCGCGCCGCGACGCGCAGCAGACGGATCTCGTCGCGCACGAAGCCGCGCACCAGTGGTTCGGCGATCTGCTCACGTGTCGCGACTGGTCGCACGTCTGGCTCAACGAGGGATTCGCGACGTACTGCGCCGCGCTGTTCACCGAGCACGACCTCGGCGCCGAGGAATTCCGGTTCCGCATGCGCGGGATGCAGGACGGCTACCTCGCTGCGGACGTCGGCAAGAACCGCCGTCCGATGGTGTTCGACGTCTACCGGCGCCCGATGGATCTCTTCTTCTCGGGGCACGTGTACGGAGGCGGCGCGGTGCGACTGCACCTCCTGCGCTTCGTCGTCGGCGACGACGCCTTCTTCCGCGGGATCCGCACGTACGTCCAGCGCAACGCCGGCCGGTCCGTCGTGACCGACGACTTCCGCCGCGCGATGGAGGAAGCGTCGAACCAGGATCTCGCCGGGTTCTTCCGCGACTGGTTCGAGTCGCCGGGCTTCCCGGAGTTCGAGTCGGGTTGGCGGTACGACGAGAGGCGCCAGATCCTCATCGTCTCGGTGAGCCAGGTGCAGGACGTCGTCGGCGGCACGCCCGCCGCGTTCCGGATCCCGGTCGAGCTCGGGATCCGCGACTCGAAGGGGTTGCGCCTCGCGCGCGTCGCGATCGAGCGGCGCCGCGAGCTCTTCGAGATCCCGGCCCCGGAGAAGCCCGTCTTCGTGCGCTTCGACGAGCGCGGGTGGATCCCGAAGCGCCTCGACGAGCGCAAGCCGACGGAGGAATGGCTCGCGATCGCCGCTTCCGACGACGACGTGAACGGCCGGCGCGACGCGGTCAAGGTGCTCGCCGGGGTCCTGGCGAAGCCGTCGGCGACGGAGTCGAGGGAAGCGCCGCTCGCAGCACTGCTCGAGCGGCTCGCGAAGGACGCGAGCGGCGCCGTGCGCGCGGACGCCGCGTCCGGACTCGCCACCGTGCGGGACGCGAGCGCGCGTTCGGCGCTGATGCAGGCCGCCGCCGGGGATGCGGAAGCGCGCGTGCGCGTCGCCGCTTTCGCGGCCCTGCGCGGGTTCGGCGCGGACGCCGAGCTCGCCGCATTCGCGCTGCGCGAGTACCAGAAGGCGTTCAGCTGGGACTCCGCGGCGGCCGCCGCGTCCCTGTACGCGACCGCGCGGCCGCAGGGTGCGTTCGAGTGGATCGTCGAGCAGCTCGCCGTGGAATCGCCGCGCGACGCGCTCCGGGCCCGGCTCCTCCCGCTCCTCGAGGGCCGTGGAAACGGCCGGGCCCTCGCCGTGGCGACCCGCATCGCTCTGGACGCGCACGCCGACGAAGGCGGACGCGCGGCCGCCGCGCGCGAGGTCGGAGTCCTCGGCCGCGGGAACCCGCAGGCCCGCCACGATCTCGAGACGCTGCTCGATTCGGCTCCGTGGCGCGTGCGGCGCGAGACGATCGGCGCCCTCGCCGAGCTCAAGGATCCCGCCGCCGCCGACGCGCTCCGCGCGCGCTACGGCCGCACCGCCCTCGTCCCGGAGCTGCGGGCGATCGAGGCCGCGCTCGAGAAGCTGCGCGGCGAGGGGTAACGGACTCCGCGTGTCGCCGCCGTCACGCGACCCGCTTCTCGACGACATGCGCCTCGCGCTGCTCTCCGAGTTCGGGGCGCGCGCGATGTACGGCCATTTGTCGCGCTCGCGGCGAGATCCGGAGCTCGCGGCGCTGCTCGCGCGGTTCTGCGTCGAGGAGGACGAGCAGATCGCGAAGCTGCGCGCGCTGATGACGGCGCTCGGTGCGCGGCCGCCGGCGACGAGCCGTCGCAGGCGCTTCGCGGCATGGCTGCTGCACCTCGCGGGGTGCGTCGGTTGGCGGCGCTTCGCGCTCCGGTTGTGCCTGGAGTCCGAGGAGACCGTCGCGCGCTGGTACGCGCACTACGCGATCCACCTCGTGCGCACCGGGCGGGCCGAGGAAGCCCGCGCCTGCGAAACGCTGGGCCTCACGAAACACCGCCACGCCCTCGCGCTCCAGGCCTGGATCGAACGCTAGAATGCCGGCCTCGACCGGCACGGAGCCGGCACCCCACACGAGCCCGCACGAAGGAGAGAGATCATGTCCGAGACCACAGTCACCGGCATTCCCCGGATCGGCGACACCGCGCCCGACTTCAAGGCGCAGACGACGCAAGGTGAACTCCAGTTCAGCGACTGGCAGAAGGGGAGCTGGGTGGTCCTCTTCAGCCATCCCGCCGACTTCACGCCAGTCTGCTCGACGGAGCTCGTCGAATTCGCCAAGCGCAGCGCCGAGTTCGAGAAGCGCAACACGAAGCTCATCGGCCTGTCGGTCGACTCGATCCACAGCCACCTCGCCTGGCGCGAGAACCTGAAGCAGATCCTCGACGTCGAGATCGGCTACCCGATGATCGCGGACATCTCGATGGACGTGTCGTCCAAGTTCGGGATGATCCACCCCGGCGCGTCGGCGACGGCGACCGTGCGCGCGGTCTTCGTCATCGACCCGAAGCGGGTGATCCGCGCGCTCGTCTACTACCCGATGAACGTCGGCCGCAACATCGACGAGGTGATGCGCCTCCTGACCGCGCTCCAGACGGCCGACCAGAACGCCTGCGCGACGCCGGTGAACTGGAAGCCTGGCGAGAAGGTCGTCGTTCCGCCGCCGAAGACCGAGAGTGAGGTGAAGGAGCGCTCGACGCACAAGGAGTACGAGCGCGTCGACTTCTACCTCAACAAGAAGAGTCTCTGAGAACCCGCGCCCGATGACGTGGATCCGGACGATCCCTCCGGACGAGGCGCGCGGCCCGCTGCGCGCCTCGTACGACCGGGCCGTCGCCCGCGCCGGCAAGGTGTTCGGGATCGTCCGCGCGATGAGCCTCGCCCCGGAGGTGCTCGACGCGTCGATCGAGCTCTATCAGAAAGTCATGTTCGCGAAGGGCGGACTGACGCGCACGCGGCGCGAGATGCTCGCCGTCGTCGTCAGCGCGACGAACTCGTGCCACTATTGAATCCACGCCCACGCGTCGGATCTCCGTGTCGAGGTCCGCAAGACCGGGGGAGACGAAGGTTGGGTCGACGACCTCGCGCGGGATTGGGGGTCGGCGAGCCTCGACGGTCCCGATCGCGCGTTGTGCGAGTTCGCCGTCAAGCTCACGAGGACGCCGGATCGGATGGCGAGCGACGACGTCGAGGGCCTGCGACGCGCCGGATTCGATGATCTCGCGATCCACGACGCGATCCAGGTTGCGAGCTACTTCAACTACATCAACCGGATCGCGGACGCCGTCCACGTCGATCTCGAACCGGGGATGGAGCCGTACCCCGCCAAGTGACGCGCCTTCGCGCCCCGATACGGGCCGCGAAGGCGCGGTGATCGAGGCCGGAGCGGATCAGACCTTGAGGTCGCGGATGTCCGCGACGGCGAAGTCGATGCTGACCTCTTGATCGATGTTGATCACGCGACCGGTCCCCTTGAACCGGTTGAAGATCAGCGCGCCGTGCACGATGCGCCCGTCCTTGAAGTGCATCGTGACCTTGTCGGCCGTGCGGACGCCGAGGAGCGTGTCGTAGATCTTCTCGGGAACGAGTTCGCGACTCTTTTTGCTGCTTGCGGTGCTCATGGATTCTCGTGCCGTCGGTGCTCGCGGGGGCCGGTTCAAGAAACGGCGGCGATGGGTTTGGAAAGGATCTCATCCAGCCGAGGGATGAGCAGACCGGACCACGTCTCGAAGTTCATGCCCTGTGCGTGCATGCGGCCGAGCTCGTCGGTTTCAACCAGACGACCCTCGAGCTGGTCCCTTTCACGTATGTCGACGGAACCGTGGACGGTGATCAACTGAACCACGCCTACGTGTACCGCCCCAACCGGGTTGGAGTCATCGTTCAAGATGCCGAGGCGCCTTATGTCGTACGTGCCTCTTACGGCCAACTCTTCGTCGACCTCGCGGCGCGTTCCGGCGTCGATCGGATTGCGGTGGGTCCGCGCGTTCGTCGCGGAGGCGAGATCCTCGGGATTGATGTGACCACCGATGCCGATCGAGTGCTTGTCGTGCAGTCGCGCTTCGCCGCCCGTCGCGAGTCGCCGGAAGAGGAGCACGCGTCCGTCGCACTCGATCACGGAGTACGGGATCACTTGCTTCAGGTGCGGCTGGCGCTCCGCGTACGCGCGCTCGACGAAGAAACCATCGCGCGCGACCGCTGCTTCGAAGCTCGCCAAGTCGAACGTGCGCGCGTCCGACTTCGCGTTCGAGGACCCCGCGTCCGCTCCGAACGGCAGGAAACCGTGCGGATAGAACTCGGGGAACAGCGCGTTCCGAGGAACGACGAAAACGAACTCCATGGCGGTGACTTGGGGCTGGGGGAAGGTGCGGGATCCTGCCCCGGCTCGCGTGCCCCCCTCAGGAGAGGAGGTCCGCGAGGATTCGAAGAAGGTATTCGAAACGCCCCAAAAAGTCAACATCCGGGACCATCGGCGGGGTTCACCCACTGCATCTTGTGGGTGGGTCCGGGCCCAGGCGGACGTGGGAACGCTCCCTCCGCGGGGAGGTGGGGTGGCGCGAGAGGTCCTGTAAGCCGGATTCTGGCCTCCCCGTGAAGGGAGCGACGGCCATTTCTCTGGGACCGAGCTCGCGCTCGGCCTCGAACGGTCTACCCGGAAGGAGCGATGCGCAGGTCGTCGCGATCCTTCCCTACTTGGCCTTTCTCCGGGTGGGGTTTGCCGTGCCGGATCTGTCACCAGATCCGCGGTGCGCTCTTACCGCACCGTTTCACCCTTGCCTGCAGCGGGTTTCGCCCGAAGGCGATCCGCTGCATCGGCGGTCTTTTCTCTGTGGCACTTTCCCTGGCCTCGCGACCGGTTGCCGTTGACAACCACCCTGACCTGTGGAGTCCGGACTTTCCTCCCCGCCCCGATCCCACGCGGGGACGGGACGGAGCGGCCGCCCGGGCCTCTCGCGCCGCGGCCATTCTACGCGAAAACGCGTCGGCCCGCACGCGCGCGTCGCCTTGCCGCTCCCGGGCGCGGCCCCTACTCTGCGTGCGCGGAGGCGTCGCCACGCGCACGGCCATGAGCGAGAGCGAGCCCTTCGTCACGTACCTCGAGCTGCGCGAGTCGACGGCCGACGGCGAGGCCGGCGCCGGACTCTCGCACCGCGCGGAGGGCCTCGTCCTCCTGCACGTCCTCGAGCTCGCCGCGCACGGCGTTCCGCGCGGCGCGGTGACGCTCGTGCACGACGCGGGCGAGCACGGCGGACGCTATCTCGACGCCGCGCGCGCGCTCGCGGCGGCGGGCTGGTCGATCGCGCTGCCGGATCTGCGCGGCCACGGGCGCTCCGAAGGGGAGATCGGCCACAGCGCGGGGATCGCGGAGGTGGTCCGCGATCTCGGGGACGTGCAGGACCACCTCGCCTACCGTCAACCGGACGCCCCGCGCGTCCTCGTCGGCCAGGGGCTCGGAGCCCTCTACTGCCTCGCGTTCGCGTGCGAGCACCCCGAAGGGATCGCGGCACTCGTCCTCTCCGCGCCGCTCCTCGAGCCCCGCTTCGAGCTCCCCGCGCCGGCGGGCGGCCTCCTCAAGGTGTTCAGGAAGATCGGGCCGACGACCCCGGGACGGATCGGCTGGAAGGCGACGGACCTCACGGAGGATCCCGCGGCGCTCGCGGCGCGCGCGGGCGACGAGCTCGTCCGCGACGTGATCACCGTCCGCGCGGGCACGCAGGCCGCGGAGGCCGCGCGGATCTACCGCGCGCGGATCTCCGAGCTCCGCATGCCGGTGCTGCTCCTCCAGGGATCGAAGGACCCGATCGCGCGCGCCGAAATCGCGCGCTCGATCGCCGGTCCGTCGCTCGACGTCGAGGTCCAGGAGGGGCTGAAGCACGACCTCTTCCACGAGACGCGCGCGCGCGAAGTCATTGCGCGCGTCGTCGCCTGGCTCGACCAGAAAGTCCCGCGCTAGCGCGGTTCCCCCGACGCGATCCAGTCGCGGAGCAGGACGAGCGCCGAGAAGCTGTCCTTGCGCCGGCGCCGCTCGTCCTGGGAGCTGCCGATCTCGCGCAGGAGCTCCTCGGCCGCCTTCGTCGTCAGCCGCTCGTCGTGGAAGACGACCTCCTGGTCCGGGAATCGCGCGGCGAGGCGTCGACCGAAAGCGCGGACCTCCGCGGCGCGCGGACCTTCGCCGCCGTCCATGTCGAGCGGCAGGCCGACGAGGAGCGTGGAGACGTCGCGTTCGGCGAGGAGTCCGCCGACGTGGGCGAGGAGCTCCGCTTCGCCACCGGGGCCGCGCCACCCGTCGAGGGCGTGCGCCGCGATGCGCAGTCCGTCGACGACCGCGAATCCCGAGCGCTTCGTGCCGTGATCGATCGCCAGGACGCCGGCCTTGCGCGCCATCACAGGAAGGACGGACCGTCCTTCGCGAGCCGATCGACGATCTTCTTGAGCTCCTGCGAGCGCTCCCGCGGGCACACGAGCGTCGCCTTGCCCGCGCGCACGACGACGAGATCGCGCACTCCGAAGAGGACCGTCAGCTCCCCCTTGCGGCCCCAGGCCGTGCACCCCTGGGCTTCCTCGGCGAGGACCTGGACTCCGCCCGCCGCGAGATTGCCGTTGCCGTCCGCGTCGAGGACTTCCGCGAGCGCGGACCAGGAGCCGACGTCGCTCCAGCCGAAGCGCGCGGGGATCACGCGCACGTCCTTGGATCGCTCCAGGACCGCGACGTCGATCGAGACGGATGGCAGCCCGGCGTAGACGCGATCGAGCGCACCCGCGTCGCGCGCGTTCGCGAACGCCTCGGCGAGCGCGGGCGCGTGCTCGCGCAGCGCCCGCAGGATCGCGTCCGTCCTCCACACGAACATGCCCGAGTTCCACAGGTGCCGGCCGCCGGCGAGGAAGGCTTCCGCGCGCGGGCGGTCGGGTTTCTCAACGAAGCGCACGACCGAGGACACGCTTTCGCCGCGCCGTTCCCCTGTCGGCGATCCGACCTCGATCCAGCCGTATCCCGTCGCCGCGAAGGTCGGCCGGATGCCGAACGTGAGGAGCGCTCCGCTCGCTTCCGCCTCCTCCGCCGCGGCGCGAAGCGCCTTCCGGAAGTCCGCCGCGGGCGCGATCGTGTGGTCGGACGGCAGGACGGCGTGCACCGAGCCCGGATCCCGCCGCTCGATTTCCGTCGCTGCCCAGGCGACCGCCGCGGCGGTGTTCCGCGCGGCGGGCTCGGCGAGGATCTGATCGGGCGGGAGCTTCCTCAAGTGCTTCCGGACGAGAGGGACCTGCTCGCGCGCCGTGACGACGAGCGTGCGCTCCCAGGGGACGAGCCCGCGCAACCGCGCCGCCGTCGCCGCGAGCAGCGAGCGCGTGCCGCCGATCGGCAGGAACTGCTTCGGCAGGGCCCGCCGGCTCGCGGGCCAGAACCGCGTCCCGGATCCGCCCGCGAGCAGGACCGCCCAGAGGCTCTTGCTGTGCATGGCGGCGCAGTCTAGGTCGCGCAGGTCCGCGCGCGGAATCAGAATCGAGGCGGGAGCGTCGAGAGGCCGGGCAGGGGCAGCGAGCGGTAGCGGTCGTTCTGCGAGGCGACGTGGGTCCAGGGGTTCCTGAAGATCACCTGGGGGCGCGCCAGGTCTCCGCGCACGGCCACGGAGAGCAGCTCCTTCTGGATCGCGTACACGATCCGCGTCAGCAGGCCGAGGCGGTCGATCAGCGGGTAGCGGACCTGGAGGTCCTCCTTGACGCCGCCGTCGAAGTCGATCGATCCCTTGCCGACGAGCTCGAGGATCCGGCTCTGGATCGTGATGTCGTCGGTCCAGATCACGCCGTTCCGGATCCGGACGTTCGCGGCCAACCGGTCGAACACCGCGGTATTCTCGATCCCGAGCTGCGAGAACAGCGCGCGGAAGACCGGCACGGACCACAGCAGCGAGTCGGTGACCTGCACGGAGCCCGAGCCCTGGATGCCGAGCACGCGCCGGGTGTCCCCGGTCAGGCGCAGCTGGCAGTCGACCTTGCCGCGCGTGGCGAAGTTGCTCGCGAACAGGCCGCGGAACAGGCCCGAGAGCTCGACGCCGAGCAGGTCGAGCGCGAGCTGGAACGGGAAGGGCTCCTCGAGGTCGATCGAGAACGCCGTGCCTCCGCGCTCGGCGCCGCGGCCGAGCGGCCGGATCATGCCGCCTTCGAACTCGCCCTCCAGGCTCTCGATCGAGAGCCGCGGCTCGACGTACGTGATCAGGAGGTTCGCGCGGGCGAGCTCGCGGTCGGCGATCTTGCCGTACAGGTCCGTGATGCGGCAGACGGCGCTCACGGCGCCGCCCTCGAGCACGAGATGCTCGATCGACGCCGACGCGGATCGGACGGCGAACGGGAGTCCGAGCTGCACCTGCATGTCGCTCGCGGCGATCTGCCCGCTGAACTCGAGCCGTGGATCTCCCGTGTTCGGAAGCACGACCCGGAGGCGTCCGTCCCGGACGTCGATCCTTCCGCGCCAGGCGAGCGGTCCGAGGAGCGCGTCGAGAGTCGTCTCGTCGACGAACGCCCGCAGGTGATCGCGGTCGAGCGGCAGGTTCTCGACCGGAAGGATCCGCGTCGTGAGCTCGAACCCGCCCGGTGTCGTCGCGTACCGCAGGTCGGCGAGGTCGAGCGTCGTGCCCGCGAGGTTCGCACGCACCTCCTTGCCGAGCAGCACCTTGTCCCCGCGGAGCTCGAGCACGCCGCGCAGCCGATCGAGGCGCAGATTCCTCGCGGTTTGCACGATGTTCTCGCGCAGGAAGAATCGGAAGAAGTGGTTCTGCGCCGCCTGCGCGCTGCCGAGGTCGATCGACCCGTCGACGTCGAGCGGTCCCTCGACGCTGAGCGCCGCGAGGTCCGGCCCCTGCGTGGTCCCCGAGCTCCGCAGCGCCTGCACGAGCGCGCCGAGCACGCTCGGGTTCGCAGGATCGAGGCCCGCGGCATGGATCAGGATCCGACCCGGCGGGAAGGACGCGGTCGCGGCGACCTGCATGCCGCCCGTCGCGGCGCTGCCCACGGTCGCCGCGCTGCCCGCGGTGGCCGCGTTGAGCGTCCCGACGAGCGGCGCGACCAGGGTCTCGGTGCGCGTCGGCGCGTCCGGTCGCTCCTCGACCGCGTTCACGAGCACGCGCCCGCGCACGGAGCCGGCCGGGATCCTGAAGTCGCTCGGGATCAGCTCCGCTTCGCGCGGCGTCACTTCCGCGACGATGACCCTGCGCGGTCCGGGTCCCGCTCGGACTTGGCTGTACGTCACGTCGGCGAAGCCGTGCGGCGACACGGACGCCATCGCGGATCCGATCGCCTCGAACTGCTGCGCGAGAATGCGCTCGTCGTCGCCGGTCAGGGACACCCGGTGCGCGCTCACTGCGAGGCACGCGATCTCGTCGAGCCGCGATTTGCCTCCAGCCGGCACCGGGACCGACGGATCCGTCTGGTAGCGCAGCGCCACGGAGAGATCCGCGGAGGTGCGCGCGCTCCCCGAGAGCCTGCAGCCGAGGCCGCGGTCCTCGCGTCCGTCCGACACGAACTCGAGCTTGCCGCGCACGCGACCGACGGGGATCGGCAGGTCCTTCCACGCGAGCGAGAGATCGGTGAGTCCCAGCGAGACGCGCGTCGCCGCGTACGGCATCTCGACGGTCCGCATCACGCGGACGACCGCGTCGAGCTCGCCGCCCGTCGGATGGAACGGTTCCCACGTCTCGGCTGGCGGCACGGCGCCGGCGAGTCCGGCGAGCGCGGAGTGGAGCGTGGCGTCGACCGGAATGTGCTCGCCGCGGACGTCGAGGTCGAGCTCGACGTACCCGACGCCGGGGGCGTCGTGCGGAGCCGTGCGCGGGGGAGAGGTGACCCATCCGCGCGCCTCCAGCGTTCCGTGCGCCGGAGTCCCGTGGAGCTCCGGGATCCCGACGACGAGCGTCCTCACGCGCGTCGGGTCGAACGCGAGGACGACGCTCCCCCGCATGCCGTCGACGGGCAGCGGGAACCCCTGGTTCCGCATCGTGGACGCGTGGCCCGGGAAACCGCGGTAGGTGATCCCGGCGTCGCCCGCGAACGCGAACTCGCACGCGGCGGCGAGCTTCTCCGCGATCGGCTCGCCGGGCACCCAGTCCGTCGCGCATCCGAGCATCGCCCAGAGCTCGACCGAGCCGCGGGGCTCGAGCGCCTTCCACAGGCTCTCGTCCTCGGGCCGGTTCCCGAGCAGATCGACGACGTCGTGAGTGGCGGGGAGCTTCGGCACGTGCAGCTGGCACGTGATCGAGCGGTCGGGATCGTGCTCGTCGGAGAGCCGCGCAACCGCGCCGAACGGGACATCGCGCCAGGTACCGGAGATGCGCGACGACGCCGTCCAGGCTGTGAGGCCCCAGAGATTCTCGGGGCTCTTCGGGGCGTACGAGGTCTCGAGCTCGACCTGCAACCCTTCGATGGGCTGATGGCTCGCCGTCACGAACCCGCCGTCCGCGAGCACGAGGCGCACGCCCCCGCGCGGCGGCGTGTGCGAGTCGAGGGAGAGGGTGCCCCACGCGCGCAGCGCGAGGACGCCGTGCGGCGCGAAGGGACGGAGCGCGTCGAGGTCGGTGCCTCTGGGGAGGTACGTCGTCGAGATCGGAACGCCGACGGCGGACGCCGAGAGGTCGAACGTGCCCGGCTCCGACTCCTGGCCGGCGAGCACGATCTCCCCGGAGCCGCCGGGCGCGGTCGACAAGCTCGGGATCAGGCGACCCGTGAGCACCGGTCCGCCGTTGGGCACGACGCGCACGGCGAGGTCGACGACTCCGAGCGGCAATCGACCGAGGCGCTTCGTGTCGAGGTCGAGCTCGACGTCGCGCGCGCGGATCGAGGGGATGGACGCCGTGTGCCGCATCCCGGGGACGCGGGGAGGCAGACGGTCGGCGAGGAGCCAGAGGCGGTCGAAGAGCTCCGGCGAGAGACGGACGTGTCCGCCGGCGACGTCGATCCGCGCGATCCGGGGTCCGTCGGACGCGAAGAGGTCGAACGCGAGGCTCGCTTCGTCGATCTCGAGCATCTCTCCGCGCGTCCCGAGTCGGATCCCGCGGACCTCGACCCCCGGCACGAACCAGCGCAGGGAGGCTCGATCGATCGCGAGGTCGACGCCGAGCGGTCCGGTGCTCTCGGCGAGCAGGCGCCGCGCGAAATGCGTCACGAGGCCCGTCTTCTCGGCCAGGAACAGCGCCGCCAGGAACAGGAACGCCGCCCAACCGAGAGCGAGAACGACCCGGCCGAGGATTCGGGTCGCAGCGCCCACGGTCGTCAGATCCGGCGGCCCGGGCCGCCGGCGGTCTCCGAGCGGTCGACGGGCTGCGGCACAGGGCGCGGAACTCCCGCGAGCGCGCCGCGCGTCGCCGCGGTCTGCGCCGGGAGATCGATCTCGGTGCCGCCGACGTACGTCCGCTGCACGCGCTTGCCGACCGCGCAGACGACCTCGTACGAGATCGTGTCCGCTCGACGCGCGACGTCGTCGACCGAGATCGTCTCGCCGTCGTCGGTGCCGATCAACGTGACCACGTCTCCGACTTTCGCGCCCGGCACGTGCGTGACGTCGATCGTGGTGTAGTCCATCGAGATGCGACCGATCATCCGCGTGCGCCGCCCGCACACGAGCACCTCGCCCTGGTTCGAGAGCCGCCACGACACGCCGTCGTCGTAGCCGATCGGCAGCGTGGCGACGCGCGTCGTCTGCTCCGCCTTCCACGTCGAGCCGTAGCCGACGGTCGCTCCCTCGGGCACGTCCTTCAGGAAGACGATCTGGCTGCGCAGGGACATCGCCGGGCGCAGGTCGCCCGAGCCGGGCAGATCGTGCGGCAGGATGCCGTACGCGCTGATCCCCGGTCGCACGGTGTCGTAGCGCGGCCGCAGGTCGGTGAACACCGCCGCCGAGTTGGCGAGGTGGATCCAGCCGCGCAGCAGGTTCTCAGCGCGCGCGTCGCGCAGGACGCCCTCGAAGAGGCGCGCCTGCTCGGAAGTGCTGCCCGCGAGCGCGCCTTCCGGAGCGCTGATGTGGCTCATGACGCCGGCGAGCTCGAGGTGCGACGACGCGCGGATCGCCCGCAGGAGATCGAGCGCCCTCCCCGGCAGGACGCCGAGCCTCCCCATGCCCGTGTCGACGTTCAAGTGCACGCGCGCCCGCAGACCGAGGCGCTTCGCGAGGTCCTGCAGCATCGAGCAGCGGTCCGACGAGTGGAGCGCGATCTGGATGCCGTTGCGCAGGCAGTCGCGGGCCTCGTCGTCGATGATCGTGCCGAGCACGAGGATCGGGACGCGCACGCCCGCGGCGCGCAGCTCGAGCGCCTCGGCGGAAGTGCCGACTCCGAGCGCGGCGACGCCGCAGCGGACCGCGTGATTCGCGACGGCGACGGCTCCGTGTCCGTAGGCGTCCGCCTTGACGACGAGCATCACCCGGACACCCGCGCCGGCGCGGCGGCGGATGACGGCGAGGTTGTGGGTCATCGCGTCGAGATCGATCTCCGCCCAGACCCGATAGGCGCTCACGACCGCAAGATAGCCTTCTGCCCCCGTCGATCAACGGCCCGGAAAGCGCCGGAGCACGACGGTCCGAGGAAAACAGGGCGGAGTCGTTCGACTCGCGCGCGCGGTCTCTAGAATCCCTGCCCGCTCATGTCCGGACCCCTCAACGTCGTCGCCATCCTCCCGGCCTACAACCTCGAGAAGTCCATCGCGGCGATCGTCGAGAGAACGAAGCCCTTCGTGCGGACGGTGCTCGTCGTCGCCGACGGGTCGAAGGACGGAACCGCCGCCGCGGCGCGAGCCGCCGGGGCGCGCGTCCCCGAGGCCGAGCTCGTGCGCGGCAAGGGGTTCGCGATCATCAAGGGCATCGAGGAGAGCCGGAAGCTCGACCCCGACGTCGTCATCCTGATGGACTCCGACGGCCAGCATCTGCCCGAGGAGATCCCCGTGATGCTGAAGCCGCTGGAAGAAGGGCGCGCGGACCTCGTCTCAGGGTCCCGCATGCTGGGCACGCTGCGCACGTCGCGCATCAACGTGATCGGCAACTGGGGCCTGCGGATCCTCTCCTTCCTGGTGACTTGGCGATGGCTGACCGACACGGAAACGGGCTACCGGGCATTCCGCGCGCAAGCGCTGTACGCGATCCCGCTGAAGTCCCGCGGGTACGAGATCGAGAGCGAGCTGATGCTCCGGGCGATGTACCGGAAGCTGCGGATCGTCGAGGTGCCGATCACGGTGCCTTTCGCGGTTCCGGGCGTGACGGTCTGGGACGGGTTCAAGGTGGGTTGGTACAAGATCCGGATGGGGTTGCGCTTCCGGTTCGGACTGGAGCCGGCTTGAAGTTCGACGAAGTCGCCGAGCGCGCGCGCCAGGCACGCGAGGACGGCCGGGAGGTCGTGCTCGTCCTCGGTCTCGGCTTCGTCGGCACGGCGGTCGTCGCGAACCTCGCGCGGACGGCCGCCGGTGGCCGGAGAGTGTTCTTCGTCATCGGACTCGACCAGGACTCGGCCGCGGGCCGCGAGAAGGCCGCGAGCCTCGACGCCGGTCGCTCGCCGACCTACGCCGACGACCCGAGCCTCGCCCGCGTGATCGCGGAAGCCGCGATCGAGCCCCGCTCGGTCGTCGGCACCGTCGACCTCCGCTGCATCGCGCTCGCGGACGTCGTCGTCTCGTGCATCAACCTCGACCTCGTCCGCGTCCCGGGCCAGACCGAGGAGCTCGCCTGCCCGACCGACGCGTACGCGACCGCGATGCGCACCGTCGGCGAGCACATGCGCCCGGGGACGCTCGTCTGCATCGAGAGCACGCTCCCGCTCGGCATGTCGGACCGCGTGATCTACCCGGCGCTGTGCGCAGGCCAGCAGACGAGCGGCGTCGACGTCGGGAACTCGCCGCCGCTGCTCGCGTTCTGCTACGAGCGCGTGATGCCCGGGCCGAACTATCTCGACTCGGTGAACAACTACTGGCGCGCCTACGCCGGGATCGACGAACGCAGCGCGGACCGCGCGCGCGACTTCCTCTCGAAGTACGTGAACGTCGAGAAGTTCCCGTTGTGGCGCCACAAGACGATCCGTGCGGCGGAGATGGCGAAGCTGCTCGAGAACTCGTACCGCGCGACGAACATCGCGTTCATCGAGGAATGGGCGCGCCTCGCGGAGGAAGTCGGCGTCGATCTCTTCGACGTGATCCATTCCGTGCGCCTCCGGAAGGGGACGCACGACAACATGATGTTCCCGGGGCTCGGCGTCGGAGGCTACTGCCTCACGAAGGACGCGCTCCTCGCGGCGTTCGGCGCCGAGGACCTGCTCGGCGTGCAGGCGAAGCTGCCGTTCTCGCGTCGGGCGATCCTGACGAACGAATCGATGCCGCTGCGCTCGGTCGAGCTCGCGCGCAGGCACTTCGGCGGAAAGCTCGCCGGGAAGAAGGCGGCGCTTCTCGGCGTGACGTACCGCGCCGGCGTCGCCGACACGCGCAGCTCTCCCGCCGAGATCGTCGCGCGCGCCCTGCTCGCCGAGGGCGCCGAGGTGTGCGCCTGGGATCCGCTCGTGCCGAGCTGGGAGGAGGTCCCCGAAGTGCGGAGCTGCCACGCCGCCGCCGAGGCGCTGCAGGGAGCCGACATCACCGTCGTCTGCCTGCCGGATCCGGCCTACCGGACCTTCCTCCCGCGGTTGCTCGTCGACACGCTGCCGCCGGGCTCGCTCGTCGTCGACCCCTGGAACATCGTCGCCGACGCGGTCGGCGCGGAGCTCGCGAAGAAGCGCGTTCGGCTCGAGGTGTTCGGCCGCGGCGACGTTCCGGGCCTGGAGGATCCGCGCGGGGGCAACGGGGGAACCTAGCGCGTGCGCCACCTCGTCACCGGCGCGGCGGGCCTCATCGGCTTCGAGCTGACGCGACAGCTCCTCGCGCAAGGCGACGACGTCGTCGCCGTCGACATCGGGCTCAAGGGCGGCGTCCAGGATCTCGAATCGCTCTCGCGAGCGCATCCGGGGTCGCTGCAGCTCCTCCGCACCGACCTCGCCCACGATCCGGACGCGCTCGCGGCCGCGGCCGAGCGATTCGACGGCGTGTTCCACCTCGCCGCGATCGTCGGCGTCCGCCACGTCTGCGAGCATCCCTACGAGACGCTCGACGTCAATCTGCGCAGCACGCTCACGGTGCTCGACCACGCGATGCGCGAGGGCGCGGGCGCCGTCGTCTTCGGCTCGTCGAGCGAGAACTACGCATCCGGGGCGGATGCCGGGACCGTTCCGATCCCGACGCCCGAGGGCGTGACACTCTCGATCGCCGACATCGCGCTCCCGCGCTGGTCGTACGCGGCGAGCAAGATCGCCGGGGAATCCGCGGTCTTCGCCGCGGCGGCGAAGGCGGGGTTCGCGCCGGCGGTCGTGCGCTTCCACAACGTCTACGGGCCGCGCATGGGGCCGACCCATGTCATCCCCGAGTTCCTCCAGCGTTGCAAGCAGCGCGCGGACCCGTTCCCCGTCTACGGCGCGGAGCAGACGCGCTCGTTCCTGCACGTCGAGGACGCCGCGGCCGGGCTGCGCCTCGTCCTCGGCGCGGCGCTGCGCGGCGGGGGAGGAATCACGAACGTCGGTTCGAAGGAGGAGACGCGCATCGGCGACCTCGCCGAGCTCGTGTTCGACGTCACCGGCCACCGGCCGCGCGTCGACACGCGGCCGGCTCCGCCCGGCTCCGTCGCTCGTCGCGTCCCGGACGTCGCGAAGCTCGAAGCGCTCGGATTCCGACCGACCGTCGCGCTGCGCGACGGCGTGCGCGCGTGCTGGGCGCGACTCGTAGACGGCTAGCGCCGCGCGGCGCGCACCGCGAACGGGCGCAAGTAGAGCGGTTGCACCGCTTCCGGTGCCTGCGGCCCAAGGCCTGTGAGGCGCGCGCTCCCGAGCGCGAGCAGGCTCGCGGCGCGCGGGTGCACGTCGACGCGGACGCGTTCCCGCGCGGCGGCGGGGATCCCGATCGCCTCGGGAGAAGGCGCGTCGACGAAGAGGGGACCCGACCTCGGCAGCGCGGCCGGAACGTCGTCGGGGCGGATCACGCACGGAGCGCGCAGGATCTCGACCTCGTCCGCGGTCCTGCGGTAGTGGGCGAAGTAGACCTCGCCGGAGCGCGCGTCGAGCAGCACGGCCGCCTCCTCGCCCGGCGCGAGCGCGCCGAAGCACAGGGTCTCGCCCGAGGGCACTCCGCGCAGCTGCGCCCGCGTCCCGCGCGCGACGCCGAGCGCCGTCGCGATGCCGACCCGCAGGCCCGTGTAGCTGCCCGGACCTGTGCCGACGAGCACGGCGGTGATCTCCGCGGCCGTGGCTCCGAGCTCCTTGAGCATCCGATCGAGCGCGGGGACGAGGTCGCTCGCGTGCGCCCGAGCGGATTCGAGGCGGGCCTCGAGCATCGCATCGCCCGCCCGCACGGCGACGGTCGGCGATCGGGAACTCGTCTCGAGCGCGACGACGAGCGCGCTCACGCCGGGATCTCTGCGGCGATCAGGTCGGCGAGCTCCTGGGCCTGGCGCCGGATCCGATCGAGATCGGGCCCTTCGACCATGACGCGCGCCAGCGGCTCCGTCCCCGAATAGCGCAGGAGCACACGGCCGTCCTCGCCGAGCTCGCGCTCGATCTGCGCGCGCGCGTGCGACACGCGCGGAAGGCCTTCGAGCGGAGGCTGGCGGGGGACGGGGACGTTCAGGAGCACCTGCGGGAACGCGCGGTACGCCGACGCGAGCTCGGAGAGCGGTCGTTTCGTCTCCACGAGCACGCGCAGGACGCGCAGCGCCGTGTAGATGCCGTCCCCGATGTAGAAGTGGTCGCGTCCGAACACGATGTGGCCGGACTGTTCGCCTCCGAGCGGCAGTTTCTCGCGCCGCAGCGCCTCGACGACGCGCCGATCGCCGACGTCGACGGTGACGATCCCGACGCCGGCGTCGCGCAACGCGCGGTGCAGCCCGCGGTTGCTCATGACGGTCGCGACGATCCGTGGATCGGGGAGCTCCCGCTTCCTCATCGCGTGGCTCGCGAGCAGCGCGAGGATGCCGTCGCCGTCGACGATCTCGCCGCGCTCGTCGACGAGGATGCTCCGGTCCCCGTCGCCGTCGAGCGCGAGTCCGAACTGCGCGCCGTTCGATCGCACGGCTTCCTGCAGCGCGGCGGGGTGCGTCGCGCCGCAGCGCAGGTTGATGTTGTCGCCGTCCGGCTCGGCGGCGATCGCCGTGACGACGCCTCCCAGGCGGCCGAGGACGCGCGGGGCGAGACGGCTGGCGCCCCCGTTGGCGCAGTCGACGGCGATGCGCATGCCGTCGAGGCGGAGGCCCGCGCCCGCGCGATCGACGAGGTACGAGAAGTAGGCCATCTCGAGGTCCTGGTCGTGCCGCGGCGGCGGGCCGTCGAGCGTCACGCGCGGATTCCGGCGCAGCTCGACCTCGATCGCGCGCTCCGTCGCGTCCGAGAGCTTCTCGCCTTCCTCCGAGAACAGCTTGATCCCGTTGTCCTCCGCGGGATTGTGCGAAGCGCTCAGCATCGCGCCGAGCCGGAAGCGTTCGAGGCGTGTGAGAAGGGCGAGCCCCGGCGTCGTGATCAGACCGACGCTCGTGACGTCGAAGCCGTGCGCGGCGAGCCCGCGCGCGAGCGCGGCCTCGAGCTCCGGCCCCGAACGCCGGCCGTCGTGGCCGAGGAGCGCGCGCGGGCGCGCAGCGGCGCCGGCGTCCTTCGCGAGCATGTCGCCGAGCGCGCAACCGAGCGCGGTGACCGCGGGAGCCGCGAGCCAACCCTCACCCGCCCGGCCGCGGATGCCGTCGGTCCCGAAGATGCGCTCCTCCTTCAACCGTTCCTCATCGGTTCCCTGGCGCAGATTCTGCGCGGGAATCGGCCGCGGACAAGCTTTCAGATCGTCCGATCGCGGATCCGGAGGCAGGCTTGCGCGACCCGAGCAGCTTGCGCCATCAGCGCGACGTCGTGGACGCGGAGGATCGTGGCGCCGCCGAGGACGCCGAGCGTCACGGCGGCGGCGGTGCCTCCGACGCGCGCTTCCGGGGGGCTCGGCGGCAGGCTCCGCTCGGTTTCGATCGAGGCGATGAACGACTTGCGCGAGACGCCGAGGCAGACCGGGAACCCGAGCTCGGCGATCTCGCGGAGGCGCACGAGGAGCTCGAGGTTGTGCGCGAGCGTCTTGCCGAACCCGATCCCGGGATCGACCCAGATGCGTTCGGCGGCGATTCCCCGGGCGCGCGCGGCTGCGGCGCGCTCCTCGAGAAAACGGGCGACCTCGGCGACGACGTCCGTGTACGCCGGAGCCTTCTGCATGTCGCGCGGGGTTCCCTGCCTGTGCATGAGGACGCACGTCGCGCCGCGGTCGGCGACGAGCGGGAGCATCTCGGGATCGAGCAGCCCGGCGCTGACGTCGTTCACGATGGTCGCGCCCGCGTCGAGCGCGGCACGGGCGATGTCGGCCTTCGTCGTGTCGATCGAGATCGCGACCTGCACGCGTCGCGCGAGGCCTTCGACGACGGGCAGGACGCGCCGGAGCTCCTCCTCGGCCGCCACGGCCTCTGCGCCGGGACGGGTGGATTCCCCTCCGACGTCGAGGATGTCCGCGCCCTGCGATGCGAGGATCACGCCCCGCTCGACGGCGAGCGCGGACGTCGGCCAGCTCCCGCCGTCGGAGAAGCTGTCGGGCGTGACGTTGAGCACGCCCATGAGCCGCAGCGGTCGCGGCGGAACGGCGCGCATCAGGCCGGCGACAACCCCGGCTTCCCGGGCAGTTCGCCGGGTTTCGCGCGCGGAGCGGTCGTACCCGCCGCCGCGCCCGAGCCGGACGCGCGTTCCGGGACGTTCCCGGTCTTCGCCGGAGGCGGCGGCGGCGGCCGCAGATCCGCGACCGCCGTGCCGGCTTGCAGCCTGACGATCTCGTCGCCGCTGATCGTCTCGTACATCAGGAGCGAGTCGGCGACCTTCTCGATCGTCGTGGTGTTCTCGGCGACGATGCGCTCGGCGCTCTCGTACGCTTCCTTGAGCAGCCGCTCGACTTCCTCGTCGATGAGCCGCGCCGTCTGCTCGGAGTGCCACTTGCCGCTCATCAGCTCGGTGCCGAGGAAGTCCGATCCCATCCGTTCCGCGTAGTTGATCGGTCCGATCTTCGCGCTCATCCCGAGCTCGGTGACCATCGCGCGCGCGAGCTCCGTCGCGCGCCGGATGTCGTCGGCGGCTCCGGCGGAGATGTCGCCGCAGAAGTGTGCTTCGGAGACGCGGCCGCCGAAGGCCCACGCCAGCGTCCCGAGCATCTTCTTCTTCTGCATGTGATAGCTCTCCTTGTCGGGGAGGATCATCGTGGTGCCGAGCGCCCTTCCGCGCGGGACGATCGTCACCTTGTGCGGATCGTCCACTTCGGGGAGGACGAGGGCGACGACTGCGTGACCGGCCTCGTGGTAGGCCGTGATGCGACGATCCTCTTCCTCGATCTTGCGCGAGCGCTTCTGGCGGCCGTAGCGCACCTTGTCGCGCGCCTCCTCGAGGTGCTCCATCGAGACCTCGTCCTTCTTCTGCAGAGCGGCCATGATCGCGGCCTCGTTGATGATCGCCGCGAGATCCGCGCCCGAGTAGCCCGGCGTCGAGCGCGCCAGGACCGAGACGTCGACGTCGGCGCCGACCTTCACCTTCTTCAGGTGGACGCGGAGGATCTCCTCGCGCCCCTTGACGTCGGGGAGGTCGATGACGACCTCGCGGTCGAAGCGCCCTGGTCGCAGGAGCGCCGGATCGAGCACGTCCGGCCGGTTCGTGGCGGCGACGACGATGATGCCCTCGTCCGTGCCGAAGCCATCCATCTCGACGAGGATTGCGTTGAGCGTCTGCTCGCGTTCGTCGTGGCCTCCTCCGAGGCCCGACCCGCGCCGGCGGCCGACCGCATCGATCTCGTCGAGGAAGATGATGCACGGCGAATTCTCGCGCGCCTGCTTGAAGAGGTCGCGGACGCGGCTCGCGCCGACGCCGACGAACATCTCGACGAAGTCCGAGCCGGAGATCGAGAAGAAGGGGACTTCGGCCTCGCCCGCGATCGCCTTGGCGAGGAGCGTCTTGCCGCAGCCCGGCGAACCGACGAGCAGCACGCCGCGCGGGATGCGCCCGCCGACGCGCGTGAAGCGCCCGGGGTTCTTCAGGAACTCGACGACCTCGCGCACCTCGTCCTTGGCCTCGTCCGCGCCGGCGACGTCGTCGAAGGTGACGTTGGTGTGGTTCTCCTTCGTGTAGAGCTGCGCGCGCGAGCGTCCGAACGACATCACGCCGCCTGCGGCTCCCTGGTTGCGCATCTGGCGCATGAACATCAGGAAGACCACGAAGATCAGGAGCCACGGCACCCACATGAACAGGAAGTTCGTGAGCAGCGTGTTCGAGTCGTTGAGGCTCGTGCCCTTCTTGCTGCGCAGGTCGAAGGCGAGGAGCTCCTTCTGCGCGCCGTGGGCCGTGAGGTTCGAGAGCACCTGCCCGATGTCGCCGACGTCCTCCACCTCGAGCCACACGCTGCCGGAGACCGGGGGGAGGTAGAACGCGGGGTCGGTCGTGTGGCTCGCGCGCCACTCCGACAGCGGCTTCGCGAGGGCGCCGACGAAGAGCCGGTCCGCGAACCGATCCGAGGCGCGCGCCGTCTCGGCGGGCGCCGGCGTGCCCGAGTGGGCGGGCGGGGCCGCCGCGGACAGGGCATCGCTCGTCGCGCTGATCACGCGGGCGCTCTGCGGCGCGTACCACCCGCCTTCGATGGCTTCGCGCAGCGCCGAGGTGCCGACGTGCTGCGGCGACGGCTGCGCCTTGATCTGCTGGTACTCCGAGGACTTCTCGGCCAGATTCGCCACGCGGACCCGGAACTCGGTCCCGTCCCGCTGCACGCCCGCGATGTCGGTCGCCCCGACGAAGTTCTGGCTGTCGATCGCGCCCGTGTAGAGCGAGTACAGGTATTGGTCCTGCGTCAGATCGACCGTCGTGTTCCACGTGCGGCCCGTGTACGTCAGGAGGATCGCCACGAGGACGAGGACGAAGAGGGCGTAGGAGCCGAACGAACGTGCCTTCTTCGACTTGTCGTTCTGCGGAGTCTTGGGTTCGGGCATGGGTCTTTTATCGGCCATGGTCGCGTCGAGCTGCGGTCTCTCGTGCCGGGCCGTTCCATAGGATAGGAACGCCGCGGCTGCGAAGGGCGTCTGGCGACGAAAAAGCGGGATCGATCACTTCGTCGACCGCGAGACCCCCGCGAATCGACCGCGAATCGACTCTGGGAGCGTCCGGTTGCGCTCAGTGCGGCGGCGAGAACAGGTCCAGGACGATCTCGTCAGCAATGTGTCGGAGCGCCCGGTCCCGCGCGGCGAACTCGTTCTCGGTGTCGCCGAGGAGGTATCCGACCGCGCAACTCGCCTTGAACGGTCCGCGCAGGACCTTTTCGGTGCCGCGCTCCACGAGCGAGCCCTCCACCTCGATCGTGACCCCCGTCTCGAGGAGCACGTTCTCGTGGCTGCGGATCCCCGAACGCCGCGCGTAGGTCCGGATCTTCCCCCGCACCAGGACGTCGGCGCGCGCGACCTCGACGATCGGCGCGTCCGAGAGGTCGCGCAGGGAGAGCGTCACCTGGTCGTCGAACGGCCGTTCGAGGTCGCGCTCGTAGGAGTCGTTGCCGAAGAACTCGACGCCGACCGAGCGGTGCCGCGACGCGACGCCGAGCCCGGCCGAGTACCCGCACCCGGCCGCGATCCAGGCGAGGACGAGCGCCGCGGCGCACGCGCGCCCGCGGCTCAAGGCAGGCCGCCCTTCGTCGCCGCGGGCACCGGTTCCGTGTCGGGCGGGAGCTTCGCGAGGAACTCCTCCGCGTCCTTCGCGCGCCCCTCGTCGCCGCCGCGCCGGGCCTCTTCGGCGGCCCGTTTCGCGTGCCAGCGCGCACCGGAGCCGTTGTCGACGCGGCGGTAGAACTCCGCGATCCCGAGGTCGCTGTCCGAGAGCCGGCGCAGGCAATCGGCGAGCTCCAGGCGCACCTTGGACTCGAGCTCGTTCCCGGGAAACGCGCGCAGCCAGGCCTCGAACTCGGCGGTCGCGCGCAGGATCGCGCTGCGGTCGTATTCCGGGCTGTCGATGCTCGCGAGGCGCAGGCGCGGGATGTCCGCCTGCGCAGCGGGACGCAACGGGCTGCCGGGATGGTTCAGCAGCAGCTTCTCGAGCCGGTCGATGGCGAGCGCCCAGTTGCGCTGATCGGTGTAGATGCGCGCCAGCGTCGCGTAGGCCTCGTCGCAGCGCGACGCGCGAGGATAGTTCAGGATCAGGTACTCGAGCACCTCCTGCGCATCGTCCTGGCGGTCGTAGAAGAACATGAAGTGGGAGTAGTCCTTCGAGAGCGCGAGCCCGACCTCTTGCAAGATTTCGCCGGACTCGGCGCGCTCGTGGTGCAGCGGATACTTCGCGTCCACGTGCTTCAGGACGTCGTAGGCGTCCGTCAGATCGCCGCGTTCCTGCATCCGTTTCGCGGCCTGGATCCCGGCGGCGACGGCGAGCTGTCTCGGGAGCTCGAGGTCGACGAGCTCGGCCAGGTCCTCGGGATCCGATCCGGGCTTCGAAAGCTCGTCGATCCGCTTCGCCGCGACGACCTCGAGGAGCGTCTGGACCTGTTCGCGCGTCGCCGTCGGCAGACCCTCGGTCGCCACGGCGGCGCGCATCCACTGCAGCGCCCGGTCGGTGCGGTGCGCGTCGAGCTCGGCTTGCGCCCGCTCCATCGCGTGCGGAACGCGATCGGGCTCCAGCTTGCTCGGGATCCGCTCCGGACCCCCGGGCATCCAGCTCGCGATCGTCGCGCACGCCGGCGCGAGGACGAGGGCGACGAGGAGTGCGAGCCGGGCTTGGTGGCGCATCATGGGAACGATTCGATCAAACCGCGTCGGCGGTTTCGTGGGGCGCGTTGCGGTTCGTGTGCGCGAGGAAGGCGCGGTGCGTCCGCGGCCGCGCCTCGAGATGGTAGTCGAGGAAGCGCCCGGCGAAATCCCGCACGCGGTCGAGCCGGTCCTGCGGGAGCGCCAGTCCCGCGGTCGAGCCGTGCTCGAGGAAGGCGCGCGCGTCGTCGAGGGTCTCGACGGGCAACGTCCCGACGCGCCGGCCCGACGCGCGCGCCTCGTCGGCGCAGGCGCGGCACAGGCGCCCTCCGGCACCGGCCGAGAAGGCTGCGCGCGGACGGCCGCGATCCGCGCCCGCGCCGAGGACGGGCGGCGCCGGCCCTCCGCACGCGGCGCAGGTCTCGAGGGAAGGCGCGAGGCCGAGGACCACGAGGTACCGCAGCTCGAAGTCGATCAGCGCGGCGTCCGCGGGCACCGGCGCCGCCTCGAGCTCCTCGAGTCCCGCGTCGAGCAGGTCGTAGAGCGCCGGATCCGGGTGCGACGGGCGCGACGCGAGATCGGCGAGCTCGAGCATCGCGCTGGCGGCGAACCATTTCGCCGGGTCGTCCGGGATCCCGCGCCGTCGACGCGCGATCGAGCCGGCGCGCAGGTTCGACAGATCCCGCTTCGGACTGTGGTCCCACTCGATCTCGAGGACGTCGAGGACGTCGAGGACGGCGTAATAGCGCGAAGTCGGCCGGTAGGCGCCCTTCGCCAGGACGTGGACGCGCCCGTGCTCGCGCGTGCAGAGGTGCGCGACGAGCGAGGATTCGCTGAACGGGTACCGCTTCAGGAGGAGAGCGCGGTCCTGGACGATCGCCACGCGAGAGATCCTAACCCCGGACGGTCAGGCGGCGGCTTCCTGCGAGACCGGTCGGAGGCTGATCCGGATCACGCGTCGATCGCTGGCCTCGAGGACCGTGTACTCGAACGTGCCTGCGGTGAACGCCTCCCCGCGCTTCGGGAAGTGCCCGAGCTCCGCGAGCACGAATCCCGCCAGGGTCTCGAAGCCGCCGTCCTCGGGGATCTCCGTGCCGAGCTCGCCGTTCACCTCCGAGATCCGCAGCCCGGCGTCGATCTCGATGCGGCCGTCGGAGAGGCGCCGGATGGGCTGCGGTGCCGCTTCATCGAACTCGTCGCGGATCTCCCCGACGATTTCGCGGATGATGTCGCCGAGGGTCACGAGCCCGGCGGTGCCGCCGTACTCGTCGAGCACGATCGCGAGCTTGATCTTCTCGCGGCGGAACTCGGCCAGGAGCTCCGACAGGCGCTTCGTCTCGGGGACGAAGTAGGCCGGGCGCACGATCGCCCGCAGCGAGCGATCCTGCATCCCGCGCTCGCCCGCGGCCTGGAGCAGGTCGCGCGCGGTCAGGACGCCGACGATCCGGTCCAGGCTGCCCTCGTAGACCGGGATGCGGCTGTGCCCGCACTCGGCCATGCTCCGCGCGGCGGCGTGCAGGCTCTCTTCGATCTCGACCGCCCGGATCTCCGTCCGCGGCGTCATCGCGGCGGCGATGTTCGCGTCGCGGAACTCCATCACGTTGCCGATGATCTCCCGCTCGGTGGCGTCGAGCTCGCCCGAGATCTCGGAGTCCGCGATCACTTCGCGCAGGCCTTCGACGATCTTCCTCGAGGACGCGGGGTCCTGGCGCAGGCCGACGAGTCGCATGAACAGGCGGCTCGTCGCCTCGAGCAGCTCCACGAGCCAGCGCAGCGGGAGCTGGAGAGCGTGGAACGCGGGGAGGAACCAGATGAGGAGGCGATCGCCGACTCCGAGGGCGACCGCCGTCGGCAACGCGTGCGACGCGAGCAGGACGCTCGGGGCGGCGATCAGGAGCGTCAGGATCGTCGATCGGGCATCCACGGGGCCGGGCGCCGAGAGCCAGCGCAGGACCTGCGTCGCGAAGACGACCACGCAGGCGACCTCCAGGATCCGCGCGCTCGTCGCCAGACGATCGGATCGCGCGAGCAGCACCTCGAGGCGCGCGCGGCGGCGGGGCGAATCGACCCGCGCCAGGACGCGCGGCGCGTGGGCGTGCAGGAGCGAGGACCGCAGGACCGCGAACAGCGTCGCCGCGAGGAGGAACGGAACGGTCGCGGCGGCGATCCCGAGGAGCTGCTCCCAGTCGGGGGCCCAGGGTTGGACGGGCAGGGGTTCGGAGACGAGGGCGCTGGCGGCGGGCATCGGGAGAGCGCTCCCATGCTAGCGGTTGCCGATGTTCCGCGGTCGCGAGGGGCGTTACGTCGGCGAAACAGCGCTCGCTACGGCCCTCGCGCTCGCCCCGCGAGCGCGCTCATAAGGTCCGGTCCGACAGGCTGTTGGGTCCGCATCGATTGCGCTTCGTCCGCGGCACGTCGGGTGCTTTGCGGTGCGCGATGCCGTCCGCGCGCCCCGCGATCCTGGATCTCCCCGCAACCCGAACCCGCGAGGAGGGCGAGGCCGGACTCGAGACCGCGTGCATGGCGCGCTTCCGGGATCAGCGCGGATCGGCCGACTTCCAGGCGCTGTACGACCTCGCGAGCCCGCCTCTACTCGCCTGGATCACCGGCCAAGTCCGCAGCCGCCGCGTGGCGCTCGACCCGATCGAGCTGCTCCAGGACGTCTTCGTCAACATCTACCGGTACGCGCGGGGCTTCCGGGAGGAGCAGCCCGCGAGCTTCCGCGTGTGGTCGCGGCGGATCGCGACGAACGTCGTCCGCCGCGCGTGCCTCCCGACGAGCGCGCTCGGCTCGCTCCAAGCGCTCCCGCAGGGCTTCCAGGAGCCGGCCGACCTGGCCTTGGATCCCGGCGACTCCGCGTCGGGCGTCGAGGAGATGCGGTCGCTAGCCCGGGCCTGGATGATCCTCCTCGCGCACTACGCCGCCGCGGCCGCGACCCTCCGCGACCGGGAGCGGCGCGCCCTCGAGCTGATCGAGATCCGCGAGTTCTCCTACGCGCAGGCGGCGGCCGACCTCGGCGTCGGCCCGTCGAACATGAAGATGATCGTCTTCCGCGCGCGCAAGCGCATCCGCGCGGAGATCGCGCGCCGGTTGGGGTCCGCCAGCGCTCCGGTCCGTCGCCGTATCGCGGTCTGAGCTCCGCACCCGCTCCCTGGCCTGGGTTCGGCGTTGCGGGTTGGTAGGCTCCCGCCATGGGCATCCACCTGTCCGTGGTCATGCCGGTCTACAACGAGCGCTACCTCGTCGCCGAGTCGATCGCGCGCGTCCTGGCCGTCGAGAGCCCCCGGATCTCGCGTCTCGACCTGATCGTGGTCGACGACGGCTCGACGGATGGGACCCGGGACATCCTGAGGGCGGTCGCCGCCCGCCACCCCGACCGGATCACGTACGTCGAGCACCCCGAGAACCGGGGGAAGGGCGGTGCCGTCGCGACCGGGATCGCGCTCGCCCGCGGCGAGGTCACGGTGATCCAGGACGCGGACCTCGAATACAACCCGCGCGACCTCCCGCGGCTCATGGTCCCGTTCGAGAACGACGAGGCGGACGCCGTCTACGGATCGCGGTTCCTCTCGGGGGACTACCGCCGGGTCCTCTACTACCGCCACTCGATCGGGAACAAGGTGCTGACGACCGTGTGCAACGTGCTCACGGACCTGAACCTCTCCGACATGGAGACCTGCTACAAGGCCGTCCGCACGCCGTTGCTCCAGTCGATCCCGATCCGGAGCCGCGACTTCCGCGTCGAGCCCGAGCTCACGTTCAAGCTCAAGAAGCGCGGCGCGCGCATGTACGAGGTCCCGATCTCGTACGCCGGACGCACCTACGAGGAAGGCAAGAAGATCGGCGTCCTCGACGGCCTGCGCGCGCTCGGCGCGATGTTCCACTGGTGGCTGATCGACGACATCTACAAGCCCGACGAGTACGGATCGAACATCCTCGTCAGCCTCGCCGACGTGCCGAAGTTCAACCGCTGGATGGCGGACGCGCTCCGGCCGCACCTCGGCGCGTCCGTCCTCGAGCTCGGCGCGGGGATCGGGAACATGACGCGCACTCTGTGCCCGCGGGACCGCTACACGGCGTCGGACATCAATCCGCACTACCTCGACTACCTGAGGCGCACGTTCCAGACGCGGCCGTACCTCGACGTCGCGAAGGTCGACGCGGCGGATCCGCGGGACTTCGCCGCGCTCGCCGGCAAGTACGACACGATCGTGTGCTTGAACGTGCTCGAGCACGTGAAGTCGGAATCGACCGCCCTCGCCAACATGCGCGGCGCGCTCGTTCCCGGCGGTCGAGCCGTCGTCCTCGTGCCGCAGGGACCGGGGGCGTTCGGGACGCTCGACGAGGTTCTCGGACACGAACGTCGCTACACGCGCGAGTCGCTCGCGGAGGCGTTCCGCGCGAACGGCTTCGAGCTCGAGACGATGTTCGACTTCAACCGCACGACGCTGCCGGCGTGGTGGTTCAACGGCCGCATCCTGCGCCGCCGGCACTTCGGGAAGCTGCAGCTCAAGCTCCTGAACATGTCCGTGTGGCTCGTGCGGCGGCTCGACGGCTGGCTCCCGTGGCCGGGCACCTCCCTGATCGCGATCGCGCGCCGACCGGTCAAGCCCTAGCGGGCGCGCGCGCGAGCTGCGCGTAGAGGAAGATCGGCCCCACGATGAACAGCGCGAACATCGGCGGCGCGAGGCGCAGGGGATTGCCGTCGTGGAGGATCTCGAAGTCGCACAGCAGGCGGATCGCGCACTCGACGAGGGCGACGACGATCACGACGCCGATCTGCTTCATCCTGCCGCTGACGATCGTGCGCGGATCCGTGACCATGAAGAACATGAAGAGCTGGTACATCGGACCCGTGACCGGGCCGAGCTCCGCTCCGAGCGGCTGGTGATTCACGAACGTCCGCGCCCACGCGAGCAGCGCGAAGGCCGCGAGGTAGGTCAGCGTGATGTGCAGGACGCGTGCGCGCCACACCGTCAGGAGGCCCACCGCCCAGATCACGGCGACCATCGCGGGATCGTTGCCCCACTGGTGGCTCAGCATGCTCACTTGCCCGGCCGCGACGACGAGCAGGACGCACACGCTGAAGTTCGTCGGATTCCACAGATGGCGCCCGCGGTAGCGGAGCACGTACTTCGAGGAGATCGCGAGCAGCGAGCACACGACGAACGGCCACAGGAGATCCCCCGACGGTTTCAGGAGGATCGCGACGCTGTTTCCGCTGATGTACGCGCTCAGGAGATTCGGGAACCCGCCCGAGTGGAGCCGGTAGAGCACGATCTCGGCCGCGAGCGCCGTGCCGAGCGCGAGCATCCAGGGCACGTAGCTGTCGCCGAGGATCTGGAAGCGCCACTGGCCGATCACGAGGATCAGCGTGAGCAGGCTCGAGGAGAACCAGCGCGGATCGATGCGGCGCCGCGCGAGCGGAGCTCCGGCGACCGCCGCGGGCGCGCTCACGGGACGGGCTCCTCGACGCGCGCGACCGCGCCGGGCCGCAGCTCCGTCAGCACCTGCTCGTTCCCCGACGGCCAGCGGATCACGGCCTTCTCCGGACGCGCCGCGCCCAACCCGAAGTGCAGAGCGAGGTCGTTCTGCGCGCAGAAGCCGCTGCCGGCGAGCACGGCCTGCTTCTGCCGGGTTCCGCCCGCGAAGAGGGTGACCTCGGCTCCGATCGCGCTCCGGTTGCTCTTCGTGCCTGCGAGCTGGAAGGCGATCCAGCCTCGATCGGGCGCGACCTGGTTCTCGTACAGGAGCAGCGCGCCGCGCTGGTTCGCGACGACGACGTCGAGCGCTCCGGTGTGGAAGAAGTCGGCGAACGCGACCGCGCGTCCGTCGAGGAGATCGTCCGCTCCGACCGCCGCGGCCGCGTCGACGAAGTGCGTCCGCCCCTGGTTCATGAGCACGCGCGAGCGTTCGTACCCGGACAGGCTCCGGTCCTCCATCGGCGGCCATTGGCGCGCGTCTTCCGCGAGCTCTCCGGTCGCGCTCGCGATCTTCGACATCCCGTACCAGTAGTCGCGGTCGGGACTCGCCGAGATGAAACCGTTGACGACGTACAGGTCCTGGCGCCCGTCGTTGTTCAGATCGCCGAACTGCGCGCCCCAGGCCCAGCCGCAATCGACGACCGGTCCCTCGGCGACGTTCTGGAACCAGCCGCGCTCGGACAAGCGGTTGATGCGGAGGTTGTTGCCCTGGAACAGGTAGCCGCTCTTCGAGATGTTCGTGACGTAGGTCCCGAGGCGTCCGTCGTTCTCGAAGTCGCCGAGCGCGACGGCCATGCCGCTCTTGCTGCTCTCGTCGAGGCCGACACCCTGCTTCTGCTCGAAGCGTTCGCCGTGGGCGTTCTCGAAGTACTCCTCGGGTCCGTAGTCGTTCGCGAGGTACAGGTCGGGCCAGCCGTCGCCGTTCAGGTCGGCCGCGGCGACCGCGAGAGTCCACCGCGTGCTGTCCGCGCCGGTCCGTTCCGTCACGTCCTCGAAGCGGCCGTCGCCCAGGTTGTGGAAGAGGTGCTTGTGGCCGCCGTTCCGCGCGAACTCGAAGCTCGCTTGCATGATCTTCGTGCTGGCGAGGTGCCAGAGGTCGATGTCCTCGCGGAAGTAGCCCGCGACGTAGAGGTCGATGCGTCCGTCGCGATCGTAGTCGATCCAGCACGCGCCGTTCGCGTTCATCCAGCGCTTCAGGCCCGCGGCCTCCGTGACGTCCGTGAACGTCCCGTCTCCGTTGTTCCGGAAGAGCTGCGGAAAACCCCACTTGTAGAGGAAGCAATCCTGCCTTCCGTCGCCGTCGTAGTCGGCCCAGATCGACCCCATCGACACGCCCTGGCCTTCGACGTTCACGTCCCCGATGCCCGCGGTGCGCGCGACGTCACGGAACGTCCCGTCCTTCTGGTTCACGTAGAGCGCGTTCGCCCGGCCGAAGTCGCTGTTCGTCGCGTACAGATCCGCCCAGCCGTCGCCGTTCGCGTCGCACACGGAGACTGCGGCGCCCATGCCGGCGACGTGCGGCATGATGTTCGCGAGTCGCTCGTCGAGCACGGGGGCGTGGTGCGTGAAGTCGATCCCGCGGGACTTCGCGCACTCGCTCAAGCGGAAACCGAACTCGCGTCGCGCGGCGGGAGACTGCGCCGCCTCCGGCTTCCTGCCGGACTTCCAGGCGAAAGCGATCAATCCGGCGAAGGCGAGCGCGACGCCGATCCTGAGAACGGGCGAGGGTGTCATGCGCGCCACACCCCAGTCTATCCCTCTCCGCCCGCAGGAGGAATCCGCTAGAGTCTCCCGCGTGTCCTCCGACCGCGCGCCGGCCGACCTGCTCGTCCTCGGAGCGTCCGAGATCGCGACTCCGCTCGGGAACGGGCCCCGCGGCGGCGCGGAGCTCGGTGCGATCCAGGTCCTGAAGGACGGCGCGATCGCGATCGCGCGCGGAAAGATCGTCGCCGTCGGCACGGCCGCGGAGCTCGGCGCGCGCTTCCAGGCCGATCGCGAGCTCGACGCCGCGGGCGGCACGATCGTGCCTGGATTCGTCGACGCGCACACGCACCCGGTCTTCGCGGGCACGCGCGAGAACGAATTCGAGATGCGCACGCGCGGCGCGAGCTACGTCGAGATCGCGGAGCGCGGCGGAGGCATCCTCTCGAGCGTCCGCGGCGTCCGCGCGGCGTCCGCGGAGGAGCTCCTCGAACGCCTGCTCGTTCGCCTCGACCGGTTCCTCGAGCACGGGACGACGACGATCGAGGCGAAGAGCGGCTACGGCCTCGCGCTCGAGGACGAGATCAAGTGCCTGGAGGTGCTCGCCGCCGCCGCGCGCGTGCACCCGGTCGAGATCGTGCCGACGTTCCTCGGCGCGCACGACTACCCCGAGGAATACCGCTGCCGCCGCGCGGAGTACGTCGACCTCGTCGTCGCGGAAATGCTGCCGCGCGTCGCCGAGGGCCGCCTCGCGGAGTACTGCGACGTGTTCACCGAGCGCGGATTCTTCGACCTCGACGCCTCGCGCCGCATCCTCGCGCGCGCGCGCGATCTCGGGCTCGGACTGCGCCTCCACGCGGACCAGCTCTCGGGCTTCGGAGCCGCGGAGCTCGCCGCGGAGTTCCACGCCGCCAGCGCCGACCACCTCGAGTTCACGACGGACCGCGGCATCGAGGAGCTCGCGCGCGCGGGAGTGGTCCCGGTGCTGTGCCCGGTCGTGCCCTTGTACCTGCGGCTCGCGCAGGAGGCGCCGGCCCGCAGGATGATTGACGCCGGTCTCGCGCCGGCGATCTCGACCGACTTCAATCCGGGGAGCTCGTACCTCCAGAGCATGCCCGAGGTCGTGTCGTGGGCGGCGCTGCGGTACCGGATGAGCGCCGGCGAGGCGCTGACCGCCGCGACGCTCAACGCGGCGGCGTCGCTCGGGCGCGCCGATCGCCTCGGCACGCTCGAACCCGGCAAGCAGGCCGATCTCCTCGTGCTCGACGTGCCGAACCACGTTCACCTCGCGTACGAGCTCGGTCGCAACCCCGTCGCCGCGGTGATCAAGGCCGGCGAGGTCGTCCTCGAGCGCGAACCGTCGCGCGGGGCGCGGGCGGCGCGTGGCGCGCGCGACGCGCGCGGGGTCTAATCAAAAGGAGAGAACGATCGCCATGAGCCTCGTCGAGTGCGTGCCGAACTTCAGCGAGGGCCGGCGTCCGGAGGTCGTCGAGGCGATCCTGGCGGCGATCCGCTCGGTCGCGGGCGTCAAGCTCATCGACCAGAGCCTCGACGCGAGCCACAACCGCGCGGTGGTCACGTTCGTCGGTCCGCCCGCGCCCGTCGCCGAGGCGGCGTTCCGGGCGATCGCGAAGGCGAAGGAGTCGATCGATCTGCGGACGCACGCGGGCGAGCACCCGCGCATGGGCGCGACCGACGTCGTGCCCTTCGTGCCGCTCGAGGGCAGCACGATGAAGGAGTGCGTCGCGCTCGCTCACGCGCTCGGCGAGCGCGTCGGACGCGAGCTCGAGATCCCGGTGTTCTTCTACGAGGCGGCAGCGCTCCGACCCGAGCGCCGCAATCTCGCGGACGTCCGCAAGGGCCAGTTCGAGGGGCTTCGCGACCTGATCGGCAAGGATGCCGCGCGCGAGCCCGACGCGGGCCCGAAGCACGCGATCCATCCGACGGCGGGGGCGACCGTCATCGGCGCGCGGAACTTCCTGATCGCGTTCAACGTCAATCTCGAGACGCAGGACGTGCAGGTCGCGAAGGACATCGCCAAGAAGATCCGCGAGAAGGACGGCGGGCTGCCGGGGATCAAGGCGATGGGCTTCTTCCTCGACGACCTGCGCTGCGCCCAGGTCAGCATGAACGTCTGCGACTACGAGCGCACGGGCCTCCTGCGCGTCTTCCGCGAGATCGAAGGCCTCGCGCGCGAGCGCGGCGTCGCGATCCGCGAGAGCGAGCTCGTCGGTCTCGCTCCGCGCGCGTCGCTACCGCCCGGCGTCGGGGAAGCGGTGCGCCTGCGCGGATTCGATCCCTCGAAACAGATCGTGGAGGCGCTCCTGTAGCGGCCGTGTTCCTCCTCGCGACCCTGTTCCTCTGTCTCTTCGTCTGCGTCCCGGGCGACGCGGGGGGCGTCGAGTCGCCGTCCGCGGTGCAGACGCCCGCGAAGATCGGGGAGTGCAAGAAGTGCCACGGCGCGGGGCGCCTGCCGTGCAGCGAGCACCCGAAGGGCGAGTGCGAGTACGAGGATCGCGTCCTCTTCTGCAGCGTCGTCGCCGACTGCGCGGTCTGCGGCGGCGCGGGTTTCGTCTCGTGCGACGTGTGCCACGACGAAGCGGTGGCGAAGCGCCTCGAGGAGAAGCGCGCGAAGGTCCAGGAGCGCAAGCCGCTGCTGAAACCGATCGACGACAAGATGGGGCGGCCGCTGCGGAAGGCCGAGACCGCGCACTTCGTGTTCGTCTGGGAGATGGACAAGGCCAAGATCGACAAGCGCTGGGTCGATGCGCACGAGGCGCTGCACATTTACATCGAGCGCATGGAGAAGTTCTACGCCGACTACTGCGCGCGCCTCGCCGTCACGGACAAGGACTTCAGCAACAAGTGCTGGATCTTCGTGTGGTACCACCCTGAGGACCACGAGATGGGTGCCTTGAAGTTCTGCTCGCAGGCCGCGAAGGGCGGGGTGAAGCTGATGGGGCCGAACCCGCGCTACTCCGTCTGCGGCAACAAGCAGAACTTCCAGAACGACGAGCAGCTCCACCGCGACATCGTGCACTGCACGACGCACCTCCTGATGAGCAACCAGGATCCGCCGCAGTGGATCGGCAACATCAAGGGGGGCTGGGCCGACGAGGGTCTCGCGCACTGGTTCGAGGACCGCTACTGGGGCGTGTGCGACGTCTACTGCTACCAGGAGCAGAACACGAACATCGACTTCAAGGCCGGCAAGTTCCGCCTGGCCGTGCGCAAGATGGTGACCGAGGGGCACACGCCGTCGATCGCGGACGTGTTCCAGCAGAACGTCGACACGTTGACGCTGCCGATGAACGCGGCGGCGTTCAGCTACGTCGACTACCTGATGTTCAAGGACAGCGCGAAGTTCAAGGAGGTCGTGAAGAAGCTCAAGGCGAAGATGCCGACGCGCGACGCGCTGCAGCAGGTCTATTCGATGAGCCCGATGGACCTCGAGACGCAGTGGAAGGCGTGGGTCCTCGAGACCTACCCGACGCGCTGAACGCATGCAGTTCCTCCTCGCTCTGCTCCTCGCTCTGTGCGCGCCGTTCGCCGGCGACTGCATGAAGTGCCACGGGACCGGCAAACTGCCGTGTCCGAAGCATCCCGCCGCCGAGGCCGTGCTCGAGGAGAGCGTCCTCTACTGCAGCGTGATCGAAGGCTGCGCGGTGTGCGGCGGGACCGGATTCATCGGCTGCGACGGATGCCACAGCACGGAGGCGCGCGCGGCGCTCGACGCGAAGCGCGCCAACATCCCCAAGGTGAAGGCGGAGCTCGCGACGATCGACGAGACGATGGGGCGCGCGCTGCGGAAGACGGAGAGCGCGCACTTCGTGTTCACGTGGGACATGGACAAGCAGAAGATCGACAACCGGCTCGTGTCGGCGCACGAGGCGATGCACGTGTACACGAGCCGGATGGAGCGGCTCTTCGGCGACATCTGCACGACGTTCGGGATCACGGAGAAGGAGTTCCAGGACCGGTGCTGGATCTTCGTGTGGGCGTTGCCGCAGGACTATGAGCAGGGAGCGCTGAAGTTCTGCCAGTCGACGGCGAAGACGAGCGCGAAGCTGATGGGGATCCATCCGCGCTACTCGATCTGCGCGCAGAAGAAGGACTTCCGGACGGACGAGCAGCTGCACCGCAACCTCGTGCACCACGTGACGCACCTCCTGCTCGGGCACGAGCACCCGATCGCGTGGATCGGGAGCCTGAAGGGCGGCTGGGCGGACGAGGGGCTCGCGCACTGGTTCGAGGACCGGTACTTCGGGATCTGCGACAACTTCTGCATGCAGGAGGACAATCCGAACGCGAGCTTCGAGAACGGCAAGTTCCGGCTCGGAGTGCGGAAGCTCGTGGCGAAGGACGACGCGCCGCCGATCGCGGAGACGACGCAGCACAACGTGGACACCCTGACGCTGCCGATGAACGCGACGTCGTTCAGCTACGTCGACTACCTGATCGGCCTCGGCGGCGAGAAGTTCGACAAGCTGGTGCGCCAGCTGAAGGCGAAGGTGCCGACGAGCGACGCGCTCAAGGCCGCGTACGGCTTCGGCCTGCTCGAGATGGAGACGCGCTGGAAGGCGTGGGTCCTGCAGACGTATCCGACGCGGTGAACGCGCGTCCCGCGCGGCTCGCACACGGACGCTCGATGCCGTAGCATCCGCGCGAGCTTCCACCATGTCGCTGATCGAGCCGCGCACGTTGAAAGGCTTCCGGGACTACCTCCCGGAGGCGATGATCCCGCGCGAGGCGCTCGTCGAGACCGCGCGGCGCGTCTTCCGCTCCTACGGCTTCCTCCCGATCGACACGCCCGCCCTCGAATACGAGGAGATCCTGACGGGGAAGGGCGGGGCGGAGACGGACAAGCAGCTCTACCGCTTCGAGGACCACGGCGGTCGCAAGGTCGCTCTCCGTTTCGACCTCACCGTGCCGCTCGCGCGTTTCGTGGCGCAGCACTCGAACGAAGTCGGCCTGCCCTTCAAGCGGTACCACATCGCCAGCGTCTGGCGCGGCGAGAACACGCAGCGCGGTCGCTACCGCGAATTCATGCAGTGCGACTTCGACACGATCGGCACCGAGAGCGTCGTCGCGGATGTCGAGACGATCCTCGTGATCCACGACCTCCTGCGCGCGATCGGGATCGAGCGCTTCACGATCCGCATCAACGACCGGAAGTACCTGATGAGCCTGCTCGAGAGCTGCGGCTTCTCCGAGCGGCCGACCGACGTCCTCCGCGTGCTCGACAAGCGCGACAAGGTCGGCGTCGAAGGCGTCGTCGGTGAGCTGCAGCAGCTCGGATTCGACGCGGCCAGGGTCCGCGACCTGATCCTCGCCATGGAGACGGGCTCGCTCGCTTCGCCGGCGAAGCAGCGCCTGCTCGAGATCCACGCGTCCGTCCTGTCGGCAGGCGTCGACGCGAAACGGATCCAGCTCGACAACTCGATCGCGCGCGGCCTCGACTACTACACCGGCGTCGTCTTCGAGACCCGCCTCGACGATCTCCCCGGCATCGGCAGCGTCTGCTCCGGCGGCCGTTACAACGATCTCGCGCAGCTGTACACGAAGGAACGTCTCCCCGGCGTCGGGGCGTCCCTCGGGCTCGACCGCCTCCTCGCCGCGATGGAGGAGCTCGGCGTCCTCGAGAGGCGCGGCTCCACCGCGCCCGTCTTCCTCCCGTTCTTCGACGCCGCGCACCTCGCGGACTACCTGCGCCTCGCCGGACGCCTGCGCGCCGCCGGGATCGGCGTCGAGCTCTACCCCGAGCCGAAGAAGCTCGGGGCGCAGCTCAAGTACGCCGACCGGCGCGGCTTCCGCGTCGCCTTGATCCTCGGCGACGACGAATGGAAGCGCGCCAGCGCCACGGTGAAGGTGCTCGCGAGCGGCGAGACGCGGAGCGTCGCGCTGGAGGACGCCGCGGGCGCGCTCCATCCGGACCTCTTGGCGGCGCTGCGCTGATGCGGACGAGCTGGCTCCTGCCTCTCGCTCTCGCGGGGCTCGCCGTCTCCTGCAGTCCCCACCATCGTCCACCGGTCGTCGTGTGGATCGTCGTCGACACGCTGCGCGCCGACGCGCTCGGCTGCTACGGCAACCGGCGCACGGGGGAGAACGGCGTGCCGCCGTCGCCGCACGTCGATGCGCTCGCCGCGGAGGGCGTCACGTTCTCGCAGGCGCACTCCGTCGCGCCCTGGACGATCCCGAGCCTCGTCTCGCAGATGTCCGGGCTGTGGCCGTGGGAGCACGGGCAGAACCGGCTGCTGCAACCCTGTCCGCCCGGACGACTCGAGCTCGTCGAGCGGCTGCGCGAGAAGGGCTGGCGCACCGCCGGCGTCATGACGAACTTCATCGCCACGCGCGCGTACGGGTTCGACCACGGCTTCGAGCGCTGGGACGATTCGCTCGCGACCGGTCACGAAGGTTCGACGGGGCACGAGGCGCTCGCGAAGCTCCTCGGATTCGCCGACGAGCTCGCGAAGGATCGCTCGGAGGGTCTCTTCCTCTTCGCCTGGCTCTTCGAGCCGCACTACCGCTACGAGCAGCACGAGGGCTACCGCTTCGGGCCCGGCTACGGCGACGAGGCGGCGACCGCGTACGCGGGGACGCTGACGGGCGACGAGGAGCTCCCGGCGCTGCAGAAGCGGCGCGCGGAGCTCGGCGCCCAGGACGCCGCCTTCCTCCGCGGCCGCTACCAGAGCGAAGTCGCGTGGGTCGACCACGCGATCGGCGAGCTGGTCGCGGGCCTCGCGCAGCGCGGCCTCCTCGACGACGCGATCGTCGTCTTCACGTCCGACCACGGCGAGGAGATCCTCGATCGCGGCTGGATCGGCCACACCGTGACGCTCCACGAGGAGCTCGTGCGCGTCCCCTGGATCGTCCGCCTCCCGCGCGGCGACGCGGACGCGCGCCGCGGATCGCGCGTCGACGTTCCGGTGAGCCTGATCGACCTGCCGGCGACGATCTACGCGCTCGCGACGGGCGAGGAGCCGGACCGCGGGAAGGGCGTGCTCGGGCACAGCCGTTCGCTCGCGGCGACGCTGCGCACGGGTGCAGCTCCCGAGCGGCGCTGGATCTATCTGCACACCGACTTCGAGCCCGCGCTCGCCACGGCGAACGAGGACAACCGCGCGCACCAGTGGGGAGTGCTCGACGCGCGGACCGGACTGAAGTGGATCGTCGACCACAAGGTGGGGGAGGGCGAACGTCCGAGGTCCTTCCTGTACGACCTCGCGCGCGATGCTGGCGAGCGGGAGAACGTCGCCGGGACGCCGGACAGCGCGCGCGACGCGGCTCCCCTCGAACGCCTCCGCGCGCTCGTGCCCGAGCCGCTCGCCGGACGCCGCGGCGCGCCCGCGGCGCTGCCGGAGGAGCCGTGGATCGCACCGTCCGCGGACGCCGACGGCGCCGGACCGGCGCTGCGCGCGGAGCCGAAATGACCGCGCGGATCGCGCCCTGGATCGAAGGCGCCGTCCTGGCCGCGATCGTCCTCGCGATCCTCGCGTGCGGCGGCGAGGCCGTGCGCGCGTCGTACCACGGATGCCTGCACGCGGCGCTCGGCGAGTCCGTGCTGCGCGACGGGCTCGTCCCGGAGAACCCGTACCACGCGGGGACGCCGCTGCGGTACTACACCCTCTATCCGCTGCTCGGCGCGGTGATCGGGAGGATCGGGTTCGGGCCGCTGTGGGCGTTCGCGCTGCTCGACGTGCTCGCCGCGGTCCTCCTCGCGCCCGCGCTCGACGCGCTCGGCCGCGCGCTCGGCTTGTCGTTCGGCGGTCGACGCGCGGCGTTCGTCGCCGCGGTGCTCGGCTTCAACGGGCTCGGATGGATCGGGCTCGTCTCGGCGAACGGCCCGTGGAGCGGCGTGCCGCCCGTGTACGCGCTCATGCCGATGACGTTCGCGCTCGAGCCGTTCGGCTGGGACGCGCGGCTCCAGGCGTTCCTGCCGAAGTTCCTGAACGTCTCGTCCTACGCCATCGCGCTGCCGTTCGCGCTGTGGGCGCTCGCAGTCTGCGCGCGCGGTACACGCGACTACGTCCGCGTCGCGCTCGCCCTCGCGCTCGCCCTGGCCTTGAATCCGCTCGTCGGAGGCTTCGCGGGGATCTGCGCGGCCTCGTGGATCGTTCCCGATCTGCTGCGCGGGAACGGACCGCGGCGCGTCGCGTGGATTCTGGCGTTCCTCGCGTCGGCGGCGCTCGCGCTCCCGTTCCTCCTGCCCGTGCTGCCTCGCGGGCCGCAAGCGGAGTCGCTGACCGGGAAGGTCGCGCTCGGCGGACATCCCGCGAGCAACCTCGTCGGTCCCAACCTGCTGCTCCTTCTGCTGGGTCTCGCCGGCTTGCGCCGGCTCGGGCGCCCCGCGCGCGCGCGGTTCTTCGCGGCCGCCGCGGTCGCCGCGGTGCTCGTCCTGCTCGGCGAGATGCCGCAGGGGAACGAGTACAAGATGTCGCGGCTCTCCGGCCTGCTGTGGGCGCTGCCCGCGGGCGCGTTCGCCGCGGAGGCGTGGGCGTCGGGCGGAGCGCGGCGCTGGGGACCCGTGCTGCTCGCTCTCGCGTGCGTGCCGACGACGCTCGCCGTCCCGTGGGCGTACCTCGACTGGGGCGCGCACGCGGCGGAGCTGCCGCTCGCCGCGCGCGGCGGCGTGCTCGCCCCGCGCGATCGGGCCGTGCAGCCGCTCTTCGAGGCCGAGGCGCGCGCGGATCCGCGCGCGGTCGTGCTGCTCGCGCCCTCGTTCCCGGGAGCGGACGCAGGCGCCGCGCTCGTGCAAGGGAACGGGCTCGCTCCGGCGCTCCACCACGCGCTGTTCGTCGACGTCCCGCAGATCCACAACGACCGGATCCCCGATCTCGCGGAGCGTCTCCGGCTGCTCGAGGACGCGTGCGGCGGCGATGTCGACGCGCTCGCGCGCGCGCGCGCGATGCTGCCCTCGCGGCCGTTCCTCGCGTTCACGGACGACGCGACGCCGGCGCTCGCCGACGCGCTCGCTCGCGCCGGCGCCGCGCTCATCGCGCGCGGCGAGCGCTGCGCGCTGTGGTCACTGCCGGCGTCCGCGCGCTGAGCCGGCGCTAGGATGGTGGACATGCAGCGTCGTCCGTGCGTGCTCGCTTTCGCGCTCGCGCTGCTCGCGTCCTGCGGCGCCAAGCCGGGGCCGAAGCACGTGATCCTCGTCACGATCGACACGCTGCGCGCGGATCACCTGACGGCCTGGGGCTACGCGCGCCCGACGACGGAGGCGCGCGCGGCCGCGGCGCGCGGCTCGGTGCCCGGGTACACGATCGACGACATCGCGGCGCAGGGCGTGCGCTGCGAGAACGCGTTCGCGCCGCGGGGCATGACGCTCCCGTCGATGGCGACGCTGTTCACCGGTCTCCCGCCGATCGAGACGTGCGTCCTCGACAACCGGAACGTGCTCGGCGCCGACGCGTCGACGCTCGCCGAGCGGTTCAAGGCCGCCGGCTTCCGCACGGCTGCGTTCAGCGCGAACCGTCTCCTCGCGCCGGGATCCGGCATCGAGCAGGGCTTCGACACGTTCGTGCAGGATCCGGCTGGAGATCGCGACGGCAACGCCGTCGAAGCCGCGGAAAGCTGGCTCGCCGAGCAGGATCCGAAGGACGGCGCGCGCATCTTCCTCTGGCTCCACCTCGTCGGCCCGCATCTCTCCTACGATCCCGCGCCGATCGAGGGCGTCGACTTCGCGCGCATGTACGACGATCCCGCGTACGCCGGCGCGGCCGACGGCTCGCGCGAGTTCCTGGATGCCGCGTACGGGCAAGGCCGAGCGCTCGATCCGAAGGAGGTCGCGCACGTCGTCGCGCTGTACGACGGCGAGGTCGCGCGCGTGGACCACCTCGTCAGCCGCTTCCTCGCGTTCTGCGCCGGCGCGGGCGCGCGGCCGTCGCGCGACCTGCTCGCGGATGCCTTGCTCGTGTTCGCCGCCGACCATGGGGAGGAGCTCTATGAAAGATCCCGCTACTTCGGTCACGCGAAATCGCTGTACGCGTCCGTCCTCCACGTGCCGCTCGTCTTCCGCTGCCCCGGGATCCTTCCGGCGGGCCGCGTGGTCCCGGACCTCGTCGGTCTCGAGGACGTGCTCCCGACGCTGCTCGAGCTCACGGGGATCGAGCCCGCGCGCGGGATCCACGGCCGTTCGCTGGTACAGCTCGTCCGCGCGACGGCACCGTTGCCGGAGCTCCCCGCCTTCTCGCTCTGGCGGGACAAGATGTACAGCGTGCGCTCCGGTCGCTGGCGCCTCGTGTGGAATCCCGATCGCGCCGTCAGCGACGACGTGCCTCCGGGTCCCTACCCCGTGCCCGAGATCGCGCTCTTCGACACGACGATCGATCCGCACGAGCTGCGGGACGTCTCCGCGGAGCACCCCGACGTCGTGCGCGGTCTCCAGGCCGCCGTGACCGCGTGGCGCGCGGGTCTGCGCGCGTGCACCGCGACGCCGTCCGGCCCGACGCCGGCGCAGATCAAGGCGATGCGCGATCTCGGGTACGCCGACGGCGAGCCGAAGTAGTCACTTGCCCTTCGCGTCGTCCTCGGTGCCGATGTAGCCGAGGTTCTTGAAGCGCTCCTGGAAGTTGCGCTCCATCTCCGGTGGCAACACCGTCTTCGAGGCCGGTCGGAAGCCCTCGTCGTGCGTGGCGATCGGAGGAAGTCCGGCGTTGTCGCGCGCCGCGCCGGCGAGGAGCGGCGTCATCGCCCGCCCGGCCATCTCGCGCGAACGCGGGATGCCGAGCAGCGCGAGCACGGTGGGCGTCACGTCGAGCACCGTGCCGAGCGTCGCGAGCGTCCCCGTCGCGAGGAAGTCGGCGAGCGGCGGGCCGCGGTGGACCGCGGGGCCGGCCGCGATGAAGACTCCGGGTGGCGAATCGAGGTGGTGTCCCGTGATCGACCGCGCCGCGGGCTCCTCGGTCCCGAACGCGTGCATGCCGTGGTCGGAGCACACGATCACGGTCGTCTCGGGCCCGGCGGCTCGGACGAGGTCGCCGATCAGGACGTCGATCCACTGGTAGTAGTTCGGGATCACGAACGCGAGCGCCTTCTCGCCGGCGGACGGGCCCGCGGCTGGATCGGGCAGCCAGCGGAACGCCTGCGGCTCGTAGTAGCGCCAGAACCTGTGTCCGACGACGTCCGGACCGCCGAAGTAGACGAGCGAGAGGTCCGCGGGGTGCGCCGGCATGAGCTGGCGGCACTCCTCGAAGAAGGTCGCGTCCGACTGGATCGACCAGAGCGTCTGCTGCATCAGCTTCTTCTCGACGTCGCCGAGCTGCGCGTCGGGGATCGCCCCGAACACCATCTCGCGCGCGAGGCGCCGCACTTCCTCGATCGAGCCCGCCTTCGTCGCGATCGCGAGCGCTTCGGGCTCGAGCGACCGCGGGTGCACCTGCCGCGGGATTCCGGGGAGCAGTGTGGGCTTCCAGTTGTCGTCGACGAGCGCCGCGGACGACGAGCCGCTGACCATCAGGCCGCGGATCTCCTCCGCGGGCCACGTGATCCACCACCCGAACACGTCCGAGGAGAGCCCGTAGCGATCGGCGATGTTCCAGAGCGCGGGGACGCGTCGCTGCGACGACGTGTAGGCCTTGCCGCGGAGCTCGTCGTCCGTGAATCCGAGGATGCCGTGCTCCTCCGGCCGGCGTCCGGTGGCGATCGTCGTCCACACGATCGGCGAGAGCGTCGGCTGCATCGTCTCGAGCCGGCCGAACGAGCCGCGTTCCATGAGCGCGCGCAGGTTCGGGCACCGGCCCTCGGCGAGAAGAGGGCGCAGGACGTTCCACTCGAGCCCGTCGACGCCGATCACGAGGACGCGCGCGGCCGGATGCGCGGTCGGGGCGCCCGAGCAGGCGACGGCGCACGCCGCCAGCACGAGCGCGACGGCACGAGCAGGGGATCGCATGCGTCTCATCGCGGGCGTGCCTGGATCGACTCCAGCTTCTGTTCGAGCATGCGCTCGCCGGGCTGCTCCCGCAATCCGTCGCGCAGGACGGCGAGCGCGCCGTCGCGATCGCCGCGCCCGTCCAGGATCTCGGCGACGTACCAGCGCGCGTGCGCGAGCCGCGGCGCGAGCCGCAGCGTCTCGCGGAACTCGTGCTCGGCGTCGTCGACGCGCTGGAGGCCGAACAGCAGGACCCCGAGGTTGTAGTGTCCCGCGGCGTAGCCCGGGTTCTTCTCCAGGGCCGAGCGCTGCGTCGCGATCGCCTCCTCGGTGCGTCCCTGCGCGCCGAGCACGTTGCCGAGACCGGAGAGCGCCTCCCAATCGTTCGGATCGATCGCGAGCGTCGCGCGGAACTCCTGCTCCGCCGCGTCGAGCTCGCCCCCTTCGGCGAGCGCGACCGCGAGGCTGCGGTGCACGTAGGCGCTCGCGGGCTGCTTCTGCGCGGCCTCGCGCAGCATCGCAAGCGCATCCTCGCGGCGCCCTTCGCGGCGGAAGACGTCCGCGAGCGCCGCGGCGGAGGGCGCGTGCCCCGCGGCGAGCGCGTCGCGGAAGCGTGCCTCGGCCTCCGCGAGGCGACCCTGCTCGACGAGCACGCCGCCGACGGAGTGCGCGTATTGCCCGGCGTAGCTCGCGGGAGCGTCGAATCCCGTGCTGCGGTTCAGCCAGCCCGAGCCGATGGCGACGACGAACGCGACGCCGCACGCGACGACGAGCCCGCGCGAGCGCGCGGCGGCGAGCGCGTACCCGCCCAGCGCCGCGAGCAGGGGCACCGCGGGGATGCGGTACCGGGGCGAGTACCAGAAGATCGCGACCGTCGCGAGCGGGAGCAGGACGAGCAGCGCTTCGGGGAAGTGCTTGCGCGGATCGCGCAGGAGCCACGCGAGCACGACGAGCGCGGGGAGCGTCAGCCAGGCCGTCGGGAGCGGCGCGAGCGCGAGACGGGACGCGAATCCGTCCGCGCGCTCGAGCGTCGGGACGTAGATGTCGCCGTAGGCGCGGCCGGTGGCGAAGTACCACAGCTTGCGCGCGGCGAGCCGCACCGCGCCCGCCGGATCCGAGCGCCAGAACGCGAGGCCCTTCCGGAAGAAGTGGTTGCTTGTCGCTCCCCAGCTCCCGTCGGTCTCGGCGGCGACCATCGTCCGCGCGTCGATGTTCTGCTGGATCCGGTTCTCCGAGATCCCCGGGATCGCGTGGTACACGCCGTCGGCGCCCGGCGCGTTGCCGTGGTAGAAAGTCACGCCGCCCTGCGCGCTCACCGCGATCAGCTCGCCACAGGCGAGAGCGTTGTGCACCGTCGCGGGGACGATGGCGAGGACGCCCACGACGGCGACGAGCGCGGCGCGCCGCCGACCCGCGCTCGCCGCGAGCCAGCCGGCGACGAGCGGGACGGCGACGAGCATCGTCGGATTCGCGAGGACGTTCGCGCCGAGCGCGATCCCGAGCGCGACGAGCCGCCCGCGGCGCGGATCGTCCGCCGCCGCGACCATGCGGTCCCACAGCCACACGACGAGGAAGAGCTGCAGCGAGCAGCTCAGGATCCGCGCCGTGAAGTAGGCCGGCTCGAGGAGCGCGAAGTAGAGCCCCGCGCCGACGACGGCGGCGGCGAAACCGAACCTGCGCTCCGCGACGCGGAAGAGAAGCGCGCCCGTCAGGAGATGCAGCGCGGCCTGGAGCACGTAGACGGTCGCGAGTCCGCCGCCGAGCGCGCGCACGAGGCCGAGAAGGTACGGGTACAGCGGCGCCGACAGGAACGGCGTCGCACCGACGAGCTTGCCGTTCGCGATGTCGCCGGCCCACTGCCAGTACACATCGGCGTCGTTGATCGGCGATGCCGCCAGCGGATCGGACGCGAGCTGTTGCGCGAGGATCAGGCCCTGCGCGAGCGCGGCGAAGCCGAGCAGGACCGCGAGTGCGATCGATCGTCGCCGGCCCGGGAGCTCCAGAGTTGCGGCGACCACGGTCCTACCCTAGCCTCGTCGGATCATGCTCACCACTTGCGGAGTCGGTCGAACCCTGGCGGCGATCACGGCGGCGGCGTGCGTCGCGTGCGGCGGCGGCGCCGCCGAGAAGCACCCGAACGTGATCCTCATTTCGATCGACATGCTGCGGTCGGACCACTTGCACTGCTACGGCTACGCGCAGGAGACGAGTCCGAACATCGACGCCTTGGCGAAGGAGGGCGTGCTGTTCGAGCAGCACTTCGCGAGCTCGTCCTGGACGCTGCCTTCGCACGCGGCGATGTTCACGTCGCTGCCCGACTCGCTGCACGGTTGCACGGACACCGATCGATCGCTCGATCCGTCCGCGGTGACCCTCGCGGAGAGGTTCCAGGCCGGCGGATACGCGACCGCGGGCTTCTTCTCCGGCCCGTACCTGCACCCCGCGTTCGGGCTCGACCAGGGTTTCGAGCACTACGAGGACTGCGCCTCCTACGCGGCGAAGATCGATGGCCGGCCGCCGGCCGAGTGGGCGATGAACAAGGACGTGATGGTCGAGTCCCATCAGGACGTCACGAACGAGCGCGTCTACGGGGCCGTGAAGAAGTGGATGGATGCGCGGTCTGCGAAGCCGTTCTTCCTGTTCGTCCACCTGTTCGACGTGCACTTCGACTTCGTCCCGCCCGCGCCGTACGACACGAAGTTCGATTCGAGCTACCAGGGTTGGGTCGACGGCAAGAACTTCCTCTTCGACGACCGCTATTCGAGCGAGATGGGGCCGCGCGACCGCCAGCACCTGTACGCCCTCTACGACGGCGAGATCGCGTGGACGGATTCGATCGTCGGCCGGATCCGCGCCGATCTCGCGAAGGCCGGGATCCTCGACGACACCGTGATCGCGATCACGTCCGATCACGGGACGGAGTTCTTCGAGCACGGGGACAAGGGACACCGCAAGACGCTGTACGACGAGGTGCTCCACACGCCGTTCGTCGTCCGCTATCCGAAACGGCTCGCGGCGGACCGGAAGATCGCGGACTTGTCCCGCGGCATCGACGTCGGACCGACGCTCCTCGATCTCGCCGGCATGCCCGCGCCGCAGGACGTGTTCGGCACCTCCCTGCTTCCGCTCGTCGAGCATCCGGGGACGAGTCGAGTCGGCCGCGCCGTCAGCGAGCTCGCCAGCGTCGGGCACAACCTGCGCTGCGTCCGGACGCTGAAGTGGAAGCTCCTCGACGAGATCGGGAAGCCCGACCACTGGTACTTCGACGTGCAGCACGATCCGGGCGAACAGATCCCGATGGCCAACTTCGACAGCGAGCTCGGCAAGAAGGCGGCGGCCGGGTACGAGGCGGAGATCGACATGATCAACGCGTTCTCCGATCGGCACGACGTGCCCGCGGCGCACGGACCACGGCCGCCGAACGTGTCGCCCGAGGTGATGCAGCAGCTGCGAGCCCTCGGCTACACGGGCACGGCTCCGGCGCCGCCGGGCCAGAACGCCGAACCGCCCAAGTAGGTCGACCCGTCAGATCAGGATCAGGATCAGGACGACCCCGACGACGATCGCGATGATCGTCAGGTCGTGGTCGCTGAGGGTGAGCTCGCCCGCGCTCAGCGCTTCGAGCCCGGCGCCCTTCTGATCGGCGGCGGTCAACGCCGCGCGCTGGGTCTCGTCGATCGACGCCGCGGGGTGGACGGCGCCGGCGCGGAGCTCGCCGAGCGGCGCGGCGTCGACCGCGCGCAGCCGGCTCGCTTCGGCGGGGGAGAGAGACTGGACGCGACCCGGTGCGTGCCCGTTTCCGGCGAGCACCGGAGCGGCGAAGAGCGCGAGCGCGAGCAGGGAACTCGAGATCCTTGTCTTCATGCGTCAATTCTCCTTCGAAGGGTTCGGGGCCGAGGGACCGGTCGAACGAGGAGCAGGGAGGCTCTCCCCGCCGTTCCTGGGTGTCGCGAGCAGAGTGAATCTCTGGCAGCTCTCCCAGCCGCGCTCGAACGCCGCGATCGGACGGATGACCTGCCCGCGCGCGGGATCCAGGAGCACGACGTTCTTCTTGGGCTCGTCGTAGCCGAGCACGAGGCAGTAGTGATGCATGTCGCCGCCGGGGCTGACCATCACGAGCAGGGGGCGCCCCGCGTCGAGGTGACCGTAGAGTCCGGTGTCGCCCCGGTCGAGCGTGCCGTGGAAGAGGAACACCTCCATCCCGTCGGACTCGAGCGCCTGGCGCAGCTCGCCGCCCGAGAGGCCCTTCTCGTCCGCGGCGCGTTTCGCGAGGTCCGCGCGCTGCTCGGGCGGGATCGGGACGTTCCAGTACTGGCACAGCGCCGACATCGCCACGAGTCCGCAGTCGTACAGCTCGTCCTGGCGCACGAGCGGCAGGTCGAGCATCACCGCGCTGTCCGAGAGCAGCGGCTCGACACGGGTGGTTCGACAGCCCGCGAGGGCGCTCACGAACGCGAGCGCGCGGATCCAGGAAGCAGGAACCATCGGCTCGCGCAGCATAGGAGCCCGATGTCCCCATGCAAGAGCCGGTGCCCTCGTGCAAGAAAAGGGGGCGGCGCCGCCCGTCGGCGACGCCGCCCCGCGCATCCCCAGGATCTTCTCAGCAGATCACGGCGACCACACGACGGAGACACCGTTCGTGATGTTGAGGAACGTCCCGCACGGACCCGCGGCGTTCCGGTACGCGGTCTGGTAGTACCGGACGACGTTGCCCGAGAGCGGAACCGAGCCCTTGACCGAGATCGGCAGGTCGGAGCCGGTCGGGTAGGACGCACTGCCGCCGACCGGCGTCTTGTTGCCGAGTCGGATCAGGTGGCCGCCCATGCAGCGGTGACCGTCGCCGAATGTCACGTTCACGACGCCGTCGCCCTGGAAGAACACGGCCAGCGGGCCCGTCATGTGCGAGGCACTGAGGACGAGCTGGTCGAACGACGCGGAAGTCGCGCCGCTCCCGACGAGACGGCCGCCGAGTCCGCTCGAGTTGCGGCATCCCGCGCCCTCGGACGGACTGCTGTTGTTGGCGCACGGGCAGCCCGAGGCGCCGAAGCAGAACGGCGTCCCGCCGTCGAACTCGCATCCGTCCGGGATGCCGTTCGCGTTCAGGTCGGGTTCTCCCCCGGCGATGTCGCAGGAGTCCGGGATTCCGTTGAGGTTGCAGTCCGCGGATCCGCCGGCGATCGAGCACGCATCGCCGATGCCGTCGTTGTCGCAGTCGCCCTGCGTCGGGTTGGAGATGAAGACGCAGTTGTCGCACGCGTCACCGGCCCCGTCCCCGTCGACGTCCGCTTGACCGGGATTCGCGACGTTGGGGCAGTTGTCCTGGCAGTCGAGCAGTCCGTCCGCGTCGACGTCCGTGTCCGCGACACCGCACCCGCACACGCCGGGCGTCGTCTTGTTCGGGTCGTTCGGGCAGCCGTCGAGGCAGTCGAGCGTCCCGTCGCCGTCCGTGTCGGTGTCCGCGACGCCGCAGCCGCAGACGCCCGGATCGATCTTCGCCGGATCGTTCGGGCAGCCGTCGACGCAGTCCGCCGTGCCGTCCTTGTCCGAGTCGATGTCCGGGTTGTTGCAGCCGCACTGTCCCGGATCGTTCTTGGTCGGGTCGGTCGGACATCCGTCGACGCAGTCGGCGAATCCGTCGCCGTCCGTGTCGGTCTCGGCGTTGAAGCAACCGCACTGGCCTGGATCGTTCTTGGCCGGGTCGGTCGGGCAGCCGTCGCACGAGTCGGGCGTGCCGTCGCCGTCGCCGTCCGGGCCCGCGTTCGGGCACTCGGCGCAGGCGGCGAGGTCGGCGATGATCCGCATGTGGAATCCGCCCCAGATCGAGCCGTTGGCCGCGAACTGGCGGCAACCGGACGTCTGGCCTCCCTGTCCGTCGCGGTAGAACTGGTTGATGTTGTCGAGGCCGGTTCCCGCGAGAGCCGTGGGATTCTTGTAGTAGGTCGCGTCGCCGAAGTCGCACGGAGCCGACGTCGAGAGCGGATTGCCGGCGATGATCGGTCCACCGACGGTGGCGTTCGTCGTCCCGGATTGACCGGTGAACTGGTACGAGAAGCCGAAGTCGTCGAGCGTCGGCACTCCGTCGTAGACGAGGTTCGCGTCACCCTGGAGGCAGAACTCGAAGCCGCCGGTCAGGTCGATGTCGACGATGTAGCAGGTGAGCGTGCCGACGGTCGCGGCTCCGGGCAGATTGCTGAGCGTGTACGCCGCGGTCGGCGCACCCGCGCCGGCGAGCGTGACGCAGGAGTCGTAGTCCTGCCAGAAGTTGATGTTGAGGCCGAACACGCCCGCGAGGTCGCGCGTGCAGTACGCGACCTGGAAGCCCGTGACGCGGTAGTTGTTCACCGTGCCCGCGTTCGGCGGCGGCGACGTGACGGTCGGGACGCGTCCTTCGTCGAGCACCGTCGAGTTGTTCAACAACGAGGTGAAGTACCCGGAGTTGCACGTGTTGTCGTAGATCACGCCGGGGTTCGGGAGGAGGTTGCTCTGTTGACCGTTCGCCGGCGTGAACTCACCTGTCGCGAGGTGATACGTCCCGGCGTAGATGGGCGTCACGCAGGGATGGGCGGCGTTGCGGTCGATCGTTTGTGCGGATGCCATGCTGCCGACGATCACTGCTGCGGCGAACGACGCCAGCGCGGTGATTCGCGGACACGAGCTCGAGGAAGTCATGAGGTGCTACTCCAGGGGGCTGAGGAGCGAAGGGAAGTCTCGAATCGACGCGCATGGAGAGCGCTCCGATTCAGGGATCAGGCTGATCCAGACCTGATTCTCCCTTGATTCCGGCTTCTTCCGCAAGAGCAGTCGAGACGAACTCCGGCGAAAAGTGCACGTCGCGCGGTGCTCGCGGCGCGCGACGCAAACGACGACGGACGGCACTGCGAGTCGCAGCGCCGTCCGCATCGAACGGTTTCCGCGCGCGGCGTCGCGATCGACGCCGCGCCGGAAGTTCAGGAGGAAGCTACGGGATCCAGACGACCGACACCGCGTTGGTGATGTTCGTCCCGCTACCGCACGGACCGCCGTTGTTGCGGTAGAGCGACTGGTAGTAGCGCACGCCGCCGCCCGGCGGGAGCGCACCCTTCACCGAGATCGGGAGATCGCCGCCACCCGGGTAGCTCGCCGCGCCGCCGACCGGGTTCTTCGTCCCGATCCGCAGCAGTTGTCCGCCCATGCACCGGTGGCCGTCGCCGTAGGTCACGGACGTCAGCGCGTTGCCTTGGAAGAACACGGTCAAGCTTCCCGTCAGGTGGGACGCGCTCAGGATCAAGCCGTCGGACGCGACGCTCGTCGTGCCGTGGCCGACCAGGACGCCACCGAGGCCGGAGGAGTTGCGGCAGCCGGCGTGCTCCGCCGGGCTGCTGTTGTTGCCGCACGGGCATCCCGAGGATCCGAAGCAGAAGGGCGTTCCGCCGTTCAGCTCGCACTGGTCCGGGATTCCGTTGGCGTTCAGGTCCTGGCTCCCGCCGCCGGCGATGTCGCAGGTGTCGGGCACGCCGTTGTGGTCGCAGTCCGGGGCGCCCGAGGCGATCGCGCACGCGTCACCGACGTTGTCGCTGTCGCAGTCGGCCTGACCCGGGTTGGCGAGGAACGGGCAGTTGTCGCACGAGTCTCCGCGTCCGTCGCCGTCCGAGTCGAGCTGCGTGGGATTCGCGAGGCCCGGGCAGTTGTCGACGCAGTCGAAGACGCCGTCGAAGTCGAGGTCGACGTCGGGCTGACCGCAGCCGCAGGCGCCCGGCGTGATCTTCAACGGGTCGTTCGGGCACCCGTCGTGGCAGTCCGCCGTGCCGTCGCCGTCGGTGTCGGTGTCGGGCGTGCCGCATCCGCACTGACCCGGCGCGATCTTCAGCGGGTCGTTCGGGCACCCGTCGTTGCAGTTCGCCGTGCCGTCTCCATCCGTGTCGGTGTCGGGGATGCCGCAGCCGCATTGGCCCGGGGCGATCTTCAGCGGGTCGGTCGGGCATCCGTCGATGCAGTCCGCCGTGCCGTCGCCGTCGGTGTCGGTGTCCGGATTGAAGCAGCCGCACTGGCCCGGAGCGATCTTCAGCGGGTCGGTCGGGCAGCCGTCGATGCAGTCCGCCGTGCCGTCGCCGTCGGTGTCGGTGTCCGCGACGCCGCATCCGCACTGACCCGGAGCGATCTTCAGCGGATCGTTCGGGCAGCCGTCGCAAGCGTTCGGCGTGCCGTCACCGTCCGTGTCGAGCATCGCCCACGTCAGCGTGAAGGGCTGTCCGCCGCCCGGCGCCGTCGACGACGGTCCGTTGGTGGCGACGCGGATCAGGTACGTCGTTCCGGACGTCACAGGCAGCGTGACGGTCGAGCCCGGCGCGCAGCCGACGACTCCGTTGTCGCTGCAAGCCGACGCGATCTGGTTCGAGGCGGAGAAGGTCGGGCACGTCGTGTGCACCGACACGACCGTGTCGAACGTTCCGCACGTCGCCAGGGTGAGGTTCGTCGTGCACGGCGCGGTGAAGCTGTACCAGGTGTCCCAGTACGTGTAGGTCGTCGCGCAACTCGCGAGACCCGTCGAGCTCAGGCCGGACGGGTCGCCGGTCGCGCCGACGTTCGTCGCGGCGAGCGATCCGTTCGCACCCGCGATCGGAGTCGCGTTCGAGCACAGGTCGTTCGCCGGCGTCGGCGAGCCGGTGACGTTCAAGGTGAACGTGCCGACGCCCGTGCCGAAGCCGGAGACCAGGACGTAGTAGTTCTGGCCGGCCGAGGCCTGCCACGCCACCTTCGAGTGGAACGGCGAGCCCTGGATGTCGTCGTTGACGGTCACGCACGTGAGAGCGCCGCAAGTTCCCGTGTAGACGTGGAGCTTGGTGTCGTAACTCGCCGTGAGCGTGTCCGCGTAGACGGTCTGGCTCGATCCGACGTTGACGAGGTACCAGATGCCCGGAGCTGTGACGCCGAAGTTGCCTCCGCCCTCCGCGTTGCCCGGACCCGTGCAAGGCGTCGGGACGCTCGCAAGCTCCGCGGTCGCCAGCGTGGTGTCGCCGGGAGTCGACGACGGGACCGCGACGGCGATCGCGCCGACGCAGTTGTCGTTCGCCAGCGCCGCGCTCAGGTTGAGCGTGAAGCTCCCGCCCGTGCCGATCGACTTGTCGGACACCCGGATGAGGTAGGTCGTGCCGTTCGCGATCGGGATCGAGAGGCACGATGCGCTGCCTCCGCACGGCGATCCGCCGCACGTGTCGTTGCACGCGATCAGCGAACCGATGCAGGGGCTGTTGTAGATCGACACCACCGTGTCGATCGCCGAGCTGCACGTGTTGACCGCGAGCGTGCCCGTGAGAGGCGCGGTGTAGGAGTACCACACGTCGTTCCCGGTCACGTCGCAACCCGACGTCCCGTCGTTCGTCGACAGGAACGTCGTGCCCGGCGTCGAGCCGTTGGAGATCGAGATCGCCGCGGAGCACGCGTCGTTCGCCGGGGGAGCGGGGGCCGCGGTCACGTTGACCGTGTAGTCCTCGACTTCGCCGACGGCGGTCGTGCCGCACGGGCTCACCGCGCCGGCGCCCTGGACGCGCACGCGCATGCGCGTCGGTCCGAGCGGAGACGACAGCGGCGGGATGATGGTGCCGGAGAAGGTCGCCGGGCCGCCGGAGAGCGTGAACTGCTCACCCGCGTCCGTGAAGCTCCCGTTCCCGTTCCAGTCCGCCCACACCGTCGCCTGGTCGCCCGCGACCGGGTTGCCGTTCGTGACGACGACCGTGTCGCCGAGCGCGCGCTGCATCGACGTCGACTGCGTCGCGTAGTCGTTGTAGCAGCCGGTGCCGGACGTGGTCGTGTTGTTGATCGTGCCGACGGTCACGTTCGAGATGTACTCGTCCGTGGCCGTGTTGCACGCGATCGAACCGGCCGTGCAGTACGGCAGCACGGAGATCGAGAGCAGGTACGGGCCCGCGGCCGCGCCGGTCACCCGGGCGACGTAGGTACCCGAGGTCACGACACGGAAGACGAGACCTTCGCCGGGGTAGGCCGGCACGGTCGAGACGAGCGAGCCCGCGCCCGAGCCCGCGGTGACGGTCGTGCCGCTCCCGTTCACGGAGACGAGCACCGTTCCGCCCGAGTTCAGCAGGGCGAGCGTCAGATCGGTCGCGGTCGCGCCCCGCGAGGGGTCCGCATCCGCGCCGAGGAAGATCATCTGCCCGGCCGTCGCCGTGAACGCGTAGTGGTCGTTGTCCGACGCGGCCGAGAGCGAGCCGCTGTAGTACTTGCTCCCGGTCTGCGCCTGGGCCACGGTGTTGTTCGGTTCCGACTCCGTCGTCGCCAACGCCGAAGGCGGCTGGATCACGGCGGAGAGCCGGTAGGGCTCCGACGCCGTGCCGGAGTGGTGGTCGACGCTCAGGTAGGAAGCGACACCGGTCAGCTGCGTGCCCATCACGAGGGGGTTGAACCCGCTCGCTCCGAACTGCGCGTCGCCGTCGTCGTCGTCGAATTCGAGCGTGTCCGTGGTCGTCGTGACCCGGAGTTCCCAGTCGGCGGAGTTCGCCGGGAGACCGTCGACGAAGGCGAAGACGCGCGAGCCCGCGTCGGGCGTTCCGATCGAGTAGAAGTCGACGTCGCTCGTGACGCCGATCGAACCCTCCATCGGGTAGCTGTAGGTGTTCGCCGTCGCCGGGGTGGCGTTCGCCTCGGTCTCACGCGTGCAGGCCGTGACCTCGAGGGAGAACGCACTGCCCGCGTTCGCCAGGTTGTCGTCCACGTAGACGTAGACCGTCTCTCCGGACGCCATCGTCTGGCACATCACTTCCTCGGCGCCGTTCGTCGAGTTCCGGTTGGCCGCGTTGATCGCCGTCGCGACGATGATCGGCGGAGCGCCGCCCGGGCAGGAGCTCGCCGTGTAGAGAACGGCGTTCTGCGCGGTGTTGTAGCCGGTGAGGCGGAACGAGTACGTCCCGGCGGAAGGCGCCGTGAACGTGTACACGACGTCGCGACCGGGTGCCGTGGAGGCCGTCTGTCCGACTCCAGTGAACGCTCCCGATCCCGAGAGCTGGTAGTCGTTGAACGCGCCGGCCGTCGTCCCGGTCACCGGGAGGTTCAGCGCGAGCGCCGTCGCCGTCCCGCAGGTGTCGTTGCCCGGCGGCGGAGCGAAGTCGAACGTGAACCCGTAGTCGACGGTCGGCGCCACGGCGCCAAACATCCCGACGAGGATCCAGTACTGTGTTCCGCCGTTCATGACGAACGTCGACGTCTCGGGGTCGGAGCACGCGACCTGCGTCAGGCCGCCGCAGCTCCCCGTGAAGATCGCCGTGACCGTGTCGTTCGTCGACGTCTCGTTGAGCGTCGCCGTGCCGGTGACGGCCGGGGTGTAGGTGAACCACACGCCGCTCGTCGTGACGGTCGTGCCGTTGCAGGTCACGTCGAGGTCGTTCGTCGCGCCGACGCCGTTCACGCTCGCCGCGGGCGCCGTGTACGGGGTCGCGGCGATCACGCTCGCGCCCGTGCAGAGGTCGTTCGGCGGAGGTGTGAGGACGACGACGAGGTTGTAGGGGCCGCCCGGGCTGGACGGCGCGCCCTTCGAGGCGACGCGGATCAGGTACGTGACGCCGCTCGAGAGCGACACGCTCACCTTGGACTGCAGCCCGCTGCCGCAGCCGGCGAAGTCGTCGCTGCAGGCGATCACGGTGCCGGCGCAGCCGCCGCTCCAGACTTCGAGGACCGTGTCGGTCGCCGTCCCGTTGCAGAGGCTGATGTCCCACGACTTCGTCACGGTGGGGGTGAAGGACCACCACACGTCACGGTCGACGGGCGTGCCGCAGCCGTTCGCCGGGCCGTCGAGCGAGGCCGAGCCGTTGTCGCCGGCGATGCCCGCGGGCCCCGTGCCGCCCGCGGCGAGCAGGAACGGCACCGCGCAGGTGTCGTTCGGCGGAGTGCCGCCGAGCGTCGCCGTCACGGTGTAGTTGTCGGATCCGCCGCCCGGAACGGTGCCGCCGAAGACGGCGCTGATCGGGTTCCCCTGGATCCCGACCTGGTTCACGCGGATCGCGTACCAGTTGCCGGAGGTCACGGGGCTCGAGATCGACACGCTGCCGCAGCGGTTGGCAACCGTGGAGGTCACGAGGACCGTGTGCGGGCAGCCGCCCGTGCCGGAGAGCTGCTCGAACTGAACGAGCGTGCCGGTCTGGCCGGAGACGGTCAGGTAGAGAATGTCCGAGGCCGTCGCCTGGAACCGGTACCAGTCGGTGTCACGGTTCGTCGTCATGCCGCGGACCGTGCCGCGCAGAACCGTCGGCGTCACGGTGGGTGCCGCGATCGTGGTGAAGAGGTTCGGCGTCGAGTCGCAGCCGTCGTTCGTCGCCGGGCCGAAGCTCGGCTCGACTTCCGGGATCGAGCCCGGCGGCATCGATGCCGCGCACGTCGTGCACACCGTCGCGCCGGTGCAGGCCGAGCCGTTGTCGCTGATCGTCAGGGTGAACGTGTTCGTCTGCGGTCCGCTGTTGAAGTGCGAGACCCAGATCCAGTACGTGTTGCCGAAGGTCGAGCACCAGCTGACCTGCGACGCGTTCAAGCTGCCGCAGAAATCGTCGTCGACGCCGGCGATCGACAGGTTGTCGCACCGGCCGCACATCACCATCATCACCGAGTCGAACACCGGCGACGTGCCGCACAACGACGCGGTCATCGTGTTGCCTGTTCCGGTGACCGTGTACCAGACGCCCCGGCGATTCGACATGCCGGTCGTGAACGCGCCGACGCTGCTGACGAAGGCGTTCGACTCGACGGTCGCGCCCGAGACGGTGCCCGAGACGGCGACGGAGGGCGAGTAGGGGCCGGTGATCGCCTGCGCGGAAGAGCAGTTGTCGTTGTTCGGCGTCGTCGCCGCGACGTTGATGACGACGGAGAGGTACGCGCTGCCGGTGTTCGTCCCGTCGCTGTACGCGACCGGGAAGTTCTTCGTGCCCGCCGTGGTTCCGGCCGGGATCACGAGGTCGTACATGTAGACGCCGTCGCCCGAGAGGTCGTCGCCGTTCGTGCCGTCGTCGAACAAGGGCTGCGCCGCGCTGCCCCCCGGCAGCGAGGACAGGTCGACGGTCACGGTCGTCCCGGCGTTCAGGCCGCTCGTCGCGCACAGACCCGGCGTCACGCGGAGGCTCGTCGTCTGCAGCTCCTCGAGGAGGTACGGCAGGGCCGTGCCGATCCCGTTGAGCCCGCCGGCCGCCGGCGTCGCGCTGTTGCGCGGATTCGGCGCGCCGACGGCCCAGTCGGCGTTGTTGAAGTTCGTGTCCTGTCCGCCGCAGTTGAGGCGGTGGACCGCGAGCGCGTTCGACGTCGCCGGCGCGTTGTTCGCGATCGTTCCGGTCGTGTGCGGCTCGCGTCCGGTCGCCGTCGTGCCGATGCCGACGAAGTCCTGGATCGACGCGGTCGTCGGGTCGGCGCCGGTGAGCACCGTCGTCGTGTTCGTGAGCGCGACCTTGAACGAGGCGACGTCGGTCGACGTCGCGCCGTTGCCGAGGTTGAACGTCGGGAAACTCGCGTCCGCGGTCGGGAGCGCCGGGGCGAGCGACGTCGTCTGCGTCGAGAACGCGATCAGGAAGTACTTGCCGGCTCCGACCGTCGGCGTGCCCGGGATCGCGTGCGTAGTCCACGTCGTTCCCGACGCGAGCGCGACTTGCACCGCCCAGTTCGTGATCGTGACCGGCGAACCCGTCGGGTTGTAGATCTCGACGTAGTCCGTCGAGTAGACGCCCGTGACCGAGCCGCCGAAGTTGTAGACCTGGCTGATCTTCAGCTGCGCGTTCGCCGTCGGCGCCGTCAACGCGAGCGCCGCGATCGCGAGCGCCCCCGCGGCGAGTCGCGAGCGGGTCGAACGAACAAGGGTTGTGAAAGATGCGACGGGGCCGGTCTTAAGGGACGGCAAGCGGGGGGTCATGGAGTCCTTCTCCCAGGTTTTCGACGCGGAGGGGGGACCGTCGACGGGGCGGCAAAGCCGCCGGGCGAGCGGGGGGCGAGGGCTGATCAATCGAATTGTGACCGCATTGACATCTTCTCCGCAAGCGGCGCCGTGGCGGAAATGTGGCGTTCTGGGACATTGCTCACGCAGCGCGGAGGCCCGCGGCGCCGGGGTATGATGCGCGGGCATGCGCTCCGGACTCCTCGTCGCCTTCGCGGTCGTGCTCGCCGTCGGCGCGGCCTGGCTCCTGTCGCGCCGGAGCGGGCCCGGGTCGCCGTCCGCGCCGGCGTCCGCGCCTGCCGAACCGGCTGCCGCCCCCGCCGCGGCCCCGGCCGAGCTCTCCTCCGAGCTCTCCGGCGAAGACACCCGCGTGGCGGACGAGACCGTCGGGCTCGAGGACGGCAAGGAGCAGGACCCCGGCGCGCGCGCGCAGGCGGGTCAAGGCGAGCTTCCCGCCATGCGGGACCTCGCGGACATCCCGATGGCCGCGTCGATCGATCCGCCGCACGACGCGAGCGAGGACTACTTCCAGAAGAAGTACTCGGGAAAGACGGCGAAGGAGCGGAAGCAGGCGCGCGACGACCTCAAGGCGCGCGTGGACGCGAACGCTTCCGGCGCCAAGGCCGGCGGGCTCAGTTCGGACGAGCTCGGCGCGATCACGCGCGAGATGGCGTGGCTCCGGGCGAACCCCTGACCCGAAAATCTTTCTGGAGCCGGACCCGCTGGAAGAGGAACCCGCGGGTTCCTCCGGTCCGGCTCATGCGGAGATCAAGCTCCGGCACCCGGCGCACCGAAGATCCCAGGTGAGCGACGGCGACCCCGCGTCGCGCGACGACCCCGAGGATCGCCCATGAATCCGCAACCTCCCCGCGAGAATCCCGACACGCAGGTCAGCGATCGTCGGCGTCAACGGCGGCGGTCGTCCACTGCCTCGGTGCGCCTCTTCGCGGAATCCTGCGAGATCACCGGGCCGGTCGACAACGTGTCCCGCAGCGGTCTCCTCTTCTTCAGCGACGGGCACCTCCGCGTGCGCGTCGAGATCGAGGAGAACGGCGTCGTCACGAAGCGCACCGGCCGGATCGTCCGGGCCGCGCGGATGCGCAGCGACAGCATGGGCTGGGCCGTCGAGTTCGATCCGTAGCGCGCGCGTCGCTAGTTCACCCGGAGGGGCTTCCCCGCGCGGTAGAGCTCGAGCTCCGACCGGAAGCGCTCGGCGTTCTTCGTCTCCCCGCCCTCTTTGGCGAGCTCGATCGCGCGCGCGCACGCCGTCGCGGCGTCGTCGAACCTGCCGGCCTCGGCGTACGCAGCCGCGAGGGTCTCGAAGAGGACCGCGTTCGGGCGAGGGCTCGCGTCGCGGGCGCGTTCGGCGAGCGCGACGGCTGCCTTCCCATCGCGGTGCTTCGCCTCGGCGTGCGTCGCGCGGATCCAGGCGATCGGGTTCATCGCCTCGACGTCGTTCGGATCCGCTTCGAGCAGCTTCTCGTACTCGAGGATCGCCGCCTCGACCTCGCCGGAGAGAGTCAGCGTCACAGCGGCCCATCGCCGCGTCTCGACGTCGTCCGGGTGCGACGCGAGCGCCGCGCGGAGGTGCACGAGCGCCTCGGGGAGCTTCCCTTTCGATCCGAGCGCGATCCCGAGCTTGCTGTGCGCGCGGAAATGGTCCGGATCGATCGCCAGGGCCTCCTCGTACTCGGCGATGCCCTCGTCGATGCGACCCTGGTTCACGAGCGCGAACCCGAGGTCGTAGCGGAGCTCCGCGGATCGCGGCGTCTGGCGCAGCTCGGCGCGGAAATGCGTTTCGGCTTCGGCGAAGCGGCTCTTCGTCCCGAGCGCGACCCCGAGCTTCGCGTGCGCGTCGGAGAGATTCGGGTCGATCGCCAGGGCCTGCTCGTACGCAGCGATCCCTTCGTCGACGCGGCCGAGGCTGACGAGCGCGAAGCCGAGGTTGTACAGCGTCTCAGCGGCGCGCGGCCGCGCAGCGAGCTCGGCACGGTACTGGACGAGAGCTTCCTCGAAGCGCCCCTTCGCGCCGAGCGCCGCGCCGAGATTGTTGTGCGCGTCGACGAGCGCCGGCGCGAGCCGCACGGCCTCCGACAGGTGCGCGATCGCGCCGTCGAGGTCGCTCTCGGCCATCAGTGCGTCGCCGTAGCACTTCTCCGCGATCGCGTTGTCCACCGTGACCGCGAGCGTGTGCGCGAACAGCGTGCGTGTGTCCTTCCAGTACGCGACCTGGTGCCGCGTCACGAGCGCGAGCGCCGCGAGAGCCGGCACGGCGCTCCACGCGGCGATCCTCGGGATGCTCCACGCGAGCATCACGAACACGCCGACGAGCGGCACGTACGTGTACCGGTCGGCCATCGCCTGCGCGCCGACCTGCACGATCCCGATCACCGGGACGAGCGTGCCGAGGTACCAGAGCCAACCGACGAGGAGGTACGGTCTCCGGCGCCGCTCGCGCAGCGCGAACCACGTGATCGCGCCGAGGACCACGATCGCCGCGAGCAGAGGGCCGACCTCGACCACCTTGAGGTGCGGGTAGTACGCGGCGAGATCGACCGGCCAGAACGTGCGTCCGAGGTACCGCAGGTACGAGACGAGCGCGTTGCTCGCGCGGACGGTGAGCGACAAGACGTCGCGCGGGGCGACGGCGCCGGTCGTCCTCTGCGCGAGGTACGCGGCGAGACTCGCTGCGGCGCTGAGGGCGAAGAGGGGGATCTTCTCGCGCACGAGCCGCGCCGGGGACGTGCGCGCGGTCCGCGCGAGCGGCCAGTGATCGAGCAGGAGGAGGACGCACGGAAGCGTCACGAGCATCGGCTTGCTCATCAGTCCGAGCGCGAACACGACGACGACGACCGCGAGCCGCACGCGGCTCGGCGCCTCGACGTGGCGCGCGTACGCGAGCAGCACGAGCATCCAGAAGAACGTCGAGAGCACGTCCTTGCGCTCGGCGATCCACGCGACCGACTCGACGTGCAGCGGATGCAGCGCGAAGAGCGCGGCGACGAGCGCGCTCGGCCAGAACGCGCGCGTCAGCCGGTCGAGCGCCAAGAGGAGCACGAGCGCGCTCGCGACGTGCAGCACGACGCTCGTCGCGTGGTGCCCGGCGGGCTCGACGCCGAAGAGCTGCACGTCGAGCATGTGCGAGATCCACGTCAGGGGATGCCAGTTCGCCCCGTCGGTCGTGCCGAAGGCCCAGCGGAGCCCGTCGAGCGTGAGCCCCGCCCGGACGTGCTCGTTCTGGACGACGTACACCGGGTCGTCGAGGTTGACGAACCCGGCGTGCAGGATTCCCGCGTAGGCTCCCGCCGTCGCGAGGGCGAGCACGATGGCCACGCCGACGCGGACGGATCGGGACGGAGTGCTCACAGTCGATCGAGCAGCCAGCCGGGGAGGATCCCGAGCAGGAGCACGCCCGCGGCGCAGGCGGACGCGGCGAACAGCGCGAGTCCGCGGCGAGGTTCCGCTTCGCTCGCTCCTGCGGTCTCGGCCTCCGGCTGCATGTACATCGCGACGACGACGCGCAGGTAGTAGCCGAGCGCGACGACCGAGAGGAGCACGCCCGCGACCGCCGCGGCGACGAGGCCCGCGCGGACGGCGACGGCGAACACGAGGTACTTGCCGAGGAAGCCGCCGGTCAGCGGGATCCCGCCGAGCGAGAGCATGAAGGCACCCATCGCCGCGGCGGCGCCGGGCCGCCGCCGCGCGAGCCCGCGCAGCGAAACGAGCGTCACCGGCTCACCCGTGTCGGCCTCGAGCGCGGCGACGAGCACGAACGCCCCGCCCGCCGTGACGACGTACGCGGCCATGTAGAAGATCGAAGCCGTGCGCGCTCCGCCGGCGTGCGGATCTCCCGCGAGGCTGCCCGCGACGGCGAGGAGCAGCGTCCCCGCGTGCGCGATGCCGGACCACGCGAGCATGCGCTTGAGATCATTCTGGACGAGCGCGCCGAGGTTCCCGGCGGCCATCGTGAGCAGCGCGATCGCGACGACGATCCCGGTCGCGCGCGCGGGCAGGAGGAAGGCGATCTCGAGCAGGAACGCGAATCCGGCGGCCTTCGTCCCCGTCGCCATGAGCGCGGTGACCGGAGTCGGGCTGCCCTGGTAGACGTCCGGCACCCAGAGGTGGAAGGGGAACACGCTCACCTTGAAGAACAGGCTGCCGAACACGAGCGCGGTCCCGAGGAGCGCGATCGGCGAACCGATGCCGATCTCGCGCAGCCGCGGGAGCGAGATCGTCCCCGTCCCGGCGTAGATCAGCGCCGCGCCGTACAGGAAGATCGCCGCCGCGAACGCGCCAAGCACGAAGTACTTCACGCCGGCCTCGACGGAGGTCGAGCGCGAGCGCTCGAAGCTCGCGAGCGCGTACAACGGGACGGAGAGGAGCTCGAGCCCGACGAAGAACACCAATAGATTCTGCGCGCCGGCCATCAGCATCATGCCGACGACGGACGACATCATGAGCACGTCGTGCTCGACCAGGAACCGGCGCTCTTCGCGGTAGAAACGCTGCGCGGCCGTCCAGGCGACGAGCAGGCTCGCGAGGAAGACGAGCCCCCAGAGGGCGGTCGTCGGGCCCGAGGCGAGCGTCCCGTCGAACACGAGCGCGGGCTGTTCCCGGAGGATCCTCAGCTCGAACCCCGCCGCCGCGATCAGCGAGCCCAGGAACACGGGCACGCGGAGGATCGCCGTCCCTGGCGCGAGATCGAGGACGAGGAGCACGAGGAGGCCCACGGTCAACGCCGCGAGCGGAGAGATCGCGAGCCAGTCCGCCGCGTCGAACCCGTGCATGGCTACCGCGCCTCCACTTCGAGCGCCGCGGTCGCGGGGAGGGCCGCGCGGGCGTCCGCGACGCGCCGGAGGACGGCGTCGACCGATCCGGAAGTCTTCGACAGGAACGTCTCCGGCGCGACGCCGATCCACACGATCAGCGCGACGATCGGCAGCGAGATCAGGATCTCGCGCGGGCGGAGGTCGGCGAGCGAGCGGTTCTCCTCCCGCGTCACCGGCCCGAAGAGCATGCGCCGCGTCGCCATGAGCAGGTAGACGGCGCCGAAGACGACGCCGAGGACCGCGAAGGCGGAGAGCCACGGGCTCGCGCCGAACGCGCCGAGCAGGATCAGGTACTCGCCGACGAACCCGTTGAGGCCGGGCAAGCCCGCGCTCGAGAGCACGGCGACGACGAACAGCAGGGCGAAGACCGGCATGACGGCCGCGATGCCTCCGTACTGGTCGAGCGCGCGCGTGTGCCGGCGCTCGTAGATCATCCCGACGAGCAGGAAGAGCAGCCCGGTCGAGAGACCGTGGTTCACCATCTGGAGGACGCCGCCGCGCACGCCCGCCTGCGTCATCGCGAACAGCCCGAGCACGACGTAGCCGAGGTGGCTCACCGACGAGCAGGCGACGAGGCGCTTCACGTCCGTCTGCGCCATCGAGAGGAACGCGCCGTACACGATGCCGAGCGCGCCGAGCGCCATCATCCACGGGCCGGCAACGACCGCGGCCGCGGGGAACATCGCGATGCAGAACCGCAGGAGACCGTACGTCCCCATCTTGAGCAGCACGCCCGCGAGGACGACCGAGCCCGACGTCGGCGCCTCGGTGTGCGCGTCGGGGAGCCAGGTGTGGAACGGCAGCACCGGCACCTTGATCGCGAACGCGAGAGCGAACGCGGCGAACATCCAGCGCTGGACCGAGAGGGGCAGGCTCGACGCCATCTCGGTCAGGCGGCCGATGTCGGTCGTGTCGAGGCGCCAGACGAGCGCGATGACCGCGATCATCATCACGAGGCTGCCCGCGACCGTGTACAGGAAGAACTTGATCGTCGCGTAGAGCCGCCTCTCGCCGCCCCAGATCCCGACGATGAAGTACAGCGGGACGAGGCTCGTCTCCCAGAAGACGTAGAAGAGGATGACGTCGAGCGCGAGGAACACGCCGAGCATCCCCGCCTGCATCACGAGGAGCCACACCATGAATTCCTTCACGCGCGACTCGATGTGACCCTCGGTCGACAGGACGACGATCGGGCCGAGGAGCGCCGTCAGGCCGACCATCAGGACCGAGAGGCCGTCGAGCCCGAGCCGCACGTGCACCGGGACGCCGCCCGACGAGCCCGGGAGCGTGAACCAGGCGACGTCGAAGACCTGCTGGAACACCGCGCTCCTGCCGTCGAAATCGACACAGATCCACAGGCCGAGCGCGCACGTCGCGAGCGTCGCGAGGAGCGCGATCGTGCGCTGGGCGCGCACCGCGTCCCGCGGTGTCAGGCCGACGAGCAGCGCGCCGAGGAGCGGCAGCAGGACGAGCAGCGGGAGCGACGGCACTAGGATCTCCCCACGAGGAAGAGGATCGCGAGGACGGCCGCGGCGGCACCCATCCACAGCCCGTACGCGGCGATCCTGCCGGTCGCCATCGAGCGCGTCCGCGCGGCGAGCGAGCGCGCGAGCGTCGCTGCCCCGTCGACGAGCCCGTCGATCGCGAACTGGTCGACGATCACCGCGATCGCGAACGCGAGGAGCGCGACGGGTTGCACGATGCAACGCTGGTAGAAGCCGTCGAGGCCCCACGCTTCGTTCAGGAACCGCGCGAGGCCCGGGTGCGTGCGCTCGAAGCGCGAGTCGAACGCGGGCCCGGGCTCGTTCGCGTGGTACCCGCGGTGCGCGAAGACGAGCGCGATCGCGGCTCCGAGACCGAGGAGCGACCACTCGAGCGCCGCGGAGAGGTGCGACTCGCCCGCGCCGCGGGCGGCGAGGATCTTCGTCCCCGGCTCGACGACCGGAGCGAGCCATTCCCCGAGCAGGTGGGGGAGGTGCGAGACCTCCGGCAGGCCGAGCACGCCGCCGCCGACCGCGAGCACGGCCAGGATCCAGAGCGGCGACACCATGACGGCCGGCGACTCGTGCGGATGCACGTGCTTCGCGTCGAAGCGCGGACTCCCGAAGAACGTCAGCGCGACCATGCGCCACGTGTAGAACGCCGTCAGCGCCGCGGCGACGAGTCCGACGATCCAGAGCGCCCAGTACGCGCCACCGTTCGCGCAGGCCGCGGCGAGGATCGAGTCCTTCGAGAAGAATCCGCTCGTCAGCGGCAGCCCCGAGAGCGCCGCCGCGCCCGCGAGGAACGTCGCGAACGTGTGCGGCATCTTCCGCGCGAGGCCGCCCATCTTGTGCATGTCCTGCTCCTCGTGCATGCCGTGGATCACGCTCCCGGCGCCGAGGAAGAGCAGCGCCTTGAAGAAGGCGTGCGTCACGAGGTGGAAGATGGCCGCGGTGAACGCGCCCGAGCCGAGCGCGAGGAACATGTAGCCGAGCTGGCTGACCGTCGAGTACGCGAGGACCTTCTTGATGTCGCGCTGCACGAGCGCGGTCGACGCGCCGATCAGCGCCGTCAGCGCGCCGACGACTCCGATGATGTTCAGCACTGTCGCGCTCGTCGCAAACAGCGGGTTGAGGCGCACGACCAGGTAGATCCCGCTCGTCACCATCGTCGCCGCGTGGATCAGCGCGCTCACCGGGGTCGGGCCGGCCATCGCGTCGGGCAGCCACGTTAACAGCGGGAACTGCGCCGACTTGCCGCAGCAGCCGCCGAACAGGAACAGAGCGGCCAGCGAGAGCTGGAACTGGACGTG
>DASYPQ010000015.1:0-32043 GCA_036006425.1 Planctomycetota bacterium
AAGCTCATCCCGGAAGACTGGCGCGAGAAGGCGATCAAGGATCTCGGCCTCGGCAACGACCGCTTCACGGTGAAGGTCGACGGCACGATCAATCCGTCGTGTCGCTACATCTTCAAGAACCTGCTCGACAAGTACGGCGGCGACTGGGCGCAGCTCATCCAGAAGCACATCCGCGTGAAGCGGTTCCTGCTCAGCGAGAAGGACCGCATCGGCATCGGCACGTTCCAGCCGAAGGACGAGAAGAACCAGGACTCCACGGAGCTGACGGGGGACCTGAACTACCGGCGGATCGCCGAGTTCGGCTCGGACTCGGACCCGCGGGCCTTCAACTTCGACGGTGAGTTCAACGTCGCGAACCGGGGCCTGCTCGAGTTCGTCGAGGTCCTGAAGCTCGACGTCGCGTTCCTCTACGACCTCCTCGGCGCGACCCAGGAGCACAGCATCAAGCCGCGCAAGTTCGCGCAGACGCACATCGACGAGGTGATCATCGGGCACACGAACGAGCCCGAGTACAAGAAGCTCGCGAGCAACGACCTCATGGAGGCGTTCCGCGACCGCACGATCAAGATCGACATCCCGTACAACCTGTCGGTCCAGGACGAAGTCGAGATCTACCGGCGCCAGTTCGGCCGGCGGAAGACTCCCGGTCGCACGATGGCGCCGCACACTCTCGAGATCGCGTCGCTCTGGGCGATCCTGACGCGGCTCGAGGATCCGACGCACCCGAATCTCACGCTCCTGCAGAAGTCGCGGCTCTACGACGGCCAGGAGGTGCAGGGCTTCACGCGCGAGCAGGTCGGCGAGATGCGCGAAGCGTGCCCGCGGGAAGGGATGATCGGGATCAGTCCGCGGTACGTGCAGGATCGCATCGCGACCTGTCTCGCGTCCGAGCGACCCGGCGTCAGTGCGCTCGACGTGCTCGACGCGCTCGAGGACGGTCTGCGCCACCACAGCATGATCAGCAACGAGGAGACGCGGCGGCGCTACGTGCAGCTCCTGGCGACCGCGCGCGAGGAGTACGAGGAAACGGTCAAGCGCGAGGTGCAGGCCGCGATCGTCGCCGACCGCGAAGCCGTCGAGCGCCTGTGCGGCAAGTACCTCGACAACGTCAAGGCGTACATCACGCGCGAGAAGGTCCTCGATCCGTCCGGGCGCGAGAGCGACCCGGACGAGCGGCTGATGCGGTCGATCGAGGAGAAGATCGACATCCCGGAATCGCGCAAGAGCGATTTCCGGCACGAGCTCCTGAACTACATCGCCGCCGTCCAGGCCGAGGGCGCGACGTTCGATTTCCGCGAGAACGCCAGGTTGCGGCGCGCGCTCGAGCTCAAGGTGTTCGAGGACCGGCGCGACACGATCCAGCTCACGAGCAGCGTCTCGACGGTCGTCGATCCCGACACGCAGGAGAAGATCAGCGTGATCCGCGATCGCCTGATGCGCGAATTCGGCTACGACGAAGTCAGCGCGGACGAAGTCCTTCAGCACGTCGCCGGCCTCTTCGCGCGCGGAGAGGCGAAGCGCTCTCCGTCGGAGGCGGCCTAGGTGCCTGGCTCGCTTTTCCGCGGTTCGATCCGCGACGCGCATCTGGCGGGGACGCTGCGCGAACCGTGGGAAAGCGTGCCTGGCACCGTACTGAAGTGAACCAGGCTCCATGTTCCGCATCGAAACCGACCGTTCGCGCTTCCGCGAGATCGTCCGCGGGCGCCTGCGCGCCGATCTCCGCAAGTACCTGTCGACCACCGAGCTCCTCGGGCGCCGCGGCGAGCGCTACGTCTCGATCCCGGTGCCGCAGATCGAGCTGCCGCGCTTCCACTTCGGCGAGAACAAGAAGGGGATCGGGCAGGGGAAGGGCGAGAAGGGCGACCCCGTGCCGGGCGAGCCCAAGGACGGCGAGGGGAGCGGAGCCGCCGGCGAGGAGCCGGGCTCGCACATCCTCGAGGTCGAAGTCGAGCTCGAGGAGCTCGCGCGCATGCTCGGCGAGGAGCTCGAGCTCCCGGACATCCAGCCGCGCGGCGATCGCCAGCTGCTCTCGGAGGGCGGGCGCTACAACGGCGTGCGCCCCGCGGGTCCGCAGTCCCTGCGCCACTTCCGCCGCACGTACAAGAACGCGCTGAAGCGCACGATCGCGGCCGGCGAGTGGGATCCCGCCGTGCCCAAGGTCGTCCCGATCCGCACGGACCAGCGCTACCGCGCGCGCCGCAGCTCGCCGCAGCCCGACTCCTCGGCCGTGATCTTCCACGTGATGGACGTGTCCGGCTCGATGGGTCGCGAGCAGAAGGACATCGTGCGCATCAAGGCCTTCTGGATCGATACGTGGCTGCGCAGCCAGTACAAGAACCTCGAGGTCGTCTACGTCGTCCACGACGCGGTCGCGAAGGTCGTCGACCAGGAGTCCTTCTTCCACCTGCGCGAATCGGGCGGAACGAAGATCAGCTCGGCGTACGAGATCCTCCTGTCGTTGATCCAGGAGCGCTACCGGCCCGAGGACTGGAACGTGTACCCGTTCCACTACTCCGACGGGGACAACTGGTCGGCGCGCGACACGGAGCGCTGCATCCACCTCCTGCGCGACGAGATCCTCCCGCGCGTGAACCAGTTCTGCTACGGCCAGGTGAAGAGCGCCTACGGGTCCGGACAGTTCAAGAAGGACCTCGACGCGGCCCTCGAGGGCGAGGAGAAGCTCGTGACCGCGAGCATCAACGACCGCGAGGGGATCCCCGAGGCGATCCGATCCTTCCTCGGCCGGGGACGCTGAAGCGAGGCTGCTCCCGATGACCTCCGCGAAGACCCTCCCGCCCGCGCTGCAGGACCAGGCCCGGCGCATCGAAGCCGTCGCCCGCGACGCAGGCCTCGACTTCTTCGAAGTGCATTTCGAGATGCTCGACGCGAAGGACGTCAACGCGATCGCTTCGTACGGCGGCTTCCCGGTGCGCTACCCGTCCTGGCGCTTCGGCATGGAGTACGAGCGGATGGAGAAGGGCCGCAAGTACGGCCTCGCGCGCATCTACGAGCTCGTGATCAACAACGATCCGGCGGTCGCCTACCTCGTGCGGACGAACTCCGGCGTCGAGCAGAAGCTCGTCATGGCGCACGTGTTCGGACACGCCGATTTCTTCCGCCACAACGTCTGGTTCGCGCCGACCGACCGGAAGATGCTCGACCGCATGGCCGACCACGGTGCGCGCCTCCGCGGGTTCATCGACGATCGCGGGCAGGACCAGGTGGAGATGTTCCTCGACCGCGCGCTCTCGATCGACTCGCTCCTCGATCCGTTCCTGCCGCTGGCGCAGCACCTGCAGAAGCGCAACGCGAACGGAGCCGCGCGCGAGCTCGTGCCGTCGCGGCCGACGCTCGACGAGGTCCTCGCGGCGCCGACGCGCGGCGCCTCGTCGGCCGGCGCGCCGACCTACGACGTGATCGGCTTCCTCGCGGAGCGCGCGCCGCTCGAGCCCTGGCAGCGCGAGATCCTGCGCATCGTCCGCGCGGAGGCGTACTACTTCGCGCCGCAGCGCATGACGCGGATCATGAACGAGGGCTGGGCCTCCTACTGGCACAGCCGGATCCTGACCGGCGGGGTCCTCGACGCGAGCGAGCTGATCGACTTCGCCGACTGCCACAGCGGCGCGACGGCGGCAGCGCCCGGGCAGCTCAACCCCTACAAGCTCGGCATCGAGCTGTACCGCATGGCCGAGGCGCGCGGCATGGATCTCTTCCGCCTGCGGCGGATCCACAACGACGCGAGCTTCGTGGACGCGCTCGTCGACGAGGAGTTCGCGGAGAAGAGCGAGCTCTTCGTGTACGGCAAGAACGGACGCACCGGCCGCACGGAAGTCCTCGAGCGTTCGTTCGGCGAGGTGAAGGAGAAGCTGCTGCAGGAGCTCGCCTGGGGCGGGTTGCCGCAGATCGAGCTCGCCTCCGACGACCACGAAGGGAAGGGCGAGCTCCTGCTCGTCCACCACCACGACGGCCGCGACCTCGAGCTCGCGAGCGCGGGCGAGACGCTCAAGGGGATCGCCGGAGTGTGGGGCAGACCGGCGCACCTCGTCACCCAGGAGGAAGGCCAGGGTCGGCGGCTCACGAGCGACGGCGTGCAGGTCAAGGTCACCGAAGTCGCCGCGGCCGGTTCCGCGCCGAAGACCGAAGCGGGGTAGCACTCCGCGCGCGGCGCGCGCGCCGCTAGACTGTCGCGCCATGGTCAAGATGTCGCGCGGTCCGATCGGGCGAGGATTCCTCGGTGCGGCGTCGCTCGCCGCGTGCTGCGCGGCGTCGCTCGCCGGCTGCAGGGACGCGAAGTCCACCGGGAGCGCCGTCCTGACGGTCATTCCGAGCACGGTCGGCGCGAACGGATGCAGCGGACCGGACCAGGTCTTCACGGCGCCGCAGGTGCCGACCGCGGTGACGCTCGCGACGCTCGTGCTCGGCCCCTCGAGCCAGTGCACCGCGACGGCGAGCGGCGAGATGCTCTACGCGACGGGCGACCAGGGACAGATCGTCGCGCTCGACGTCTCGACTCCCGTCCCGACCGAGATCGAGCTCGTCCCGGCCGGCGCCGGGCCGGGGAGCGTCGGCGAGCTGCTCCTCGCGGCGGGGATCGCGACGGCGCCCTCGCTCGCGGGCATCGCCGTGCTCGACGCCGATCACCTCGTCGTCGTCGAGAGGACGTCGAACACTCTCCTGAGCGTCCTCCGCGCGCCGCCGTTCACGGTGGATTTCTACGCGGGAGCGCCGAACGAGACGCCCGGCTTCGCGGACGGGCTCGCGGTCGGCAACGCGTTCCTCGCGCGGTTCAGCTTCGGCCCCGGATGCCAGATCTGTCCGACCGGCGACGTGCCGGCGAAAGTGTTCGTCGCGGACTCGGGCAACAACGCGATCCGCCTCGTCCAGACGGACACGTCCGGGCTGCGGGAGGTCGTCACCGTCGCGGGCAACGGCCTGCCGTACTTCCAGGACGGCGACCTGCGTTCGGCGGGTTTCGACACGCCGACCGGACTCTCGGCCGCGTGCAACGGCGTCCTCGTGGTCACCGAGCGCGGCGAATTCGGCTTCGGCGAGCGCGTCCGCGAGCTCCAGATCGGGCAGGTGTTCCCGCTCGGCGGATACCTCGGGACGGCGTCGACGATCGCCGGGGACGGAGTCGACGCGACGACCGGGGGCGTCGGCGGTGTCAACGACACGGCGCAGGTGTCCGGCCCGGTGTCGCCGCTCGTGACGTCGCAGGGCGAGATCTACTGGATCGATTCGGGATCGGGCGTGCTGCGGCGCATGCAGATCGACGCGACCGTCGATTGCCCGCTCGACGTCGACTGCACCGCCGCCGCGGCGAGCACCCTGTTCCCGGCCGGACACGAGCTCTCGCTGACGCAGACCGCCGGCGGCGTCCTGTTCGTGCTGGACGCGACCGCCCCGGCGCTCTGGCGCGTGACCCCCTGATCCCCTCGGGCCCGGGCCGGGCTCGCGCCGCGCACCGCGCTTGATCGGCCTTCGGCGGAAGCTAGCATCCAGCGTCGCTCGAACGCCCCGGGCGGACCGATCGGTCGGGGCAGTGGGGAGGGGAGGCTCGCCGCAGCCGCTCCTCCCGTTCTCGAAAAAGGAGGACGCTTTGGCCAACCCGACGCCGACCCGCACCCCGCACGCCGAGTCGCAGCCTACCGCCCACAAGCCCTTCGTCCCGGAAGGGATGGCGATGAAGGAGTACACGCTCGGGACCGTGCTCCTCGGGCTCGGGATGACGGTGATCCTGGGAGCGGCGAACGCCTACCTCGGCCTGAAGGCCGGGCAGACGATCGCGGCGACGTACCCGGCGGCGGTCATCAGCATGGCCGTCCTGCGCCTGCGGAAGGGGACGATCCTCCAGGAGAACCTGGCGCGGACCGCGGGCTCGATCGGCGAGTCCGTCGCGGCCGGCGCCGTGTTCACGATCCCGGCGTTCCTGATCGCCGGTGCGTGGCCGTCCTTCAGCGGCGTCGAAGCGTACTGGAAGTCGACGGTCCTGATGATCGTCGGTTCCGTGCTCGGCGTCCTGTTCGTCTCGCTCGTGCGCCGCGCGATGGTCGAGGACCGCGCGCTGCCCTTCCCCGAGTCGGTCGCGGCGGCGGAGATCCACAAGGCGGGCCAGGCGGGCGCCGGCGCCGCGAAGTTCCTCTTCTACAACATGTTCGTCGGGGCGGGCGTGCTGCTCGGCACGACGTTCAACGTCTTCGCGCTCAGTCGGAACTTCTTCCTGAACATCGGGGAGCTCGGCAAGAGCACCGTGCGCCTCGGCGCGGCGAAGACCGCGAACGCGGTCAGCGCGGGCGGCGTCACGAAGTTCTCGGTGCCCGACGTCAGCGCGGCGTACATCGGGGTTGGCTACATCATCGGGCCAGGCGTCGCGGCGATGAACTTCGCGGGCGCAGTGCTCGCGTGGGGATTCATGGTGCCGCTGCTCATCTACTTCCTCGGCCCGCAGCTCCACCAGTTCCTGCCTGCCGACGTCCAGCCGGACGGCTGGGACGGGACGGCGACGCAGGTGTGGCGGTTCATCGTCCGGCCGATCGCGGTCGGCGGGATGCTCGTCGGCGCGGCGACGACGATGTTCCGGATGCGGAAGAGCCTCGCGGCCGGGCTCAGCCGCGCGTTCTCCGATCTCGGCGCGAAGACGCTGCCCGACTCCCAGGTCGGGCGCACCGAGCGCTACATGTCCTCGAAGACGATCTTCGGGCTCATCGGGATCGTCTTCGTCGGGATGATCGCGCTCTACATCAGCCTCGCGGGAACGACCGCGGGGATCACCGCGGCCTTCGTCATGCTGATCGCGGGCTTCTTCTTCTGCACGGTCTCCGGATACCTCGTCGGGATGATCGGCTCGTCGAACAACCCGATCTCGGGGTTGACTCTCTCGACGCTGCTCGTCGCGGCGCTCCTGATGGTCGCGCTCGGCGTGTCCGGCGAGAGCGGAGTCATCGCCGTCCTCGGCGTGGCGGCGGTCGTCTGCGTCGCCGCGGCGGTTTCGGGCGAGCTGCTGCAGGACTTCAAGGTCGGCTACATCCTCGGAGGCACGCCGCGGACGATTCAGCGCGTCGAGCTCATCGCCGTCGTCGTCGCGGCGCTCGTGATGTATTTCCCGCTCCTGTTCCTCTACAAGGGCAACATCGCGCAGGGCGGGACCGGATTCGGCGACCCGAAGCTCTCCGCGCCGCAGGCGAGCCTCATGGCGTTCATGGCCCAGGGCATCGTCGGGGGCGACATGGCCTGGCCGCTCGTGATCGTCGGCATCGTGCTCGGGATCTCGATGGTGCTGCTCCAGGTCAAGAGCCCGATGCTCGTCTCGGTCGGGATGTACCTGCCGTTCGGCACGACCGCGGCGATCTTCGTCGGGGGCGTGATCCGCTGGATCGCGGACTCGATGGGCAAGGCGCGGAAGTACAACGAGGGGCAGATCACGCGGATGACGAACATCGGCATCCTGATCGCCTCCGGGTTCATCGCCGGCGAGGCGCTCATGGGACTCTTCACGTCGGCTCTCGCGGGGCTCGAATTCCCGTTCGAGAAGTTCTTCCTGTTCGAGCATCCCTCGTACCTCGTGGGCGTGGCCGTCATCGCACTCCTCGCCCTGATCCTCGTCCTGGTCCCGCTCTCGAACGCCGGTGACCCGAACGAGCCCGCTCCGCCGTCCGCGATGATGTGATGGAGAGCGCCGCCGAGGCCTACAAGCCCTTCGTCGCTCCGGACGAGAACCCTCCGGAGCTGACTTTCCGCGCGCTCGCGCTCGGCGCCGTCCTCGGCGTCGTGTTCGGCGCGGCGTCGACGTATCTCGCGCTGCGCGTGGGTCTCACGACGTCGGCCTCCGTGCCGATCGCCGTGCTCTCGATCTGGGCGATCCGGCGCAAGAACAACCAGCGCGCGATCCTCGAGCACAACATCGTCCAAACGACGGGCTCCGCGGGCGAGTCCGTCGCGGCCGCCGTCGTCTTCAGCGTCCCGGCGCTGATCTTCCTCGGCTATCCGCTCCAGGTCGGCTTGACGACGATGATCGCGCTCACGGGGGGGATGCTCGGCGTCCTGATGATGGTGCCGCTGCGCCGCTACCTGATCGTCAAGGAGCACGGCGTCCTGCGCTACCCCGAGGGCAAGGCCTGCGCCGAGATCCTGCAGGCCGGCGAGAAGATGGGATCGTCGGCGCAAAAGGTCTTCGTCGGCCTCGGCGTCGGCCTCCTCTTCAAGGGCTTCCAGGCGATCCTCGGCGGCGTTCGCTCCAGCATCGAGTACGGGATCCCGGCGCTGAAGGGCGCGACCGTCGCGTGCGACATCGAGCCGCCGCTCCTCGGCGTCGGCTACATCATCGGGTACCGGACGTCCTTGATGATGGTCGCGGGGAGCCTCCTCGCGACCTGGATCCTCGTGCCGATGATCGTGCTCTTCGGTTCGGGCTTCACCGAGCCGCTCGCGCCCGCCGCGATGCTGATCCGCGACATGAGCCCGGGAGACGTGTGGAACAACTACGTCCGCCACATCGGCGCCGGCGCGGTCGCGACGGGCGGCATCTTCGCGCTCGCGCGCGCGCTCCCTTCGATCGTCTCCTCGATCGGGGCGTCAGCGAAGGGGCTCGTGCAGGGCGGCATGGGCGCAGCGACGTCGCTGCGCACGGACCGCGACACGCCCGTTCCGGTCCTCGTCGGCGGAACGCTCTTCATCGTCGTCTTCATCGTGCTCGTCCCGATGTTCCACATGAACATCACCGGCGCGATCCTGATCGTCGTCCTCGGGTTCCTCTTCTCGGTCGTCTCCTCGCGGATCACCGGCGAGGTCGGCTCGTCCTCCTGCCCGCTCTCCGGCATGACGATCGGTGTCCTGATGGCGACGTGCGGAGCGTTCCTCCTCGTCGGCTGGGAAGGCTCGGCCTACAGCCGCCTCGCGCTGATGATCGGCGCGATCGTCTGCATCGCGATCAGCAACGCCGGCACGTGCTCCCAGGACTTGAAAACAGGCTTCCTCGTGGGCGCGACGCCGGTGAAGCAGCAGGGCGCGCTCCTGATCGGAGTGCTGACGTCCGTGCTCGCCGTCGGCTGGACGGCGTTCCTCCTGAATCGAGCCGAGACGACGGAGAAGCCCGTCGCGCATCCGTTCCTCGTCGCCGAGGCGTCGCGCGCCCGCGCGGAGAGCGTCCAGGGTCTCACGGATTCGAAGGACTACCTGTTCGTCCGCCTCCAGACCGAGGAGCTGCCGAAGGGCGAGCCCGAGGGCACCTACCTCGTCGACGCATCGAGCGGCGAAGCGCGCTGGCTGCGCGAGGACGGCATCGGCGCGGGGCGCCTCCAGGCCCCGCAGGCGAAGCTCATGTCCGTCGTCATCGACGGCCTGCTCACGCACAAGCTGCCCTGGAACCTGATCCTGCTCGGCGTCGCGATCGCGGTATTCATCGAGCTCCTCGGGTTCCGCTCGCTGACCTTCGCGGTCGGCGTCTATCTGCCGCTCTCCTCGACGATGCCGGTGTTCCTCGGCGGACTCGTGCGCAAGATCGCGGACCACACCTACAAGCGTCCGGCGGACGCGGAGGACGAGACTCCGGGCACGCTGTGGTGCTCGGGGCTGATCGCCGGGGCGTCGATCCTCGGCATTCTCGCGGCGATGCAGTCCTTCATCCCCGGCTTCGATGCGAACACGTACCTCCATCCGAAGATCGCGCTGCTCGCGAACCTGCCGTTCGAGCTGTCGCACCGCCGCAGCTTCGGGGTCGTCGTCCTCGCCCTGCTCGGGTACCTGATGTGGCGCGGCGCAGCGGATCCGAAGAAGGACTGAAGTCCCTGGTGGACGCGCCGCGCGTTTCGATCGTCCTGCCGACCTGGAACGGCGAGCGCGACCTCGCGCGGCTGCTGCCCGCGCTCGCGCGGCAGGATCTCCGGGGCGGATTCGAGATCCGCGCGATCGACTCGGGGTCGACCGACGGGACCGTCGGGCTCCTCGAGAACGCCGGCGCGCATCTCCTGCTCATCGACCAGAGGAACTTCCGGCACGGCGCGACGCGCAACCTCGCGGCGCGCGACGCCCGCGGCGAGTTCCTCGTGTTCCTCTCGCAGGATGCGCTGCCGCAGGACAGGGACTTCCTCGCGACGCTGACGTCGGCGTTCGAGGACCCGAAGGTCGCCGGCTCCTACGCGTCCATCCGGCCGCATCCGGACGACGATCCGCTGACGGCGCGGACGGTGCTCGCGGCACCCACCGACGCGTTCAACAACGTCGCGAGCGCGATCCGGACCGCGGTGTTCCGCGAAATCCCGTTTCCGGACGTCGCGTTCGGCGAGGACGTCGCCTGGGCACGGGAAGCCCAGCGAGCCGGCTGGCGGATCCATCGCGAGCCGCGCGCGGTCGTCCTCCACTCGCACCGCTATTCGCCGCGCCGCGCGTACGCGCGCTACAAGGACGACGCGGCGTTCCACCGCGAGCTCACCGGCCAGCGGATCCGGCCGAGCCTGTGGTCCGTCGCGCGCGGGATCGGGTACGAGGTGGGGCAGGACGTCGGCTACGTCGCGCGGCACGGCGGCGCGCTGCACCTCTTGCGCTCGCCGTTCCTGCGTGCGGCGCAGGTGCTCGGGCAATACGTGGGCAGCCGGTGATACGGTTGGGGACCGCGATGCCGATCCGCTCCGTTTCCGTGCTCATGCCGACCTGGCAGGGGATCGCGTTCCTCGAGCGCTCGTTGACTGCGCTCGCGAAGCAGCGGATCGACGTCCCCTGGGACTTCCTCGCGATCGATTCCTCGTCGACCGACGGCACGTGGGAGCTCCTCGGGCGTTTCGCAGCGAGCTTCCCTGTGCCGTTCCGGCGCCAGCGCATCCATCCCGTCGAGTTCGACCACGGCGACACGCGCAACCTCCTCGCGGCGCGGACGGCGGGCGATCTCCTCGTCTACCTGACGCAGGACGCGATCCCGACGAGCGAGCGCTGGCTCGCGAGGCTCGCCGCGAACTTCGCCGATGCCCGGGTCGGGGCCGCGTCCTGCCGCAACGTCGCGCGCGCCGACGCCGATCCGCTGACGAAGGCGTTCAGCGCGAACGATCCGGGCTACGTTCCGGGCCGGCGCGAGGTCCGGATCGACGACCAGGCGGCCTACGCGGCGATGAGCCCGCACGAGAAGCGCGTGCTCTGCAACTTCAACGACGTCGCGTCAGCGATCCGCCGCGAGCTGTGGGAGCTGCATCCCTTCCCGCGCACGTCCTTCGGCGAGGACGTGCTCATGGCGCGCGCGCTGCTCGAAGCCGGCTTCACGGTCGTCTACGACGACGAGGCGACGGTCGAGCACAGCCACGACTACACGGCCGACGAGATGCGGGCGCGCGCGCGGATCGACGGCAAGTTCAACGCCGAGTGGCTCGGCCGCACGTGCGTCGCCACGCGCTCGGACGCGCACGAGCTCGCGCGGCGGCAGCTCGCCGTGGACGCGGTCGCGCTCGGGGAGTCGCTGCCGCGCGCGAAGGAGCTGCGCCTCGCGGCCTTCGAGGGCCTGCACGAAGGCGGGATGGCGAAGACGCGCCGGCCTCCGACGCGACTCCTCGCGCGGCGCGACCTCTCGATCCTGTACGTCGTGCACGGCTTCCCGCCCGACACGTGGGCGGGCACGGAGGTCTACACGCTGAACCTCGCGAAGGAGATGCAGCGGCGGGGACACAGGGTCACCGTGCTCGCGCGCGTCCCGGCGGCGCGGAGCGAGGCCGACGGCGGGCCGGCGGAGTTCAGCGTCTCCGAGGCGCAGGTCGAAGGCCTGCGCGTCCTCCGCCTGACGAACCGGCTCGAGCACGAGGACATCGCGCAGACCTACCGCCGTCCGGCCGTCGAGCGCCGGTTCCGCGAGATCCTCGAGCGCGAGCGCCCCGACCTCGTCCACTTCATGCACCTGATCCATCTGTCCGCCGGCCTCGTCGGAATCGCGCGGGAGTCCGGCATCCCGACCGTGGTCACGTGCCACGACTACTGGTCGATCTGCGCGCGCGTCCAGCTGATCCGGCCCGACGGAGTCCGCTGCGACGAGAACATGGGGAGCGGGTGCTTCCTGTGCGTGAAGGAGAAGAGCTACGGCCGCATCCCCGCGCTCCACCGGCTCGACGCCGCGGCGGGCCCGCTGGTCGATGCGCTGGCGAGCGGGGTGCGGCACGGGCGGCTGCTCCCCGAGTCCTGGCGGCGCCGCTGGGACGGATTCGCAGATCTCCGCGCGCGGCAGCCCGCCGTCGTCGGCGCGTACGGCGCCGCCGACCTGCGGATCAGCCCGAGCCGTTTCCTGCGGCAGAAGCTCGTCGACACCGCCGGATTCGATCCCGAGACGATCCTGTACTCGGACAACGGCCTCGCGACCGAGCCCGTGCGCGCGCTCGCGAAGCGGCCGGACGCGCAGGGTCGCGTGCGCTTCGGGTTCGTCGGCTCCCTCGTGTGGTACAAGGGCGGGGAGACCATGCTGCGTGCGATGAAGCGGCTCGAGGGGACGCGCGCCGTTCTCAACGTCCACGGCGACTTCCGTCCGGAGAGCGATCCGCACCACGCGGCGCTCGCGCGCCTCGCCGGCGGGAACGTGCACTTCCACGGTCGCTTCGACAACGCGCGCCTCTCCGAGGTCTACGCGGACATCGACGTGCTGCTCGTGCCGTCCGTGTGGTGGGAGAACTCGCCGATCACGATCCACGAGGCCTTCCTGACGCGCACGCCCGTCGTCGCGAGCGGGATCGGCGGCATGGCCGAGTTCGTGCGCGACGGAGTCGACGGCCTGCACTTCGCCGTCGGCGACGACGCCGATCTCGCACAGAAGCTGCGCCGGTTCCTCGACGAGCCGGACCTCGTCGCGCGCCTCGGCGGCGATCCGCCCGCCGTGAAGACGATCGCCGACGACGCCGCCGCGACCGAGTACCGCTACCGCGCGCTCTGCTGCGTCGTGCGGAAAGCGCCGGGCGAGGCGACCTCGCGCACGCTCGTCGAATGCTCCGGGATCGAGACCGTGCTGCGCGAAGGCCCGGTCGAGCGACAGGGCGCGGACACCGCGCTCCTGCGGCCCGGCGGCGCCGCGGTCGAGTACGAGATCGGAACTTCGCGGAGCGCCGAGCGCGGCGCGACCGTGCTCGTGATCGAGCAGGTCGCGTACGGTTCCGAGCCGACCGTCGTCCTCGGCGGCCGCGCGCTCGTCGACGGCGTCGCGATCGGCACGCTCGAGGCCTTCCACGCCGAGGGGCGCGACGTGGTGCGCATGCACGAGTTCCCGCTCGAGGATCGGCCTGGGCCTCGGCGGCTGCGCCTCGAGAGCTCGCCGAGCGGCTCGGCCGCTCCGACTCACCTCCGCATCCGGCGCGTCGCGCTCGTCGCGCGGCCTCGCGGATCGGGCGCGACAGGAGCGCGCGCGTGAGCCTGCTCTCGAAATGGTTCGGGCGCCGGCCGGAGCGACCGGGCGTCCTCGAGGCACTCGTCGTCGAACCCGGGCGCCCGCTCGCCGACAAGGAGCTCCCGCGCGCCTCGGTCGTCGTCCTCAACCTGAACGGGCGGCACCACCTCGAGCCGTGCTTCGAGAGCCTCGCGGCGCTCGACTATCCCAAGGACAAGCTCGAGGTGATCCTCGTCGACAACGGGTCCGGCGACGGATCCGCGGACCTGATGCGCGAGAAGCTCGCCTGGGTCCGGCTCCTCCGGAACGACCGCAACGTCGGCTTCGCGGCCGGCAGCAACCAGGGCGCGCGCGCGGCGCGCGCGGCGGACGTGTTCGTCTTCCTGAACAACGACATGCGCGTCGAGAAGACCTGGCTGCGCGAGCTCGTCGCGCCGATCACGCGCAAGGAATGCCAGGCGACCACGTCGAAGATCCTGTCGTGGGACGGGAAGAAGCTGAACTCCGCTGGCGGCGGGATGAACTTCGTCGGGATCGGGATCCAGTACGGCTACCTCGAGGATCCCGCTCCCGCCTACGACGTGCCGCGCAAGACGCTCTTCGCTTGCGGCGGTGCCATGGCGATCGACGCGCGCGTCTTCGAGGACGTCGGCGGCTTCGACGAGGAGTTCTTCGCCTACTACGAGGACGTCGACCTCGGCTGGAGGATGTGGGTCGAGGGCCACGCGTGCCACTACGTGCCGACGTCGGTGTGCTACCACCACCACTCGAGCACGAGCAGCAAGGTCCCGCGCGAGATGATCCGCCTCCTCCAGGTGCGGAATCCGCTCCTCGCGTGCGTGAAGAACTACGACGACGCGAACCTCTCCCGCGTGCTCGGTCCGGCGTTCGCGCTCTCGATGCGGCGCATGTGGCGCGCCTCCGGGCTGCACGAGGAAGAGGAAGCGTTCCGCATCGAATCCGCGCCGTCGAGCGATCTCGGCGCGCAGCCCGGGATCTTCGAGCGCGCGCGTCGCAAGCTCGACGACCACGTGCCGATGAAGAAGGCCGCCGCCGCGGATCTCATCGGCATCAACGACCTGCTCGGCAACTGGGAGCACTGGATGGCGCGCCGCGCCGAGGTCCAGGGGAAGCGCCGGCGCCAGGACGCCGAGATCTTCGAGCTGTTCCTGAAGCCGCGCTGGGGCGTCGACACGGACCCGGTCTACCTCGACCTCCAGTCGGGACTGATGGAGTTCCTCGGCCTCGACGCGAGCTTCCCGCCGGATTCCATCCCCGAGCCGAAGCGGTAGTCCGAGCCAACACTTTCGCGCCGGCGGCATACTGCTGTGCGATGGACGCGGACAGCCTGCTCTCCGAGGCGCGGTGGGTGCGGCGACTCGCGCGCAGCCTCGTGCGGGACGACGCGGTCGCCGAGGATCTCGTCCAGGAGACCTGGATCGCGGCGCTCGAGGGCGCGCCCGCGGAATCCGGCAGGCTCCGCCCGTGGCTCGCGCGCGTCGTGCGGAACTTCGCGCGGCAGGCGCACCGGAGCCGGGCGAGTCGCGCCCACCAGGAGCGGATCTCCGCGCGACCCGAGCGGACGCCGTCGACCTCCGAGACCGCGGAGCGGCTCGAAGCGCAGCGCCTGCTCGTCGAGGCACTCGAATCGCTCGCGGAGCCGTACCGCACGACCGTGACGCTGCGGTACCTCGACGGGCTCTCCGCCGCGAAGATCGCGCGCAAACAAGGGATTCCGGCGGGGACGGTGCGGTGGAGGCTGAAGCACGGGATCGACGAGTTGCGCGCGCGACTCGACGGTCGATGCGGCGGCGAGCGGAGGAACTGGGCGATCGCGCTCATTCCGCTCCTTCCGCGGCCGCCGCTCGTCGCCATCGCGACGCAGGCCGCGGCCGGAGGTGCCGCGGCGACGATCGAAGGAGTGATGATGATGAACACGATCACGAAAGTCGGCATCGCCGCGGCGCTCGTCCTCACGGCTTCGGTAGGAGTGTGGGTCGCAGTCGACCGGCAGCCCGACGCGCTCGCGCCGGTCGCTGCGTCCGATCCCACGCCCACGCCGGCGGACCTCGCGGCGGCCCCGGCGATCCCGGAGCACGTGCTCGCTTCCGCGCCCGCGGTCGAGCAGCGCGAGACCGCGGACGCCGCGCCGCCCCCGAAGCCCGCGACGGAGCCGGCCGCCGCGCCGGCGTCGATCGAGGCGCGTGTCGAAGCCCGTTTCCTCGATCGCCTCGATCGCCCCGTCGAGGGCGTGCAGCTCGCGCTGCTCTCGTTCGGGAGCCTCCGGCCGGCGGCTTCCGGTGCGGACGGACGCGCACACATCGAGGTCGATCTCCCGAAGACGACGATCCAGACCTCGATCGAGGCCTCGCACGCCGGCCTCGCGACGCACTTCGGCGAGATCGTGCTCGAGCGCGGCCGCACGATCTACCTCGGCGACGTGCACCTCGATCCCGGCGGCTCGGTCGTCGGTGTCGTCCTGACGCCGGAGGGTGCGCCCGCCGGCGCCGCCAACGTGGTCGCCGCGTCGCCCGAGATGCAGCGCGGACTCGAGGAAGCGCGGGTGATCGGCCCGGCGAACGACGGCAGCGTGCCGCGCGGCACGACGCTCGCCGACGGATCGTTCCGCATCGACGGTGTCCGCGCCGGCGGCGCGCGCATCTGGGCCGGAGGCAAGGACACGCGCTGGAGCTTCACCGAGCCCGTCGAGGTGCCCGAGAACGGCGTGTGCCGCGTCGAGATCCGACTCGAGGCGCTCCAGCCGCAGGACGAGATCGCGGGGATCGTCCTCTCCCCCGAAGGCGAGCCGGTTCCGGAGGCGGAGGTGCGCTACACCGGGAAGTCCGGCGGCTCGAGCTGGTCCGGCTCGTTCGCGGCCGGGAAGGACGGGCGCTTTCGTCACCGCGTCCAGGTGCAGGGGCTCCACGACTTCCAGGCCAAGGATCGCGAGGCCCGCTGGCCCGACGCCTCGGCGCTGTCGGTGGAGCCCGGGACGCGCGACCTCGCGCTCCAGTTCCCGCCGCCGCGTTGGCTCGAAGTCTCCGTCCGCGAGCGCGGCGGGGAACCGCTCCTCGAATTCGCGGCGAACGTCCTCAGCGCCGACAAGAAGCGCACGCTGCGTCCCGCCAAGGTCGAGGCGCACGAGCGCGGGCGCGTCTCGGTGCTGCTTCCCTCGGAACCGTTCGTGATCGACGTCCGCGCGCGCGGCCACGGGAACGCCGTGCTCGGTCCGTGGGCGCCCGCCGAGGCCCCGGCGACGGCGGAGTGCGCGCTCGACGACCTGCCCGGCGTCCGCGGGCGCGTGCTCGCCGAGGGCGCGGGGGTCTCCGGCGCCAAGCTCTCGCTCTACGAGCTCGCCGGCGACCACTCCAAGATCGAGATCAACGGCTTCCTGACGCGTCTCCATCCGACGCCCGAGGACACGACGACGAGCGACGAAGAGGGCTGGTTCCAGCTCGATCCGACGCGTCCGGGCGGCGCGGACGGCCCGAGATTCTTCCAGCACGACGCGAAGGAAGCGCGCTCGTTCGCGATCCTCTGCGAGGCGAACGGATGGGCGCTCGTCGAGGTCTCGCCGCTAGCCGTCGATCCCGCGATCGGAGCGGAAGGGATCCAGATCGAGCTCGTGAAAGGCGGGGCGATCGAAGGCCGCGTCCTCACCGCGCCGGGGAAGGAGCCGGCCGGCATCGTCGTCGGCGTCGATCGCTACGACGGCAAGCCGCGGACACAGCGCGTCGGCCCGGACGGCCGCTTCCACTTCGATCACCTCGCTCCGGGCGCCTACCACGTGGCGCGCGCGGACAAGGAATGGAACGGGAACGGCATGTCGACGTCGTGGTCGTCGGGTGACAGCGTGCACGCCGAGTATCCGACGAACGCCTCCGTCGCCGACGGGCGGACGACGCGGTTCGATCTCGACCTGCGCGACGACCAGCCGTGCGTGCTGATCGCCCAGGTGTCGGTCAACGGCGCGCCGGCGACGGGCTGGACCGCCGTGCTGCGTCCGGGGGACCGCAACACCGTGCGCAGGAGTCCCGGGGGTGCGGTCGACGGGCAAGGCAGGCTGCGCCTCGAGATCGCGGACCCCGGGCCCGCCGATCTCGTGCTCGAGCCGCCGTCGGAGGCGGGTCGCGGCGCGACGTTCGAGCTCCACGTCGAGATGCACCGCGGCGACAACGCCGTCCCGGTCGACCTGCGCGTCGGCGCCGTGCGCGGGCGTTGCGCCGCCGCGCCGGCGCAATCGAGCCTCTCGTTCGACCCCGATTCCAAGGGGCCGATCGTGTGTCGCGTCGACGCGCGGATCGATGCGGGCGGACGATTCGAGATGCCCTGCGTGCTCGCCGGACCTGCTCGCATCGGCCGGAACGAGGTCCACGCCGACGGCTCCTCGTTCGGACCGGTCGCGGAAGCGCACGTCGACGTGCCGATGGGCGGCTCCGCGGACGTCACCGTCCCCTGACCCGCGCTAGACCGCGAGGCTCTCGAGCGGCTCGCGCTGGCTCCCGATGAGCACGCGCACCTTGGATCGCATTCCGACGCGCTCGAGCGCGCCGTGCGCCGCGGCGAGCGCGAGCTCGGGCGTGTTGTTCTTCTGCGAGAGGTGCGCGAGGACGAGCGTGTGGAGGTTCGGGCTCGCGAGCGCCTCGAGCATCTCGGCCGCCTGCTGGTTCGAGAGATGGCCGCGGCTGCCGGTGATGCGCTTCTGGAGCTCGGGGGAGTACGGCCCGGCGCGCATCATCTCCGGGTCGTAGTTGAACTCGAGCACGAGGACGTGCGCGCCGTGGAGGGACCGGGCGACTTCGTCGGACGGCCGGCCGATGTCGGTGAGGATCGCGGCGGTGCGGCCTTCGTGCTCGATCCGGAAAGCGACGGTCGGGTCGCAGTCGTGCGGGAGCGCGACGGTCAGGAGCTCGACCGCGTTGTCGGCTCGCTCCGCGCGGACCTCGAAGCGCGCACCGACCGAGATCCGCGACAAGCGCCTCGCGCGCCGCGCCGACGGGTGATTCATGATGTTCTCGGGGCAGTGGAGCATCGCGCGTGCCTTGCGCGCGAGCGCGCCGGCGCTGCGGGCGTGGTCGAGATGCCCGTGCGTGACGACGACGTGCGCGATCTCCGCGGCGGGGAGGCCGACGGCCTGGAGCCTGATTTCCATCTCGGTGAGCGTCAGGCCCGAGTCGACGATCACGTTCGTTTCGCCGGCGCGGATCAGGGTGCTGTTCCCTTCGCTGCCGCTCGAAAGCACCTGAAGATGCATCCAGGAGAAGATAACAGACGGATCGAGGGAGGCGCGCCGCGACCCCGCGGAAGCTAGGCTCTTTCGCATCATGAAGCCCCCGACGACGAACCGTTCGACTGCGAAGAGTTTTCTGTGGCTGGGGCTCGCGAGCCTCTCCTGGGCATGCGCGACGAGCCGGACGGCGCCTCCGCCGGCCGCTCCCGTCGCGCCGGACGCCGCACGCCTCGCGTCCGACGTCCGCTGGCTCGCCGACGACGCGCGCGAGGGACGGCGTGCCGGGACGCAGCAGGCGAAGTCCTGCGCGGACTGGATCGCGGCGCGGATGATGGAGCTCGGGCTCCGGCCGGCGGGGGAATCAGGCTACCTCCAGCCCTTCACCGTCGCCCTCGACGCGCGCGACGGCGGGACCTCGAAGCTCGCCCACCGGGACGTCGTCTACGACACGATCAGCGAACTCTCGACCGAGGGCGTCCACCGCATCGCTCCGCTCTTCTGCTCCGATCGTGGCGAGGTCCAGGCGCGCCTCGCGTGGTGCGGCTACGGGATCGAGAACGAGGAACGCGCCTGGAACGACTTCGCGGGTTTCGAGAAAGGCTCGATCGCCGTGATCGTGCGCGGCACGCCGCCGAGCCCCGTGGCGGAGGAACCGCAGGCGGCCGCGGGACACGACACGCAGATCACGGCGAAGTCGGAGGCGTGGGGGAACGGCGGCTCGATCTTCACGAAGGTGATGACCGCGAAGCAGCACGGCGCCGTCGGCGTCATCCTCCTCCCCGCGAAGCCCGACGAACCGCTCCTGCGCTTCGAGGCGGGCCACGGCGCGCGCGCGGGCATCCCGGCCATCGCCGTCGACGCGAAGACCGCGGAGAAGCTCGCGCCCGACTATCGCAACGGACTCGACGAGAAGGCCGCGACGGCGCGGGACCTCGGCCAGGATCCGTGGACGCTTTTCGCCGACGTCGTCCGCGACACGGGGTCCGCGTACAACGTCCTCGGGATCCTCCCGGGCAAGACGCACGATCGCGTGGTCGTCGTCGGCGCGCACTACGACCACCTCGGCCACGGCGGCGAGGGATCGCTCGCGCCGAAGGCGACCGGCGAGATCCACCACGGCGCGGACGACAACGCGAGCGGCACGGCGACCGTGCTCGAGATCGCGCGCCTCCTGCGAGCCGGCGGGACCCCGCCCTGCGACGTGCTCGTCGCGCTGTGGTCGGGCGAGGAGGAAGGACTGCTCGGCAGCGATCACTGGACGAAGCATCCGACGATCCCGCTCGCCAAGGTCTCCGCCAACCTGAACCTCGACATGGTCGGGCGCGCCGGGAACGGCAAGCTCCAGGTGCTCGGCGCGGGGACGTCACCCGAGTTCGCGGGCTGGATGAAGGAGGCCGGGGCTGCGAGCGGCCTCGACCTCACCGTCAGCACGCAGGGCGGCGCGCTCGGCGGATCGAGCGACCACCAGAGTTTCCTGAAGAACGGGATCCCGGCGCTCCACCTCTTCAGCGGACTCCACGGCGACTACCACAAGCCCTCCGACACCGCGGACAAGTTCGAGGCCGCGGGTGCTGCGAAGGTGGCCGTCCTGGGGGTCGACTTCGTCGACCGCATGGCGTCCGCCGGGAAGCTCGCGTTCGTCGAGCCCAAGATCGACAAGGACCGCGAGCAGCAGGTCCAGGGCGGCTTCCACACGCGCTTCGGCGCGATGCCCTCGTACGCCTACGACGGGAAGGGCGTGCTCATGGACGGCACGTCGGGCGACAGCCCGGCCGAGCGCGCGGGCTTCCTGAAGGGCGACGTGATCCTCGGGATGGGGGACGTGAAGATCGACAACGTCTACGACCTGATGTACGCGCTCCAGCTCTTCAAGCCCGGCGACGTGGTCGTCGTCAAGTTCACGCGCGACGGCAAGGACCAGGAGACGCGCGTGACGCTCGCGAGCCCCTTGAGCCAGGGGCCGCATTAGTACGGAGCCAGAGCAATTTCTCCACGGTTCGCCGAACCCGTCCGGCGACCTGGAGCCGTCGCGGCGAACCGTGGAGAAACTGCTCTGGCTCCGTACCTACCGCCACTCCGCGAGGTACAGGTTCGTCTCGTGCGGCTTCGTGCCGCCGCGGTTGCTCGCGAACACGAGCCACTTCCCGTCCGGGCTGAACACCGGGAACGAGTCGAACTGGTCGTAGGTCGTGATCCGCTCGATGTTCTTGCCGTCGAGGTCGATCGCGTAGAGGTCGAAGTTCCGCCCGTGCGGATCCTTGTCCTCCCAGTTGCTCGCGAACACGATCCGCTTGTCGTCGGGGAAGAAGAAGGGCGCGAAGCTCGCGTGCCCGAGCTTCGTCACCGCGTGCCGCTCCGATCCGTCCGGGCGCACGAGCATGATCTCCATCCGCGTCGGCCGGACCTTCCAGTCCGCGAGCAGGCTCTGGTAGTCCGCGATCTCCTGCTCTTCCTTGCCCGGCGTCCAGGTGCTCGAGCGGAACACGAGCCACTTCCCGTCGTGGCTGAAGAACGCACCGCCGTCGTAGCCGGGCGCGTGCGTCACCTGCGCGAGGTTCCCGCCCTCGAGGTCGCAGGTCCACAGCTCGAGGTCGCCCGAGCGCGACGACGTGAACACGATCCGATCGCCGAGCGGCGACACGGTCGCTTCCGCGTCGTAGCCCCACGTCGAGGTGAACGCGCGCTCCGTGCCGCTCGCGAGATCGCGCACGTAGATGTCGTACTCGGGGTGCACGGACCAGACGTAGCCCTTGCTCATGTCCGGGCGCGGCGGACAGTCGACCTGGTACGCGTGCGTCGACGAATAGAGGAGGTGCTTCCCGTCGGGCAGGAAGTACGAGCACGTCGTGACGCCGCGGCCGTTCGAGATCGGCTCCGGCTTCGCGGTCGCCGTCGTCGCGAAGATCCGGTCGCACCCGCTGCCGCGCGGCATGCCTTGCCACGACAGGCGGTCGCCCTGGAAGCTCCAGTAGCCCTCCGCGGCGTTGTCGACGTCCTCGGTGATCTTCCAGAGGTGCGCGAAGTGCGTCTCGCCCTTCGCGATCAGCTCGTCCGCCGCGCGCGAGCATCCGATCGGGGGCGTCTTCGCGGGCGATGCGCTCGCGCCCCCGGATGCGGGCGGGGCGCTCGGCGACGAGCAGGCGGCGAGCGCGAGGAGGACGAGACCGAGGCGGCTGGTTCGATGCATGGGTGCGAGAGATTGACCGCCGCTCCCCGGCCGATCAAGGACGCACTCCGCCCGTCTTGCGATCGGGCGGCACCGGGTCGTAGCCGCCTTCGCAGAACGGGTGGCAGCGCAGGATGCGCCAGGTCGCGTACGCGCCGCCGCGGAAGATCCCGTGCCGCTCGATCGCCTCGATCGCGTACTGGCTGCACGTCGGCGAGAACCTGCACATCGGCGGCTTCAGCGGCGACAGGAAGCGCCTGTAGAAGCGCATCGGCAGCGTCGCGATCCGGCGGAGGACGTTCATCGGGCGACGCGGGCCGCGCGGTGCGCGAGCGCCTTCTTCGAGAGCGCGACGAGCTCGCCGCTGACCACTTCGAGATCCGGGACGAGCTTCGGCACCGCGGGGATCATGACGATGTCGACGCCGGGCGGGAGCTTCGCGTAGGAAAGGCGGAACGCCTCGCGGAAGATGCGGCGGATCCGGTTCCGGCGCACCGCCGACTTCCAGATCGTCTTGCCGACCGAGAGGCCGAGCCGCGTGTGTCCGACGTCGTTCTCGCGCACGACGAGGACGACGGATCCGCCACGTGCCCGACCGCCCTCGCGGAAGACGCGCCGGAAGTCGCTCTCGCGGACGAGGCGCATCCGGCGGAGGAAAGGGAAGGACTTCGGCATCGTGCGTCGCGCGCCTTGTCCGTGCGCGACGTCGACCCTAGCATAGCTGCGCCCCGTCCCCGGGCCCTGACGCCGCGCTTGGCACGAGCCCACGAGAACCTGATCGGCGGCAAACGACGGCCCGCGGAGAGCGGCGCGACGTTCGAGCTGGCGGCGCATGCGAGCTCCTTCGGGACCTGGCCGCGGTCGAGCGCGGCCGACGTCGCGGCCGCGATCGCGTCCGCGGGCGCGGCCTCGAGCACGTGGAACGGGCTCGCGCACGCTCGCCGGCGCGAGATCCTCGAGCGCGCCGCGTCGGAGCTCGCCGCGGATCCGGATCCGGGCGGACTCCTCGCCGGGCGCCTCGGGCTCGAGCCGGGCGAGCTCGCGCACGAGCTCCGGTCGCTGCCGCCTGCGCTCGACCTCGCGCTCCGCGAGCCCTTCACCGGCTTCGCGAGCCGGCGCATCGCCGAGGAGGGGCTCCTGCTCTTCGCGCCGGCGTGGTCCGAGCTGCTGGCTTCCTCCGCCGCCGCGCTCTTTTCCGCGCTGCTCCTAGGCCGCACGGTCCTCTTCGTCACCGATCCGCACGCGCCGATGATCGGCGACGCGGTGTCGGCCGCCCTCGAGCGCGCGGGACTCGACGCCGGCGTCCTCTCGATCGTGCACGACGACCGGGACGACGCCTTGCGCGCAGCGATCGCGAGCGGCGCGGCGACCTACACGCGCGCCTCCGGGCATCCCACGCGCGTCCGCCGGCTGGAACGCCTCGTGACGGGCGGCGTGCGCACCGAGTTCGGCGCCGGCGTCGAGCGATCGCTGGCGCCTGCGCTCGATCTCCGCATCCTGCGCAACCGGACTGCGGTCTTCCGTGCGGCGGAGGATCCGGAGGAGCGCGTCGTGCGGTTCGCCGACGAGGCCTTCGGCCGATCGAAGAGCCTCTCGGGCCAGCTCCCCGGCCAGCTCGCGCGCGTCGTGTGCCCCGAGCGCTCCTTCTCGCGCTTCAGCGAGGCCTTGATCGCGCACCTGCGGCGGAGTCCGGACCTCGCGCGCCCGGTTCCGCTCGTCGAGAAGGAGTCCGAGGACCATCTCCGCCGTGTGCGCGTGCTCGGGCTCGACGAAGGCGCGACGTTGATCTTCGACGGCGAGGATTTCGTGCCGAAACCGGCCGCCGACGGCGCCGAGACCGTCGCTCCCCACGACTCGCCGGAGAACGGGCTCGGTGCTATCCTCTCGCCGACGGTTTTCACGAACGTGGAAGAGCGCATGCGGCTCGCCCTCCTCGGACGCCCGGCGCCGCTCCTCTGCCTCCTGCGCGTCGAAAGCGACGAGGCGGCCGACGCCCTCGCCCAGCGGCTCGACCGGGATCTTCCCGCCGAGGACCTGGTGCTCGACGCGGAGGCTTGAGGTGCGCCTCCGGGGCAGCCGATGAATCCACCCCCCGACGCCGTTCCGATGATCGTCCCCGCACGAGTCCATGAGGTCCTGAAGCGCCACATGCTGGCCGACGGCATGCCCATCGTCTTCGACCTCGAGAAGTCGAAGGGCCCGTGGCTGCGCGACGCGATCACGGGGCAGGACTACCTCGACTTCTTCACGTGCTTCGCGAGCTGGCCGGTCGGCTACAACCACCCGGCGCTCGCGGATCCGGAGTTCCTGCACCGGCTCCGGATGGCGTCGGTGAACAACCCGAGCAACGCCGACCTCTACACGGTGCTCCTCGCGGATTTCGTCGAAGCCTTCGCGAAGGAGGTCACGCCGAGCGGCTTCCCGCACCACTTCTGGGTGTCGGGGGGTGCGTTGGCGGTCGAGAACGCGCTCAAGACGGCGTTCGACTGGAAGGCGCGCAAGATCGGGATCGATCGCCTCGGCGACGACGGCGCGAGCCTCGCCGTGCTGCATTTCAAGGCGGCGTTCCACGGGCGCTCGGGGTACACGATGTCGCTGACGAACACCGTGCCCGCGAAGACCGCGCTCTTCCCGAAGTTCCCCTGGCCGCGCGTCCACAACCCGGCGATCGCGTTCGACGTCGACGGCCGCATCGCGAACGACGTCGCCGCCGAGGAGGATCGTTCGGCGCGCGAGATCGAGGCCGCGTTCGCGAAGCACGGCGACCGGATCGCCGCGATCATCATCGAGCCGATGCAGGGCGAGGGCGGCGACAACCACTTCCGCTCCGAATTCCTCGCGCGTCTCCGGCGATACGCCGACGAGCGCGCGGCGCTGCTCGTCTTCGACGAGGTCCAGACGGGCTTCTTCGGTTCCGGCAAGCCCTGGCTCTGGCAGCACCACGGCGTCGCGCCCGACGTCGTCGCGTTCGGGAAGAAGACGCAGGTGTGCGGGATCTACGCCTCGCCGCGGGTCGACGAAGTCCCCGACAACGTGTTCCGGCAGCCGAGCCGCATCAATTCGACGTGGGGCGGGAACCTCGCGGACATGGTGCGTTGCCGCAAGTTCATCGACATCATCCGCGACGAGAAGCTCGCCGAGAACATCGCTATCCAGGGCGCGCGCTTCGTCGCGGGCCTGCGGGCACTCGCGCGCGAGCGCGGCGGGATCGACAACGTGCGCGGGATCGGCTCGCTCGTCGCGTTCACGCTCGAGAGCCCCGACGCGCGCAAGCGCATGCTCGATTCGCTCCGCGCGAAAAAACTCCTCGCGCTGGCCTCGGGCGAGCGCGCGGTGCGCTTCCGGCTGCCGTTCGTCCTCTCGGCAGCCGACGTCGACACGGCGCTGGAGCGCGTGGCGGACTCGCTACCGGCGCGCGCGCGCGCCGTGTGAGGCGTCAGCCCCCGCCCGTGCCGCTCTCGAGTTCCTTCTCGAGCTTCTCGAGCTCGGCGTCGGCGTTGTCGTCGTTGATCGACTTTTCCGCGGCCTGATCGGCTTCCTCTTGCGAGGGGATCGCGGCGTCGCTCGGGGAGAGGATCGGCGCGGATTCCGCGACGGGCTTCGGAGAGGAAGCCTGCGTCTCGTTCGCGCCGGAGCAGGAGAGCGTGCCGAGGGTCGCGAGAGCGACCGCGGCGAGGGTGCGGATCATGTGCGTCTTCATGGCGTGGGTCCTCAGCGGCTTCCGCCGCTCCGTTCCTTTTCCTTCTCCTTCTCCTTCTCCTTGCCCTCGCGCTTGTCGGCGTGCTCGTCGCGGCCGTGGTGCTTCTTGATCTCGGAGTTCACGCGACCCCAGTTCTCCTCGCCGAGCTGCTTGCGGTAACCCGCCATCGCGTTCTCGGTGCGCTTGTCTTCCTTCGCCTTCATCTCTTCGAGCTTCGCGACCTTGGCCGCGTCGCCCTTCTGCTGGTAGATGCGGATCAGGCGGTTCATCCGCGCCTGACGCTCGCGGTGGACGGCTTCGAAGTGCGCGGCCTTCTTGGCGATCTCGCGCTGCTCGTCGGTCGTCGTCGTCGGAGAGGGCGCGGGCGCGGGCTTCGCTCCCGGAGCCGGAGCGGGTCGCGCGGGTTCCGGGCGCGTCTTCGCCTTCGGATCCTGCTGCTGCTGGCGCAGCTTCTCCTGGGTCTCACGCGCCTTTTCCGCGCGCTCGGTCTTTTCGGATTCGGGTGTCGGCTTCTCCTGTTGCGCGGAAGCGATCGAGCTCCCGAGCACGCCGATCACGGACAGAGAGATCCAGGTCTTTGCGATCATGTTCATGGACTCACCTCGAGGAAAGGGTTTCGCGCCCGGATCCTAGGGCTTCGCGCCGGGGATGTACATGACGAGAGGTTCACTTCACGCGCGCATGGCGCACGCGCAGCTGCCCGCACGCTGCGTCGCTCTCGACGCCGCGCGAGAAGCGGATCGTCGCGACGATCCCGGCTCGTACCAGGGTCTCGCGGAATGCGTCGATCGCGCCGCGCGACGGACGGCGGTACGGGCTGTCGTCCACGGGATTGAACGGGATCAGATTCACCGTGCAACGCCGGTTCGCGAGGGCCTTGGCCAGCGACCGCGCGTGCTCGGGCGTGTCGTTCACGCCGGCGAGCAGCGCGATCTCGTACGTGACTTCGCGCCCCGTCTTCTCGAACCAGTCGTCGCCCGCGGCGAGGACATCCTCGACCGGGATCCCGCGCATCGCCGGCACGAGCTCGTCGCGCAATGCCTGGTCGACCGTGTGGAGCGAGATCGCGAGCTGGAACCTGGGCTTCGTCGGCGCGATGCGGCGAAGGCGATCGGGGAACCCGACCGTCGACACGGTGACCTTGCGGCTTCCGAGCCCCATCTCGTCGTGCACGGCCGCGAGCGCGACGCCCAGGTTCTCGAAGTTGAGGAGCGGCTCGCCCATGCCCATGACGACGCTGCGCGAGACCGGCGAGAGCGCTCGGCCCCGGACGTACTGCTCGAGGATCTCGTGCGCTTCGAGGTTGCGCAGCAGCCCGAGCTTCCCCGACGCGCAGAAGGGGCAGGCGATCGGGCAGCCGACCTGGGTCGAGACGCACAGCGTCGCGCCGGCGGCGGCGTCGCCTTCGTCGTCGACGTACAGCGAGGGCATGTGGACCATCTCGACCGTCGCGTCCTCGGTGCGCCGCTGCGGGAACTCGACGAGGAGCTTCGTCGTCCCGTCCGCGGCGACGCGGCGGTCGATCTCGCGCCCCGAGAGGATCGGCAGGTCCGCGGCGAGGCGCTCGCGCAGTCCCGCGGGGAGGGACGTCATCTCTCCGTAGTCGAGGATGCCCTTCTCGAGGACGAGCGCGCGCGCGATGCGCGCGTGGAACGGCCGGCCGCCGCGCTCGACGACGAACCGTTCGAGCGACTCCCGATCGAGCGCGAGGAAGCTCGCCGCCACCCTCAGCCCCGCGACGATCCGGCGCGGAGCTTCTCGGCGACCTCCGCGGCGACCGTGCGCGCGCTCGAGAGGTCGACCGGGTTCGCTCCGCCGACCGCCTTGTGTCCGCCGCCGCCGTAGATCTCCATGATCGCGCCGATGTCCTGGTCGGCGGTCGGCGGGTTCCACGGGTTGACGCCCGCCGTGACGTGGAAGCCCGAGCGCGTCGGGATCACGCCGACGCTGTAGTGGATGTCGGGGTGGTGGTAGAAGGCCGCGAAGCGCTCGCGACGGATCCGGTCGGAGCTCGCGTCGTAGAGGAGGACGCCGTCCTTCTTCCACTGCACGGTCGGCGGGAACTGCTCGAGCGCCCGGTCGCGGTTCCTCGAGGCGCGCTGGTGCGCCTTCTCGACCTCGGGCTGCGCGGCGACGCTCGCGAGGTCGCCCGTCGCCATCCAGCCGACGAGCTTGTCGACCCAGTCCGTCGTCGGAGCGACCGTGATCGCGCGCGCGATCCGCAGGGCCGGTTCTTCGCCGAACACGGCCTGCTCGACGTCCTTGTACCGCGCTCCGTCGACGACGTCCGACCAGCGCGCCATCTCGACGAAGCGCGCGGGGGCCTGGAAACCCCAGTGCTCGCTCGCGTGGCGCAGGATCAGCGGCGGACAGGACGGCGACGTCTCGTCGAAGCACCAGCGGTCGGAGGGAGCGTACTGTGCGCGCAGCTCCGGCGTCAGGAACGTCGTCGGATGGTGGTCGAACCAGTACTCGGCGCGCGGATGGAAGTGGAAGTCGACGATCGCGAACCGCTTGCCGGCCTCGAATTCCCCCCAGTTCGCGCGCTGGTCGTAGTTGATGCTGCGCCAGCCCGCGCGGACGCCGCGCTTCTCCCCGAGGATCACGGAGAGGACCGCGGCCGACACCATCCCGTCGAAGTCGCGATGGTAGTGGATCGTCAGGGTGTCGGCGGCTTCCATGGGCCGCGCATTCTAGGACTGCGCGCGCGCGATTGCGCGGACGGCGCTCTAGACTCTTCTCTGCACATGGAGACGCCCGCCGGTCTCGGGGAACACCCCTTCGTCGACGCCGCCGCGTGGGAACGGCGCAGGCTCGAGCTCGGCCCCGAGCCGACGCAGTGCCTCGTGTGCTCGGCGCCCGCGCCGCAGCGCCTCTTCTTCCGGTCGAACAAGTGGTTCTGGATCTGCAGTCGCTGCGAGCTCGTCTTCGTGCACGACATCTATCCTGAGTTCGCCACCGACGTCGAACACCTCGACGGCACGTACGACTACCGGTCGACGCGGCCCCCGAACCGGCGCGAACGCGTCGAGTACGCCCGCCTGCTCGCCGGGTTCGCGCCGCTGCGCAGGACGAATCGCCTCCTGGAGGTCGGCTGCAACCAGGGGATCTTCCTCGAGGTCGCGCGCAACGCGGGGTGGGAGGTGACCGGCGTGGAGATCCTCGCGCCCGTCGCCGATCTCGCGCGGCGCATCCGCGGGCTTGACGTGCACGTCGGCGAGATCGCGGACGCACACTTCGAATCCGGGCGATTCGACGTCGTGTACATGAACGAGGTGATCGAGCACGTCGTCGACCCGGTCGCGCTCCTCGCCGAGGTCCACCGCGTCCTGCGACCGGGTGGCCTCGCCGTCCTGCGCACGGGCAACGCGCGCAGCTGGTCCGCGCGCTTCCGCGGCGGCGGCTGGAGCTACTACCGCTTCGGGGGCCACATGCACATCCGCTACTACGGCCCGAAGGCGGCGGCGGCGCTCGGCGCGGCCGCGGGATTCGCCGAGGTGCGCACGCGCACGCGCGGCTTCGCGTTCCGTGAATCGGGCGAGCTCGAGGGCCGCGGCTACGCCGTCCCCGTGCGCCTCGCGCAGGCGCTGATCTCGCCGCTCGCGGGACCGCTCGGACAGGGCCACCGCCTGACGATGCTGCTCACCAAGGGTGCGTGAGGCGTGGGTTCCGCCGCGCGGCCCGTGTGCGAGATCCTGCTCGTCGAGGACAATCCGGCCGACGCGAATCTGCTCCGCAGCTGCCTCGCAGAGGCCGCGTTCGACTTCCGCGTCAGCGTCGTCGGCGACGGAGACGGGGCACTCGCGTTCCTGCGCCGCGAAGGCGCGTACGCGGACCGCGCTCTTCCCGACATGATCCTGCTCGACCTCAACCTGCCCGGGCGCGACGGCCGCGAGATCCTCGCGGAGATCCGCGGGCACCCCGAGTGGAAGGCGATCCCGATCGTCGTCCTGACGAGCTCCCAGTCGCCCTCGGACGTCCGCATGTCGTACGCGCGCGGCGCCGATCGCTACCTCACGAAGCCGATCGACCTCGACGGCTACGACGCGATCGTCGTCGCGCTCGAGGCGCTGCAGCGCGCGCGGCAGGGCGGCTGAAGCCCTGGATGGATCAGGCGCTCTCGCGCTGCTCGGCGGCCGTCGGACCGTCCACCGCGGGCGACGGCGCGTCCGCGTCCGACCCGAGCGGCGGCTCCGCGACGAGTCCGCGGGCGAGCGACTTCCGCTTGCGCACGATGTCCTCGTCGACCACGAACACGCTCTGGTCCTTCCGCGAGGGGATCTCGTAGAGGACGTCGAGGAGGATGTCCTCGAGGATCGAGCGCAGCGCGCGGACGCCGGTCTCGCGCTCGAGCGCGACCGCGGCGATCGCCTCGAGGGCGTCCGGAGTGAACTGGAGCTCCTTGCTGCTCATCTCGAACAGCACCTGGAACTGCCGCACGAGCGCGTTGCGCGGCTCCGTGAGGATGCGCACGAGGGCCGGGCGGTCGAGCGTCTCGAGCGTCGCGATCACCGGGAGGCGACCGACGAACTCCGGGATCATCCCGAACTCGACCAGGTCCTTCGGGATGATGCAGCGCAGGACTTCGTCGCGCGCGACGCGATCCGTGACCCCCGCGAGCTCGATCGACTCGGGCAGGAGCTTCGGCTCCGTCTCGTATCCGGCGGCCTTGCCCATCATCTCGCGGTGCGCGAGCCGGCGGCCGAATCCGATCACGTCGCGCCCGACGCGGCGCGAGATGATGTCCTCGACCGCGGAGAACGTGCCGCCGCAGATGAAGAGGATGTTCGACGTGTCGATCTGGATGTAGGACTGCTCGGGGTGCTTGCGTCCGCCCTGCGGCGGGACGTTCGCGACCGTGCCCTCGAGGATCTTCAGGAGCGCCTGCTGCACGCCTTCGCCCGAGACGTCGCGCGTGATCGAGACGTTGCTCGTCGTGCGGGCGATCTTGTCGATCTCGTCGATGTACACGATGCCCTGCTGCGCGCGCTCGACGTCGAAGTCGCAGTTCTGGAGCAGCTTGAGGAGGATGTTTTCGACGTCCTCGCCGACGTAGCCCGCCTCCGTGAGCGTCGTCGCGTCCGCCATCGCGAACGGCACGTCGAGGAGCCGAGCGAGCGTGCGCGCGAGCAGCGTCTTGCCGGACCCCGTCGGGCCGACGAGGAGCACGTTCGACTTCTCGATCTCGACGTCGGGCGTCCCGCCCAGGGTGCGCGCGCGGTGCCGCAGGCGGTTGTAGTGGTTGAAGACCGCGACCGAGAGCACCTTCTTGGCGCGCTGCTGGCCGATCACGTACTCGTCGAGGTGGCGCGCGATCTCGATCGGCGTGGGCAGGCGCTTCAGACCCTCGGCCGGCGCGCCGGCGCGGCGCACGCCGCCGGGGCCGCTGCCGCCGGCCTGCGCGCGCGCCTCGGGCGAGCGGCGCTGCTCCTCCTGCAGGATCGAGTTGCAGATCTCGATGCACTCGTTGCAGATGTAGACGCCGGGCGGCCCGGCGATCAGCGAGGCGACGTGGTGGCGGCGCTTCTCGCAGAAGGTGCAGCGTTCGATCTGGCGCCCGCGACCGGTCGAGGAGGTCATGCTCTCCCGATCCTACTTCTGCTCCGGTTCCTTGCCCACGGAATCCTTCGGGCCGGCTTCCTTGGACACGATCTGGTCGATCAGGCCGAAGTCCTGCGCTTCCTTGGGCGACATGAAGTTGTCGCGTTCGCAGGCCTTGCTGAGCTCCTTGGAGCTGCGTCCGGTGTGGCCGGCGAGCAGTTCCTCGAGCGCGGCCTTCATCTTGAGGATCTCCTTGACCTGGATCTCCATGTCCATGGCCGTGCCCTGCGCGCCGCCCCAGGGCTGGTGGATCATGATGCGCGAGTGCGGCAGGGCGAAGCGCTTGCCCTTCGAGCCGCCGGCCAGCAGCACGGCGCCCATCGAGGCGGCCTGGCCCAGGCAGTAGGTCTGGATCTCGGGTTCGATCAGCTGCATCGTGTCGTAGATCGCCAGGCCCGCGGTGACCGAGCCGCCGGGCGAGTTGATGTACATCTTGATGTCCTGCGAGCGCCCCGTCTTGTCGAGGAACAGGAGCTGCGCCATGACCGAGTTCGCGACGTGGTCGTCGATGGCGGTGCCGATGAAGACGATCCGGTCCTCGAGCAGGCGCGAGTAGATGTCGTAGGTCCGCTCGCCGCGCCCGGTGCGCTCGATCACGTAGGGGATGATGTAGTCGGACACGTTCATGCTCTGGGTCTGTTGACCGTAGGGAGGGATCTTCAAGTGGGAGGTTCTGGGCTGGCGACGCGGGTCCGTTGGAGCATCCATCGACCGTTCAGGACGGGACCTTGACGGTGGCGTTCTCGCGCAGGAAACGGCGCACTTTGCGCTCCAGGAGCTCGATCGCCATCTGGTCGAAGAGCCCGTTCTTCTGGTAGTACTCGACCACCTCTTCCTGCTTGGCGTTGTTGCGCGCGGCGATGGTCTGGACCTCGGCGCGCATGTCGTCCTGGGAGACCAGCAGCTTCTCGGCCTCGGCGATGGACTGCATCAGGAACAGCGCGCGGCAGCCCTTGCGCGCCGCGGCCTGGGCCGCCTCGCGCTGGCCCTCGACCTGCTCCTCGATCTTG